>NZ_CP059732.1:0-1200000 GCF_014117325.1 Spirosoma foliorum | reverse complement strand
CCATTCCGCCCTATCATCCCCGAACGGCCGAGTTCAAACGTGACTGGGCTCAGTATTACGACAAGGTGGAAACAATGGACCAACAATTCGGTAAGCTGCTGAATGAGTTGACCGATGCGGGGTTGGCCGAAAATACCATCGTGTTTTATTATGCCGATAATGGTGGGGTGCTGGGTCGTAGCAAGCGATTCATGTATGAATCGGGATTGCACGTACCGCTAATTGTTCATTTACCCAAAAAGTACGCGCATCTGGCGAAAGCAAAAGCCGGGTCGAAAACAGATCAGCTCGTTACGTTTCTGGACTTTGCACCCACTATTTTGAGTCTGGCGGGCATCCAGATTCCAAGCTATATGCAGGGACAGGCATTTCTGGGCAATCAGCAGAAACCCGAGCATCAATACGCCTATGGATTCCGCGGACGCATGGACGAAGCCATTGATTTGTCGCGGTCGGTGCGGGATAAAAAGTACCGGTATATTCGGAATTATCTGCCGCACAAGATTTACGGTCAGCATCTGAATTATCTCTGGCAGGCACCCTCGCTTCCATCGTGGGAAGCTGAGTATAAAGCGGGTCGCCTGAACGAAGTACAGTCTCGTTTCTGGCAGGCTAAGCCTGCGGAGGAACTGTTTGATGTGGATGCAGACCCAGACAACATTCACAATCTGGCCGCTGACCCGCGTTACGCAAAAGAGCTTGCTCGGCTGCGAAAAGCCAACGACCAGTGGCTTCGGCAAAGCAACGATGTTGGCTTTATTCCCGAAGCGATTTTAGCGAAAATTGCCAGCCAGGAACCTTTGTACGACTACGCCCATCAGGGAAAATACAATACCAATCGCATTATTGAAACCGCTGCGATGGCCTCCTCCCGCAACCCGGCAGACGCAGGCGAACTCACCAAACGCCTAGCCGATACCGATCCGGTGGTCCGCTATTGGGCAGCTACGGGTTGTACTGTGCTGAAGCCTGTTGCGGGGAAAGCATCACTACAAAAACTTCTCCAGGACCCGGAGCCTGCGGTTCAGGTTGCCGCTGCCGAAGCACTCTATCAGCTTGGTGAAAAAGGCGAGTCGATTACTGCTCTCAGGAAAGCCTTAACGGACTCCAGTCGTCTGGTTCGCCTGCAAGCGCTCAGTGTTTTGCAATCGTTAGGGAAAGAGGCCAGCCCGGCCTTACCGGAAGTAAAGGAAATTGTGACCCAGGCAGCGAAAGGCTATTCGGTCGATACGGCTTACGATGTTCGGGCAGCCCAAAATCTGGTCGAAGAACTAAACCATTAATACGATGTACACGTCCCCCAAAGAGCGCTTCTTTCTGAGTTTGGCCCTACTGATTTTCAGCAGTCTGATCGGCGTGTTTGCTCAATCAACCAAGAAGCCCAACGTCATTATCATTATGGCCGACGATCTGGATAGTAAGCAGTTGAGTTGCTATGGCGGTCAAAATATTCGCACCAAAAACATCGATGCGCTGGCGACAGAGGGGCTGAAATTCAATCAGATTTACACGTCCGAAGCCATGTGTGTGCCAACGCGGGCCTCTCTGTTTACTGGCCTGTATCCGGTGCGGCACGGGTCGTTTCAGAATCACAAACCCGTTTATGACAACCTGAAAAGTGTCGGGCATTACCTGGCCGATTTGGGGTATCGGGTTGGACTGACGGGCAAAGATCATGTTACCAAACCTAAAACCGTTTTCCCGTTTGAGATCGTGAAAGGCTTCGAGCCGAATTACGTAGCGCCAACCGACGACTACGAACTCGACGATGTGAAAGAATACATTACCCGTGACTCCCAGCCCTATTGCCTGTTTGTCATGAGCATCAATCCGCATGCACCCTGGACAGTAGGCGACACCACCGAATTTGACGCCGACAAACTCATTCTTCCCAAAAACTGGGTCGACACAAAGGTAACCCGGCGTCAGTTTGTCAAGTATCTGGCGGAAGTTCGGCGGCTGGACAATCAGGTGGGCGATATTACCCGACTCCTGAAAGAAACGGGTCAGGATAAAAACACCATCGTTGTGTTTCTGGGTGAGCAGGGCGCGCAGTTTCCGGGAGCTAAATGGAACCTGTGGGACGTCGGGCAGAAGAGTTCGATGCTGGTGAAATGGCCCGGTGCCGTTAAACCGGGGACGCAAACCAATGCACTCGTTCAATACGAAGACATTACCCCGACGCTCATCGACATAGCCGGAGGGAAGCCCATCGTGGGATTAGACGGCAAAACGTTTCTGCCGGTGTTGCTTGGAAAAAGCACGAAAGCACGGGACTACGCCTATGGCATTCACAACAATATCCCGGAAGGCAACCCCTACCCAATCCGCAGCATTCGCGACACTCGGTATAAGCTGATTCTGAACCTGACGCCAGACAAAGCGTATTACAACCGATTCATGATGAATCCTGCCCAGAAAGATCGCAACTCGGTCTGGTTTTCCTGGGCCGATAAAGCCACCACCGACCCGAATGCCAAGCGAATTACCGAGCGATTCGAGAAACGACCCGCCGTCGAATTCTATGATAACCAGGCTGATCCGTGGGAATTCAACAACCTGGCTGCTAATCCTGCCTATCAAGATCGTATCAAACAATACCGACAGAAACTGGACGATTGGATGAAGCAACAGGGCGACGCCGGGGCTTCCATCGATACCGTTTACGCCAAAAAACCATAAAGGTTCTCTAACATTATGAAACGTCTTAGTTTAAGTGTCATCCTGATGGCATTCGTCTTCAGTGTGTCCAATGCACAGCCCAAAGCCCGAAAATCGGCTAAAACTGCCGCCGGTAAACCCAATATCATTCTGGTCATGGTGGATGATCTGGGCTACTCCGACTTTGGTGCGTACGGCTCCGAAATCAACACCCCAACCATCGACAAACTAGCCAGTGAAGGGCTGCGGTTACGTGAATTTTACAATAATTCGATCTGTGCCCCCACACGGGCGTCGCTCATTACGGGGCAGTATCATCACAAAGCGGGCGTTGGTTATTTCAACGTCAATCTGGGCTTACCCGCCTATCAGGGCTGGCTCAATAAAGAATCGCTGACGTTTGGCGAAGTGCTGAAACAGGCTGGCTACCGTACCTACCTATCGGGTAAATGGCACGTTGGGAATGATAGCTTGTACTGGCCAAAACAGCGGGGTTTCGACCGTTTTTATGGATTCATTGGCGGGGCCAGCAATTACTACAACATCAGCCCGTATAAAGAGAAAGCCCCTCCTGTCGAACTGGTCGAGGATAACAAACAGATCCATCTGGAGCCGGGCAAATACCTGACCGACGAGATTACCAACCACGCCATTTCGTACATTAACGAATCGAAAAAGGCTCCCTTCTTTCTATATCTGGCCTTCAATGCTCCACATTGGCCGTTGCAGGCACCCGCCGTAGACATTGCCAAGTACAAAGACCGCTACGCCATCGGCTGGGATTCGCTTCGGAAAGAGCGGCTGGCGAAGCAAATCAAACTCGGCATTGCCGATCCCAAACAAGCCATTGCCGCTCACGATCCAGAAGTGGTTCCCTGGGCAAGTCTGACCTACGATGAACAGCAACTCTGGCAACGAAAAATGGAAGTCTACGCGGCCATGGTCGATCACGTCGACCAAAGTCTGGCGCGCATTCTGGCAGAACTCAAGCGACTCAAAGTAGATGACAATACGCTCATCGTGCTAATTTCCGACAATGGAGCGCAGGGGGGTCTGATCCCAACGGGACGGAAACGCCCGCGCAGTTCGGGACCAATCGGGTCAGCGGGTTCGTATGATTATCAGGAGCAAAACTGGGCCTACGTATCGAATACGCCGTTCCGCAACTACAAAGCCACACCTTACGAAGGCGGCATCAGTGCACCATTCATTGCCTGGTATCCAAAGAAAATCAAAGCGGGTAGCATTGAGAAAGGCACCGCCCACCTGATCGATCTGGCACCCACGTTTTACGATCTGGCCGGAGCGAAATATCCCGAAACCTTCAACGGCGTAAAAACCAATCCACTACCGGGTATAAGTCTGACAAACCTGCTGTTTCAGGGAACGGCGCTGCCAGCCGACCGACCTATTTTCTGGGAACGGGCGGGGAATCGGGCGGTTCGGAAAGGCAAGTGGAAGATCGTATCCATCTTCCCGCAGAATAAATGGCAACTATTCGACCTCGAAACCGACCGGGGCGAAACCACTGATCTAGCCACCCAACACCCCGACATTGTCAAAGACCTAAACGCCGAGTATGAAGCCTGGGCGAAACGCACCGACGTTGAACCCTACGAAAAGCTCCGTCCGGTCAGTCAGGGACTCCCCGGTGGCAATGCTGGCGCGAACCCGAACCGAGCCGCTTCCCGCGTCGAATAACCACCGTTTGACTAAAACAGACCATGAAAAACAGCCTCATACAAAAATATCTATTGGCCATTGCGGCTCTCTGCGCTGTAAATGCGCCGGGGCACGCTCAAAATCCTAACCCTACTGTTTCAAGACCCAACATCATCCTGATTATGGTGGACGACATGGGCTATTCTGACCTGGGTTCGTATGGCTCTGAAATTCAAACCCCTAATCTGGATCGACTGGCCAATGAAGGACTGAGACTGAGAGAGTTTTACAACAACTCAATTTGCGCGCCAACGCGGGCGTCGCTCATTACGGGGCAATATCCGCATAAAGCAGGTGTTGGTTATTTCAACGTCAATCTGGGTCTACCCGCTTATCAGGGATACTTGAATAAGCAGTCGCTGACCTTTGGCGAAGTGCTGAAACAGGCTGGGTACAGCACACTCCTTTCCGGCAAATGGCACGTTGGAAACGATAGTTTGTATTGGCCCAAACAGCGGGGCTTCGACCGGTTTTACGGCATTCTCGGTGGAGCCTCCAATTACTTCGACGCTGGCCCATTACCCATTGGACGCCCTTCGCCAGTAACCGTTCTGGAAGACAATAAACGACAACATCCTAAACCCAACTCCTTTTATTTCACCGATGAGGTAACCAACCATGCCGTAACGTTTCTGGATGAACAGAATAAAGAAAACAAACCGTTTTTCCTCTACCTGGCTTACACCGCTCCCCACTGGCCGTTACAGGCATTACCGGAAGATATTGCCAAATACAAAGGCAAATACGATACAGGCTGGGACGCATTGCGCAAGGAACGGCTGGCTCGTCAGGTGAAGTTGGGCATCATAACCCAGAAGTTAGCCGACGCAGCCGCTGCCCGTGATGCCGATGTACCGGAATGGGATGCGCTGACCTATGAGGAAAAACAACTCTGGAAAGCCAAAATGGAAGTTTATTCCGCCATGCTCGACCGCGCTGATCAGGGCATCGGCAAAGTGCTGGACAAACTGAAAGAACTCCAGAAGGACAAGAATACACTCGTTGTTTTTATTTCGGACAATGGCGCTCCCGCTGAAGATGTAGCCCATTGGGGACCAAAAGCGGGTCGCAATACGGGACCAGTTGGTACGGCAGGTTCGTTTGAATCGCAGGGCAAAAACTGGTCGTATCTGTCGAATACGCCCTTTCGTTCCTTTAAGTCGTTTGCCTACGAGGGTGGTATTCGTACGCCGTTCATTGCCTGGTTCCCCGGCAAAATCAAAGCGGGGACGCTGGCGCGTGGAACGGGTCATCTCATCGACTTAGCCCCTACATTCTATGACCTCGCCAAAGCGTCTTATCCGGCTACGTATCAAGGAACTACGATCAATTCATTGCCCGGAAAAAGCCTGACGAACCTGCTCTTTAACGGTCAGGAGTTGGACGCACAACGGCCGCTTTTCTGGGAGTGGACGGGCAACCGAGCCGTTCGTCGCGGAAAATGGAAGCTGGTATCAATCTACCCAAGCTATCAGTGGGAACTCTACGATCTGGAAAGTGACGCCGGTGAAACGCAGAATGTAGCCGCCCGAAACTCCAATCTGGTCGATGACTTATCGGCGCTGTATTTCAACTGGGCCAAACAAACCGACGTCGTGGATTACGACAAAATAAAGCCGAAAGAACCGCTTCTACCCACACCTAAAAAACCGTCGATCGGAAACCGAAATTTCTAATGTTGTTCATTGGTAAGTGTCCATGAAGGGCGAGAGCTGTCTAGTTTTATCTCTTTTTTAGCCCCTCTCCTGGTTTTCAGGAGAGGGGTTGGGGTGAGGTGAACTGCTAGAATTTGTCCGATTACCCTCACCCCCTGCCCCTCTCCCAAAACGGGAGAGGGGAGTAAAGCGAAAATAAATTCAGAACACCAACGCCTTGAACGGCACTCTGGGGTATTCCCACTAACCAAAAACTGTTATGAAAAAGCTGCTTGTTTATAGTTTAGCGCTATTTCTACTCTTAACCGATAGAATTAATGCGCAAAATATCACGCTTGAGCGATTTGCCAATAATCCGATAATCTCCGCTAGCCAACTCCCGAAACTGGAAGGAGATGACCTTAACGGGCCATCGCTGATCAAAGTCCCCGACTGGCTCCCCAATAAACTGGGCAAGTATTATCTGTACTTCGCCCATCACAAAGGCAAATACATCAGGCTAGCCTACGCCAATGATTTACATGGGCCTTGGAAAATTCACAAACCCGGCACGCTGCAAATCACCGATTGCCGGTGCAATGATGCCCCATTTCCGGCTACCGAAAGCATCCGACACGATGGGGCCGAAAATGCGGGCGATGGGGTTACGCACGTTGCGTCTCCCGACGTGCACATTGATGATCGGCAGAAGCAACTCGTTCTTTATTTCCATTGCCCGCTGGAGCACAAAGGCCAGAAAGGGCAATACACACTCAGGGCGACAACTAAAGACGGTATCCATTTTAAGTCCGATACTGCCGTATTGGGCGAGTCTTATTTCCGGGTTTTTCAGTGGCACAATACCTATTACGCCATTGGTCGATCGAGTTCAATTTACCGCTCCAACGATGGAAAAACCGAATTTGAGAAAGGACCCAATCCGTTCGCAAAAATTCAGAAGCCGAATTCGCTCCGTCATTCAGCCGTCAAGTTGGTCGGCGATACGCTATGGGTGTTTTACAGCCGCGTCGGCGACACACCAGAGCGGATACTACTCACGAAAATCAAACTAACCGACGATTGGACCAGTTGGACACCAACTCCACCTCAGGAAATAGCCGCTCCCGAGATGGATTACGAAGGCGGCAATCTTCCCCTAACTACGTCAAAAATCGGCTTGTTCTATGGCAAGGTTCGGGAGTTGAGAGACCCCTATGTTTTTGAGGAAAACCAGAAGTGGTATTTGCTGTATTCAGCCGCGGGCGAAAATTCCATCGCCATCGGTCAATTGCATTTTGGCAAACTGCCAACGCCCGTCAACCCTTCGCGAAGCAAGTAATTATGGCACTCTCACGACGACGTTTTCTCAAAGCAGCGGGTATCGCTACAACCCTACCCGCGAGTAGCCAATTCACCGAACCGGGCTCATCAGTCGCCCCTACGAAATCGAACTTGTCAATTACGGGGATTGTCGTTCATACCATAAAAGTCAATCAACGCGGCAACTGGTACTTTGTTGAGTTGCAGACCAACAAAGGCATTAGTGGTTTGGGTGAAGCCTCTCACGGATTCACAGCGGCCACCCAAAATGGTGAGGCTTTACTCAAATCAGAAATAGCGGCCTACTTCGAGTTAGTGAAAGGCGAATCGCCGTTCAGCGTGGAACTGTTTCGCCAACGCGGACTGCAACGGGCGCAGGCAAGCAGTCGAACAGGCGTCACTGCGTTTAGTAGCATCGAACAGGCGCTTTGGGATTTGGCCGGGAAAGTGCTTGGTGTACCAACCTATGAACTGCTCGGCGGAAAACTTCGGGATAAAATCAAGGTATACGCCAACATCAACCGGGCTACCAACGAACGCGATGCGCAGGGCCGACGGTTGATTTCGTCCTTTCAGCGCAACGCCGAATTGGCCTTAAAAAGTGATTTTAAAGCCGTCAAACTAGCCCCGTTCGACGACATGAAACCGCTGAAATCGGCTAGCCCCCAAGAGATTGAAGCGGATATTGACTACGCCATTTCCTGTACAGAAGCTGTTCGCCAAACCATTGGTCCCAACGTCGATCTGCTCATTGATGTACACAGTCATTTGAATCGACAACTGGCAATCCAGACGGCGAAACGACTGGAGAAAACGAACCTCTATTGGTTCGAAGAAGCGGTTGACCCCCAAACTCAACTCGATGATACCAAGGCCATTACGGATGCGGTTCAACAACCCGTTGCCGGTGGCGAATCCATTGCCGGACGGACTGGGTTTGCGCCCCTGATTAACAGCAAAGCGCTGGATATTATTATGCCCGATGTCAAGCATTGCGGAGGTATTCAGGAGTGCCGCTACATCGCTGCGCTGGCTGAAGCTGCTGGCGACATCAAGGTGTCGCCCCACAATCCCAGCGGCCCCATTTCGACCGCAGCCAGTGTGCAGGTCTGTGCGGGCATGCCCAATTTTTCAATTCTGGAATTTGCCTACGGCGAAGTACCCTGGCGAGCCGATCTGGTGAAGCCCGCCGAGCAGTTTCAGGATGGTTTCCTACCCGTACCGACTGGTCCCGGTTTGGGCTACACGCTGAATTATACCCTCATAAACAAGCATAGTTAAATCTATTTCGAATGAAGTCCTGCAACAATCCAATCGCAATCCCCTTATTTCTGACAGCCGTCAGCGCCCTGTTCGTTGGCCTTAATTTGCCTCAAAAGCAGAATCCACCAACCGTTACTCGTCAGCAAGACCCTAATCGGCCCAATATCGTGGTGATTCTGGCCGACGATCTGGGTTACGGCGACATTTCTGCCAATGGGAAGAACTTCGTACAAACTCCCAATATTGATGCGCTGGCCAAATCAGGGGCACTTTGCACCAATGGTTATTCTAACGCGCCGTTTTGTTCGCCTTCCCGTGCGGCCATCCTGACAGGTCGGTATCAGCATCGATTTGGCTTTGAGTTTCTGTACCCATCCACTTCCAAACGGGATTCGGTCGTTGGGTTGCCTTTCGAAGAAATAACCCTGGCTGAACAGTTGAAAAAGCAGGGATACGCTACGGCTATGTTCGGCAAGTGGCACGTTGGCAACCGAAAAAACAACACCCCTACCGACCGGGGTTTCGATCAGTATTACGGCACATTGGGCGGCCATACCATGTATAAGGATAGCTCTGATGCTGATGTCGAAAACTCCCCTCAGCTTTGGTGGCCCGGTTCGGCAGCTTCGTTTCACCGCGACGACTATTCGGCCATTTTTGATGGCAAAAAAGAAGTAACCGAGAAGGAGTACACCACGGATGTTTTTAGCCGAAAGGCCAGCGAGTTTATCGATCAGCACAAAACGAGCCCGTTCTTTTTATACGTTCCCTTCAACGCGGTACACTTTCCGTTCCAGGCCACCAAAAACTACACGGATCGGTTTAAAGGCGAGAAAGACAAGAATAAACGAATCTATTATGGCATGATTGCCGCCCTGGACGATGCCGTTGGGAGCATTGTTCAAAAGCTGAAAGCAACTGGTCTTGACAAGAACACGCTGATCGTTTTCACGAGCGACAATGGCGGTGCAGGCTTTCTTAAAGCACCTTACAATGGGCCGTTATCGGGCGTAAAAGGATTGTTGTTCGAAGGCGGCATTCGGGTTCCGTACATCGTTTCCTGGACGGGAAAAATTCCAGCGGGAACTGTGTATACCCAACCCGTTGCCGGTATGGATATCTACACCACAGCCGTAGCTGCCTCCCACGGAACCCTCGCAAAAGATCGGCCGTATGACGGCGTTGATCTGCTCCCTTATCTGAGCGGCAAAACGAAATCAGCCCCCCATCAAACACTTTTCTGGCGATTTGGCAAGAATAAAGCGGTTCGAAAAGGAGAATGGAAACTGTTCTACTACGGTCTGGAAGACAAATATTCTCTCTTCAATCTGGACAAAGACATTGCCGAGCGTCAGGATGTGTCGGCGTCAAATTCGGCTAAAGTTGCCGAGTTAAAGCAGGCATTGGCCACCTGGGAAAAGGGAACTCTCCCACCCGCCTGGGCCGATGGTGGCCTTCCCAAATTTAAACCCGGTAAAGAAGGCAACGGCCAATACCGCGTTGGTCCCGACGGAAACCTGTTTTACATCTACTGATTATCAAGCAAATGAATCGTAACGCTTTTTTTATAGTAGGGTTATTTTGGACTTGCCAGCTACTGGCGACAACCAGTCTATTGGCACAATCAAAGTCGCCAACCTCGCCAGCGAAACCAAACATTGTGCTGATCATTGCCGATGACCTGGGCTGGAAAGATGTTGGCTTTATGGGTAGCACGTTTTACGAAACGCCCAATCTGGATCGGCTGGCGGCACAGGGAATGAAATTCACTACTGCCTATACCGCAGCGGCCAACTGTGCACCAAGCCGGGCATGCCTGTTTTCGGGTCAGTATTCCCCCCGACACGGAATTTATACCGTTGCCAATGCGGATCGGGGCGACGCCAAAACTCGGAAACTGATTCCCGTAAAAAACAATGAGGTGTTGCCCGATAGTGTGTATACATTGACCGAAGCCCTGCGCGATGCCGGTTATCAAACAGCGAGTATCGGCAAGTGGCACCTGGGAAAAAGCCCAACCACTCAGGGCTTTATCTACAATCGAGCTGGTGATGAACGGGGCATGAATAAGCATTTCAGTCCGTATGGTATTCCAACCCTACCCGACGGTCCTCCCGGTGAATACCTGACGGATCGGCTGACGAACGAGGCACTAACCTTCCTGGACCAGCCTCGTGACCGGCCGAACGCGGCCCGGCCATTCTTTTTGTATCTGCCGTATTACGCTGTTCATACACCCTTGCAGGCACCCGATTCGCTGGTAAAAAAATACGAGCGAAAACCGAAATCGCCGGGGCACAATCATGCTACGTATGCGGCCATGATCGAATCACTCGATAGCAATGTAGGCCGAATCCTGAAGAAACTGGAGGCACTGGGACTGGATCAAAATACCATCGTAATCTTTACGTCAGATAATGGGGGCATCCGGTCCATCTCCCGGCAAGATCCGATTCGGGCCGGAAAAGGGTCGTACTATGAAGGTGGCGTTCGGGTACCGCTGGTGGTTCGCTGGCCGGGTATTGTAGCGGCCGGAAGCACGTCGCAAACGCCTGTCATCAATCTGGATTACTACCCAACCTTTCTGGACATTCTGAAACGGCCAAAACCGAGCCAGCCGCTGGATGGCATCAGTATCCTCCCGCTATTAACTGGAAAGTCGGTGGCTGAGCGTCCTTTTTTCTGGCATTTCCCGATCTATCTGGAAGCCTACGATCAACAAACGGACAACGGGCGTGACCCCCTATTCCGCACCCGACTCGGTTCGACTATCCGGCTGGGTGACTGGAAGTTACACGAGTATTTCGAAGACAACGCGCTGGAGCTTTACAATCTTAAAACCGATCTGGGTGAACAGCACAACATAGCTTCAGAGAATCCGGCTGTCGTCAAAAAACTACACACGCTTTTGCAGAATTGGCGCGCTAAGCAGGCTGCTTTTATACCAACAGAGCGGAATCCGGCTTACGTCGCTCCGTAAAACAGGTATTACCCTAACCCTCAGATTAACCAGATCATGAAACTAGATATGCTCGTTTTTTCGGCTCACCCCGATGACGCCGAAGTGGCCTGTGGTGGCGCCGTGCTACACTATCGTGCGCTAGGACGAAAAATCGGGTTTGTCGATCTGACCTGCGGAGAACTGGGCACCCGGGGCACTCCCGAAATTCGGCTAAGAGAAGCGGCTGAAGCGGCTCAATTGCTAGGGCTGAGTACTCGTCTTAACCTGCATTTTGCGGATGGATTCTTTAAAAATGATGAATGCCATCAGCGTAAGGTCATTCAGGTTATCCGCCAGTACCAGCCCGATGTGGTGCTTGTCAATGCGCCTTCAGATCGCCACCCCGACCATATACGGGCAGCTAAGCTAGTTGTGGATGCTTGTTATTATGCCGGTTTCGCTAGGCTAGAAACGTACGATGAAAGGCAGACGAGGCAACAAAACTGGCGGCCCAAAGCCATCTATCATTACATACAGGACTGGTGGCTTCAACCCGATTTTGTGGTGGATGTATCGGGCCATTTTGAGCAAAAGCTCCGGGCTGCCAAAGCCTACCGAAGTCAATTCTATGACCCTGAAAGTATCGAACCAATCACGGCTATTTCCGACCCTAGTTTCTTCAGTCGTGTGGAGTCACGAGCCGTTGAGTTCGGTCGCATGATTGGCACAAGGTACGGGGAAGGCTTTCTGAAAACCAGCATGATCGATACAAATGCCTTCTTCGACTTTCGCTGAATTTGGGCCATTCACTCTCTCATTTAATCTGTAAGAAACCATGACATTCTCTGTCAATTTTATCACACTCAGTAGCCTGATGAGCTTAGTAACCCTGAGCCAGCTGACTGCACAAACACCTGATTACCTGACAGGTAAGCGCTTGTACAGTACAGTCGAAAAATTTGTGAGTTTAGGCGAACACCGCACGGGTACCGAAACCGACCGCAACACATCGGCCTGGTTAGGCAACGAACTCAGGCAGGCGGGTTATGCCGTCAAGTATCTCGAATTTCCGGTTAAGCAGTTCTTTTTTGACAAAGGAACCCTGTCAACAGGTGCCAAAGCGATCAATGTATTTCCATTGTGGTACGTCAACGATAAAATTCCGCTTCAGGTTGACGCGCCAATCTTTGACAGCCGAACGAGTAGCCAACCATCTGATTTTTCAGGGAAGATTGTCCTCACTCGTCTTTCAGGCCAAATCGGTCATAACGCGATTTTAAAGCCATTGATTGACGGAGGTGCCAAAGCAATTGTGGCCATTACCGAAAACCCATCGGGCGAGATTGTGGCCATCAATACATCGTACAGCACCGAGCCCTGGCCCATTCCTATTGTGCTGGTGGCTCCTAAAGATAGCGCCAGTATATTAGCTGCGGTTACGGCTCATAAAACCGCTTCGTTGGCAATCAAGGGCACTTTTCGCGATGTAATTGCGCGCAATATCTACGGAGAAATTGGCAATGGACCGAAGACAATCGTGGTGTCCACACCGATTAGTGGGTGGTTTACGTGCGGGGGTGAGCGCGGTCCTGGCATTGCCGCCTGGCTGGCTCTGGCAAAGTGGGCAAGCGAAGCCAAACTACCGTATACCTTTCTGTTTACGGCTAATTCAGGGCATGAACTGGCCAATCTGGGCGCTCGCCAACTTCTGGAAACGATTGCTCCTAAGCCTGCCGATACTCAGTTGTGGGTCCACCTGGGCGCGGGAATAGCCACCCGAAAATGGGCTAAAACAGAGGCTGGTTACGCACCGACCAATCAGGTAGATGCCAACCGACAGATTGTCTACAGCCCTACTGTAAAAGGCAGTTTCGAGCAGTCGTTTCAAGCCATCCATGGGCGGAAAGCCGTGACCGACAAAGGAGTTGGCGAATTGATTGAAGTCGTCAAAAAAGGCTACCCAAACTTTCTGGCCATTGCAGGCGCACATTTCCTGTTTCATGCACCAATGGACGACGCCAAAGCTACCTCACCTGAATTGCTCGAAAAAATCACCCTCGCCCTGAAACAATTCATCGAGCAGGAAGCCCGACGCTAACCCACTAAAACACCAACCATTAAACCCCATATCGCACTCCTACATTGCTCCCCTCTCCCAAAACGGGAGAGGGGCCGGGGGTGAGGGTAAATCAATACAACAATTATCCATTATAAACCAATACAATCCATGAAAAAGCAACTTGCATTCATCTTTGTCCTGTTGGGCTTCGCTACAGTAGCCATTGCTCAAACCGAAAAATCAGAAGACGTTATCTCCGTCGATCAGTTTACCGCGAAATTAAAAGCACAGGCAACTCCCCAACTGATTGACGCTCGAAGTGCCGAAGAATTTGCACTTAACCACATTCCGAATGCCGTAAATTTCAACCTGCAAACCGAAGGATATGAAACACTTGTAAAGGGAATCAGTAAATCGAAACCTGTATTCATCTATTCCATCGCGAATGGGCGTAGCGTTGCCCTGGCCAAGGATTTACGGAGCAAGGGATTCAATGAAGTCTATGTACTGGATAGCGGCATTGGTGCCTGGACGGGAGCAGGAAACCCTCTGTTCACAACCGCAAAAAAAGGACTGACACTTGATGAATATAACGCCATTCTGGCGAGTAATAAACTCGTCCTGGTTGACATCGGCTCTAAATACTGCGGTTCCTGCAAAAAAGTAAAACCCATTCTGGAGACCCTTCGTAAGGAACACGGTGATGCCCTGAAAATTGTTGAAATAGAGCTGGAAGAAAGCCCAGCCCTGATTGCTTCGCTCAAAACCGTATCAGGCTTTCCCTACCTTATTCTGTACAAACAAGGCGACATTGTACTGAAACGTGCCGGTTTAACCGAGCTAAAAACCGAACTCGATACCAAGTTGGTGGCTTCGAAATAAGGACCGACGCTGTTTAAACTTTTCGAATTTCGTTAAAAATGAATCGCTTTTTTGTCATTCCTCCTGGCGTTGGAATGACAAAAAATTACACTAATTCTATCCACAAAATGAAAGGGATGAACAGCGTCAGCTTCACTATAGAATCACCATACGCATGAAAAAACTATCTTTTTTACTGATTCCCCTGCTGGCTATTGCTGGCAGTTCTGTTGCCCAACAGCGCAGTTCGACAAGGCCCAATATTGTGCTTATTGTAGCCGACGATCTGGGTTACGGAGACGTGGGTTTTAACGGACAAAAACTGATCAAAACACCAAACATTGACCGATTGGCGGCCCAGGGCGTTCGGTTTACTCAATTTTATGCAGGGACAACCGTTTGTGCACCATCCCGTTCAGCTTTACTAACGGGAAAACATACAGGGCATACTTACATTCGAGGCAATAAAGGAGTTGATCCTGAAGGGCAGGAACCCATTGCCGATTCGGTTGTAACGCTGGCGGAAGTGCTGAAAAAAGCTGGCTATACCACAGGCGCGTTTGGCAAGTGGGGATTAGGTCCGGTAGGGTCTGAAGGCGATCCCAACAACCAGGGGTTCGATCAATTTTATGGTTATAATTGCCAAAGTCTGGCCCATCGCTATTACCCAGATCATCTGTGGAAAAACGGCAATCAGGTTGTTTTAACTGAAAACAAGAATCTCACTCATAATCAGATCTATGCCCCCGATTTGATTCAAAAGCAGGCCTTGAATTTTATTGAATCTCAGAACACAGATAAGCCATTTTTTCTCTTCCTCCCCTACATCCTGCCCCACGCCGAATTGCTTGTTCCCGACGATAGTCTATTCCGATATTACAAAGGCAAATTTCCCGAAACTCCGTTTAAAGGAGTTGATTATGGGGTCAGCGCGACAACGGGCGGCTATACTTCGCAGGCTTATCCGCATGCTACATTTGCCGCGATGATTGCCCGGTTAGATGCCTACGTTGGACAGGTGCTGGCTACCCTTAAGGTTAAAGGTATCGACGAAAATACACTGGTCATTTTCACGAGTGATAACGGTCCACACATAGAAGGGGGCGCTGACCCAACGTTTTTTGCCAGTAGTGGCGGTTTCCGTGGCGTCAAGCGTGATTTGTATGAAGGAGGCATTCGCATGCCGTTTATTGCCCGCTGGCCGGGGACTATTAAAGCAAACACCCAAAGCAACTACATCGGTGCATTTTGGGATTTACTTCCTACGTTCGCCGAATTAGCGGGTGCAAAGCCAATAACAACTGGGGATGGTTTTTCCATAGTACCGAGCTTATTGGGTAAAGGAAACCAAAAGGAGCACGCGTATTTGTATTGGGAGTTCCACGAAGGTGGAGGGAAACAGGCGGTGCGACAAGGCAATTGGAAAGCCGTTCGACTGAACGCCAACAAACCGAATGGATCAACGCTGGAACTCTACGATTTGGCGAAGGACCCGGCAGAAAAACAGGATATATCTGGCTCATTTCCGGCCAAAGCGAAGGAATTGGAGAAGCTAATGAACCAGTCGCACGTTCCGTCAGCCATTTTTCCGTTTGGCGATCAGTAAGGTGTGCTATTAAGTGCATTTGTGTTTTTGGGTGGTGTCAGCTGTAAGCAGCTGACACTGGAAGGTTTCTTAAAACCTACTGTTTACTGTTCGCACCGATAGGTTTCTCAAAACCTATTGTGTCGGTTATTAGTAACCAACACCACGTCAATCTCGTCACATCGTTTCATGAAAAAATTTCTTCTTATAATCATCGTCCTTAGCCTATTAAGCGTAACATCGGTGTGGGCGCAAAAGAAAACCAACTCACAAAATCACCCAAACATTATCCTGATCATGACGGATGATCAGGGGTATGGCGATTTGGGATTTTACGGAAATCTACATCTTAAAACCCCAAACATCGACGCCTTTGCTGCCCAGAGTACCCGCCTGACCAACTTCCACACGTCTCCCGTTTGCAGTCCGACTCGGGCCAGTTTATTGACGGGTCGGTACCATCAGCGTACGGGCGTGCATGATACCTACAATGGCGGCTCCATTATGGCGACAGAAGAGGTGACGCTAGCCGAAATTCTGTCGCAAAATGGGTATCAAACGGGTATTGTTGGTAAATGGCATCTGGGCGATAATTATCCCTATCGGGCGTCGGAGCAAGGGTTTGCATTCTCCTTCGTTGGGCACGGTGGGGGTATTGGTCAGCCCGGCGATCATGCGGATAATTTCTTTCGTCCCGACAGCAGTTATTTCAACTCGACGCTCTACCGAAACAATGTACCGGTCAAAACGCAGGGCTATTGTACCGATGTGTTTACCGATGCTGCACTGGATTTTCTAACAACCAGCCAGCAGAAGTCGGGAAGCGCGGCCCGCCCGTTTTTCCTGTACGTTGCCTATAATGCACCGCACGATCCGTTGCAGGTACCCAAAAAATACTATGACCAGTACAAAGACCTGGCACTTAATACTCCTTTTGACACGAAGTCCGGTACTGGCTGGGCGTCTATGACCGACAAGGATAAAGAAGACGCTCGCCGAACTTACGCCATGATTACCAATATCGACGATAATGTTGGGCGAATTTTGGCACAGGTGAAAGCCTTGAATCTGGAAGATAACACCATTATTATCTTCACAACCGATAATGGCAATCAGCAGCTACGGTTCAACACAGGCTTTAAAGGACGAAAAGGAACAGTTTATGAGGGCGGCACACGCACCCCGCACTTCATTCGGGGCAAGGGAATTTTTCCGGTCAACAAAGACATTTCCGCCCGTATCGCGCATATTGACATGCTGCCAACTTTGCTAGAGGCTGCACAGGTTCCGTTGCCAGCAAAGTTGCCGATTGATGGTCAGTCGGTTCTGGGAATAATTCAGGGTCGGGAAACGGCGCGGAAGGATGTTTTCTATAATGCCTGGAACCGGGGCTGGCCCGAGCCCTATCGGAACGCGGCTCTTTACAAAGATGACTTCAAACTAGTGGCCGTTAATGCTGATGGTCAAAAGCCGGAAAGTTTTGAACTCTACAATCTTCAAACGGACCCGTATGAGCGCACGAATCTCATCACGGCTAACTCAGCAATTGCTCAGGACTTGAAAACTGAACTTGACAAGGTCTATAAGGATATTGCCGCCAGCCCGAATCTGGTAACCCGTCGAATCAGTCTGGGTACGACTCACGAAAATCCGACCGTATTGACCCGTCAGGATTGGTCGGGGCTGGTTAGTAACTGGATTGCCGAAACGGGTTTAGGGTATTGGGCTGTTCGGGTAGAAACAGATGGTTACTATGATTTTACGGTTCAGCATAAAGCCATTAAGAAAGGGAGTCGGGTAGTTGTTCGAATCGGGCAGACCCAGCGTAGTGCGCAAGCCGATCAGGATAACAGCAAACAGGAAGTGATTGGTCAGGTTTACCTGAAACGGGGCGATTACAACCTGGAATCATGGCTGGAAACGGATAAAGGCACGTTGGGGCCTTTTTATGTAAATGTCAGTAAGCGCTAGCCGCACCAACTAGATGATATGGCGTAATTCAATGAACGTGAAACGTCCTGCAATTCGCTTAGTATAGGAATTACAGGACGTTTTGGCCTTTTTAGGTATATAGTTAGCAATCAATCTATTACGCCCACACGCGTCTCAGAAACCGAAGCCAGTTACCATGCATAACATTGGCAATATCGTCTTCGGTATAGCCCCGCTGACGCAGTAAATCAGGCACTCTTTGTAAATCGGCGATGGTTTCCAGATCGTAGGGCGACTGTTCTTTTCCAAAAGCACCGTCTAAATCCGAACCAATACCAATGTGTCGGGCATTTCCCGCCAATTGGCAAATGTGGTCCAAATGGTCAATCATTTTGGCCAGATCACAATTCATCCCTTCGGGCGTCGATTGGCCGCGTACCCAGTTCGGAACCATCATCCAGGCATCCAGCGCACCGCCGATAACGGCGTCACGAGCGATGAGTTCCCTGAGTTGTTCATCGCTAAACTGGCGATTGTGATTGACCAGCGCCCGACAGTTGTTATGGCTAGCCCAAACGGGGCCATCAAAGTAATCCAGGGCTTCCCAGAAACTGTCATCACAAAGGTGAGTTGCATCCAGAATGATATTGAATCGCTTCATTTCCCGCAGCAATTCACGACCAGCCAGTCCCATAAACCCAGTGGCATCGGTACCCTGAGCATAACGTCCAGGGCCATAGTGAGCGGGGCCGATAGCGCGCAATCCATAGTTATAAGCGGTCTCAACGTAAGCAGGCGTCACAATCGAATCGGCCCCTTCCAGGCTCAGAATATATCCTATCGGCTTCTGCTCATTGGGGGTGCCATCATTCCAGAGTGCGAGGTGTTTTTCCAGTCCCGCCAGATCACGGATTTGGATCATCTCACCCGCTTCTTCCATGGTTTTATACCAGATCTGTTGCCCCTGAGTCTGCGCCCATGCCTGTTCGGGCGATTGCCAACCGGGCAATGGATTACCTGGTGCCACAAAACGGGCAATCTGGGTAGCAACAACCAAGCCAATATTACCCCGGCGTAAATCAGGAAACGATACGGTGCCTTTCGCCCGGTCTGGCTTATCGGTCATACCTTGCTCGCGTTCGCGCAACCGCTCAACTGGCTGACGCAGGTCGCGGTTCCACTCCATTGCGTTCATGCTTAAGTCAAGATGCGCATCTATTGTGAACATAGGGCAATTAGTTTATACAGGTAAAGTGATACGAATTTCAGAAACAACAACGGCCGCAAATTACGTCAAGCGTGTCCATCATCGATTATGTATAGCCTTCAAAAACTCATTTTTCTGCTTAGGCACACTCAACCAGCGCAAAAATAGTTCATTTGCATGGGCCAAAATGCGCTGATTATTCTGGCCTGCTTTTTGTTTCCAAAACTACCAAGTCTAGTATTTAAATAGTCATAGAGTTATTTAGATATGCAATCCACACATCGCTCCAATCAACTTATTGTTTATTTTTTCTTACTCTTCCCATATGGTCTTTTCGCTCAGGTACAGGTAACATTTCCTACTAGCCGATTGGTCATTCAACGTAACAATACCAATCAGGCCAATGTACCTGTTATAGGAAGGTGCCCCGCTAACGCTACCCAGATTCAGGCCCAATTAACGGTTCGTCAGGGAGGCACAGCCACAGGCTGGATTGTCCTCGACAACGCTCCTAACAACGGCGTTTTTCAAGGCAAGTTTCCGAATGTAGCTGGTGGCTGGTACGACCTCAACGTAAAAGCGTTTGCGGGCAATACTGAAATTGGCTCTACCCTTCTGGAGCGGATTGGCGTTGGCGAAGTATTTGTAACATCCGGTCAGTCCAACTCCTGGGGAATTAATTGCACCAGCGGACAAGCCAACGATGATCGTGTATCCATCATTAACTATTGGACGGGTCAGGCAGGAGAGTTTTCGGAAAGTGCTTTGCCCTTTACAGTCAGCCATGCCGACTTATCGACGGGTATTAACAATACGGGCATGTTTCCGGGGGCTTATTTATTTTTATGGGGAGGGCTTGGCGATAAGCTCGTCGAGCAGTTGGGGGTACCCGTTATGTTCTATGGAGCCTCATATTCAGCAACAAACTCCAAGCACTGGATGCATTCAGCGAATGGAGAAGAAATCTGGTCGGGATTTTCTCAAAATATGCCCTATCGTCTTTTGGGTGTAACCATTTTACATTACCTGAAACGAACAGGTGTACGGGCCATTTTGTGGCATCAGGGCGAAGGGGATAACTACTACCAAACGTACGACGACTATATTAATAATATCGGTCTGACAATTAATAAGTCCCGCACTCAATTAGGATTTGGGAATCTTAGCTGGGTTATCTCACGCGTCAGTTATATACCGAGCACAGTGGGTTACGAATATACCAATCACGAAACTGATCCGAATATTATTGCCGCTCAGAATACGCTGGCAGGGTGGCCCAATAACGCGGCCGGACCTGCTACCGATAGCATGATTTATCCTAATTACCGAAAGACCGATTATTTCCATCTTCACTTCGATGCAGATGACTGCCCGGCGCTTATTACGATCTGGAATCAATACCTATCAACCGACTATTTTAGTAGCCGACAACCCTCTTTGCCTGACCGGCTTATTCAGTTAACCACGGGCTATGTGTTCCCCTTCGCAGACACCGCAGGTCACCAAACACAAGTCCCCTATTTTTCGTTGGTTCCCACCCGTGCCAACAATCAATACCAGGTAGACATTCTAAACGAAGGGGGATGCTATCTGGCCACCTTAGCCTCAGGAACGACTAATCCGCTAACGGTTACACTACCCAACTGGGCAAATGGGCGCTACCGATTCCGGGTTAATTCTACGTCTCCTGTTGTATCAGGTGAGCCAAGCGAGCCGATAACGATCAGTGGAACGGGAAGTGGACTGCCCCCAATTATTCCGCCCAATTATGTAAGTACCGTCCAAAATGGGTTCTGGAATACCCCACAGGTTTGGTCATGCGGCTGGATACCCTCCTTGTTTGATACTGTTCAGTTAAAGCATACGATTACAATACCCACTAATTATCAGGCACAAACGAAATCGCTCTGGACAAACAGTGGTTCTCAATTAATTTATCAAACAGGGAGTACACTACAAATTGGCCCGAACTAGACTTAAGCATCAGGTCTTCTTTTAACCGCAGAGGTCACAGAGAAATCCTTAGTGATGTCTCTGTGACCTCTGCGGTTAAAAATGATACAGTTAGATACAGATTTACAGCCTCGTAATTAGTCCTGTAAAATCGTAGTAATCACACCGTTATTTTCCGATCTCGGGAAACCGTCAGCCACTCGCCTGTGGTGGTCCCACCTTCAATTGTATAGGCCCGTTCATAAAGGGCAACGGTTGGGCAAACGTGGTTGGGAATGCCATAGACTATATCGCCTACTTTGTACGAATGGCCCTCTCTTGCTTCCAGTACCAGGTGCTCTTCGCTTTGTCCAACGGCTTTCAACTCAGGCGCATTCAGGAATGTAACCCGTCCAACCAGATCGCCCTCGGCGGCAATAGACTTATGCCCTAAATCAACACAGATTTTCGAGGATTCGGGCAACGAAATAACCCGTGCAACAACTAGAGCCGCTGGTTGAAACGCCTGTTCTGGCAAAATCGACTGATAACCTTTGTCCCAGTAAATAAAGGTACCGGGACTACATTCAACATCGGCCCGTTTGGCATGAATCGGGAAGGTTGGGCTGCCACCAACAACAATGATCGGCTTGGTAAATCCTCGCGCGGTCAAGGTTTCTCGCAACAGTTGAACTGGCCAGAACGCGGCATCGCATTCGGAGGTGCGAATGGCCAGATCCGAATTACGCAGGTGCCCATCGTAGGCATGTAAACCAACGGGTTTTACACCTGCCAGTTCATTGAGTTCGGTATAAAGCGTCAATACAGCACCGCCCGGCGCAATACCCGTTCGGTTCATGCCTACGTTCAAATCAATGTATACTGGCACCACTACTCCAGCCGCTACAGCCAATTCCGACAGTTCGCGACCGGTGTCGATATTATCAACCAGACACGAGAACTTGGTTTCCGGGTAGGCTTTTATCAACGCTAGCAGCCGATGCATTTTGGCTTCATTGGGTTGATAAGCCAGCAGCACGTCGGGCGCGCCAATCATGGCCAGCATTTCGGCTTCGGCAATGGTAGCACACTTGAATTTCTGAATACCCGCTTCCAGCAACAATCGGGATGCCTCCCGCGATTTATTGGTTTTTACATGTGGCCGTAACCGGCCCACATCCCCAATCATGCTTTTCAGGAGGGCAATATTCTGTTTCACCCGGTCGGGATACAGCACCAACGCGGGCGTATCGAGTTGGGCAATGTCATCAATCTGATACCAGGGTGTTTGTGCCATCGGTTAAACGAGTTCAAAAAGGGCTTCTACCTCAACTGGAATATTATCGGGCAACGAACCCATACCTACCGCCGAGCGGACGCCGATGCCATTTTCTTGTCCCCAAACAGCGGAAAACAGCTCGCTGCATCCATTAATAACGTAAGGATGACGACCAAAATCAGCAGTACAGTTCACCATACCCAGCACTTTGATCACCCGCTTCACTCGGTCGAGGCTACCCAGGTGGGTTTTGATAGTGGATAGTATAGTAAGGCCAACCTGACGGGCAGCCAATTTACCCTGTTCGATGTCCATATCAGCGCCAATGCGGCCAATGATCAGGCTTTTGTCGTCCTGAACAGGGCCATGTCCTGATACGTACAGGTATTTGCCGTCGATCAGATACGGTTTATAAACTCCCAATGGTTGGGGAGCGGGTGGCAACGAAAGGCCAGTTTGCGCAAAGGCTGCTTCGGGTGATAAAGTGGAAATTTCCATACGAATTGCTAGTCAATAATCCCTCAAGGCATAGGGTTTGCAAACTTAATCGAAAGTGGGCGTCTGGTTGCTATATTGTCCCGTATTTACAAAACCATAGATTGAAAATAGCCCCATGAAACAACGAATTGCCCACCTGGCTCTGGTCGTGGACGACTACGACGATGCCATCCAGTTTTACACAAAAAAGCTCAATTTCACCCTCCTTGAAGACACTATCCTGAGCGAGACAAAGCGCTGGGTGTTAGTGGCTCCTCCCGGTTCGACGGAAACGTGTTTACTTCTTGCTAAAGCGGATGGTGAAGAACAACGGAGTCGAATTGGGAATCAAACTGGCGGACGCGTTTTCTTATTTTTATTTACAGACGATTTCTGGCGGGATTACAACCAAATGCAAGCCAACGGTATCCAGTTTGTACGTCCTCCCGTCGAAGAGGTTTATGGAACGGTGGCTGTCTTCGCCGATTTGTACGGGAATTTGTGGGATTTGCTGGAGCCGAAGGAAAAATAGCAGGGTTTTCTTGATGGTTATACTTAACCATTAACATTCACAAGGAAGCTGATCCAGTAGATACTTATGAACAATTCGGCTCAATCATATCACAGCTTCCTGCTAAAATCTCGTTATATTCATGTATCTGCCCTAAAAATCGTCAGACAAAATGTATTTCCTCAAAGCACTTTTTGTCGGTTTTTCACTATTAGTTGCTTCCATAGGCTACGCACAAAATTCGGAACCGAGTCCACCCCGCTATTTATTAGGCATTAATGAGCTGGCGTCCCAACGCTTCACAGAGGTTTGGGTAAAAAGTGATATAGATTTTAAGCACTATAAACGGCAGGAACAATTTCCGGTTAATCAGCTACCTGCCTATCTTAAGCCTAAGGCGAACACAGTAAGCTTGCTTATGGCAAAGCCTGATTCGTCGATTTTATATAAAGCAGCTTTCCTAATCAATGCGACGAACGACACGGTCCATATTGATCGGGCCGATGCCACGATAGCGCACATCCGCACAGAGGTTTATACAAAAGGGCAATGGCTGACGCTACAAAAAGACAGGGGAGCGTGTTGCGGGAATAGTTATAGGACAATGTCACTAGCTCCAAAGCACTACGTCTTGCTACAAATTGATCAGCTATCGGGCCCTATGAAAGTGCCTTACAGAATCGTTGTACAGGTAAATGGTAAAGACGTATTATCGGAACCAACAACCGTCCATCTATTTCCAGCCTTATTAAATTTGGCCGGTACTGAGTTCACTGACCCTTAAAACAAGCCCATTTAGGTTAATTGATTTACAATGGGTTTCGTTATAAAACCGATAGGTTTTGAGAAACCTAAACTGTCAGCTTTAAGAAGCTGACATCACGAAAATCACGAAATCTGGTCAAAGCTTCATCTCCGGAATCTCCCCCTCTATCAACAATTTACCTTCCGTGGCCTGTCGAACCTCTTCGACTGTTACACCCGGTGCCGTTTCTACTAGTCTGAAGCCACCTTCGGGTAGTACATCCAGAACAGCCAGCTCGGTTACGATTTTCTTGACACAACGTAAGCCCGTCAGTGGTAACGTACATGTTTTCAGCAATTTCGACTGACCGGCTTTATTGACGTGCTGCATGGCGACGATGATATTTTTGGCCGACGCCACCAGATCCATTGCGCCCCCCATGCCTTTCACCATCTTGCCGGGAATCTTCCAGTTGGCAATGTCGCCGTTTTCCGACACCTCCATAGCACCTAGAATCGTGAGGTCAACGTGGCCGCCCCGAATCATGGCAAAGCTGTCGGCCGAGCTAAACAACGACGACCCTACTTGCATGGTAACAGTCTGTTTCCCGGCATTGATCAGATCAGGGTCGACTTCGGCTTCTGTCGGGAAGGGGCCAATCCCCAATAATCCATTTTCTGATTGCAAAACAACGTTCATCCCATCGGGAATGTAGTTGGCAACCAACGTTGGAATACCGATCCCTAAGTTGACGTAATAACCGTCGCGAAGTTCCTGCGCAATTCGGCGGGCAATTTGGTGTTTGTCTAACATGATGCCAATAGAACGCTGATTTTTAAGATTGTTATAGTTACTTTATGATTTTGTAAACCAACTACAATGATTATGAATACTAGCTACCAACATTCCGATCTCACTCAATTGATTTTAAAAGCATTCTTTAATGTGTATAATAAATTGGGCTACGGATTCCTAGAAAAGGTTTATGAAAATGCTATGCGCGTAGAGATTGCCAAATTTGGCTTATCCTGTACTGCTCAACAACCCATTGATGTATATTATGACACAGAGAAAGTGGGGATATATTATGCTGACTTGGTAGTAAATAATTGTGTAATCGTCGAGTTGAAAGCAGCTATAGGGCTAGCTCCTGAACATGAAGCCCAGTTAACAAACTACCTCAAAGCCACTAATATTGAGGTTGGTCTATTACTTAATTTTGGGCGGGAGCCCCAGTATAAACGCAAAGTCTTCACCAACAATCGAAAAAACCATCTTTGATCTTTAAAATCATAAAAATCAGCGTTCCATAAATCTGACCGTCCGTTGCTCAATACGCTTTTCGTAATTGACGCCCTGAAAAATCCGGTGGACACAAATGCCCGGTGTATGAATCTGGTTCGGATCGAGTTCACCCGCAGGTACCAGTTCTTCGACTTCGGCAATGGTAATGTTACCCGCCGTGGCCATCATGGGGTTGAAATTGCGGGCAGTTCCCTTAAAAATAAGATTCCCGGCCATGTCGCCTTTCCAGGCCTTTACCAGCGAGAAATCAGCTTTTAGCCAGCTTTCGAGCAGGTATTGTTTCCCATCAAACTCCCGAACTTCTTTACCTTCAGCCACTTCGGTACCTACGCCCGCCGGGGTAAAAAAGGCCGGAATACCCGCTCCACCCGCCCTGATTCGTTCGGCTAGCGTCCCTTGCGGAATCAGGTCAACCAATAACTCGCCCGATAGTAGCTGCCGTTCAAATTCCTGATTCTCACCCACGTACGACGAAATCATTTTACGAACCTGCCTTGTTTTTAACAGCATTCCGATGCCAAAATCATCGACCCCCGCGTTGTTAGAAATGCAGGTCAGGTTTTTTACCCCGGTTCGAAGGAGAGCTGCTATGCAGTTTTCGGGTATGCCGCATAGCCCAAAGCCCCCTAGCATCAATATAGCGCCATCAGGAATATCGGCGACGGCCACATCGGCCCCCTCTACGACTTTATTTATCATTTACGTAAGCTAGTAGGATTGTAGTTTTGACCGTACAATATAGCAAGACAACCTCTTACCAAACGCAATAAACGGTTATGAGGTAACGTAATGGCGAAAAAGGCTACCAAAGTAGAAAACTGTTTATTCTGTTTTTTTATACAAAACGCAAATTATCTGCTTTTAAAGCCATTTTCTGCGCACTCTGTACTATATTTTGCCTTCAAAGATTAACGTTTTTAACTTTTCGTTCACACTAATAAGATTCTATGCGGTATACTGTACTGATTCTTAGTATTCTCGCGCTGGCAACCCGTGCCGCAGGACAGGCATCCGCCCCAGATAGCTCCTTTATCCAGACTGCCCAAAACCAGGCTATTCGCTTATACGAGCGCAGCATGTATAAACAGGAGCATGTTTTCGAAGGGAACGAGTACATTCCGCATGATCACCGGATAAAAATACATCCTTTCTTTCCCGTCGACAGTTTGCAACGGGGCACGATTACGTACAATGGTGTTTATTATCACGATATCCCCATGCTGTACGACGTTGTTCGGGATGAGCTGGCGATTCAGCCGCCCGAAGGAGGCTATCGGGTTCGACCTCATACCGAAAAAATCAGCAACTTTTCGATCGATCAGCACCAGTTTGCCCGACTCGTTGGCGACAGTGCACTGGGGGTTCGCACCGGCTTTTATGAGATCCTGTATAACGGAAAAGTTAAAGTACTGGCTCAGCGCGTAAAAACGGTGCATGAAGACATTTCGAGTGGCACCTACAAGGCTGACTATCTGGTAAAAGATCGCTTCTACATCCAGAAAGAAGGAGCCTACCATGAAGTAAAATCGAAGGGATCTGTTCTTAGTTTGTTTCCCGACCAGGCCAAAGCCTTGCGTAAATACCTGCGTAGCAACAAGCTTAAATTTAACGAAGAACAACGCGAAGCTGCTATTACGCAGGCAACGAAACGTTATGAGGAATTAACGAATACTCTATGATGCCATTTTACCGCGCCACCTTCCTGGTATTTGTATTACTTGTCGTTAAGACAACCCTGTTCGCGCAGTCATCAACCGACAGGCCGATTCAGGGAAACTTCCAGAATATGCGTTTTGAGCAGTTTGTTCAGGCCGTTGAAACGCAAACGCCTTACCGTTTCTTTTACAATACCGCCGATGTGGACAGCCTCATCGTGGACATGAAGGTTGAAAACCAGCCTTTACGAACGGTGTTGCAACAGCTTTTTAACGGCACGAAATTCAATTACGCCATTGATAATCAGCGTCGAGTGTACATCACCACAACCCGGCCTATCCGTACCGAACTACCCATTGGGTTCTTTCAACGGGGGGCGCTTACAGCCGGGGCCGACTCTACATCTAATGCTTACCTAAGCGAAAGCCAGAAGAAACTGGCCGAACCAGAAACCAAAGTCTATGAGATCGGGAAGCGTACCAATCCTATCCGGCCGGGCCGCTCAACCATCGCCGGGTTTGTTCGTAACGTAGCTTCTGGCGAACCCATTGTCGGGGCAGCCATTTACGTGGAGAATCCGCGCATCGGGACCGTTTCCGACCAGTTTGGGTACTATTCAATTACGTTGCCTCGCGGCCGACATGAGCTTAAAATACGGAGCATTGGTCTGAAAGACACGCGGAGACGGATTATTCTTTATTCGGATGATAAGCTCAACATCGAGATGGAAGACGATGTAATTGCCTTGAAAGAAGTCGTGATTGAAGCCGAAAAAGACAAAAACATTTCGGGGCTTCAAATGGGGCAAGAACGCGTCGACATAAAGAGCATCAAACAAGTCCCAACGGCTCTGGGTGAAGCCGATTTGCTTCGGGTGATTCAGACGCTTCCCGGTGTAAAAACCGTGGGTGAAAGTTCAACCGGACTTAACGTACGAGGGGGCGCCACCGACCAGAACCTGATTCTGTACAACGACGCGCCCATTTATAACTCCTCTCACCTGTTCGGATTTTTCTCGGCGTTCAACCCCGACATGATTAAAAGTGCCGAACTCTACAAAAGTGCGATTCCCTCGAAGTTTGGCGGTCGGCTATCGTCGGTGCTGGATGTACAAACGCGTGACGGTAACAAGAAGAAATTTGTTGGATCGGGAGGAATTGGTTTGTTAACTGGTCGTTTAACCGTTGAAGGCCCGCTGATTAAGGAGAAAACCTCCTTCATTGCGGGTATTCGAACCACCTATTCCGACTGGTTGCTGAAGCAATTACAGAACGCAGCGTATCAGAAAAGTCAGGCGCAGTTTTACGACCTGAACCTGCACATTACGCACGAGATGAACGAACGGAATACGTTCTATCTGACAGGCTACATGAGTAAAGACAAATTCCGGCTCAATAGCGATACCTCTTACAGCTATCAGAACCAGACCGCTACGTTGAAGTGGAAACACATTATCAATAATAAACTCTACAGCGTTTTCACGGGTAATTACAGCGGCTACAAATACAATGTGTCGAGCGATAAAAATCCGGTCAATGCGTATGATCTGGGCTTTTCCATCAATCAATCGCAGGTAAAAGCTGATTTCAACTATTTCCCGACCAACCAGCACGCGGTTGATTTTGGGGTCAGCTCAACGTACTACAAGTTATCGCCGGGCAACTTCCAGCCCAAAGGCAGTGAGTCACTTATTCTGCCCGATGTTGTTCCTACCGAGCAGGCGCTGGAAAGTGCAGTTTATGTTGGTGACCGCTTCGATATTAATCAACGCCTTTCGATTAGTGCTGGGCTTCGGTATTCGTTCTACACGTATTTAGGGCCGGGGTCTGTGTACCAATACGTGCCAGGTCAGCCTAAAACGATCAATACCATCACCGATACAGTAAGCTACGGCAACAATAAAGCAATCGTTAATTATGGTGGCCCAGAATACCGATTGGCCATTCGGTATGGCTTGTCTAATACCTCATCGATCAAAGCCAGTTTCAACCGAACCCGGCAGTATATCCAGATGCTGTCGAACACGACTGTCATTTCCCCCACCGACATCTGGAAGCTGAGCGATCCGAATATTAAACCACAGATCGGCGATCAGTACGCAATCGGATTTTATAAGAACAACCGAAACAACACGATTGAGATGTCGGTAGAAGCGTACTATAAAACGATGCAGAATCGACTGGACTACCGAAGTGGTGCTTCTCTGATTCTGAATCACCATATTGAAACCGATGTGGTCAATGCTGAAGGCCTGGCCTACGGTGCCGAATTTCTGATCAAAAAGATGACGGGCAAACTCAACGGCTGGTTAAGCTATACGTACTCACGAACACTGTTACGAACGAATGATCCGCTGGGTAATGAGATCATTAACAAGGGAAGTTATTACCCCAGTAACTACGACAAACCGCACGATGTGACGATGATCGGCAATTACAAGATTAACCGCCGGTTCAGCATCTCGCTCAATTTCACCTACAGCACCGGACGACCCATTACGTTGCCAGTATCGAAATACGTACTCGACGGTTCGCTGCGGCTGTTGTATTCAGAGCGAAATCAGTACCGGATTCCCGATTACTATCGCGCCGACTTCGCTATGAATATCGAGGGCAATCACAAAGTGAAGAAGCTAGCCCACAGCTCCTGGACGATTGCGGTCTATAACCTGACGGGGCGGCATAATGCTTACTCGGTTTATTTCAAATCGGAGAATGGCCGAATCAACAGTTATCAGCTGTCCATTTTTGGCAACCCGATTCCGTCGATTACGTATAATTTCAGATTTTAAAGTTATGAAGTTATGACACAGAGATCCACGGAGACGCACGGAGATACACAGAGAAAAGGAGTTAAAAAATCTCTGTGTGTCTCCGTGCGTCTCCGTGGATCTCTGTGTCCCAGCTTTTAAACCACATGAAAAATAGTTCTGTAAAACTCCTCGGATGGGTACTGATCTTGCTGGTTGGCGGGTGCGTTGACCCCTATCGTCCGCCCGAAATTGCCTCGCCTGCCAGCTACCTGGTGGTCAATGGATTTTTTAATAGTGCGCCCGGTACCACCACAACCATCCAGTTGTCGCGTACCCAAAATCTGACTGATCCTAAAGCGCCTACTGCCGAAAGCAAAGCCACGGTCACGATTGAGAGTGCGCACAAGGATATTTACACCTTGAAAGAGGGAACCGTTGGGTCGTATACCCTGACGGGCGTAACGCCTGTAGCCAGTGAGACCTATCGGCTACACGTTAAGACCACAGCGGGATCTGATTACTATTCCGATTATGTACCGGTTTTGACCACGCCACCTATCGACAGCATCACCTTTCACCCTGATAATGAAGGTCTACAGATCAACGTCAATACCCACGATCCGAAAAACAACACCCGCTATTATCGTTGGGAGTATGATCAAACCTGGGAATATTTTTCGGAGTTCAACTCGGCGTTTGAGATCGTTAATAACAAGATCGTAGATCGCACGCAAAGTGTGCTCCAGTGCTGGGGAAGTGAAAACTCGTCCAATATCATCACAAGCTCTACAACCCGGCTCAGTCAGGATGTGGTTAGCCAGTTCCCACTGATTCATATTCCCAGCTACTCTATTAAATTGGGAAGCAAATACAGTATTCTGGTTCGGCAGTTTGCGCTGACGCAGGCGGGATTCGATTATTATGATCAGTTGGCCAAAATAACCCAGAGTATTGGGTCTATTTTCGATCCACAACCTTCCCAGATTACCGGAAACATTCATTCGCAAACCAATACCAGCGATCTTGTACTGGGCTTTTTCCGAGTCGGCTCTATCGAAACCAAGCGCATTTTTATTCGCAAATCGCAATTACCAGGCTGGTATACGAATAACGGATTGGGAACGTGTGATATCGATACGCTGGGCGCTGGCGATATCCTAAAAGAACAACCCGGTATCATCAATCTTTATATTCCGGGCCTATATCTGACGACACCTCTACCCTGTGTTGACTGCCGCTTACGAGGTGGAACAATCCAAAAACCTTCCTTTTGGGAGTAATAGTTAATTTTCCACCACAGAGGCATAGAGAGGGCAGAGTATAAACCCTAAATAATCACATAGATTTAGTTAAGCTATTTCCATTTTGTGTGACCCCATCGGGGTAAAAGGTTTATAGAAAACGTATTTACTATAAAGATTTGACCCCGATGGGGTCACACAAAATGCTCAAATCTAAATCTGCTTAGAGGTACCCAGCATTCTCCTCGTCTCTGTGGTAAAAATTATAGCTACATAAGTAAGCGACGTTAAGATGATCAAAAACGGATACATAAACTGGATTATATGGGCAATGATCCTGCTGGCAGGCGGGTGCGTTGACCCCTATCGTCCGCCCGAAATCACCTCACCTGCCAGCTATCTGGTGGTCAATGGTTTTTTCAATAGTGCATCCGGTACCACCACAACCATACAACTGTCGCGAACCCAAAATCTGGCCGAAACGAAGGTTCCCACTGCCGAAACCAAAGCCATCGTTACCATTGAAAGCGCTCATAAGGATGTATACACCCTAAAAGAGGGAGCTGTCGGCTTTTACACACTAACTGGTGTAACACCCTCAGCGGACGAGACATATCGGCTTCATATCAAGACGGCCAAGGGCAATGATTACTATTCTGACTATGTACCGGTTATCGCAACGCCACCTATCGATAGCGTTAGTTGGCGGCCCGACAACGACGGGCTGCAAATCAGTGTAAATTCCCACGATCCTAAAAACAACACCCGCTATTATCGCTGGGAATACGATCAGACCTGGGAATACAATTCTGTTTATCCGTCGGTATTTGAGATCAAGAACAATAAGATTGTCAATCGGCCGGAGAGCGTTTATCGGTGCTGGGATAGTGAAAACTCGTCTACGATCGTATTGGGCACAACAACGCGATTGAGTCAGGATATTATCAGCCAGTATCCACTGGTTTACATGCCTAATTCGTCTGTCAGGCTTAGTGTTCGATACAGCATTCTGGTTCGGCAATTTGCACTCAGCCAGACTGCCTATAACTATTATGATCAACTGGCCAAAATAACCCAGAGTATCGGCTCGATTTTCGATCCGCAGCCTTCTCAACTTACCGGCAATATTCGCTCGCAGACTGACGAAAGCGATCTGGTATTGGGCTTTTTCCGGGTAGGTACGGTCGAAAGCAAACGTATTTTCATTGACAAATCGCAACTGCCACCCTGGACTCCAAATTCAGGGGTAGGAACTTGTCTGGTCGATACGCTGAGCACGGGAGATATCCTACGGGAGCAACCGGGCATTATTGACCATCTTGAAGGACCTCTATACCTCACAACCAATGAAGCCTGCCTCGATTGCCGCATACGGGGAGGAGTAATCAAAAAACCTGATTTCTGGTGATGATACGATTTATAACTAGCCATACAATGCACACCAACCAACAGTCAAGCATGTATTCGATACTGTGCAGAAGTACCAGATACATGCTGGTCAGTCTGCTGCTGTCGAGTAGCTTATACAGTTTTGGCCAGTCGGCAGAATCTGTTAGTGGATTAGTGCAGCCATTTGACAATTATCGCAAACAGACGCTTCAGGAAAAGCTGTTTGTGCACACCGACCAGAGTTTCTATCTGATTGGCGAAAACCTATGGTTTAAGGTCTACTATGTCGACGGTTCTTTCCATAAACCCCTCGATGTTAGCAAAGTAGCCTATCTTGAATTGCTGGATAGCGAGCAAAAGTCCGTTCTGCAAACCAAAGTTTCGCTGGCGGCTAACGCAGGAAATGGCAGCGTGTTTTTACCCGCGTCGCTTCAGTCGGGTACATACCGATTACGGGCTTACACCAACTGGATGAAGAATTTCGGCTCTGATTTCTTCTTCGAAAAAAGACTAACCATTGTCAATCCCTTCAAACCGCTGGGGCTGCCTTTGTTAAAAGACACGCCCGATTATGATATTCAGTTTTTCCCGGAAGGCGGTAACCTCGTGCAGGGGCTTAGTAGTAAAGTAGCTTTCAAAGTTGTCAACCCATCGGGACAGGGAGTGGCCGTTCGAGGTTGGGTGCTGAACGGTCAAAATGATACGCTGTCTCGCTTTACCGCCCAAAAATTTGGGATAGGCACCTTCCTTTTTACGCCAACAGAAGGCACGACTTATCGGGTACTGATACGGGACGAAAAAGGCCGCATGGTCACTCGTCCGCTGCCCGCCGTTCAGCCTCAGGGGTATACCATGCAGCTAACCGATGCAGGTGCTGATCAGCTAAAAATTACCGTTTCTTCGAATTCATCGTCTCCGTCAACCGTGTATCTGTTTGCCCATACCCGGCAAGTTATTAAGGCTGCCGAGGCACGGACTATTCAACGAGAAGCCACATTCCTGCTCGACAAAAAGGCGCTGGGCGAAGGCGTTTCGCACCTAACGATTTTCGACGCAAATCGGCAACCCGTTTGTGAGCGACTGTATTTCAAACGACCTACCCAGCAATTAACGCTTGATCTAAAATCTGACCACCCCCAGTATGTATCCCGTGCCAAAGTGAGCATCGATGCATCGGTACTGGCTCCAGCCACTAAATCCAGTCAGGCTGCACTCTCGATGGCCGTGTACCGGATTGATTCACTAGCGCAAGCTAATTCAGGCTCAATCCTGAGCTATTTATGGATGACGTCCGATTTGCAGGGAACCATCGAATCGCCAGAGTACTATTTACAACCCGAAACCCCCGAAATCGCCCAGGCAACAGACAACCTGATGTTGACGCATGGCTGGCGTCGGTTTCGCTGGAACGATGTGCTATCGCCTGCAACCCGGCAACCGTTGCTTCAGTTTATCCCCGAAGTCAATGGCCCTATTGTTCAGGGAACCGTAACCGATCCGGTATCGGGTAAGCCCATGCCCGACATACAAACTTATCTCTCGACACCCGGCAAACCGGTTCGCTTGTATGTTTCGCGCTCTGATTCGGCCGGACGTATTAAGTTTGAAATGCAGGACTTTTACGGGCCGAAGAATCTGATTCTTCAAACAAACCCAACCGATAGTCTGGCCAAGCTAACGATCAGTAATCCCTTTGTGGATGCCCCTCCCGCCCCAAAACTCCCCGACGTAGCGATTAACGAGACCCTGTCTGACCAACTGGTAAATCGGAGCGTGGCCATGCAAGTTCAGTCAACTTATTGGGGAGATCGAGCCATTCAGTATACGTATCCGGTAGTAGACAGTGCTGCTTTTTACGGCCGTCCTAGCGAGAGCTATTTGCTCGATGCCTATACCCGTTTTCCGCGCATGGAAGAGGTGTTGCGCGAGTATGTACTTGGTGTAATGCCCCGGAAACGGCAGGATCATTTTCGGTTGAATGTGATCAATGGACCTTACCGAACTGTCTTCGAGAATCCAGCTCTGGTGCTCGTTGACGGTGTTCCGATCTTCGACATGGATAAAATTATCGACTTCAGTCCATTGAAAATAAAGCAGTTGGACGTAGTCACAAATTTCTATTACATGAGCCCGGCGCTATTTAGTGGTATTATCAGTTTTATGACCTACAAAGGTGATCTGGCCGGTTTTCCGCTCGATCCTCGTCTGGTAAAACTGGAGTACGATGGCCTACAACTGGAACGCCAGTTTTACTCCCCTCGCTACGATAGTGCCAAGCAGTTGAGCAGCCGCTTGCCCGACGCCCGCACTCTTTTGTACTGGAATCCGAATCTACAAACCAATGCGCAGGGTAAAGGCCATATTGAATTCTACACCTCGGACCAGCCGGGTACTTATCTCGTTGAAGTCAATGGGTTAACCAAAGAGGGTATTGCCGGAAGTCAGCAGGTACGATTTGAGGTAAAAAACAGGCTCGAGTAGGTGAGTACAGTATGGAGTAGAGGTTTCAGAGCTGTTTCTTTACAGGGTCTGATCCCCTACCGTGCATGAAACACGTATTTATCCTTGGCCTGTTGGTTATTTCCCTGAGTTGCTTAGTCGAAGCACAACCAAAACCTACGCCCCAAATCGCTACTGGCAATACCGCTAAACCCTGGACATATTGGTGGTGGATGGGTAGTGCGGTCAATGAAGCGGATATTACCCACCAACTCGAACAGTTTGCGCAGGCTGGATTAGGTGGCGTTCACATCATTCCGATCTATGGAGTTAAAGGCTACGAAAAACAGTTCATTCCGTTTCTGAGCGATCGCTGGCTGGCGGTTTTCGCGCATACGGTTCGCGAGGGGAAACGGCTGGGCGTTGGCGTTGATCTGACGACCGGAACAGGCTGGCCATTTGGTGGACCGGGTATTTCGACATCTACAGCGGCCAAAGTCTGGAAAGTTGAGAATGGAAAGCTAACAACAGCACTAACGAATCAGCAAGTGAAACGGCCCGCGCCGGGTGGGCAGGGCCTAGTCGTCGATTACTTCAACAAGCAGGCTATCCAATATTACTTACAGCGTTTCGATTCAACGCTGAACCGTTTACCCGAAAAACCCCGCGCCGTTTACAATGACTCTTACGAAGTATACGGAGCCAACTGGACGGATAATTTCCTATCCGAATTTAAAGCTCGGCGTGGGTATGATCTCAATAGTCAGCTAGCCTCCCTATTAGATACTACCCAAACTGCCGAAAGTATTCTTGTTCATCAGGATTACCACCAGACACTTTCTGAGCTACTCCATGATGGCTTTGCAACAACCTGGGGAAGCTGGGCCAGTAAAGCAGGTTATTTGTCCCGCAATCAGGCACATGGCTCACCGGGTAACCTGATCGACCTCTACGCCAAAGCCAATATTCCCGAAACCGAATCGTTTGGGTCCAGCCGATTTCCAATTCCGGGCTTACGAGTCGATGCCAATTATGAAGTCGATCGGTTTGGAACGCCTAATCCACTGGCCATGAAATTCGCATCGTCGGCAGCCCATTTGTTGGGTAAACCATTGGTGAGTTCAGAAACCGGGACCTGGTTAGCCAATCATTTTCAGGTGTCGCTGTCGCAGTTAAAGCCGCAAATGGATGAACTGTTTGCCGCCGGTATCAATCACATCTTTTTCCACGGCATTCCCTATTCGCCACAGGCTGAAGCCTGGCCCGGTTGGGTATTTTACGCGTCGACTAACTACGGCCCTAGCTCGCATTTCTGGCCACATTTGCCACAACTGAATCAGTACATCGAACGCTGCCAAACCCGATTACAAGCCAGCAAACCCGACAACGACGTTCTGGTTTACTTTCCGATTCACGACTTGTGGGCAACCAAAGCAAAATCGGCGGGAGGCATTCACCAACTGGAAGTTCACCATGTAGAGCAGTGGCTACTCCCCCAGCCTTTCGGGAAATTGTGCGAACAACTTACTCAACATGGCTATTCATTCGACTATGTTTCCGACGAATTGCTCAAAAGGCTGACCGTCAATAAACAGGGCGTTCGAAGCCCAGGTGGGGCCACGTATCAGGTTGTACTAGTTCCGAATAGTACGTACTTGCCCGAAACGACCCTTAAACAACTGGAACAACTAGCCCGGCAAGGTGCTCGGATTGTGTTTGACGGATTACCACAACAGGCGCCCGGTTTTCACGACCATCAGGCTCGTTCGGCCGAGGTAATTCGACTTGGGAAAGCTCTCCAGCAACTAAAAACGGTAACGGTGAGTACCGATGTATTCCATTCCTTAATGCAATTGGGCATTCGGGTAGAACCCTGGGTAGGAGAAGGATTGTCGTTCATCCGCAAACATCGACCCGGTATTTCGACCGATACAACACAGTATTTCATCACGAACCTCGGCAATCAATTTCACCAAAACTGGATTACGCTATCTGCAACGGGTCGGGTTACTCGATATGACCCACTCACAAATCAAACCAAGCTATTGCCGACTCGAACAGGTAAAGTGGGACAGAATCAAGTGTTTTTACAGCTCGAACCTGGACAATCCTGTTTTATAAACGTCAGTTCTGGCGCACCTGCTTTCGTCAATGAAACAGCACAAAAACAGCTAGAAAATGTCGCCAAAGGTCAGTCTATTTCATTGACGAATCCCTGGCAGGTGCAGTTTTTAAAAGGTCGCCCCAACCTGACAACTACAGCCACCATACCAGCGCTCACCTCCTGGACAACATTATCAGACTCTGCCAGCTATTTTTCTGGAATCGCTCGCTACACAACAACCTTTGATTTGCCCGCTGGTAGTAACGCTTCTACCTACCAACTCAATCTGGGCGATGTTCGTGAAGTTGCCGACGTTCGGCTCAATGGCCAACCTTTGGGAACCGCCTGGTGCATTCCCTTCCAATTGTCTATTCCAGCCAATCAGCTAAAATCCGTCGGAAACAAACTGGAAATTGATGTCACGAACCTCTCGGCCAACTACATGCGATTGTATGATAGGCAAAATCCCGGCTGGAAGAAATTTTACGACATCAACATCGTGGACATCCGCTATCGCCCTTTCGATGCCACGCGTTGGGAAGCCCTACCCTCTGGTTTGCTGGGACCAGTCAAGTTGACAGCGTTGGAGTAGGAAGCATCGTTCCGGTGGTTGCTGTGGTGTCGGTTACCTTTGTTCGGTGTAGTCTCTGGACTACGCTCAACGAGTGTATTTATCCTTTTCTTTCCTATTCTCGCCGGGTTAAAACCCGGCGCAAAAACACAGAATGAATGAGCTGCGCCGGGTTTTAACCCGGCGAGAATAAAAAAGAAAGCAAGACACGCCCCTCAAACAACCATCCCGAATTAAACCAATATAAGGCCCGATTCGGACACAACTAAGTCCGATTTGGAAACAAAGGCCATTGGCAATTGGCTGACTTTTGCATGAGAAAATTCAACAGAAGCAACATGCAAAAAACAATTTTTATAACAGGCGCATCGACAGGCTTGGGAAAAGCGACGGCTAAATTATTTCAGAGAAAGGGGTGGAACGTTATTGCCACGATGCGACACCCGGATAAAGAAACAGAACTGAGTCAATTGGAAAACGTAATCCTGTTGCCACTGGATGTGACTAACCTGGAGCAAATTCAATCCACTGTTGCAAAGGCCATTTCGTTACATCCAATCGATGTCGTTTTTAACAATGCTGGTTACGGTTTACTGGGTGCTCTGGAAGCCCTTGACGATGAGCAGATTTTAAAACAGATCAATACGAATCTTTTAGGCGTAATACGGGTAACGCATGCGTTTATCCCTCATTTCCGAGAAAAGAAAAGTGGTCTGTTTATCAGCACAACGTCTATGGGCGGCCTGTTGGGATTTCCGTTACATTCCATTTATCACGCAACTAAATTTGGCGTAGAAGGCTGGTCAGAAAGTATGTCCTTTGAATTGGGGGTGCACAATATTGGGATAAAAACCGTTGCTCCGGGTGGTATCGCCACTGATTTCCTCTATCGGTCTCTTGATCGAAATTCCAACCCTGCTTATAAAGTGTTAGAGGATAAGTTATTCGCGCTTACGGATAGTATGATGCAGGCGGCCGCCACGGCAGAACAGATTGCCGAAGTTGTTTATGAAGCAGCCACCGACGGTAAAGACCAGATACGATACGTTGCCGGTGCTGATGCCAACGCAATGTATGCCAGACGGTTAGAAATTGGCAGCGAAGAATCCAGAAAAGAAATCAGAACGCAGATTCTGGGATAATCGTTAAAACAGGCAGTTGCCATCTAAGCAACTGCCTGTTGATAATCAAAAAGAGCCAACATGAATAGCATCAATTCCATATCCGAGTTTCATCGGCTGGTATCCTTACCCGAACCTCTACATCCGATGGTAAGCGTAGTCCGCGTGGCGGATATGCGGTTTACGGATAACGAGATCTGGAAACAGTTTTCAATGAATTTCTATTGCGTGTCTTTAAAAAGAGACATTGTAGGAAAAGTAAAATACGGCCAGCAGTACTACGATTACGACAAAGGCCTGATGACCTTTATTGCGCCTAAACAAGTTCAGGCACTCAATGCTCCTCATGGAGAAATCTTACGATCAGAGTCCGGCACGGGAAGCGCGCTGTTATTCCATCCCGATTTTCTGTACAGGCACCCACTCGCGACAACGATCAAAACGTATGGGTTCTTTTCGTATGCGGTGAATGAAGCGTTACATCTTTCAGAGAAAGAAGAAAGGAACATCGTTGACCTATTTGAAAAGATCGCGGCCGAATATCAGCATATCGACCGGCATACCCAGGATATAATTCTTTCCCAAATTGATCTGCTCCTGAATTACAGCAATCGTTTTTACGAACGTCAATTCATTACTCGTAAAGTAGTCAACCATGATGTACTCACCAGAATGGAAGCGCTACTAAATGATCATTTTGATCAGCAAAAAAGTCTGGAGAATGGGCTTCCCAGTGTTGAAGAAATAGCCGAAAAGCTAAACATGACACCTCACTATTTAAGCGACATGTTGCGTTCTCTAACCGGTCAAAGCGCCCAGCAACACATTCAGGAAAAACTGGTTGAGAAGGCAAAAGAATATCTGACCATAACCAATCTGTCTGTCGCCGAAATTGCCTATCAATTGGGGTTTGAATACCCACAATCCTTCAACAAACTGTTTAAAAAGAAAACGAATAGCTCTCCATTGGAGTTTCGGCAAACGTTCAATTAGGTGTGGATTACTTAACGAACGTGAGTTCGGGATTAGAAACGGCCCGTAGGGACTTCACAGCGTCGATAGCTATACATGAGAGACTTTTCTACCGACGCTGCGCTGTTTGATCCCTACGGGATTTTGCCCGCTTTAAAAATCAATTCGGGGTCAAACAAAATGCGCAAATCTAATTCCGCTGCCCAATGAGCCAGAATAATCGTTCGTAGATCAAAGGGTATGTTTCAACAGACAGTATATTTAGGCTGTGACTGTCTCCTACTCCTATGAAACGTTTTTTGCTTCCCTTACTCTTTCTATCGGCTACCTTATTCATAGCCGCTACCTTGACAAATAAATTCGATCCACCTGGCTCTGGTAATGACTGGCCGGAATATCTGGGCGGTCCCGATCGTAATCACTACTCCACCCTTACCCAAATTGATACCACCAATGTGAGTAAGTTGAAGCTGGCCTGGGAATACCACACGCTGGATTCGGGGCAAATCCAGTGCAACCCGATCATCAAAAACGGGGTACTGTTCGGCATGACGGCCACGACTCAACCCTTCGCCCTGAATGCCGCTACGGGTGAGCACATCTGGACTCGGAAGGATACCACAACGGTACGGGCAATGGCTCGTTCGGGTAGTACCAGCCGGGGAGTTACGTACTGGGAAAAGGGTGACGACAAACGTATTCTGTTCACCAACGGGCCCTGGCTGTATGCCATCGAAGCGGCTACCGGCAAACCTGTCAACTCGTTTGGCGATCAGGGTCGCACTAGCCTGAAAGCCGGATTAGGCCCAACCGCAAAAGACAAATCAGTTATCTCCAACACACCTGGTACGGTCTATGGCGACCTGATCATCATGCCGATGCGCCTTTCGGAAGGGGCCGACGCGGCTTTGGGTCATATTCAGGCGTTTAATATCCAGACCGGCAAACTGGCGTGGGTGTTCCATACGATTCCACAACCGGGCGAGTTTGGCTATGAAACCTGGCCTAAGGATACCTATAAAAATACGGATGTAGGTGCCGCCAACAACTGGTCGGGTATGGCTGTTGATCGCCAACGGGGTATTTTATACGTACCGACTGGCTCGGCGGCCTTTGATTTTTACGGTGGGAATCGGCTGGGAGCGAATCTGTTTGCCAACTGTCTGCTAGCCCTCGACGCTAAAACCGGCAAACGGCTCTGGCATTTCCAACTCGTTCACCACGACATTCTGGATCGGGATGCTCCGGCTCCACCCAATCTGGTAACAGTTACCCACAACGGCAAGAAGGTCGACGCAGTGGCGCAGGTAAGTAAACAGGGCTATGTGTTTTTGTTCGACCGGGTAACGGGCAAACCGCTGTTCCCAATCAAGGAAACACCTATGCCTGCTTCAGATGTCGAAGGTGAGAAAGCCTGGCCAACGCAACCCATTCCGACCAAACCCGCGCCTTACGCCCGAAATATATTGACCGAAGTAGATATCAATCCGCTGGCCGAAAATCGGGCAGAGTTACAGGAAACGCTCCGAAAAAGCCGCTACCAGGGTGCATTTACGCCACTCAGCAAAGGAGGAACCATTATTTATCCCGGTCTCGACGGAGGGGCCGAATATGGCGGAGCGGCTGTAGATCCAGACGGCATTATGTATGTCAACAGCAATGAGATGGCCTGGTTGATTTCGCTGAACAAAAAAATGTCTAAAGACCAATTGGCTCAACTCAGCCCTGGCCAACGGGTCTACACCACTACGTGTGCGCAGTGCCACGGTGCCGAGCGAAAAGGGAATCCGGCCAGTGGTTTTCCTTCATTAGTCGACATTGGGAAACGCCGGGATCGGGCATTTGTCAACAACATCGTCTCGAACGGAAAAGGCATGATGCCGGCCTTCCCTAGTCTCTCGGCCAAACAAAAGGAATCGTTGCTGGCGTTTCTTTTCGGAGATGAGCGCAAGGAACAAAGCCATGACACCGAACCTGGCTTGAGTAAAGCTGAGCAAGCCAAAACAAAAGTACCGTATCAGATTTCGGGCTACAGCAAGTTTCTGGATAAAAACGGTTATCCGGCGGTTAGTCCTCCCTGGGGAACCCTAAACGCAATCAATTTGAACACGGGCGAATACGTTTGGAAAACGGTTCTGGGGAATTATCCAGAACTGAAGACTAAAGAACCAACTGGCTCAGAAAGCTACGGCGGACCGGTCATCACGGCTGGTGGAGTGCTGTTTATTGCCGGTACCAAAGACGGTTTATTCAAAGCTTATTCGCGAAAGACAGGTAAGCTACTTTGGCAGACAAAACTTCCAGCCGCAGCATTTGCGACACCCAGTACCTACGAGGTGAATGGCAAACAATACGTTGTTCTGGCTTGCGGAGGCACCAAATTAGGCGCGGCAAAAGGAGATAGTTACGTAGCGTTTGCCCTACCCTAGTTATGCCAGCGACTACTATATTGCATCAGGCCATCGGTATTGATTTAGGTGGTACCCGAATCAAAGGTGTCCTCCTCGACACAAGAACAGGGGAGGTTTTAGAGAAGCGAATCACGCCTACCAACGACGGGGAAACCAACAGTTGGAAAACAGTTATTGCCCAAACCGTACAGGAGTTGAAGGCCAGCACAAGCGAGCCCATTTTGGGCGTCGGTTTAGCGGCTCCAGGATTGCCTAATACAGATAATTCGGCCATTGCCTGTATGCCGGGTCGTTTGCCAGGGCTGGAAGGATTCGCGTGGGGAGATTTCCTGAACGAACGAGTCTGGGTGCTGAACGATGCGCATGCCGCCGTCCTGGCCGAAGCGCGCTTTGGTGCCGCCCGAAACATTTCCAATGCAGCCATGCTTACGCTGGGCACGGGGGTTGGCGGTGGTTTGTTGGTCAATGGTCAACTCTACCAGGGATTTTTTCAGATGGCGGGCCACATGGGCCATATGACTGTTGATGCCGACAGCGACCAGCTCGACGTAACCAACGCGCCCGGCAGTTTAGAGGATGCGATTGGAAATGTAACCGTTAGTCGACGGTCGTATGGCCGATACAAGAGTACGCATGAATTGCTCGACGGCTATGCACAGGGAGAACCCATAGCCACATTGGTCTGGCTGACTTCCGTACGTCGATTGGCTGCAGCCCTTGCGTCCATCGCTAATTCGTTTTCGCCCGAAGTAATTGTATTAGGGGGCGGCATCACGCAGGCCAACGACGCGTTGTTCGCTCCTTTACAAACCTTCATGGACTTGTTCGAATGGCGACCCAGTGGCAAGAAAACCACCATCTGTAAAGCACATTATGAAGACTGGGCGGGTGCCATTGGCGCTGCGGCTAGTTTTCAATGAATAAGTAGGTTTACGGTAGTTAGTTTGAGGTTTACGGTTACGCGAAAGCAACTGTGCGTCAGCCAACCGTAAACCTCAAACTAACTACCGTAAACCACAAACAATTCATGTCTCTTACTTCCCAATACATTCAAAAAACCAGAGCGATTCTGGAAACAGCAGAACAGCAAGCCGAAGCCATTCTTCAGGCGGCACAGTGGTTTAGTCAGACAATTCTCGCCGGACGGATGGTGCATCTGTTTGGCAGTGGTCACAGTCGTATTATGGTTGAAGAAATGTGGCCGCGTTATGGTTCTTTTCCCGGATTCAACCCGATTGTCGAGTTGTCGCTCTCGTTTCATAATCTGGTGGTAGGAGCCAATGGACAGCGACAGGCTATGTTTCTGGAAAATGTGCCCGGCCTGGCCCAGCGTATTCTGCGGAATTATGATCTGTCAGAACAGGATTCGGCGCTGGTTATTTCGTCGAGCGGCTGCAATGTTGTTCCCATCGAAATGGCGGAGTTGTTTCAGGAGCGAGGGGTAAAGGTTGTTGCTCTGATTACCAAACAGCATGCTGATAACAGTATCAGCAAACGGGCCGATGGTAAAAAATTGAGCGACTTCGCTGATTTAGTGCTGGATACAGGCGCGGCAATGGGTGACGCAATGGTAACCGTTCCAGGTTTGGATACCCCGGTCTCACCCGGATCAACGGTGGGCGGAGCCATTCTGGTAAATTGTATTAAAGCTGAAGTTGCCAACCTGTTGACTCAGGCTGGCCATCCTCCCAAAGTGCTATCGGCCGCAAACGTAGTAGGTTCCGAACGGGCCATATCCTTATTCGAAAGTGCCTATGATGAGCACGCCCACCGGCTGGCAAAACTCTACGAACGAGTTGGCATTCCATCGTATGTTAGTGAACAAACAGATTCCAATTCATTCGAACCGGATCTGTGATTGTGATTACAAACCTATAAGGTCTCAGAGACCTTATAGGTTTTGACTACTCAATTAAAGCTCGCTCTAAATTCAAGCGGAGAGCTATTCGTTTTCGATTTAAACAATTTGCTGAACGATTGGGGATGCTCGAATCCCAGCATATAGGCGATTTCGCCCACAGTCAGATCGCTGATGGCCAATACTTCCTTCGCTTTTTCAATGAGTTTATTGTGAATATGTTGCTGCGTGTTGTGCCCGGTTAGCGCCCGCAGCATATCACCTAAATACCTTGGCGAAACCTGTAATTCGTCGGCAAGATATTGAACCGTTGGCAGGCCTTTTAGCAAGGCTGTTTCGTCGTTAAAATAGGTATGCAGCAACAAATCAAATTTCTCCAGCAAGGCATTATTGATCGACTTTCGGGTAATAAACTGGCGTTTATAAAAGCGCTGACTATAGTTAAACAGCAGCTCCAGATGCGATATCAACACATCCTGACTTAGATCATCGATAGCCGTTTCCAGTTCGTCGCTTATATTTTTAGCAATATTGGTAATAATCGATTTTTCCTTGTCCGATACGTGTAACGATTCAGTCACCGAATACGAGAAAAATCCATAGTTTTTGATTTTGGTATCCAGTTGATAATGCCGAAGGAAATCGGGATGTACCAGCAAGGTAAAACCTACGCTATCATTAGGCGTTTGAAAGCCTGTTAACGGCTGCCCTGGCGACGTAAAAAACATACCGCCCTCATCGAAATCGTAGGTCGTCTGGCCATATTTCATTCGACAACCCGCCGATTCGTTGTAGGTAATGTTGTAGAAATCCATCGCAAAGGGGGCTGCCAGCATTTCATTGGTGATTCTCACTTTGCTATAGTCCAGCATACTAATCAGCGGATGTAAGGGTTGTGGCAAGCCAAAAGCCCGTTGCATTTCTGTAATAGACTGGTAGACACGTGGTTTGTTGCGCTGTTCTCCTTTCATGGCTCTTTAAAGATATTGCCGGTACAGATGAGAAACCATTTGTACCGGCAAAGTAATTCCAATACGTTTATCAGGCTTCTGCCAACAGTTGCTTAATACCTTCCCGGAAAGCCTCATCGCCTACGGCAAGGCGCTGGGCGTACAGGGTTTTAGCGTCTTCGCCACACACATAGCGCAATGTATGCTTGCCATCCGTAGCGGCCTCATACACCACTTCGGCAATCTGCTCGGCCGTAGAAGCCGCTTTATCGGGCGTGATAACTGCCAGAAATTTCGCCAGTAATGATTCATAAGCCGGATGTGAAGCAATCACAGACTTAGCCCCAATTTCGGTAGCCACCAAACCGGGTTCGATGGTTTTGATACCAACCCCGAATTCGGCTAATTCAAACGAGAGACTTTCGCTCCAGCCTTCCAGCGCCCATTTACTGGCATCGTACATCGAGCTAATCGGGAAACCCATCAAACCCGCCGACGAACCCGTGGTGATAAAAAGCCCGGCTTTCTTCTCCCGGAAGTATGGAATAAATGCCTGCGTAACCCGAACAACGCCCAGAAAATTGGTTTCCATTTGCTGAACCAGTTGCTCGTCGGTAGTAGCTTCCAGAGCACCCATCAACGCGTAACCTGCATTGTTAAACACAACATCTATATCGCCCAATGACAGAGCTTTCTGGGTAGTCTCTTTAATCTGCTCCCTGTCTGTCACATCCAGCGGCATTAGGGTTATATTGTCTAGTAGATTCAGTTCACTTTCGGCCTCTGGCTTACGCAGAGTAGCAATCACGTTCCAGCCTTTGGCGGCAAATAGTTTTGCTGTTGCTTTCCCAATTCCGGTCGAAGCGCCGGTAATAAAAATGGTCTTTTTCATTTGCTCTCGTTTGTTTTCGAGATGCAAAGCTCCTGTGCCAGCGGTTGGTGCCTGTAGCGAAACTGGTAAATCTTGTAGTCAAAATGACGAAAGGCCTTAAATTATCAGCCAATGGCTCTCCTCTATTCTCTCAACCTCTACTGTTCGCCACCGGTATTTCTACCTAATGCAAAACCAGCTCAAGGCTTACCAAAGGCCTTATTCATGGATTTAGTCAACACATCGTCCAGTCAGCACTTACAACCGACTACAACCGCTGTTTATTGAAGATAAAGAAGATTATATTTAAATTAACGGGTTATTAAAAATTTTCTTCTTTCCGTATACTCATTAATAAAATCCAATAAATTATATTGAATTCCGATCTGATTTATGCCTTTAGGCACCTTCGTCAATTGAAACTGCACACCCCTATACTAACTCGTATAAAACCCAAATCAATTCATCAATAATGCGTTATTCTACTTACTCAGTCTTTGCGATGCTGCTAATCAGTCTTAGCTCAGCATTGGCTCAGACAATTCCTTCGCCTAAGGAACATTTCGGTTTCGACATCGGCGACGATTATCACCTCGCAACCTATACCCAAACCGAAGCCTACGTTAAGAAAGTAGCTGTGGCCTCGGATCGAACAAAGTTGATGGACATTGGTCTGACCGAAGAAGGTCGGCACCAGTTCATGCTCATCGTTTCGTCGCCAGCCAACCTAAAAAACCTGGCGCATTTTAAAGAGATTTCGCAGAAGATGGCCCGCGCCGAAGGACTGACTGAAGATCAGGCCCGCGCGATGGCTACTGAAGGTAAAGCTGTCGTCTGGATTGACGGAGGCCTGCATGCCACCGAAACCGTTGGTACGCATCAGCTCATCGAAACCATTTACCAGTTGACGAGCCGGAAAGATCCAGAAACGATGCGGATTCTGGATAATACCATTATCCTGCTGACCCACGCTAACCCCGACGGCCAGGAGATTGTCACGAACTGGTACATGCGTGAGCCAAAACCCGAAAAACGGTCGCTGGACAACGTTCCTCGTTTGTATGAGAAATATGCCGGTCACGACAACAACCGCGATTTCTTCATCATGAACCTGAAAGAAACCCAAAACATTGGTCGTCAATTGTTTATCGAGTGGTTTCCTCAGATCATGTATAACCACCACCAGGCTGGTCCGGCAGGTTCGGTACTGGCTGGCCCCCCTTACCGCGATCCATTCAACTACGTGTTCGATCCGCTGATGGTAACGGGTATCGACGCATTGGGCGCGGCCATGATTAACCGGATGAATGCCGAAAACAAACCGGGTTATACACGCCTGGGCGGTTCGGTTTTCTCGACCTGGTACAATGGCGGTCTGCGTACAACCACGCACTTCCACAACATGATCGGCCTGTTGACCGAAATCATCGGCAACCCAACACCCGAAGAAGTTCCGCTGGTGCCTAGCCGCCTGATTCCGAACGGCAATACGCCGTTTCCTGTAACTCCTCAGAAATGGCATTTTAAACAGTCTATTGACTATTCGGTGTCATTGAACTATGCCGTACTTGATTACGCGGCTCGCTATCGGGATGAATTGTTAATGAACATCTACCGCATGGGCAAAAACTCCATCGACCGGGGTAGCAAGGATTATTGGGGACTGTCGCCGAAGAAAATCGACGCGATCAACCACGCCTTCCAGGCCGACCCTAAGAAGCCAACATCGAACTCAGCCAACGCGGCTTTGGCACAATACGGATTTATTCCACGCGGGGGTGGCATGCCTGTTAAATATTACGACACCATCATGAAGGCTCCCGTTCTGCGCGATCCTCGTGGATTTATCATTCCGGCCAATCAACCTGATTTCGCAACGGCCGTCAAGTTCGTTAATGCGTTGATTCGCACGGGCATTCAGATTCAACAAGCCACTGCCGACTTTACGGTAGCGGGCAAAAAATACCCCGCGGGTTCGTACGTCGTGAAATCGGATCAGGCGTTCCGTCCGCACTTACTCGATATGTTTGAGCCACAAGACCACCCAAATGATTTCCAGTATCCGGGCGGTCCTCCAGTTCGTCCATACGATGCCGCTGGCTGGACGTTGGCCTATACCATGAACGTTCAATTTGACCGGATTCTGGATGGCTTCGATGGCCCCTTCAAGAAACTGCCTTATGGCGAACTCCAATCGCCCGAAGGTCACGTAACGGGGGCTGCTGGTGGTGGTTATCTATTGAGTGCCAAAGCCAACAATTCGTTCATTGCCGTTAATGACCTGTTGGCTTCGGGAATCGATGTGTTCCGGTTACCTAATGGAGTAGGCGGCAAATCGACCGTAGAATCAGGGGCGTTCTTCGTTCCCGCTTCGGCTAAGGCCAAATCCCTTCTGGACAAATCAGCTAAAGATTTGGGAATCGAAGTGACGGGTATTGCTAAAAAACCAACGACCTCGATGGCCAAAGTATCGCCCATGCGCATTGCGCTGTGGGATACCTATGGTGGCTCGATGCCGTCGGGTTGGGTTCGTTTCCTGATGGAACAATATCACTTCCCAATGAAAGTGATTTATCCTGCCGACATTGATGCGGGTGACCTGAAGAAGAAGTTCGACGTAATTATCTTCGTAACGCGCGCTATTCCCCCAGCAACGGGTGCCGATAACGACATTTTCCGTGGTTTTGATCGGGAGCCCAAAGAAGAAAGTACGCCCGCAGAATACCGTCCGTGGTTAGGTAAAATCACCGCAACCAAGTCGATTCCGCAAATCAAAGCGTTCCTGGAAGCAGGTGGCTCAGTTGTTACGATTGGCACCAGCACCAACCTGGCGTACCACCTGAAACTACCCGTCAAAAACGCCCTGACCGAAATGACGGCTGCGGGTACTGAGCGCCCACTGCCGAACGAGAAATACTACATTCCAGGTAGCGTGTTGCGCGTGAATCTTGACTCAACTCAGCACGCCACCTGGGGTATGCCTAGCCTGACCGATGTTTATTTTGATGCCAGCCCCGTGTTTAAAATCGCGCCTGAAGCCATTGCAAAAGGCACGGTTGTTCCACTCGCCTGGTTTGAAACCAACAAACCACTACGTAGCGGCTGGGCCTGGGGACAATCGTATTTGCAGGATGGCATAGCAGCCTTTATGGCTCCCATTGGTGCAGGTAAATTCTATGCTTTTGGGCCCGAAATTACCTTCCGGGCACAGGCGCAGGGTACCTTTAAACTGCTTTTCAACCAGCTTTACGGCTCGGGCAAAAGTGGCTCGCAAGGCAGCGATATTGTTAGCGAATAATCGCTCACTAAACTAACATAACATTACACTTCCTCAATAACTAAAAACGAAAAACCGCGTCCGGTGTCACACTCCTTTTGGATATGATGCAGGGCGCGGTTTGCTTTTTGTAGCTTGACTATGTGAATACTACGCTCAACGATGGCGCGAACGTCTTCGTTCGTGCTGATTATTCCCGGCCTCTGGCCGGAATAAGTTACTAGCAAATCGGCCAGAGGCCGAAGAATAGTCAGCACGAACGAAGACGTTCGCGCCATCGCATTACTTAACACCTCCTCTCTAATGATCAAACTTTTCAAATTGAGTATTGCCCTCTTCTTGTTCAGTCAAACAGTTGGGAAATCACAGACAATTCCATCGCCCAAGGAGCATTTTGGTTTCAATATTGGCGATGATTATCAGCTCTCGAATTACACGCAGACCGAAGCGTATTTCAAGAAGTTAGCGGCTTCGGATCGAACTAAGCTAATCGATATTGGGCTAACCGCCGAAGGTCGCCATCAGTACATGCTGGTTGTTTCCTCGCCCGAGAATATCAAGAAACTAGCTCGATACAAGGAGATTTCCCAGCAGCTCGCCCACGCCGAAAATCTCACCGATGAGCAGGCGCAGGCTTTGGCGAACGAAGGGAAAGCCGTGGTCTGGATTGACGGTGGACTTCACTCGACAGAGACCGTTGGGACTATGCAGCTCATTGAAACGGCCTGGCAATTGGTGAGCCGCAAAGACCCTGAAACGCTGCGGATACTGGACAACGTCGTGGTGCTACTTACCCATGCTAATCCCGATGGGCACGAACTTGTCGGCAACTGGTACATGCGTGAGACGAACCCGGAGAAGCGTACGCAGGAATTTCTGCCGAAACTGTATCAGAAATACATCGGGCACGACAACAACCGCGACTTCTTCATCATGAATCAGCGAGAAACGCAGAATATTGGCCGGCAATTGTTTGTCGAATGGATTCCCCAGATTCTATATAATCACCACCAACGCGGGCCAACGGGTACGGTGCTAGCGGGCCCTCCCCTACGCGATCCGTTCAACTACGTACTTGATCCGCTGACCGTAACGGGCATGGATGCACTGGGTTCGGCCATGATCAACCGCCTGAATACGGAGAACAAACCAGGCTACACACGCCTGACGGGCACACCTTATTCGAACTGGTTTAACGGCGGTTTGCGTTCGACGACGCTCTTCCACAACATGATCGGGTTGCTGACTGAAATCATTGGTAACCCAACGCCCGAAGCTATCCCGCTCGTCCCCGACCGACTAATTCCCAATGTGAATTCGCCCTTTCCGATCACCCCACAGAAATGGCATTTTAAGCAATCCATCGACTATTCGCTCTCACTCAATTACGCTGTACTGGATTATGCCGCTCGTCAACACGATCAACTATTGTACGGTATTTATCGGATGGGCAAAAACTCCATTGAACGAGGCAGCAAAGATTCCTGGACGCTGTATCCTAAACGCATTAATTCTATCACGCCCATTTATCAGGCCGATCAGCGAAAAAACAACTCCACTGGCCGAACTTCCGGCGAGATAATTCCACGGGCTGGCGACATTCCCACGGCTTATTATGACTCGCTCGTAAAAGCCCCAAGTCTCCGCGACCCTCGTGGGTTCATCATTCCGGTCAATCAGCCCGATTTTGCAACGGCCGTTACGTTCATTAATGCCCTGATGAAGAATGGTATACAAGTTCAGCAGGCAACTGCCGATTTTACAGTAGCGGGCAAGAAGTACCTGGCAGGCTCCTATGTGGTCAAAACAGATCAGGCGTTCCGGCCACACGTGCTGGATATGTTTGAACCGCAGGACTATCCCAACGATTTTCAGTATCCAGGCGGTCCTCCGCTCAAACCATACGATGCTGCTGGCTGGACGCTGGCTTACCTGATGAATGTTCAGTTTGACCGGGTTCTGGATGGCTTTGATGGCCCCTTCAAGAAACTGCCTTACGGTGAACTTCAATCGCCCAAAGGTCATGTAACGGGGGCTGCGGGCGGTGGTTATTTGTTGAGTGCCAAAGCCAATAACTCGTTCATCGCCATCAATGACCTGCTGGCGTCGGGTATCGATGTGTTCCGTTTGCCCAATGGTGTGGGTGGCAAATCGACCGTAGAATCAGGGGCGTTCTTCGTTCCCGCTTCGGCCAAAGCCAAATCCCTGCTGGACAAATCAGCTAAAGATTTGGGTATCGAAATGACGGGGGTGGCTAAAAAGCCAACCACATTGAATGAGCAAAGTATCGCCCATGCGCATTGTGCTGTGGGACACCTACGGCGGGTCGATGCCGTCGGGTTGGGTTCGTTGGCTGATGGAGCAGTATCATTTCCCGATGAACGTGATTTATGCTCAGGACATTGACGCGGGCGATTTGAAAAAGAAATTCGACGTCATTGTTTTTGTAACGCAAGCCATTCCTGCCGCTGGGCGCGAAAACGAAGCATCCGGTTTTGCCGCCCGACGCGAACCGAAAGCCGATGAAATTCCAGCCGAGTATCGTCCGTGGCTAGGCAAAATCACCGCTAGCAAGTCGATTCCGCAGATCAAAGCGTTCCTGGAAGCAGGCGGATCAGTCGTTACGATTGGCACCAGCACCAACTTGGCGTACCACCTGAAACTGCCCGTTAAAAACGCCTTGACCGAAATGACGGCTGCCGGTACCGAGCGCCCCTTGCCGAACGAGAAATTCTACATACCGGGCAGTGTATTGCGGGTAACACTGGATTCGACTCAACAGGCGACCTATGGTCTGTCGACGTTAACGGATGTCTATTTCGATGCCAGTCCAGTATTTAAACTAGCGCCAGAAGCTATTGCCAAAGGACTAGTAACGCCCCTCACCTGGTTTGCCACCAACAAACCGCTGCACAGTGGTTGGGCCTGGGGACAATCTTATCTACAGGATGGTGTGGCCGCTTTTATGGCCCCAGTTGGCGCGGGTAAATTCTACGCCTTCGGGCCAGAAATTACCTTCCGGGCACAATCGCAGGGTACGTTTAAATTGCTGTTCAACCAGCTTTATAGCTCGGGCAAAAGTGGATCGCAGAATTAGCAACCCGTTGGTGAATAGCGCGGTACAAACGAAAACTTCACTTCCTCAATAACTAAAAACGAGCTACCGCGCTTGCCTCACACGCTCTTTGATTGTGAGGTAAGCGCGGTTTACTTTTCAATACGATCTATTTGCGAGGTTACTGGCAAGCGTTTATCTTTGTGTAGAGTTACAGGAAATGGTGTCTTCCTGACCCAACCGCCCTCTTGTGGGGATGATGGCGCCTATTAGATCAAAACGTTGGTTCAGCGTTCTAATAGGTACTGCTATATGTCATCATCTCGTTTTCGTATCCCACGTCCGCTTGCTCTACTCTTCTGGAAGCAACCCATTTTATTTTTTCTGGTCAAATGGCTACTACTGTCGTCCTTTATCGGGCTGTTAGTTGGTTCCGCATCAGCTTTGTTTCTGGTTTCGCTCGATTGGGCAACTGCCTGGCGAGAATCGCATCGATGGGTCATTACCCTGTTGCCCGCGGCCGGGTTTCTAGTCGGTGCTTTGTATCACTACGCAGGCCAGGATATAGAAGCGGGGAATAATTTACTGCTGGCTAACATTCACCGGCCATCAAAGATCATTCCGCTAAAAATGGCACCTTTCATATTGATCGGTACGATTGCTACTCACTTGTTCGGCGGATCGGCAGGTCGCGAAGGTACGGCTCTGCAAATCGGTGGGTCTATCTCCGATCAGTTCACCAGACTCTTCCAACTGCGTCCACGAGATCGGCGCTTGTTGCTGATTGCGGGTATTGCAGCCGGATTCGGTTCAGTATTTGGAACACCTTTGGCCGGGGCCATCTTTGGGCTGGAAGTATTTTTACTTGGTCGAGTCCAATACGACGGGCTGTTTCCGGCCTTTGCAGCTTCTTTTTTCGCAGACATGACTACTCGTGCCTGGGGTGTTGGGCACACTCACTATCACATTCCCGTTGTGCCTCAGCTCACGGTTGCCCATGTGTTGTGGGCCATGCTGGCAGGGGCTCTTTTCGGCGGTTGCTCCGTCATATTTAGTACACTCACTCACTCCATCAGCAGCTTTTTTAAAAAGCGGGTGGCTTACCCACCCCTTCGTCCGGTAATTGGCGGAGCACTGGTAGCGCTGGCAGTTTTTGCGCTGGGGACAACCAAGTACATCGGCCTGGGTATTCCGACTATAGTGGCTTCGTTTACAACGCCGTTACCACCGTATGACTTTGCCTTAAAAATCCTGTTCACCGCTTTAACGCTTGGGGCAGCTTTTAAAGGCGGAGAAGTCACACCGCTGTTTTTTATTGGCGCTACACTAGGCAATGCACTTTCCTTTTTCATTCCATTGCCTACTGGGCTACTAGCCGGGATGGGTTTTGTTGCGGTGTTTGCGGGTGCGGCTAACACCCCTTTGGCCTGTATTCTGATGGCGATAGAACTGTTTGGAGCAGATTGTGGGCCATATGTTGCCATTGCCTGTGTGATGGCCTATTTCTTCTCTGGACATCGGGGTATCTATGGCTCACAAGTTATAGGGCAACCCAAACACCTTGTCTATAGTCGCCATACAGGTCAAAATCTGGCCAATCTGAGAACGATTCGATCCAAAAAAGAGCACGCAAAACACTGATTTTGTCCTGCTCAAACTGTCGACGCTTCGCATTTATCTGCATCATGGGCAACGGGTGCTGCTAGCCTCAATTTGAGGAAAACTATACTGATAATCAACACCTAAACCATCAAGTAGAATCAACCGCGCGGGCGAATCCGAGAGTCTCTATAGTCTAAATTGGACAAGTACTATTTATTGATTCTGATAAAAAATAGCAAAAGCACTTGTACAACCAATTAGTTGCGCGTATATTTGCAACCAGTTAGTTGCACAATTAAATCAGGGGATCAATGAGACGGGATATTTTTCAAGCCATTGCCGATCCAACAAGGCGGGCCATTATTTTACTGATTGCCTCTCAGGCTATGACTCCCAATGCCATTGCCGAACATTTTGACACAACTCGACAGGCGATATCCAAGCATCTCCACATATTGGTTGAGTGCGAATTGGTAAGGCAGGACCATCAGGGCCGAGAGATCTATTACCGGCTGGAACTAACCAAAATGAAAGAAATCGATCAGTGGCTTGACCAGTTTAGAAAGCTCTGGGAAAGCCGCTTCAATGAACTTGACAATGTATTAGCAACACTTAAAAACGACAGAAAATGAACTCCAACTTAGCATTTGATTTTTCCGTAGATAAGGCCAACAATACCATCACGGTAAAACGTGAATTTGCCGCCGAACTCCCATTAGTTTGGGACGCGTACACCAAAAGCGAAATTCTGGACCAATGGTGGGCACCTAAACCCTGGAAAGCAAGAACCAAAACAATGGACTTCCGAGAAGGCGGTCATTGGCATTATGCGATGGTAGGCCCAGAAGGTGAGGAACATTGGTCCTGGATTGATTATCAGCACATTCAACCGCAACAAAACTTCAAAGGTCTCGACGCCTTTGTCGAGCCAGATGGTACGCTGAAAACAGATTGGCCACGGTCGGCCTGGGACGTAACCTTTGCCGATAAAGGCGAAGTAACCCTTGTTGAAATCAACATTTCTTATGATGACCTAGCCCAACTGGAAGCCACTCTACAGATGGGCTTTAAAGAAGGGCTGTCGATGGCTATGGAAGGCCTGGACGAACTGCTTCCTTCCTTGAAGAAATAGCAAAACGGATACGCACTAGAACGGCCAGATTCATGTCATCGCTTGATGATGATATGAATCTGGCCGTTCTGTCTGGCCAAGTTATTTTATTGATTATCAAATCACTAATAAGTAGTTAGTGCAAAAATCAACAAACATTATGTATTCTTGCCGAAGCCATTAAAACATCTGGCGGCAGAGCATTATCAGTAACCTCATGATACCCGTAGTTAGCAGCCGAAAAAAAAAGTGTTGACGCTACTACGCATCACCCTACTTGCCTCGCTCATGGCAGGGATTTATGGCATCGTACACGATCAACTTACCTACACGATCTCACCAGAGTATTATACCAAGTTCAAGTTTTACCAATTTGGTCTTATGGATTCGGACGACAAAGTCCTTTTCCGAAATCTGCGTATAGACGTTGCTATAGTTGGTTTCCTGGCAACCTGGTGGATGGGCTTGCTAGTCGGTCTTATTATGGGGCTTGTCGGCTTCATTCATAAAGATGCCCAGCAGATGTTCCGAATAACCATTAACGCCCTATTCGCAACTATTTTTGTTGCTTTCCTAACCAGCCTTACCGGATTCATTTACGGTACATTATATGCAACTGATATAGCCGTAGACTGGTGGTTTCCCGATAATCTGACCGACCGAAAGAGCTTTATTCTCGTTGGTATAATGCACGACTTTAGCTATTTAGGTGGACTGATGGGGCTACTGGCTGGTATCTTTTACAGCCTACGAAAGAAACGTATTCAACAATAAGCTGACCTAAGCAAATGGAGGAATTACAAATTATAACTCACCAGCAAAACGACCTGAAAATTGCCGAGGTTATTTCAAGGGATATTCTTATTAAAAACATTGACGACGGTAAAGATTTAGCTGCTAACTTATATTATCAGGGCTTCGACAATGTGATTATTCACAACAAAAGTATTGCGCCAGATTTTTTCGATCTAAAAACGAAAGTTGCAGGAGAAATACTTCAAACGTTTTCAAATTTCAGAATCAAGCTCGCTATCGTTGGCGATTTTACTACTTATGCCAGCAAAAGCCTAAATGATTTCATTTTTGAGAGTAATAAAATGGGACGAATAAATTTTGTTAGCTCGATAGAAGAAGCAGTAAGTAAGTTTGGACAGTAAGACAACAGTAATGTCTTTTTTGTCATTCCGACGCCAGGAGGAATCTCAAACTCCCTAAACGAGAATCTTGAGATTCCTCCTGGCGTCGGAATGACAAAAAACAAATAACTTAAATACAACTATAACATTATCAGTAAATTAATACTCGAATACCGCTTAGGTTTCATGCCTATGTACCGTTCAAAGATTCGTGTAAAATGGCTTAAGTTGGCAAAACCCATTTGATAGCCAGCTTCTGATACCGACAGACCTTTATTTTTCAGTAAGTAAGCAGCTTCGTTAATTCTCAGACGCTGATGGTAATTATAAATAGTATTGCCAAAAATCTGCTTAAATAGTCGGTTTAATTTACTCTCACTCATACCAGAAATGTACGCAAGCTCTGGCAAATTAGGTGGTTTCGACAAGTCCGAAATTACGTTATCCCGAATACTATAAATCCGTCTAATATCGGCAGCGTTTATCGGATAATTGCTTGTATTGTCCCGCTTTATTAATTCAGCAAAGAATAAGTAAATTAACTCTTCGGCTTGTACTCTGCAATAAAAATTCTGCAGTTCAGCAGGTGCCGATGCCGATATTATCTTGTTAGCAATTTCCTGCATTTCTGCCGAAACAATTTCTTCGTATAAATACGGCTGCGTACCCGAAATAATGTTTTTCAAAGCTACACTTTCGTCATCTCGGTTTATCAATTCTTTCAGCAAAGAAACATGAACGCTAACGATAATCGTATTGATTTTTGCGTGGATCGGAAACGATAGGTCCAAATCCATATCTGCCGAACTCACCTGCACCGACGGAAACAATTGTACTGACTGCCCCCGGTTATCTGCACCTCGCTGCGGGTTAACTACATTTCGGAAACTAAAGGTAATTACATCGCTCCGCGACTTGGTCGCCAATCGTTTACCGCTTACCTCTACGGCCAGTTCATATTGATGAATCAGTATGCTCATCAACGGCCCAAGTTTAATTCGCCTGATATAGCCCTTCCCAATGGTATCGGGTAATTGAAGTACGTCATTTTCAATGGTACGCCCTGATAATTGGGCAATCATCTCCATGAGGCCAAGTCCTTCCGATGAATTAAACTCGAAGAGCATTCTGTACGATTTTGGACTATTAATTAGCTAAAAGTAGCTATTTTATCTTAGTATCGGCACTGACCTTTGCACTATACCTATTGATTTAACAAATTATGATAGCTACTAACTTAGTATACAAAAAACGAATCGCCATCATCGGTGGTGGCCCCGTCGGACTTACAGCCGCAAGACTTTTGCATCTGAAAGGTGTACCTGTAACCGTCTACGAACGCGATAAAGATGCCTCTGCCCGAATTTCGGGTGGCACTTTAGACCTTCATAAAGAAACCGGACAAAAAGCATTGAAACAGGCAGGTTTGCTGGATGAATTTTACAAGAATTCCCGCCCAACCGGCATGCTTATCAGCAATAAGCACGGCGATGTAATGATGACCATGAAGCCCGACAAGAGCAAGCCTGAAATTGACCGGCCTGTTCTTCGAAAAATGCTATTGGACAGTATTCCTGAAACAACCGTAGTCTGGGATAAGCATGTTGTTTCAATAACGAAAAAAGGCGATGTTTTTTCGTTGCACTTTCAGGACAATACGCAAGCAGAGGCCGATTTAGTCATTGTAGCCGATGGCGGCATGTCGAAGGCGCGGAAGGCAATTACAAGCACTCTTCCCGAAGAGACAGGAACCTATGTTATTCAGGGAGAAATACAAAACTTGGAAGCCGATTGCCCCGCTATCTATGCATTGCTTAAGCAGAATAATCTGGCCGATGTAGAAGATAAAAAATCATTTTTTATGCAGCATAGAGGGGATGGCAGCTTGTGTTTCTATGTATCCTTCCGGCAATCGGAGCAGTGGATTAAGGACACGCACCTCGACTTTACAGACCCATCGGCGATCAGGCAGTTTTTGTGTAAGCTATTCAACGACTGGAATCCCATCTATAGCGAGCTGTTTGCGTGTTGTGATACCTACAATGGGTTTCCATTACGGGTTTTCCACGCCAATGCCATTCAAACACCACACACGGGCATTACGGTTATTGGCGATGCAGCCCATTTAATGCCGCCATTTGGTGGATTGGGGGTCAACATGGGACTGAAAGACGCGCTATTATTGACGAACAACCTAACTAATGGAAAATTCTCAAGCATTCAGTCAGCGCTCGATGATTACGAACAAAAAATGGTGGCTTATGCTTCGTCGGTTCAGAAAGAAACGCTTGCGGCCGATGATCGAATACACAACCAGACCGACCATTCGGGCAAGCGATTTAAAGAACGAATGAAGTTAAAAATAGCAAAGGTCGTGCAGTTTGCCACTCTCCTCGTTATGTTCCTTACGATCGGCGTTTTCTGGGGCGTTTGGTTATCGTATAGCCGCTCGTACAACCTATTTTCGCTAGACGAGTTGATTCATATTGCCAACGTGGGCGTTCAAAACCTCGCCCTGCCGATGCGATTTATCTCTGGAACCTGTCTTGCCTTGCTGTCGGCGACGGCCTATTTTATGGCACCTAAAAAATCGAAAGAGTTTTATTTTGTGCTAGCGTCAATCGCCCTTCTTGTTATTACGCTGGTGCTTACTGTGGCCATTGAAGTGCCGATCAACAATCAGATTATTAGCTGGACTCCATCAACCGCCCCGGCCAACTGGGAAGAGATTCGGAATCGATGGCAATTTGTCAATAATATCAGAACGATTGCTGCCCTGGCAAGTTTTGGGTTATTAACAACCGCGATTCTGAAACCATTTGGTCAGAATTCATTCGCCTGAAATCAGCGATTTTGTACGCTTTCCTTTTAGAAACAAGCTACACATCAGCCGATTACTAATAAAGTTGGGTTGGTCTAGTAGCTGAACGGTTAGCTTTGTCATTTCTTACCGAACAGACCTGATAATTATTCTACGTCAGCTGTGAACCCCGCACGAATGGATATACAGTCTTTATACCAACGGGCAATCAAATTTGCCACGACAAAACACGTAGCCGAAAACCAGCTTGTGCCGGGTAGCAATCTGCCTTATGTAGTTCACTTAAGCAATGTGGCGATGGAAATTCTGGTAGCCGCCCATTATTCGCCAAACTTCCAGTTGGACTATGCCGTCCAGCTAGCCTTACTACATGATACTCTGGAGGATACATCGGCTACTTTTGATGAAATCGCAACCGAATTTGGCATCGAGGTAGCGAAGGGAGTTTCGGCACTAACCAAAAACGATGCGCTACCCAAAGCAGAAAAAATGGCGGATAGCTTAAGGCGTATAAAAGAACTTTCGACCGAAGTTTGGGCGGTAAAACTAGCCGATCGCATAACCAATCTTCAGGTACCACCGAATTATTGGAGCAGTGCGAAAAAAAGTGAATACAGACAGGAAGCAATAACCCTGCTGAATGAGTTAAAAGGCGGAAATGCCTATCTTGAAAAACGCCTGAACGAAAAAATTGCAGACTACGAAAAATATATTTCAGGTGAGACGAGTTTCTTTTTTCGACAGGATTAACAGGACAAAACAGGATTTCTTTTCTAGCCTTAACGTGAATAATGGATAAAATCTGAATTATTTACTGATTATCAGCTATTTATAATATTGTTTTTTGTCATCCCGACGCTAGGAGGGATCTTCGGTAAATAACCAGTTGCCGAAGATCCCTCCTAGCGTCGGGATGACAAAAAACTAGTATAATTCTATTCGTAAATCCTCCATTATTCACATTAGCCTTAATCCTGTTTTATCCTGTTAATCCTGTCGAAAAACTATCTTCAGTCGATTAGACCAAGTTGACATCTTATAGAAAAATAAGCCGTACGATGGAATCCCATTATGCTCTCAATGACGACCAGTTTGCGCAGCAATTCGAGTTATGTCAATTAAATCCAGCTCTGTTTAGCCATGAAGCCCATTTACGGTTAGCCTGGATACACGTGACCCGGTACGGTGTTGAGCAGGCGATTGAAAACATCTGTACGCAACTAGTCCGTTTTGTCGACTCGTTAGGGGCGCGCGACAAGTACAACCAAACGCTCACCGTTGCGGCTATACGAGCGGTCAATCATTTCGTCAACAAATCTGACTGCACGAACTTTCAGGATTTTATTGAGCAGTTGCCCCGGCTAAAATACAACTTTAAAGAGCTGATAGCCTGTCATTATCAACTGGATATTTACACGTCTGACTTGGCCAGAACAACCTATGTAGAACCCGATTTACTACCCTTCTCATGAGACTATCGGCTAGTATAAAAAGCGCATTTAATCAGCAGAAAACCGTTGTGCAAACCAATGATTCGGCCAAAGAAATGCAGATTTCGGTCAAAGCATCGGGTTTTGGTTCTGCCATCAACGGGGGCGAATTGCTTCTACTTTCGTTAGCAACCTGCTTTTGCAATGATATCTATCGGGAAGCCGGAAAGCGGAACATAGCCATAACAGGAGTAGATGTTGTCTGTAGCGGAGAATTTGGTAGCGATGGCGAGCCTGGTTCCAATTTTACCTATACCGCTCAGGTAACCTCCGACGCATCGCCCGAAGAAATCGACGCGCTGATCAGGCATACCGACCAAGTAGCCGAAGTTCATAATACATTACGGAAAGGTCTTAGCATTACGCTGATGACTTAATTAGATTGTACCCACGGGCTTCAGCCCGTGTTTGAATACTAAAAAACGGGCTGAAGCCCGTGGGTACATTTATAAACACCATCACTCACAACTGCCGCATCCATGAGGCCCGGACAATCAGTTGTGTTTCCATCACCTTTGTTTCTTTAGGAACCATTGTGTCCGTAGCGTTCAGTTCGCGGAGTAATAGCCGCACGGTTTCAGTCCCCATTTCCTGGATTGGCTGGCTAATACTGCTTAATGTTGGCGAAAAAAGGGCTGAAACGGGTTCATTGTTGAAGCTCACAATGGCCACATCTTCCGGAATTCGCAACCCCTTCTGCTTCAACGCGTACATGGTTGAGTAGGCCATCCGATCGCTGATCACAACAATGCCATCGGGAGGTTGCGGCAGACTCATCAAGGCTAGTGTCTGCATAATCGTATTCTCCTCCGTATAATCGCAGTGAAACACATACTGATCGCCAACCGACAAATCGTGCTTAGCCAGAGCCGCCCGATAGCCTGCCACGCGGTGATTACTCAGGACCAGTTGAGTTGGACCGGCCAGAAAACCAATCCGTCGGCAACCGTTTTCAATTAAGTGCTCAGTGGCCTTGAACGCAGCAGCATGATTATCAACAATAACTTTAGATACGTCGATGCTTTCCGCATACCGATCAAACAGTACGAGGGGGATATTCTTGCGCACCAGGCGTTCTACGTGCTCATAGTTGTCGGTATCGCGCGACAACGAGATGATAAACCCCTCCACCTGGCTCCGCAGCAGGTTCTGGATATTCGTAGTTTCCCGCAAATAAGACTCATTCGTCTGGCAAACCAATACACTATAACCCGCTTGTAAAGCAGCCTCTTCAATGCTGTTGAGCATCGCCGAGAAGTAGTGATAACTTAGGTTAGGCACAATAACCCCAATCGTTTTGGTTCGACTTTTCGCTAAGTTCTTGGCAAGCTGATTGGGTTGATAATCCAGTTCCTCCGCCAGCCGCATCACCGCCTTTCGGGTATCGGGATGAATTTCCTGCATCCCACGCAATGCCCGCGAAACCGTTGAAATCGAAATGTTCAACGACCGGGCAATGTCTTTTATGGTAACCGGGGTGTTTTTCATGGACTTCAATTGATTAGCGCAGATAGCACTTTTAAAAGGCAAGGCTAGCTGTGCTCTAAAAAACCTAAGCTGCCAGCCTAATTTGCGTTAGCAATTATACAAAGAAAATTTTAATCTTTTTAAGATAGCCACACCCAATGCAATCGTTACCGCAAACGTTTGCGGTAACGATTGCATGCAAAAAGACATTTTTTGCAAAGAAAAGGCCTTGATATGTTGTACTAAGCAAGTATGTTAGTAGAAAATAACCAGAATTTGGCGTAATCACGAGTTACATCAAATTCAGTACGGCAGCTATAGAAATAACAGTAAAATTGTATTTTAACAGGAAAGACGCAACCTCTCACACTACTAGCGAATCTTAGTGAAGGCAACTAATTTCCTGATAGCATTTGGCTGGCGTATACCCCAAAACCTTAACAACTTTAGCTACATACAAGATGACTAAGGCTCCATCAATTCCTTCTGATGAAGTGCTGATGGCACAACTCTGGGTTCGTTTTAAAGCCGACGACGAAGAGGCATTCAATCGGCTAATCGAAGCCCGTTATCGGCTGCTGTTTACCTATGCGACCCGCTTTACGAAAGACCGCGACCTGATTAAAGATTGCGTACAGGACTTGTTTCTGGAGCTTTGGAATCGACGCCAAGTCATTGCCGAGACGCCCTACGTGACTATCTACCTGATCAAAGCCTTACGTAATAATCTGCTTCGAAAATTGCGACGGGAGACGCTCTGGCGTTCGACTACCGAGGAGGGCATCGAAACAGATATTCCCATTACCGACGGTTTGACAGCCGAAACAGAGTGGATTGCTGAAGAAATGTTACTCAATAGAGAACAGAGTCTTCGGCAGGCGGTGGCTCAATTACCCAAACGTCAGCAGGAAGTTATCTTCCTTAAATTCTACGAAGGCCTTTCAAACGATGATATAGGACAAGTAATGGCGGTTGGTAAACAGACCGTTGCGAACTTCCTCTACCGTGCCATGTCTCAATTACGCAGTTGCCCACCTACCCATATTTTCTCGTAACGAAAAAGCATACTATCTCAAAATCGATTAATCAATGAGTTTTTTAGACCAGTTCAGTCTTGCCCGAAAAACCGCGTTAGTAACCGGCAGCAATACCGGATTAGGACAAGCTATGGCTATTGCTTTAGCCGAAGCGGGCGCCAATGTTGTTGGCACGTCGAACACGGGCGTTATCAAAGGCGGAGATACGGAAAAGGCCATTACAGCCCTTGGTCGTACCTTCGACGGTTACCAGTTGGACATCTCAAATCGGGACGCATTATATCAGTTTATTAGCGACGTAAAAGCCACCCATACCATTGATATTCTGGTCAATAATGCGGGGATGATTATGCGTAAACCAGCCGCAGAACACCCCGATGAGTACTGGGATAAAGTTATTTCGGTTAATCTGGATGCCCAGTTTATTCTGGCCCGAGAATTTGGCAAGGATATGATCGCTCGTGGTTCGGGGAAAATCATATTTACCTGCTCCTTACTGAGCTTTCAAGGAGGAATCAACGTACCGGCTTACACGGCCAGCAAAAGTGCGGTAGCCGGATTGGTCAAAGCACTTTCGAATGAATGGGCGTCTAAAGGCGTGAATGTCAATGGCATTGCACCGGGCTACATTGTCACGAACAATACCGAAGCTTTACGAGCCGACCCCGATCGTTCAAAATCCATTCTCGATCGTATTCCTGCTGGTCGCTGGGGCGAACCCGACGATTTCAAAGGGCCTGTCGTTTTTCTGGCTTCGGCAGCAGGTGCCTATGTACACGGAACCACCCTGACAGTCGATGGAGGCTGGATGGGTCGATAGTCGGATTTGTGTAAAACAACCTCTTATTTGTGTATTTAAATTCACTTACTTAAATCCTATTTTTGCTATTGATTAGCCAATTGATAGCAATGATGGTCAAGAGTTCATATTCAAGGTTTTTTCAAACGGGTCGATATGCCATATCTTGGAGATATGGCATATCGACCCGTTTGAAAAAACCTTTCTTTTTAGTTCTCACAAGTCTGACTTGCTTCTGCATCGTTAGCTTGCTACAAAGTTGTAATCACGTTGAAAAACCAGCCGCGATTGCCAAACTGGCTGATAAACTCCCCGAAACGGTTGATTATAACCTGCACGTAAAGCCTATTCTTTCCGACAAATGCTTTTTCTGCCACGGTCCCGATAAAAACAGCCAGAAGGCCGGTCTGGAGTTAGCCACGCGCGAAGGTGCTCTGGCAGCCCTGAAAAAAGCCAGGGGCAAACACGCCATTGTTCCCGGCGATTTAGCCAATAGTGAAGTCTACCATCGAATCATTACGGCTGATGAGCATGACATGATGCCTCCCAAGGCGTCGAATCGTGCTTTGTCGGATTACGAAAAAGCCGTGCTTATCAAATGGATTGAACAGGGCGCTGAATACAAACCCCACTGGGCGCTTATTAAACCCCAGAAAGCCAGCTTACCGACGGTTACCGATACGCATTGGCCCAAAAACGAGATCGATCACTTCATTCTCCACAAAATGGAGGAAAAAGGCCTAAAGCCAGCACCCGAAGCGGATAAAGAAACGCTCCTTCGGCGGGTGTCACTCGACCTGACGGGCCTACCACCTACCCTCGCGGAAGTGGACGCTTTCCTGGCCGACACCTCGCCCAATGCCTACGAAAAGGTTGTTAATCGGTTACTACAGTCACCTCACTATGGCGAAAAAATGGCGGTTGATTGGCTCGATCTGGCCCGCTATGCCGATACGCACGGCTACACGGTTGATCGCTATCGGCCTATGTGGCCCTGGCGCGACTGGGTCATTCAGTCGTTTAATCAGAATCAGCCGTTTAGCCAGTTCCTGACCTGGCAATTGGCGGGTGACCTCCTTCCCCAGCCAACCCGTGAGCAACGATTGGCTACGGGCTTCAACCGAAACCATTCTCAAAATACGGAAGGCGGCATCATAAACGAAGAATTCCGGGTGGAGTATGTGGCCGATCGAACCAATACATTGGGAACAGCCATGTTGGGCCTTACCGTAGAATGCGCCCGTTGCCACGATCACAAATTCGACCCGATTTCGCAGAAGGACTATTATAGTTTGTTTGCGTTTTTCAATAACGTAGACGAAGCCGGACAAATCTCCTGGGATGATGCCATGCCCGTGCCGACGATGCTCCTCTCGGAGAAAAAGCAGGACAGCCTACTCACGTTTATCGACACTAAAATTAAAACGGCGGAAACCGCGCTGACGCTAACAAAACAAGCGGAACAAAAAGCGTTTACTCAATGGCAGACGAGTACAAACCAGAACGTATCGGTCGATTTGCGCAAGGGTTTACAGGCTCGATTTACGTTCGACAAGTTGGTTAATGGGCAGTTTGTCAGTGAGGTTTCGAAAACGGATAAAGGCACTGTACTAGAGCCAGTTCTGGCCGCAGGCAAGTTTGGGCAAGCCTTCCACTCCAACGGTGATGATATTCTGAATCTGGGTCAGGTAGGCGTTTTTAATCGGGCTCAACCTTTTTCAATTGGAGTTTGGGTGAACATACCAAATAACCTAAACAAAGGCGTGATTCTGCATAAAGGCCAGGGGGATATTCTGTACAATTTCCGGGGTTACTTTCTGAACATCCGCGATGGCAAAGCCGAACTTCTAATGGCTCACACCTGGCCGTACAACAGTATCATTAAGGTCAGTCAGCAAGTATTGCCCAAACAAAAGTGGGTTCAGCTTACCATGACCTACGATGGTTCGAGCAAAGCCAGTGGATTGAAGCTGTACATCGACGGGAAAGAGGCCCCAATGGTGACCGAAAAAGACAATCTGTACAAGGACATTATCTGGCCCAAAGGTAAACATATGGGCAAAGACCAGCCAGGTTTGCAAGTCGGTGCCGATATGCGGGGAACGGGTTTCAAAAATGGGCTGGTCGATGAGCTGGTTGTATATACCCGCGAACTTACGGCCCCGGAAGTAGCCCTCCTACCTACGTCATCGGCAGCCACCAGCCCCGTCCAACTCCGCCAGCCAGATCCCAAGAGCCTGTTCCTGTATTACTTAGCGAATATCTCAGCGCCCTATCAGCACCAGCGCGATGAGCTCCTGAAACTTCGGGCAGAGCGCAATCGAGTAGTGGAAGATATTCCAGAAATTATGGTGATGGAGGATATGAAAACCCCTCGCCCGACCTATTTGCTCAAGCGAGGTGTGTACGACGCCCACGGCGAACGCGTCCGTCCAGATGTTCCGGCTAGTATTCTCCCCTATTCGCCAGAATTCCCTCGCAACAGATTAGGTTTAGCCAAGTGGCTACTTCACCCCGACAATCCACTTACGGCCCGCGTAGTTGTCAATCGGTATTGGCAAACGTACTTCGGAACGGGCCTTCAGAAATCGTCCAACAATTTTGGCAATCAGGGCGGCTTGCCCACACATCCCGAGCTGCTCGACTGGCTGGCCATTACCTTTAGGGAATCTGGCTGGAACGTAAAGGCCATGCAAAAGCTGATCGTTATGTCGGCTACGTATCGGCAATCGTCCCGCGTTACGCGTGAAGGGTTAGCGAAAGATCCCGAAAATACCTGGCTGGCTCGCGGACCTATGTCGCGGCTGACGGCCGAAATGATCCGCGACAATGCATTAGCAGCCAGCGGATTACTATCTACCAAAATGGGTGGACCGAGCGTTAAACCCTACCAACCCGAAGGTTTATGGGCGGTTAATAGTGCGACCTACGACCAGGACAAAGGCGAAGGCTTGTATCGTCGGAGCCTGTACACGTTCTGGCGTCGAACGAATCCGCCCCCGTCGATGAATACGTTCGATGCACCGTCCCGCAGCTATTGTGTAGTCCAACGGCAGAAAACCAGTACGCCTTTACAAGCCCTGATTTTGCTCAACGATCCGCAGTTTGTGGAAGCTGCCAAAGTCGTCGCTGAACGGTCATTCATTCAGAAAAAAACGTTACCCGAAGAGCTAACCGAGGTGTTCCGACTACTAACCAGCCGGAAACCCCAACCTAAGGAACTAGCCATTCTGACCCGGCTTTATGAACAGGAATACCAGAAATTCAGAAAAAATCCGGCGAAACTGAATGGGTGGTTGCAGGCTGGTGAACACAAATCAACCGGCATTAACGACCTACCGGCACTAGCCGCTGGTGCTGTCGTGGCGAGTACAGTGATGAATTCCGAAGCGTTCGTCACGAAGCATTGAGAGCGAGTTGATTGTGGTGTATTGTGGTGTCGGTTACTTATAACCGACACAGCGAGGTTTCTTAAAACCTCGTGTCATTAGGTTTTGAGAAACCTAACCAGCTGTCAGGTTAAAGAACCTGACAGCACAATCAGGCCACTGACACCCCATTGTTCGGCGTAGTCTTAGACTACGCCGTAGCGTTATCCGGTCTCTGACCGGAATTAGGCTGAATAATTAAACCGGTCGGAGATGGCAACGGCCACCCGGCGGATATCACCCGAGCGTAGTCTAAGACTATGCTCAACTGACGGAAAGTCAATGAACGAGAAACTAACACAAAGTCTGGCCGATACCTTCAATCGACGGTCGTTTCTAACCAAAGCCTCTATTGGTTTAGGCTCATTGGCCTTAGGTTCGTTGTTGCCGCGCAATCTGTTCTCAACGCCCGGCCCTGAGTCAACATTGTTGGTTCCACACCGGGCACCGAAGGCGAAACGAATTGTATACCTGTGCCAAAGCGGTGGCCCGTCGCAACTCGAAATGTTCGACTATAAGCCGTTTCTGACGAAAATGCATGGCAAAGATCTGCCCGAGTCGGTTCGGAAAGGGCAGCGATTAACAAGTATGAGCGCCCAGCAGTCGGTGTTACCGCTGGTGAGTTCGCCCTATGCATTTGCTCAACACGGCAAAAGCGGTGCCTGGGTTAGCGAATTGATGCCCTACACAGGCAAGGTGGCCGATGAGCTATGCTTCATCAAATCCATGTACACGGAGCAGATTAATCACGACCCGGCTTTGACGTTTTTCCAAACGGGTAATCAGCTTGCCGGGCGTCCTAGTATTGGTTCCTGGATCAGTTACGGACTCGGATCGGCCAACGAAAATCTGCCGTCGTTTATCGTTCTGGTCTCCAACGATGCGCCTAAAGATCAGCCCCTGTATGCGCGACTTTGGGGTAACGGCTTTCTGCCGTCCAAACATCAGGGCGTGCAGTTTCGCTCCGGTGCCGATCCCGTGTTGTATCTCAACAACCCAAAGGGTTTCACAACGTCCGATCGGCGTTACATGCTCGATGCGTTGAAAGATCTCAACCAGGTACAGGAAGAAATCTATGGCGACCCCGACGTCTCGAACCACATTGCGCAATACGAAATGGCGTTTCGGATGCAAACGTCCGTTCCCGAAGTCAATGATATGTCTGACGAACCCGATTGGGTCTTTGATCTGTATGGCCCCGAAGCGCGAAATCCGGGCACATTTGCCGCTAACTGCCTGATGGCCCGCCGATTGCTGGAACGAGACGTAAAATTCGTGCAGCTCTATCATCAGGGTTGGGACCAACATGGCGACTTGCCAAAGGGTATTGCCCGTCAATGCAAAGCCACCGATCAGGCATCGGCAGCTCTAGTTCAGGATCTTAAACAACGCGGCTTACTCGACGATACAGTCGTGGTTTGGGGCGGAGAATTTGGCCGAACGAATTATTCGCAGGGGAAACTTACCAAAGACAATTACGGTCGCGATCATCACCCACGTTGTTTTACCATCTGGATGGCGGGTGGCGGTATCAAGCCAGGCATCACCTACGGCGAAACCGATGAGTTTGGCTATAACATTGCCCATAATCCTGTGCATGTACATGATTTTCAAGCCACATTGCTCCATCTGATGGGCATCGACCATGAGAAACTAGTCTATGAAGTTCAAGGGCGTCGTTTCCGGCTGACGGATGTAGAAGGGAAATTAGTCAAAGGCATATTGGCGTAAAATATAGAACGTAGATTGTTTTTGTCATGCTGACGAAGGAAGCATCTTACGTTTTCCTAATTTATAATGATGATGCCTTAAGATGCTTCCTTCGTCAGCATGACAAAAAAACGTGTTCCATTAAAACGTTGTATCATGAATCAAACCCGCAGAACCTTCCTTAAGAAATCCACCGCTTTGGCAGCCAGCTCATTGGCTGTAAACCTCATCGGTTATGCCCGAAATACAGATCGTGACATTATTGGTCATGGTGATTATCGGTATCGGGTCAATAAAAATTGGGGGAATCTCGATCCAGATAAAACCCCTGTTTTCAATTGTCACGAAATGGTCAAAGACTCGAAAGGTCGATTGATCATGATTAATGATGAGGTGAAGAATAACATTCTGGTATACGATAAATCCGGGAAACTGCTCGATTCCTGGGGCACGCGTTACCCTGGTGGTCACGGTCTTACGCTGGCACCTGAAGGCGGTGAAGATGCACTCTTCATCACCGATTGCGGTTATTTTTTCGGACGCGACAACAAATGGCATGCGCAGTCGGGCGGGATTTTCAAAACGACGATCGACGGGAGTCTCATTTTCAGCATTGGTCATCCGTCAACCATTGGCATCTATAAACCGGAGCAGAAATTCATGCCAACCGAAGTCGCCGTGGCTCCTAACGGCGATTTTTACGTCGCTGATGGTTATGGCTCAGATTACATCATTCAGTACAATCATCAGGGGCAATACATCCGTCATTTTGGCGGCCACAACAACGCCAATCCAGATCATAACCTCAACAATGCCCACGGTGTGGCCGTCGATTTACGCCAGCCGAATAATCCAAAGCTTATCTGTACCTCTCGGGAAGACAACGCGTTTAAGTTCTTCACCCTCGATGGCAAATACCTCGAAACTGTTCAGCTACCCGGCGCTTATGTTTGCCGTCCGGTGATCAACGGCGAGAACATTTTCGCAGGCGTTTGCTGGTCGAAGTCGAAAGAAACAGGCAAACGGTTCGACAATTCGGGTTTCGTGACTATTCTGGACAAGAACAATCGCGTGGTGTCGAATCCGGGCGGAACCCAGCCGGAATACAAGAATGGAGTTCTACAGCAGCTGTTTCAGGATGGGAACACCTTCTACCACGGCCACGATGTTTGCGTCGACGAAGACCATAATCTATACGTCTGCCAGTGGAACGCCAACCGAACGTACCCGGTGAAATTGGAACGCGTGTAGCGAGTCTGAATGAGGTATAATCCCAAACTCACGCTCTCTTATTTTATTACACCACTAATCACGTTTCCGACACTGCCGTTTGGCTCCAGTAGGTGAAGCAGGGCCGATACTGTGGGGGCCGTGTCGGCTACGGTAGTGGGGGCAGTTGTTTCGCCGGGTTTGATACCCCAGCCATAAAACAGCAGCGGAATATGGGTGTCGTTCGTATAGGGGCCGCCGTGGCTGGCCACAATGGGTCCTGCCATCCAGCCGGGTTCAATCACCAGCTGAATATCGCCACTGCGCTTGGCATGTGTGCCGTTTTTGTAAAGTGCCAGTTGGTAATCGTTCAGGCTGGCATTGCCTAAATCGTGCAGATTCAGGACATCAGCAACGCCATTGGCGTCGAGAATAACCTCACGAACAGCCAGATAGACATCGTTGACCGTGATTTTTTTCTTGCGTAAGGTTTCGTGGTTCAGGTAAAATTGATAATTCTCCGAAGACCGGATATAGTCGCCTGCACCGAATTTTTCAGTCAGGGTGGCTTTTACTACTGTGTTAATCGCAGCCACATCAAGCCGACCTGCGGGCAGATGGTGCTCCCGTGCTAGCTCCACAACATCCGTAACGCCGTGATCGGCGGTAATGAAGAATAGATAATTGTCCTTGCCAACCCAGTTATCCAGGGTCGTTAGCAATTCAGCCAGATCGCGATCTAAACGCAGATAAATATCTTCCTCTTCAACGGAGTTTGGACCAAAAGCGTGGCCTACATAATCGGGCGACGAAAAGCTAATGGCCAGGAAATCGGTCGATGGGCCTTTGCCTAGATTTTCGTTTTTGAGGGCTTCCAGTGACATTTCCTTTGTCATTGTATTTCCTTGTGGAGTACTGGCAATTACACCAAAGGCATCGCCAGCCCGACCAGCCAGATCATAAGGAAAAACGGGTTTCTTAGCCCCCGCCAGTTTGAATTCGTACGCTTTATCATCGGCAGTGCTTTCGGTGTACTGCTCAATGGGAAGTAGCGTTTGCCAACCAGCTTTCATGAGTTCCGCAGGTCGTTTTTTACCGTTGTACTCGTTCACCCATTGCGGCAGATCGGGGCGGTAGAATGTGCTGGTAATCCAGTTGCCCGTTTTGCCATCGAACCAATACGCACCAGTAGCTGTATGGCCGGCGGGCAGAATAGCACCCCGATCTTTGAGCGCAATGCCAATCGTTTTCGCCTGGTAATTAGTACCAATCCGCAATTGATCGGTAACGGTGTTGACCAGCATATTTCTCGGCGACATTTTACCTGCCGATACATTGGTCGTCCCTACGGCATCTACCGCACTGTCGCCTACACAATACACACCCTTGCCAAGTCGCTTGTCGAACCATTCATTGCCCACAATACCATGAATCGCGGGCATCGACCCCGTATAAACGGAGGCATGTCCGGCAGCCGTAACAGTCATTGCGTAATGAAAATGGTGATTTCGGCAGTTGAACCCATCCTGCAACAGCCGTTTAAATCCACCTTCGTCGTATTTTTTGTAATAGCGATACAGGTAATCATAGCGCATCTGATCGACCACCACGCCCACCACAAGTTTAGGGCGGACGAGTGATTGAGCGGGCGTTTGCGCCCAAAGCGATGAGTTGACCAGAAGCAATAGAAGTATATAGCGTAGCATATGAACAGACCGATTTGAGGAAGATTCACAAATACCTTGAGCATCAATCTCTCCCGTTGTAATAACAATACAAATAATTGGCCTGAATTATTCGTCATAGATGAAACAGGATACGTTCTTTTTTTCGACAGGATTATCAAGTTTCGGATGCGGCTTCTGCCCGAAGTAGATTAGGTTTGTAGCATCTTTATAATCATCTCTTATGGGCAAACTAACTCTGATAACGCTATTGAGCAGCGTTGTTTTTCTGGCTTTTACAGAGCCTACAGTACAGCCACAAATTGATCCTAGCGTTCGGGATACGTTACGGCATGACGGCGAAACAAGAATTTACTGGGTGCATTTGCCACCCGCGTACAAACAGACCGATGAGCCGTTGCCGTTGGTTATTGCCTTACATGGTGGAGGTGGAAGCGGGCAACAATTTGAATCGCAATCGAAACTGAGCGAAACCGCTGACCGGGAAGGCTTTATTGTGGTGTATCCCGATGGCATCCAAAATCCAGGTATCCTGCACTTGCGAACCTGGAATGCAGGGGCCTGTTGTGGTCAGATTGCCGCTAACCAGGAAGTAGATGATGTTGGATTTATTCGAAAACTGATTGACAAATTAGTGGCTACTCAACGGGTTGACCCCAAGAAAGTTTATGCGTTAGGGCATTCGAACGGAGCTATGCTTTGCTATCGATTGGCCTGCGAGTTGTCTGATAAAGTGGCGGCTATTGCAGCTAATTCCGGAACAATGCAGGTAAAGAGAGCTTGTAAACCCAACCGGGTTATGCCGATTCTGCACGTACATTCCCAACAGGATCGGAATGTGCCCTATACCGGTGGCGTCGGCACAAAGAGTATCAACAAGCAGTGGAATTCGCCCGTGGACAGTACACTGACTGTTTTTGCCAAATTGGCCAACTGCACGACCACCAAACAAACTATTAGCACGACAGATAAATACACATTTTACAAGTGGGCGGGTTGTGAGGGTGGCTCAGAAATTCACTATTACCTAACCAAAGATGGAGGCCATTCCTGGCCGGGTGGCCTTAAAGGTGCTCGATTTGTTGGCGATGCTCCCTCCGAAGCATTCGTCAACAATGACCTCATCTGGAGCTTTTTCAAAAACTATTCCTTGCCGTAACGCGGACATCCTGTCCGCATAGCTGGTAGTTAGTAAATTGTGTTTATGCGGACAGGATGTCCGCGTTACTATCAAAGCCACATCCATAGGGAGATCATGTATTTCGTGGTGTCAGTTTTGAGAAACTGACACCACGAAATACATAAGCTAATCCTCTCGCCCTTCTTTTCGATTGGCATCGGCCATCCGGACAATTTTGGGTGTGAATTTCGCCAGAACGGATACCAGATCGCTTTGGGCGTTGATGACGGTGTCGATGTTTTTATATACCATCGGAGCCTCATCCAGATCACCCCCAATCAGCTGTATATCCGCTTCGACCAACGCTTTGTTCCATTGCGAGCGCGTCAAGGTGTTGAACGCCTGGGTTCGCGACATCACTCGTCCGGCTCCGTGCGAGGCTGAGTTTAGTGAATCGGCATTCCCACGTCCGCGCACCACAAAGCCCGGTTGCGTCATCGATCCCGGAATAATACCCAAGACATCGGCCCCTGCCGGAGTGGCTCCTTTTCGGTGCACAATTACCTCACGACCATCGGCCAGTTTTTCTTTCCAGGCAAAGTTGTGGTGATTTTCGACCATGACCAATGGTTTTTCCCGAAGCGCCTTGGCCAGTTTTCGATGGATTTCGTGGTGGTTAGCCGAGGCATACTCACCCGCCAGATTCATCGCAATCCAGTACTCCTGCCCTTCTTCGGTATTCAAATCCAGCCATGCTAAATGGGCCGCCTGCTTAGGCAGTTTGGTTTTCTGCATGGCCAGTTTGGAGTAGTAATTTGCCACGTTTCCGCCGAAGCCCCGAGAACCCGAATGCGACAATAGGGCCAGGTATTCGCCCGGCGGCAGGTTCAACAAATCATCCTGCGCATAGACCTCTACCACACCCCACTCCACAAAGTGGTTACCGGTACCAGAGCTTCCCAATTGCCGATACGCTTTATCTTTCAGGTCGCGGATTACTTTGGTGGCTTGCCATTCAGGCAAATCCATCACGCTCTCATCGATCTTCTCGCGGGTTTCGCCCCCAATCCCGAATTTCGTCTGCTCCACCAGCGATTTCTTCAACAAATGCGGCTCACGTTTCAAAAAACCGGGCGGCAAGTCGAAAACCGATAGGCACATTCGGCACGCAATATCGACCCCAACGGCAAACGGAATAATCGTATTGGGTTCGGTTGCCAGTACACCCCCAATCGGCAAACCGTAGCCCTGATGCGCATCGGGCATCAGCGCCCCCGCTACCGAAATGGGAAGACTGGCAGCTGTTTCCATTTGTTTCAACGCACCTTCCTCAATCTGCTCCCGACCAAACACAGCATAAGGCAATACATCTGTACGTAGATCGAAGCTGTTTTCAGCCTGCTTTTCGGAGTTCGACAACACATAAGGTGCCGGTTCGGCAGGTAGGTATTGCGCGCCAGTCTCGCTCAACGGAACCGCAATGCCTTGCTTGTTCAACGCATAAATTGCCTGAGCCAGATTCGTGACTTTGTTTTTGGAATAGGCAAACTTTTTTGGGTTCTGGAGCATCTGTGCCAGCAAGCTCATTACTTTCTCTTTCGGGTATTGAGCGCGTTCGACCAGCCCATTGGTCACCCGCAGAAACGTTGGGTGCAAAGGTTCAGGAATTGGCCCTACTGATAAAATATCGTCTAGTGAAATTGACGTTTCCATTGGTTTGTAAATTAATCCAAACAGGCAAAACCTATTTGAGTAAGTGTTATGAAGGTTTAGTTATGGACGGTGAGTTATACCAACGAACCGACGCTACAAAGGTTGAGCGCTATTGCGCAGTCTTTTTGCGCAGTTCAGAAAATTTTTCCATTTTTCTGAAAAATTAGCTAATCCCACCAACAATCAGTTCGATGCCCGCTAACCGAAACGCGCTTGTGCGCTACAAAACACTGGATGCCTGCCTGCGTAATCGGCAGCGTAAATGGACGCTCGATGACCTGATCGAAGTGGTTTCGGAAGCACTCTATGAGTACGAGGGGATCGAAAAAGGCATCAGTCGACGGACCGTTCAGGCCGATCTCCAACTGATGCGAAGCGATAAATTGGGGTACTTTGCCCCCATCGTGGTCATCGATAAAAAGTATTACACCTATGAAGACCCCACGTACAGTATCACCAATATTCCGCTCTCGGACGGTGATCTGTCGCGGATGAACGAGGCCGTTGAGGTACTGAAACAATTTAAGGGATTCTCGCACTTTACGGCGCTGAACGAAGTAGTTCAGAAGCTGGAAGATCATGTGTATTCAACAGCACAGAAGTCGATCCCGGTTATTGATTTCGAGAAAAACGAACATTTGAAAGGGCTTCATTTTCTGGATGAGTTGTATCAGGCAGTTATCCAGAAACGGACTTTACGAATTGAATACCAATCATTTTCAGCTCGACTACCACAAACGTTTTGCTTTCATGTTTGGTGGCTCAAAGAGTTCAAAAACCGGTGGTTTGCAGTAGGTGTACGCGATGGCAAGGGGTATATCATGAACCTGGCGCTAGACCGAATGCTGTCTATCCGTATAGACTCCGATGTTGATTACGTGCCTAATCAGGGCATTGACCCTACGGCGCATTACCACGACGTTATCGGGGTGTCTGTGAGTGAGAATCTGCGCCCCATTCGGGTAAAATTATTCGTCAGTCGTTTGCACGCACCTTATGTAGAAACCAAGCCGCTCCATCATTCGCAGGAAGTTGTGGAGCGAACAGAGGCAGGAATTGTTATTCAGCTTCGGGTGCAACACAATTTTGAGTTGGAGAAGGAAATCCTAGGATTTGGTGAGGGCATGCACGTACTCGAACCAGAACGGCTTCGGCGGGTGATTCAGAAGCGGTTGCAGGCTGGCGCGGATGCGTATGTGATTCTGAAAACTCCTTCAGGATTTGAAAACCACACGTTACCACACTGATCCACCCCATATAAAATCAGAAAAACCATTTGCGGGCAAATTACGACCAATCAACTGACAATCTGTCAATTGAAGAAGTTTAGCTCGATCGGTCAGAACTTGTAAATCATGGGGTGTACAAGTCTCTTTTACCTCAAAAGCTTGCTGACGATTCAGAACAAAATCAATTTCTGTGCCTGTGGTACGTTCATAGTAATTAATCAGGCCCAGGCGAGCCAATTGATTCGCAATAGCATTCTCAAACAATTGTCCACTACTTACTTGTCCCATAAGCTGCAACAAACCTGTATCTGAGAAGTAAAATTTGGGTTGTTTTGACAATTCTTTATCCAATCCACCTGTGTAAGGTCGTACAATGTGAATAAAATACGTGTATTCTAACAAGTGTAGATAGTCTTTCATCTTGTGTCTATTCTCGCCAATCAAACTGGATAATTTACTGTAATCCAATCGACTACCCACCCGAACTGCTAGTAGTTGAATGAGTTTATAGAGCGTATCACTCAGGCTGAAGTCAGCTAAAAGTTTTATATCTAATTCGATATAAGCATTTAAAACATCGCGTAGATAATCGGTTTTAGCCTTTGGCTGTTCTGACAATACTACCTCAGGAAAGCCTCCATATTGAAGAAACTCTTCGTAAAAACCACGCCACCGATCATAAAATGTAAATAAAAAAGGCTGCATCTTACCAATCTGAAATGGCTTCACGTCTTGTCCTTTGAAAAGTAAAAACTCTTCAAAATCAAGAGGATGCATTTCAAATATTTGTTTACGTCCCGCTAGGCTTTCCGAAAAATGGTTCTTTAAATAATACGAGCTAGAACCTGTAACAATAAATTTTATACCGTAGGTATCGTATAAGCTTTTGATTACACTCGGACTATTAGGTACTAATTGAATTTCATCTAAAGCCACGACAGAAGGTTCTGACAGTGATAGCCCTAATGCCTGTAACCCCCGCTCAATGTCATTATAGGAAGTCTGATTGAAGAGGATACGATTTTCAATACGTTCAAAATCCAGGTACAGTACGTTGGTATGCGGAACATGACCTAGCAGATAACGTAGAGCCGTAGATTTACCCACACGGCGCATGCCCGTAATAACGGTCACTTGCTTCCTGAATAGATGTTGCTCTAATTCTGAATAAATTTTCCGCTGAAACATAAAACCCGATAATTTGTACAAAAATAATACAAATTATCGGGTTTTATGGTAAATTCAATTACCAATAGATTTGAGGATGAAATCGACAATGGGTGTCGGATTTGGCAGACTGTGTGGGTGATGATTGACGCCGGGTTTGTGAATAACCGTGATCTTGCCACCTAGCGCTAATACTTGTTTTTCGAAGGGTTCGGTGTTTTCGCTTACGGGCACGGCATCGTCAGCATCGCCCACGACGTGTAACATCGGGAAATTACCTTTCACAATCTGGGGTACTCGATCCAGCGGATTTCCTTTGAAATTCATGGCTTCCACTTCCGTCGTAAAGCCGTAATCCTTCTTAAAAATAGCCCAGTCGCTTGGGCTACCCTTGCTTTTTCCTTTGCCACCCGGCCAGCTTTTCAGGTCAAGAACGGGTGCATCGACATATACACAAGCTACTTTTTTGGGGTTTTCAACGGCCCAGTTATAGGCATAAATTCCACCCCGACTTAAGCCTTCCAGACAAACCTTATCGGCAAGTCCGGCTTTGTTCATGTACTTATAAAACTTATTCCAGAGCTCAACTGCTTCAGCATTGCCAAAGAGTTCGGCTACATCGCAGTAGACCAGATGAAAACCACGATCTAGCAGCGCAATGTCAGTTTGTGGCTCATGTCCCCAGAAGCGAGCCCGCCAAATCCAGGGCTTTCCGGTGGCTACAACGCGTGGTTTAACCACTTTGCAGGCACGCCCCTGAAAGGTAAAATCAGCGCAGTCGTAGCCGTAAAAAGAAGATACGCTAACAGGCTCCTTGATTTTCGAAAAAATATCAAAATTCGGTTGGGTCTTTAAAGTAACGGCTTCGTACAAACGTCGGGCAATCGTAGTCATCACGGGTGCCGACGGATGTAGCTTGTCAGGAAATAAAAGACTATCGGTAGCGGTCAGGGCATGCAGGTCGATGAGTTCCAGTTTCTCGTCGAAAGCCACTTGCTGGATACGGGGAATAATCAATTTCCGAATGGCCGCATCGACCTGCCGGGTAGTATCGGTCAGAAATGACGTTACGGGAAGCAACAGAATAATCCGGGGATTGGTCGGTAGTGTTTTAAACGACTGAATGAGTGATTTGTAGTCGCCTACAAACTGATCAATTTTCAGTCGATACGGCAACCGGCTATCATTGGTCCCCAGCTTGATAAACACAATATTGGGATTACTTTTTAAGGCGTCCTGGTACTGACTGGTTGTTGTATAGGCAGCCGGTGTATCCCGAAGCAACGTCCGGCCACTCACCCCAAAATTCAATACTTCGTAGCCTTTACCCAGTAAATTTTGCAATTGGCTCGGGTATGCATCCCGCTCCCGATTCGCCAGAGTTGCCCCATAGGTAATGCTATTCCCTACGCAGGCAATTCGAATTGTGTTCTGGGCGTAAGTCGAGATGGAGAATAGGATGAAAAGTAGGCTAGTGTAACAACGGGAAGATAACGAAGGCATATAATTTCGCTGATAATAGATAGTTGAAAAAGGCGTTCGCCTACCCTCCTTACTCTTTATGTACTGTATCTTTATAGTAGTGCATGTACGCTCATCCCTGCCCCGGTTCAGTGAGGACATCTAGAGTACATAGACATCTTTTAAGCATGTTCGAAACTCCGTTAGGAGTGACCTGTTAATAGAAAACACAAGATTGTCCATAACCTCAAGCGCCGTAGGTGCGACCGCCGGCGGTCGCACCTACGGCGCTTAGGGCTCTTAATAAGACAATACCTATTGACAGGACGCCCTTACAGGGCTGATTAGCCTATGTTAGAGATGTGTATATACTTTAGGGGTTCGCACAGACCGAGAATACATGGGTTTATGCTTAAAACACCTACTCCCGCTTTTGTTTATCGAAGAACTGGCGCATGAACAGCAATTGATAGGTTACGGCATTCGTCCAGTAATTCCAGTTGTGGGCACCGGGGCGAGTGGTGTAGTCGTGGGCAATGTTTCGCTCCAGGAGCTTGTCGTGCAGGTTGTTGTTGACCCGGAAAAAGAAATCGTCGGTGCCGCAATCAATGATCAGCGACAAGGAACCGGGCGTCAGTAAATGAAGCAGATTGATAACGGTGTTTTGCTCCCATCGTTCGGGGAATTGGGCGTACGTACCCAGGCGTTTGGCCATGTCCCAATTGTTCGGGAAGGGTCGAATATCCACACCACCACTCATGCTGCCCGCAGCACCGAACACGTCCTGATGCCGGAAGGCTAGATATAGGGCGCCATGTCCGCCCATGCTCAAGCCCGTAATGGCACGCGCCTGTCGATTTTTGATGGTTTTGTAATGACTGTCTACCCAGGCTACCAGCTCGTTGGCCACGTACGTTTCGTACTTAAACGAAGGATCGGCCGGACTGTCGAAATACCAGCTACCGAAATTACCATCGGGACAAACGATTATGAGTTGATGTGCATCGACGGCTTGCCCTAAATTCGGTGCTTTTTTCGCCCAGTCACTGTAATTACCGCTATAGCCGTGTAGCAAGTACACGACCGGGAATTCGCTACCAATCGTGTATGAATCAGGCGTCATGACCACCGCTTTGATCGTCTTTTTCATCGACGGACTGTAGGTACTCACGGTGTCTATTTTGGCTGCTTGAGCAAGGTTGGTAAAAACTAAAAGACTACTAATGAGAAGTATTCGAAAGGCTGTCATGTTGGATTAGATTGTATTGGACTGATTCATTAAGCCCCATTCAGGGGGTAATTCCAGGTTTAAAAGAAGTTATTGGATCACGACCTACTTCTTTTTGAAATGCTTATCCATAAAGCGCAAATAGTGTTGCCAGTCATAATTCGTAACGTCATGGCCGCCGGGGCGAATATGGTAACCGATTTGTCCTTGCACCGACTGATTCAATGGCGGCATTTGGGACGCTGGAAGACCTGTTGTGCCTAAAAACTGATAGACGACACTGGCCGCTTTCGCCCCTTCAAACTCACCTTCCGGATCTGAATTTTTGTCCTCCTCGGCACTTGCAACATAGATAGGCCGAGGGGCCACGAGCGAAATGACCAGGTGCTGATCGAAAGGCAGCAGCGTATCCTGATCCATGTAGTTGCGGAAATTGCCAGCATACCAATGCGGGAAGACCGTGCAGAGTCGCCGGATGTTTTCGCCTACACCCCGATGAAATAGTTTAGCACCACCCGCTCCCGATTCATGACTAATCACCATGGCAAATCGTTCGTCGATAGCACCAGCCCAAAGAGCCGCCTTGCCTAACCGCGACCAGCCAAATACGGCGACCCGTTTGGCGTCAATTCGATTGTCGGTTTGAACATAATCCATGATCCGACTTAATCCCCACGCCCAGGCGGCAACCGTTCCGAAGTTATCACCCCGATTCTGTAAGTTGGGGTATAAGGGATGAACGCCCGTTGTGAACATAGTCGATTTTTCGTCGGACGCGATATCTTCCCGATAGGCCGTCACCAGCGCATAACCCCGATTGAGAATGCTGTCGACAGGCCATTGTTGAGCGTTGATACCTCGGCAAGCTTCGGTCGACCGATGGTTGACCACGCAGGAAACATCAACGTACGGATTACCCCGCCCCGACTCCATCCAACTGGTTGAAATACGAATGCCAGGATCAGCATTGATGCTCTGATTTCCCCAGAAATTCAACCCGACAATGGCCGGAACCGGGCCTTTTACCTGATTCGGAATATAGAGCAAGACGTCCATTCGCGGCCCATTTGACTTTCCATCGAAATACACCGCTACCTGCTTCCGTGTTGCTTTACCGCCTAACGCATTCGCATCGGTGTCAAACACCTCGAATCGCATCGCCGACGGTTTATCGGGCGAATGGCCATACATCTCGTTAGCGAAGAACTCCAGTAATTCCGGCCGCCGTTGCGACTGCCATTGTTTCGCGGTTGTTACTCGCTTGCCGTTCGTAAATACCAATGGATCAGGCAAGGGGCGTTTCTGGGCAAGCAAAGGCAGTGTTGCCAGAAAAAAGGAGAAACAGAGCAGGGTGTTGAATTGCATCAGGTCGATCGAGAAATTCTCTGGCGCGGGTATTTACCCGTGCCTATTAATCAGGTCAGCATTCGCTGACGAATTCATGAGTAATAATGTGGGTTAGCCAATGTGCCAGCGAATGCTGGCTATATTGATAAGCACGGGTCAATACCCGCGCCAATCTTACTCAACTGCCACCTTTGCCTTCAGTGCTTTCCGTACTTCTGGTGCCACTTTAGTCCCAAATAATTCGATGGCGTGCAGCATTTTTGAATGCGGCAGATCATGCCCGCTGATCATCTGGGCCAGATAACGGGTATTCCCAAACAACTCGTGGAAATGCAGAATCTTGTCGATGATTTGTTGCGGACTCCCCACCATCAACGGGCCATATTCACGACTGTGCTCAAATTGAGCGCGCGTAATTGGCGACCATCCCCGCTCTTTTCCAACGCGATTCATTAGCACTTCGTAGGTTGGAAAAAACTCATCCGAAGCCTGTTGCGAATCATCCGCCATGTAAAAATGAGAGTTGATCGCCAACTGTAATTGGTTCGCATCGTGCCCTGCCCGTTGTGCGGCTTGCCGGTATAAATTGGCAAACGGAACAAATCGATCGGGAGGTCCGCCCAAAATCGCCAGCGTCATGGGCAAATTCATAGTCCCGGCCCGAACAGCCGAAGCGGGCGTTCCGCCTACTGCCAGCCAGATGGGAAGGGATTCCTGATAAGGACGCGGATAAACGCCCAGATGCTGAATAGAAGCCCGATGTTTACCCACCCAATCCACAATTTCATGCTGGTTGATATTAACTAACAGATCCAGCTTTTCAGTGAACAACTCATCGTAATCCCGCAGATCATACCCAAATAAAGGAAACGACTCAATAAATGACCCACGACCAGCCATGATCTCCGCCCGACCATTTGAGATAAGATCCAATGTGGCAAAGTTCTGAAACGTCCGAACCGGGTCGGCTGAACTCAGCACGGTAACCGCGCTGGAAAGTCGTATTTTTTTGGTGATCGTGGCCGCTGCGGCCAGAATCACTTCGGGGGCAGATATAACAAAGTCGGGGCGATGGTGCTCGCCCAACGCAAATACGTCTAGTCCAACTTCATCGGCCAATTTTATTTCTTCGAGCAGGTCCTGCATCCGTTGATGCGCATTGACCGCTTTCCCGGCCACGCCATCAGGTCTGACATCGCCAAAACTACTGATTCCTAATTCCATGGTTGATTTTTCTGATATGCCTTTACAATCGCTTTAAACCCGGATACGGTTCCTTGAAAGGCTTAAAAAAAGCGCAGCCTGAATGCGTTCCTAGTACCGGTATTTTTTCAGGAATTTAAGTCGGGCGCTTACCTGCTTTATCCATTCGCGCGCCATCAACTCGTGGGTAAACACGGTTGGGTGAATGCCGTCCCAAATCCAGTACTCAATCGGCGCTTTTGTTATTGCTTTATCAACTAAAGCCGGATAGTCGACGAGTACGGCATCAAATTCGGCAGCTAGTTTTCGAACAATAACCTGTCGTTTTGCCGTATCGTCGCGCCAGAGTTCCCAGTTTTCTTTGCGCTTTCCAACGGGATAAACAAAGGGTATTCCCAACACAAATAGTGTCGCTGGATTTTGCTTTTTACTATCCGTGAGCAGCGTACGATAGATGGTTTCGAACTCCTCCAGACTGATAGCTTCAGCCGATTTATTGACGATGGCATTGGTATCGTTGATGCCCACTAATACACTGAGCACATCCGGTTTAAGATCGAGCGTATCGGTTTGCCAGCGTTTCTGCAAGTCAGTTATCTTGTTACCGCTGATGCCCCGGTTGTAAAACAGGAAACCCTCTTCCGGAAAATCGGCCCCAATCCGACTGGCAATCGAAAAAGCATAACCGTGTCCCATAATGTGATTTGGATCGGTGTTTCGTCCCCGATTGCCATCTGTAATCGAATCGCCCTGAAACAGAAAAACTAGTCCTTTTTCTTTGGGTGGCTGAACCGATTGATTTGTCAACAAGGAATGCGATGGTAAACCAGAAGCAAATCCAGCTACTACGGACGATTGGAGAAAGCTGCGCCTTGAGGTTTTAGGAGGCATGGTTTAGTTGTTCTAGCGCGAGCATTCGCTCGTGCTGATTAATTTGGCCAGCATTCGCTGGCTTTCAGCCTGTTCATGAGTCAGCAAATGCTGACTATATTAATCGGCACGAGTAAATACTCGCGCCAGCGCGCCAGAAAGTTACTTCCCGTTTACCGCAGCTCGAATTTTTGTTTCCAGTTCATCATAGCGCTGTCGGGCTTCGGCCATTGGAATTCCCTGACGCATTTCAGGACGTTTGTGCCCGGTAGAGCTAAGCCAGGCATCTTTCATAATAGACTGTCGTTGAGCGATCAAACTCCTAATTTCCTCGCCCCGAGGATTTACAGACAGAGTCGATTTTACATTAGGCGCATTCGCAACGTTCTCACCAAGATAGTTTAGGATAGCTTTCGCCATGAGCCAATGACCTTCGTCGCCGGGATGGACCCCATCGTTGGCCAGCTTAAACGAAGGGTCGGTTTTCCGTTTTTCTTCCAGATAATGCGTCATGGGGAAATGAATGTCAGCTACTTCCCATTTCAGGGAATCTCGTTGCGCCAGCAGCCATTCAGAATAGTTGTCCAGCGTAAGATTATAGCCTTGCGTACCCAGATTTTTATCATCGTGAACGGGTGGCGTCAGGAAAATAATTCGCTTTGCTCCCGTTTTCTCCAGTTCGGCATGTAGCCATTTTTGCCCGTCCCGATAAGGTCGGAAGCGCGCTTCATCGAACGGCAGATAGATTCCATCATTCATGCCATAGCAGGCAAAAACGACATCGGGCTTTGTTTGGTCCAGCACTCTGACCAATCGTTCGTGTAGATCAGGGCGCGGAAACCGGCCATCGGCGTGATTCGGCTCACTCAAACCCGACACCGTTTCGCTGGGCAATCCCACATTAATAAACTCGTACGACTGTCCAGGATAATGGGCAACAAAATACGACTCCACATCTGTGACATAGGTCCCCGCATACGTAATACTATTTCCCAGGAACAGAATCCGTTTAGTCCCTTCAGGAAAAGGCGTTGGGTTTTGCGCCTGGATAACGATGGCTAAAAAGAGGCAATGAAAAAGGAGAATAAAGCGAATTAGATAAGTTCGGTATCGTTCCATCGACTAGTTTATTTATACAAACCTATAAGGTCTCAAAAACCTTATAGGTTTACGGGTCTATTTACTCACCAGCGTATAAACTTTTCCAGCCTGTGTATCAAAATCAACCAGCTGTGTTTCCTGAATGGGAACTGGTGGAACGATCGATATTCTGCGGGAAATAAGCGGTTTCGTAATCGCATCGACGGTATAAAACGGGTTTGGGTTTAGCCCTTGTGCCGAAAAGAGCGACAGGCCGTCGGCACTTAAGGCATTGGGCAGACGCAACCGGCAAATACCGCCCAGATTCGACTTGATGATCAACTTAGCCACCTTGCCCTCTTTCCATTCCAGCGAAACGATCTCGAAACCACCCCGCGCCCGCAAGCCCGAAATACGTCCTTCTTTCCAACCGTCGGGTAAGGCTGGCAGCAGGTGTAACGCACCGTCATGACTCTGCATCAACATCTCGGTGATCCCGGATGTACACCCAAAGTTCCCGTCAATCTGGAATGGCGCATGTGCATCGAACAGATTGTTGTAAGTCCCTCCTCCCCCTTCGTTGACACCAACGGGAGTCAACTGGTTCTGAATCAATTTATAGGCATGATTGCCGTCCTGCATCCGTGCCCACCAGTTTACTTTCCAACCCATGCTCCAGCCCGTCGAAATGTCGCCACGTTGGATAAGTGTCGTTTTGGCCGCACTGAACAATTCCGGATTTCGGTAAGGCGAAATCTGAGCTGAAGGAAATAAACCATACAGATGCGAGATGTGTCGGTGTTTGTCCTTCGGATCATCAAGATCGTCGATCCATTCCTGCAGCTGGCCGTGCTGTCCTATTTGCATAGGTGGCAAACGCTGCCTAACAGCAAGTAGCGTATCAACAAATCGGTCATCTTTTTGGAGGAGTCTGGCGGCCCGCATCGCTACGGTCAGCATGTCGTACACAATCTGATTGTCCATCGTACAGCCCGCATCGAACGAAATGCCTTTCCGGAAATCTGGCGCGTTTTCGGGTGAGGTACCCGGATTGATAACCAGATATTTGCGTTTGGGGTCTTCGACCAGATCATCGACAAAAAAAGTCGCGGCTCCTTTCAGAATCGGGTAGATGTCAGCCAGGTATTTTTTATCGCCAGAATACAGATACCGCTCCCACAAGTGCTGGGAAAGCCAGGCCCCTCCCATACTCCAGACGCCCCAATAGATGGCATCGACAGGGCCTGTAATTCGCCATAAATCGGTATTGTGATGGGCCAGCCAACCCCGCGAACCGTACATTACCCGTGCCGTTTCGGGTCCGGTTTCCGACAGTTCTTTCACCATTTGCAAAAGCGGGTCGTGCATCTCGCTCAGGTTCGTTTTCTCGGCTGGCCAGTAATTCATCTGGGTGTTGATGTTGATCGTATACTTGCTGTCCCAGGGTGGGTCCATACGGTCGTTCCAGAGCCCTTGCAACGTGGCAGGCTGGTTATGAAATCCGTCTTTGGCTTGTAAAGCGTCATCAGGTTGCGACGACGAAATCAATAAATAGCGGCCATACTGAAAATACAGACTCACCAACTGCGGGTCGTTGGCCGACGCAAATTCTTTCAACCGGACATCGGTGGGTTTTCGAACAGCCTCCGAACTTCCCAGATCAATCTTTACCCGATTGAAATATTTTTGATAGGACAGAATATGCTCATTCAGCAATTGCAGATACGGTTGTTTGCTGGCTTTGGTCAGGTATTGCTTGGACCGTTTTACGGCATCGGCGGTCAGATCATGGTAATTGACATAATTCGTAGCAATAGAAATCAGGATGAAAGCCGAGGTTGCGTTACGAACCTGAACGGTCGAATCAGTGGAGGATATTGTACCGCCCTCGGTTTGAATTTGGGCAATTCCATCAAATTTGACCTGGCCTTCCACGCCTTCATGACTCCCCGTCATTCCGTGCAGAATCAGTTCATTTTTACGGGCCATTACCGTCGCGTTTTTTTGCAGGGTCGATAAGCTTGCCGTGAACGAAAGCATCCCCGGCTTATCAGCCGACAGCCGCACAACAACCGTTTGCGCTGGTACAGAGGAAAACACATTGCGAACATAATTCACCCCATTCACCTGATACATGGTGGTTGCAATGGCCTTTTCGATATCCAGCTCCCGGTAATAATTGGTATAGGTTTCGTGCCCCGGAAAGTACAGTTGTAGATTCCCCACCGGCTGAAACATCTGCCCATTCGACTTCTTCGACTGCATGGTCTTCTCGGCCAGTTTCTGGGCTTCTCCCTGCTGGCCAGCAAAGACTAATCGTCTGATTTCGGGGAGCGAAGCCAGCGCATCGGGGTTATCGTTCCGATTAGGGCTACCCGTCCAGACGGTGCTTTCATTCAGTTGAATGGTCTCATTGGTCACGTTTCCATACACCATAGCACCCAACCGACCATTGCCAACCGGCAGCGCATCGGTCCAGACACGATCGGCGGGTTTATCGTACCAGAGTTTTAAGGCAGCTGGATTTTGGGCAAGAGCGGATACCGTACAGAGAGACGTTAGTAAAACTAGTAATTTCTTCATTGAAGGGTAAAGACGTATAATTTAGCTGACTACTGAAAAGCGCTGTTTGTTTCGATTTTGCGATACACTGGGGCATTAGACGCTGCCAGGGCAATTTCGTCATAGAATGAATCCCTGAATCCTATTGCCCTGGGTTTACATCTGCCAGGCGGTTTCGCGATACTGACCGGGCGGCACCCCAAACCGACGTTTAAATAGTCGGGAGAAGTAGTAAATACTCGGAATGCCAACCGATTCGGCAACCGTTTTCAGCGCCATTGAGGAGGTCATCATCAGAAGTTGCGCCCGCTCCAGGCGTTTGTTAATGATGTAATCCATTGGCCGGATACCCACAATGCTCAGAAATAAGCGGGAGAAATAATCGGCGTTTAAATGGGCATTATGGGCCAGTTTCTCTACCGTTAATTTGTCGTGCAGGTGACTATCAATGTATTGTAAGATCGAAGCCAGCTGATGAAAGCCTTTCGCTCGCTGCTGATCCTGATCATTTTCAGCCCCCAGAAAACGGGAAAACAGCTGTAATAGAATGCCATTCGTTTCAACAAACTGGCTCATCGACTGATTGGATTGGGGTTGGTTAAACGACAGGACTTCGGGTCGGTTATCGTAGATCTTTGGGTCAGACTGCGTAATGGCCCGATCCGGATTCTGGGCCAATAGTCGGTCCATTAATGTGTAGTCAATTGGTTCGGCCTGTACTTCATACGCCATTGACTTAAGGTCGTAAATAGACAAACCCTCCCGCAACTCATCGAAGAAACTGATATAGTATTGTTCCAGAAACTGATCGCAGTGATAACGGCTGTAGGTAAACCGGGGAATCAGATAAAGATGGCCGGGTTTAAGCATAAACTTCTGCCTGTTATGAAAAACCCAGCCTTCTCCGGCTGTAATCAGATAAAGTCGTGAAAAAGGGCTAATCACATTATCATACTGCCAGCGGGCATCTAGCTGAATGAATCCCATGTGTAATAAACTCAGTTGCAGGCTTTTTATCGTATCAAACATACGCAGCAGCTAGTTAAGAAGTCGGATTTAGACAAAAGAAAGCCGTTATTGTGGATTTACTAATGATGATAGAACGCTGATCTTTATGATTCCGAGCCGCCAGTGCGGCTATGATTAGTGTATGATCTTGTCAATGTAAAGCCTACGCCAACAATTGATAAATCATACTTGATCTTTAAAGTCATAAAAATCTGCGTTCCATTCAGCCGATATATTTTTGTTCTCAGTTCCTTTCCTGTCCATCATGAACTACATTCTCTGGGTCCTGTTGCTGATTTCCGCTGGTTATGGACAATTGTTCGCCCAATCTACGCCGGATCAAATGGCCAATGTGGTCTGGACGAGTCAAAGCAAAAACTCATCGGAATCGATGCCTTGTGGTGGTGGCGATATTGGCCTGAATGTATGGGTGGAAAAAGGAGACATCCTGTTTTATCTGTCCAGAAGCGGCACCTTCGATGAGAACAATGCCATGCTGAAACTTGGGCGAGTACGAGTGAGGTTATCGCCCAATCCATTTACCGGAACCGATTTCAAACAGGAGCTGAAACTGGCCGAGGGTGGTGTGACGATAAGGGGAGGGAATGTACAGGTGAATTTGTGGGTAGACGTGTTTCGGCCCGTTGTGCACGTTGATGTTCAAAGTGCCAAACCGCTTAGCATCAAGGCCGCTTACGAATCCTGGCGCCACAAAGATCATGTTGTACAAGGCACTGAATTCCGAACAAACTCGTACAAGGTTCCGCAGAAATTCGACGTAGTAACCCGAAAGGATGATATTGATTTTCAGGGCAATGACATTCTGTTTTATCACCGTAATCGCAGCGACGCGGAAACCATTTTCGATCATACCGTCCGGCTGGAAGGTATGGATTCGGTAAAAGACAAGCTGTTTGATCCCTTAAAAAACAACACGTTTGGCGGCTTGATGCGTGGCCAGAACATGAAGCCAATTGGTACAGATACTGGCACTTACGCTCAGTTATCATTCAAAGCCTGGGCTATAACAACCACAAAACCCGTACGTTCGCAAGCGATTGAAATTGGCCTCAACGTCGACCAAACCAATACGCTGGATGACTGGAAGGCCGGTTTGAACAAAATCATGAACGATGCCAGCCAAACTCAAAAAACTGCTCGACAAAAGAGCCGCGAGTGGTGGCGTCAATTCTGGGACCGAAGCTATATACGACTTGACAGCAGAGACACAGCCGTCATGGCCATCTCCCAAAATTATCAGCGGTTTCGCTACCAGTTGGGCTGTAATGCCTACGGAAAATGGCCGACAAAATTCAACGGCGGTCTGTTCACCTTCGACCCCGAATATGTTGATCATAAATACGCCCATTCGCCCGATTTCCGATTGTGGGGCGGAGGCACCATGACCGCTCAAAATCAGCGATTGGTGTATCATCCAATGTTGAAAACCGGGGATTTCGACATGCTGAAACCGCAGTTCGATTTTTATCTGAGAACACAGAAAAACGCTGAACTACGGAGTCAGGTATATTGGCAGCATAACGGTGCTTGTTTTACCGAACAAATCGAAAATTTCGGTCTGCCCAACATCATGGAATATGGGACGAAACGCCCTGATGGCTATGACCCTGGCATGGAGTACAACGCCTGGCTGGAGTATGAGTGGGATACCGTATTTGAATTTTGCCTGATGATGCTGGAAACCGAACGGTACGAAGGTCGCGACATTACCGAATATGTTCCGTTTATCGAAAGCTGCCTTACGTTTTACGATGAGCATTATCGGCAATTGGCGGCCCAACGGGGCACTCGCCCATTCGATGGGCAGGGGCACTATATTCTGTACCCAACGTCGGCCTGCGAAACCTATAAAATGACCTATAATTCGGCTACGGTCATCTCTGCCCTGAAGGTGATTCTGGGTCGTATGCTGGAATTACCCGGCAAGTATCTTGATACAAAACAGCGGGAGAAATGGGCTACGATGCTGAAACGTATTCCTCCTCTCCCCTTTCAGGAATATGACGGGCATAAAACGCTGGCTCCTGCTTTGGCCTGGGCCAGAATCCAGAATTCCGAAGCTCCTCAACTCTATCCGGTCTATCCGTGGGGCATTTATGGCGTTGGCAAACCCGGTCTGGACGTAGCCATCAATACCTGGACGTACGACACATTAGTGGTTAAATACCGCAGTCACGTCGGTTGGCGGCAGCACAATATTTTTGCCGCCCGGCTAGGACTTACCGACGAAGCCGCCCGACTAACCAAGCTAAAATTCAGGAACTCAACGCATCGTTTCCCTACATTCTGGGGACCCGGCTTCGACTGGACACCCGACCACAACTGGGGTGGTTCGGCCATGATTGGTTTGCAGGAAATGCTGATGCAAGTCGATGGCAAAACGATTCGGCTACTCCCCGCCTGGCCTAAGGATTGGAACGCAACGTTCAAGTTACACGCTCCTTACAATACAACCGTAGAAGGTCGTGTCGTAAATGGTAAGGTGGAAAATTTAAACGTTACCCCGCAGGAACGGATGAGGGATGTGATCTTGCCATAATGAGATTTCGGAGAAATCTCTGTTTAAATCAGTTTTTTCCGTATCCTCGGTCTGTCAGGTTACTATTGAACTACAAACATCCTGTTGCTACGCGACATCAACACAAACGCATAATTATGATTCCACTCCCGTTTTGGGAATGGAATAGTCTTCTGTCATAACAATTAGAAACTACCAGAAGTAGGTCAGACTTAATCGGGCGAAGAAAGGGGTGCCGGGTGTAAAATGAATCTCTTCTACCGGAGCTGCTTCTCCTTTCAGCCGACTTTCGGTGGCAAACTGCGTTTCTTTCCAGCGGGTATTTAGCAGATTTTGCGCCGATAGGCCAAGCGTGTATCGCTTTCGGGCATAGTTCAGCTGCATATCGGTTACAAAATAGCCTTTGGCAACAATCGTATTATCTTCATTGGCAGGCCGATCGGCCATGTACCGATACCGTAACGAACCGCTTAGTCCATACTTGGTTTGTAAGGATAAACCACCCGTTGAGGTAAATACGGGGGCCAAGGGCAGGTAGTTTTGCCCTGCTTCGGCATCCAGCGACCGAGGATTGGCGGTATTCAAATCCACATCCGCATACAAACTTTTCGTCAACTGGTAACGGACCGACAAATCCAGTCCCATTCGGCGCGAGCGCCCACTAGGTTCAACCACGCCTTCATCGCCCACATACACAAACTCCTGCTGCATCCACAGATACCAGGCTGCGGCATTGATCAACAGGTTGGGTAACGGTTTGATAATGACCCCTAAATCGGACCCATAAGCTGCGGGTAGTATTTCGCGTCCATTCTGTGCCGTTACTACGCGGGCATCGTTGGAGTGAAAGCCTTTGCCGGTATTCAGGTAAAATTGAACGCTCGGATTAACCGTGTAATAGAGGTTTAGCTTAGGCGACACAATGGCCTGCGTGGCCCGTTTGGTCGTAACAGGACTAGCCAGTAAATCTTCGTATTGCGACCGGAAGTAATCAACGCGTAGCCCGGCATTCACCGAGAAACGGCTCGTTACTTGAACCAGCTCATCGGCATAAAGGGCTGCATTGATTTCATTAACATTACCAAGTTGAATCGGATTTAGAGTTTCAACGCGATTTTTGGTGTGCGACAATTCCGTTCCGTGCGTGATATCCTGGCGATATTGGGCACCGATCGTTGTTGTCCAGCTTGTTTTCCCGATGTGCGCCTGGGTTGAATAACTGCCAGTGTAGCCAAACAAATTCCGATGCTCTTTCTGCCGAATCTGGTCGCCGTTCACCGTGTCTTTGAGGAAGAAGGTGAAGTTGGAATAAAGCTCAAAATTGTAATTGCTGTAATAAAATTGATTCTTGATCACATGGTTTTTCGGCGTTACGGTTACCAGTTGGGCATTCAAATTGGTACGACTCGTTTCTCCTCCCTCAGTTGGATCGATGGAGCCGAACCAATCGGTCAGGCCTGATTCAACGGCCCGATCTGGAATTTGTCCCGAATGATTCCACTTGCTCCAGAACGTAGAGCCCGTTAGCGTCAGGTTCGTATTGGCTCCTACGTGTCCATGATATTTACCCAGTACGTTGAGCCGCTTGAAATGCTGAGGATTATCGAAGTACGAATTAGAATAGGAATACTCCGACGCCAGATAAGCCGATTGGTTCTTGTCTCGACCAGCCTGCCCTAACAAATCGATCCCCGCCACGGCCCGATAGGTATCGTATTGGCCAACTTCGAGCTTCGCAAAACTTTTATCCAGGGCGGTACGCGTTCGAAAATCAGCCCAGCCCGCCGTTGCTAAATTGCCCTTATCGGTGGTGTAAGGGCCTTTTTTAAAATCCACGCCTTCTACTAGTTCGGGAATAACAAAGTGTAAATCCGCATAGCCTTGGCCATGTGCATGCGAGACCATATTGACAGGCATACCATCGACTGTCAGGCGAATATCGGTACCATGATCCAGGTCAAAGCCACGCAGAAAAATTTGTTCGGCTTTACCTCCCCCGGCATGTTGGCCGATAAATAAGCCGGGTACGGAGCGGAGAATCTCCTGCGAATTGGTGATCGGGCGGAGTTTAATATCCAGACTACTGATCAGTTGCTGATCGTGAGCCCGCGTGGCCGATACCTGCACCTGACTCAGTTCAATAGGCGCACTAATCAGCGAGATTTTAAGAAATAGAGTTTCATCATCACCAACAATTGTCGTAACCAACTGACTCTGAAAGCCTACGTGCGAAAACTCTACTTTATAGGGTGCGGCTACGAGATTTGTGAAGCGAAATTGCCCCAGTTCATCGGTAAGCGCCAGTTTACCTAAACCCGTCAACTGGACCGATACATTCCGCAAAGGCAAATGCGTCGATTGATCGTAAACAATGCCGGCAATGTTTCCCAAATGGGCAAACGCAACCTGGATTGACACAAGCCCCACGACCAGCGTAACGAGTATATTTTTCAGTTTCATTAAAGATAAACTCTATAATTCCGACTCCACAGACGGCAAACAGTCTAATCTATGATGGATGTCGACAAGCTACGCAGACGTAAAGTACAAAGGTACGACTGGTCTAGTTTACCGTACACCAATAGTCACAACAATTCAATTCAGCCGAATGACCGATTTATGCCGGAGTTAGCAAAAGTCCACTAACTCCACGAGTCAATAATGGATTGGATAGTACTAGAGTACAGGAAGTTGGCTCGTTCGTTTCATTCGCCAGGTGAGCCATAGGGCAATGAGTGCCAATATACCCAACCCATAGGGAGCGTACGAAGCCATTTGTTCGACTCCTCTGGTCAGGCTGTTAGTTTGTCCGGTAATGCGTTCAATCACCCAGGCCATAGCGGCAACGGCTGCCAGAAAAGCACCGGTCAATCGAACAACCCGGTACGATTGCGTACGGCTCAGCAGTATTAACCACGGAATTACCAGCAAAATGATAAACACTTGCATGAACTCAATCCCCAGATTGAAGCCCAGAATACTCAGCGCCATTGGGCCAGCGTCGAGTTGGAGGTTAGCCAGCGTACTGGCAAACGCCAACCCGTGAATCAGGCCAAATCCAGCAGCAATCCAGGCTTCGCGACCCGGAAATAGTGGACGAACCGCATGAGCCGCTGATACCAGAATCGATACGGCAATCAGAATTTCAACCGGTTGCGACGGTAAGCGAACCCAACCCAACGAGCCTGCCAGCAACGTGATAGAATGACCCACTGTAAAGGCCGTCACAATCAGCAACAAGCGTTTCAAACTATATCGAACTCCCCCGAATCGGCCCCAACGTTGGCCAATTACCAGTAACGGAGCAGGCAACAACAGTACAAGTAGAAACAGCAGATGGTCGGTTCCTTCCGCAATGTGCTGCATGCCGAGCTTCACCATCGCCGTAAAACCGGCCCAGTGGCTACCCGATTCAATACTGATCGGCAAAGGCAGAATACGGTTATTGACAATATCTAAACTGATGGTACCCACCTGAACGGGTTCGCTTTCGGCCAATTGACCGCGCTCCCAATCCTGCCGTACCAACACCAGAATTTTATGGGTCATTACCTGATGCAACACTACATCATAGAAGAACGTAAACTGCCGCACATCGTCGCCCGCCGGAGGAATCATTTGCACCTGGGCTGTTAGTTCGCGATACACTCCATTGATTGGATTCTGACTTTCGTGAGCGGTCAGTTCGCCAACCGATACCGTCCAGAAACGCCCGTCAGGGCTTTGCGGTCGAATATGTGCTTTGAGATAGGCTCTCAATTGTGGCCCCAGTCGTTCGACCAACCTTGCCGACGAATCGTTAACAGCATGCCCCCAGGCCGACTGCAACTCAACGAGCGGAATTTGCAGCTCGGCATCGATCCGATTGGCGTGCACATTCAGCAGCACAACCGAATTCGGCATGGGGTGAGCAGTCGCTATCGTTGCCCGACAGATGGCCCAAAGACTGATTAAGAAGACCATCAGCCGCCCGTCCAGACGGCTGATGGAAAAAGTTAGCTGCTTCACGAGACTGATTCCTTAGTTACCGCCGTAATCGCTGGTATGATCGCGCCATACCGAGTGTGAGTGCGGTGTGTTCTTGATGATAACCCCACCCTGATACGAAAATTCGATCCAGACACTTGGTCCATCCACACGCACGTAATCACCTTGCGAAGCCATAGCTGTTGTTCCCGAATACGAAATATACGTATTAGCCAGTTCTGAGGTATACTTGGTCAATATGGAAGCTGCCAGATTTGCATCCAGATCATTGACATACAGCTTGATAGCGCTCAACACCAACGCCTGCTTGTCGCTGCTTAGGTTGCCTACCTGTAAGCCCGACTTGGTAGCCGGAAACTTGCCATCCTGCCCTGGTCCTAATACCAAGTCATTGTAGGAACCGGATAGCTTAGCCGTCGTTTGTTCCGCTGTGCTCAGTCCCGTCAGCATGGCGGCAAAGGCCACGCGTTCCTGTTCAAAAGCCTGATAGGTTCGGTTGGCTGCCGTAACAGCCGCCTGCGGCTCAGTACCCCGAAACGCGGGCGTTACCCCGGTATTTGCTCCTCCATTGAAGGTAAACGGTTGCGTATAATGGTGCCCCGTGAACAAAATCGCCCATAGGCTGCTAGTACTCGGCGTGCCTAAAAACGAGATATAATAGTTACCCGCGCCATAATCTGAACCACCACCAATGGTGTTTAGGTAATCATCGGCAACCAGATTACCAATCATCTCGTCGTACCCTTCGTTGGTCGTATTCAGCGACAATACGGCTACCATTAGGTTACGGAAAGCGGCCAGTTGGGTGTCACTGAGTGAACCAAGATTGATCCCGATTCGAGCCGACATTCCTGCAGGCAGGTTCGACCATTTCTGCGCGTTAGTTTTGGAGTAGGTAAGTTGCGTAGTGGCCAGCTGTGTACTGGACAACGTTGACTTAAAGGCTTCGGCCAGACAAACGATCTGAGCAACACCCGTCGAATTACAGGTCGTTGTTGTAGCTGTCGTAGATAAGGTTGTCGTGATCGTGCTCGAGTTGCTCGTCGTCGAGCCCGTTGATGTACTACCACCACTCGTAGTCGTACTGGTCTCAACTTCCGTTGATTTGCAGGATTCGAAAATGTGGCTGAAACTAAAGAGTAACAGCAGGAAGATAGATAGGTTTTTGCGTTTCATAATGGCTGTTGACTAAGCTCAACTCAGCTGACTAATTGCGTACATAATCAATTACTTAAAACCGCTTATCGCTGTTGCACACCCTATGTGCAGTTGGGGTAAAGAGTTGAAATGTTGTGGTGAACGAGCCGTTATTGGCCAATTAGGTTCTACAATTCAGGGCGTTGACTACCGATGATCGCTCCCACCAAACAAAGGTCATCCGCAAAAATGAGGAACTGGGAAAAGAGTGGTTAACTCTACTACTCTGGGGGTAATTAGTTCGACTTTGTGGTGAATAAGGAAAATTATGGGGTAAAGCTGGAATTTACCCGTCCCCGGCCCCTCCCCTGGAAATAAGGGGAGGGGCCGGGGACGGGCGGCCGCTGCAATGAGGTTAAATGCGTATCCTCGGTCTGTTTCCCCCATCTATGACATATACACATTGGGCCTATTCGAAACTCCGTTAGGAGTGGCCTGTTAATAGAAAACAAAGAATTTTCCATAACCCGAAGCGCCGGAGCCGGGCCGCCGGAGCGGTGCGACCTATATGGATGAAATTAGGTCGCACCTACGGCGCTTTGAGCTCATAATCAACGATAACATCTATTAACAGGATGCTCTTACAGAGCTGGTTAGCCTATGCCAGAGATTCGTTTGCTCTCTAGTTTCGTTAAAGAGCGTAGTATGGACTACGCCTAACAAAGACTGGCTCCACACCCCTCCCCTGAAAATAAGAGTCGTCCGCTGCCGTGAGGTAAAATGCACGTCAACAATCCCTTATTTCATGAACAGGCTAAAAAACTCTTTTTCATAGCTGCTTCCGATGGGAATTTCCTCATCATCGATCAGAATCATACGCCCCCGAATCGACTGAATTTTGTCGATCGGGACAATAAACGACCGGTGAACGCGAATGAATTTTTCAGCAGGCAACTTTTCCAGCATGGCTTTTAACGTAAGTCGTAAAACCACGGGTGGCCCCTCTTTTACATGAACCTTCAGATAGTTATCCAGCCCTTCAATAAACAATATATCCGACACGGTCACTTTCACCAGACCGTAATCAGCCCGGAAGAAAAGATGTGCCTGCTCTGCTCCTGGAAGACTGTTGCCATTTGTTTGCTGAAGCGCCCGCCATCGTGTTTGGGCGCGCTGTATCGCTTTCGTAAACCGCTCGAACGTGTAGGGTTTTAGCAGATAATCAACAGCTTCTACTTCGTAGCTTTCCAACGCATACTCGCTATAGGCCGTCGTGAAAATAACGAGGGTTTGCTGGGTGATGGATTTAAAAAAATCCAGTCCCGATTCCTTCGGCATATTGATGTCTAAAAAAATTAGATCGACGGGGTTCGTTTCCAGATACAAGCGAGCTTCGCCAGTGCGGGTGAAAGTTTTGGCCAGATCAACAGAATCAATTCGGCTACAGAAAGCGTCAATGATATCCAGGGCAGGGCGTTCGTCGTCGAGAGCAATGGCTTTCATCAAGATAATGTCAGGCTTAAATGGACATGAAAATCAGTCAGAGTATCGTCGATGGTTAGCTGATGGGCATGTGGATACAAAAGCCGTAACCGCTCTCGGGCATTTTGTAAGCCCACGCCTGTTGAATTTTCGAACGAGATGATCTGTACCTTTTTATTCGCGACATAGAGGTGTAGGCTGCTTCCCTCTATTGTCAGATGGACGTCAATTTTGGAGTCTTCATCCGGACTCACCCCGTATTTAAATGCGTTTTCAATAAAGGAGAACAGCAGTAAGGGCGCAATTTCTAACTGCCTCTCATTGCCCTCCAACTGATAGTTAATCTGAACCGCATCGCGAAGTCGGGCTTTTTGGAGATCGATATAGTTCGCGATGTAATTGATCTCCTTGGCCAGCGCTACTTTATCCCGGTGCGCATCGCGAATGATGTAGCGCATGAATTCCGAGAGCTTCACAATCGTATCGGCGGTTCGCTCATCCTGCCGAATGGCTAAGGCGTAAATACTATTGAGCGTATTGAACAGAAAATGCGGTTGAATCTGGGCTTTGAGCTGGCGAAGCTCCGCCTGTAATTGATCATTTTCAACCTGATGTAGTCGACTGGCGGTCTGAAAGGAAATAGAAATAAGGGTACTCAGACTGCCTAGTAAGAAAAAGATGCCTAGCTTCACAGGCAGAAGCAGCGTAAACGGAGGGCCAGCGTGATTATCACGGCGTTCGCCAAATGGAGGCCGGGGAGGTTTGCCAAACCGATGTGGTCTAGATTTTCCATCGCCTGGTTCAAACGAGCGTTCAGGCTCATCAGGTCGCGACTCAAACGGGGGGCCTGAGGGGCCTACCAGCATCATTTCCTCCACAAAGATTTGGCGAGCCCAGGCTTGCAATGTATTTTCTGTTGGTACTTTGAAGAAAGCCCATTGCTCAATCCGATATGGAAGATAAACGGCGGCTAAGATGCAGCTGATGACAACAATCGCATACTGACGATACCGTTTGGCCAGAAACCAGCGGGGTACAAATACAGTATAATTTAAATAAGAGAACAGGACAAAGAAAATGTAAGCTAGCCCATTCTGCACTAGATGTTCGTGCGGTCGTAGTGGAGACCAGCTTACCCCATTGTATCCAAAATAAAATAGTGGTAGAATTACCAGGGCAATTCCGATCAATACATGGATGCGATGCGCTCTTAACCAGGTTCCCATTCAATTCGTCAACTAACTAACAAATGTATATCAATCGCCTGGAGCCAGAGAATAATTGTGGCTAATCAAACAAAAACTGGGGTTAATGAATTGGGGCTGCCTGGCATCTTCGGTCTGTGTCCTCACAGAACGCCTATGAATTAGCCTTTGTCAAAGCGTTCTGTGAGGACACAGACAGAGGACACGTTTCTATAGATTCTTTTGATCCTGGTCGAGTTTTTTCATCGATAATCTATGCAATAGAATCGACTAGAATCAATAGAATCCCGAAAGATCAACCCCCGAAAATCAGAACAGATACCTTTCAGGAAACGCTGCTGCCGTGCGGAATCATCCGGTTGACTGTTGGTGTTGAAAAATAAAAGAAGAACGATAACCCTTGTTTTAAATGCATACCATTTTGCCTTTTTTGCTCGCTATGATAGCCGCCATTGTGCTGCTCGAGATGCTGGCAACCAAACTCAAAATTGCTTATCCTATTCTGTTGGTTGTGGCCGGATTGCTGGTCAGTTTCTTACCCTGGCTACCCAGAGTAACGGTCAACCCCGATCTTATTTTCTTTATATTTCTCCCTCCCTTATTGTTTGAAGCGGCTTGGTCTGTTTCTTTCAAAGAGATGAAGAAGTGGTGGCGTATCATTGGCAGCTTTGCCTTTCTGGTCGTGTTTTTTACTGCATTTTCAGTCGCTATCGTTACCCATTACTTCATACCCGGCTTTACTATTGCGTTGGGTTTCTTGTTAGGCGGTATCGTATCGCCCCCCGATGCGGTTAGCACGGGTGCTATTACGAAGTTTGTCAAGATCTCGAAATCCACTTCCGCTATTCTGGAAGGAGAAAGCTTACTCAACGATGCTTCCTCGCTGATTATTTTCCGTTTTGCGCTGGTGGCAGTCGGTACAGGTCAGTTCATTTGGCAGCAGGCCGCAACGAGCTTTTTATGGATGGTCATTGGCGGAGTGGGTGTTGGTTTATTCCTCGCGTGGTTCTTTGTTCAGGCGCATAAACGCCTGCCTACCGATGCTTCGTCCGACATGGCCTTTACGCTCATTGAGCCTTATTTTATGTATTGGGCGGCCGAGCAATTGCATTGTTCGGGCGTCCTAGCCGTGGTCACTGGCGGCTTATTTATGTCGGCCCGACGGCTGTCTTTTTTAAACAGCTCCAGCCGCATCCGAAGCTTTAGTGTTTGGGAAAGCTTCGTATTTATCCTGAATGGCATTGTCTTTCTAATCATCGGTCTGGAACTCCCCGAAATTGTTGAAGGACTACAGACAATGGGTATTCCCCTTCGCACCGCCATTGGCTATGGCGTACTGGTAACGGGGGTGCTGATTGCCGCCCGTATCATCAGCTCATATGCGGCCATGATTGCGACCATGATCTTCCGGCCGGGTGTAGTTCCCCGAACCCGCTCGAACATAGGCCGTTTCCTGATACCACTTTTATTAGGCTGGACAGGAATGCGTGGGGTTGTCTCGCTGGCAGCAGCTTTAGCCATACCCATTACCTTAGACAATGGCAGTCCTTTTCCGGAGAGAAACCTCATTCTGTTTATCACCTTCGTAGTGATCCTGCTTACACTTCTGGTTCAGGGACTTACACTACCCTATATCATAACCCGGTCGGGTTTATTTCAAGGGCTAGACGGCGAATCGGAGGAATCGAGCAAGCAGAAAATGAAACATGGCCTGAAACAGCACGTCTATCAGTTTCTGAAAAACAAATATGAAAGCGAACCCAATGGCAATGCAGGTCTGGAAAAAATCCTCAAGCAATGGGAAGAACGTGCCAAAGCAACAGACGATAGCTGGATGAACGGCAAAACAAAAATTCTCTTTGTCGAATTACTCGAGATCCAGCGGCAATACCTCACAGAGCTAAACAAAGACCCGCAGATTGATGAAGAAATCATCCGTAATCAATTGTACCAGCTAGATTTGGAAGAAGAGCGTCTGAAAATCATTTAAGGGATTTTAGAACCGGAAAAAGCGCTTTTCTAAACAGATTCTCGTTTCATTTGTCGAGATTCTGCCTAGAAGTAACGCTTCCCCTTAGAGCCGTACCACGGTTCTACTGAACATCATGCCTAACCGTGGCACGGCTCTAAGGGAAAGCGCTAAGGAGAAGTCAGTCACTACGCGCTTTTCTGGTCAATAAGAATTTGCAACGATGAAGCTTACCGTCTTAATTATTAGCTTAACGATCTCAGTGGGAGGAGCTTTAGCTCAATCCAAATCAGCCTCCGAACAGGTAAAAGTCAATCCGCCACTGACTATCGAAAAAGATAAACCAGTCTGGATGCTGACATACTTCCGTCAACGCTATCCGACACGCATTGAGATTGACGCCAAGGGCAATACAGTTGAAGTCCCCTTGCCAGACCCCATGCTGATTAATAAACTGCACATCGCCTTATCGACCGATGGACGCCACTGGACACCCTTAAATGACAACAAACCCGTATGGGAACACCACGTTCGTGATCCTTACGTGCGGAGAGGGCCCGATGGACTTTGGCGCATATTATCTACCGGGGGCGGAAACAGAAACGATCGGGAGAAAGTAGGCCCAAGTTGCCTCTACATCACCTCAACGGATTTGATCCATTGGCAGGTGGAAGGTTCGCTGCCCTTGATGAAAGACGTGCGAAGCGAATCAGGGGCTTTTGCCGGAAATATTTGGGCGCCCGAATGGTTTTACGACGACAAAACCAAGGAATATGTCTTATTCTGGTCTTCGTCGTTTAAAGATGCAGGCTGGAAAGAAAGTCGGTTGTGGTCTTGCCGGACACGCGACTGGAAAACGTTTACCCCAGCCAGCGTTTTTTTCAATCCACCTTATTCGGTAATCGACGGGACGTTACTCAAACAGAATGGGACTTATTATCTCTTTCATAAAGAGGAAGAGTTTGGTGCCAAAACCGGCGAAAGAAGGGCGATTCGGGTAGCGACATCCAAGAACCTGGAGGGACCATACAGTCCCGTCAACGGCCCCTTAAATCAGGGTCAGATCGTCCCGGTAATTACCGAAGGCCCAACTGTGCTCAAAGATCCTCTCCAAAAAAGCTGGCTATTGTTTTATGACTATTGCATGACGAATCGGTTTGGCGTGTCTTCATCACCCGATTTGATTCACTGGAGAGTGGAAGAAAATGTCAATTTTCCTCCCGACGCCAGGCATGGCTGCGTTTCGCTACTAACCGCAGCAGAAGCCCAAACGCTACTGAATACGTATCCGTCGAAAGACTGAGTCTCCACTGTTGAGCGTAGTATGTACTACGTTCGAGTGTTATCCGGTCTTATTTATTTTCACTAATTAATCGAGGAAAATACTTTTCTATGTTCTTTTCAATCTCACCGGGTTTTAACCTGGTGCAGTTCATTCATTCTATGTTTTTGCGCCGGGTTTTAACCCGGTGAGATTAAAAAATAAACCGCGTTTATTTTTTAATCTCAATCAGACCGGATAACGCCACAGCGTAGTCCAGAGCCTACGCCCAACAAAGGATGGCCCGTCAGATGTCGCTTTCATCATACCTCTACCCCAGCGCCTGATACTGATAGCGATATAGGAGTCCCCAGGCAGCCATTGCGTTCCCAACGACCAGGAATCCGGTGAAGCCAAAGAGTATGAGTAACAGAAAAAGAATAAACAGCCCGAATATCGACCGTAAATACGTCTCCATCCGTTGGCCAAGCTTGTAAAGAAGGCTACGAAATAATAGCGCAGTGCTGAGTAGTAAACAAGCGCCAATCAAGCCCAGACCGAACCCACCTAGCACCAGTAAACACACGATTTCAGGGAGCAGCAGTAAACCATATAGAGCGGCTTGCTGGCCGTATAATTGCCACTGGCTGTAGGGAAAATTTCGAGCAAAACGTAGATAAAACAACTCAAATTCACTCGACTGATAGATCAGAATGACATGCGCAAGAGCAACACAGATACTTATAATTCCAAACAATCGCGCATCCGTATGGGAGTCTGGGAATAGGCTAAAGATAAGCGCAATACTAATCAGGGACACGGCTTTTGTTATGGCATAAGCAACCCGTTTCTTCTGAATCACGTCGTACAAAAACAGGCTAAAAAGGGGCTTGGGCCAGCTTCTGAGCCAGCTTAGTTCATTAGCTTTTACCGGTTCATCAATCCTATTATTGATTAGCCCCGTATAGTACCAGGCACCGTAGAAAACAAGTGTGAGCAGATAAACAGGGAGCACTAACGGAATGACCCAGTGACCAAAGTTTAGCCCGATGATCATGGCAAATAGCCCTAAGATGATCATCGGTAGGGATATCACCAGTTGAACGACGGCCCAGGATTGAATCTGCCGCGACCAACTTAAGGCCGTACTGCTGTAATACAAAAACTGAACATCTACGCCTTTCAACCGCCCCGCTACATATTGCCAGCTCTTTACATGATACAGGAAGCAAAGTCCAAACAGGAACACTACGCCCAGTGGTTCGCTAACCGACGTAAGAACCAGTTTTAAGGCATTCAGAATAATTTGCTCCTGAGTCAGGTGCGTCTGATTGAGTACACTGGTGTAAAAAAAATTGATAAAAATAACGATGAACAGGGATAGCAATAAGCCGGTATGGGTCTGATAAAAACCGTTGGCCACGATTTTGATTAAAACGCGGATAAGGGGCCTTTTCATAAGGTAAACTGTACCGTTTTATGCTCAATTCGTATTTCCTGCACATTCGACAAAAGCTCACCTTCGAATGATTGATGGGATGATAACAAAAAGAGCGTTTGCTGGGCCTGGTACTGGCTAGCAATCCAGGAATACAGGATAGGAAGTGATTCGACGTCAAGGGTCGTCAGCGGTTCGTCTAACAGAATACAACTGGGCTGGCCTAAAAAAGCCAGAACAAGGGAAAGCTTTTTAAGCATCCCACTCGAATACGTGCTGATAGGATCGCCTACGTAAGCTGTCATCTGCATACTTTCCAGAAAGAAATCTTCCTGATGACTGGGTGCTTTTTTTGCCGATTTAAAAAGCTGGATGAGTTCGGTGCCCGTTAAAAATTCGGGAAATATGGGTTCTGCCTCTGCAAAATTCACCAGGCTCCGATAGGCCACCGACTGTTTCTTGAGGCTCCATTGGTTATTGAGACGTATATCGCCCTCGAAAGTCGTCATGCCAGCTAACGCTTTCAAAAACGTACTCTTACCCGACCCATTCATACCCCGAACCCAATAGATGCCCGGTTTAATGGTAAAATCATCAACCTGAAGAACGACGTGGCGGTTATAGGCCTTACTGAACTGGTTAATTTGCAGCATATTGATGAACGTTCATCTGGAGTGGCTTATGAGTGCCTTCCAATGTGTAAATGTATCAATACAGCTATCAAGGCCTTGGCAAAATTATATGAACGGAAAACCGGGATTCCATCAATTAACTATCGGTTTCTTGTCCAATTACTGTATTCTGTAAGTTTGATGAATCAATTGTCAATAACCTATTCATGCTGCACGAATGGCATATGATCAACACCTGGCCGACCGAATCCGGGAGAAACTGGCTGAGCTTCCCAATCTGGCAGAAAAAGAAATGTTTCAGGGCCTTACCTTCTTGATTAATGAAAAACTATGTATTTGTGTAAGTGGCGACAAACTCTTGTGTCGGTTTGATCCCATTTTGCATGAGGAAATGGCCGAAAAGAACGGATTTGAAGAGATGGTTGTCAATGGGCGAGTCTACAGAGGATACGGCTATATTCAACCAGAGGTTCTTCGAAGTCAGCGAGATCTGGATTTCTGGATTCAGTTAGCGCTTGCGTTCAACCCTCGAGCTAAAGCCGCTAAAAAGAAGAAGTAGCTCAAGAGAGGTCTGCTTATTTAGTAAGTACCTGTCGTATAATACATTTCATCACAAACCTATAAGGTCTCAAAGACCTTATAGGTTTAAACTACCTCAACGTTCTACAGCCGTTTTGATCCGTCTGATTTTACCGTCGCCTTTGGTCGTGATGTACATTTCCTTTGTCAACCGATTGTAATTAATCCGAAGGTCGACCCGCTTTGAACCCGACAGTTCTGCCAGGTTTGTGGCTTTCCCATCCTGCACGATAGTCAGTTCATGCACAGAATGATCGGTCAGATTCTTATCGATATTGGCGAAGAAAACCCGGCCCCTGGCAATATCCCCGAAAATGTATTTGTGTTTCAAGGCTGCGATTGGGCCGTCATAGACATAGCCTCCACTGATCGCATTGCCGTCGATATGGTCGTATTGTAGAAACGGCTTAATGAATTTGTTAGATTTTGTGTCGGGTACGGGATACACATTCTTCAAATCCTTCGACGAGATGCCGTAATTTCCCTCCCGTACATTCCAGCCATAATCGCCCCCTTTCTGAATCACATTCACTTCTTCGAAATTAGACTCCCCTACATCCGTCGAAAATAAGCGGCCATCATACCAGGCCAGCCGGTGCGGATTTCGGAATCCATAGGCATAAATCTCCTTATACACCGCAGGGTCAGTGGCCTCTACAAAAGGATTGTCGGCGGGGATGCCATACTGTCCATTCTTGCTGTTTCGTCCCAACGGATCGATTCGGATAAGCGTACCCAGCAGGGAAGTAAGTTTATGGCAAAGCTCCGGATGCTTGCCGATCGTTGAGCCACCGTCGCCGATACCAATGTACAGCTTACCATAGTCAGGGTTGCCTTTGACAGCCTCTGGGTTAAAACTTATATCCTGCATACCATGCGCTGCGGACGGCATATTAACCCGCAACAACTCCCGTCGTTTACCGCTAAATACCGGGCTAGTTATATCATCCTGTTTCCATTCCGAAACAACCCATTGCAAAGCCATCTCTACCGAATCGCTGTAGGCGTAATCGGCCCGTTTGCCCTTGACAGCTTCTGTATGCGTACTGTACATAAGCCCGTTAGTCAGATAGTCGGGGTGGAATGCAAAACTACCTAAACCAGTGCCGAGCCCCGGCTCGTTGATGAAATTTTCGATCAAGGGACGAACATCCAGAAAAGGCTGAACTTCTCTGCCGACGATTCGATAAATCAGTCCGCGTTGGTCACTTACGAACTGCGACCCGTCGCCTGAAGGGTGAGCGCGCATCGTAGCAATCCGGGTGCGAGGCATTTTATCGCTGGAGGGCGGAATGGTAACAAAATCTTCCAGCTCGATGGTAAGATTTGATTTAGCTACAGGTTCTGTCAATCGCGCTGTCGCTCCTCCTGTATCGTTTTTGACTTCCAGCGGTTGACTATTGCGCTTTTGGGTCTCCTCAGCAATGTAAGCCACAATGGATTTCAGCTCATCATCCTTCAGAAAATCGAAAGACGGCATAATCATCTTGTAGCGTTTCGAAAGATTCACCGCCCGCACATTTCCCGACTCAATTGCTTTAACCGGATTCTGCATAAACGCAATGAGTTCTTTCTCAGACAGCAGGCGGGTAATGCCCCCAAGTTTTGGCCCGATTCCATCCTGCTCCAGCGCGTGACAGGATACACAGTGTGTTTTAAAAAGTGCCTGCCCCTGTGAATCGGCTGTTGTTGGATGCGTCCGGATAGAACCCGACAGGTCATGGTCATTAGACGTATTGAGCCATACCAAAACCAGAAAGGGAAGGCTGTAGAGGTAGCGTAACAAAAAGGCCATGTATAAAGGATCAAGCCTTTAAAAGCCAACTTACGCTAGCAACTACCATTCGGGGACCGACAACTACTGTTTTCAGCGGAGATTACTGTCAACTAAGCTAATCAATCCAAGTTGGCTACAATAGCCAAGCTAATAAGGGATTTACTAAATGGAATGGTGGTTGGCTCGAAGACTCTACAACGGTACTTTGACTACAACATTCTGCCTTTTGGCTAAAACGGTTTTGCCCCTGCTGCGGACTTTTGCATAGACAAAACAGTTAACCACATGAACATTGTATTAACAGGCTCGCTAGGGAATATTGGCAAACCGCTCACCCAGCAATTGGTGCAAAAAGGGCATTCCGTTACCGTTATTAGCAGTAACGCTACCCGACAAAAAGAGATTGAAGCGATGGGCACAAAAGCCGCCATCGGGACCATGCAGGATACTGACTTTCTGACCCAAACCTTTACTGGTGCCGATATTGTTTACCTCATGGAAACCATGGAAGCCGTCGGAGATAGCTTTGATCAGTCGGTCGATTTCATTGGCCAGATCACTCAGATTGGTCAGCATTACAAGCAGGCTATTGAGCGCTCGGGCGTCAATAAGGTGATACACCTGAGCAGCATTGGTGCGGATATGGATCAGGGGAATGGTATTCTTTTGTTCCATTATAACGTAGAACAGCTCTTACGGCAGCTATCTGCAGAGGTAGCCATTAAATTCATTCGCCCCGTTGGCTTTTACCTCAATATGCTCTCGTTTATACCCACTATTAAGCGGCAGGGAGCCATTATTTCCAACTATGGAGGTGATACCAAAGAGCCGTGGGTATCACCAAAAGACATTGCCAATGTGATTAGCGAAGAGATGGACAAATCGTTTGATGGCCGTACGGTTCGCTATGTGGCCAGCGATGAAGTATCGCCAAATGAAATTGCCAGCGCGCTGGGGAAAGCGATTGGAAAGCCGGATCTACGCTGGAACGTCATTTCGGACGAACAACTACTGACCGGTTGGCTAAAAATCGGATTTAATGAGCAGGTAGCCAAAGGTTTTGTAGAACTGCAGGCCAGTCAGGGTAATGGCAAGTTGTATGAAGACTATTACCGGAATCGGCCAGTGCTGGGAGCCGTTAAACTAGCCGACTTTGCAAATGATTTTGCCCTTGTATACCACAACGAATAAACCAAGTTTTCCATGAAAACAGTACTCATAACAGGCGCCAACAAAGGAATTGGTTTCGAAACAGCTAAACAGCTGGCGGAGCTAGGCTACTTTGTTTACATTGGGAGCCGGAACCAACAAAATGGCCAAGAAGCCGTAGAAAAGCTGAAAGCTCTGGGGTTAGTCAATGTCGATTTTATCCAGATTGATGTAGCCGAGCTGGATTCTGTTAAAGAGGCAAGAGCAGAACTGGAATCAAAGATTGATGCCCTGGATATTTTAATCAACAATGCCGGCATCTCTGGCGAGCAGCCTCAGTCATTTTCTACCGGCAACATGGCTAATTTACGCAATCTGTTTGATACCAATTTTTTCGGCACGGTTCAAACGACGCAACAATTCCTGCCGCTGTTGAACAAGTCGACTCAACCCGTTATTATTAATGTATCGAGCGAAGTAGGATCGTTGACCCTGCATGCGCGTGAAGGCAAAAGCCCGAACTGGAATTTATACAGTGCGTATGGATCAACCAAAACGGCCCTGAATGCTTTTACTATTATGCTGGCGAATGAATTGAGAGGAACCGCATTTCGGGTAAACAGCGTGACACCCGGCTATACCGCTACCGACCTCAATCAGCATAAAGGACTCAAAACGGCAGAAGAAGGGGCAAAACCGATCGTGCGTATCGCGACTCAACTGGATAGAAGCGACACCGGAAAATTTTATAAAGACACCGGCGAAGTACCCTGGTAGGCTACTCTTTCCGGGTGTCGTTAGCCCGCTTACGTAGTCCAATCAATAACCCTACAGTAGCCATGTCAAGTGTTCAGCGCATCAAATCCGTCAGCGAGTTTCACCGACTCAGAGGCCTGCCCAAACCCGAACATCCACTCATCAGCGTGGTGGATTACAGCGCCATCCAGCGCACACCCGATATGAGTTTGGTAAGCTGGGTGCTGGATTTTTACCAGATTTCCATTAAACGGGGCGTGTCTGCCAAGCTAAAATACGGTCAGCAGGAATATGATTTTGATGAAGGTGTCATGTTTTTCATTGCCCCTGGTCAGGTATTCCGTATTGAGGCCGATCCAGACCCGAGCAGTCAGCGGTCAGGTTGGATGCTACTGATTCATCCAGACTTTTTGTGGAATACACCCCTGGCCAGGACTATCAAACAATACGAGTATTTTGACTATTCGGTGGCGGAAGCTCTTTTTCTCTCGGATAAGGAAGAGACAATCATTAACACCATCATTGAAACGATCCGGCAGGAGTATCACGCCAATATGGACAAATTCAGTCAGGGAATTATTATCTCCCAGCTAGAAACCTTACTGGGCTATGCCGAGCGCTTTTATCATCGTCAGTTCATCACCCGAAAAATCAGTAACCACGCGATTCTGGACCGTTTGGAAAATGTGCTGACGGATTATTTTCGCCAGGATGAGTTGATAAAAAGTGGGATACCCAGTGTTCACTATTTGGCTGATGCCCTGCATGTTTCGCCCAAGTATTTAAGTAGTTTGTTAAAAGTGCTGACTGGGCAAACCGCCCAGCAGCACATTCATAATAAGCTCATTGAGCAGGCGAAAGAGCATCTGTCCACCACCGACCTTTCGGTGGGCGAAATTGCCTTTGCTTTGGGCTTTGAGCACCAGCAATCCTTCAGTAAGCTATTTAAAGCAAAGACTCAGCTTACCCCACTGGCGTTCCGGCAATCGTTTACCGAAAATTGACTATGGCTCTGTTCCAGCTGTTTCTCCGTGATCAGGTCGGCAAATTGCTCGGCAATGGGTTGAACAGTTGAAGGCTGTAATCCTCCAAACGGATGGGTTAGCTAAAAGGATAGCATCTTAAACGTAAGCGGACAATCCCAATCAGCCAAATAGATAGCACAGGCAATCAGTGCAGTAAAGCAGCATCGGCATCCTGTTGAACCTCAACCTGTGTGCGGATCGTTCGGCGGCCCACCAATAGCACCAGCAACGCCAGTGTAGCCGCTCCTGCCATGCCAATCACCATAGGTATAGCCGAAGGCACCTCGAACATACTGATGAACACGGAAATTAGGGTGCCCATGCCCATTTGTAGAGCGCCCATCAAGGCCGAGGCACTACCGGCATTTTTGGCAAAAGGAGCCAGTGATAAGGCCGCGGCATTGGGGTTTGTATAACCAATGCAGCAAAGGTACAGAAACAGAAAAATAATGGTAGTCGAAAGCGTCAGCCAACCCGCTAGTGCCACGGCCAGAAATGTCAAACCAACGATAGACTGACAGATCAACGCCACATTAACAATCTGTTCACTCTTGTAGCGTCGAAGCAGTAGAGTATTTATCTGACTTGACCCGATAAAACCGACAGAAAGAAAGGCGAATATCCAGCCATATACTTTTTCATCGGTATGAAACACTTCCATAAACAAAATTGGCGAGCCGGAAACGTAAGCAAAAAGGCCCGAAAAGGCGATGGCGCTGGTGAAGGCATAGGTATAAAACTGCGGTTCACGTAGGACCTGCCAGAAATTAAGTAAAATCGGTTTTGGCTTCAGCGAAATCGACAAGTCGGGTTTATACTTGGCAGGCAGCCAGAAAAAAACGGCGATCAAAATAGCGACTCCCATCCCCATCAGAATAACAAATACGGCTTGCCATCCCAGCGCAGCGGTAACGTAACCCCCAACCGTTGGCGCGATCATTGGCGAAGCGCCCACCACAAGCAGGAGAAGAGAAAATACCTTCGCATTGTCTTTCACCGGAAACAAATCGCGCACCATAGCCACCGAGGCTACCGCTGCCGCGCAGCTTCCTATGGCCTGCACAACCCGCATGAAAATCAGGCCATCAATACTTACCGTAGAGGCACAGCCGGCCGAGGCTAGTATGTATACAATCAGGCCTATGTATAACGGTTTTTTTCGCCCAAAGCGGTCGAGCAATGGGCCGTACAGCAATTGCCCTAACGAAATACCAATGAAAAAGCCGGACAGGGACAGCGAGACTTTTGCCGCCGTGGTATGCAGATCTTTAGCAATGGCGGGAAATCCTGGCAAGTACATGTCAATAGAAAACGGTCCTAGCGCCGTTAGGCTACCCAAAATCAGGATAAGAAAGAAATAAGTCTTTTTAGACATCGAGTGTAAAAGCGGTGAAAGCGATCGGAATGGGTTGGCTGACCTAATGGCCAGATAAAGAAGCAGGCTATTTTACCCAACTCAGACTCATTATTTATACACAAGTTCGGGCTTAATAATTTCCGGAATGTTCAGGGATTATTTCAGAATCAGAATTGAACTTCCTACTTATTACTGAACAGTAAGCTCATCCTTAATTTTGTGTCCAGGTTAACCTAGCAAGTCCAGTTTCCTTTGTACATTTGAGGTATTACCCTCAATATAATACATTTATGACTGGTATTAAAAACTCGTTACACGCCTTTAAACTCTTTTTCTGGGGTCTTGCCGGAATATTCATGACAAGTATTTCGCTAGCTCAAACGACAGGTACGGCCCTTACGCTAGGCGGTAAAACAATTCATACCGTTGGTAAACTACCAGCAGTAGGAACGTCTATTAAAGATTTCACATTGACCGGTGTTGATCTTAAGGATAACACGTTAGCCGATTACAAGGGCAAATATGTGATCATGAATATTTTCCCCAGTGTGAATACGGGTGTTTGTTCCAAATCGGTACGGAAATTTAATGAAGATGCGGCTGGGCTAAAAAACACCGCTGTGCTCTGTATTTCCAAAGATCTACCGTTTGCGCAGAAGGCTTTTTGTGGCGCGGAAGGCATTAAAAATGTCGTGATGCTTTCGGATTTCAGAACAGATTTTGGTACTTCTTATGGCGTTCAAATTGCCGACGGACCCATGAAAGGCCTGTTAAGTCGTGCGGTAATCGTCGTTAATCCCGAAGGGAAAATCGTTTACGAACAGCAAGTACCTGAAATAGGGCAAGAGCCTGATTACGCTGCCGCTATTGCAGCCATCAAGTAAGGTCCAAACTAAATTTCCGTATTTTGTGGAAAATTGACCCTGTTATAGTGAACCACCAATCTCGTTTAAACGGGATTAACGGCTCACTATAACAGGGTCAATTTCAGAGGTGATCGCCCCCCACCTACAAGCCGCCCCTTTCCCAAATGGTAGTGCACATTCGGGTCAGACCGGGCAACTGGTCATCACGATGAGACGATCGGAATAATTTGTTAGTTCCTACTATACGAGACGATTTAGGCTGGATGCCGACGCAATCCTGTATCCATAAAGAGACTCAGCGATGGCCATAAAGAATGAATAAATTTAATCGACGTGAACTAAATTTATTTACCGATCGTTCGGTATAAAAAGAAGCAAAAAGTGGCGCACGCAAAAGTTGAACACGACGTCGTTATCGACAAACTGATGGAGGTCTTCCGCTCATCCGGCTACGACGGTTCGAGTATGGCTACTCTGGCGGAAGCGACCCAATTAAAAAAGGCTAGTCTGTATCATAGGTTTCCACAGGGTAAGCAGGCAATGGCTCATGCCGTGTTAAGCTATGTTGCCGATTGGACTCAAACCAGGATTGTCGATGTACTTTTTTCAGCCAGCACGCCGAAAGAACGTCTGGAAAAGGCCTTGAAAGCCATAGACGAACTGTATGACGGCGGTCGGCTCGACTGCATTCTCAGGGCATTGTCTCACGGATCGGAGGCCAACATTTTTCAGAATGAAATTGCTGCGGTTTTCCAGCTGTGGATCGATGCTTTTACTCATTTAGCCCTTGATTTCGGATACGATCAGAAGGAATCAGACCGGTTGGCAAAACTGGCGATCACCAAGATTCAGGGTACCCTAATTCTGGCTAGAGCTTTTGGGCAGCCATCGCTGTTTACCGAAGCGCTGGATGAATTGAGATCATTGTTTACCAGATAATTTCATGAAACTCATCAATAGGTAAATTCCTTTACGAAAGCGAATTCATGTATTAGTATGTTTCAACCTTTTACTGAACGTTCGGTAATTATTTTCATAGTTCACATAAACCAAACAAATGCGATGACGAATCACGTAAAAACAGCCCTTATTATCCTTTCAGACCCTAACGTGGGTTCGGACGACGTAAACGGCAAATTATTCAATGCCCTGGCTGCTGCTTACGACTTCAAACAAGCGGATCAGGAAGTAACGATTCTGTTTCAGGGAGCAGGAACACGCTGGCCAGCCCTACTGGAGCAACCTGATAATCCATTTCATGGTTTATTTGAAGCTGTAAAAGATAAGGTTCAAGGGGTTTCTAGTGGCTGTGCCACCGTTTTTGGTGCTGACCCCTCTGGCTATGATTTGATCACAACGAATGCCGTGCCTGGTACATCAGGGCTCCCCAGCTTTGTTCAACTCCAACAGGAGGGTTATCAAATTATCACGTTCTAGGTAACGATCTAGTTTCCAGCCGTCATCAGGCTGCCTTGATGACGACTACATCTCTTCTTTGCGTATGGACACAACCCCATTTCATCCGGGCGAACAGCAAATACAAGCCCGAGCGGGCGAAGAGCATATTGCTCGCCGAAACGGCCAGCTTATTGCCAACCGCATACCAAATGGAGCGTTAAAATTTGTCGAAAAACAACCCTTTGTTGTGGCCGCCAGTCTGGATAGTCAGCAAGCTATGTGGGTATCGCTGCTGGCGGGTCAGTCGGGCTTTCTGAAAGCCGAAAGCCCTGAAGTTGTTCAGTTGAACACCGATTATCTGCTATCAGCCAAGGATGATCGCTTCTGGGCGAACGTGTCCTATCATCCAGTGGCTGGCCTGCTTTTCATCGAACTGAGTTCCCGGAAGCGCTTGAAAGTAAACGGACGGGTGACAGTTTCTCCCAATGAGACTAGTTTGACCATACGCGTACAGGAAGCCTTTCCCCTTTGTCCCCGCTATATCCAGCGACGGGAAGTGGACGTAACTACCCTCGCCCAGCCGACAGACCAGGTTAGCTTGATAGGCTCTCAACTAACCCCTGAACTGCACGATTGGATTGCTGGGGCGGACACCTTCTTTGTGGGTAGCGCTCATGACGACGACCACCTGGACGTGAGCCATCGGGGTGGAAAGCCAGGGTTTGTCCAGGTTCTCGATAGCCAAACCCTGCTGATTCCTGATTACAATGGTAATGGTATGTTCAATTCGATGGGAAACTTTTCGGTCAATCCCCGAGCGGGGCTCCTGTTTGTTAACTTTGAGACGGGTGACAGTTTACAACTCACCGGACATGCCGACGTCCAGTTTACCGAGTCAGCTGCCGATGATCCCACCGGTGGGACCGGTCGTTACTGGCAATTTCACCTCCATAACTGGGCTCGCCAATCGAGTCTATCGGGGTTAAACTGGACCTTCTTAGAGTATTCACCGTTTAACATTTAGCCCGTATGTTCAGTTCTGTTTACGTAATCGATAAAGTAACTATCAGAGAAGACTATGAGCTCCAGTTGGCCGATTCTCACCGCTACCTATATACCCATCTGGGGACCTTCTCCTATTGTGATGGCTCTTAACTAGTTTCTCATTATTAAATCACTTACCGTGAACTAGTTATGACTACCTGTCATCTAATCAGACTTCAGTACAAATCAACTAATTGATAAGACTACCATGAATAAATTAACCGACGAAGACGATGTGCCCTTTGTTAAAGAGGAATGTGGGGACACTATGTGGGATGAAGCGATGCTCGATCAGCTTACAGAATCCACAACTAGCCAACAATTGCCCAGTTTATTAAACCCTGCTCTACCACCTGTAGAACAAGCGGGCGGTGCCAAGACTGACCAATTGAATCAAGACAGCCAGGAATAGGGAAAACTAAGCCCGCGCCATTGGTTTTCCAATTAAGTAATTGGTTGCAGCGACCAATGTGCGTTAATGTAAACCGCTCAGAAAGATAACGAAAACTGCTCTCCATTCATTCGTTGGCGCTTGTTTGTCGTCAAGTTCTGTCACTGTTTCAAATAGTGAAGCGCCACACTGCCGGATTTGAAAGCAATCGTATCAACCAGCTTTAACTTAAGCTTTTCCTGAAGGCTTCCCCCATGAAGCAAGGGTCTCCCCTGTCCCACCATGACTGGATGAACTACCAACTGAAATTCATCGATAAGACCGGCTTGGATCAATTCAGGAAGTAAACTTACACTGTCCACCGAAATTTTGTTGCCCCGTTGCTGCTTCAGTTTGAGGAGTTCTTCGGCCGGGTGGCTCCTAACAAGGCGTGTCTTATCATCTATGCTGTTTAATGAGCTTGACATAACCACTCGGTCGATCGACGACAGTCGTTGGGCAAATCTATTTTCAGCCGCTGTGCCGGATTGTTTTTGGGCCACATCAGCCCAATAGGGAAACATAAGCTGATACATGAAACGACCGAAAAAGAGCAGATCTACCTCCCTCAACGTTTCCGTGAAATACTCCAGCACCTCTTCACTAGGGTTGAACATCGTGTGATCGCAATAGCCATCCAGGCTAGTATTCATAGTGAATGTTACCGTTCTCATGGGGTTAGATAGTAGTTGTCCAATTTAAATTCTAGAAATTCTTTCGACCCTAATTGATCGCTTAGATATTGATTATCAATAGAATGACACCAATAGAATTGACCAGAATCAACAAAGTCTACCTTGGAAAAGCACTAGTAGTTTACTGTTTATACAAAAGTAAATTGGACGAGCTACGCTAATGAGGGTCAATCGCGACAATATGAGGGCATTTTGTGGCCATTTGCTCTATTGAAAGCCATCATTTTATAATCTTGATCAAATCTGTTCAGAGATACAGGCGCTATTGAGGTTATATATTAAATAGCGAGTTATGGGTTTGTAGTACCGTTTCTATAGTAACTGTCATTTCCCAAGCTGAAGCTGTTTTATAACGCAAACCTTATTACAACTCAGAAGCCGTTTTTAGCGGTACTTTACGCGCAGTTAGCAAGCTTAATCTATGGATATTCTCATAATACTAGCTAATTCAACCAGTTAGCTTACACTGAGTTTTGCTATCTTTAATGAATCGTTGTTATCGCTCATTTCTAGCTATTAGCGAAGGAATTCAGGCAACTGTCGATAAACAGCTACCTGTTAACTGGACAATTTAGTGGCTTAAGGAAATGTGGACTTGTTTCGTAAAATTGACCAGTAAAATCATGTTTAATTTAGTTTCAAGTAAAAAGTAACAAGTCCAAACTAGTACAATATGAAGGAAGAGCCGCTAGATCTATCTGGTACAGCTAGTATTTTCCATTTTCACAAAACGTTGATCGAACGGCATGGTGCTGGTACAACCCGGGCATTGGGGTGGCGGAAAATTGAAGGCCAGTGGATGCGCTTTGAAAAATTAAGCCAAATAGGTGATCTAAGCGGGCACTCTGTACTAGATGCCGGATGTGGGCACGCAGATCTTTTCGCCTTTTTAAAGAAAAGGTTTTCGTCAATTACGTATTATGGATGTGAACAAATACCTGAATTACTCCAGATAGCCACCCAACGATATCAACGTGAGAATAATGTACTCCTACTACAAGGGAGCTTTCTCGATACAACGATGCCCATGACCGATTTTGTGTTGGCTAGTGGATCACTTACTTATCGGCATAGTGATGACGAGTTTGTTTATAAGGCTATTGAAACCCTATTTGCCAAATGTCGTATCGCCTTAGGATTTAACTTGTTGAGTGGAGGAGTCGAACCCAACACGCTGCTGAGGTCTTACTCTCCCGATGAAATACTCCAATTTTGTCAGACCCTATCAAAAACGGTGCAACTCCAGGTTGGCTATTGGCCAGATGATTTCACCATTTTCCTATACAAAGAATGAAGGAGGCCTCCTTATGCAGTGCGCAGCTAAATTAGTTAGGATAAAATTAAGGTGTAAAGCCACTCCTTGACTAAACCGAATTGCTTAGCTTTGAAAGCAATTACCACGACTCTATCGAAAAAATAGCTGTTGTTAAAACGGCCAATTACCCCCGCTTGCTTAAAAATAGGCGGCTCTAGTTAAGCCTAGATTTGTCAAGCTATTTCATAGCTGACGCCCTTAGGACGGTCAATTATATAACAATCTTCTGCTTAAGAACGTCTTCCTTATGCCAGTGTCGCTTCGTCACTCCTCAACGCTGCCCAGAAGATGATTTTCCCTAGCCTGTCCAGACTAATCTTAATACTACTAATTGTCAGGCCATTATTTTTTCAGCCCGCCAAAGCCCAGGTCGATACCTTGTTTCGGCTTAGTCCCGATCTGCGGATTTTTCGCCTGTTTCAGAAGCAGGCGCCTTATTACTCCATTGGGCATACGCCCTATCTGAAGAACGCGCAGGATTCAGCCCGCGCATTCGCCCAACTCGATCGGCTGGCCACCTTTGCCCAAAATCAGGATGACGACCGTCTGTTCTGGACCGTACAACTTCATAAAATCCTGTGCCGGCATGAACTTGTCAAAGCAATGGGCAAACCCTCTTCGGTTTTACTAGCCGCTCAGCCCTACATGGACAAGTGCCCGGTTCCCGTCGTTCAGGCCGCCTACTGGCACCATCGGGGTCGGTATGCCTATGAAACCCAACAATTCGACGAAGGGTTTCGGTGGCTGCTACGGGCTCAGCAGACCTTTGAGCAGATTGGTTATGAGCACATTCCCGAAATTAATGACTACCTCTATAACTTGGGGGCAGAATATTATTTCTTTGGTGAGTACAAGACCTGCATTCACTATCTGCTGAGCTCTTTCTACTACCCACCCCTAGTCGAACGAATCGGGATTGCCGCTCACAATACGGTTGGTCTTTGCTACCAGCACCTCCATCAGTATGGTAAAGCACAGGCGTACTTCTTCCAAACCCTGAGGCTGGCTGGTAAGCACGGAGACTCGGCCTATGTGGCCATTGCCAATTCGAATATAGGCCATTTACTGCTGCTACAGAACAAGTCCAGGCTGGCCCTGCCCTATCTGTATAAAGGCTACCAATTTAGCTTTCAACGCAGACATGAGTACCAGGTACCTGAGAATGCAGCCCTGACAGCCTTATATGTGGCTCAGGCCTTATTGAATCTGGATAGTACCCAGAAAGCCAGGACTTACCTTATTCACTCGACCCGATTGTTTACTAACCGCCCCTGGTCGGACTATGATCTACAGTATTATCAGGTCCAGACTCAGTATTACAAAAAAGTGGGCAACTTCCGGCTGGCGACCATCTACCTGGATTCGCTCCGGGGAATAGAAAATTCTCAGCGGACCCTGTTCAATACCCGCCTGCTGGCAGCTAGTCAAAGTCAGGTTAACGCCGAGCGGTACCTGAATGATCTGCGCAAGCTGGAGGCTAGTCAGAGCAAGGCGGTGTGGGTACGCAATATGGTCCTCCTTGTTGCTGTGCTACTGATTCTGGCTGGGATCTATGCCTTTCGGCAAAATCAGCAGAAACGCTGGCAGGAAAAGCAGGTGTTACTGGCCCAACAGCAACGTGCTGAACAATTGCTAGCTCAATATATGGTTAACATTCAGGAGAAGAACCACCTTATAGACACCATTTCAGCTCAAATCGACCCCGATGAGCTAGCCCATCCAACACGACCCTCCATTAAAAGTTTACAGAATCGGGTTATTTTGACCGAGGACGACTGGCAGCAGTTCAAGGAACTGTTTGAAGACGTTTATCCGAATTTTTTCTCGGTTATTCTAAGTCGCTATCCTGACTTAACCAAAGCTGAAATCCGCCTGCTTGTCCTCTCCAAACTCCAGATCGATACTACTCAGATGAGCCGAATTTTAGGCATTTCACCCGAATCGATTCATAAAACAACGTATCGGTTGCGAAAGAAACTAGGGATCAGTGGCAAGATAAACCTAAACAACCTGTTCGAAAACGAGTCCACAACGCAATCTTGATAAAGTAGCGGTAATCACTTTATTGGCCTTCGCTAGACCTACTGTTAGAATGGCTGCTCCTCCCATTTATAGCAACCCTCCGCCAAACCAGGAAAGAGCAAATCTTTACCTCGATATTCGCTAACGAACCGATTTAAAGCGGGCATCTCTTGCCGACAAAGAAACGAAACAAAAAATCCGAGAGCCAAACTTAATCTCCTCTTAGGCCTATTTTGTAAACACTCCGTATGAGAATCAGTTAAGGGACTAGGCAATCAGGCACATTGATTGCGCTCCTGCTACCCATATATGGTTACCCAATTTCTGTTTGCCACCGGCATCGAAAATAGCAATCCAACCATTCAGGGCGGCACCTATCGCCAGGATGAATTAGCCAAATGCGGACACTACCAGCACTGGCAAACCGATTTCGACCTGGTCGAGCAACTAGGCATTCGTTTCCTGCGCTACGGACCGCCCATTCATACCACATTTCTTGGCCAAGGAAAATACGACTGGGCTTTTGCCGACCTAACCTTTGGTGAGTTGCGTAAGCGTGATATCGTCCCCATTGTGGATCTGTGTCATTTTGGGGTACCTGATTGGATTGGCAATTTCCAGAATCCCGATTTTCCCGCTCTTTTTGCGGGCTATGCTCGCGCGTTTGCACAACGCTTTCCCTGGGTTCAACTTTACACACCCGTCAACGAGATGTATATCTGTCATGTCATCACGCGCCAGTACCATGACCGGTATCGTCTGCCAGTCATGCATACCGAGACGAATCTTTGGCAGGGGCCCAATGGCGACGAAGCCGTGAACTGGCTTTGGAAAGAGTGGGCCAACGTCCTGCGGGTACGGAATGATGGCGTACCCATGATTGGTTTTACCTGGTATTCTCTGACGGATCAGGTCGACTGGGATTCGGCGCTACGGGAAAATAATGGCAACGTTAATCCGCTTGGCTTATGTGATCTTAATCGTCAGATTCGCCCAGTCGGTCAGGCCTACAAGCAACTTATCAGTGACTGGAAGCAAGTGCTGCCAGCCCAAAGTGTTTGTCTTGAGGTACCTATTGTGATGCCCAGTGAGAGCAATCAGCCGTGGGCCTACCAGAAGCAAACCGAGGCAAAGCAGGCACGTCAGCGTGTAGCTAATGCCGTTTCTAAAGACAACCAAACAATTGAATAGAACCTCATACGATTTCAGGAAAACGTAGTCATTGTGACTTGTGGTTGTATTGAACGGGCCATAGCTAACCGACTGGTATCTGAAGGAGCCCGAATAGTATTAGTTGACCGAAACGAGTTTAAGTCAGCTGGATGTGATTTTTAACAACATCGGACTATTGCAATTCAAACCAAAGGAGAAATTAACGAGTGAGGACTGGTTGCGCTAAATGATCATTTACTTTTACTAGGTGCGTTTTACTTTACTAAACTGGACTCTGAGGCTTTGACTCCGTCAGAATTACCCATCGCCATGTTATCGTCGCGAGTGTGCGTTGTATTGACCCAGATAGGGACAGTTGGTTGCTTACATTGCTCTAAAGTAAGAATTAACAGGGGGCCAGCACAAATTCGATGAAACGCCGATAGTATAAATATTCATTGTGCTACTGCCCTTTGTCTGCAATAGGCCTGCTTGAGCGATTCCGTACACCACACCGTATACTACTAAAAACGAATAACCCCTAACCATCTGCAACGCAGTTTGTTAGGGGTTATCTTGTACCGGGAGCCGGACTCGAACCGGCATGTCCTTGCAGACAATGGTGTTTGAGACCATCGCGTCTACCGATTCCGCCATCCCGGCGACTGAATCGTCCCGCCGAAGCGAGATGCGTTTGTCAAACGTGGGTGCAAAAGTAGGAATTAATGGATAATGTACAAGGGCTAATGAATAATTTTATTTCAGCTATCACCAACTGCATTATCCATTCTGCATTATTCATTAATCCTTACTCATATCGGAGCGCATCAATAGGGTCTAATTTGGAAGCGCGCACGGCGGGGTAAATCCCCGCAAATAACCCAACCGAGATACACACGACCAACCCAAGACCCATCCAGGTCCAGGGCACAACAAAGCTTCCTTTCCCCTGGCTAACAACACTTGAGATCAGGTTGCCTACACCCAATCCCAGAACCACCCCTCCAATTCCGCCAAGAATACAGATGACAATAGCCTCGATCAGAAACTGTTCCCGGATTCGTTGTGGAGTGGCCCCCAATGATTTTCGAATCCCAATCTCACGGGTTCGCTCCGTGACCGATACCAACATAATATTTAATAGAGCGATGGATGCACCAAGCAAGGTAATAAACCCAATGCCAAAGCCACCGATACGCAAATAACCGGTAATATTCCCGGTCTCTTTTGCCAATTCGTCGGCGCGTTCAATTTCAAACGAATCGGGCTGGCCAAGTTGGTCACGTCGAACCAGTCGCATGGTGCCGCGTGCTTCGTCTACGGCCTCATCCTGATCAGCAACTGTGGGTACCGATGCCGTGATATCAAATGTTAGTTTTTGATTTCCAGCCAGCGCACGTCCATTATCGAGTGGTATCAGGATTATACGATCGTCGCCCCCGCCCGAAAAACCACCTTTTTTAGCCAATACACCAATGATTTTATACTGGTTACCCGCTACCCGAATTACCTGATTGATGGGGTCCAGCTTCTTTTCGAACAACGTGTTCGCTACTTCGCTACCAATAATGGCCACATTGCGGGCACCAGTTAAGTCATTAGTAGTCAGATTACGACCACTTTGAATCGTGAACCCTTTTACAGACAAGTAGTTATCATCTCCCCCCGTAAGCTGAATATTCGGGTTTGTCTTTTTCGAGCCGAACTTAGCCTGAGCCGCCCCCGCCACAACCGACGAAACAGAAATAGTGGCCCCATACGGAAATCGGCGCTTAAACTGCACCGCGTCGAAATAGTCAATCGGGGCATCCTGACGCTGAACACGTCCACCCCGCCGAAAAGCATCCTGCCGGGCTACAATGCTGAATGTATTTGCACCCAAACCGGCAAAGCTGCTATCCACCGAACTTTGAATCCCATCGATAGCGGTCAGGATACCCACTAATGAGGTGATACCAATGGCAATAATGAGCGAGGTTAGAATGGTTCGCAGTCGATTCCCGGCAATTGAACGCAGCCCTTCGCGTATGTTTTCGAGTAGATTCATTTATCAATGAGTGAATAATTGAATGATTGAATAATCGAATGATGCTGATGCAGGTATTCACTCATTCAACAATTCATTCATTCAATCATTCAACCTCGCACAATATTTGCTTATCTTTCGTTATTACAAAACTACCAAGCGCATTCTTAATAGGGAAACCAATGAAACGGCTGCTGTTACCGCTTATCCTAATTCTGACCCTGGTGGGCCGGACATGGGCCTCTAAGATCCTGATTCCTATGGATGATGCCCAAAAAAACCATTTAAAAGCCTATGGTATTGCCTATTGGGTGCTTAAGGTTCATGACACCGAAATTGACTGGTTGTTAAATTACCGGGGCGGGTCGTTTATGATGCCGCAAAGCCAGGCATTTATCAACGAAATGGTGATTCGGGGCGTTAGTTACGAGGTAATTTCGGATGCGCAGTCGGCGCAGATTTTAAGCGAAGTGGCCGCTGCTGATGCCAATATGGATGCGGTCAAGTTGCAAAAACCGCCTAAAGTGGCCGTTTATTCGCCTAAAACAAAGCAGCCCTGGGACGATGCCGTAACGATGGTAATGACCTATGCCGAGATCCCCTACGATGTTGTGTTCGATGAAGAAGTCATGAATGGTAAGTTACCTGAATATGACTGGATTCACCTGCACCATGAGGATTTTACGGGACAATATGGCAAGTTTTTCCACTTTAAAGATCAGCCCTGGTATATTGCCCAAAAGCGTGAAGCTGAAACGATTGCAAATAAATTTGGCTTCTCAAAAGTCCCTCAGCTGAAGTTGGCTGTAGCGCAAAAAATCCGCGATTTCGTGTTGGGTGGTGGGTATTTGTTCGCGATGTGTAACGCTACCGATACTTATGATATCGCCCTGGCTTCGCATAATACCGACATTGTCGACACATTTTACGACGGTGATCCGGCCGACCCAAATGCAAACAGCAAACTGGATTATAGCCAGACTTTTGCCTTCCGGAATTTTCAGGTCTATACAAATCCTTACCTAATCGAATTTTCGAACATCGATAACCAGCCCGAAGAGCGGGGCTTGAGTGAGCATAACGATTATTTTACGCTCTTTCAGTTTTCTGCCAAGTATGATCCTATTCCAACCATGCTTACCCAAAATCACCTGAATGTGATTAAGGGGTTCATGGGTCAGACAACGGCGTTTAAGAAAAATTATATTAAGCCCGAAGTTGTGATCATGGCCGAAAATCGTGCCGCAGGTGAGGCTCGCTATATTCATTCCCCTTATGGTCGGGGTTTTTTCACCTTCTATGGCGGTCATGATCCCGAAGATTATCGGCATGAAATCGGCGAGGAGCCTACAGATTTAAACTTACACCCTAATTCAGCCGGTTACCGCCTGATTTTGAACAACATCCTCTTCCCGGCGGCTAAGAAGAAGAAACAGAAAACCTAGGCATGACAACTTTCACTGAAACACAACGATTCCGCCAATGGTGGCTTTGGCTTCTGTTAACCGCCGTAGTGATCGTTACGGCAAGTCCTTTGTGGGTCGCGAATGGTCAAAGTAAGCCGTCTGCCTGGATTGGCATAGGCATTAGTTTGTTCATTATGTTGTTGTTCTATGTCTGGCGATTAGATACACGTCTGGATTCCAATGGGATTCATTATCGTGTTTTCCCGATTTTCTCCTGGCGCACCATTTCATGGAACAACATACAGACCGTATCCATCACTCAATATGGTTTTGTTGGTTATGGAATCCGGTTGGGGTTCGATGGTTGGGTGTATAATATAGCCGGAAACAAAGGCTTGCGAATCGAATACAAGAACAAACGAAAAATTACCATTGGCACCCAACGCCCCGACGAACTTCAGGCTTTTTTAGACGCTCGTTTAAGTTTAATAACAACTTAACTTCTTTTCAATCAGGGTTTAACGAGCAAACCGGTAGTTAGCGAAACGATTCAAATCTTTTGTTTACTACCATGAAAAAGCTTATATTCTGTTTGCTATCAGCGCTGTTTATCATCAGTTGCACCACCATTCGCCAGGGCGAAGTTGGGGTGAAACGTCGGCTCGGGAAATTAGATCCAGTGGTAAAAGGATCGGGTATACACAGCTACAATCCGTTCACAACAACCATCATTCGGGTACCAACTCGCACCATTAATTTGCCACTCGCTCTGGAAAATATTCCCTCGAAAGAAGGCTTGAATATTAGTGCCGAGATGGCCGTTCTGTATCGAATAATCCCGGAAAAAGCGCCACAGGTACTTACAACGATCGGCGAGAAATACGAAAGCGTTGTTATTGTGAGTGTATTTCGTTCGGCTGCTGCTGATGTCTGCGCCCGCTTCTTCGCCAAAGACATGTACACAGGCCAGCGGGAGGAAATCGAAAAGGAAATTGCCGCTGAAATGCATACCGTACTGGAGAAGCGGGGTATTATTGTTGAAAGCGTACTCATGAAAAGCATTCAACTACCGAAAGGGCTAGCGCAATCTATCGAGCAAAAACTCGAAGCTGAACAACAGGCGCAGCAAATGGAGTTTGTTCTACAAAAAGAGCACAAGGAAGCTGATAGAAAAGTAATTGAGGCCAAAGGGATTGCAGACTCTCAGAAAATCATTTCAGAAGGCTTGAACAAGCAGATTATCGAATACAAAACTATCGAAGCCTTCCGACAGCTGGCCACTTCACCAAACGCAAAGATTATCATCACTGACGGCAAAACGCCGATGCTCATAAACCCAAATGGGCAATAGTTTTTTCAAGTTCAATGTTTCAAGTTTCATGTTCCATGTTCCAAGAGCACTAATTTCACTGAAACCTGAAACATTGAACTTGAAACAATAAACAGTTTTAATTGTCAAACCACTCGTCCACTACCTCTTCGCGGCTTTTACTTTCGAGCTTTTGTTCCAGATCGTCGGGAATTTTGGGAAAGAAATCGAGTCCTGTTAGTTGCTCAATAAGATCCACAGGTACCACAAATTCTTTCAACGACTTGTTTGAGCCTTCATTAGTCATCAGAAAGCCAACCATCCGAATATCGGGCTTGTTGCAGTACAGAATTACTTTATAAAACTTCTCGGGCACGCTCACCTCCGTACTTTTCCCAATCGTCGATAAACCGGGCTTGAGTACCGGTCCGGTCACTACATAAACCCCCTTATCACGACGCGCCCATGACCGTATTTGATTCTCCAGATCACCCCAAATACCTCGGTTAAACTCAGGTACCTGCGGGGTAATGTTGCTCATAAAAAAGGTTTCCCGCATCATCCGCTGCGAAAATTTAAAATCGGCAGCTGGAGCCAGGTGTCCCCGATCGTAGCCAGAACGCGTGTAATCAAATGGCAGCGCCGTGCCATCTTCCACAGCAGGATCGGGCTTGAATTGTTCATTTTTTCGGTCAGCATCGCCCGTTGTTTCATAGGCCAGCAGTGGATAAGCTACCCACTCGGCATCTTTATACTGATTTCGATAACTGAGCGTATAGCCCTCATGCCGAATTAGTTCGCCATTGGCTTTGGATACAGGGAGTAGAAAGTCAACCTGTTTTTCAAAGTCAAATCGCTGATTACCAGACGATGCTTCCGATGGGCTGCTCGAATTATTGTCACTGGCTTCACTCTCATTCGATTGCCCTCCTCTCCGATCGTCGGTTGCCTCATCAGACTTGGGTTCGGGCGCTTTATAGGGATTTGATCCTTCTCGGTCTGATCGAGAGCGGCCTAATCCAATAATTTGTCGGAAATCATTCCAGAACGCCACAACCGGTTTCGTCCGACCGCCATAGTGGAGAAAAAGGCCGATCAGAAAAAACACGAACAAGGTGATCAGCGAGTTGCCCCGCAGCCGAAAGCCCCGACGGGCGTAGTTTTTAGTTGAAAATCGAGGTTTGAAAAACATAAATCAAAGTTAGTTTTTTGTTCCAGGTTTATCCACTTTCAAGTTTCAGGTTTAATGTTCCAGGTTGGCAGTATTTATAAAATCAGGGGCGTAGTCTGATTGAAACAGGGAACATGAAACTTGAAACACCTGTTAGTGCCCTATGTCATCTCTGAATATTATTGTTATCGGTGGTGGAGCCGCCGGTTTCTTTGGGGCCATCACAGCTGCCGAAACCTATCCCAATGCTACCGTTACACTTCTCGAAAAAAATCGTACTGTCCTGAACAAAGTCCGCATTTCGGGCGGAGGCCGCTGCAATGTTACACATGCCTGTTTCGATAATCGGCAACTCGTAAAATTTTACCCTCGCGGAGAGAAACCCCTGCGCGCCCTGCTTACTCAGTTCGATACGACGGCCACAGTAAAGTGGTTCGAACAACGGGGAGTCAGTCTGAAAACGGAAGCCGATGGGCGTATGTTTCCCGAATCCAATACGTCTGATACAATTGTCGACTGCTTGCTCACTACAGCCCGACGATCAGGCATTCAGGTTCGTACCAGTTGCGGAGTGGCGTCAATTCGGCAAAGTGCTTCTGCACAGTGGCTAGTCGATTTACTAACCAACGAAACCATCGTTGCCGACCGGCTTCTGATTGCAACCGGTGGTTACCCTCAGCTAACCTCTTATGACTGGCTGCCTGCTCAAAGTGAACCCTTGTCAGCCCCTGTACCGTCGTTATTTACCTTTAATGTACCCGACAGTTATTTAATCCCGTTGGCGGGCGTAGCCGTACCCGATGCAAAAGTGTATGTTTTGGGAACGAAACAGGAACAGCGCGGCCCGGTTTTAGTAACGCACTGGGGATTTAGTGGGCCCGCCGTCTTACGCTTATCGGCTTGGGCTGCCCGCGAGCTGGCTGATAAAAACTACAATTTCACGCTTCGGATCAACTGGACCCCCGACCTGAACGATAATACGTTGCGGAACAAGTTGCAGGACTTTCGTCAGCAAAACGGACGTAAACAGGTTGTTTCGCAGAACCCATTCGGGCTGCCTTCGCGTTTATGGCAGGCGTTTGCCACAGAAGCTGGTATTTCCGATTCGCAACGGTGGGCGGATCTGCCCGCTAAACTCCTGAATCGCCTAAGCGAACGAGTTATAAACAGTCAGTTTCAGGTATCCGGCAAAACAACCTTTAAAGATGAATTTGTAACCTGTGGCGGTATTTCGCTGGATGGACTCAATCCGCAAACACTCGAAAGTAAATCCCAACCGGGAGTTTATTTTGCAGGCGAAGTGCTGGACATTGATGGCATCACGGGGGGCTTCAACTTCCAGAACGCCTGGACAACCGGTTACGTAGCCGGTTTGAACATTGGGAAATAGCCATTTTGTCCTGGCCAGGCACCAGCTTAGCCAGGACAAAATGTGAGTCATTCAATTGGAAAAATACTAGGCAGCTGACGACAGATCCAGGTTCGACTCCGACTGGTCAGTAGACTCACCCCAAGTTGAGTCACTGGGCTCAAGCATCGTTGCATTTAGAGAGATTAAGCGGGCCTGGTAGCTTTGCTGAAGATCGCCTAACGCTTCCTGCCCTGTTTCCCAACGCCGAACAACATTAACCTCACGGATAACTTCGGGCGCTTTAGGGACGTTTGCGTGGGCAAAATACTCTGGCATCCGGGCCGTCATCTCGCTAATCAGATCTACAATTGGGCCATTAATGAGTTCAGGCGATTGTTTAGTAATCTGAATAAGCGCACGGGCCATCGACGCGGAGTAAAAAGCGCAATCAATATCCTGATGACGAATTGGGACACCATCGTGCAGCCGCTGAAGATTTAGCCCGCCATCCTCCAGACGGTCGGAGGCCATTGGACTTCCTTCTGGTTGTGGAAAAACGGCATCCACATACCGCTTAAACTTCCCCCACCAGGGTGGCTTACCATTCGGCTTCAACGTGTCACAGAAAATTATCCGTAGAGGTAGTTCGGGCTGTTGAACCTGCATAACGACAAAAGCTGCCCCCAGATGCCGATCATCGGCTGCGTGCCGTCGTTGCACAACAAAGCAGTGAAGTGATTGCAGATTCTCTCCTTCTTCCCGTAATTTCTCCGTCGCTAATCGAATCGCCCGTAGTGAATCTTCCATATAGCCTTCTGTCACCACATGAATCGGCAGAGAGGTTGAAAAGAGGGCTTCCCGACGAAGCTGACGGGCAATTAGGTTCAAGGCAGTTGTATCCGATCGGCGGGTACCGAAATAGAAGCCAATGTCTTCCCGAACTTCACTGGACATTTCAGCCAAACTGATCGAATCGCCAAAGGCGCTTTGCCGGCTCTTAGGGCTGTATCGAAACGGCACTTCCAGAGGTTCGCGGTGAGCCGCTACATTATAAATGCGCTTTTCGAAGATAGACAACAGTGGTTCATAAGCATCGGGCTCGAAAAAAACCTGTGCACTGGGCCGTAGCAAATGTCGGGCAATTTCCTCCTCCTGAAGCAGGCGTTCGAGCGCATCGTCATGCTGCTTAAAAAAACTCTGTAAAGCTCCTTGCTGAATAAATTCGTCGGTACCGTTTTGCAGTTCTAGCCAGTAATCCGCGTCCGCGGCTAAACGCTGCTCAATCCATTGGTGGAGGTACCGTTTTATAGCCTCATCAAAGGCACTATTTGCCGCTTCTGCCTGCGATCTGGTATAGTCAATATAGGAAATTTGTAGGCAATTCATCGACTCGGATTCGCTGGAACCGAGCGTCATAAATAAGGTCATGGCAGGAAAATGCAGCGGTATAAATTCGTAGCTAATATACGAATTTATCAGGGTATTATTTTGACTTATCAGTAACCTGTCATAAATAAATTTTGGTATTTCTTTATCCGACAGATTTATGAATAGAAATCAACTAATAGCCACGAGAGCCATCATATACCACTCTATACTTTCTCCTTACGCTATTCCTTATTCAGCACAGTTCGCGCTGTTTCTTCGTCCCGTTTTAGCTGAGCAACCAGCGCGGGCAAGCCGTCGAATTTTTGTTCAGGGCGCAGAAATTCCCGGAGTTTCAGGGTCAGATGTTCTCCGTAGATATCCTTATCAAAATCGAAAATATAGGTCTCAATAGTTTGATTCGTGCCCGCCACTGTCGGCCGGAAACCAATGTTGAGCATACCTCCAAACTTCTGTCCAGCGTACTCAACATTAACGGCATACACGCCATTAGCCGGAATGAGCTTGGCAGGGTCGTCTACCTGCAAGTTAGCTGTCGGGAAACCAATGGTTCGGCCTAGTTGCCGTCCTTTCACGATTGTTCCGGTTAGGTTGTACGCCCTTCCCAGAAACAGATTGGCTGTGTGAACATGGCCTTCATTGAGAGCCGCCCGGATTTTCGACGAACTCACCCCTACCGCATCAATATCCTGGCGAGGTATTTCTTCTACCTCGAATCCATACTCACTCTGGTGTGCCTTTATGTATTCGAATCCGCCCTCACGATCACGGCCGAAACGGTGATCATAGCCGATAACCAGTTTTTTGGTGCCGATTTTTTCGATCAGAATCTGTCGAATGTATTCCTCTGAGGTTAGTTGTGAGAACGAACGGGTAAACGGAATAATCACTAAATGCTCAACCCCGGCCTGATCGAGCAGCTCGATTTTCTCATCAAGCGTGGTTAGTAGCTTTAAATTCTGGCTATCATTGGAAACAACGGTGCGCGGGTGTGGCCAATACGTAATCAGCACCGACTCTCCTCCGCTCGCTTTAGCCACTTCTGTTAAGCGAGTCAGAATTGTCTGATGACCACGGTGTACTCCGTCAAAAGTACCACTCGTAACAACGGCGTTCGCTAAAGGTTGTATATCGTTGAGACCTCTGTAAATAATCATTTTTTAGTCTTTAGTCAGCAGTCTATCGTCAGTAGTGAATAAGCCGTCCGCTTAACTACTGACGACTCACTCGGCTAATTACTATAGACTAGTTTCCCGGTGCATTTCGATGAATTTCTCAATGGTATGTGCATCCTCAACCCGGAAATCGCCGATGCGTGTCCGCCGTAGCTTGCTCATATAGGCTCCATTGTTAAGCAACAGGCCCAAATCGCGTACCAGACTACGAATATAGGTCCCTTTGGAACACACGATGCGAAAATCTACTTCGGGGAAACGTTCCGTATTGACTTCAAATACCGAAACCGTTACCTGACGCGCCTTAATGCCTCCCTCAACCTGATCGGCGGTTTCACCCCGGCGGGCTTTCTCGTACAAACGCTCTCCATTAACCCGAATAGCAGAATAAATAGGGGGCACTTGTAGAATATCGCCCGTTAGTTTTTGCGCTGCTTCCTGTATTTGTTCAGGGGTAATGCCAGCCGTATCGAACTCGGCGTCGAAGGTAGTTTCCAAATCGACGGAAGGCGTGGTTTTACCCAGAACAAGCGTTCCGGTATATTCTTTTTCCTGCGCCTGGTATTGGTCGATCTGTTTCGTCATCTTGCCCGTGCAGAGTATGATCAAACCCGTTGCCAACGGATCGAGCGTACCGGCATGACCGATTTTCTTAAACTTACAGGCAAATTTCAACTTATTCGCCACATCGAACGATGTCCAGGTAAGTGGCTTATCAATCAGAATAATCTGGCCGGGATCGGGTGCCGGCGGAGTTTGTTGTGTCACAGAGATACTCGGAGTAGCACAGAGATACACAAAGAAAAGATAACCAAGAATCTCAGTGCGTCTCTTTTTCCTCTGTGTATCTCTGTGTCAAAATTAGACTAAAGCACATCCAACTTCACGCCAGCCGCTACTAAGCCGAGCAGTAGTAAGCCAAGTGCAATGCGGTAGTAACCAAATACTTTAAAGCCATAACGGGTCAGGAAGCCAACAAAACCACGAATTGCCAGCAGACCCACAACAAAGGCAATTGCATTACCGATGAGCAGCATCTGATAATCGTCGGGTTGGAGCAATTTATAGGTTTTCAGGAGTTTATAGCCCGATGCCGCAGCCATAGTTGGTACAGCCAGAAAGAACGAAAACTCAGCGGCCTGTGTCCGGGTTAATCCCTGGAACATGCCTCCAATAATCGTTGCTGCCGAACGTGAAACCCCCGGAATCATAGCAATACACTGAAAGAAGCCAATTTTAAGCGCGTCGGGCACACTCACATCACCATCTTTAGGCTGTACATTCACAATTCGGTCAATAAATACCAAAACAATCCCGCCCAATAATAACGTAACAGCCACAACCACTACATTTTCGAGTAGCGAATCGATGAAATCGTTCAGTAGAAAGCCAATGACAGCAGCAGGCAGGAACGCAATCAGGATTTTGCTATAGAAATCCAGCATCGGTTGCCAGCGCGGAGGAAATGATTTTAAGTAGCTGGGTACGACAAATTTTTCGGTACGGGGATCAGTCAGGAAACGACGATGATAGAGCACCAGAACCGACAAAATACAACCGAACTGAATATCGACCGTGTAGAGTTTGGTGAATTCATTACCGGCAATGCCAGCCAAAGAAGAGTAGATGATCATGTGGCCAGTTGAGGACACTGGCAAAAACTCCGTTAGCCCTTCAATTATGGCCAACGCAATTGCGTGAATAAGCTCCATTTACAGAGTTATAAAGTTGTAGCGGTTATAAAGCTGTAAAATTGCCTTTCAAAAACGTTATAACCACTACAACTCAACAACTTTATAACTGCTTTTATGCCTTTGGGCGGGCCAGAATGGCAAAAAATTCGAGTACAAAACCGCCCATAACCACAATAGGGCCAAGCGTAAGGCCTAAAAAGCCAAAGCCAAACTCTTCTTTGTCCAGGCTCATAATAAAGAACCCGGCCAGAATAATGGCAATCCCTGCTAACATCAGCGTGTAGTTCTGCCGACCAAATGGCAGAGAAGCTGCTGACCGGGAAGGATCGCTGATCACCGACCGAGTTGGCGTAGGTTTAGGCGCCACAGTCGATGCAGCCGCTGCTTTTTTCACTGGTTCGTCACGTGTTAGCGTTGCTGGTCCAGCCTGTTTATCTTTTGCCATAGTCTTTTTTGTTATCAATGTATAATGAACAATGCAAAATGAAAAATGGATTGGCTACCCCATTTCATCACCGCATTTTATTTCATTATGCATTCTTCATTTTACATTATACATTAATCAATAAAGCTCATCTAGTGTTAGGCCCAGGTACCGATGAACGGCCTGAAATGTACTCACAAAACCAATTAGTACGCCTAGCCCAACAATACCTACCATCAGAAAAATTATCTTTTCTGGGTCCTGGAACGTCGATAATTCAGGCAGGTTATGAATAGCGAGCTGCAAGCCTGCAATCAGCAAGCCAACGGCAATAATGCCCGCCAGAAACCCCTGCCAAATACCACGTCCCAAAAACGGTCGGGTAATAAATGCATTTGTTGCGCCGACTAATTGCATGCTTCTGATGAGCATTCGTTGCGAATGAAGCGCCAACCGAATAGTATTATTCATCAACACCACAATAATGATCAGCAGAATGACCGCAAAGGCCGACATGATCGCGTAAATCTTGGTGATATTCCGATTGATATTATCTACCAGATTTTCCTGATAAACAACTTCAAACACACCATCGATCTGCTCTAAATCTTGTTTAACCTCCTGTAGTTTGGCTTCCTCAAAATATCCCTCATTGAGTTTAATTCGGTAGCTATCATGCAGTGGGTTCTCACCTAAAAACTTCGAAAAATCCTCTTTTGTTTCTGCAATAAACTCTTTGGCGGCTTCATCTTTCGTAACCAGATTAACCTGTGGTTTACCGTTAGCTACTAGCACATAAGGTCGTTCGGCGATGGTTTTATACAACGTTTCCGTTTTTTTCTCGCTGAGGTCTTTATCTAAAAACGCCCGGATTTCGTAGTTCTCGCGGATGTAGGTGACTAACTTCTTCGACTGAATCGCCAGCAACCCACAAAAACCAATTAAAAACAAGGCCAGCGTCAGACTGAATAAAATCATGCCGCTGGGGTACATACCTACTTTCTTCTTTGTACGAGCCATTCAGGGGTTCGTGTTATGAGACAAAAATAACGGATTCGACCGCTAAGCGGCTCAATTTAACAAAATTTAAGGGGAAACCGGCAAGGGGCGTGGGGCAGGGTGTACGGAGTAGGAATAATTGCTTAGATAAACCCTGCTCCCTGTCCCATGCTCCTCGCCAACAACACCTCATTGGGATAACCAACTTCAACTAAAAATAAACCATTGGCAGGTGCCGCCCGACCAGCTTTGTTCCGATCTCGGGACAGGATAATCTGCTCAAACAGTTCAAGACTCATCCGCTTCTGCCCTATTTCAATCATCGTACCAACAATGGTCCGAACCATGCCCCATAAGAACCGATCCGCTCGAATATGAAACGTCAGCGAATCCTCATTTATGCGTTCCCAGTAGGCAAAATCAAGTCGGCAATTGAAATGCGTGACGTTTGCCCGAGCCTTGCTGAAACTCTGAAAATTAGTATGTTGCAAGAGTATTTTGCAGGCTTCATTCATCAGGATTTCGTCAAGTGTCGGTCGAAAATGGTAGGTTAAGCCGCTCTCAAAAGCACTTTTCTGACGACTAATCAGGTATTGATAATAGCGAAACGTAGCCGAAAATCGCGCATGGTCTTTCTCCCGAACGGGAAAAATCCGGTGGATGACAATATCTTCAGGCAGGATACAATTGAGCGAATAAATAAATGAATCGGTAAATAAAAACGGCTCTACCAACTCAACATGGGCAAACTGCTGACGAGCATGAACACCGGCATCTGTTCGGCCACTTGCCATAACATACATCGGCTTGCCGAATCGTTGTGTTAGCGCAGCTTCGAGGGTTGTCTGCACACTCGTTCCATTTGCCTGCGTCTGCCAGCCATGATAAGCCGTTCCCCGGTACGATAATTCAATAAAATAACGCATCTGCGGCAAAAGTACCGCTTAATCCCTTGCGCTGCTACTTACTCGTCTTTAATCATCTTCCGGTGCTCCTTGCCCCAGTCGATCATTGCCTGTATGATATTCCCAAAGGATTTGCAATAAGGTGTCGTTTCATATTCCACCAGAACGGGCGAATCGGGATATACCTTACGAACGATAATCTTATTCATTTCCATCTCCTTCAATTCCTTCGAGAGCATTCGGGTTGTGATTTGGGGAATGCTCCGTTGAATCTCCCGGAAGCGCCGATTCCCATTACATAACGAGTTGATAATCGGCAGTTTCCACTTACCGCCAATCACATAGATCGTATCCTGTAGCGCTTGAATCTCCTCGGCAGGATTCCGTTTTGTAAGTACCTCAGCCATTTTGTATCGTATTCAATTTTGGTATACATGAGTATACTGATTACAAAGTTATACCAATCGACAAATACCTTTGCAACGTCCTAAAAAAATAATAAAATGAGTACACAAACAGAAACTCTTCATAGCGACCGTCGCACTGTTTTTATTACGGGAACCAGTACCGGACTAGGCCGACTAACGGCACTTTATTTTGCCAATCAGGGCTGGCAAGTGGCCGCTACCATGCGAACACCAGAAACTGAAACTGAGCTACAACAGCATCCAAATATTCAGGTTTTCAAACTGGACGTAACCAATCTTGATCAGGTAAAAGCAGCAACCGAACAGGCAATTTCCGCTTTCGGAAAAATAGATGTCGTTGTTAACAACGCCGGAATGGGGACTTATGGACCTCTGGAATTTGCCGAAGAAACAACCATCGACTGGCAGTTTGCTGTAAACGTTCGAGGGCCAATTAATATAATTCGTGCCTTTCTGCCTCATTTTAGAGCAAACGGCGGTGGTATGTTCATCAACATCAGTTCGTTTATGGGCGTGACAACAGCGGTGCCGATCGGGTCGCTGTACAACATGTCGAAGTTTGCCCTGGAGGGTTTAACCGAAGGCCTATATTACGAGCTGAAGCCGTTAAATATTGACCTGCGGCTGGTTGAACAAGGCGGTTCATCAGGAAATAATTTCGGAGCCAATATTATCTGGAATACCCACGAAACGATCAAGGACTATGACGTCCTAACCGACAAAGTAAAAAATCTGATAGGTAAATCTGACCCAAGCTTACTCGATGACCCACAGGACATTGTCGATGTAATTTATAACCTGGCAACGGGCGAAACCAAGCAATTCCGAACCTTAGTGGGCGATATGGGGAAAAATTTGATGGCTCTCAGAAACTCGATTCCAATTGAGGACTATCTAGAAAAAATAGCGGCTAATTATCAGTAAACAATCTAATCAATCAAGCAGATTTAGATTCTACTGATGCTGAGATTCTATAGTTGATTAGGTGCTTAGTTGAGCAAGAAAAAGCCACGTATCTAGTCAGATACGTGGCTTTTTCTTGCTCTATTATTCATTAACGTGGACCACGTCCGCGATGTTCTCCTCCATTCCCACCACCACTTGGTTGCTGAGGCTGACTTGGGGCTTGTGGCTGCATGCCACCACGGCCACCCTCTGCGCTCCGTTGGAAATCTCCACCGCTTCGGCCACCGGGCATCCCTTGCGGACTCATCTGAGGCTGAGGTTGCCGCTCAACACGTTCGAACGAACGATTGGGCTGCTGCATTCCTCCAGAAGGATTGCCTCCTTGCTGGAAGCCACCGGGCGAATAACTTCCACGATTGGGCTGAGTTTGTGGGCTGCTGGGTACAGGTGTTGTTCCGTAATTGCCTCCCCGATCAGTTGGGGCACCAGGCGCATTACTTCCATAATTTCCACGATTTGGAACATTGCCTCCGCCATCAAAAGAAGGACGATTAGGCGTAGCATTGTTGTTAAAATCCCGGTTAGGGGCACCATTGTTACCGTTTCCATTAAAATCTCGGTTGGGAGCACCGTTACCACCATTGCCGCCATTACCATTAAAATCTCGGTTGGGAGCGCCATTGCCACCGTTCCCGTTATAGCCTCGGTTGGGAGCACCATTACCATTGTAATCTCGATTTGGCGTATTATTCCCGTTGTTAAAATCCCGATTTGGTGCGTTGCCAGGACCGCCATAATAGCCTCGGTTCGAAGGGAAATTTCCGTTATTACCAGGTCGGCCTGAGTTATCGAATCGGTCATTACGACCGTAATCACGTCGATTATCAAACCCGCCACCACCAGGGCGATAGAACCCTACGGAACCATTGCCTACAACCGAACGACCTGGCCGATCCATTTGATCGATACGATAAACTGGGACGTTCCGTCGCGTAATACGCTCTATATCACCACGCGGTGGTCCGTACACATAAGCCCGGTTGTTCGACCGATAGATATTATTGAAAATCACGGTGCGTTGATAGATGTTCACGATCTGAGGTCGTGGCACATAATAGCTATACAAGTTGGGACTCGTGATATAAATCTGAGGAACGAAGATCCAGTACGGAGCTGGAATGTTAATGTTCACATTGATATCCCAGCCAGGTGCTAACGGAGCCCAGCCGTAATAGCCTCCACCCGACCGCCACGACACCCAGGCTGGTCCCCAGTCAGAGCCTGGAATCCAGAGCCATCCACCATAGGCCTGATCAAAAATCCAGCGACCATAGTGAAATGGTGCCCAACCCCAGGCATAATCAGACACCCAGGTATTCCCGTATTCTGTAACAACCCAGTGTCCAGCGCTGGCATAAGGTTGAAAATCGGGACCCGCATTGGGCAACCACACGTTGCCGTAGCCAGGGTACTGTATCCATTGCCCATAAGGAGCCAGTTCATTATAAAACGACTCGATTGGTACGCTAACGCCCGGCTGAGCAGCCACTTTGCCAGAATAAACAAAGCTGCTCATTACCAGCGCAATCAGGGCGATATATCTTATTGGTTTCATGATATTCATGGCGCGTTGCTGTTTTACTTGTCAGCATTATCTGACACTCATAATCGTTAGATAGCCTAGCCATCCAAACGTTTAACAACCGTCAAAAAAAAACGCTTATTAAATTCTCTAAAAAAATGCCCGACTGAATGAATCAATCGGGCAGGTATCAGTAGGGTTTAGTTTCTGAGGATTCTATTGATTCTCTGGATTCTATTGTGTGATAACTAGAATCCAGAGAATCTAAAGAATCGATAGAATCTACTTTATCAAAGCACTAATCTTCGTTGGTAATAAACATTTTTGGCTTGGGTGCTTCAATGCCATCTTTACCAAACTGGCGGGCAATGTTTTCGAGCATATAGTAATAGGTCTCCCAATAGGTGTCGCTCTTGGTCCAGACACGCACGTCATACTCGCGCGAATTTGGATTCAATTTGGCGATCAGAACATCGTGCTGACGATCTTTCAGTGCATACGGACAAGCCTCAACTACCCGCATAATAGAGGCCTTAGTTGCGTCGATATCATTCTGACTGCCAACCCCATATACCTGATCGACCCGAATAACACCTTTCGTGCTGATGTTCACAATGGACGATGTCGATAAGGGGCCATTAGGCAGGATAATCGTTTTGTTATCCAAGGTCACCAGCGTTGTGTCGAAAATACGGATGGCCTCCACATTACCGGTAAAACCTTGTGCCGTAACCAGATCGCCTACGCGGAATGGCTTAAAAATCAGAATCAATACGCCACCGGCAAAATTGGCTAAACTTCCCTGAAGGGCTAGCCCAACGGCCAAACCGGCAGCGCCGATAATGGCGACAAAGGACGTGGTTTGAACGCCAAGCGTGCTGGCAATACTTAATAAGAGTAGTACCCGTAACAGGCCATTTACCAACGAGATCAGGAACGGTTGCACATCGCGATCAACGTGCCGTTTTGCCATCGAAGACGACAGCAATCGAATGATCCAGCCAATTACCCAAAGACCCACTATAAGGGTTAAGATAGCCAGCAATACGCGTCCGCCATAAACGGTAACAAAGGTTACCAGCTGGCTGTAAAAAAGTTCAACTTTTGTCTGCGCCTGTTCCATAAGGTATATAGATGGGAATTTAGTTTGGAACTAAGACGCAGATAAATAGAAAAGTAACCCCCTGACAGTTACCTTTCTGCAATATATTTTGAGGCTAATTAAGGTTCTATAGCCAGTTTTTACGCCGGAAAATCCAGACCGTTAACGCCGACGAAATTACCATCATGGCCAGGGCAAACACATACCCATATTTCCAGTGCACTTCTGGCATTTCATCGAAGTTCATGCCCCAGATACTCGCCAGCAAAGTAGGCGGCAGAAACACCAGCGAGACAACGGTGAATATTTTAACGACCCGGTTCTGCTCCAGGTCAATCAAACCGAGGTAGGTATTTTGAAGGAACTCCAGTCGCTCAAAAATGAAATTGGTATGATCGATTAGCGAGTTAATGTCTTTGATCAGGGTTCGGAGTCGTTGCTGTTCGAGTTCATTGAACCAACCATCAGACCGAATCATCGACGAAATAACGCGCTGTTTATCAACCACATTCTCTCGAATTGACATAGTCAACTCCTGATAATCGTTAATATTCAGCAGCATTTCTTTGTCCAGATTCGCATCCAGATCGAGTATTCGATTGATCGCTTTGATTTCGCCTGACACCAATTCAATCAAATCAGCATCATAATCAATCCGCGACTCGAAAATAGAGATCAATATCTGTGCCCCATCGCTAAACAACGCCCGGCGCGACTTAATCCGCTTGACCGTATCGGCAAACGACTTGATGTCAGCATTTCGATAGGTGAACAGGGTATCATCTTTGAGGATAAAACTTACGGGCACGGTTACGTAACGCTGTTCCTGATCGGGCACCAGGAAATTGGAGTTCGCAATCATGAATTCGTCCTCTTCAATGTAGCGCGAACTACTTTCAATTTCCAACTGCTCCTGCTGGCTTAGAAAATCGACATCGAATTTTTCTTCAACGCTCTTGATTTCGGCGGCTGTCGGATTTTGCAGATCCACCCAGAGGGTTCGTTCGGTATCGGAAAACGAGTCAATATCACGAATTTTGCGAACAGCGGTTTCGTCTTGCTGAAAGATACGAATCATAGTAGTTGAGTGACGGATGGCACGGCCGCAAAGTTCGCACAAACAACCAGAATGCCATCTACCACTACCTCATTTCCGGGATTGTCATGCCTAGTGCTTTGCCAAACTAGATTCTATTGATTCCACCGGATTCTATTGCATTGATTATCAACAAAAATCAATTTAGAATCTATTTTGAAAGAACACTAGATCAATTTCAGCGCAATCAACAGGGGTTGTTTCAGGCCAGTTTAAATAAAAGCATAACTTCTCCACCTAATTCAATCTGATCTCCATCCTGAAGCGGATAAACCAGATTCGCAATATCGGCCCGTTCAACCTGCTCATCGGGATGCATGATCTTTGTTTTGTTGCCATTGGCAGGAAGCCCCCCGGCATCCACCAGAAGAACATACCGTTGCTGCTCTGCCTCATACCGGATGGTTGCATGCGACCGACTAACGGCACCATTTCCAGCCCCCTTCTGAGGGTCGAAGCCCGGATCATCCTCATTGAGAATCACAATATCGTTCGTCCGAACCCGGCCCGATGCTGTTTGAGTCGTATGCCCACGGCCAATGCAGTAAACGGTCTTTTGAGCAGGATCGAGTAGATAGCTTGCCTGTTCCATTTGCCCTACTAATGCACTGATACTAGCTCGAAGTGATGCGTTATTCGGCTTTGATTTATCCAGTACAGTCAGCCCCAGATTCCCTTCCAGATAAGTACTATCGGGTAGTTCGTCCGAGAAAAATGAATAGTTAAACTGCCAGTTGGGGGGCAGTGTAATGTAGTTATCGGCCAGTTGCCGATTCAGTTCACGCTGAAACTTACCGGGTTGATTTTCCCACAAAGCCACTCGGTACAACTCTTCCTCTTCGGGGCTTGCCCTTAAAATACCCAATCGAAGCCCAATAGGAGCCGTTTCCGGTTCGTTCTGGTAAGCCCGAAGTTTACTGACTATAAACCGAATGATCCGCTCCCGCTGCAGAGCGGCTGGCGGAGGCCCTGCCGGAACCGATTTTGGCGTAACAGGATCTGAGTCATCGCCTTTTGGCAAATCGATTATCGGTTCAACAGAAGCGTGTTGTTCCGCAGCAGTAAAGCCAAATAAGTTTTTCACTTTTTCGATCAAACTCATAGTTGATTGATGGTTACTGGTTAAGCAAAATGTACCTGCGGGCTTCAGCCCGTGAATGAATTGACTAATAATACGGGCTGAAGCCCGCAGGTACATTTAAATTCCTTAAAAGCTACCCAAATAGCCCCGCTGTTTTAAGATTGGGGCCACAACAGTATTCGCCAGATTGACGGCGTCGGCCGATGAGTTGCCCAACTCAATTCGTACAACCACAACGGTATGTGAGCGGCCGTTCGGTGTAGGAGCGAAAAATACATACCAGCCATCGTTTTCCTGAACACCCTGCACAATACGTTCAGGCGTACCCGTTTTACCCGCCACTCGGGCAACGCTAATTTTGTTCCGCCCCTCTGAAGGATTCGATTGCTCAATCATGAACTCCTGCAATTGCTCCGCATAATCGGGCCGACGGGCTATTGGTTTTCCGGTAGCCAGAGGTTTTGCTTTCCCAGCCTGATCCAACAGATAGCGCGATGGTTGCAGGATACCTTTGTTTGCAATAGCGCCCGCCATTCTGGCCATTGATGCGGGCGTTGCGGTCAACTGTCCCTGCCCCCAGGCCAGACCGGAGAATTCAGAACGATAACGCCTTGGGTACTGCGTACTCTGGTACAACTTCCGACGCACCACAAAGGATGAGTCGCGCCAGTGTTTCCGAATCTGAACCCGCTCAGCATCGGTGTGCGTATCCGAAAAGGAATAGCCGCCAATCAGATCGACGTTCATCCCCGTAGCCAGATAGAGGTCGGCCATCTCATTATCTAACGAATTATCGTTCGCTGTTCGGATGAAATACACGTTACTCGACCGAACAATCGCTTTCCGCATGTCCACCGATTCACCGCAAGGTTCTGATTCCCGTGTCCCTCGTCGGATAATCTCCTGACAGGAAATCGGATAGGTAACGCCCGATGCCGACGAGCCTAACTTATTAAATGCAGCCATTGCCGTCAGGATTTTAGCCGTTGAACCGGGAGCCGTTGGATAGGTCATACCCAGGTCACGCTCGGTTACCAGATACGGTAGTTTCAGACGGTCTCGATCCGACAACAGCAGCGTTTCAGGCGTTTTTAGGGCGGGAAGCGGGTACATTGCCGACGCCATTACATCGCCCGATGCAGCGTCCAGCACCACCACAGAAAGGCGCTTGTTATTGTATGCCGATTGGGCAAGGCCCTGTTGGATAGCTACTTGCAATTCTGCATTTACGCTTAGGTGTAGATCACGATTTTGTGCCTTACGACGAGCCACTTCGCGACTATCAATCCCGGCTCGTAAGGCTGGGGCCAGCTCACTATAATCGTAAACCGAAAGCGTACGCTCCTGCTGAACCGATGGGCTGAAGCGATCGGCGCGATACTCGGTAGCCACAAGGTTCGTTTTGCGAGGGCGACTGTTGAAACCCCGTAACTCACTGAAATGGGTGGCCTCAGCGTAATAGCCATTACTTTGCCCCCAGAAAAGCTGCGTATTCAAATCGCCAACCCAGAAAAACAGTTGTTCACCAAACGGGTAATAGCGTTGCAGCCGCTTTTGCGTAAGCGTTTCGATCTGGTCGGATTTCAGACCACTTTGCCGTAACCTGGAAAATTGCTGCCGAACAAGTTCCGGCGAACTCGTTGCCAGTACCAGACCGTTTCGGTCGTAGATCGTGCCGGATGCCAGTACACGGGTCAGACGCTCAATTCGAGGATTGTAGCTATAAACAGGATCACCGTTTCGCGTAACGACTCGGGCTGGCCGCACAATATAGTCGTTGCCTTTCCAGCTAATAATTGGCAATAAGCGACCAATCAGAATTAACACCCCAATCAGGAAACCGGCAATACCCGACATCAACACCAGATCGTAATGCTTCTCCAGGTATTCCCGTTGCTCAACCTGCCCCGGTCGATGTGCCACGCTGAACACAACACCCATCGCCATTAAATTGATGATCAGGGAGATTTTCCCGTAACTCAGAAAGGGAACACTAATGCCCGTAAGTGGTAATAAGCCAATTGATCCGCCAGCAATAATCAGGAATTGAACACCTGTGGCAATAGCGATTCCGGCAACCAGAAAAAAACTGAATGGTTGACCGGCCCGACGAGCGTGCAGGAATGTCCGATGCAACAGAATACCCATCAGCAGAAATACAGCAATGACGCCTAATCCGCCCAACTCCTCCCCCACGCTGGGCAGAATCATATCGGTATGGGCGGCTGGCATAGCGCTGGCAAACCCCTTACCGAGTCCCTGCCCTGTCCAGCCACCCGACGCCAATGTCCAGAAGCTATGTGCCAGGTGATCGCCCCCGTACACATCGTTATTCCATGGACTGAGCCACATTGCTTTTCGGCCAGCCAGACGGTCGCCAACGAATGGCAATTGATCGCCAAAGGCAAACATCGCCATTACTAATAAGAGCAATACCGGTGCTTCGGTTAATAAAGCGGCCCAGCCTAGTCCTGTCGTTGAGCGGGCTTCGCCCCGCCAGTACATATAGCCGATCAAGATCACCAACGAAAGGATGGTAGCAATTCCGCCGGGCAGCAGCCAGAGCATAATCCCATACCCCAGCCCTGTTGCCAGCGTCAACAGTAAATTGCCCCGAGCGATGCTATAAAACAACAGGAACGTAAAACAGACGACTAGCGCGGGGCCCATATCACCCAGCAACAAGTAGAGTAGCATAAGCAGTCCCGCTCCGGCCAACGCCCCAAAGCTTACGGTAAACCGCCAGCGTAAATCGGGTAGCTGGCGAATCTGTTGTTCATTGGCGGCAAAGAAACCGGCAAAGAACAGAACAAGCAGGTATTTGGTAATCTCACTGGGTTGTATCGTTAGCCCTAGTATCGACAGATTAACCCGTACGCCACTGCCCTCGGGACCCGAACCAACCAATAATGTCAGCGCAGCCAGCCCGACGGCGAGTACCAGCCATGTCCAGCCAGACAACTTAACAGACGTTCGGTTTCGAAATGCAAATAGCCAGTCATAACGCCAGTCCGCGTAAAAACGACCGATGTTTACTTGCGATAGAATTGTCATGCCGATCAACCCAACAGCAACCCCTTGTAGCGTTTGCCAGGCGTAGAGAATATCCTGCAACGGGTCTTGAATGGCTAAAAGTGTTAATACCGATATGCCCGTGAGGAGCATGAGTATGGGCAGTAGCAATGGATCTGACTGGAAACGCCGAAGTGACCAGAAGCCCTCGACGAGCCAGAAGGCCAGAATAAAGAGAATAACAATAGACCAGAATTGCGCAGTATACGCGTTTGGTGTCCGTACCGTAAAGGCATGATCGGTTTTAAGCTGCCCGTATACAATGGAGCCAATCAGACGTAGCTGGTGTGGGCGAGCCGAAAATGTATAGTCCTGATGGCTCGTCAGCCGACTTATGCCCCGACGGCTCCCGAATTCGAAACCAGGTTTAAGCGGCACAACGCTATACCCAGCCCCTTCCGACAACCCAGTAAAGCTGAATTTACCATCGGCATCTGTACGAGCGTAGGCAAATCGATCTGGGAGTGTATCGGGTTGAGCGGTGGCCGGATGGCGCTTTAATTGCACTAACACGTTCGCCATTGGCTGCTCGTCACGAAGTACTTCTCCCGAAATCGACTCCGATCCAGCACCTAGGTTAACGGTAGCCGGGTATGTTTTGGGGTTATTCCGTTCGCGGACATAAAGCACCGAATCGAACCCCATTTGCTGGCGAGACGCCTGCAACCGACTCTGAAAATCAACCCCACCAATCCGGCTCCGCCACGCTACGGGAGCCAGTACCGAAAACTGCCGCTTATTGATGGCCCCCAGATTGTCGAGCGAACCGTTTTGGCGAAGTTTGGCAGCTAACGAATCGGCAACGAACGCTATGTCTTTCGGGTCACTGTAGTAGTTGCCGCTGTTAAGTAATCGCTGAATTGATGTCGATTTGAGCTTTTCGTCAAGCAGTAAGGCCTGTCCACTGGCAAAGGCTTCCCTGGCTTTACTAAGCCCCGGAAACAGGTTCATATACAGCCGGGCAAACAGAACCAGCAGCATAACCGATGCACCTACTAAATACAAACGTCCAGACGGAACGGTAGTTTCTTTCATGTAATCGTATTGATGGTGCTTAAGGAATCCTCGTTGTATCCTCCACCACACCCGACGAATCGGGCATCGATATGGGTGGCACAGGTTCTGTTGTGGTTTCGGAATGGTCCTCTATTTCGTCGGAATCCTCTGACGACCTGCTGGAATGATCTGACCAAGTAGAGGTCGTATCGGCAGCAACTTCGGTGGCAGTCGATGAATCCGTTATCATCTGTGTTGAGTCCGGCGTTATCGTAGAGCTGACCTTATTCTTCTGGCGATTTGTATAAATAACGGCCAGACCAATTAATAAAGCCACCAGCAAACTGGCTAAGCCAATGTTCCACTTCGTTAAGCTATTGGCAGGCTCTTCCTCATAGATTGGCTGAGATGGGACTGGTCGGGGTGTTTGTGGGGCGGCAATAGGTGCGGCTACGGTTCGGGCAGAAACCGGAGCCCGGCGACCACCTGAACGACTTGCCTGCAACTGCTCAACGTTTGCCTGACCAAGCAGTAGCACCAGTTCGTTTACGTCACTAAGTCGTTCGGCGGGATTTTTGACTAGCATCCAGTCCAGCAGTGTATTCAGGCTGGGGGGCAGATATTGCCCCGAAGGAAGTTGTAATTCGGGCGGAGATGTGCGCAAGACCTGGTTCATAAACGTAGCCATTCCCGAACTGTCTGTCATTGAAAAAGGCACCCGACCCGACAGGCTTTCGTATAGTACAACGCCCAGCGAATAGTAATCCGTGGCTACGTCGACACCTCTGGGGTTGTCAAATTGTTCGGGCGAGGCATATTCATAGGTCATCAACGATTGTCCCGTCATGGTTTGCGACTGTTCACGCAGACGAGCAACACCAAAGTCCGTTAAGAGGAAATGGATTTCTTCGCTGGGCAGCACCCGGAATAGAATGTTTTCAGGCTTGATGTCACGATGGATAATTCCTCGCGAATGAATTGCCTTAAACGCTTCGGCCATCTGCTGCCCCAACCGAATACTCACCGGCACATCCAGGTACTCCCGCTCGGCAAGAAGCGTTCGCAAATTGCCGCCCTCAATCCAGTCCATAACAATAAACGGCATGGGCATATCGAGTTGCACCTCCCGAACACGCACAACATTTGGGTGCCGAATATCAGTCATTAGCTGCGATTCGAGCCGGAATCGACGAAGTGTTTCGGCATCGGTATTGAGCGCAAAGTGTTTAATCGCCACCAATTCGCCCGTGGCCAAATGACGCGCCTTCAGAACACGGGCATTTGAGCGACCCAGTTCGCCAATAATTTCGTAACCCGGAAAATGCGTATTGACACTTACGGTTGGCATCAGTCAATTAATTTAACGAGTCTGACATCATTGTATTCGTAAGAGAATCCAGCGGTGGAGCAAACTGATGATTCACAATTTTGCAGCTCAATCGGACTCCCCGATCGCTATTAGGGGCATTTTGAAGTAACGAGGCATTCGGTCCGACTGAGCTAAACGACACGTTCTCCGATTTATACAACCCGCCACTTTCTTTGTAATAATTCACCCGAACCGTAACTGACGAAAAGGTGACGGCACTTGGGTTCGTCAGTTGAAGTTGAATATTCTTGATACCCCCGAATAAGCCAACCCGAAAATCCGTAGTCTTTACGCGCAAGCTCTTGACTGCAGCCAGCGCTTCCTGTCGAAGTTGTTCCTGTCGCTGCGCTTCTTCGGCTTCCCGCTGCTGGATTGCCGATACTTCCGCCAGATTAGTAGGCGCAATAGAGTCCCCGCTAGCGGCCGAATTTTCAATGGGATCTACAGCCCCGCTCTTACTGCCCGACTTGGACCCAACCAGGACATAATAGAACGCAAAGCCAACGAGTAAAGCAGCCAATGCCAACGTTTCCAGTTTTAACCAGCCTCCTTTTTGTTTAGGTAACTGGCGTTCTGGAACGGGCGAGGATTCTTCAGAAGCAACCGATAGAGCAGGCAACTGCTTTTGTTCAGATTCCTGAATAAGCGGGGCAACTTGTGGCGACTTAGCCTGTACAGTGGGAGTCGCCATAACTCGACCAGCCTGCAAATAATTGAGCTCAGCCTGTTTAAGGAGCCACATTAATTCGTCGGGGTCGCTTAGGCGGTCACTGGCTTTTTTCTGCAATAAACCTTGCAATAACTCCCAGAACGGATTCAGCGATTGATCGTCGGTGATGGTTAGCGCGGGTGGTGCTTCGGCCAATACCCGATTCATAAACGTTACAATTCCTGAATGATCGTCCAGGGCAAAGGGCACACACCCATGAAGGCATTGGTACAAAACCACGCCCAGTGAGTAATAATCCGTTGCAGGTCCCACGCTTTTAGGATCGTTAAATTGCTCCGGCGATGCATACTCATAGGTCATCAACGACTGGCCTGTCAGTGTATTGGACTGTTCGTGCAGGCGAGCCACGCCAAAATCCGTCAGAAGAAAATGGAGCTCTCCGCTGGGTAATGGCCGATACAGAATATTTTCGGGTTTTATATCCCGGTGAACAATGCCTTGTGGGTGAATCGCTTTAAACGCGCTGGCCATTTGCAAACCCAGCCGAATAACTGTGGGTACGTCCACGCAATCCTGACCAGCAATGAGTTGCTTCAAATTGCCCCCTTCAATCAGTTCCATGACGATGTAGGGTAATTCGGCTTCTAGCTGAACCTCTCGTACCTTAACAATATTGGGGTGGGCAATGCTGGTCATGATAGCCGACTCGCGCTGAAACCGCCGGAGCGTTTCGGCATCGGTATTCAGGGCAAAGTGCTTAATCGCCACCAGATCGCCAGTGGCCAGGTGACGCGCCTTTAGAATCCGGGCATTCGAGCGACCTAGTTCACTCAGCACTTCATAGCCCGGAAATCGCGTATCAAATCGAATCGTAGCCATCAGGGGTGAACTCGTTTAGATGAATCAGGTTGGTTTTTTACGGAAATCTCAATAACGGCATTTCGGAACGTATCCTGCCGAATAACCGCGCCAATCGGCAACGCTACGTTTCGAAAAGAAACGTTTGCCAGTTGTAACTTCGTTTTGGGTGTCGTTTCAATTCCTGTCTTAAATCCAGCAATGACGATGTTTTCCAGCCGAACAGGTCCCACTCGCGTTATACGTAACGCCACTTGCGCTCGCAGCGTATCGGCGGGCATGAATACGGTCAATTTCTTATCGCCCAAAACGCTGAGCAGCGAATCGGTCAGTAAAAGGGGGGTATTAAGACGAAACGTATCGGCTGGCAAAATCAGTCGATGATCTTTGCTCCGATGCGCAGCTTGTAACAGTGAGTCAAACCGCGACATGGCCTCTGTCACGATCGATGTAGCTCCGGGCTCCGTACTAATGGCAGATAAACTGTCGGTCGTTGTTACATCGGCTTGACGGGATGGCTGGAATTGATACCAGGCAATTACCGCGATTAAGCCCCCTACCAGCAACCCCAGAACACTCCATAATCCGGTCAGACTTCGTTTTTTTACTTGCGGTTTTTCTGTGACGGGTTCGGGAGTAACGTCCACAATGGGTACTGACTGCTGTGGCAGCGCGGGCACCTCAACCGCTTTTTTAGCCGGTGTTGGTGATGATTGCGTTTTCGTATTTCGGGCAAGTACAACGGTAATATTATCCTTTCCACCCTGTTCATTGGCGATGCGTATCAGTTCAGCGATCTGTTTTTCGAGGGGAACCCCTCGATCCAAAACAGTCTTGATCTGTGCCTGTGTAATCATATCGGTCAGGCCATCGCTGCATAACAACAGTTGATCGCCCGGCAGAAAATCTGTTTCGTCCGATTCCAGGAAATCAGGATCATCGACCCGGTGTTCCGCCGATCCAACTTCCCGTAGGATTTCGTTGCGTCGGGGGTGCTGCATGGCCTCAGCTTCGGTGAGTTCGTTTGCATCTTCCCGAATCCCAACCATTGAATGATCGTGGGTAAGCTTTTCGAGTGTTCCCTGTCGATACCGGTACAAGCGGGTGTCGCCCACATGCACGAACGACAGTTTATGAGAACGATCATCAACCACGACAGCCGTCAGTACACAACACATCTGCGCCAGTCGAGGGTCCTCCTGCCGTTGATCATTAATCCGATTATTGGCAAATACCACCGCTTCGCGAAGCATAGACAACGGTTTCCCGGTGGGCGTTGCCATGTATTGTTCAATCGACTCTTTGGCAATCGCTGCCGCCCGGTCGCCACCAGCATAACCACCAACGCCATCGATAACCACCAGCAACGCACTGGCGTTGTCCCAGATCATGGAGCAAACAAACGTGTCCTGGTTATCAGTTCGGCGCTGGCCAACATCTGTCTGACCGGCAATTTGGATTGAATTCATTCAGTAACGCGGGTGGAAACCCGCTGTTTATACATCATAATCGCGGGTTTCCACCCACGCTACTGGTATATTATCGAGGTAAGTCCTGAAAATGTTTTGCCGCTATCCCTAGTACAAATACGAGCAACAGCGTAACCAGCAAGGCGTCGATCATAGCTTAGGCGTTCCGTTTAAAGTGTAACGTAACCATGCTGTTGAGCAAAATCTGGGCATTATCCGGCAAGGTATACCACTGTGGATTAGCGGGTTCGCTACGAGAAATCAACTGTTCATTGACTCGCGTTTCGTTTCGACTAAAGGAGGCTATCTGAAAGGAATCTGTTGCATCGTTGAAGCGAATTCGGGCATGCGGATTCGAGACATAGACCGATTCGACCAACAGATAATTCGGAAAATGCTGATTGTCGGGTTCTTTACGAGCTACCACAATTTCCCGATCACGCATGAGGTAGGTATTCTCTTTGTTCAGTTCGGCAATGTAATAGTCAATCTGCGCCAGTCCAGCACTCAGGCTTCGGGGCAGTTGCGCGGCATGCTGTGTAGCACCAGCCGAACCGACAGGACTTTTCGGGCTGGGCACCGATGAATCGAAATTGAATTTCACCACAAAGGCGCCCGGTTCACGGAAGTCGATATGCTGGAACATAGTCAGGCCAACATCTACTTTTTCGTAGCGATTCGTCTGTTTAACCCGACGTGTTACATTCACCCGCTCCGACGATTGAGCCTGTCCATTGCCGGGCAGAATTCCAGTCAATGCACCTACCACGATGATATCGGACGGAGTTACTTCCTGCTCACCAAACTCTCTCCCACCCCCAAACTTAAAAAACCAGCTCGACGCTACAGGCGCTACGTAGGCATACTGCCCTTTCTGCGACTCAATGATCGCTTTAAAGGCATTTACCGCTTCGTTCACGATGACGGGAAACGCATTCTGGCGATCTTCATAGGTATCAGGATGCAGAATAATCAGAAAGTGCGCGTTGAACAACATACTTTTCCCAACCGACTCCCGGTGTATCGAATCCTCGAAAGAAGCCACAAGCTCTTCCAGAATGCGCTTATTGGTTACCGTATTTACCGAATTGGTTGGTGTTTGGCTGGCTGGAACCAGCAGATTACCCAATTTACCAAGCCACCCTTCAGGCCGATTTGCCATGTATGAACCGATTAGTGAGGATTACAGCCTTCTAAACGATCAGAGGAGCTGGTTTCGTTTATCAATTAGTAGCAACGGTTGTTTTTACGCCTGAAGGGAGTTTTTGAGGGGTTGTGGTTGGGCCGAGAATCGTTATGGTGCCATTTTTCACCTGCATTCGGTCGAGGCAAACCACCCGTTCGTCGCCGGTTTTGGCGGTTCGTGCGTGATAGACGCAAAACATCTCCTTGCCATCCGGCGAATACGCAATGCTGTTATGGCCAGTGCCCGTTACCGAACCTCCCTTGTCCGTATTTTTCTGCAAGATTGGGTTGTTAGCCGCTTTTTTGAATGGGCCTAACGGCGAACTGCCCGTGGCGTAACCGATGGCGTAATACTGGCCGCCAAAATGATTGGCCGAGTACATAATGTAATAGATATTGTCTTTTTTAAACGTTACCGAACCTTCGGTCCAGCGCCGATTTACCTCACGTGAAGTAACCGACCGGCTTTCCCATTCGGCCTGCTTATCGTTTAGACTAACCGGAGGGCGCAGTACTAAAACAGGCTCGCCAATCACGCCCGAAAAATCGGATTTGAGTTCAACGCCATACACCCAACTTTCTTCAATTTCGTTGAACCAGCCTTTCGTTTTGGCTAAGTCGGCAACGTCGCTTTTGACCGGATGCTTGTAGCAACAGCGCGAAAAATACAGATAGGTTTTCCCGTTGGTATCGAAAAACACATTGGCGTCGATGATCGGATAGCCGGGATCAAAAACGGGCTTATTAGTCAGGTCAATAAACGGCCCGGTAGGTTTGTCGGCAACGGCTACGCCAATCCGAAAATTTTCCGCTTCCTTCGTCGGATTCACCTTCCATTGGGCACTGTAAAATAGGTAAAATTTACCTTTCACCTCATATACTTCAGGTGCCCAGTAAGCGCCACCCCAGTTGGCTTTCGGGTCGCTCCAGCCGTTGGCGTTTTCATGAAAATAGACCTGTCCTTCTGCTTTCCAGTTCACCATATCGTTCGATGAATAAGCCATGAAGCCCTTATTCGCTCCCCCACCCGTGCCATACATGTAATACATATTTCCCGTATGCAAAATGTAAGGATCGCCGAACTCAACAGACAATGGATTTGAGAAAGTGGCTTTAGATGTGGTAACCTGTGCGCTGGCAGAACGCAAAATCAGAGCGACCGCAATAAAAAATAAGGACAGTACTTTTCGCATGGTAAGGGGTATACTTTTCGAACTAAAGGTAAGCAAATTGTTCAGGAGGTTATGGCCTTTCCTAGGCCGTAATCTAGGGTAACACAAACGACAAACGTCTGATAGGCAGCTTTACAAAGCTGTCCGTCAGACGTTTATCGTTTGTGTTTTAACTCAATGCACTCAAATGAGCGATACATTGATCCACTTCTTTAATATACGTATCGAGTTGGCCTAAAAGAGCGCTATTCGATTCGAGATTGATCGTATGGGTCGATTTCTTAATGGGAACAACCGGCGTTTTATCGATGCTGGCTAGTTTCCGTCGCAATTCCAGTACTTGTTTTTGCTCCTCTCTCAGGCTTTCCTGAAGCGCAGCATTTTCCTCCTCCAGCAACACTATCTGCTGTCGAGATTCATTATATCTAACAAGTAGTTGCTTCAGCTTGTGCTCGAATCGCTCAACCAGAGCCAGAATTTGTTTTTCAGAAACCATAAACAATCAGACGTTCAAAACTGAGTTTAGCTCCCCTTTTTCACCACATATACTTCCCTGATTCGTTATTTTCTGATCACAGCGCCGAGCTCTTTCTCGAAGGCTGCCATCAGTCGATTCATGGTTTTTTCGATAGCCGTATCCGTCAGTGTTTGGGCTTCGTCCTGAAGCGTAAAACTTACCGAATAGGCTTTCTTATCCTGACCCAGATTTTGTCCTTCGTACGTATCAAATACATTGACCGCCCGCAGTATTTTCCGCTCGGTTTGTTGCGCCAGTCGGCTGATTTGTTCAAAATTCACCTGTTTGTCCAATACCAGCGACAAATCGCGTCTAACTTCCGGGAAACGAGGCACTTCCTGATAGCGAGCCTTAGTAGACGACAGTTTCAGGAGCGCCTGCCAGTCGAAATCGGCATAAAACACGTCCTGCTTCAGATCAACCAGTTTTGCCAATTTTGGTTGAACCAGCCCTAAGCTGACAATTGGTTTCTTATTAACAAAATACGTTAAGCCATATTGAAAGAGAGTCGTATCGGCAGCCTGCGTCTCAAACGATTTGACCCGGAACAAACTCAACACCCGCTGAACCGTTGAGGCTAAATCGTGATAAACAAGTTGCTGATTTTTTTCGAGCCAGCTTTCAGCATGTTGCTGTCCAGTCATTGCCAGACTCAGCCGCATCCGTTCTTTATAGGTTGATTTACCATCTTCACCAGTAACTTTATGATAGACCTTCCCAAATTCGAACGTCTTAAGATCTTTCTGCCGTCGGTTAATATTATACACCAACGTTTCCAGAGACGAGAACAACAGGCTTTGCCGCATCACCGATAGTTCATCGCTAAGCGGATTCAGTAGGGTTACATCGGCACCCAGTAATGTCGACCGGATAGCATCATTATACGCAGGTCGGGTAAGCGACAGGGTAAGGATTTCGTAAAACCCGTTAGCCGCCAATAACTGACCAACCCGGCCTTGCCATTGATCCGGATCGGTTTTCGGAAATTCGGATAGCGAATCAGCGGATAAATTCACCGACAGCGGAACATTGTCCAATCCATAAATCCGCAGTATTTCCTCGATCACATCCGCTTCACGCGTCACATCGACCCGGTAAGGTGGCACAATGGCCACAAAGCCTGTCTCGCTGGTTTCCTCAGCGGTAATATCCAGTGCTTCCAGGATACGGTGTATCTCTGTATGGTCAATGGCGATACCGATCAGTCGATCGATGTGTTTGTACAGAACCGGAACCCGGAATGGTTGAATCGGGTCAGGGTAAATATCGATAAGCTCCGAACTTACATTCCCTCCAGCAACCTCCTGAATCAAAAGTGCTGCCCGCTTGAGCGCATAAACAGGCATGTTCGGATCGGTGCCACGTTCAAAGCGGAAAGACGCATCCGTTTTCAACCCATGATGCTGCGCCGTTTTCCGAACAGAAGCGGCCGAAAAATAAGCGGCTTCCAGAAAGATACCTGTTGTTTCGGCCGATACACCCGAATGCAAACCACCGAAAACACCGGCAATACACATAGGCTTTTCAGCATCGCAAACCATCAGATCGGTTGCGAGCAGCTTACGCTCAACGCCATCCAGTGTTACGAAAGGGGTACCTTCTGGCAGCGTTTTCACCACAACCAGATCGCCAGCAATTTTGGCCGCATCGTAGGCATGGAGGGGCTGGCCGAGATCGTAACAGACAAAATTGGTGATATCGACAATGTTGTTAATCGGCTTAAGGCCAATACTCAACAATCGTTTTTTTAGCCAGTCCGGCGACTCCCCTACCTGAAGCCCACTTATGGTAAGACCACTAAAACGAGGGCATGCGGCTTGATCCTCAATGCGAACTGCCACAACCTTGCTGTTATCGTTAACGGCAAATGTATCCACCGATGGCATGCGTAATGGACGATTTAACACCGCTTTCAGATCTCTTGCCGTACCAAAATGAGACGCAGCATCGATTCTGTTTGGGGTTAAACCAATCGCAATTTGGTAGTCGGCTTCCAGATTGAAGTAAACAGCGGCAGGTGTTCCATTAGCGAGAGTGGTATCCAGCACCAAAATACCAGCGTGGGAAGTTCCTAACCCCAATTCGTCTTCGGCACAGAGCATTCCCTCCGAGACAGCGCCACGTATTTTCGTTTTTTTCAGCTGAATGGGATCACCCGAACTAGGATGAAGTGTTGCTCCGACCAGCGCCACCACCACTTTCTGGCCAGCCGCCACATTAGGCGCGCCACAAACAATGGACAATGGCTCGGGTTGCCCCACATCGACGGTTGTCAGGCTTAGCTTATCGGCTTCCGGGTGTTTGATACAGGTCAAGACTTCACCAATCACCACCCCAGCCAATCCGCCAGGAATCATATCAATTTTTTCAATTCCTTCCACTTCCAGACCTGTACCCGTCAACAGTTTGCCTACTTCTTCAGGCGATTCGGGTAAGTCAATAAACTCTTTTAACCAACTATATGAAACTTCCATGCCAAAGCAAATACAGATAAATACCTCAAAGGTAGCCAGAAGGCAAATCGTACAAAAACAAAAACTGTAAAACTATGAACACCAAGTGATTTAACTGCCTCATCTTTCACTTTAGATTTAACCAGGATAGTGGTGTCCACGGGCTAGAACAGATAGCTCATTTTCAATGAAATACGGAAAATAATTAAGTAGAATTATATTTTATCATTTACGGCCTTGTGTGACCCCGATGGGGTCAAATGTTTATAGAAGAGAGCTTCCACTATAAATATTCGACCCCATCGGGGTCGCACAAAATAGTAGGTCAACTTAATTCTGCTTAATTGCTAGTGTTTATTTTCAAGGTAAAAGATGGTTGAGAAGTGTGGTTTAAAGTCAATGAATGCTACGATTCCAGAGGCATCCCTTGACCCCAATAGCTGTTGTAGGATTATAAAATTGTTTAAGGGATGGTGACCCTTCAGGTAGTACCGAGTTCTTTTCATTGAAAAAGCGGAGTTCTCATTTCGCAGTGACAGATGTCACCGTGATAATGGGGTATGCAGGCCCCATAGTGGTACACGCTTGGCCCTCACTAGCTACTGTTTTACGAATTGTCACTTGAAGACTTGTGCCGACCCTCGCATAAGTTGAGTCAAGATTAATGGCATAATACCATTTATAAGGAGACGTTTGACCAATGAGCGCCCCTACTTCGGCGGTTCGGGACCCGAAATCAAGCAATGGCAGTTTGCAGTCCCCGCCAATACCCTGCGCTACGACATCAAAGGTTGATGTTATTCCGTCGTTTTGGGTTTTACAGCTGAATACTATCAAGGAGAATATTCCTGCAAAAAGTATATATCCTGTTTTCATCTATTGAATTAGTTTACAGATCCAAAACGAAATATTCCTGTTATGTAAGCAAGAAAGTCCTTTCAAATTTTACGCTGCGTTTGAAAGAAGCGTTCCTGAATAATCAATGGGAAGATTGCCCAAAACAGCGTATTGAGCACCATACAGATAGCTATACCCCCCAAAGTATTAGCAGGCAGCTTAATGAGTAAGCCGAAGGGTAGCAGAATGCAACCTACCACTTGTTGCCAGAGTGGAGACACGTTAGGCGTTAAGAAAAAAAGCACCCAAAAGAGGAACAGTACAACGCATATCGACAAATAGATACCTCCGTTCCACATTAACTTAACGGTATTGTGCTGCCAAATCATTTTGTCCTTCATAAAGATCAGCCTTATAGCTATAGAGTGGCTTAATCAATTAAAAATAAGCACTTTATAATTCTATACTCTTCAATTTATTTAACTTTAACGTTCTTTCGAAAAAATCGAAATGCGTAACAGAGTGAGGCTATTATGAAAACTAAAAAGCCAATATTTATAAAAAGCCAACCCCATTCCATTATTCCTGCAATGATCATAGACGTAAGGTTTTAAAAGAGCAAGTTTATTCTATAAGTGCCCTTTATGTTAGAAAGGTCTACGAATAAAGGCTTTAATTCCACAATTGATTCGCAGCGGTCAGGATGATCGGTTTATTATCAGTAACGACAATCGTATGTTCATGCTGCACCGCAAAACTGTCCTTGGCAATTAATGTCCAACCATCCCCTTTTTCATGAGCATACGTGGCTTTGGTGGATAAAAACGTCTCGATAGCTACAACCGAATTCTTCCGGAACCGCGTTTTATTGGACCGATCATAATAACATAGAATCTCATGAGGTTCTTCATGCAGGCTCCGACCTACTCCATGTCCGGCCAGATTCTTAATGACTCGATAACCACTTCGTTTGGCTTCTGTTTCAATCAAGCGCCCAATCTCTGCTATTTGTACGCCCCCTCGGATATGACTAATAGCTTTGGCCAGGATTCGCTTCGACGCTTCTACTAAAGCACTTTGCTGATGAATATCTTTCCCCAAAACGAAAGAACCACCATTGTCTGACCAATAGCCATTCAATTCGGCAGATACATCAATGTTCACTAGATCTCCTTCCTGAAGAATTCGTTTGATAGAAGGAATGCCGTGACAGACTTCCTCATTTAAACTAATACAGGTCCAGCCCGGAAAGCCATAGGTAAGTTTGGGCGCAGATCGGGCACCGTACTGTTCCAGCAATTGTCGCCCATATTGGTCTAGTTCAAATGTCGACATCCCTGGCCGGGCATACTGTTGCATCTGCTTAAGAGTAGAGCCAACAACATGACTAATCTGCTGCATACCGAGCAAGTCCTCTTCAGATTTCAATGACATAACCTTGTGATTTTGCTTTGATAATTCCCAATAGGCTACGCACTAAACCTATCGCTTGTTTTCATAACCCAGATCGGCAATTTTACGTCCCTCTCTGTGGCAATTAATAAGCCAAAATTAGCTACTCCAACTCTAAGGAATCTGTTTCTTTGCCCGTTTTATCGTAACGGTTACACTTTAGAGTGGTGATTTTCCATTGCTGTTTCGCTGTATCACCTTGCCCTTTTATTGGACTTGAATTGGTAAGGATTAACAGCTCGAGAATAGTACAAAAAATAACGCCCATACAAGACTGTATGGGCGTTTGATATTGGGATTATGCAACCTAGTGGAGAATATCGGAGTCGAACCGATGACCTCTTCCATGCCATGGAAGCGCTCTAGCCAGCTGAGCTAATCCCCCATTTTTGTGGGTGCAAAGATGAACAAAAAATTAATGTAGCCCAAACACAAGCTTATTTTTTTTGACCTATTAAACATACTTTCCCGTATACACAGCTAAAGTTTGTTTTGTATTACCATTTATGTAGATTTGACAATAGTCTCGTAATCGTATGCATACCGTTTATATTATTTATAGTCCTAGCACCGACCAGTACTTCATTGGTCAAGCCAAAGATATGCGAATAGCCTTGTGGCAACACAATGCGAAAACGAACCCGGCTACAGCGGAAGGAAAACCCTGGGAAGTCAAATTCACGCAGCAATTTGCTACCCGCAACGAAGCCCTAAGCCTTGAAATGAAATTAAAGAACAAGGATCGCACTCATTGGGAAAACCTAATCAACAGCACTCAACCAGCGGTGTAATTACCTCTCTACAACTCATAAAAAAAACCGCCCCGAAGGCGGTTTTTCGTTTTTCTTTTTGTCATTCCGACGATAGGAGGAATCTCAAGCTTAATTAATGAGATTTGAGATTCCTCCTATCGTCGGAATGACAAAAAGAAAAATCAAAACGGGCGCAACGCTTTCACAAAACGACCTTTAAAATAGTCCGTATACAGATTATCCTCTCGAACACCACGCGATGATGAGGCATGAATGAATCGGATATTTTGTGCACCATTCACCTCTGTTACAATACCCGTATGCGACACATAGCCAGCTTGCCCTTTGTCCGGCACGAAGAAAATTAGATCGCCGGGCAAAATTTCATTGACCTCTACTTCATGCCCCACTTCCGACTGCTGCCACGAAATCCGGGGCATTTTCAAACCCACCGTGTTAAAAACTGCGTATACCAGGCCCGAACAGTCGATCCCATCCGTTGTGTTGCCACCTGAGCGATAAGGTGTACCCGTATAGGTACGTGCAATCTTGACCACTTCAGGCACGTACCGATCTTCGTATGTACGCACATCAACCACTTTACCGGCAGGTTTTGCGGGTACAGAAGGGGGACGAGCGGGAGTTTTACCCGTTGGAGTTCGACGGGCAACCGGTTTTGACGATGATGGACGACGGCTGACAGATGGGCCAGAGGAGCGAAGAGCTTCGCAGGCCGAAAGCGTTGACAAAAGGTAGGCACTCAGCAGTACGGGGTATAACTGTTCCCGGAGCCAGCGTAGTTGCATACAGAATGGGATTAGGGTTCTTGTTGTAGCTCTATACGGTTTTAAAAATCGTATAGAGCTGAATAATGATACTAGCAACCTATTAAAATTTCATGGATAAAGCAATGCGTTTGCGAGCTTTATCGACCTCCATGACCTTAACTTTTACTTTCTGGTACACTTTAACAACCGTTTTAGGGTCAGATACAAAATGGTTGGCTAATTGCGATACGTGCACCAAACCATCCTGCTTAACGCCAATATCAACAAAGGCACCAAAGGCGGTAATGTTAGTAACGACCCCATTCAGTACCATGCCCTCGTGTAAATCATCAACGGATCGAACGCGCGCATCGTATTCAAACACCGAAAGTTGTTCGCGTGGATCGCGTCCGGGCTTGGCCAATTCGGTCAGAATATCGCGTAGCGTGGGTAAGCCAACCTCGTTTGTCACGTAGCGTTCGGTCTTGATTTGCTGACGCAGATCGGCCTTACGGATCAGGTCGATAACCGTACTGCCTACATCGGTAGCCATGCGTTCGACAACGGCGTAACGTTCGGGATGAACCGCGCTATTGTCCAGTGGGTTTTTAGCGCCTTCGATTCGTAAAAAGCCTGCACATTGCTCAAACGCTTTCGGACCAAGGCGAGGCACTTTTTTGAGCTGATCGCGCGATGTGAAGGCTCCATGCTCGGCCCGGTAGGCAACAATATTACCAGCCAATTGTGGTCCGAGCCCCGAAACGTAGCGCAACAGATATGCGCTGGCTGTATTTAACGACACTCCCACCTGGTTTACGCAACTTTCAACGACGGTATCCAGACTGGTTTTTAAATCGGTTTGATCAACATCGTGCTGGTATTGGCCAACCCCGATTGACTTAGGATCAATCTTTACCAATTCGGCCAGTGGGTCCATAAGACGGCGACCGATGCTAACAGCTCCCCGAACCGTAACGTCATGGTCAGGAAATTCACTACGAGCTACTTCCGACGCCGAATAGATAGATGCCCCCTGCTCGCTAACCATGAAAATGGGCAGGGTTTCGCCTGAGGCAGTGGCTAATTTCAACCCTTGCACAAATTCCTCCGTCTCACGTCCGGCGGTACCGTTTCCAATGGCAATAGCCTCGATTTTATATTGGCTAACCAGTTTCTGCACCGTTTGGGCCGCTTGCTGCCGCTGTCCTTCAGACTGGCTCAGATACAAGACTGTATCTGTCAGCAAATTACCCTGCGCATCCAGGCAAACGGTTTTGCAACCTGTTCGATACCCCGGATCAATAGCCAGCACGCGTTGCTGTCCTAACGGTGAACTCAGTAACAACTGACGCAGGTTATCGGCAAAGATCCGAATGGCTTCGGCATCCGCTTTTTCTTTGGAAAAGTTCGCAAACTCTGTTTCGAGTGAGGGTTTAAGCAATCGTTTGTAGCCATCACGAATGGCAAGCGAAACCTGTTCTTTGCAATCTGCCGTCCCCGACCGTTCGGCCACAAATTGTCGTTCAAGCCGTTCTATAGCCGCGTCTTCGTCTGGCCCGATACTTACAGCCAAGAAACCTTCAGCCTCTCCCCCTACGTAACGCCAGCAATCGGTGCGAAGGCACCCGTCGAAGCGGCTCAGCGAAATCGAAGTAGTCCTTAAATTTTATCCCTTCTATATCCTTCCCTTTTTTTACCGTCGAACGAATAATGGCTTCTCGCTCGAATAAGTTACGAATGCGTTGTCGGGCATCAGCATCTTCACTGATTCGTTCGGCCAGAATATCGCGAGCGCCCTGTAAGGCATCAGCCACGGTCGGAACAGCGTCAGAAAGGTAACGTTGGGCGACTCGTTCGAGATTTGATTCCCGCTGGCCAACAATCACATTGGCAAGCGGCTCTAACCCGCGTTCAATGGCAATGATAGCCCGCGTTTTCCGCTTCTGTTTGTACGGTAGGTAAAGATCTTCGAGGTCGATGAGCGAATCGGTCGCTTCGATTTTCCGGCGTAGATCGGTCGTCAACTTTCCCTGTTCATCAATAGACTTTAGAATAGCCTCCCGCCGTTTGTCAAGTTCCAGTAACTTCTGGTAGGTTTCCTTAATCTGGCCGATCTGTACTTCGTCGAGCGGTATACCAGTAGTTGAAGCGGTTGCTTCTTTTCGATAGCGGGCGATAAAGGGAACGGTCGCTCCGCCGTTGAGTAATTCGATCGTAGCGGCTACCGACCGGGCATTGAGGCCGAGTCGGGCAGCCACACGTTGTTCAGGCAATTGGGTCATACGAACTGTCAGGTATTGTAGAACAGGTCAGGAGGTAGTCAGATATTGTCAAAAATGGTCAAGCGTTGTCAATAATTGCGTTTCTACACATACAGCACCTGACTACTTCTGACTAAACCTTGCCAATACCTGACCACTTTCTGACTCTTTGTTTGTGGCCACAAAAATGGCTCTACGAACCGACAGGGCAAAAAAAAACATGCCATCTGGCATGTTTTTTACAACGGTTGTCTTTATATCTTACAATTAAGCTATTTCGACGTTAACGGCGTTTAGGCCTTTCTTACCGCGCTCGACATTGAACTTAACTTTGTCGTTTTCACGGATTTGGTCGATGAGACCGGAAGCGTGTACAAAAATATCTTCGCCACCTTCATCGGGTTTAATGAAGCCAAACCCTTTGGTTTCATTAAAGAATTTTACAGTTCCTGTTTGCATTGTTTGTTTTAAATTTGGGCGAATAACGACACAATAAAATTTATTTCCAAATGAATTTGAGATTTTTCCTGTGTCGGTAAAAAATATTTTTTCACTAAGCCCAATAACTTTGCAGATGTAGTTATCTGGTGACTTTACATGTAAAATTCTGTCTCTTTCGGTTAATGTATTCTATCCAGATGATCAATGCTTCTGTCTAGTTTGAGTCATCTTTTCATAGGCCTGTCGCATGACTTTGTGTATTTTTGGCCACTTAATCGAAAAATTAGCGTAGTGAAGATTGACGTAATTTCGTTCATGCGAGTACTGGGCATTGTAGGGGCATTATTAATTGGGGGGCTCAATGCCGCTTCATCGCAGGTTGTTAGCAGCAACACAGACGAACCCACATTGTATACCTATTGCCAACAGTTCCAGACCTTATACACACAAATTCGAGAGCAATCCATTACACCTGATTCCGCACGGCTTCAGTTCAGTAGCATTATGAACAACCTGCAAGCTCGGTTTCGGAGTATGGAGAGTTATAAGCAGGATTCGCTCCAGCGCGACAGTCTGCGCCGAACGGGGCAATATTTTTCGTTTCCCATACGCGGTTATTCGAGTAGTGCCATTGGCGGTTCGCACGGCGAAGGTTATCGGGGCAATGGCTTTGACCTGTTTGATTATAACGTGCGGGGAAGCCATCCAGCACAGGATATTTTTATCAGCGATCGTAATCAGGACAATATCGACGATCGAACAAGCAAACCTGTAGACATACTAGCCATGAGTCGAGGGCTGGTATTAGCCATCGAAACTGATTGGAAACCCGGTTCCGAGTATCGGGGCGGAAATTGGATTTGGGTGTATGACCCTACGCTTCACGGACTATTTTATTACGCACACAATAGCGAAGTAGATGTATCGCCGGGCCAGTGGGTTCACGCCGGCGAAAAACTCGCCGAAATGGGGCGAACGGGGTTCAATGCCTACAAAACCCGCTCGCCAACACATCTGCATCTGATGTATCTGCAAATTCAGCCGAACGGACTTCCTTTGCCAATAAACCCCTATGAGTGGCTACTAACCGCTAAAGCAACAAAATAAGTGATTCTGATTAGCGTACGTTAATGATCAACTGCCCCGATTGCAAATTGGGCGAACTGGCTGTTAGTGTGACGCTTCCAGCCAATCCTTTTGGACGAACAACGGCTAAACACCGACCCCGGAACGTCGTTTTTCGGGCTTGTTGAAAACTGCTCAAATCCGTTGGATTTCCATTGGCCACACCCGCCAATTCGCCGTCTCCTGCCAGTTGGAAGGTGACAGGAAGATTCGCCGTTGGAATCACCTGACCTTGTTCGTCCAGCACTTCAACCGTTACGTACGACAGGTCGTTACGACTAGCGTTTATAGCCGTCCGGTCGGCTGTTAAACGAAGGTGGTGCGGTTTACCCACAGTGCGCAATTCGACAGTGCCCGTTGGCTTGCCGTTAGCATAGCTAGTCGCTTTTAAGACGCCCGGATCGTATGGAACACTGAAGGTTGCCGTGATAGTGCTGTCGGGAATTTGCTGCTCGCCAATGAGTTTGCCATTCAATTCCAGCCGGACCGACTGACTGCGCGAGAAAACCCGTACCTGAAGTGGTTTACCTTCGGTACTTGCCCAGGACCAACTTTGCTGTTCGTCAGGCCAACCCCAATTGGTGACGGTTTCTTTCATACCGTCGGGAATAGGACTATGGACAGCCATAGCGATTGGCCGGTTTCGCCAGACAACATCGCGGTAGTAGGATTGCGGCTTTTTACTTCCAATCAAATCCAGATCACCGCACCAGGCATTGAACCAGGGCCAGGGTAACACCGCCTTTGTACTATCTTTATCCGCTTTCGGCTGAATAATCGTATGGCCAATCGCCGTCTCGCCCATGTAATCCATGGCGGTCCAGACAAAATCGCCGATGACATAGGGGTGTTTCTCGACTTGCTGCCAGTTTTCAAACGCTTCTTTGGCAAAGGTTTCAGTACCCACGATAATCCGCTCGGGATGACGCTGATGATCCGATTCGTTGTGCTTCCATTCGTAGTTATAACCGCCTACATCCAGGATCGCAAAGGCCTTGTCGGAATCTTCCCAGACTTTTTTGGGATGCTCCCAAAACACACAAAGTGCTTCGGTGACTGGGCGTGTTGGATCTAACCGATGCGCTTCATCCGTCAGTTTTTTCGTGATCTCCAGCCCGGATGGATCAGCCCGCTCGTTGATTTCGTTCCCGATACTCCAGAGAATGATGGACGGATGATTTCGGTCGCGTTGAATCATAGCAGTTAAATCACGCTGCCACCACGTGTCGAAAAAGCGATGGTAATCCTGTGGCTTTTTGGGACGTTGCCACATGTCGAACGCTTCGTCGATAACCAGCATGCCCAGGCGGTCGCAGGCGTCCAGTAAAGCGCTGGAAGGCGGATTATGGCTAGTACGAATGGCGTTGAACCCATTGGCTTTCAGCAGTTCTATCTTTCGCTCTTCGGCCCGATCGATGGCTGCGGCTCCCAGCGGGCCGTTATCGTGATGAATGCAACCACCTTTCAATAAAACCCGTTTTCCATTCAGCACAAAGCCTCGACTAGCACTAAACTCAATCGACCGAATACCAAACGTAGTCATTACGCTATCCAGCCGTTTCGTTCCTTGCCAGATGACTACCTTAGCTTTATACAAGTAGGGCGTTTCGGGCGACCATAGCTGTGGACTGTCCAACCTTAGCATCTGTTTACTCTCCGCTTGACCGGTAGCCGATACGGTTACTGTCTGCCGAGACACAGTACCTGCCGGTTTACCATTCGGTGCAATTAATTGCGTTTGCAAGACAATCGGCATCGACTTTCCACTAGCATTGTCAATCGTCGCAACAAGCTGTACCTGAGCTGATTTTTCGGTAATCTGAGGAGTAGTGATGGAAATACCTAGCGGGGCAATATGCACGGATTCGGCAACCGTTAACCAGACGTGTCGATAGATACCCGAACCGGTATACCAACGGCTATTTTGGCCCAGATTTTTTACCCGAACAGCCAGCACGTTCTTAGTGCCTGATGGGGACAAATAGGGTGTTAGATCATAACTGAAAGGTGTATAACCATAGGGATGATAGCCCAGGTGGTGGCCATTCAACCACACATCCGTCTCGGTATACACCCCATCGAACTGAATCAGAACCGACTTTCCTTTTTCCGACGAACTAAGCGTAAAGGATTTTCGATACCAGCCTATTCCGCCTACCGTATAGCCCGTAGACGTACCGCCAACACTTGCTTGGGAGAACGGTCCTGTTACCTGATTAGGCAAGTCCTCCATGCTCCAGTCGTGAGGTAGGTCTAATTTTCGCCAATTGGCGTCATTATAGGCAGGCTGTTCAGCCTGGACGGTACTGTCCTTCAAAAATCGCCAGTCCGAGTCGAAAAGCCGGTTTCGACTTGGTTGTTGTTGCCCGAATGCCAACGAAGAAACAAGGAGACAGCACGCTAAAAATAGTCTTTTCATAACGCTTATTGATAGACGAGAAAGCCGTTTGTTAATGGATTCTTCTGTAAACTTCCGACTTTGATTGTCAACTTGCCGTTTTTCCACGTCCACGCGCTAAACGGTTTTTCTATTTTATTGCTAACGGCAACAACTTTGGTTAATCATCTGGCCGGATAAATAGCCCTGATCGACTACGCTCATGCAGTAACTCTTCTCGTAAAAATGCTTCCAGATTAAATTGCGAAATAGACTTGTTACTAACCGTGAACTGTAAATCTTAACAACGACTCTGGCTTATTTATGATTCGAAAACTATTGCTAAGCGGCTATTGCTGCCTGTCTGCGCTCATCGGACTGGCTCAACAAGAAATCCCCTTATATACTGGCCCAATACCCAATGCAAAACAATCGGACGTCCATGAAATCAAACGACCCGACCAGAGTGTATCCAACGTTGTCCAACCGACACTCACGATCTTTCTGCCATCCAAAGAAAAGGTTACTGGTGCTGCTGTGATTGTCTGCCCTGGCGGTGGTTATGAAACGCTGGTAATGAAGCGGGAAGGCTTCGATATTGCCGACGCTTTCAACAAACTAGGCGTGGCGGCTTTTGTATTGAAGTATCGGCTACCCAGCGAAAAAACGATGATTGATCCGTCCATTGGCCCGTTGCAGGATGCCCAACAGGCGCTGAAAATCATTCGCCAACGCGCGACTGAGTGGGGTCTTGATTCAAAACGAGTCGGAATTATGGGTTTTTCGGCAGGCGGTCATCTGGCAGCTACAGCCGGAACCCATTTTCAACAGCCGGTGATCGACAATCCAGAAGCGGTAAATCTCCGCCCGGATTTTATGATTCTGATTTATCCGGTCATTAGCCTGTCCGCGGAAATCGGTAGCGCCAAATCCCGCAAAAACCTGCTGGGGAAATCGCCGAAACCGGATCAAATTCAGCGCTATTCCAATGAATTACAAGTTGATAAAGCCACACCGCCAACCTTCCTCACGCATGCGAGTGACGATTCGAAGGTTCCCGTCAAAAATAGCCTGGTCTTTTATGAAGCTCTCCTGCAAAATGGTATTCCGGCCGACTTGCATATCTACCAAAAAGGGGAGCACGGTTTCGGCAAAACTCCGACATTCGACGAATGGTTTGGCCGCATTCGCCATTGGCTGACAGATAGCGGCTTACTTACTCCATAATGGTTTCTCATATCTAATGATTGTCCATATACTCTTTGCGAATGCCTAGCTTTTTCATTTTAGAATTTAAGGTTGTGGGAGGAACATTCAGCATTTCAGCGGCTCCGCCAGCGCCCCAGATACGGCCATTGCATTTTTTGAGTACGGCAATGATATGATCCCGCTCATTTTCATCGATGGTTTTGATCCGATGCTCTTCGGGCGTCGTTGATACCGTCGGTTGACCCATGTTGAGCAAGCCTACCTCCTCAATCAGCGTTCCTTTTGTGAGCAGCACGCTTCGCTCAATCAGGTGTTCCAGTTCCCGAATGTTGCCCGGCCAGTGGTACGACTGTAACGTACTCAATGCCTGAGCCGACAGCCCCGTGATTTTCTTGCCCGTTTTCTGATTATACTGCCGGATAAAGTGCTGAACAAGAGCCGGTATATCTTCTTTTCGATCCCGCAACGGTGGCAGCGAAACGGGAAAAACATTCAGTCGATAATACAGATCGAGCCGGAAACGACCCTCGGCTACTTCTTTTTCCAGATTGCGGTTGGTGGCCGCAATAATGCGCACGTTGATTTTAATGGACGACTGGCCCCCGATGCGTTCAATCTCTTTTTCCTGTAATACCCGCAGCAACTTAACCTGTAGCTCAACCGGCATCTCCCCTATTTCGTCCAGAAAGATTGTCCCTCCGTCAGCCTGTTCAAACCGGCCGATTCGCTTTTCGGTGGCGCCCGTGAATGATCCTTTTTCGTGGCCAAATAGCTCAGATTCAATCAGATTGACGGGCAAGGTAGCGCAGTTGACCCGAATGAGGGGTTTGCGTTTTCGGGGAGAGAGGTTATGAATCGTAGACGCAATACGTTCTTTGCCAGTCCCGCTCTCGCCCAAAATCAGGACCGATGTATCGGAAGGGGCAACCAGCGACAGATGATCGAAAACCGTCAACAGCAAGTGACTACTACCCACAATACCCTCGAATGTAGTCGGACTGGAAAGACTGTCTGACGCTTGAGAAATGGACTCGGTTGATGGAGTGGAGATTACAGTCGAAGTTTTGGGATTCGCATTCAGCCGGTTTTCAATGGCCGTGGTCAGTACGGGTTTTAATTGACTAAACAGGGTACTATGTTCTTCCTGATAGGCATCTGGACGACGACTATAAAACGAGAAATTAAACTGTTCACCACTCGGTACAACCAGCGGCAGCACCAGGTGAGAACGCATCAAAAACGTATCGGCAATCAATTTTCGGATGGACGGTAACTGACAGGCTCGCTTAAACCCGTGCTCGTCATACCAGATTGCTTCGGTTTCGATGGGTGTTTTTGCCTGCAATACAGCCAGTTCATGCCTCTTTAGATTCGTCATAACCATTAGCTCGTTTGGCCCCACGAGCTGGTATTCGTCAAAACCGATTCGCAGATAACCCTGATCGGTATACGCAGTTGTATTGGCTTCGGCAAAGCCAGTCGCCATATAATCAAAGGGAATGAATGGTTGAATCGCCTTCCCTATGTTTAGTAATTTCTGCTCCCAGTCAACGGGCTCTGCCAGCAGTTTGGTGAGTTGTTTCAAGAGCTGAGCGCCCCGGCGGAAACTGGCTTCCTGACTATGTTCATGCCGATACTTAGCGACTTCGAGTGTGACCAGCACATCTTTCTCCCGAAAGGGTTTGACTAAAAAACCGTCGGGTTGGGTCGCTTTGGCTGCCGTCAAAACATCCTCCGTGGAGTTGGCCGAGAGATAAATAAACGGGATCGCATCCTCTTTTAATTGTTTGGCCAGATCAATGCCGGTCAGCGGACCCTTCAGAAAAATATCCAGCAACACAACATCCGGCTTTTCCTGCCCGATGAGTTCCAGCGCATTGGGAACCGAACGGGCGATACCGGTAACCCGGTAACCCGCCTTTTGCAGCATTAACCGCAGGTCGTTAGCTTCAATAAACTGATCTTCAACAATAAGTATGGATTGGTTCATAACGCAGTCGTTTCAAAAGGAAGGTTTGGGGAAATGCTAGCTGATTCTGGCTGGTCAGTTGGTTCGTAGACAAAGCTGATGTTGATAAGCGTACCGTTGTCGTTCGCTATCGTAAAGTGGCCATCAATGTCGTCACTGAGTCCACGCATCAGGCTCAGTCCCAGCGAATCGTGTTGTTGGCTATCCATGTTGGCTGGTAACCCAATCCCATTATCAGCAATGGTGAGCAAATAATTCATACCGCCTGTATGCTGGAATGAAATAACGATCTGACCCGATTTATTGCCAGGAAACGCATACTTGATACTGTTGGTAATGGCTTCATTGAGAATCAATCCGATGGGTACCGCATAGGACACCCCTAGTTTAACCGGCTCAATATGCGTTTCAAACCGAATACGCTGACCCGTACTGAAGAAATCCCGCAGATATTCGACAAGTTCCCGGATGTACGTCGACATATCGATAGACGACAGGTTTTCAGATTGGTAGAGCTTTTGGTGAATCAGTGAGATGGCCTGAACCCGATGCTGACTATCGCGGATGGCCAGCATGGCGGCTTCATCGGTCAGGTAAGCGGATTGCGTATTCAACAGACTCATTACGATTTGCAGGTTGTTTTTTACCCGGTGATGAATCTCTTTGAGCAGCCACTCCTTTTCGGTAAGTAACCGCTGAAGCGACTGATTTTGGTCGTTGATTTCTTTCTGATGGGCCTCCAGAATGGCATTACTTCGTTGCTTGAGCCGATACCGATTGTAGACTAACGCCAGAATAATCAGCAGCAGCGCGATAACAATAAACGTGACGTTTCGCAAGATCCTTGTCCGATTTAAATCATTGATTTGCAACTCACTCTGCTTCTTCAACAACTCAATATGCTGGCCTTTCAATTGAATATCCTGGTCTTTCTTTTTGGTATCGAACTGGGTTTGGAGCAAGGCGATCTGCTTACTTTTTGACTCGGTAAACAAGGAGTCGTTCAAGGCTTTGTAATGCTGGTAATGCGTAATGGCGGACGAATAATTAGCCTGAGCCGAGTCTACTTTAAATGTCCATAAATGATTGATCGACAAACTGCGCAGCGACCCCATTTTCTCCGATAACATCCGGTGAATCAGCAGGTATTTGTCAGCCTGTTTGTACTGTTGGGTAGCGATGAAAAAACGAATCAGCATCCCATAGGCATAGAGCTGGGTTTCATTATCGATGCGTTCCCGGTTTTCGGATAATCTGACGAGTCGATCGCTATAAGGCTGGGCCAGCGTATACTGCTTGCCGGGCATATAGGCGTTAATAAATTGGCCTGTAATATAGATTTGGCTAGCCAGATCGGGCAGCGTATATTTTTTGACAATAGTCCGTAAAAAAGTAAGCGCAGCCGCTGGTTGATGAAGCAATACGTAGGTATCGCTGATATTAGTTGCCAGGATACAGATGGCCCCAATGTCATTATAGATCTCAGCAATGGCAATCGACTTTCTAAAATACTGATTAGCCAGTTTGAGTTCTTTCAGGTTCTGATAGGTGATACCCAGGCGATTATAAATGGTAGCCAGTAGCATGGTCGAATCGCCGGATTGTTCGGCCGTTTGAACCGCCAATAGTCCGTACCGGATCGCTTCCTTATAATCGCCAAGTTCGCCGGAAACCTGGCCTAATAAATCATACACACCCTGTAACCTACCTTTGCCAACGGCTTTGTATAGGGTCAACGCCTGCTGAAGCGAAGCCAACGCCTTACTATTATTGCCTTCGACCTGGTACAAATCGCCGAGTTCCTTATTGCAATTGGCCTGTTTGAGTTTATTTCCCGATTGCTGAAACGTCGACAGGGCCAGTTCTGCCATCTTTATTCGTTCGGCCAGCCCAGCGCCAATTAGCGGAGAATAGCTTCCGAGTTCAAAGTAAGCCTCGCCCAGTTCATCCAGATAATGGGCATTGGAAAAAATTGTAATGGCTTTCCGCACCAGCGCTTTGGCCTGCTCCTTCTTTCCATCATGGTTGTACACACGGGCATACAAAATGTAGCTGATTGCCTGTCCTTTTGGATCGTGTAGCTTCATGCTCAACCGTTCAGCTTGTCGGGCCACTGCCATTGCACTATCCATATCGGCCGCCTGCGCGTTCGGTTTGAACATGTAATAGGTAGCCAAATCCTGCAACACATGAACGCGCTGGGTATCCGGCTTACTTTTCTGCAAACGGACCAGTAATTCCCGAGACGAATCGCCCGTTTGCGTTTGGGCAGACGCTGTCAATAGTGAACATCCTATAAGACAGGTAACCAACAACAGTCTCTTCATTATTTTTCTTTCGGCTACGAATACATAAACCAGGCCATCGCGGGTAATGCGCTGGAAGACGACGACGATAAGTAAACTAACTTACTGTCTATCAACACATAACCAATAAATATCCAGCTTTTTCAACTGATTTGGTAACGTTCTATATCGAATGGTTAAGCCACCCGCAACGATATATCGTTGTTACGCTCGTTGTCCAACGATATTCAGTAGCTAAAACTTTTGGCACAAAATCATAACTACCTGATTTTTAAATCTTTAAAATATTGGCCTTTCGTTTGGTTTAGGTGTTTCAACCAAGTAAACTAAAACGATCATGAAAATTACCCGTCCCAAAACCATCGTCTTTATCACCGGCGCATTTGTTAGCAACGATTGCTGGAAGGAATGGCAAGCCTATTTCGAACAGAAGGGTTACACCACCATCGCTCCTCCCTGGCCACACAAAGATGCCCCCGCCGAAGTCTTACGAAACCGGCATCCAGATTCCGAGATCGCGTCCAATCGCCTAGCCGACCTGACGAATTATTACGCCCAGATTGTGGAGCAACTGCCAGAAAAACCTATCCTGATTGGCCATTCTATTGGCGGCCTGATGGTTCAGCTTTTGTTACAACGGGGTCTTGGCGCAGCGGGCATTGCCATTCACTCGGTTCCGCCACAGGGCATTTTCACGTTTAAGCTATCGTTTTTGAAAGCGGGTTGGGGACCGTTGGGCTTTTTCACGTCTACCAAAGAAACATACATGATGTCGTTCAAGGATTGGCAATATGCCTTTACCAATGGCATGCCGCTCCAACAGCAGAAAGACGGGTACTATCAGTTCGCCCTACCTGAATCCAAACTCATTGTTCGGGATACTATTACAGCAGCCGCCCACGTCGATTTTAGTAAACCACACGCCCCCCTGCTGCTCACCTCTGGCAGTACGGACCACACGATTCCGGCCTCGCTCAATTACGACAATTACCGCAAATACCAGCATTCAGATTCCATCACCGACTACAAAGAATTCGAAGGTCGCAACCACTTTGTACTGGGCCAGCCAACCTGGAAAGAAGACGCCGACTACATTCTGAACTGGATTGACAAGAGGCTGTTTCAGCCAGAAACCATCAATAAAGCACTGAAAATCAACAACTAATTATTACTCCACACTCTTTCGCTCATTCACTCTTTCTATACTTCCTCATGAAAACGATACTCCTCTCATCAATCCTACTTGTATCCCTGCTTTTCGCCCTGGTGTCATGCACCAAAAATGACGCTGTTACGCCTGCTCCCAAAACGTTCGTGCTCGTCCACGGAGCCTGGCAGGCACCTTATGCCTGGCAATCGGTTAAAGATCAGCTGGTGCAGCAAGGCCAAAACGTAGTCGTAGTCGAACTGCCCGGTCACGGAGCGGATAATACGGCGCCCGCTACTCTGTCGATGGACGTTTACCGGGATAAAGTTGTGGGCGCGATTAATGCGCTCTCGGGAAATGTGATTCTGGTTGGCCATAGCATGGGTGGAATGGTTGTATCGGCCGTTGCGGAAAAAATCCCTAGCCGTATCGACAAACTGGTGTATGTCGGGGCATTTTTACCGGCCAATGGACAATCCCTGCTGGCGCTGGCTTCTACGGATAGTACGTCGCAATTAGGCCCTGCTTTAATCCCCTCCACCGATCAGCTTACTCTGGGAATCAAGACCGAGAATTTAACACCGATCTTCATTCAGGACGGATCGGATGCGGTGAAAAAGCAGGTGGTCGATAACTACCGGGCTGAACCCTTTATTCCCTTCACCAATCCCGTTACGCTGACGGCCGCCAACTTTGGTAAAGTAGCAAAGTACTACGTCTACACTGCGCAGGACCATGCGGTGAGTCCGAATCTGCAAAAACGAATGGTGGCAGCGGCAGGTATCAAAAGCACCTATACGCTTAACAGTAGCCATTGTCCGTTCCTGTCTATGCCAACGGAAGTGACAACGTTGCTTCAGGGGATTGCGAAGGAAACGGTAGTTCAATAAAATTTACCTCACCCCTTAACCCCTTACTATCATGCTAACCTTAGAAGCAACTATTGGCCTTGATGACCAACATGCACAGATCAATTACACGGCGTTAAATAAGCAATTTATTGATGGACAATGGGTTGTTGGGCGGGAGGATGCCACCGTTGATAACCTGAATCCATTCACCGATGAAGTTATTCATACGCTTCGTTCGGCAGGAACGGCCGATGTCGATGCCGCCTTTGAAGCCGCCAAACGGGCTTCTTATACCTGGGCAGCCACCAACCCACTCGTTCGCCGGGATATACTCCTGAAAGCGGCTGCGATTCTGCTGGAACGTCAGGATGAGTTCATAGGCTGGTTAACCCGAGAGACGGGCAGTACCTATTTGAAAGGCCTGCTTGAAGTGCAGCAATCACACGATATTCTGGTTGAAGCGTCCTCGTTCCCTACCCGTATGCATGGGCGTACTACCGCATCGACGATTGATGGGAAAGAAACGTACGTATACCGAAGACCGTTAGGCATTGTCAGCCTCATTAGCCCCTGGAATTTTCCCTTATACCTCTCCATGCGGACGATTGCCCCGGCTCTGGCGGTTGGCAATACGATGGTCGTCAAACCAGCCTCGCAATCCCTGGTTACGGGCGGAACCATCATCGCCAAATTGTTAGAAGAAGCAGGCATACCCGCTGGCGTGTTTAACGTCGTAGTTGGCAAGTCGGAAATCATTGGCGATTACTTCACGGCTCATCCCTATTCACGGATGGTCTCGTTTACGGGGTCTACGCCAGTAGGAAAAGGAATCGGGCGAATTGCCGGGGAAGGCCTCAAAAAATCGGCACTGGAGTTGGGTGGCAACAATGTATTCATGGTGTTGGATGACGCCGATGTCGATAAAGCCGTCGATGGGGCCGTGTTCGGGCGATTCCTGCATCAGGGTCAGGTTTGCATGGCGACCAATCGCATTCTCATTCACGAAAGCCTGTATGAGGAGTTCAAGACCAAGTTTGTGGCCAGGGTAAAGCAACTTCCCTACGGCGATCCGGCGAATAAAAACACGGTAGTTGGCCCCTTGATCGACCATAAATCGGTTCAGCGTATCCTGGGTATTCTGCAAAGTGCCGTAGCCGATGGTGCCGTTGTTGAAACGGGAAACGTATCGGAAGGAAATGTACTTCATCCCACCGTTTTATCAGGCGTTACCAAACACATGCGTGTTTTCAAAGAGGAAATTTTTGGGCCAGCCGTGGGCCTAGTCTCCTTTGCCGACGATGAGGAAGCCATTGAACTAGCCAATGCAACTGACTTTGGTTTAAGTGGAGCGTTATATACACGGGATATTTATCGCGGTATGCAACTGGCCCGCCGGGTGGAAACGGGTATGATGCACATCAACGACCAGTCGGCCAACGACGAAGTACATACACCATTTGGGGGCGAAAAATCATCGGGCACCGGTCGCTTCGGGGGTGATTTCATTCTGGAAGAACTGACGACCGTTCAATGGGTGAGTGTTCAGAAAGTCGCCCGACAGTATCCGTTTTAAAACTGTCAACCTTAATTCAACACAACATCATGAATCGTCTTCAAAACAAAGTAGCCATCATTACGGGTGGAAGCAGCGGTATTGGCCTGGCCACCGCCAAAGAATTTATCGCTCAGGGCGCCACTGTCCTAATTACCGGACGCAGCCAGGAATCCCTCGACCAAATCACCGCCGAGTTGGGCGAAAAAGCCTATGGCATTGTCTGGGATGCCAGCATTCCGGGCAATGCAGATCATTTGGCAACCTTCGTACAGGCAAACTTCTCCAGTATCGATATTCTGTTTGTCAACGCAGGGGTAGCCAAATTCGCTCCTTTCGAGACCATGACCGAAGCGATCTACGATGAAAGCATGAACACCAATGTCAAAGGGGCTTATTTCACGATTCAATCCTTGTTGCCTTATTTCAAAAATGGCGGTTCAATCATTCTGAACACGTCCATCAATGCCCACGTTGGCGCACCGAGCGCCAGTGTCTATGCAGCCACCAAAGGAGCTTTGCTTACCCTGGCAAAAAATCTATCAACTGAACTGATTTCCCGCCAGATACGCGTCAATGCCATTAGTCCGGGGCCAGTCGATACGTCACTCCACAGTGCAGCCAAGCTCGGCATTTCCGATCAGCAATTAAGCCAGATGAATCAAGGCATAATTAAGGCCGTTCCACTCGGCCGCTTTGGTCGGCCCGAAGAGATTGCCAAGGTGGCTCTATTCTTTGCTTCGGACGATTCCTCATTCGTAGTAGGTGCCGAGCTAATCGTAGATGGCGGCATGTCGATGGGGTAACGTAACTGTGGGCAGCTACCGACGCTACGCTCTTAAGCCCCTAATGGAGCAGAGAAAACTCACTTAGTTAATGTGAATTAGGGAGGATTTACGAATAGAATTATACTAGTTTTCTGTCATCCCGACATCAGGAGGTATCTTCGGCAACGGGTTATTTACCGAAGATCCCTCCTGGCGTCGGGATGACAAAAATAACATTATAAACAACTGACAATCAGTTGATGATTTCAGATTCTAGTCATAACTCACTTAGTTATGATTACGCTAACTAAAAACTAATCTCTTCCTCTAGTTTAACCAAACACAATCATGTACACCCTAAACCGCGCTCTTGGCGCATTAACCGGTATTAGTATGGCCCTTTCAACTATTTTAGGAGCCCACGCTCAATCGATTAAAACGGGCGTAACCAATGTAGTCCTCGTTCATGGTCTTTTGCCGATGGATCGAGCTGGTCTAAAGTGATTCCACTACTGGAAGCCAAAGGACTTACCGCCATTGCGGTGCAAAATCCACTCACATCACTGGCCGACGATGTAGCGGCTGCTAAACGCGCCATCGCATCCCTCCACGGCCCCGTGCTTTTGGTTGGTCATTCGTGGGGTGGTGTTGTCATTTCCGAAGCGGGCAACGATCCGAACGTAGCTGGTTTGGTCTACGTAGCCGCTTTTGCACCGGACGATGCACAGTCACTCGTTGATGCGTCTCAAACCGCTCCACCCGCACCAGGTCTCGGTGAGGCTAAACCCGATGCCGCAGGCTTTCTTTCTCTAACGCAAAAAGGTATCCATGAGGATTTCGCTCAGGATTTACCTGTAGCCGAACGCAAGATAATCTGGGCAACCCAAGGCCCATGGGCAGCTTCGGCTACCGGCGAAAAAATTACAAAAGCGGCCTGGCGGCTAAAACCTTCCTGGTACATTGTGGCTAGTGAGGACTGCATGATTAATCCGGACCTACAGCGGCAGTTTGCCAGTAAGATAAAGGCCGCAACGCTGACGCTCAAAACCAGCCATGTGCCAATGGTTTCGCAGCCAGAGAAAGTAGCCGCTTTCATCATAGAAGCAGCCAGTCATGTAAACGTACAACAAGTTAGTAAATGAGAAAATCCGTGGTCAAGTTCTATTGCTGAATAGGCAGCGGAATTTGACCACTGATTTTAGTCGATTCTTGGGCATAAACCGAAGAAGCTATCTAAATGACAAAGTAGCCCTTCATCCAGAATCAAACTCGATACTTTTTTCTGATTTTATCGACTCGGTGGCCGGTACGGAGCAAATAAAAAAACCAGCCTAATAAGACAATCAGGACGACTGTGACAACAACCCATAGTTTTCCATCACTGCGTAGTAATTCGGTAAGATTCATCGGTAATGCGTTTAGTGGTTTTGTTGAACATCCATTGTCTTTGCTTCTTCCTGACTGTCTTCCAGGTGTATTTCCAGTCGGCGAAGCCGAACCCGGAGCTGTGTTATCCAAAGACCCAGCAATGTAAAACCAATAAACGCGGGTCGAATAATGGCCTTAATAGACGCATCTGAGTCATACTGATTAAAACCGGGATTTCCTCCGTTTCCAGGATGAAGGGAGTCCGTTAAACGCGGCAAAATCAGAATCAGAGGAATAAATACGGCAAAAGCGAAAATGTTATAGACCGCCGAAATCCGGGCTCGTCGTTGTTCATCGTCAAAGGAGCTTCGTAATACAAAATAAGCCAAGTAAAGTAGCATACCTACCGCTACCCCGTTCGTTTTCGGATCATTAGGCCATAAATCGCCCCAGGCAAAATAGGCCCAGACCGAACCGGTAATACAGCCCAGAATACCAAATAAAATAGCGGTGTTTGCAAACTCAAGGGCAACGATGTCGTCATCTATGTTTCCCTTCCGTAAATATCGAATGGAGTAACTAGTTGACAGCAAAAGCATCGCCATCATCGCAATCCAGCACGGAGGATGAAAAAACGCGTTCCGGATCGCTTCATGCAAAATAGGAAGTCGGGGAACAGGTTGAATCAGGCCAGCGATGAATACATAAGCTAGAATAATCACCGTTAAGGCTTTCCACCAATAGTGTCGCATAGATGAAATCATTTACTTTTTAACCAAAGATAGATGAAGAAATTATCTACGTATATACCTTGAAAAACAACCTACTTTCCAGCATCCTTCAGGCAATCCAACTATTCATTTGTAAAATTGTGTTGATAAAACATACGCAGAGAACTAATCCAAAAAACAGCTAAATCGGCCAGGTAATGAATAAAGCATCCATAGCAGCCACGGTATTTCGGCCATTCCTTGTAAGCGTTTGTTTTTTACTGGCTATGCCTGGTGATTCATCTGCGCAAACTGGCGAGAATATTTATAGCACTTATTGTGCTGGTTGTCATGGTGCCCAAATGCAGGGAAGTGTGGCGCCTGCGCTAATCAAAAAGGACTGGAAACACGGTGGAGATCGAAATTCAATCCTGAACACAATCCGAAATGGCATTCCCAAAACGGAGATGATCCAGTGGGAAGGGACGCTGTCGTCCGCTCAGATCGAAGCTGTTACGGATTATATTCTCAAAGCTCAAACGAATCCAGAAATTGTTCGCAAAAACGAACTACCCCTTAAGGTCAAAACAAAACTTTATTCACTTAAGATTGAAAAACTCGTTACGGAGGGGTTAAAAGGGCCCTGGGGACTTGAGTTTGTTGATGCCAGCCACGCCCTAATCACCGGAAAATTCGGTGATCTGTATTGGATGGTCAACGGTAAACTTGATAATCAACCCATAACAGATCTGCCTAAAACTTATGCCTATGACAATGTTGGCGGACTAATGGATTTGGCACTTGACCCGGCGTATGCCCAAAACGGCTGGATATATCTGGCCTTTAGCCATAATTCAAAAAACAGCCCGGATAAAACGACGCCCGGCATGACCAAGGTTGTTCGGGGGAAAATTAAGGCTCATCAGTGGGTCGACGAGCAGTCGTTATTTCAGGTGGCCGACTCCCTCCAGGTTACTGGTGGAACGCGCTGGGGGTGCCGATTTCTGTTTGATAAACAGGGCTACCTCTATTTTACGATCGGAGATATGAATCGGGCTCAGGATTCACAGATATTGTCAAGGCCTTCGGGCAAGGTTTATCGCATCAACAGCGATGGTTCTATTCCAAAAGACAATCCTCTTTATGGAAAAGAAGGTGATTTACAAGCCATATACAGTTGGGGCAACCGAAACGTACAGGGGCTCGCTCAACACCCAGTAACGGGATCAATTTATGCCAGTGAGCACGGCCCACAAGGAGGAGACGAATTAAATATCCTGAAAAAAGGAGCTAACTACGGATGGCCGGTTATTACATACGGCATCGATTATAACGGCAGCATCATATCCAGAGAGACCTGCAAAGAAGGTATGGAACAACCCATTACGTATTGGACACCTTCTATTGCCGTTTGCCCCATCGAATTTATAACTAACCCAACATTTGGCAAGTGGGCCAATAACCTGCTCGTTGGCGCACTCAAGTTCGAAGAAATCCGGCGGCTGGTTATTGACCACGATAAGGTTATCGAACAGGAAATTTTACTGAAAGGATACGGTCGCATCCGCGATTTAAAAATGGGCCCAGATGGCGCTTTATATGTGCTGACTAATTCGCCTGATGCCGTACTCCGGATTATCCCTCAATGACGCATGTATGGTCAATCTCTATTACCTGCTAACAGAGCAACCTTTGTCGTAACGCTATTGCCCTTTCTCTATAAATAGCTGCTTTTCTACCCAATACGGGAAATGGTATCTTCCTGACCCAACCGCCCTTTTGTAGGGATGATGGCACCTATTAGGCCTAACGCTGATTCAGTGTTCTACTAGGTATTGCTTAATGTCATCATCACGTTTTCGCATGCCACGTCTGGCTATCTCCCTTTTCTGGCAACAACCTATTATCTTTTTCCTAGCGAAATGGCTACTGCTGTTGGCTTTCATTGAGCTATCAGTCGGTGTGCCCCGTTGAGCGCAGTCTCTACGCCACGGCGTTAGTTGCCGGGTGGCCGTTGATATCTCCGACCGGTTTTCCCGTTAAAATCAATTCAGTTTCAGCAAACGCAGCCGCAATCGAATACCGGCCATGCTGACACGAAGCGATTCGGAAGTTGTAACACCAATTGGGTAACTAAAATAAGGCTCCATCCACCATTCCTGTTTTCCGACCGTCAGGAGTCGGACGCCTGAGGATACTGTTAGCCAACGAAACGGTTGTAGGAGTACACTGGTCGACTTGAACTGGATAACTTGATCTGTGGAACTGCTGGCATGATGGCTCGAATCTGTGGGATTACTTGTAAAGGAAGTAAGTCGATAATCGCTTCGTTGTGTTTCGCCAAATGTAAGCCCAGAGGATACTCCTAAGGCTCCCCACCAACTCACGCGTTTGGTTTCCACGATACGATAACGGATAGTCAGGGGCAAAGTCATAGTCCACCATTGATACGTCTGCTGAACTAACTCACGTCGGTTTAGCGAATCCTGAGTTATCAGTCCATTACCAGCCTGCATGAGTTGCGGACGAGCTATCGATAGTCCCATTTCAATAACGAGTTTTCGATTCAGTTGCCAGTCGGCCCATATACCACCGGTTACACCAAAAGATTGGTTCATTGTGGGCGTATAAACTGCCTGTACTCCACCTAGAACCCCTACATTTATGGAATGCTTAGAAGCTACTAATTGGGGTCTCTCTATCGACAAGGCACGCACCACAACCGCCTGGTTGGTAGGGATTCGATTATGCAAAAATGGCTTTGCCAGAAGCTTGTTTATAGGTAATAGAAAACGTTCATTAATGGTAATTAGCTCGGCCGCTTTCTCATCTGTTTCAGTAAACACCAATGAGTAAATAGCCGTCTGATTTGTTGCTGTTGGTTGATAGCTACTGGCGTAAAATCTGGATTGTTTCGTCAATCGATTTTTGCTAGCACCTCGATTGTTCATTTGTCTAAATCGACCACCCGATTCAGTCGAAGAGACGACAGGTGCTTTAGCCCTATTGGGCCTTGTATTTCGACCAGTAGCCGTGACCTTACGAGCTATTCTCTTTTCGATGAAAGCTGTAGCCTCAGGATCAGCCAACGATTCGGGCAAACGTCTGTTTACACTGGAAGTCGTTCCATTTGTTGACGCTATTGAGTCTTTTGGTCTTTCTCTAGAGGATTTCTCCAGATCGAAAGACGGCGTTTGATTCGAAATCGACGACAGACTATTTTCTTTCGAATCCACCGGATGATGCTCTTCTCCAGGCTGATCGTGCATAGCCACAGCCGTTTGGTCCGTTTTAGCCCCTTGCTTATAATAGGTTGTTGTGGGTGAATTAACTCCGGCTGAACTAGATGGCAAACGTGTGGTTGAGCTCGTCACACGGACTTGTGATTTAGGCCAGAAATGACCGGGAGCCTGCGATTTTTCACAGACCACCCCAACCGCTACCAGTACGATTAGTTTAGCCGTTTGCCACCGCCTGTGCTGATGCTGCCGTTGTTGTACCCGTTCGAACCGTTGCCAGGCGTCTCCATCAGGCATAGGTTCATAACTATCTAATCTTTCCCGAAAATGACGCCAGTCTGGGTCACCTGAATGGGTAGCAGTTGGAACATAATAGATGGGCATAGCCGTACGGACAGAACCTTCCTCTCGAAGCAATTCTCTTAAGCGCTGCTTGGCACGTGTCAGATAAACTCGGGAGCTACTCATCGGAATAGCCAGTAAATGAGCAATTTCTTCGTGCGAGTAGCCTTCAATTTCGTACAGATTGAACGTCAATCGCCACAAATCGGGCAGTTGAGCCAGCAAGGCTATAATCTGCTCAGCCTGTAGGTTATCGGATAGGGTTTCCGGGATGCCTATCTCAATCGCCTGATCATCGATTGAGATGTCGGTTAAGTACTGTTTTTCTTTTCGATAGGCATCAACAGCAGTATAAACGGCTAATCGGCGTAGCCATCGACGAAAATATTCCGGGTAACGACATGCGGACTCAAGTTGGTAAAACAGCTTTAAAAAACAGTCATTGAGTGCTTCCTGTGCCATCTCTTTCGAAGAAAGGTAACGTATACAGGTCCCGTATACCAAGCCATAATAGCGCTCAAATACTTTTTTCTGTGCTTTCGGAGAAGCTCTCCGGCATCCTTCCAGCCATTCCTGTTCCTGTGGCGTACAATCCAGTAATTCAGCTACCATATGTGCTTGGGTAGTCTTGATTTTTTAGGCTAAGACAAGATGATCGACCATTGATCAGACTGTACTAATACGTTTTGATGAATTATTGATTGAGCGCGGAGGAAGGCCAATAGAATCCTTGATTAACAAGGCAATAGCCATACACCACCCATAGTTCGTTACGAGACTATGGGTGGTGTATGGTCAGAAGCTATTAAATATCAATTATTCCCAGATTGGTCGTGGTGTTCTCTAAAACCTTGACTTTGTCAATAGTTTTCGCAAACTGGCTGCCGGTACCTATGAGAACCACCCGGTATGTCCCCGAAGGTACATCGGCTAGCTTAAAGGGTTGATTGAGTCCCGTTGTGGTAGCCAATTTGGTACTGGTTTCTTTCCAGACTGTATCAGTATATACCACAGCACTAGCTTTTCCCACGCCCATACTGTCGCTCCTCGCGGTCATGGTAACAATTTTATCAATATCAAGCTTTACCGCTGTAACAGAAAAACCAGTGGGCAATTGCCCTATCGAATGTCCCATTGAATCGATCATTGCCTGTGCAATTTTGGGAGTTCCCGTGATTGCCGAGCCGTCGGCCACTTTACCGGATGCAGTCGGGATGCTACTGCTGGTAGGTTGAATATCTTGATGGCAACCAGCCAGCATGGATAACAGACTTCCTAAGAAAACTATCTTTTTCATTGACTTAAACAGTTAAACGTGAGTGACACCATAGCTATCGGTCAATGAGGAAGTCGAGAGAAAGCGATAAAACGCTACAAAACGCTTACAAAATTTTAAACTTTTTTTTCAGTCAGCCAAACAATACATTATAACTTCCTAACTTTCAACAAGTTAAATGCTAAATATTTTTACAATAAATCCAGAAAGAAGTTCGGCACATAGCTTTCTTAGCGTACTAGTTGTTCGGCTTCGTTGAGCCTGTACTTCAGCCTCCTTAAAGCCTCCATATTTCCAGTGTGTATAAATTCCAGTAAATCGGCTCTGGCATACAACTCAATTATATTCCAGGCGGGGATATAACGAGTTGGATCAGGCGATACCTCAATCACCTCCCAAACGGTTGTCCGAAACGCGTAGTAGGCTCCAGAAACATCTCCGCTGGATTCTATACTTTGCATGAAGGAGTTAGCAAGATAAACTCGCCCAAGGGGTGTAGTAAAGAAATCATTCGGTTCACTACCCATAACACCATAACCAGTAAGGCCCAAAATAGATCGACGAGTCATTTGTAGTTCTAGCTTATTCTGTGCGGTTCCACTCTTCTATAACAAGAGCAAAAACGGTTATCCAGGATCCTAATGATTTGATCAACATCATCTGGATTGTAGGCCAGCCCATCAGGACAAAAGGATTCCTAACAGCTTTACTTTCCAGCATGATCAGCGCTATCATTGCCCCAATTAACCATAGCATAAACATGGTTACCGTTAGCAATACAACTGGGCTTATCATAGTAGATAAGGTTTATGGTTTAACATTATTGGACCACCATGCCTCAATCTGATCTAGTATATAGGCTATAACAATGAGCCAGCTTCCCAGCAAGGAAAGAAAAACACACTCATCCAGGAATGATTTCCCCTGCGGTTGTTTTTCCATAGCTTTCCAGGTAATGGGAAAGGCAAGAATGGCTCCAGCCAGATAAATACAAAGAGACCAGAAAATCATAGTGATTTGGGCAAATCAATAAGCAGGCCAAACACCAAAAAATAATTAAAGCCCTAAAAATGTGATACTTACAAATGAGAACAGAACATCTCTTTTCAACCTGAGAGATTTCGCCAGTTAGCTATAGTTCAATGGTCAATTACGACTGTCAAATGAACAATAAACAGTACAGATAGGAATAGCAGGCAACTGTGCATCGGTTTTTGCTAGACAGAATTCCAAGTAGATCCTCAATATCCTGTAAGCATCTTATGGGGTTGATTCAGAAAGAAAAGTCAGTAAAGCAGGCTAAAAATTTTGGCCTGCTTTTTTGTTTGCATTGACTCAAGGATAGAATATACGCCCAAACCTGAAGGGCTGGCAGAAAGGTAATCTCCCCTGGGCCATTGGTTTTCAGAACAGAGTTGAGAGTGGATTTACCTATAAAGGCGCACGAAATCATCATGCCCTCCCTAGGGCTAGCTGTTCGACGTTAATAATCCATGAAGCACGTATCCTGCTGGTTATTGGGAAGATAGGGCAATGGTAAAACCAACAAACCTTCTTAAAAGAGGATGAAATAAGCTTCTTTTTTTTCAGTCGAAACGAATCTTGCAGTTAGCTACATCAGGATAATCAATAACCATCAATAAATAGGCTATAAACGGTGTGCTATAGCATAGCAGGCAACCGTGCCCCAGTTTTTGCTGGTTAGGAACGGTAAGGGATAGATATTCTGGATCGTGTGTCAACTCCCGTAAAACACCGTAAGATACATTGACTTTTTAGAAACACATTAGCCTTAACCTAATGACACAATCAACCTCCTCTAATCGACTCCCCGAATTCAGTGAGTCATGCTCCACAACCAATTCGTTTGACCTGCTGTATAGGAAACATGTCTCAAAAGTCTATCGAAAGTGTCTGGCTATGACTAACAATCCAGCAACTGCACAAGACTATACGCAGGACATTTTTATTAAAGTTTTTCAAAAACTAGACACGTTTCAAAACAGTTCTTCACTAGCCACCTGGCTATACGCCATCACCCACAATTATTGCCTGGATCAAATACGCGCCAAACGCCGTCATCGTAGCTGTGCTCTGGACGAGTCACTAACAGATTCCCTGGTGGAAGAAGCCGATGAGAAAATAGATTATACCTTAATGGAGCAGCTAATACAGACGCTGCCTGAAGCAGATCAATACCTGCTTTATACGCATTATCAGCAGGGTATCGATCAGGCTACATTGGCTCGGCAACAATGGATTAGTCTAAGTGCCGTAAAGATGCGGTTGTTTCGTAGTCGACGGAAACTACTGGAACAGTATAAAAAGCTACTTTAAACACCGAGAAATAAGTCAATTGCAGAAGCCTTCAGGCTGATCAATAACGTGCGTCTGCTTGAGACTTCTGCGATTTAGACGAATTATCGGAGAGTAAATTACAATCACGTAGTTGGGTCTACCCAAATAAGGAAGACAGCTTTTTCACGAAATAGAATTCGACAATTGAACAGCTTAACTTACTAAAGGTTGAACCAGACTCGGGCTTGGTATCAACGTTTTAGTGTAGCCTAAAAGGTACATTTTTGTCTCCCAAAAAACTCTTTAAGTGACTCTAGAAAGCGGTATCATAAACATTAGAATTATTTCGCTATATAGCAGTCGTAAACTACCACACATCGCACCATTATGACATATTTGAGCCTCTTGCTGATTGAGGATGATCCGGTCTGGTTGGATACCCTTCAAGCGATGGCTGCTCAATTAGGCTTCCGAACCATCCGATCCGCCACGACCTTGGCACAGGCCAGCCAACTTCTGGAAGAGCAGCAGCCGGACTTTATCGTCGCAGATATGGTTCTCCCCGATGGTCTGTCCGTCGAGCTGCTGAGTAAGGCCTATCCGCAACTGCCGGTTATTTTTCAAACAGCTTATCCGCGGGAAGACTTACTGCGGCAAGCCATCCGGATGGCTCATATTGGGTTTCTGGTTAAACCCTTTGGCTTGTTTAGCCTGAAAGCGGCTCTGGAGATGCTCTGTACCCAACTACCCGGCCTTATCCTCCATAACCCCAAAGGGATTACAATTCCGGGGAAACATGGCGAACAAGTCATGATACCGTTTGATGCTATCTACTGGATTAAGGCGGAGGGGAATTACTCCATAATCCGTACGATGGATCAGAAATATGTACTGAAACGATCCTTACGCAAGCTAGCCAGCGAGTTACCGAAAACGTTTATACAGATTCAAAAAGGCTATGTTGTCAACAAAACCCTAATCGGGCGGTTGAGCACAACCGCCCTGGAAGTTAATCAGGAGTGGATTCCTATTGGTCGAACCTATCGTAAACAGATTTTGGCGCGTATTCAATCTGGTCTATAATTTACAGGGTAATTGCATCAAACGTTAAGTTGGCTCAATAGAGTCATTAGATAAGCATCGTCTCGGGCAGCTTTCTTTCGCTTACGCTTCAAACTCATCTTGGCCGGGTCACGACTAATTAAGCCTAAGGCCAACTTACGAACCGTACTCAAATTACGCGGAGCATGGTCTTTCCGGACCTGGCACCCATCTTCATCAAAGGTGACATCAAGGTGCCAATGCTGCTCATTCTCAATACTCCAGTGCCGACGAATGTAGCAACTCATCTGAGCGGCTGAATAGCCTCTTAGTGAGCTGATATAGTAGCGTGTACTGCGCTGTTCTTTGTCATTGATCCAACGAGTTGACTCCACATAAATGACGCTTTTTAAGCCTACCCACCCCGCTGCGGCATCAATCAAGTCCAGTGTTTCGCTTACGAATACAGCCCGCTTTTCAGCTCGCCCATGGCCCAAATCCCGGCTTATATCGGCTTGTAAGGAAGGCTTTGTTCGCTCGAACCAATCGACCACTTGTTCATATAAGCCGTCCTGATTGGCCTTTAAGCCAATGAGATAGTCTGCCCGCTGATCGATAATGAGTTTGGCAATCGTTTTTTGGCATCCAATGGCATCCATACTAACCACGCTACTGGCGATGTCAATCGATTTTAACAAATCAGGAATCGCTTTGATCTCGTTGGTTTTAGTAGCTATCTGGCTCTGAGCCAGACACAACCGCTCTTTCTCGGCCCAGACACTGACAATCTGAACGGTGGCTTGTTTGTGGCCAGCCTCTACCGTTCCCCGCAGTTGTTTACCGTCGATGATAAGCTGTTTTTGGGTCAGCAGGTCAACAATTTCTTTGCCCCAATTGGTTAACAAAGTCTCCAGCTGGGTGGGCTCAAGTCGGCGAAAGACCCGATTTAGGGTATCGTGCGAAGGAATCCCGCAGGGTAGTTCCAAAAACTCACGGAACACCTCCTGTTTATCACAAGCATAATCATAAACCTCTTCAAATCCCTCACAATCAGCTAAGTATCCACAAAGTACGATCATTAGAATATCGGTTAGCTGGTGAAAACACTTTCCTTCCTGGCGGGGATCATCAATCTCAAAAAACAATTCGGCTACGTCCATCTGTCAAAGATGGCTAACTTAGCTTTTCGTGCAATCACCCTATATAATTTATCGCTCCTACATTGGTTCAAGAAGTTCATACAGAATCTTCTGGCTTTTTGTTATGTAAATATTTTCCATACATTTGTTTACTTTCAATAAAGTATACGAAAAGTGGGAGCTATTACCTCCTGCTTTTAATGGTGTGGATAGAAGACCAGAAAGCAGACAAAATATTTTTGTCTGCTTTTTTTTGTCAACACTTTACCTCTAAACTAACGTAAGTTTATCCAGATTGGATAGACGTTAATACCCGTTTTCGATAAGCTCGACCAATAGAAATCAAGTGTTGGCGAACCTCTACCATCGAGTTCCGAATGTAGTCGATATAATTTCGGTTGACCATGTAGGCCCTCTGAACCTGCATAAACTGTTCCGGCAACTCATTAATCACTTTCCGTAAAGATCGTTTCAGTGCATATTTCTGATCCATCGCTTGGATGATGGAATAATTCCCTTCTGCCTTGATCTAGCAAATAATACCGAACTAACTTACTAAGCATCTATCGAGATCAGCTCCATAGTGCAAGTTGTCAGCGCTGATAGCATAGAGCTGCTTAACATGCGCTAAAAACTTCTCACACTATCAATAGCCACAAATTGGCAGCATTAGCTCAAACGTTGTCCCTTCCCCTGGCTTACTACGGAGATCTATAGTAATCCGATTACTTTTTATAAAACGTCCCACCAGAATCAATCCAAGGCCACGGAAGGAGTTGGACTGTAATTCCGCATGAAGTAGCCTATTTTTAATAGAAGCTACTTTCTCAAGGCTCATCCCTCGCCCATTATCTTCGATGATCAATCGGACCCGCTTCTTTTCGTTCTCAGCAAAAGCTTTCAAGGCAACTTTACCACCTAATTGTGTATTTTTCAGCGCATTATCGAAAATATTCCGAATAATTAAATCGCAGGCATTCGTATCCACATAAACCATGAGCTTTTCGGGACATTCTGTTATTATTTGTATTTGCTGGTATTGGGCGATTCGTTGATAAAGCTCCTTGACATGGCGAATTTTCTCATCTAGCCGCACATTTTCGGGGTTATACGGGGTCTCTTCTCGCTGGGTTAACGCCCAGCTTAGCAGATTATCAAGCAAGAGAGAGATATGTTTACCCGTTTCATCAATCGATTGAGACACCTTTTCCAGGTCTGTATATCGGTTTGTGCTTAGGTAATACCGTATTAACTCAGCCATATTCTGAAAACTAGCAAAAGGACGTCGCAGGTCATGGGCGATTACCCCAAAAAAGTAATCCCTGACCTGATTGAGCTTAACAATTTCTTCGAAAGCGTTTTTGAGCTTTTTGTTTGCCAGACGTTGGCGATAAATGGAAAAACCAGTAACCAAAAGTCCAACACTGGTCAGTAGTCCTAGCCATAAATATAGTTGGCTCCGAGTCTCCGTCAGTTTCTTTTCCTGCTCTAAAAGCTTATTCTGGGCGTCTTTTTTCTCTACCTCGTAGGTTACGACGGCCTCCTGAAGCTTTGTTTTTATGTTCTGGACATCAAATTGTTCGCCATAAGAATAAATGCTATCGGCCCATATGGCTGCCTCTTTATATTTTTTTAACCCTACCAATGATGCATGTATGCCAGCACTGGTATACCAGAGGTATCGTACAGATGGCGGATTCTGCTTATGGGCCATTTTCATCGTCAGTTGATAAGCCTGTAAAGCCTTATCATACTTCTGTTGCATTTCGTAGTAAAACCCAAGATTATATAGGTGAACAATAGGTATGGTTCGCCGGTGTTGGGTGATCAGATTAATGACAGCAAGTGTATATACCTGGGCTTCTTTAAATCGTTCTTTGCTCTCATAGAGTAAGGCCAGAACATTCAGCAAGTGGATTTTATAATAAACATATTGCGGATGTTTATTAATTAAGGTAAGTCCTTTCGTTATCTGGGCCAGAACCTGATCGCTATTCTTCTTTAGAGATCCCCATCCAAGATAACGGCAAAAGGCATATGCGTAAAGAATCTGTAACTCTGGGTTAGTCGAATAGCGACTTAAGGCCATTGCTTCTTTTAAATATTGATGACCAAACTGGGGTTTATCGGGCGAATTTTGTTCATCTCGTTCTAGTATCATTATACCCATATTGGACAAGGCCGATACCATTCCTGTTGAATCACGTTGCCTTCTATAGTGCTCATAGGCAAGCTTAGCATAGGAAAAAGCTTTATCTAAATTCGTCTTGAATCGTTGTTGATAGGCATTAAAATACCAGTAATGACTCTTAGCTTCCGGATAGCTCGGCAACTCTTTCTTTATCTCATCAAGGTAATCCTGGTTGATTTTAAACTCCCACGAAAGAAGGCTTTTTTCCAGGCTTAGCAGGGTTGTAAGGCGGTCAATCCCACGTTGAGTAATGAGCGTTTTTTGTAAACTGTCAATATTAGAGGTAACCTGAATCTGACTAAAAGAAGGCACTTGTGCCCAGAGCACAGCCATCTTCATAAAAAACATAGTAAGTAGTATAATCTGTTTCATACATGTACCCTTTCTGTAGTAAGGCTACGATTTGCCTTGTTGAATTAACTATAGTACAGCACACGCTTGATTAAGGGCTACTTAGCGCAGATTTAGCCCACGGTTTAAACTCAACCTGGTACCCTCAGTCCAGTAACTACTATCAGCATCAGTATATAATGGCAACGGGTCTTAAATGGATGCATATGAATTACTACATCCGCTTAAGACCCGTTGACCTACTAACAGTAGTTCTGTTTAAAAATACCTGGGCGTCAGAATCCGATTCTTACCGAAGCCAAACTCATACCGAATCATAATCTCGTGCGAACTGGGAGCCACATCGCGTAAGCCGTTCATCGTTCGATCATAGGCATACCCAAACCGGAACTGATCGGTTAGCTGGACTTCCAGCATACCCACCAGGGCATCCGTCGTAAAGGTCGACCAAGTTGAGAACTGATTCCGGCGAATCGATGCGCCAATGGCGATCCGATCGGCAAACCAGAAGTTGACGTTGCCATCAAAACCGAGCGGGGCACCTTCGGCATACTTCACCAGCAGCGAGGGTTTCATCTTGACCACGGGGCTAAGACCCACCACAAAACCAGCTGCCAAATAGGCATGACGCGCCTGTACCGATCGCAAATCGCCGACGTTGTACTCACTCAGTCGATTCTTGATCAGCCGGGGCAATGATAGGCCTACATAGGCCCGGTCGTTGCTCAGGTAAATCCCCGTGCCGAAGTTGGGCAGAATCTTGGAGATGTTGCTGGCAAAAGCGGGGTCCACCTGACCATCGGGGGAGGTTTTCACCTCCGCCAGATTGGCCTGATAGCTCGACGCACCTGCCTGAAGACCTAACGCCAGGGTTGTTTTGGCCCCGACCTTAATCCGAAACGAATATGAGGCAAAGCCACCGGCTTCCTGGATCACCCCAGCCTTGTCGCTATAGAGCTGCAATCCAACGCCTACCCGCTCCTGCTTCAGAGGCATATCGGCGGTAAAGGTGGCCGTCTGGGGAGCCCCGGCTACGCCCGTCCATTGATTGCGGTACAGGGCCGACATACTCAGCACATCCCGGCTACCAGCATAGGCCGGATTTAAAGCCATCATGTTGAACATGTACTGCGAGAACATTTTGTCCTGCTGAGCCTGCACGGGGCGGCTGCTGATGCTGAGCATCAGCAGCGCCACTCCCGCGGCCCAAAGTTTAGTTACAAACTGGTTTGCCATCCGAATTAGCGGTTAATTGTCATGTATCGAACAAACTTGCGGCCATCACTCAGATGGATTATGTAGTAGTAGGTACCGTCGGGAACCCCATTCGAATCAGCCGAATTGATCAGCACACCGGTGTTGGGTTTACCATCCCAATCGTTTTGGTAATCCTCACTTTGGTAGACCAGATTGCCCCAACGGTTGTACACCTGCAGGCTAACCATCAGACCAGCGGTTCCCCGAATCACGAACCGATCGTTGGTGCCATCGCCGTTTGGCGAGAAGCCTTCGGGGATGAAGATCGACCCATAGGTCGGTGGCAGAGTCAACGTGGTCGCTTCGCGTTCGTTCGAATCGGTTGGGTTGCCATTGCCATTGAGGTCAGGATTCAACCCATTCGTCGACACATCACTCACCGTACCCGATTTAGCCACTGCCTGCGCATAAGCTGAGTTCAGGAAGGTGGTCGTGCTACCACTCGAAGCGACATTGACTACCATCTGAATCGTGTCGACTTTACCCGCAGCCAGCGTACTGGTATTATCGCCCAGAACAAGCACAGGGTCAGCGTCGCCGTTGAAGTTCGGATTCAGTTTCAGTGCACTACCCGTTGAGGTGATAATCGGTGCACTTACTACTCGGTAGGTCGATCCTGTCTGGTTGTTGAAGACTTTAGACAGGGTATCGCTTACGCTCACATTCTTCAGCGAATCAGGACCGTAGGCTTTCACCACAACCTGGTAAGTCACGTTGTAGCTACCATCCGATTGACGAACTGTATCGCGAACCGCCAGGGATACTCCAATGTACGAATCAGACGAAACGCTGTTCAACACGATTGGCGTTGTCTGGCTGTTGTTACGTGGGTCCAGATCATTGTCGGGGTCATCGTTGGTACCAGCGGTCGACACATCTTCGACTACGTCATCGGTTGGCGTCAGGGCCGAAGCCAGCGCCGTGTTGTAGAAAGTCAACGCGTCGGCATTCCGCACATCCACCCGAACCGTGAAGCTCAGCGTGGCTTTGGCACCCGCAGCCAGTGTACTGGCCGTATCGACCAACATATTGGTGATCAGGCCCTGACCTGAGTAACTCGGATTGACCGTTACCGTACCAACCCCTGAAACCGAGATCTGATTGCTAACAATGAGCGCACCGTGACCAAAAGCTGCGGAGAGGTTATCCACGACCTGAACCTTCTTGAGGTCTACACTACCCATGTTATTCAGTGCAATCGTGTACGGAATGTCGTAGATCCCAGCTGACACCAGCGTTGGCGCACCCACCGATTTAGCTACCCCAAGTAAGCCTTTGGGCATATCGAAGCGAACCGCGGTTGACACAGAGCCTTCTGGCGTCGGATCGAATCCATTGTTGGAGACATCCTTCACCGTCTGGCTACCGTCGAGGGTATTTCCCTTCGCTGTTGCCGAGGAATAGAACGGACCGCTGTTACCATTGGCCTTCACGTTCACCACGAACACGACGGTATCCTGAACACCAGCCGCTAAAGTGCTGGCACTGCCGAGAATATTCGGTTGCGTATTCCCATCGAAGCCTGCATTAGCCACCAGCGTGCTGCCCGATCCGGTTACTGGCGAACCAACAACGCTATAGGAAGCAGGCGATGCGAACACCCCGTTCAGACTATCCAGCAGACTGACCGCGGTCAGATCCACCGAGCCCACGTTCTTCAACGTCGCTTTATAAGTCACGTTGTACGAGTTATCAGGCTGCGGTTCAACCTTCACGACCGCCAGAGCTACACCCAGCCCCGGTGTACCGGTCTGCGACACAGGCGTACTGGTTGTATCGCGTACCGTCACGCTCGAACTGTTGTTGGCCCCGTTCGGATCAACATTGTCCAGATAGGTAATCTCGGCTCTGTTGATAATATCCACTCCTTTCGTCACAATCCGGGCGCTGAACACGATCTGAGCAGACGCGCCCGCTTTCAGACTATCGATCCGTTTGGTAATCATCCCATTCGCGAAGGTGTAGCCACCCGATGGCAACAGTTGCAGACCACTTGGCAGTACATCGCGTACATCGACGTTGTAAGCCGTATGTGGACCCGCATTGCTAACCGTCAGCGTATAGGTGACTGGCGAGCCATTCACTGTAGTCTGGTTCACCGTTTTAGCAATACTAACATCCGTTGCCAGCGTATCGGTGGCGCAGTTGAAGACTTTCACGACCACTTTCGCTGGTTTGCTCACGCAACCCTGAGCCGTTCGCTCCACAATCCAGTATGTACCTTCACACACCGAATCCGGCCGGATGACGATGTTGGATGAGTTACACTCGCAGATTCGATACGTATAGGTGCTACCGACTGTGGTGGTGGACAGCGCCTGCGTCAGATCGACGATTTTCGACGGACAGGTATTCCGCAGGTTCGTCACCAGCGGTGGCAACACAGGCTCGGCTATTTTCACCGTTACATCAGCCGATTTCACCGAGGTGCATCCTTTGTCGTTCATTACCTGTACACTATAGACACCACTCTGTTTCACCACGATGGTTCGCGTAGTGGCTCCGTTGCTCCAGTTATAGCCTGCATATCCGGCAGGGGCTTTCAGGATCACCGAATCACCGGCGCAGAGTTGGGTGCCCCCAGCGACCGTAATCACTGGGGTACTCTTCACACCATTCAGCGTCAGCACCAGTTGATCCGTAGCTACCGGGCAGTTCACGTTCGTAGTGCTTACCGTCAGCGTCAGCGTTACCTGACCAGCCTGTACATCATCCCCACTAGCGGTATAGATCGCATTGAGCGAGTATGGGTTATCGAAGCTTCCGTTGCCACTGGTGGTCCAGTGAGCGGTGTTGCCACCGCCCCCCATTGCACCGTGTAGTTGATAACTTGCCGTTGAACAAACACTCGCATCATCACCGGCATTGGCCGTGGCTGGGTTAACCCCATCGCAAGGTGTTGGTTCCGTGCAGGTAGTAATCTGCACATGAATCACCGCTGGCAGACTCACGCAACCAGTACTGGTCCGCTCGATCACGTAGTAGGTACCGGCACCAACGGCAGCAGGGTTTGCTACCTTGTTGGTCAGTGCGGCATCCGTATAGTATTCGAACAACCCACCCGTTGTCGTTGGCTGACTCGACATCGCGGTCGATAGATCCACCGTTGTGATTGGACACGTATTGGTTTTATCGACTACCGTCGGTACCGCTACTTTACCCAATACCGTGATGGTCAGTCCACTGGAAACATCGCTCCGGCAGGTGCCTGCCGCACTAGCACAGTAGGCCGTGTAGGTTTCGGTACTGGCAGGCGAAATGGTTATGGACGAGCCCGTCATGTTGTTGGACCAAATCACATGCTCATTCGTTGTGCAGCCCGTTGCCACCAGCGTTACCGGCGAGCCATAACAAACCGTTGTGCTGCCAGTACCTTGTAGTGATAGGGTTGGTGTGGCTGGCTTGCCGACATGAACCGTCGTAGCCGCCGACCAGTCACCTTCACAATCGCCCAGCTTGCACTTCACGCGGTAGGTAGCATCCTGTGTTGGCGTTACGGTCAGGATTGCTCCCGTTGTACTGCCATCCGACCAGAGGTAATTTCCGCTTGTGCAACCCGTAGCCGTTAGCGAGACCGTTTCACCAACGCAAATCGATGGCGTACTCACGATAATCGGTACGGCTGGTGTACCCAGGGTAATGTGCAGCGTAGCCGAAGGAGCACTTGGACAGCCATCCACTTCACAGATAGCCGTTAGCCAGCGTTCGGTATACACTGATGTCTGATAGACAGCTCCTTCTTTACCATCCGACCATTTCACAATTCCACCTGCGCAACCCGTGGCGGTTACCGAAACCGTACCCCCGTTACAAACTGTTGAGGCATTGCTCGACAGTGACGGTGCGTCAACGACGCCTACGTTCACTTTAGCACCCGTTGCATCGAAGGCGGCACAGCTATGACTAATCAGTTGCAGCACATCCGTCGTCCGGGTAACACCCAGGTTGATCGATGACAGCGCGAAGTAATTTGCATCACCCGATGCCCCGTTATAGACCAGCGTATGAATCGAGTAGTGAGCACTAGCCGATGGTACACTGAACTGAGGGGTTGTGCTGCTTTGCTGAATCACACCATCTTTCGCCAACAGGTAGACGACCGAATAGCCATTGGGTTGAACCAGACCACCACTCAGCGTTGCCGCTACAAGCGCGGTGGTGCTACCCGCGGCACATACGTTACCGTTCACCGGCGTCAGCCCACCTGCGTTAACCAGGCAATTTCCTGGATTGATCGTGATCGTATTGGATGGGTCGCTCAGACAGGTCCGGTATTTACACTGAGCCGAGTAGGTCTGCGTCCCTTCGGGGCGGACCACTAGCGAGCTACCGGTGTTATTTCCGTGGATGTCGTTAGCCGACCAGATCACCGTACCCGGACAACCACTGGCGGTCAGCGTCACTGACCCACCAGCGGTCACGACCGTAGCCGAAGCCGTAATCGTAGGTGCAGTAACTGGTACGACCGTAATCACATACGAACTCGAGGTTGGGCTCGTGCATCCGTTCATCGTGCAGTATACCGTGTAGCCCGTCGTTACCGTTGGTTTCACGATAATGCTGGCCGTGGTTTCACCTGTACTCCAGTGAGGGGTACCCAGGCAATTTTGCGCGGTAAGCGTTACGTCTTCGCCAACACAGATGGCGCTGGTACTGCAGACAGCCGTTGGCGTGGGCAGGGTCGTTACCGTCACCGTAATCACGTTCGACTTACCCGTACCACACTGACCAGCATCTTTACAGAGGGCATAGAACTCGTGGTTCGCATCCGTAGCGGTCATGGAAACAATCGCTCCCTGCTGACCATCTGACCAAATCACCGTGCCGCCCGTACAGCCCGTGGCCGTCAGCGTGACGACACCACTGATGCAAACCTGTTGCGTTGAAGCGGTTACTACCGGACTGATGCCTGTACCCGTATTGACAACTATGCTTACCGTGTTGGAAGCCCCGCTCTCACAGGTACCAACCTGGCACGTTGCGTAGTAGTCGGTTGTCGAGGTCGGATACATATCGATGCTTGCTCCCGTGCGGTTGATGCCATGCCAGATTACCGTACCTGCACAGCCCGTAGCCGTCAGCGTTACCTTCTCACCACTGCAAATCGAGTTACGACTGGCGGTAATGGTTGGTGCCGCAGTAGGTGCCAGGTTAATCGACACCACATTGGACTGTGGCGAAGGGCAGAGCGTTCCCGTCTGACAGATCGCGTAGTAGGTATGGTTAGCTGCCGTTGCCGTCATCGAAACGACCGCTCCGGTCTGACCATCCGACCAGTTCACGGTGCCATTACAACCCGTTGCGGTCATTGAAACAACACTACCCGAGCAAACGGTCAGGCTTGATGCAGTAACCACCGGAGCTGTAACCGGCGCGTTCACAACCACTGTTACTTTAGTAGATGGAGCACTTTCACAACCCGTAATCGTACAGGTCGCATAGTATTCGCTCGTTGATACCGGCGTCACCGAAATGCTGGTACCGGACTGATTGACACCATGCCATTGAATGGTTCCTCCTGCGCAACCCGTGGCCGTCAAGGTCACCTGCTCACCGCTGCAAACCGCTGTACGGCTAGCGACGATGCTTGGCGTTGCCATTTGTGGCACCGTAATGGTCACCACATTGGATTTGGCACTACCACAGGCCGTACCACTAGTAGGCACACACAAGGCATAGAACTCCCGATTCGTTGGGGTAGCCGTTACGGTAATAACCGATCCGGTCTGACCATCCGACCATTGTACCGTGCCATTGCAACCTGTGGCACTTAACGATACCAGGCCACTGTTGCAGACGAGGCTCGTTGAGGCAACCACCGTCGGCGCGGTAGCTGGTGAGCTGTTCACCGTCACCCGGACGGTGGTCGACGCACTACTTTCGCAAGCGCCCAGCTTACAGGTCGCATAGTACTCAGCCGTTGCTGTTGGATAGATGGTGATGGTTAAGCCAACCAAATTCACCCCATGCCATTGTACAGTACCGTTGCAACCCGTTGCCGTCAGCGAGACGGGTTCTCCACTACAGACGAGGGTTTTATTCACTCGTACAATCGGCGTCTGTGGATTTACCACCGCAATGGCAATCGCACTCGACTGATCGCTGAGGCAGCTGCGGAACTTACACTGAGCATAGTAACTGGTATTGGCCGTCGGAGCCACCGTGATGCTAGCTCCCGTCTGACCTGTCGACCAGAAGACCGTTCCGTTGCAGCCGCTAGCCGTCAGAACGACGGAGCCACCGGTGCAAATCGTATCGGCCGAAGCTGTTATCGTCGGAATAACTGGCGCTACAACCTGAATCGTGTAGATATTCGAGGATTTGCTGGTGCAGGCCCCATTCTTACAGAACACCCAGTAGCTGTTGCTGCCAAGCGTTGGCGTAACGACGATGCTGCTGGTGGTTGCCGTTGTGCTATTCCAGATTGGCGTACCCACGCAATTTTCCGCCGTCAGCGTCACCGTTTCGCCTGGGCAAACGATGGTTGTGCTACAGGTTACAGTTGGCGTTGGCAACTCCGTATTCACATTGATGGTCACCAGCGCCGGATTGCTTAGGCAAGTACCCAGGCGACACTGTGCCGTATAGGTTGTTTTGCCATAAGGCGTTACGACAATCGACGCACCTGTCTGGGTTTTCTCCGACCATTGGATCACGCCCCCTTCGCAGCCCGCAGCCGTCAGCGTGACCGACGTTCCGGGACATACATTATCCGCACTCGCACTGATTGTCGGTGTTTTGACATCCAGTACCGTAACGGTAATCGCATTCGAAGCGGGGCTCACGCAACTACCGATCACGCAACTGGCGGTATAGGTCGTCGTGACGGTTGGTGTCGCGACGATGGTCGCACCCGAATGGCCATCCGACCAGCGAATCGTACCCGATTCACAGCCACGTGTGCTGAGCATGGTGGAACCGCCTTTGCAGATTTCGGTAATCGCACAGGTTACGACCGGTGGTTCGACCGAGCAGCCACAATTGGCTACCCCAATCGTCACGGTCTGATCCTGCCAGCAACCCGCTCCGTTGAATACACGGATGGTGTACGTCTGACCACCCACCAGATTCGAGGCCAGTACGCCATTGGCAGGCACTGACTGAACCGTCGGGTTGGTCGTCGTAAAGCTGGTACCCAGCGCGAGAGCATACCGATAAGCCGTGTTGGCAATCGCCAGTCCATTAATGCTCACCGTACCGTTCGCCAATGGCTGACTACCGTTACAGGTTGGAGCCTGACTGGCCAACGTAAAGGTTACGCCTGCTTCCTGTTCCACCACAATAGGGCAGCAAGCACCATTGGGGCATTGCGACCCGTTGACCTGGATGGTGTATTCACCCAGTTGAGTCGCCGTATAGGTATAGCTGGTGGCACCTGAAATCGCACTACCATTGCGATACCATTGATAGCTGCTATAGCCCTTCGGAGCCGACACAACCACCTGGATTGGCGCTCCCTGACAAACTTTCACTGGAACCGTTGTACAAACGGTGGCCGTATCGCCGGGTATCGCTGCGGTGTTGTAAACCACACCCACCTGCGTAATGCTGGCCGAGAAGGTCAGGGTTGTCGTTGCTCCAGCAGCCAGATTTGGCACCGTCCAGATACCGACCGGACTGGTAGCCGCGTAGCTACCCGCCGTAGTCGAAACAGACCCTGGGATAAGTACCAGACCCGCACTCATCGATTCCTGAACGTCTACATTCGTTGCCGATCCGGTGCCTCTATTGGTCAGCGTAAGGGTGTAAGTCACCACTTCGCCCAGGCCAGCTCGAGTCTTGTTGACCTGTTTGGTCAGATCCAAGGATGGAGCCGGATTTGGTCCACAAACAACCCCTGGAATAGTCACCACCTTGTCGGCACAACCCGCTCTGCTTACCGTTAGGCTTAGTGGCGCACCCGAAGGCACACCCGTAATCAGCCCGTTACTGGCCACACCCTGACTAACTTTCACCGTTGCTCCGTTGAGGAGGGTGTAGTACAGGTAGTAGGTATTCGTGCCCTTGTCGTCACAGATCGGACCGCTCAGGCTGATACCTGGATTTTCACAGGGGTTTGTGCAGTTTGCTGGGCTACTCACATTGACCCGAGTCATACAGGTTCCGTCGGTTGCCGTGATCGTGAGCTGGGTTCCTACCGGGATACCGACGATGGTATTCCCCGAAATAGTCCCCGCATTGACACTCACAACGCCCCGGTCAGTCGAGTAGCTCACCGAATACGTACCGTTACCCGAACAGATTGGCTGACCGGTGGTCAGTTTAGGCTGCGTACAGGTTGGTGTTATCGGACACGAGGCTGGACTTTCCACCATCGATACGGTGTTACAGCCAATACCATTGCTGGCCGTCACACTCACTGGTGTACCCACCGGAATGTCGATCACACTCGAACCACTCACCGTACCCGCACTAGCCAGCACATTGCCTGTGCTGCTGTAAATGCTTACGCTATAGGTACCATTCGCTGGATTGCAAACGGGATTGCCTACGGTCAGCACCGGTTTCTCACAGGTTGGCTGAACGGGCGTCACCGTAATCACCTCGATATCACTATCATCTTCATCCTGCGATGGATTATGCTTGTGATCCCCTGACGTATCGTCATTGATCGGCGTACCATCGTTCCCCGGATTGTTATCCGGATCGGAATCTTTATCCGGCAGGTTCTGCCCGTTGCTCGCACTGCTGATCTCGGCTCCGTTGGTCAGGCTACCGGTTACACTCGAGCTTACCACAAAGGTGATGGTGCGCGTGGTGCTCTGCCCGGCAGTCAGATTCGTGATCGGCGTGTTGAGTGTCGCCTGACCATTGCTGGCTGTCCAGTTGGCATCGTTCAGCGCTAATCCCGCTGGGATGTAATCCGTCACCTGAACAGCTGTCGCGTCCACAGTACCCTGGTTGATCACCGTCACCGCAAAGGTTACGTTGCTACCCGCCACTACATTCGTAGACTGTCCAGGGGCCAATTTCTTGGTCAAGGCCAGATCGAAGACAGGAGCCGGATTCACATTAATCACTTCGATATCACTATCATCCTCATCCTGTGATGGGTTGTGCTTATGATCGCCCGACGTATCGTCATTGATCGGCGTACCATCGTTGGTCGGATCGTTGTCAGGACTCGAATCCACGTCTGGCAAGTTCTGTGCGTTGCTCGCACCGCTGATCTCAGCATTGTTGGTCAGACTACCCGTTACGCCCAACCCTACCGTGAAGGTAATGTTACGGCTCGTGCTCTGACCAGCGGCCAGATTGGCAATCACACTAGTAAGCGTAGCCTTGCCGTTACTAGCCGTCCAGTTCGCATCGTTCAGCGTCAGTCCAGTTGGGATGTAGTCCGTCACCTGAACGTTGGTTGCATCAATGTTGCCCTGGTTGTAAACCGTCACCGTGAAGGTTACCTGACCACCCGCTACCACATTGGCAGGCTGTCCATTAGCCAATTTCTTGGTCAAGGCCAGATCGAAGATAGGCGTACTGCAATTAGTAGGCGTGTTCAGAATCGCTACTGGCGAAGCCACACAACCATTGGCGTCCTTGATGGTCAAGGTATACGTGCCACCACTCAGGTTGTTGAGACTGGCCGCTGTGCTGCCCGTGCTCCAGGTATAACTATACGGAGCCGTACCACCACTGATGCTCACCAGACTCACACTACCCCCGCTCAGACTCGAACAGGTCGGTTGCGTGGGCTGGAACACGGCCGCGATCTCCGTGGGCTGGGTGATGGTGAAACTCTGCACCGCCAGACAACCATTGGCATCCCGTGCCGTCACCGTGTACACTCCAGCACCAACGCCCGTTAGATCCTTACTCGTCGAGCCATTGCTCCACACATACCCAATCGGTGGGGTGCCGCCCGTTACCGTGAGCACCACGCTACCCGTCTGGGTACCATAGCACTTCACATTAGTAGGCACACCCGATACCTGAGGACCAGCCAGGTTGCTGATGTTGGCCGAGGCCACACCCACACAACCACGGCCATCACTCACCGTAACATTGTAAGAGCCCGGAGCCACATTCACCAGGTTCTGGCTGGTAGCCACCACCACGCCAGCTGCATTGCGCCACTGGTAGCTGTAGGAACCACTACCCCCACTCACCTGCACACTCACACTGCCCGTGGCCTGACCACAAACTGCGTTCTGAGCCGTAGCCACCACATTGACCGGACTGCTGCTGCCTACCACCACACTCGTCGTGCTGCTACAGCCACTACCATCCTGAACGCTGACCATGTAGGTACCTGCGGGCAGACCCGCAAGGCTAGCACTGGTACCCATTAACACACCTGAGCTATTCGTCCACTGATAGGTATAGCTACCACTGCCGTTACTCACTTGTACGCTGGCACTGCCATTCGGCTGACCACAGGAGGTCGGACTGGCCTGAGCCAGAATCGCTGGCGCACTCGTCGAGGAGATGCTCACCTGCTTCTGACCCACACAGCCCTTGCTGTCGCTCACCGTCACCGTGTACATACCCGCCGACAGACCGGTGGCAATCGAACTGCTGCTCACCACACTGCCTGAGGCATTGGTCCACTGATAACTATACGGACCCACACCACTACCCACATTCACCACTACCGTGGCAATGCCATTGGATTGGCCACACAAGGCCAGCGTCGTACCCGTGTTCAAGCCCAGAGCCGTACACAATGGCGTCACCGTAATCACTTCAATATCACTATCATCCTCGTCCTGAGACGGATTGTTCTTATGATCACCACTCGTATCATCATTCACCGGGGTGCCATCGTTATCCGGATTGTCATCGGGAGTCGAGTCTTTATCCGTTCCGCCCGAGGCACTGCTGATCTCAGCGGTGTTGGTCAGACTACCCACGAAGCTGCTACTCACCGTGAAGGTGATGTTGCGCGTTGTGGTCTGGCCTGCCAACAGACTTGCAATCATCGTATTGAGCGTTGCTTTACCGTTGCTGGCTGTCCAGTTGGCGTCGTTGAGCGTCAGGCCAGCTGGGATGTAATCCGTCACCTGCACGTTAGTCGCATTGACACCGCCCTGGTTGATCACACTCACCGTGAAGGTCACCTGACCACCGGCGACCACTGTCGCGCTCTGGCCACTGGACAACTTCTTGGTCAAGGCCAGATCTAAGGACGCACAGTTGCTCGGAGTAGGCAACACCGCTAACGGAGAAGCTACACATCCATTGCCATCCCGAATTGTTAGGGTATACGTACCACCACTCAGCCCATTGATGCTGGCCGTTGTAGCACCTGTACTCCAGGTGTAACTGTAAGGAGCCGTACCCCCACTGATGCTCACCAGACTGATGCTACCACCGCTCAGACTCGAACAGGTTGGCTGAGTCGGCTGGAATACAGCCGCGATTTCGGTGGGTTGGGTGATGGTGAAACTCTGCACCGCCAGACAACCATTGGCATCCCGTGCCGTCACCGTGTACACTCCAGCACCAACGCCCGTTAGATCCTTACTCGTCGAGCCATTGCTCCACACATAACCGATCGGTGGGGTGCCGCCCGTTACCGTGAGCACCACGCTACCCGTCTGGGTACCATAGCACTTCACATTAGTAGGCACACCCGATACCTGAGGACCAGCCAGGTTGCTGATGTTGGCCGAGGCCACACCCACACAACCACGGCCATCACTCACCGTAACATTGTAAGAGCCCGGAGCCACATTCACCAGGTTCTGGCTGGTAGCCACCACCACGCCAGCTGCATTGCGCCACTGGTAGCTGTAGGAACCACTACCCCCACTCACCTGCACACTCACACTGCCCGTGGCCTGACCACAAACTGCGTTCTGAGCCGTAGCCACCACATTGACCGGACTGCTGCTGCCTACCACCACACTCGTCGTGCTGCTACAGCCACTACCATCCTGAACGCTGACCATGTAGGTACCTGCGGGCAGACCCGCAAGGCTAGCACTGGTACCCATTAACACACCTGAGCTATTCGTCCACTGATAGGTATAGCTACCACTGCCGTTACTCACTTGTACGCTGGCACTGCCATTCGGCTGACCACAGGAGGTCGGACTGGCCTGAGCCAGAATCGCTGGCGCACTCGTCGAGGAGATGCTCACCTGCTTCTGACCCACACAGCCTTTGCTGTCGGTCACCGTCACCGTGTACATACCCGCCGACAGACCGGTAGCAATCGAACTGCTGCTCACCACACTGCCTTGTGCATTGGTCCACTGATAACTATACGGACCCACACCACTGCCTGCATTCACCACTACCGTGGCAATGCCATTGGATTGACCACACAAGGCCAGCGTCGTACCCGTGTTCAAGCCCAGCGGGGCACACACCGTGCACGAAGCCGGTGGCACTACAACCACCATCGGCGAACAACCATTTACCGTTGTCACAGTCACACTCAACGGAATACCCGAAGGAATGCCACTGATCAAGCCATTACTCACACTGCCCGCACTGGCCAGTACCGTCGTACCTGGATTGACCGTGTAGTTGACCACATAACTCGTAGCCCCATTGCTACACTCAGGACCACTCAGGGTGATGGCTGGGTTCTCACAAGGGTTAGCACAAGAGGTCGGTGATACGACCGTCACTCGGGTCACACAGGTACCGCTGCCACTGGCCGTCACCACCACATTGGTCCCCACCGGAATCTGCTCGATCCGGTGCGCCGATGCGTTGACCACACCCACGTTGCTGCTCACACCACCACTACCCGTCAGTCGGTAGCTCACCGTGTAGGTTGTGCCCATGCACAGCGGCTGACCCACCGTCAACTGAGGTGGGGTACAGCCGTTGGGACCCGAGGCATTGCAGTCCACTGGCGAAGCCACACTGGCTACGTTCACACAGCCTACCCCATTGCTGGCACTCACACTTACGGGGGTGCCTACCGGAATATTAATCACACTCAGTCCACTCACCGTGCCCGCGCTGGCCACGATGTTGGTGGTACTGGAGTACACACTTACACTATAGAAGCCACTGCCATTACAGACCGGATTACCGACCGTCAAGATCGGCTTCTCACAAACCTGCGGATTGCAGCCCGTCGGTGTGATTAGCACCGCTACTGGCGAAGCCACACAACCATTGGCATCCTTGATGGTCAAGGTATACGTGCCACCACTCAGGTTGTTGAGACTGGCCGCTGTGCTGCCCGTGCTCCAGGTATAACTATACGGAGCCGTACCCCCACTGATGCTCACCAGACTCACACCACCCCCGCTCAGACTTGAACAGGTCGGCTGCGTGGGCTGGAACACGGCCGCGATCTCCGTAGGTTGGGTGATGGTGAAGCTCTGCACCGCCAGACAACCATTGGCATCCCGTGCCGTCACCGTGTACACTCCCGCGCCAACGCCCGTTAGATCCTTGCTGGTCGAGCCATTGCTCCACACATAGCCAATCGGTGGGGTGCCCCCTGACACAGTCAGCACCACGCTACCCGTCTGGGTACCATAGCACTTCACATGGGTAGGCACACCCGACACCTGAGGACCAGCCAGGTTGCTGATATTGGCCGTAGCCACCGCCGTACAACCTGTGGCATCCGTTACTACAACGCTATAGCTGCCCGGTGCCGCGTTGGTTAGGTTCTGGCTGGTAGCCACCACGCCACTGGCCGTTCGCCACTGGTAGGTATAACCGGAAGAACCGCCACTCACCTGAGCTGTGATCGAGCCGTTGGCCTGACCACAAACCGCGTTTTGAGCTGTTGCTACGATGGCTAGCGGGGTGCTGTTGCCCACCACTACAGAGGTCATGCTGTTACACCCGTTGGCATCCACCACGTTCACCGTGTAAGTGCCCGCAGGTAGATTACCTACACTTGCACTGCTACCCACAACCACACCGGTCGAAGTCGTCCACTGGTAGGTATAGCTACCACTGCCACTGGTGACCTGCACACTGGCACTACCATTAGCCAGCCCGCAATTCGTGGTAGTTGCCTGGGCGACGATTGCCGGAGCATTGGTCGAAGAAATGCTCACCTGCTTCTGACCCACACAGCCTTTGCTGTCGGTCACCGTCACCGTGTACATACCCGCCGACAGACCGGTAGCAATCGAACTGCTGCTCACCACACTGCCTGAGGCATTGGTCCACTGATAACTATACGGACCCACGCCACTGCCCGCATTCACCACTACCGTGGCAATGCCATTGGATTGACCACACAAGGCCAGCGTCGTACCCGTGTTCAAGCCCAGCGGGGCACACACCGTACACGAAGCCGGTGGCACTACAACCACCATCGGTGAACAACCATTCACCGTTGTCACAGTCACACTCAACGGAATACCCGAAGGAATGCCACTGATCAAGCCATTACTCACACTGCCCGCACTGGCCAGTACCGTCGTACCTGGATTGACCGTGTAGTTGACCACATAACTCGTAGCCCCATTGCTACACTCAGGACCACTCAGGGTGATGGCTGGGTTCTCACAAGGGTTAGCACAAGAGGTCGGTGATACGACCGTCACTCGGGTCACACAGGTACCGCTGCCACTGGCCGTCACCACCACATTGGTCCCCACCGGAATCTGCTCGATCCGATGCGCCGATGCGTTGACCACACCCACGTTGCTGCTCACACCACCACTACCCGTCAGTCGGTAGCTCACCGTGTAGGTTGTGCCCATGCACAGCGGTTGGCCCACCGTCAACTGAGGTGGAGTACAGCCGTTGGGGCCAGAAGCATTGCAGCCTGTCGGTGAATCCACCGTGGCTACATTCAAGCAGCCCACTCCATTGCTGGCCGATACACTCACGGGCGTACCTACTGGAATATTAATAATACTTAGTCCACTCACCGTGCCCGCGCTGGCCACGATGTTGTTGGTACTGGAGTACACACTCACACTATAGAAGCCACTGCCATTGCAGACCGGATTACCGACCGTCAAGATCGGCTTCTCGCAAACCTGCGGACAACTAGTGATACTAATCGGGCAGCACAAAGTGCCACTACAACCAGTAGCATCAACCGCACTGTAGCTATACATACCCGCTACCGTGGCCACATAATCTATCGCTGTTGCTCCGGGTATGGCTACTCCATCTTTGTACCACTGTACAGACGTGTAACCCTCACCCGTCGTTAAGGTGAAGGAGGTCTTCGTCCCACAAAGCGTGTAACTAGCTGGCACACAAGGAGCGCAGCTCTCAATACTAATGGGACAACATAAACTTGTACTACAACTCGTGGTGGCATCCGTCGCACTGTAGCTATACATACCCGCTACTGTGGCAACATAATCTGTGGTGGTTGCTCCGGCGATGGCTGTCCCATCTTTATACCATTGCACATTAGTATAACCACTGCCAGCCGTTAATGTAAAGGAAGTCCTTGCCCCACAAATCGTGTAACTTACTGGCACACAAGGGGCGCAGCTCTCAATACTAATGGGACAACAGAGGCTTGTACTACAACTCGTGGTGACATCCGTCGCACTGTAGCTATACATACCCGCTACTGTGGCAACATAATCTGTGGTGGTTGCTCCGGCGATGACGGCCCCATCTTTATACCACTGCACATTGGCATAACCACTGCCAGCCGTTAAAGTAAAGGAAGTTTTCGCCCCACAAAGTGTGTAACTTACTGGTACGCAAGGGGTATCCAGATTCGCTTCAACAACTGGGTTCGCCTGTTTATTTGCCAAACGTTCCAATCTGTTTTGCCCACCTAGTTCACCCATCGAAGCCAGGTTTTCATCTCGCCTGGCGAAGAGATTCAACCGCTTTGGAAAGCTATGGGCTGACAAGGTTGATCGGCGACCCTCTCCTCCTGGTAGAGTAACGGGCTTCAAAGGCTCAGTCATGGCCTTACACACCCCTACAGTAACGAAGGATAGGACCAGCAATGGCAACAAAATGCGGACTACCCACTTAGGTGGGCTACACACATTCTGCCATAAGGAGCAGGTAAACGGTAGATACTTTTTCATAGATGACTGTGTCTTGGTGTATTCCATAGCTTCGGGTGGGTTGAGTTGACAGAGGCAATCAGGCCGGAATTACCTTGCGGCTTTTCCGATGCCTGATTGCTCTGACAAACCTCTATCTTCCAGACGGATTCATCATTTGACGGTTATATTCGTCGTACAGGTTGGACAAATGGGTACCAAACCCGCATCCTGTGTTGAACTCGGCTGGCTTTGGCTCAGCGTAAAGCTGCTCGTTTGGCCATTGAGTCCCGCATCGCTATCCACAGCATCATTGCTGCCCACATTCGGGGTAGTGTAGGTTTTCCCCGCTGGGGTCGTAAACTGAACATAATAACTACCCTGTGGCAGATTCGAGAATACGTAATGGCCTGTCGCATCGGTCACCGTACTACTTACGGGCTGGTTGGTGGTGGCATTATAGAGCGTTACCGTCACATTGGCTACGCCCGTTTCTCCACTACTTTGCAGACCGTCCTTATTCGTATCGTTCCAGACATATCCATTCACTGTGCCCACTACAGTTGGTGGCAGCACCGTAATGCTGACGGTCGCCTTGTCACACTTACCCGCACTGTTACAGGCGGTGTAGGTGAAACTGTCGGGACCACTGTAACCCGTCGTTGGGGTATACGTATACGTCCCGTCGGGGTTGAGCACCACCGTGCCGTGCATCGGTTGACCACCCGTAAACGTCAGCGGCAGAGCCGGACTGTTGGGGTCACTATCGTTCGAAGCCACCGTGCCCTGTTTAGGCGTGTTGACCATCGTCAGCAAGGCATCGTCCACCGCCACCGGGGCCAGGGTGGTACCCACTGGCGGGGTCGGTAGTACCGTTACTGTTACCAGCGCTGTGGCACACAAGGGACTCGTGGCCTTGTCGCACACCTGGTAGGGGAAGGTGACTACCCCCGTGAAGTTCGCCGGTGGGGTGTAGGTTACACTGCCATCGGGGTTCACTGCCGCCGTACCAACCGAAGGTTGACCCAGCAGGGTGGGTGTGTTCAACTGACCGTTACCTGACGTGTTGCTGTCAGGATCGGTGTCGTTGGCCAGAATCACCACCTTCACCGGGGTACCCATCGTCGTCTGGGTGTCGTCATCGTTGGGCACCGGTGGATGGTTGACTGGGGTCGTTGGATCCGGAATCACATTGATGGTCACGCAGGCCGTGCTGCTCAGGTTAGCCGTGTTGGTGGCCACGTAGCAGAAGTTAACCGTCCCCGTAAAGTTAGTTGGCGGGGTGTACACGTAGCTGCCATCGGGGTTGAGCGCCACCGTACCATTGGTCGGCTGATTGAGCAACGTGGTGGTCAACGGCAGACCCTGGGGATCGGTGTCGTTGGTGAGCACATTGCCCGGTACCGGCGTGTTGATCCGCGTATTGTTGATATCACTGGTCGCGATCGGTGCTTGTACACAGTTGGTAGCCGGTAGATTGACCACCTTGGCACTACAGCCATTGGTGGTGGTTACCGTCAGCGTCAGGCTGCTGCCCGAGGGTACATTCACCACCTGGTTGCCTGATACCGTGCCCGCACTGGCCACTACCGTGGCTCCCGACACCGTCGTGAAGCTCACCGAGTAGGTCGAACCACTACAGATCGGAGCCCCCAGCGTAATGGCCGGATTCTCACACACATTGCTGCAGGAGGCTGGCGAGCCAACGCTCAGGTTGCTCACGCAGCTACCGTTGGTGGCCGTAACCACCACATTGGTGCCAATCGGGATGTTGATCACGGTGTTACCCGAGACCGTACCTGCCGAAGTAGTTACCGTGCCAGCGCCGTTCAGACTGAAGGCGACCGTATAGGTGCTGCCGTTACAGATGGGCTGACCCACACTCAACTGAGGCTGGCTGCAAGTTGGGTTGGCCGCACACGAAGCCGGTGAGGTTACCGTCGTCGAGTTGGCACAACTGGCCCCGCTGCTGGCTGTCAGGATCACATTGGTGCCCACCGGAATGCCCGTTACGATGGTACCAGATAGTGTACCGGCGCTGGCTGTGATGATGGCCACACTACTAAAGAAGCTTACCGAGTAGGTGCCATTGGCTGGATTACACACCGGAGAACCCACCGTTAGGGTTGGCTTCTCACAAGCCAGGGGCAGCACCGTAATGCTGACGGTGGCCTTGTCGCACTTACCCGCACTGTTGCAGGCGGTGTAGGTGAAACTGTCCGGACCACTGTAGCCCGTTGTCGGCGTATAGGTATACGTACCATCGGGGTTCAGAACCACCGTGCCGTGCGTAGGCTGACCTCCCGTGAACGTCAGCGGTAAGGCTGGGCTGTTGGGATCACTGTCATTGGCCGCTACCGTTCCCTGCTTGGGGGTGTTGACCATTGTCAGCAGCGCATCATCGACCGCTACCGGGGCCAGCGTGGTATTAGCTGGGGGCGTTGGTAGTACCGTGACCGTGACCAGGGCCGTGGCACACAGCGGACTGCTCGCCTTGTCGCACACCTGGTAGGGGAAGGTAACTACGCCCGTGAAGTTCGCCGGTGGGGTGTAGGTTACACTGCCGTCGGGGTTCACTGCCGCCGTACCCTGGGCAGGTTGACCCAGCAAGGTGGGCGTGTTCAACTGACCGTTACCTGACGTGTTGCTGTCGGGATCGGTGTCGTTGGCCAGAATCACCACCTTCACCGGGGTACCCATCGTCGTCTGGGTGTCATCATCATTCGGCACCGGCGGATGGTTGACCGGCGTGGTTGGATCGGGGATCACATTGATGGTCACGCAGGCCGTACTGCTCAGACCCGCCGTGTTGGTGGCCTTGTAGCAGAAGTTGACCGTGCCCGTGAAATTGGTGGGCGGGGTGTAGACATAGCTGCCATCGGGATTCAGCACCACCGTCCCGTTGGTGGGCTGATTGAGCAACGTGGTGGTCAACGGCAGACCCTGGGGATCGGTGTCGTTGGTGAGCACATTGCCTGGTACCGGCGTGTTGATCCGCGTATTATTGATATCACTGGTCGCGATCGGTGGCTGAGGAGGAATTAACCCGGCATAGACCGTCAGATTGGCCTGTCCTACCGTTAGGCTATATGTACCTGTAGTTCCCGATGTTCCTGTTGTTGAGCTAACATCACTATCGGTAGCATCGTTACCCACATTAGCTGTGGTGTAGGTATACCCCGTAGGTGCTGTAAACTTCACATAATAATTGCCTGCTGGCAAGGTCGTAAACTGATATGAGCCAGAAGCATCCGTCACTGTCGTGCTCACCGGTGCACCTGTGTTCTGATTATAGAGCGTGACCGTACTACTGGCTACCCCCGTTTCGGCACCGTCCAGTTGACCGTCTTTGTCGGTGTCCGCCCAAACCTTACCACCCAGTAATGCACTTGGACATTGTACATCGCCACAAACAAACTGCAATGTCTTTCCTCCCGAATTAGCTACATATGGTATATAGGTTGAGAAAGAGTTTGTTGTTACATCAAACTTGGTTACACAGTCACCATTATATGTCGAAATATACATATTGCCATCAGGACCAACTGTAATATCCCAAGCATTTACATTCCCATTGGTCGTACTTGCCGCATGTGAACTTGGTGTGGGGAATGTATATGTTGCAATAACGGCTCCTGTTGTACCGTTTATTTTCACCAACTTATCAGCTCCATTAACCCCATCGCCAGACAGTATTGCCCATAAATTTCCGCTGGCGTCAAAGACAAGCCCTCGGTAATAATATCCACTAGGAGCAGTTGCCACCAGTGTGGGAGAGCCTGTTAACGTAGGGGATACATACTGAATCGTCGACCCAACGTTACGAAAGTTTGTAGATACGTAGATATTACCTGTTGTAGGATTAACCGCACTTCCCCATAGTTCGACCGGAGTCGATAAAAAATTCGCCAAGGGATAAGTGGCTACTACCGTATTGGTTGCTGTACTAAACTTTCTTAGACCACTATATGTACTTAAATATAAATAGGCCCCATCAGCAGTTCCCGATATATCCAATATCTCTCCAAAACCATTTGGCTTGCTACCGGAAAAAGGAATCGAAGTCACATAGGTACCCGTAGCATAATTGTAAATCTGCAGGGTTTTACTATTTGCTGATGCAATATAGACTAAGTTAGTGGCTGGGTTAGCAGCTATCCCTTCGCCACCTCCTCCTCCGGGAATCTCACACTTCATGGTTGCACCACCACTGCTATAAGTCATTACCAGTGTTGTAGGAATGCCAGTCGTAAAATTCTGTTCACCTATAAACAACGTGTACTTATCACACTGTACATTGACCGTCACTACCGCCGTACTGCACACAGTTGGGGTAGTTTTGTCGCAAATGGTGTACGTAAAACTGACTGGCCCATTATAGCCTGGTGGCGGTGTATAGGTAATTGTACCATCGTTGTTGACGGTGGCCGTTCCCGTTACCGGGGGTGTCGAGATAGTGGGCAAGGTCACATTCGAGGTGGTAGCCGGTGAGCCATTGTCTGTATCATTGGATAACACCGGAATGGTTACGGCTGTGCCGGGCGAGGTCGTGGTGGATTCAGGATTGGCCACTATAGCTACACCAATTGGCGTGGTAGCCGTACGACTATTATTAGCCATATTAAAGTCAGATGTGCCATTGGGTGGGGTTACAGTGACCGTATTGGCAATGGTGCCACTCGAACCAGCCAGACCCGTTATTACCAGCGTAACACTACTACCTGAAGGGAACGTACCGATCGTAACATTACCCGATTGCAACGAGGCTACGCTGACAGTGGGGCATACCGCTCCACCCGAAGCTCCCGAGCAACTCACACTGGTAGCCGTAAAGTTGGCTACGGCTGGATCGCTCACGGTCGCGCCATTGGCAGCCAATGACCCAGCGTTCGATACGACGACGGTATAGGTGACCGGGTTACCAGCCAGCACCGTGCCCGACGAAGGCGTTTTAGTAACTGACAGATCGGCTCCGCAGCTAGCGGTATTTTGAAAGACAACCTGACCCGTAAAAACAGCCCCACGGATTCCACCTGCATTTGCACGCACATTTATCGACTGATAGCTAAAAGCTGTGTAGATATAGCTATGCGAACTATTGTAAGGAACCTCTAAAGGAATTTGGTATGAAGTATTAGCTGCATTATAATAGAGGGTTTGTTCTACAGGGTGAAGCCAAAAGCCCGCCTGGTCAAATCCATTGCCATTCGTACTGGCATTCGCTTCTCCTTCAATGGTGAAGCCCTTCGATACTAGAGAATAACCCGAGGGCGTAGCGGGAATATCACCCACTGTAATCGAGAAGGTGCCGACTGGGTCAATAGCGCCAGTCTGTATCCAGTTCTTAAACTCGGCATCCCTAGCCGTTCCTGCCCATGCTTCCTGCTGTAGATTGTTGGCAGGGAGGCCATTAAAAATAGAACCAGTTTCCAACCCCACTCCTGCAATGGCCGTAGCTGGACCGATGGAAAAGCCATTACTACCAACTCCATAGGGAGAATAGCTAAACATAGAACCAATCAGACTCCACTGATGGTCAGTGCCATTATAGGCGTTCAGGTCGGAGTATTGCAGGGGTACGGTGAAACTATTGCCAATTCCCGTAACGGCGGGGCCACTGCTCAGGCTATAGACCAAACTGATGGTACCGCCATTGGCTGAAACACTATTGGCGGCTGCCGTTGCTGTAGGGTCTAGCTTGTACACCGATTGCGTACCTGTACAGGAGGGATTGGTGATCTGAGTTACCGCCGTCGAGCTGTTGTTGCCGGAGTTGGTATCGCCAGTCACTGAAACCGTAGCTGTGTTGGTAATACTACTCCCAATTGCTCCGGTAGCGGTTCCGGTTACCACCAGCGCCACCGCCGAATTTGCCGGAATGCTCGGAATCACCAGCCCCGATTGGAGTCCTGCCGGGGTGGGACTGGTTGGACACGAAGCCGCTGTTCCACTGCCACTGCCCGCATTACAGGAAACACTGGTCACGTTGAAGTTGGCAGCAACGGGGTCGGTCACCGTTACGTTCGTCAGATCGGTAGTGCCTTGGTTAGATACCAGCAAGGTATAACTCACCACTCCGCTTGGGCTAACCGTAGTTGGACCTACCTTTGAAATAGCTGCATCAGTAACACTGGCCAGGTTGGTGATCGTGCCTATTATTGAATCAGCCGCGCCTTTCACCACTTTATTAACCATGCTACTGGCGGGGAAGGTCAACACGAACAGGATCAATAAAGGCGACAGCCACCAAACGGTGCTATATCGCTTCCCAGCATACTGGGCAGCAGATATGAAGGATTGTTTCATCCTTGTCATTATTTGCGTAGTTGTTTGTCCCATAGCTTGATCGGTGGGTGGCTTTTTCGCCGGTATCGTATCTAATGGAATTTGCTTCCTGCACACACCCAGATAGGGCAGGCTCGAACGAAGCATCTGTCGGAATAGGTGTTGCCTGGTCATGATTTGGAGAATGGATAGAGATATTCGTCTATGGTGCGTTGATTACAGTGTGATACGAAAATCGAGTAATAGCCAGCACCAGGCGGGGGTGCTCCCTGTCGGTTCCAGGGCATTAGTAAGCGGTCTAACCTTCGGTAACTGGTAGCATGCGCTCCCAAGTCATCATACAGTACAGCGTCGGAGCGCTGTTTGCCTGTGTATACAGCGTTCTGGATTGTTGAAAGCCAGGCCCATTGATGGGGGCTTACGGTCGGTTGGCCAGACAGGTTCCGATCTGGCAATTGTGTTTCTGTCACTTGATTTGGTTGAAGGCTTACCCAAAGGATAAAGCTGGTTATAATAAATAGTATCACTTTTTGTTTATACAAAATGCGTTCCATAATTACATTTTTAAGTTACAATTTGACTAATTAGTACGAAAGACTGCTCGTTGGTTTAACCAGGTCGTTGGCGCAAGGGGTGTTTTTTATCATGGTTCTAGCGGCCCGGTCAAGCTTGATTTATGGGAGGCTTTGAGATTCCTCCTGTCGTCGGAATGACCAAAAAGCGTCTCAATTGGGAAAAGTGGGGTTTGGTTCTGGCTGATGATTCGTCATGTTTTTACGGTGAGTAGGTGTTACTTTTTATCATTTCATTAACTAACGGTTATCTATATACGAATAGGATTTACATACAGTTAGCCTTTGTATTCAAGTCTTCTGATGTCATTCTACACCCTTTTGTTATGCTGCTTTTTTTTCGGTTAACTTTGTTCGATACGCAAAACCAGTATGCCAATGACTATTCAAATCAGGGTTAGCAATCGTCAAAAAATGAGCTATCTCGTCGAACTACTGAAATCGATGGATTTTGTCGACGCTATTCAGGTGCAGGAAGAAACCACTTCCTCCATGAACCAGGAAAATCAGTCATTATTCGATAAGCATAATGGGAGTATACCCGATCTGGATACGGAGTCCTTTGAAAAATACTTAACCGAAATTCGAAACGAATGGGGACGCTCCTAGATACCAACATCCTGATATACATGGAGAAAGGCATTTCAGATACCAAAGCCAGTTTATTTCTTAGAGAAGCTACCAGAGAACGACTATTTATTTCGATCATAACAGAAATTGAGTTATTAGGCTTTCCTTTTGAAAGCGAGACGGCTTTACGAAGCATGGAAGCTCTAATTGCCGACTCTATTATTTTACCATTGGACAAAACGGTGGCAAACCAAACCATTGCCATTCGTCGCCAACGCAAAATCAAGCTCCCTGATGCTATTATCGCAGCAACGGCTTTGGTACACGGCTGTACGCTGGTGACCCGTAATGTATCGGATTTCGTTTCCATCGATGGTCTGTTAGTCATTAATCCGTTCATACTTTAGAATCTCCCTTGGTGGTGACTCAACAGGTGTTACTGGGTAGCCTTTTGTCATCCTCCTTCGTCGGATGACAAAAGGAAAGCAGGTCACGGTATTCGGTTTTCAGAACGTAAACCGAATACCGCCCCTTCTATTTCACGGTAATGGTTGTAAAACAATTTGGACTCGTACACTTCGGAATCAGACCCGCATCTACCGTCAGGTTTTGCTCGCCCGCTGCCAGGGTGTAGTTCCCCGTCTTACCCCCTACCCCAGCATCGCTGTCGGTCGTATCGTTGCCCGTATCAACCGTCGTGAAGGCCGCCCCACTCGGTGCCGTGAAGACTACATAGTAGGTGCCTGGATCCAGATTGGTGAACAGGTAATGACCCGTGCCATCCGTTACCGTGGTACTGATGGGCTGGTTGGTGCTCGCATTATAGAGCGTCACCGTTACCCCAACCGCTGGCGGCTCATTGGCATCCTGCTGGCCATTCTTGTTGTTATCGTACCAGACATAATCGCCCAGACTGGCCTTCAGCGGAGTTACCGTGATCACCTCTGGATCACTATCATCCTCATCACCGCCCGTCTTGCCATTTTCATTGATGACGTCATTCTTCGGCGTACCATCGTTGTTCGGATTGTTGTCCGGTGTCGAATCCACATCAGGCAGATTCTGGGCATTGCTGGCACTGCTAATCTCGGTCACGTTGGTCAAATTACCGCCCGCGAAACTGCTGCTCACCGTGAAGGTGATGTTCCGCGTTAGGCTCTGGCCTGCCGACAGACTCGAAATCGCCGTATTGAGTGTCGCCTGACCATTGCTGGCTGTCCAGTTGGCATCATTCAGCGTTAGGCCCGTTGGGATATAGTCCGTCACCTGAACGTTGGTGGCATCCACATTACCCTGGTTGTAGACCGTCACCGTGAAGGTTACCTGACCACCCGCTACCACCGTCGCACTCTGACCACTAGCCAATTTCTTGGTCAAGGCCAGGTCGAAGACCGGAGTTGGACTCACCGTAATCACTTCAGGATCACTATCATCCTCGTCGTCAGCAGGATTACCCTTATGGTCACCATTCAGATCGTCGTTGATGGGTGTGCCATCGTTGCCCGGATTATTATCCGGATTAGAGTCCTTATCAGGCAAGTTCAGCGCATTGCTGGCACTGCTGATCTCAGCTACGTTCGTCAAACTGCCTACGAAACTGTTACTCACGGTGAAGGTGATATTCCGCGTTACACTCTGGCCTGCCGACAGGCTCGCGATCGTTGTATTCAGCGTCGCTAAGCCATTGTTCGCACTCCAGTTGGCATCGTTCAGCGTTAGGCTAGTTGGGATATAATCCGTCACCTGAACGTTGGTGGCATCCACGTTGCCCTGGTTATAGACCGTCACCGTGAAGGTCACTGAACTGCCAGGGGTTACATTGGCTGACTGGCCAGTTGCGAGGGTTTTCTTCAACGCCAGGTCGAAGACCGGGGTTGGGGTAACCGTGATCACCTCTGGATCGCTATCGTCCTCATCCTGAGACGGGTTGCTCTTATGATCACCACTCGTATCGTCATTCACCGGCGTACCATCGTTGTTCGGATTACTATCCGGCGTCGAATCCACGTCGGGCAGATTCTGAGCGTTGCTCGCACTACTGATCTCAGCTGTGTTGGTCAAACTACCTGGCACACTCGAACTCACCGTGAAGGTGATGTTGCGCGTTACACTCTGGCCCGCCGACAGGCTCGCGATTGTTGTATTCAGTGTCGCTAAGCTGCCATTGGCGATCCAGTTGGCATCGTTGAGCGTTAGCCCGGTTGGGATGTAATCCGTTACCTGAACATTGGTCGCGTCCACGTTGCCCTGATTGTAGACCGTCACTGTGAAGGTCACTGAACTGCCAGGGGTTACACTGGCTGGCTGACCGGCGGCTAAGGTTTTCTTCAACGCCAGGTCAAACACGGGCGTAGTGCAGTTGCTCGGAGTGGGCAACACCGCCAGGGGCGATGCAATACAGCCATTGGCATCCTGAACGGTCAGGGTGTAGATGCCGCCCGATAGCCCGCTGATGCTGGCCGTTGTGGCACCCGTACTCCAGGTGTAACTATATGGAGCCGTACCACCAGTGATGCTCACCAGACTCACACTACCACCCGTCAGACTTGTACAGGTTGGTAGCGTCGGCAGGAAAATAGCTGCGATCTCGGTCGGTTGGGTGATGGTGAAGCTCTGAACTGCCATACATCCGTTGGCATCCCGAGCCGTTACCGTGTAGACGCCCGCTCCGACGTTGGTCAAATCTTTATTCGTCGAGCCGTTGCTCCACACATACCCAATTGGTGGGGTGCCGCCCGTTACCGTGAGCACCACGCTACCCGTCTGGGTACCATAGCACTTCACATGGGTAGGCACGCCCGAGACCTGAGGCCCGACCACGTTACTGATATTGGCCGTAGCCAGAGCCGTACAACCTGTGGCATCCGTTACTACAACGCTATAGCTGCCCGGTGCCGCACTGGTTAGGTTCTGGCTGGTAGCCACCACCCCACTGGCATTCCGCCACTGGTAGGTGTAGGCGGGAGAACCTCCGCTCACCTGGGCCGTGATCGAGCCATTGGCCTGACCACAAACTGCGTTTTGGGCTGTTGCCACGATGGCTAGCGGAGTGCTGTTACCCACTACTACACTGGTCATGCTGTTACACCCGTTGGCATCCACTACGTTCACCGTGTAGGTGCCCGCTGCCAGATTATTGACACTTGCAGTGCTGCCCACTACGACGCCCGTGCTTGTCGTCCACTGGTAGGTATAGTTACCGCTGCCGCTGCTCACCTGCACACTCGCACTACCATTGGCCAGGCCACAACTCGTGGAGGCTACCTGGGCTACGATTGCTGGCGCATTGGTCGAAGAGATGGTCACCATCTTCTGACCAGAACAACCTTTGCTGTCGGTCACCGTTACGGTGTACATGCCGGGGGCAAGACCCTGAACGACACTGCTACTGCCAATGGCGGTTCCCTGCGCGTTAGTCCATTGATAGGTATAGGGAGCCACGCCACTGCCTGCATTCACCACCACTGTGGCAATCCCGTTGGATTGGCCACAAAGTGCCAGCGTCGTACCCGTGTTCAGACCGAGGGCCGTACACAACGGGGTTACTGTGATCGGTTCGGGGTCACTATCGTCCTCATCCTGCGATGGGTTATTCTTATGGTCGCCACTGATATCGTCATTGACAGCCGTACCATCATTATTTGGATCACTGTCAGGCGTTGAATCCTTATCGGGCAGATTCTGAGCGTTGCTGGCACTGCTGATCTCAGCCGTGTTGGTCAGACTACCGCCCGCGAAACTATTGCTCACGATAAAGGTGATATTCCGCGTTAAGCTTTGACCTGCCGACAGGCTAGAAATTGCCGTATTCAGCGTAGCCGTGCCGTTGCTGGCTGTCCAGTTAGCATCGTTGAGCACCAACCCAGCCGGAATATAATCCGTCACCTGAACATTGGTCGCATCCACGTTGCCCTGGTTGTAGACCGTCACCGTGAAGGTCACGTTGCTGCCAGCAACCACTGTTGCACTCTGACCAGGCCCTAAGGTCTTCTTCAAGGCCAAGTCAAACACCGGGGCCGGACTCACCGTGATCACCTCTGGATCGCTATCATCCTCATCGCCACCCGTCTTGCCGTTTTCATTGATGACGTCATTCTTCGGCGTGCCATCATTAGTCGGATTGTTATCCGGTGTCGAATCCACGTCAGGCAGATTCTGGGCATTGCTGGCACTGCTGATCTCAGCCGTGTTGGTCAAACTACCTGGCACACTAGAGCCCACCGTGAAGGTAATATTCCGTGTTACACTCTGACCTGCCGACAGACTCGCGATCGCTGTATTGAGCGTCGCTAAGCTGCCATTGGCTGTCCAGTTCGCATCATTCAGGGTTAGTCCAGTTGGAATGTAATCCGTCACCTGAATATTCGTCGCGTCCACATTGCCCTGGTTATAAACCGTCACCGTGAAGGTCACCGAACTACCAGGGGTTACATTGGCAGACTGACCGGCGGCTAAGGTTTTCTTCAGAGCTAAATCAAAGACCGGAACAGGAATGATGCCCGCATCTACAGTCAGATCCTGCTGACCCGCCGTCAGATTGTACACGCCTGTGGTGCCACCTGCACCCGCATCACTATCGGTGGCATCGTTGCCACTGTTGGGCGTGGTGAAGGTCGTGCCCGAGGGAGCGGTGAATACCACGTAGTAACTGCCCGGATTCAGATTGGTAAACAGATATTTACCCTGGCCGTCGGTCACTGTGGTAGAAACCACCGTGCCGCTCACCGCATCGTGCAGTACTGCCGTCACCGAGGCTACCCCCGTTTCGGTGGGGTCTTGCTGACCGTTCTGATTCGTATCGAACCATACATAGTCACCTAGGGAAGCTTTCAGCGGGATCAACCCGGCATCTACCGTCAGGTTCTGTTGACCCGCCGTCAGACTGTACACACCCGTGCTACCACTCTGACCGGTCAGACTCGCCACGTCACTGTCGGTGGCATCGTTACCACTGTTCGGTGTGGTAAACGTCGTACCGGCAGGAGCCGTGAAGACTACATAGTAATCGCCTGGATTTAAATTCGTAAACAGATATTTACCCTGACCGTCGGTCACGGTGGTGCTCACTACGGTGCCGCTGGTTGCGTCGTGCAGCACAACCGTTACACTGGCTACTCCCGTTTCGGTGGGGTCCTGTTGGCCGTTACTATTGGTATCCAGCCATACATAGTCGCCTAAGGAAGCTTTCAGTGGGATCAGACCAGCATCCACAGTCAGATTCTGTTGACCCGCCGTCAGACTGTACACACCCGTGCTACCACTCTGACCGGTCAGACTCGCCACATCACTGTCGGTGGCATCGTTGCCAGTGTTAGCCGTCGTGAAGGTCGTGCCCGAGGGAGCCGTGAAGACTACATAGTAATCCCCTGGATTTAAATTCGTAAATAAGTATTTACCATTCCCATCGGTCACCGTCGTGCTTACCACTGTGCCGCTGGTTGCGTCGTGCAGCACGGCTGTCACATTGGCGACTCCAGTTTCGGTGGGGTCTTGCTGGCCGTTCTGATTCGTATCCAGCCATACGTAGTCTCCTAAGGAAGCTTTCGCACAGGTGGGCCACGGATCAATTACGGCCTGACCTAATGCGATACAATTCTTACTGTCGGTCACCGTTAGCGAATAGGTGCCAGCCGCCAGACCTGTTAGGCTTGTTGCCGCACTACCCGTACTCCACAGATAGCTGTAGCCAGGGGTGCCCCCTACTACACTCACGATTTGTAGCGTGCCGCCCGTTACGCCACCCTGGGCGTTACATACCGCCGACAACGATTGGATGTCCGCTATGATCCGGCTTGGCTGCGTCAGCGTGAAGCTAGCTCCACTCCGACAACCCGATCCGTCCGTGACGACGACATTGTAAATACCAGCCTGAACACCCGTCAGACTCTGAGCCGTTGACCCATTATCCCATTGATAGCTGTAGGCTCCACTGCCGCCACTCACCACCAGACTGACGCTACCCGTCGAGGTACCAAAACAGATCGGGTTGGTGGGTGTGCCGCTCACCGTGGGAGCACTTGTATTGGGCACTACGGCAGTGGCGATGGCCGTACAGCCGTTTGCATCGGTTACTTTTACTTCATAGGCGCCACCCGCTACCGCAGTTAGGTTCTGCGTGGTTGCACCCGTATTCCAGACATAATTGTAAGCTTGGCTACCACCACTCACTGTCAGAGTTACACTGCCATTGGCTCCCAAACAGCTGGAGGAAGTGGGCGTAGCCACCACCGATAAGGGGCTTGTGCTAGGCACCATGACGGCTAGGGCACTTACGCAGCCTGCTCCATCCGTTACCGTTACGGTATAGGTGCCCGACGCTACGTTACTGAGCGTAGCCGTGGTAGCACCCGTGTTCCACAGGTAGGTATAGGTGCCTGTGCCGCCCGTGGCCGTTACACTGGCACTGCCCGTGGCCTGCTGGCAACTGGCCGCTACGGCCGTACCGGACAAGACTGGCCCGCCTGTGCTCTGGATGGTGCCCACCAGCACATCCTTGCAGCCATTGGCATCGGTCACCGTTACTGTAAACGTCTGACCACCACTCAAACCCGTAATGGCCGAGGTGCTGGCTCCTGTACTCCAGGCGTAGGTATAGGGAGCAACACCCGTGTTGACCGTGACCGTGGCCTGACCATCGGCCTTGCCACAGTGGGCCTCAGTGGTTAATAGATTGACCCCTAACGTACAGGGTTGTACGTAAATGATAGCGGGGTCTTCGTCGTCCTCATCGGTTGCCGGGTTGGTATCACCCGGTGTTCCTTTCCCGTTACCCGTGATGCTGTTATCACTGCCCGAGTTTGGATTACCGCCCGCATCGTTGGTGGGGTTGGTATCGGGTGTGCTGTCCACATCGGTGGGTGGGGTATTATTTGGGTTGGTATCATTATCGGCACTGCTGATTTCAGCCTTGTTGATAATTGGCCCCGACGCCGTGCTGCTGACGGTGAAGGTAATGGTCACCGTGGTGCTGCTGCCAGCGGCCAGGGAGCCCGAAATAGGCGTTTTCAGCGTAGCGGTTGAGCCATTAGCTGTCCAGTTCGCGTCGTTCAGCGTCAGCCCAGCCGGAATATAATCAGCCAGTTGGATGTTGTAGGCTGGCGATGATCCCTGGTTGTAGACAACCACGGCAAAAGTGACATTGCTGCCCGGCTTGATAATCGAAGCCTGGCCTGGAGCTAACGACTTGGTCAGGGCCAGATCAAAGCTCGAACCGATGAAACCAAAATCATAGTTATGATTGATGATTCCGTCAGGTCCTGTCTTTATACTAATCGTAGGCAAGCCATTGACCAGGAAGGCATCGTTATTGTCAATGGTAGACCCGGTATTCACACTCCCAGCGGTTTCACCTAGTGATGGAGAAATATTTGTCAAGGTCAAGCCAGTCGTAGAGGGATCCGTACCCAAGGACGCAACATCAATCGTATAGTTGGTATTCTGGGTAATGGGCAGGCCGTATTTCTGACTAGTGGTACTACTACCCGCCTGATTGGAGAAGATATAGTTGCCATTGGCATCTGTCACGGCGGTAGCTACCAGATTACCACTGGCATCCCGCAACTCAACCGTTACACCAGCCAGAGAAGGCTCGCCTGCATCCTGAATGCCATTACCATTAGTATCTTTCCAGACCCGGTTACCGATTTCAATAGGAGGTATCGCATCGCAGACCTGATCAGTACCCGTGATACGGCTTATTTTTTGTCCGCCAATCAATGGAGTACTATACTCCCCAATCCCGGTGGTCAAATTTAAATAACTGGCTCCCATCAAATATAAACCACCCGCATCTGTATATCCAGCTACTACATAGTTTGTACCCGTTTTAATATACAAACCTCCATTGAAAGCATATGGATGTCCTCCTGCCGAGTTCTGCTGAAAGAACCATCCTTGCCCACCCGGCCCATCAGGTGCCCCTGGATCTCCTGAGTTAAAACTTGGAAGTCCAGTATATGGCCCTAATTTCCCTTGACTTTCCAATGTATAAGTCCCATCACCATTAGGCCAGGCTCCCATAACATATCCAGTCTGATTAGCACTTGTTGGTGCTCCATATACATGACGGTCTGTCGTACCAATTACCATCGCTCCATTGTCGGCAAATGCCAGATCCAACATAACAGGCTGCAACCCAGCAGAGGTAGTATTCCCCCAACTATATTGTACTGTTCCGCTTTCTGCACCAGCAGAAGTACCTCCACCAGTAAATGTAATGGGATAACTTAAGGCCTTACTCCATGTTCCACTAGCCGGATCATACGCCAGCACCACTCCTTTCAAATCGGCATTACTCTGACTAATTTCTGCATCACAAACTCCGCCCATATAAATCTTGCCACCATACTGTTTCAGAGCAGTAGGCCGGTAAACACCTCCACTACAGTTTGCTAATGAGGATGGTGGTGTTATTTCAAAGGCCGAAGTAGGTTTAGTTGCCGGCAAATTATTGTAATCTACCTGACTTACATCTACGCCTACTAAAGTACCTTTAGACATATTGACGACATACATCGTATCGCCTGATTGCGAGAAGTCTAGCCCGCCTAATCCCTGTACACCAAATGGATTTCCTCCTACTGATGTAGCTGTACTTCCTACATTAATGCCCAAGTCTGATAATTTCACCAATAACTTTGTACCCTGGTAAGTTTGGTCACCATTTTGGCCGTTATAATCAGCGATATATATAGCCGACGACCCATCTGGGGCCTGAGGAAACACTCCAGGTATATTTGTCGAAAGTGGTGACATATATACCCAATTAGTCGGACGTTGTGATGCCACTCCCAAGGGAACCCCAATCTTTGAAGATGCTATATCATTAGTGATACTATATCCACCCCCACTACTGGCACCATAAACGGCTTTACCTCTATCAAGATAATCCCATGAGCCAACAGATGTTGACGCCCCTGATAATCCTGTCCCAAATACCATTCGAGAGTTATCTTGCAGGCTACATATACTGCTGGGTAAATACAGGCCTAAATCGTTATTCTGGGTAACCCCCTGTATAAATTGCACGGTTGTTCCATCGTTGATTCCATATACTGAAGGGCTATACTGCGAAGGCCAATTGCTAAACTCCAGTTTATAGGGTTGGCCTGCCGTCAGGTTACTGAAATTATAATAGCCCGCTGGAATATTCAGTGTCGGATTACCCGCAGAGGTCGTTGTGGTTCCTACCAGATTACCACTGGCATCATAGGCATTCACCGTAACACCGCCTACTCCCTGCTCGACACTATTTAGCACCCCATTGATGTTCCCGTCTAAATACACAATGCCACTCGTAATGGTCGAGCTAACGCAGGTATAGACCGGACGCGTAACCGCATCCACCGAATAAGTCGTCGCCTTCGTTTGGAGTTGCACGTACCGAGCATCGACGGGAAGTGTCAGACTCCCCGTCGTATTGGCCGTTGAGGCTGGCATCTGACCTATAGTTGTATAAGGGCCACCCAAATTGGTGGCCACCAACACCTGCATGGGCGCGACTAAATCACCCGATTTATAGTTCACGCTCACCGTGTTGCCTCCCGCTACCACCGAACCCAGATCCAGCGTCAGTACCCCATTGGCAGCGATCACCGCATAGGCACCATCGGGCGTACCCGTCCCGTAAGTTGGATTCGTCACACTCGTCGCCCCGTTCAACCCCACGGCCCCCGTGTTGTAACTCACCACTTGCTGACCCGCTGAACAGATTGAAACCGGGTTACTCACACAGGTGTAGACTGGATAAGTGACCGCATCAGGACTATAAGCCGTACCTGTCGTCGCTAGTTGCACATAGCGAGCATCAATAGGTAAATTAACCGTTTGAGTCGCCGTCGTTGTACTGCCTACTAACTGGGCAATATTGACATAGGGTCCGCCCAGGTTGGTAGCAACCAGCACCTGCATCGGTGCTGTCGTGTTGGCCGACGAGTACGTAACTCGTAGGCTGTTACCGCCGGTAACCACTGTACCCAAATCCAGAATCACCGACGAGTTGGCCGATACCGTCGCCACCGCGCCATCCGGCGAACCAAACAAATTCGTGCTGTTAGTCACCGTACCACTGGTATTATTCAATCCTTGAGCCCCTGATTGATAACTCACCGACTGCTGACCCGCTCCGCAGGTGCTAGAGATCGGTGTCACACAGGTATAAATCGGATAAGTCAACGCATCAATATAATAGGTCGAATAAGTACCCGATGTCACCAATTGGACATAACGGGCATCCAGGGGTAGGGTAAAGCTTCCATTCGTCATGGATGCGCTGGAGGTCGGCTGAAACGAACTGATATTAGTAAACGAGCCAACCACCCCCGTCTTACTCACCAAAACCTGCATGGGCGTTGCGTAGGTAGAGGTATACTGCGAATAATAGGCCAGCGAGAGTACGTTGCCAGCCGCCACAACGCTTCCAAAATCCAGCGTTACAGAACCATTGGTATTCACTGTGGCCACGGTACCATCAGGGGAGCCAGTTGCATTGGCACTATTGGTCACCGTTCCGGTGGTAGCTCCTACCCCCTGGATACCCGTCTGATAACTACTCGACACCTGACCCGCTGAACAGGACGTGACTGGACTCGAAACGCAACTGTACAGCGTCTGGGTCACCGCATCCACTGAATAGTTAGTCGCTGTAGTTTGCAATTGGACATACTGCGCATTTAATGGTAAGGTTATACTGACCGTGTTGCTGGACGTACTACCCGACAATTGAGCAATATTGGTATAGGGCCCACCAGCAGCCGTAGCCACCAACACCTGTAATGGAGCTGTAGTATTACCGGATAAATACGTTAGGTTGATCGAATTACCGGCCGAAACCACGCTCCCCAGATTCAGAATTAACGAAGAGTTCGCACTCAGGGCCGCCAGATTCCCATCCGGGTTCCCCGTCGCATTGGTAGCTGTGGTCACTGTACCCGTAGTAGTACCTACTCCCTGGGCTCCGCTGGTATAGCTGACTTTAGATTGACCACTGGCACAGGTGGTCGATGGCGGACTCACGCAGCTAAAAATAGGATAGGTCACTGCATCTACCGAGTAGGTGGTGCCCGTCGTTTGAAGCTGCACATAGCGCGCAGCTACTGGCAACTGGATCGAATTACTCGTCGTGGCGGTACTACCTGACAGTTGACCAATATTAGTATAGGGGCCACCCAGACTGCTGGCCACCAGCACCTGCATCGGCGCTGTGGTGTTGGCCGACGAGTAGGTAACGATCAGGCTATTGCCCGCCGTCACCGCACTTCCCATGTCCAGCGTAATCGACGAGTTGGCATTCAAACCAGCCACCGCTCCATCCGGACTCCCCGACGCATTGGTTGCATTGGAGACGGTTCCCGTGGTCCCATTAGTACCCACGGCGCCCTGCGTGTAACCTACCAGGGTCTGCCCCGTCGCACACTTGGTATTCGGCGGGGTGACACAAGTATACACCGGATAGGTAATGGCATCTGGCGAGAAAGCTGTGCCAGTTGTTTTGAGTTGAATATACTGAGCTGTGATGGGCAAGGTCAGTGGCTGACTGCTGCTACTGGTCGAGCCAGCCACCAAACCAATTAAGGTATAGGGGCCACCCGCACTACTAGCTGCCAGCACCTGCATGGGTGCCGTCGTATTGGCCGATGAATAAGCTAATGTCAACGCCGTACCCGCAGGCAAGGCACTGCCCATATCCACATTGAACGAGGAGTTGGCGGCCAGCGAGACCACTGCACCATCCGATACGCCCACAATGTTAGTCGGATTGGTTACCGTTCCGGTGGTAGCCCCTACACCCTGTGCTCCCGTCTGATAGCTTACCGACCGCTGACCAGCCGCACAACTCGTTGAGGTGGGCGTAATACAAGCATAAGCCAGATAGGATAATCCATCGACAAAATAGGCCGACCAATCATCGACCGAAACTAATTGTATATAGCGTGCATTCGTGGGCAAGTCCAGGTAAATGGTACTATTCGTTGTACCGGGCGGCAGCCTGTTAATAGTCGTGTAGGGGCCAGTTGGCGTAGTAGCTACCCGAACCTGCAGGGGGGAGGCAAGAGCAGCGGGGTACTGAGAATAGTACGTAAAGGACAAGACATTAGGAGCAGCTACCGTACTGCCAAGATCCAGCGTTAAGGTGCCGTTAGCGATTACAGTATACGCTCCATCAACTACTCCTGTGACATTGCTGGGACTGGATACCGTGCCCGTCGTCGTATAAACAGAAGCCGCTCCACCCGCCGGATAACTAATAGACTGCTGGCCTGCAGCACAGGCGGCCGGGTTGGCCACGCAACTATAGACCGTTTGACTCACCGCATCCACCGAATAAGAAGTACCCGTGGTCTGCATCTGTACATAACGCGCCCCTACGGGTAATACCACACTGCTCACTGTACTAGCCGTACTGCCGGGCAACTGAGCAATGTTGGTATAGGGGCCACCCAGATTCGTCGCCACCAAAATCTGCAATGGAGCCGTCGTGTTGGCCGACAGGTAAGTAAAGTTTAGCTGATTACCAGCAGCAATCACGCTGCCCATGTCGACAATCAGCGACGAACTGGCGCTCAGTACTGCCAGGCTGCCATTGGAGGTACCCAGGATATTAGTACTATTGGTGACCGTACCCGTCGTATTGTTCACTCCCTGGGCGCCACTCTGAGTACTCACCGACACCTGACCCGTTGGGCAACTGGTGCTGGGGTTAGTTACACAACTATACACCGGATAGGTCAGCGCATCGACTGAATAAGCTGTACCACTGGTGACCATCTTAATGTACTCAGCCCCCAGGGGTAAAGTGATTTGCCCCGTGGTAGTAGCCGTATTACCAGGCATCGTACCAATGAAGGTATAGGGACCGCCTACAGCCGTAGCCGTCCAGATCTGCATCGGTGCCGTAGCATTGGCGGCTGAATAGGTAACCGTCAGAGTCTTACCAGCTCCCAACACACTGCCCATGTCCACAATTAAGGACGAGTTGGCACCTAGTGCTGCTACCGTACCATCAGGTACACCGATCACGTTGGTGCTATTGGTCACCGTACCCGTTGTATTGTTGAGTCCCTGAGCCCCCGCGTTATAAGCTACCGATTGTAGCCCCGAAGCACAAGCCGTGCTGGGTAGCGTGACGCAGGAATACAAGGGATAGGTTAAGGCATCGATATAATAAGTTGAATAAGTACCCGATGTTACCAATTGGACATACCGGGCATCCAGGGGCAACATAAGACTGCCACTCGTTACAGACGCACTGGAAGTTGGCTGAAACGAACCAATGTTGGTAAACGAACCAGCCGCGCCTGTACTGCTCACCAACACCTGCATGGGCGTTGCGTAGGTAGATGTATACTGGGAATAATAGGCCAATGAGAGGACATTTCCTGCCGCCACCACGCTCCCAAAGTCCAACGTTATAGAACCATTTGTATTTACTGTGGCCACGGCTCCATCAGCAGGACCGGTCGCATTGGTACTAGTAGTAACCGTCCCCGTTGTTCCATTAACCCCTTGTGAGCCTGCGGGGTAATACAATAAGGTTTGCCCGGCCACACAGGTCGGGGCAGGGTTATTTACGCACTTATAAACAGGATAGGTGACCGCATCGGGGTAATACACCGTACCCGTGGTGGCTAGCTGCACATAGCGCGTATCTAGCGGTAACGATATCGACGATGTCGTCAACGTCGTTGACGCGGGCAACTGGGCGATATTGGTATAGGGTCCGGCTGCTGAGCTAGCTACCAATACCTGTAATGGCGCGTTTGCATCCGCTGATTTATAGGTAAAAATTAAACTATTTCCGGCCGATACCACGCTGCCCATGTCGAGCGTCACGCTGGAATTGGCATTCAGCGTTGGTGTTACGCCATCGGCTACCCCAAGCACACTGGTCGCACTGGTAACTGTACCGGTAGTACTCACTACGGTAGTGGCTCCAGCGAAATAGCCCGTCAATAGTTGGTTCGGTCCACAAGAGGGTACTTGAGCCATCAGTCCACTAGCCGTCAGCAGACACAGCCATAGACCTGCCAGGATTGCCCCCCAGGTCTTTTGTCGAGAAATCATCATGTATAGGTGCTGCATGGTTATAGCTCAGTTAGTGGAGATGGATCATCAGCACCCGTGCGCTGATAACAGTGAGTTTCGTAGAGTTGATGAAAGGACATGGCACCCTGACCTGGAGCCAACCTCTGCGGTAAGATGGCCTCTGCCGGTAATCCATCGCGTTTCCGATAGTTGTCGGAATGAGAGACGATGAGTTCCTGCTGAACTGATTGCCTTTGTAGGTGTATATGATCTGATAGTGTCCTGACCCAATTGGCCATTTCTGGCTGGGTCGAACAACTACCCGCTGCATTGAATTGGCAGCTTTGCTGAACGGGCAGTAGACCACTGCTTACACTTAGCCAAAGCAAAAAGCCAGTCAATGCAAAGAGGGAGCCTCTTTGTTTCGTAAATAATAAATTCATATGCGTATGATTAGTACAGTGGGAGTCTGTTTGAAGCGTCTAAAAACTGATGTGTTTTGTCATTCCGACGCTAGGAGGAATCTCAAGCTTGACCAATAGGAATGTTGAGATTCCTCCTAGCGTCGGAATGACAAAACACACCAGGGAATGACAAAACACATTAGGAAATGAGTGACCACGGATATGCACCTGAGCTGTTCCTATATACTTTTGTAACGCTGATCGCTCTATCGTTTTCCGTTGGCGATTCCTGGGAAGGCTATCGGTTCGTCTGGAAGGCAAAGCATCCATTTGGTGGATCGACGGCCTAAAAACAGAAAGGGCAGTTGCCCAGATATGCTGTATGTAGCTAAAAAAATCCATGATCGTACTTGGTTCTTGTTTACGTTCTCAGCAATGAGAATATCTCTTTATCGGACTAAGGTGACCTGCAAGGGGATGCAGCGGCTGAGCGAACAGATTGGCTCGGTAATCACCATATATTGATCAGCCACTGGTTGCTGTAGCAGACTCCGCTGGCCTGAGGGCCATTGCACCTCAATCCGGTTGATGCTCGCCGATGGCCCTAAACCGATCAGTTGCGTATAACTGTTGGTGATGCCATAGCTTTCGCCAGCCCGCACTTCCCGAACCAGCCGGACGCCATCGGAGCGGTACACAACGATCTTGGCCCCTACTCCATTGGTATTCGATTGAATCCCCTGTAGGGTGATACCTACATAGTGGTTGCCGTTGGGTTGGTTCAACCAAAGATCATCTTCGGCATCGGCCCTTGGGTAATGGCTGGTGTATACATCCAGAAAACCATCGTGATTCAGATCGCCTACTGCGAAGGAGGTTGTCTTGATGGTTCCCAACGCATTGGTCTGGAGTGTAAAGGTCTTATCGCCATTATTACGCCATACCTGACCCACCATATCGCCCGACAACACCACATCAACATAGCCGTCATTATCAAAATCGCGCATGATGCCCTGTAACGGGTCTACCACGCCAGTAATGCCACTTTGGGTAGTAATGTCAGTGAAATGCCCAGTACCATCATTCTCCAGGAGCATGGTTGGCAATTCGTGGTTGGTCACCAACAAATCCTGATCGCCATCGTTATCGATGTCGGCAAAATCCGCCGTCCATGACTGCCCGCTGATTTTTACGTTATGGGCAGCGGCTTCCTCGGTAAACCAGCCTGTCGGGTCCAGACTAAATTTGGCACTATTATTGATAGTTAGGTTACTAATTCGATCGTAGGTATGATTAATGAACAACTGATTAATTCGACGGGGATCACCCGCATTTGCTGGCCCCATCGCCAGCATCGAGCATTTGGCCAGGTACAGGTCCAGATCGCCATCGTTGTCAATATCCGACCAAACCGAGCCATAGTTGCCCGAATTATCGGACGTGGGTACCGAGCGCATATCGATCCAGTTTGTTACGGGACTGAATTTTCCGGTACGATCGTTCTTCCATATCTGGTTCAATCCTTTATCGTGGCAGGCGAAGTAATCCAGCCAACCGTCATTATTAATGTCAACCAGATTGGCAGCCTGCATCCAAACGGTGGGGCTTTTGAGGGTATCAGACGAAAAACTATTCCCCTGATTGTAGAGAACCGTAATGCCATCGTAGAAACCGCCAGTCAGGATATCGTTTCGGCCATCCTTGTTGACATCACCAACGGTAGTCGAAATAGCCTGTACTTTCAATTTACTGATCAACGTGCTACTGAAATCTCCCTGCGGAGATGGATAGAGAATGGATAGTTCGTTGGTTTTGGAATTAACCCGAATTATATCATCCAGTCCATCGCCATTGACATCCACCACCGCCTTCGACAGAAAGCCGACGAACGGGCGGTTCGATAGCTTATCGTTGGCATTGGTGAAGCTTATTTGCCCATAGGCACGTTGACCAATACCAACTGTCAGCAAAGCAAACAACAATGTAAAAAATGGATGTCTCATACTGCTCTTGTCAAAGCAAAAAAGAAGTCAGGTGAAGCAAAAACACAACTAACGATGTATATTATACGTCAGCCATTAACTGTCTCATTAAACGTAACGAGTGAAAACGGGTATAAGGGAATTAAGCGCCTGGACGACGTTGGCAAATCCATATAACCAGGTGATCGCCCTGACTTAGCGCCTGGTAGTCGCCTGGAGTTTGAAAAAAAGCGGGGTGCCAAGTCATCCGTTGGCCTGAGAAGAATTGGCCGCTCTTTAACGAACGTTATCGTCCATCCAGACCGGGTCCATCCAGACCGGGTCCATCCAGATTGAGAGGCTGTACAGAACCGTGTTGTCGGCAAACGGGCAAACGAATAGTCGCTCGTTATCAATAGGCCAGGTAGCCCTTGAATCAATAGTAAGTAGAGTTGATTTGCCATATGCTGAATAGACGTTTTGCTCATCCTGCCAGACCCTGGAGTTAACCCGATCTAACTTGCCTATTAAGGAGCAAAAACTGAGGCATAGTGGCCTTTTATCCCGTTCAAATCCGCTTTTTGCTGCTTATTGCCAAGTTTATACTGCTAACTGCTAGTTGAACTATAGCTAACTGCGAAATCCTCTTGACGTAAAAAAAAGCGAGATCACTAAACGTCTTTTCGTCTTTTTGGGTAGGTTCAAATTGGTGGTTATAGTAGATTACTTGTTATTAAGTAGCCATTGAACCTATATTTATTACAGATTTCGTTCTATTTTTTTCTACCGAAAACAGAACGAAATCTGTTCATTGGCAAAAAAATTGATGGTTTCTCATTATAGATTTTTAGGGATTCGCCTAGCTTTCAAAAGGGCAAGTACGATCAATTGATAACCTACTGACCGCCCTATCAGATCGAAGCTGTAACGGCTGTATTATAGGCAACTCCCTGTCTGATGCGGTCGACAATTGGGTCTTTTTTTAGCGACAGATTAAACCTCAGCCACATGCTGATACTGGCTTGATTTAAAATCATATCACTAACATCAGTCCAGGTAAACGAACTTTGATCAAGACGGACAACTACTTTCCGGGTTCTGCTATAGCCATTCATAGACTGTAAGTCCAGCTTATAGTTCTCGTAAAGAATTTTTCTGAGATGGTCTTCTGAACAGGCCTGATGAACATCTAATGCCTCAAATAGCGCCCTTCTGACATACTGTAAATACTGTGCTAATGTCTCTACGGGTTGATTGTCCGTCTGTAGATTAATATAGGCCGGTTTAGTTAGCCAAACAGCAATCCTGAGAGCCATCATCTGGTGGATACACCATTGCATTTCTTTATCAAATCGGCTGAGCAAAAATGGGACATCATGCAACAAATATAGATTCATGCCGGACGATGTAGGGGGAGCAAAAACAACGCTCGCGATATTTGTTTGTCCCCAACAGTACAGGCAGTATCGAATAATCGAGTACCATTGGGTTTCCTTGATTCCCACCGTTGGAACAACTAGTATATCAATACTTTGTACAATTCTATCTTTCTCCTTGCTGAGTCTGGATAATTCTTCATAAATCTCCCTGAAACTCAGTCCATCAAGATTTTGCCTAAAAAACACCAGCATTTGATCAGTTTCGTTGGGATTCAATCCTGTCATACGAATAATCATACTTCGCAAGGACATATAGGAGGCACTCCCTCGATTCATCCGAGAGGTTAGGGTTACTAGATTCATCATTTTGTGCTGGATAAAATAGGTTCGTAGACTAGCAAGGATTGGCTTTTCTATGAGGAAGGAAATGGGGCGTTTCCCGTGTCTTAATAGGCAAGGCAATAGAGCTGATAGACAGGGATCTATGGGCATACCGCACGGAAATTCTCTGCTCTTTACGTTGGAAGAGTAGTCGCCTTGAATCAAAAAAAGCGTTTGCTTAACGTGACTTAGCCAGTAGCTATTCTGCGTAAGAATAAGGCATAAAGCCTCGTGGATTTATTCTAACAATTCAACAGATTTAGATTGGAGTCACACCCAATCTAAATCTGCGGGATTGCTTACACCTAAAGTTAGGCCAAAACCTGAAGCAGGGTTGGCAGCTTTACAGCAACAGGTGGAGCGTCATTCTGTAAAAGCCAGAAGGCAATTGATTTTATCGACAACTACTGTCTGCTTATTCATCAATATATTTACTATCCGTTACCTCCAAAAGATTTAATAACCCTTCTAGTTTGTGCCGGTAAGAGACCCCAATTGGTATTTTTGTTGCGCCAATGGACAAAGCAGAACGATCAAAACTGGTGATTTTGCTGGTATTGATAATAAATGACTTATGCACCCGCATAAAAAAATGAGTGGGCATAAGTTTGGCTAGTGAAGCAACACGCTCATTTACAATCTGATACCCATCATACATATGAATTTTAGAATAGATTCCATACGATTCGATGTAATCAATGGCCTGATAGTTGAACCGCTGGATTTTACGGCCCGTTTTTAGGAAGATGGAGTCTAGGTTAGCAAAGCTATTTGACGCAAATCGCTGCCTAAACGCTCGACTCATCGCTCTCAATAGCCGTTCATAACTAAATGGCTTTAAAAGGAAATCAGAAGGAGTGCCAATATTATAACATTCCAGAGCCTCTTCAGGTCGACTGCTAGTCACAATTACTGGCGGCAAATTTATCCCACTTTTAAGTAGTACCAATCCATTGTCACCCCCTAAGCTCGTATCTAAAAATATCAGATCGATACTTTCTTTGGCCAGAACATCAACAGCCTCTTCCAGTGTAGTACAAACCTTTGTAAATTCTAACAGCGGAAATTTTAGCAATTTGTCTTTTAGGTCAGCAATGTCAGCCTCTACGTCATCAATGATAATGTACTTTCTTGCTTTCATGTTACGATAGTTTAACGGGTGGGAGATCGGTCAATTAAAATAAGGGTAAATCAATAGGCGTGAACCTGTAGAATACCTTATTAATAAACCCTTTCAAAAATATTATACCAAATAACAGGCCTCTTTTCTTATTTACGATTGTAAAGGGTGACGAAACACATCTAGAGTACACAAATGGAAACAATTGCATCATTTTTTAGCATTTTTACAATCTATTCCGTGCACTATCAATAAATTTAACGGATTGATATACAAATCGATTCGACACATGATAGTAAGGCTACAGCACCTGATTGTTGGCTCCGCTTTTTGTCATCCAATAGCTGGGTGTGCCTCATTGGCTAACGCAGGAAATAAAGCATCATCGTATCCGCTTGATTGTCAATGGCAAGCACCGTATATCCTTACAAGGCTCCTGATTATCAAGTGGCAGAAATTCAACGGTTTGAGAACGTGAGCATCCATTTCTCTCTGTTGCCGTAACAGTGTAACTTCCGGGAATCGTGACAACGGGACTCGCTTCGGTGCTGGTAAATCCGTTAGGGCCAGTCCATTGCAAGGAAACTCCCTCGGTCTCGGCTAAAAGCGTAGCGGAACAATTTGCACAGGCTTGAGCTGCGCCCCATGCTGTTAACGAAGGAGGAATTGTATCGGCCGCAATAACAACCGTTGTTGTCATATAGTTAGACGAACAATTCGTATCTCTACCCGTAAGGGTGTATGTCCCGGCGGACGACACTGTAGGATTTTGCAGCGAACTGGCAAATCTATTGGGTCCAGTCCAGCTATAGTCAGCATTTGGCACGGAAGCACCATCGGCATAGAATGCTCTCCCCGTTAACGCTACACTCTTTTCGGTGCAGGTTAGTTGCGCCGGAGTCGCCGAAACGGCTACAGATGGCGTAATGACAATAACGGTTTCACCAGACTGGCGGCAGGCAGGGTTCTCCGGCATTGGGTAAATCAGAGCATATATATATAGGAGTGTATTCGCTGAAGTTGAGTTAGTAGTTGGAATACCTGGATTATGTAGTACTGAATGGCCAGTCGATAAGTCAGGTTTAACAGTACCCAGAACAGTACCTGCATTCGTATACATGGCAGTACCAGACTGCGGACTGGTGAACAAAACAAATCGTACAGAATCAACCTGGCTCAGGTAAGTTCCCTTACTGCTAATCGAATCAATAACCGATCCTGGGCATAGGCTAATACTGTCTTTTTCATTGGTTAATTCGGGACAAGTGTAAATCGACAAGTCATTTGTAAAGTCATTCTGACCAGCATCTAACGTGTTAACAGCAATCACAGCCGAGTTATCCTTCAGGGTAGCATCCGAATCCCGAATATCCGAATCAGGGGAATCAGACTGATCTGTTGGTGAAAGAAAGTATTGACGCGACAAACTGGAAGCAGCCTGACGAGCTCCTCGGGCAGCTATCCGCCCTCCTGCTGACGCTAGTGGCCGGGTCCCATTCACCGAAATATCCAGCAATGATAGCTGTGCCATGTCCATCCGAATCTCATAGGAGTGATTGTACAAAATACCTCCTGGAACTGTCTCATTCGTAAAGTAAAACTGGCCTCCATCATGTGTCGTTTGGGTCGCAACTTGCGCTCCTCCCTTTTCCATGTCATGCAGGGTCAACACAACACCATCAACACCAGGCTCGTATGGGTCCTGAATGCCATTCCGATTATCATCGAACCAAAGGCGATTTCCTATTGACAAAGGGGCAGGATCACAAAGGGCTTTATTATCGCCTAACCCCGACGCTTTTCCGAACGAACCGGGACTAACGGTGTAGAGAACATAATCCCGATTGTTATTACCTGTTTTTGTATTAAAAACTTTTAGCCCACCCGACAAATACACATTAGACATGGGGTCATAGGCCGATGTAATGACTTCACGTCTGCCGGGTATGAGCGACAGTGCTCCACTGGCTACCTCAGCATGGGCGATATGGTCAATAAAAAACCAGTTGTCCTTACCAAAAAACTCGCCCCCTCCGGGTCCTTCCTGATTGCCAACGCCCGTTCCTGTCAGTTGGCCAGATTTACCATTCTGTTCTAGCTCAAACTGACCGTTCGTATTACTGGCCCGCAACAAATCTCCAGCAGTAAAGCCATTATAGAGTCCATTGCCAGCGGGATCGTGGTTTGCCATTCCAGACAATTGCCCGAATCGATCCGAAAAGCCCATCAACATACCGCCATCATCGTCAAACTCCAGGTCTGTCAGCATGGGCTGCGGATACATAACAAAGTAAGGGGTATTTCCTTCACCACAGGGAGTTGGCCAGGTATCTGCCCAGGGCAACCAATGATCGTACTGGATACAAGTACCCGTTAAATCGGCTGGGCCACGACGAAAATCGAGTGGAAATGATAGAACTTCCTCAAAAGTAGGGTTAGTCAACGTCGGATCAACCTGATAAATAGTGGCTTTCAGGTCTTTCTGATCCTGCGATGTTTCTGCTGAGCAAATGACCCCAACATACAGCTTTCCGTGATGCATTTTGAGCGCCCACGGTCGAAAATCAGCATTGGAACAACCTGGATTGGGAATATTCCAGGCTCGCACAGCGGTTGCCGATACAGGAGCAACCGCTGGCGAACCAATCGGCAAACTGTACAACTTACGGTCCTTCAGGTTAATAAAATAAAGCGTTTTATCATCTTCGGATAAATCCATTCCACCAAAACTCATCCGTCCCACGGCAGTCATCGAAGCAGGATCCGTACTCGCCTGTGTTTTATCCCCAAACAGATTAGCCAGCGGATTGGCATGTGGATCATCTCCGACATCGATTCCTATCGAACTGACGGACATAAATGACGTAGTGCTTCCTGAAACAACATCGGTGATATAAATACCTCCAGGGCCAGCAGGGCCAAAGCTCATATGCCGTTTAACAACGGCAGCACTAAGAATTTTTTTCGAACGGCGCTGATAGGACAGTGCCCAAACAGCCCCTACTGCGTCAGCATTTGCCAGATCAACAGGTGGAAAATTAGTTGAACTGGCAATACCGGTGGCTTCATAAGAAAATTTAACTATAGCAGGCGACCCGGCCGATTGTTTGTCGATTGGAACCGGATTACCATCCCCATCGGTGGTCAGTTGTGTATTACCATTGACATAACAGGGGGTAACGATTTGAATATCTGTACGCTGACAATAATCGGCAGGATAGTTTATTCCCAAATCGGCCTCATTGTTAGGAGCCGTAACAAACTGCATACTGGTTCCACTGTTTGCCCCGTATGACCCATTATACTCTCCTGCCTGGAAGTTGGTAAATTCAAGCCGAATTCGTTTTCCTGCCGGTATACTTGTCTCGCTAAACGAATAGGTTCCATCAGCGGCAGTTGTTGTGGAAATCGGTGTTTTACTAAATTCCACAAAAGCTAAAACCCTTATTCCGGCTACACCCATTTCAATCGGCAACGTGTCGGACCGAATACCATTGGAATCAAAATCCCGGAAAACGACGCCTTTCACCTGCCCATTGACGGTTATGCAGTTGCACAGCACTAGAACAATAGCGATCAACCCAGGCCAAATGATTAATGAATAGATTTGTTTCATGATAAAAACGCATATGTATTCCCTGCTTTTTCCAGGGGAGGAAATGCGCTAACGCTCCTCATGTGTTATTTTTGCTTCGCCCTAAACCGCTAGTGCGGTTCGATTTTGTCTGAGAATGTGTATCGTAAAGCCAAATCAAGCGACTATTCAAATCTCCAGCCCAGATTGGCTGATATCATAACCTATGTATGGATCTGGGTACTAAATGGACAATAAGGGTAGACGGGGAACACTGGCTAAACGCAACTATTTTACTACCGAAGTGACGAGACAACAATAATGCCCTCCGTTTGCCATTATGCCAGTGCAGATGACAAACCACCTATATGGTACACGAAAAGCGTTTATCTAGTATAAAATCAGTAAAAGGTCTATCTAAAAGAGGCCACCATTTTTGTGATAGGTATAAGAGAATTCCACTATAGACATCTGACTCCATCTTTATTAAGCAAGTAGGCGTCTAAACTCCCTTAAATAAGCAAGTTTTTATGCCGTTTACGTACTTAATATGTTGCTTGTCACCTTTTACATAAGATTAAAGGAATAAGCCAGTTAATTGGCATTGTATTTCCCGCAGCTTTATGTTAAAATACCTGGCAGGTATTTTCATTGGGACAAGGACGTATTGATGAACAACTGAAAATCCAATACCCTTTTATCGTTTTATGAGCCAAACTTCTTCAATCATCCCTTCTAACTCAAGACGAGTACGCCCAAAAAAGGGTTGCGCTTTATTTATAATTGATAAACTTGTTCAAAAATTACCGATGCTTTAAGGGTAGTCATATCGCTCTGGGCAACGATTATCATTTACTAAATATACCGACTACGTACAATTAAGACACCACTCGTCAAATGAGAAATACAGCCTAGTTTAATTAACTCAAAGTAAAAAACAATTACAAATAAGGGCAGAAAATGTTTACATTTTCTGCCCTTATTTGTAATTGTTTTTTACTAATATTTTTTCACAAAAGAATTATCTATTCTTTTTAGGCTATTTATAGACTTCTCGAAGGAGAGTTCGTACCGATACACCAATAATCTACGTAAGTCAATATCCAGTCTGCTCGACCTACTTTTTGAACAAATCACAAAATATACCTTTATATAGGATAAGCTGATCGATTCTTTTGGGAGTAAGACATGTCACATTAAGTAACACGATCTTATCTTGGACAGCAAATTTAAGATTAGACTAAAAACAAATTCCACAAACCTATTTACGCACTCCAAAATCACCTTTTATTATAAATAATATCAATATTAGTTACTAAAAAATACACACAAAATACTCAAATACTACGTTTTATGTTTCTAAGAAATTATTTAGATATATAGTTCATTTAATTACAAAGGCACATAAACTTAAGACACTGATTTTTACAGGCTTACACCTTTACATTTTTATAAATTTGTGGTTAATAATTCTACTTCATCACTTAATTATAATTTATTATTACCTAAATAGCATTTTATAGTCTAACAAAAATAGACTAGCTATCCTGGAATGAATAAATTAAAAATTTTGATTATAGAAGATGATTTAGTTTGGCAACTTAAGCTCCAGATGATGTTGGAACAACTCGATATTGGGACGATAACATTTGCCAGTACCCTAGCCGAAGCCCGACAACTCTTAGCCACTCAATTGCCAGATTTGGTAGTTGCAGATATTGTGATGCCCGATGGTATTACGCTCTCTTTACTTACGAAAAACTATAAACAGTTGCCTGTTATTTATCAGACAGGTTATTCGCAGGAAGATTTTTTAAAAAGAGCTCTTTCTATGCCCTACGTTGGCTTTTTAATGAAACCATTTGAGCGGTTTGCGCTACAGGCATCGATTGAAATACTATTTTCCAAAATTCAGGCAAATACATTACTTCCAACGAGCGCAATTAGTGTCATCGGAAAGCACAAACATCGAATTGATGTATCTTTAGAATCAATTTATTGGATTAAGGCAGAGGGAAATTATTCTATACTAAATACAATTGATCAAAAATATGTCTTAAAACGATCCTTACGTAAAATAGGAGATGAATTAAGTGTTTCCTTTATTCAGATTCATAAAGGTTATATTATCAATATTAATTACCTGGAACGTATTGGAGAAGACGAAGTTACCATCAATCATCAGTCTATTCCTATCGGACGTAAATACCGGAAAGCGTTATTCGAAGCCCTGCGAGATAAACACTAGTTTTGATCAATACATATCAGTAGCTAAACAAATGCAAATAATCGAGCCAAATCGACCGAAAACGCCCCATTGCCAGGAGCATTGGCAACAAAGAGTCATCAGAGGAATGAGTAGAAAAGACGAAGATGTTGCACAAATACAGTTCTAGCAACTCTACTTGTGCACAGCAACTATCTTTAAATGGGGCAATAAACCGTTAGCTACCGGCGCAGTTGGCCAATACTTAAGTAGCTTTTTACGACTCACGCACCAGATTAACGCCTGTAACCAGGAAAATCATACCCACAATAAAAGGAGCGGCTGATTCTGCCTTCGATACGCTCAGGCCCAGAACAGGTTTCCCATTAGACAGAAAAGCGATCAACGCAAATAGTACGACAACTACACCCAGAATGGTGAGCGATGCGCCAAAGAAGCGCCGGAAATTGGTATTATTATTATCCATGAGGGAATTGATGTATGATGTATGATATAGGTTGTATGAATCTGAGAGCAATTATACAGCCTATATCATACATCATACTTTTTTAGTTAATCCGCGTTTGCGGCCTTCTTCAAGTAAAAATGGGTAAGCAGCCTCAAGCGAGTTCGGAACAAGGCCATCTAAAATAGCTTCCCGTAGCACGGTTTTTAATTCACCTACCTCTTTCGACGGAGGCAAACCAAAGGTTTCCATAATCAGCTCGCCGGTAATAACAGGCTGAAAATTACGGAGTTTATCCCGTTCTTCAAGATCATGCAATTTGCGTTCAACCCGGTCGAAATTACGGAGGTGCTTTTGTACACGCTCGTAATTTTTCGACGTAATATCTGCCCGACAAAGTGCCATGAGTCCTTCCAAATCATCTCCAGCATCGAACAATAGTCGGCGCAGGGCTGAATCGGTGATTTGCTCTTTGGTGAGCGCAATGGGTCGCAGGTGTAGCCGCACAAGTTTCTGCACAAACCGCATGTGTTCGTTGAGGGGCAGTTTCATGGTACGAAAAATACCTGGCACCCACCGAGCGCCCATGTCTTCGTGTCCGTGAAATGTCCAGCCAACTTTCGCATCAAAGCGCTTGGTAGCCGGTTTGGCAATATCGTGCAACAAAGCTGCCCAGCGTAGCCAAAGCTCGTTTTCCGGAGCAATGGTTTCGTGGATCGACTTGGCCCGATTGGCCACATTATCAAGCACCTGAAGGGTATGGTAAAAATTATCCTTATGTCCCTTCCCTTCAATGGTTTCAACACCCTTGAGCGCAATCAGTTCAGGGAATATCCGCTCCAGCAAACCCGCATGATACAACAGCTTAAAGCCATACGAAGGCGTGGGCGATAGAATAATCTTATTTAACTCATCAGTGACGCGCTCCCGCGAAAGGATATCGATCCGCTCGCTCATCCGAATGATGGCCTCGAACGTATCGGGCTCAATGTCGAATCCCAACTGCGAAGCAAAGCGAATAGCCCGCATCATGCGCAGCGGATCGTCCGAAAAGGTAATATCGGGCGCGAGGGGCGTCCGAATGAGTTTACGCTTAATATCTTTTAGCCCGTCAAATGGATCAAGTAAATCCCCAAAATTAGTCGTGGACAGGCTGATTCCCATAGCGTTAATCGTAAAATCCCGGCGATTCTGGTCGTCTTCCAACGTACCATCTTCCACAATCGGTTTACGCGATTCACTACGGTACGATTCCTTGCGGGCTCCCACAAATTCAACCTCCCAGGCATCTTCACTCTGGTCAGCCCGAAGCATAGCCGTCCCGAAGTTCGGGAACACGGAAACATTGGTTCGTAAGGCCTTCCCTACTGCTTCAGCGAGTTCGATACCACTGCCGATGCAAACGACGTCAATGTCTTTCGATGGGCGGCCTAAAATCAGGTCGCGCACGAAACCGCCAATGACATAAGCCTGTAAACCAAGATTGTCGGCCTCTTGGGCAATGGTGTCAAAAATCGGATTCTTATGTAAGGTTTCGCTGAAATTCATAATTATTGGTTTACGGTTTTCAGTTTATAGCTTTCGGTTGGCTGACACAGAGTTTCTATTACTGGTCTGATTATCTAACCGAAAACTATAAACCATACACCGAATACCATAGTCCTTTATTTTCGTATAAAACTAACTTCCCCATTTACTTTCAACCGCATAATACGTGGTCGTTTAGGCATACCAGGGAGGGTTCCAAACCGTATCGTAACGAGTGCTTCGGCGGCAGGTGGCAGTACTAACGACTCAAACGGAATCGAAAGCAACCCGCGCCCAAAACTGCTAACCAGTCGTTGTATATCATCGTTCAAGACGCGCCGAACGGCTATTTCTTCCGTTACCGGAACACCATCGCTATTTGCTTTGGACTCTGCCAGTGTTTGCCAGAATACCGGCGACAGATTTTTAACCTGATCGTAGATAACCGTCAACGGATTTTCGGCAAATTCGACCAAATCATAGGCAACATCGGGAACTTTAGCCACATACAGGCCCAGCAGATCGGTCTTGGGGATAAGCACCGTTGGCTGAAGCTCCTTAGGCATTATATTCCTTAAGGTAAGCAGTTGACCAACAGCCACATCATTAATCGGGTCGGCCGCAATCGACCAACCCGTTTCGTCGGCAATGGCGATCAGCTGCCCCTGCCGCAGTTGATAGGCGATATCGCGAATAGATAAGCTCATAGCTGAAATAAACCACAAAAATACGCCAAGTTTGCGAAAGACGACAGCGACTTAGAAAGATGGGGGCGTAACAACCCAATAAACAAAACAAGGAATGGGTTGTTGTGTGTCTGATAAATTGCTTTCTATAAGTAATTTCACTCACCTCACGTCGTTCCCAATACCAAGTCTATGGCTGCTGAATCGCGCCCGCACTACCATCAATTTTCACACTCGCTGCTTGCGCTGGCCATTTTAACCGCCGGAATTTATTTAGGACAGGATATTCTGGTACCCCTCGCCATGGCGGGCCTGATTGCCGTTTTGCTCCGCCCCGTCGAAAACCGACTCATAAAATGGGGTATACCCAAAGTTGTTGCCATTAGTCTGGCCTTGCTGCTAGCCATTGTTGTAGTATCGGGCCTAACGATTCTGATGTCGATGCAATTGTCCGATTTTGCAGATGACCTGCCCAAGATTCGCCAGAATCTGAATGATTTTTTCCATGATGTAAAGCGTTGGGTCCGACGTGAGTATAATGTCAGTTACCGGCAGCAGGATAAGTATCTCCAAAAAGCGCAGGCCCAAACGCTCGACAGTTTACAGAGCAGCGATACGCTGGGGTTCGTTACTGGCCCACTGGGCACGTTAACGTTAATCCCTATTTACGTCTTTTTGCTTTTGTATTACCGAACCATGCTGCTTCATTTCGTCATCATCCTTTTCTCTGATAAGCACACCGAGCGGGTTCGTGAAGTATTGGGCGAGGTCAAATCCGTTATTCAGAGTTACATGGTTGGGCTACTCATTGAAACGGCGTGTGTAGCAGCTCTCAATTCAGTTGGACTACTCATATTAAACGTACAATACGCTGTCTTACTGGGAATTATGGCAGCCATCTTGAACCTTATCCCTTACATTGGGGGCTTGGTCGCTACACTCTTAACCGTACTGATCACCTTTAGTAACAATCCCGAGGTATCGGTCATTTTAGGCGTTATTGGTATTTTTCTGTTGGTTCAATTCATCGACAACAATGTATTCGTGCCGCTTATTGTAGCCTCGAAAGTCCGGGTAAACGCGCTCGTTTCCATTGTGGGGGTTCTGATTGGTGGCGCGCTAGCAGGCGTATCTGGCATGTTTTTATCTATACCAGCCATTGCCATCATGAAAGTAATTTTCGACCGGGTCGATAGTCTGCGTCCCTGGGGTGTGTTACTGGGCGATCAAACGCCTGAAGATAAAGGCAACAATCTGTTTCGACTCCCTAAACGCCGAGCTAAACCTAAGGTGGTTGAAGAGTAAGTATTGTTCAAAGTTTCAAGTTCAAGGTTCCAGGTTGGCTGACGCACAATTGAACTTGGAACTTTGAACTTGAAACCTGAAACAACTAGTCTAATTATAAAGCTTCTTAATCACTTCCTGTTGAGTCCGTAGGAAATGTTGCCGCTCGGCAGGTTGGCCCAATAAGGTGTCGGGCGGATACACGCTTTGTTTAGCGTAACTCTCAGCGTATAGTTCAAACCGTTGGCGAGCCAGCAGATTAGTTAGCGCAGGTCGCTGGCGGAATTCCCGGAGGGCCGCCAGGTCGATATCCGCATTCGCGACGATACTTTCGCCATAAGCCGCTTCGGCAAGTACGATACCTTTGGGGTCGATGATTTTAGATCCCCCATCAACTGTGCCGCCTGGAAGCGGACTACCGACTAAGCCGCCCGAATTAGCCGACACGACGTAGGCCATATTCTCGGTGGCTCTGGCCAGTTTTGCCACATTTTTCTGAGTCAATAGCGGGCTGCCCGCTTCTGAGGTCGAATGAATTAACACTTCGGCACCACGCATCGACAAACAACGAGCAACTTCGGGATAAAGGATTTCCTCTGACGCAATACAGGCCAGATTCCCAATGTTTGTTTTCACGACCGGGAACAATGAATCATATCCATACGCATCCAGATACAGCTCCCAAACGTCGTGAGGTGTGGGAATATACATGGCATTCAGGCGTCGGTAGCGGAGTAGCACATCGCCATTGGGCCCCATAATAAAGCTAGTCTGAAAGTACAGTTCCGGAAAGAATGAATCCTGCTCATACACATTACCCGAAAAATAAACCTGCTGTCGCTGCACCATAGCACTGATGGCCTCATAAATGGGGCCATCGATCTCCAGAGCCGCCTTTTCGCGCCATTGCTCTATAGTTTCGTTAATAGGACCACCCGTCAGAAAATGTTCAGGTGCTACAACAAGTAATGTCTCACGCCCCAGCAAGCCAATAGATGCAGCAATTTGTTGTTCAATCCGCGCGATGGTTTTGAGCATTACGGCTTCGGCTTCATCGCGGGTCTGGCAGGAATTGACGGTTTGACAGGTTAGCTGAAGTGCCAGGGCTTTGTATGACATAGATTAAAGGGGTTACAGATGATTCGTTGTTGGGCACCAAAATAAGGTGTTTCTGCGAAATAATCGCCAATAGCCCGTTTCAGGCATCATTCAGGAACGCATTGGCTCGCTCTTTTCGAGTATTCTCCTTCGGGAGAGGCTTAGCTTCTGGCAAGCTCAGGAACAAATTGTCAATCTCGTTGATTAACTACTTACTGATTTGTTGCTCCATACCGATCAAACAACCACGACACAACTAAAACGACATGACTGTTGATGTACTGGCTATAGCAGCCCATCCTGATGATATTGAAATGACCTGTGCGGGCACGATTCTTTCGCTCGTTGCCCAGGGTAAAAAAGTAGCTGGCGTTGATTTAACGCGTGGCGAATTGGGAACCCGAGGCACTCCCGAAATACGGGCGCAGGAAGCCGCTGAAGGCAGTCGGATCATGCAGTTAGTGGCTCGTGAAAATATGGGATTTCGGGATGGATTCTTCCGCAATGATGAAGAGCATCAGATGGCGCTGATTCCAATTATTCGAAAATACCGTCCTAAAATCATCCTGACCAATACACCGGATGACCGCCACCCCGACCACGGGCGGGCGGCTGAACTGGTCAATGATGCCTGCTTTTATGCTGGTTTACGGCAAATTAAAACCGTTGATGAAGATGGCCAGCCACAGGAAGCTCACCGGCCAATTTATGTCTACAACTTCGTACAGGATCGCTGGCTAAAACCTGATTTCATCGTAGATATTACTCCCTACTGGAACGAGAAACTGGCTGCCATTAAAGCCTATAAAAGTCAATTTTTCGATCCAACGAGCACCGAGCCCCAAAGCTACATTTCGGGTGAGCCCTTCCTGAAATTCCTGGAGTCCCGCACCCGCGAACACGGCCATATGATTGGTGCCGAATTCGGTGAAGGCTTTATCAGCCGCCGTATGCTTGGCGTTCAGGATTTGACGGTGTTGGTGTAGTGTAAGTAAAACACAGCCAGACTATAAAGGAAAAAGGCCATCAAGCTATACACGATAGCTGATGGCCTTCGTTCGGCGTGGTGAATACTACGCCGAGCAATAGTAAATTATTACTTTCCGCTACCCAGTTTACCAGCCTTGTTTGCCTGACCAGCAGCGGTTGGGTTTTTCACGTATTTGTCTAGCCAGCCGTTCATTTCCCACAGCATGTGCAGTAATGATTCTTTGGCCGTGTAGCCGTGACTTTCGTAGGGCAGGAACACCAGTCGGGTTGTAGCACCGAAGCCTTTGAGCGCGTTATAATATCGCTCCGACTGAATGGGGAATGTACCGGTATTATTATCCGCTTCGCCATGCACCAGCAGCAGTGGGGTTTTCATTTTGTCGGCATTCATAAACGGCGACATGTTGTTATATACCTCAGGTGCCTGCCAGTAACTGCGCTGCTCATTCTGGAAACCAAAGGGAGTTAGTGTTCGGTTGTAAGCGCCACTTCGGGCAATACCGCCTTTGAACAACTTACTATGGGTGAGCAGGTTGGCGGTCATGAATGCCCCATATGAGTGCCCCCCGACGCCTACTCGGCTCGAGTCAACCACGCCCAACCGAACACCTTCATCGACGGCCGCTTTGGCGCTCGATACTAATTGCTCAACGTAGGTATCATTGGGTTCTTTGTCGCCCTCACCCACGATGGGAATGCTGGCGTTATCCAGAATGGCGTAGCCCATGGTTACGAAAGCAGCACCACCCCAGTAGCTAATCCGGTTGAACTGGTAAGGAGAGCCAGAAACCTGACTGGCAGCTTCCTTACTTTTGAACTCGGCTGGATACGCCCATAAAAACGTTGGTAGCGGCCCCTGCTCTTTCTTGTACCCAACTGGCAAATAAAGCGTAGCAGTCAGCTCAACACCATCGGCCCTTTTGTAGCGAAGCTGTTGTTTCTGCACGCCTTTCAACTGTGGATATGGGTGCGGGAAGAACGTGACCTGAACCGGCGCAATCCTGGCTTTCATATTCCGAACGAAGTAGTTTGGATTTTCGTCGGGCGTTTCGCGAGTGGTCAGAATCACTTGTTTGGTGGCATCCAAAACGGCAACAGGTCGCTCGAAATACGGAGCTGCCGACCGCCAAAGCTCTTTTGTCTGTTTCGTTTTTAGATTCAACAAGCTTACAAATGGTCGGTCGCCTTCGGGCGATGAACCAACGGCATTAAGCATCAGAATCTCGCCAGATGGCAGCAAGTTCAGCACTTCACGGCCAAACTGGTTATGCTTCATATCGGGTTGGCCCGGATTAGTGTATCGATCTTCATACGAACGATCAAATAGAACCGACGTCTGCCAGGTAGTTGGGTTAACGATTTTGGTAATCGTTTTACGATTCTGCCACCAGCGTTCGTTAGCCAACGCCGTTGTTTCAGTACCCCAATCGAAGTTTTCGAAACGAAACTGAGCCGCGTAGATTTCTTTCGGTGACGCCGAGAAAGGAGCTTCGATCTGAAACACCTTATCCCGAATGTCGGCCTTAACCTTTGGGTCGCCATTGTCCTGAGCAACGGTATAGTAAACTGTCGCGGGGGAATCAGCCCGCCAGCTAAAATCGCGAGGTCCGGTTGGAACCCCGTCACGGCTATACGGAACTGCTTCCTGCAACGGCCCATCGTTCAACGTTTTTACCAGCGAACCCGCAATGGCATAAATTTCCGATTTAAGCGGAAAGCGATTCACGGGCACCAGATACGAAAACGGTGTATGAACCGTCTCGATCATAACGTATTTTCCATCTGGTGAGGGGTCAGAGGAAAGAATAATACCGGGTTGACCAATGTTGGTAACCATTCCATCTAAACCAACCCGTGCAACCTGCGCCGTGGTGTAATAGGCGAATTGCTTTTCATCGGATGGATTTTTCAGCAGATCCTGGTAGGTAGGTGCCTGTCCGCGTGAGCCTTTTACGTTTTCCTGCGTAGTTGGCCCGGCAGGAACCCGACTAATTTCGGGCTCAGGCCCGCGACCGGCAGGAATCGTTTTTACGATTAAGCTTTTACTATCTGATACCCAGCGGTATGGTACGCCCAGGGTTGCATTAATGGCAAACGAACCAACTTTCTGAGCGGCTGCCGTAGCTACGTCGGCGATATACAAATCAATCCGACTATCAGTCGAATTGGCGAAGGCAATCTTCGTTCCGTCTGGCGACCATTGAACAAAACTAATCAGCGGTGTAGTCGGCAAACCTGTTATTGCTTTTCCATCTTTTTCGGTCAGTTTTTTGAGTTTCAGACCCGTTATGTAACGCGCCCGACTTGGACCGTTGTTTGCCGGATTCAGGCGCAGACCAGCCAGTTTGAATTCGGGTTGAGCCAGTTCGTCGATGCCAGGCGCACCAGCCTGTTCCAGAAAGAGCATCATATCGCCCTTATCCGACATACTGACGTTTGGGGTAGGCGGCATGGTTACTAAATCAGCTAACGCTTTGGGGGGCGTTTGATACGCTGGTGCATCCTGTGCCTGTGCGCTCAGCGAGACAGTAATCCAGGAAATCAACAAAAGCCACCGGCTTTTTCTAGTCGTTAAGTTGTGAAGCATAAAGTAGAGGGTATTTCAGGTTATTGAGTATTAAAGATAGGTCGAAAACAAATGATACAGGTCAAAAAAATGCCGCAGCCAATTATAGCTGCGGCAGCTGGCATTTAAAACGAAATCCGATAACCGACCTTTTTGTAATTCTCATTCGGAGTAATGTCCGAACCATTTCCTTCCAATATCAAAACCAGATCAACGGTTTTGGTTGTTCCAGTTGGGGCAGCTCCCGTTAATATCTCAACGGTGCAGTCCCCAAAGCTGGATTTTGCCGGAATGGTGAACGTCCCTCCTTTCAAATTATAATGTACACCTTCTATTGCTGTCGTATTGTCTTTATCAACCGAAAATTTAATAACCTCATCCTTAGCTCGTTGGGCACCTACCAAATTTACCTGAGTAATTAACGTACCGGCTCCGTTCTTGGTCGTTAACAGCGGGTATGTTTTTCCAACGGCGAGTGAGGTAACAACTGTAGCCTGGAATTCGACAAGCGTTTTACTATCAAACAAGAAATCGTTTTCCTTGAAACAGGAAGTTTGTGTGAATAAGACAACGCTTATCATCACGAAACGCAAGAATAGTTTCATATCAATTTGTGTATTAATGATTTGAGCCCAAAGTCAACGGCTTAGTAGTTATAATTCTGCTTCAGATTGCGGTTGTTGTTGATCTCGCTGATCGGAATACGAGCCAGAACGCGGTAATCTGTGAACGGCAGGTTGGTAGGCAGTTTGACAATATCACGTCCCAGGCGTTTTAAGTCCCAGAAACGGTGCCCCTCGAACGCAAACTCCAGTCGGCGCTGTTTGATGATCTCATCCAGTAGAGTAGCTCCCGTCAAGCCCGTTTTCTCGGCCAGACCACAACGTGTCCGAATGGTGTTCAAATCCTTGATCGCGTCGGCTTCCTTTCCCAGTCGGTAATAGGCTTCGGCCCGGTTCAGGTACATTTCCGAAATCCGAATAACCGGAACATTATCGAGGTTAATGGTACCGTTTTTACCCAGAAATTTGGTGGTCTCAATGTTCTGAGCACCCCGCCCTTTGGTGCCTAATTCGTACAATTGACGGCGAATATCCAGCACGTTACCTGATGCATCTTTCTCTGATTCCAGATCAGCCAACAAAGCCACTGTTGGCACCACATCACCAAAACCACCCGTTTGCGCCGTGTTGCCAAGCGTTACCAGCGTTGTAAAAGTTGTTTGTAATGAGGTATTTACCCCGATGTTCTCATTTGTCTGAAAATTAATTTCAAACATCGATTCTGGGTTAACAGCTGTACGCCAACCAGCTATATACGTGGTTTTCGACTGAAAGACTCCCACGCCAGAAGTCAATGCACTGGTTGCCATATCGGCCGATTCCTGATATTTTCCGGCATAAAGTGCGACTCGGGAATATAGTGCCTGAGCTGCCCCTTTAGTTGCATAAACGGGGCCTCTCGACGTAGCAGTGCCGCCCAGTTTATCGATAGCGGTTGTCAAGTCGGCCAGAATCTGCGTATATACAGCATCGATAGTTGGTCGACTGGGGAATTCCACCTGCTGCAAGGTCAACACGCCTGTCAGCGCCAATGGAACCCCACCCCGGTTATAATCATTGATTACCGCCGTTGGCATATAGGCATAGGATTTCATCAAATCGAAATACATTAATGCCCTCAGAAACAAACACTGACCCATGTAGGAGTTACGCTGGGCATCTGTCAATGTAACTTTAGGCAGCGCATCCAGCACCAGGTTTGCCTGATTAATTCCGTAATAATCCTGCGTCCAGTTAATCATATGGTTTCCTGGCTGATTCTGATATTCGGCCACCAGTCGGCTGGAGTTATTGGTTGCCCGCCCATTATCAGAAAGAACCTCAGGAAGCGCGATCAAATCTCGCCCGTACAGGTCGGTACTTTGCAAGGCGTCATACACGGCATTAACGGCAGCATTAACCGCTTCCTGTGTAGTAAGGGCCGTACCCGAATCAACGGCGGTTTTGGGCTTTACATCCACTAAACTAGTACAGGCAAAGAGGCCACCCGTCAGAATCGTTGTGGCAAGTGCCCGTTTAAACATATATATTTTCATAAACTAAATGACAAAGGATGAAGTGAATTACAAACCGATCTCGACCCCGAACGTATAGGTCTTCGATTGGGGAATAGCGCCCGTATTACCCGATCCGAAGTTCAGGAATTCAGGATCGTAGCCTGTCCATTTCGTCCAGGTAACCAGGTTTGTAGCTATCCCATAAATGCGCACATTCTGGAGCAGTTTCGTACGGGTGAGCAAGGCTTTCGGGAATGTATACGCCAGTTGTACCTGCTTTAAACGGATGTAGGAAGCATCTTCAATAGAACGGCTCGTGCTGGATACATACGAAGACCCCAGTATCTCAGCTCCACCATTATATGGTCGTGGTACGTCGGTAATTTGACCGGGTGCTGTCCAGCGACGATTATAGACGTCGGTTAAGGTGTTTACGTTGCGGGTTCCGTCATCCATGAGCGTGAGCCCCTGCGAGTTATTTACACGGCGCCCGAATTCATACTGAAAAAATGCCGTCAGGTCGAAACCTCTGTATGAGATCTGGTTACGCCAGCCGCCGTAAATATTAGCAAAGTCCGAACCTAAGTATTTCGAATCGCGAGGAGTCTGGTAGGTATAAACGATGTTACCATTCTGATCATACCACATAGCGCGGCCTGTAGCCGGATTCACACCCGCATAAACAGGGGCATAGTTAGCATAAACAGGTTTACCAACGATGAAATTACGGGTAACCGTTGTGTTACCTGCCTGCACCGGCGCTGTCAGCAGAATAAGACTGTCGACGTTGGCCTGTGGAGAAATACCGTCGTAGAGTTTGGTAACCTTGTTATCAATAACTGAAAAGTTGAAACTACTTTCCCAACGCAGCGACGAGGTTTTCAGCACATCAACCGTAATTTCGGTCTCGAAGCCCCGGTTCTTTACCTGACCTGCGTTAAACGTAATAGTGGTGTAACCACTTGTGTTCGGCACCTGACGTTGTAACAACAGATCGTTACTGGTCCGATCGTAGACATCGAATTGGCCCCGAATTCGGTTATTGAAGATACCATATTCCAGACCGGCAGCGATCTCTGTGTTTCGCTCCCATTTCAAGTCAGGGTTGGCCAGACTGGTTACAGCAATACCACTACCCCCGTTGTAGTTAGCCCCACCGACATACAACCCTCTTGAATCGAAGTTCCCGATCTGGTCGTTACCTGTCGATCCATAGCTGGCGCGTAATTTCAGCTCCGTCAACACAGGATTATTTTTTAGGAAAGCCTCATCCGATACTAACCAGCTACCCGAAATTGAGGGAAAGAAACCAAAAAGGTTATTGGCTCCGAAACGTGACGAACCATCGTAACGGCCAATCAGTGATAGAAAATATCGGCTGTTGTAATTATAGTCGATCTTACCAAAAGCAGAAGCTCGGTGATAACCCGTCCAGGAGCTTGACATGCTCTGGTAATTGGCAGCGGCAGAGATGTACTGGAAAGCCGACGTTGGGAAACCATAAGCCGAACCACTAGTACCATTCCGGGTATCGCTCCGATACTCAAGCCCGGCCAAGGCATTTATCGAATGCTGACCAAACTGATGTGCGTAGGTAAGCGCACCGTTCGTCAGGAAGTTGATGCTTTCTTCATTCTGGAACGAATCCCGGCCCTGTACACTATAGGCATCCTGGATACGTGGGTCAGCATAGTAGTTCCCTTTAATCAGGCGATAATCCAGATTGACAGTTGGCCGGAATGTTAACTGCGGGGTTATTTTATACGTCAGAGCGGCACTGCCTACCAACTGATTTGTAGTCGAGGTGATTTTAGCGTAATCGGCTGATAGGATGAAGTTGTGACTAACAACCCCAACGGCACCACCCGTTTGTGGCGTATTGGCATAGCTGCCATCAGCATTATAAATTGCGTTGGTTGGTACCATAACAGGCCCCCCGAAAGCGGCTGACCCCAAATAACCTCCACCATTGGGCGACGCGTACTGCCCACCCTGGGTTGTGGTACTTAGGTTGATCGATTGCTCAAACTGCAATTTATCCGAGAGTTTTTGGCCCAGCCGCAAGCTGGTTGTAAAGCGTTTAAAATAGATTCCAACAACGTTACCATCCTGTGTATTATAGGATGATGAAAAGTGGAAGTTATTCCGATCGCTACCGCCAGAGAGCGAAACCTCATAATTCTGTACCCGTCCGCTACGCATAGCCGCCCGCTGCCAATCGTACGTTTTCAGGGTATCGACAATAGATTGCAGCTGATTTTCGCCCAGGTTAGCAATATTCGTATACCGAAGAATGCCCAACACCTGCTGAAGCGCCCAGGTTCTGGACTGCGTTGGGTTAGCGTTCATGAACGCTTCGGTACGCATATTTACCCACTGCTGTGAATTCAGTACGTCGAAGTATTTGATCGGCTCAACAACGCCCTGGTAATAATTCAGTTTTACCTGTGTTTTGCCGGCTTTCCCTTTTTTCGTGGTAATGATAACAACCCCATTGGCTGCCTGTGAACCATAGATCGATGCAGCCGCAGCATCTTTCAACACCTCAATCGACTCAACATCGTTAGGGTTCAGGAAGTTAATCGGGTTCGAGCTGGCATAGCTATTTGTATTCTGCGTGTTTAGCTGCACACCATCTACAATGTAGAGGGGTTCGTTACCTGCCGTAATCGAACCTACACCCCGAATACGCACCTGCATAGCGCCACCAGGAGCACCATTGGCCGAGGAAATCTGCACCCCCGAAATACGGCCCTGCATAGCCCGGTCGATACTTTGCGCGGGCACGTTCTGGATGTCGGTCCCTTTAATTTTAGAGACGGCTCCGGTTACTTCCCGTTTGCTGAGAACACCGCCATAACCCGTTACAATGACTTCTTCCAGATCGCTGTTAGTGCTCTGCAATTGAACCGTAACCGTACTCCGGTTTCCCACTTCAACTTCCATACGAGCAAATCCGATCGATGAGACAACCAGTGTTGGTTTGCCGGGTACTGACAAACTGAAATTCCCACTGGCATCTGTCGTTGTACCACGCGTGGTACCCTTTACCGAAATACTGGCCCCAGGCAACGGGCCACCATCGTCACTGGAAGTGACGCGTCCTGTGATAACGCGATCTTGAGCATATGAGAAACTCATTATACTCGATAGCATTAAAAATAGGTTAAACAGTAGTTTTCTTATCATCTTTGATGAGTGCTTAAATTTTACTCCTAAAAATAAAACCATCCAATTTGATATACAAAATATAATATTCAATTTTAAATAAAATACAATTTAATATTTTAACTATTTAAGTTTTATAAATATATAATCCTAATATTAACCAATATATACATATTTAATTTACGGTAAAAATATTATTTTAAATATAATTTTTCTCATAATAATCAATAAGTAACGTCGGTTGGCATTACGCATAAACCTATAATTCCCTTATGCTCTTTATCCCATAAACCCGTGATGGATCGGCACCTGTTTACTGCCGCTGACGAAGATTTTCACCAAACGGCCTTTGAAATTTAGTTTATTTGGCCTTTAAACACGGCGGACCCCACTCCTTCTCAAAAAGCTCTACGTGAACAGGTTACGCTTTTGATTCTTGTTTGTTCAATCATGCACACTTCCCTCTTTCTGCTCCTGTGCTTCTTCGCCTATTTTGCGACGGGGCAGGCGATGCACGAGACGCCCCAGCAGGCGCTCAATCAGTACGTCGCTTTCCTGAATCAATCGGTCAATGAAGTAAGCGATCGACAGCAGCGGATACAGGCTTATTATGCTGATATGGGAGTGCATCAATTGCAGCACCGCTTGCGCCTATCGCCATCGGGCACTTTGGAGGAATATTACTACAAAAAAGCCCTAACCAGCGAGGCTTTCACCGATGTGGAAAAACAGCGACTAAACGCAAGTACACAGGCTCTATGGCAATTGGTCAACAAAATCGATCAGACAGCCAAAGCCCTGGAAACCTATGATCGACTGAAAGATTATGAACGCGATAACTTCAAGAAAGCAACCGAACTTATCACAGAATTTCAGACACTTACAACTCAATTCAGCAACGACAAAGACAACTTCTATAAACAGATCCAGCGCATTTATCGTCGATATCAGCCTTATCGCGCTACTGATGCCTATCTCTATACCGAAAAGGAAATGGAGAAAGTGCTCGTCAGTCAGCAACAGTTACTTGATACGCTAGCCTATTATTTGACTGAAAAGGCGCCCTCCAACTGGCCAGTCAAGCTGGTACAGCAGAGCATAGTCACCGATGAAAAACTACTAAACGAATTCGGGAAAGGTAAATCAGTTATTCAATATCCGGCCTCGAGCATGCTGGATTCGTTTAAAGGGGGATTGCAAACGATTCAGGCGCTAAAAAAACGGGCCGTCGACGATTATAACTTTGCCGCTCAACAAACATCGCGACACAACAACGAATTCTATCGATCCTTTATCAACCAGTATAACAACGACTTATTAAGCTGGTATCAGGGCTTTGTCAGGAATAGCACGCCGACCAAACAATTGCTGGATTATCCAAGATACATTCGTGCTTTTGCTTTCGATGTCCCTCAACCCGCCAGTCCAAAAACCGATGCGACTGCTTCCTTTCAGGACAGTGCGCCCATTGCACTCTCGATAAAACCAGCCGCAGCGCCAGCCAGTCCGGCCACCTTCGAAGCGTTAAATGCCTATATCGACTTTATAAACGAATCGTTGCGGCAGATGAACCAGATGCAGCTACTAATCCGCGATTATCAGTCTTCGGCCGACTATTATCGGGGATCGCCCAGTCGACGAAACATGTCAATCTACTCGCACGCAGACTATAAAGTTCCTCTGTCTGAGCACCAATTACTTGTTATCAATACTCCGCAAATTCCACAATCTTACCGAGCCTCCATTAATGGACAAGCTGACGCGCTACTGTCGATCCTGAAAGAAATGGATGCGTTGAGTATTGAGTTGATCAATTATACCAGCACCAAACAATATGAACAGGACAACCTGAAACGCTCCGATGCTATTCTGGATCGATATGCCTACCTGTTCGATACGTTTGACCGAAGGAAGGAACAACTCTATCAGGATGTACGACGTATTCACGAAAGTTATCCGCTTAAAAAGCCGATCTCCTCCTACGATGTATCGGGACAGGCAATGCTAAAACTGATTGATCTGAATAAAGAAGCCTTGTTTGGTGTACGCGCTTATCTGAAAGGCGAAGCTCCTCAACTACCAGCAACAGACATTCTTCAGGCAGAAGCCAGAACTCTGATTGCAAACGAATTCCAGAATTTGAAAGGGTTAAAAAGGTTGGGCCGGAACAATGGCGGATGCCCTTATACACCCTATGAAGACCTGGCCGAAAACTCGATCAAGATGGCCGAAAAGGTGCAGAAAGTCGCGGCCAAATCGCCCGATCGGGAGTATGAATCGTTTTACTATTTCTATAACCAGCTGGCTTACCTTTACAATCAGTTCAGCGATTTGGCCAAAGTAGGCGTTTTAAAAACCATCAACGAGCCGAACGTATTGGCTTTCCGTCGGTCCACACCAACTATTATTCAGCCAGTAGCTGAAAAAGTGCCCAAACCCATTACTCCGTCAGTTCAGGAAGCAAAACCAGTTGCCCAATCGACAACAGCTCGCCAAAGTCCAGTCAGTAATCCAACTCTAGCGACCAGTACAACGACTATTAAGCACGACACTGTTTACGTAAATCAAACCAAAGTTGATACCGTATTTATCGATCGACCTGGCCAGACAGTTGTTGTTAATTCCTTAGCCGGTTTTGCGGCCAACAATATGGTGTTGCTGTTAGACGTATCAGGTTCAATGGATTCGCCTTACAAGTTGCCGTTGCTGAAAACAGCGATCAAATCGCTGCTGCGTATCATCCGACCCGAAGACCAGCTTTCGATTGTGGTGTACTCGGGTAAAGCGAAAATTGCCCTGAAGCCAACGTCAGGAACGAACGCCAATGAGATCGCCCGTATCATCGATCAACTTCAATCTGACGGCGACACCGATGGGAACGGAGGCATCCGCTTAGCCTACAAAGTGGCCGACAAGAACTACATCCGGGCGGGCAACAACCGAATTATTCTGGCTACCGACGGCGAATTCCCGGTAAGCGATGAGGTGTACCAACTCGTGAACGAATCCAGCAATCAGGACATTCATTTAACAATCTTCACCTTTGGTCGAAACGAAATCAATGGCCAAAATCTCAAAAAGCTAGCCCAAATGGGCAAAGGAAGTTATACACACATTACTCGCGAGAACGCCAATCTGCAACTGATTCTGGAAGCACAAGCGAAGAAAGTGCCGTAGGCTATATGGCATGCGCTAAGAAAATTCTAAAAACATGCCAATCGGCAGCTAGAAACAAAGGACATTAACAACGGTCTGGTCATGTCCGCAACTGTACATTCTCTGTCCGTTTCTGGACAAGGCGATTCTTTCTCTAAATCAAAATTGCCCTTATTTAGCCAGAAAAGCCCATTTATCAAGTTGGCAAGGCATTTGTTTAGCAAATAATAAGCAAATCATTACCGACAATGGGAAGAGCTTATTTAGGCGAGTTTGAGGAGTTGGTTTTATTGACCGTAGCTGTACTCGAAGGAGGGGCTTATGGCGTTACGATAGTTGCCGAACTCAAGCAACGCACTGATCGAACCATCAGTTTGAGTGGCGTACATATTGCTCTATATCGCTTAGAGGAAAAAGGCTTCGTGCGTTCCGAGTTAGGTGGAGCCACAGCTGCCCGAGGAGGCCGACGCAAACGCCTGTTTGTTATTACGGCACTCGGAAAACGAACCTTAGGCGACATGCGGGAAGTGCGCAATCAACTCTGGGATTCTATTCCTAATCCTCACCTCATTGTTAGCCATGACTAAGCAACATCCAGTTCCACCTGCCTGGGCCGATCGTTTAGTGACGTGGTTTTGTCCCAACTATTTACAGGAAGAGCTACTAGGCGATTTACATGAACAATTTGATCTGCATGTAGAAGAGGTTGGCGAACCAAAAGCGCGTCGACTTTACGTACGGGAAGTACTCAAGTTTTGCCGCCCCTACTTCCTGAAACGCCGAGTCAGCGCACTTACGCAACCCGCTACCAACATAGCCTCATTCAATAAGGATCGATACACGTATACACAACCGGACTCTCGGCCCACTTTTTTTCTTAGTCCCGATATGCTTCTTAATTATATTAAAATCGCCCTTCGTACCCTCTGGAAAAGTAAAGGGTACGCTGCCATCAATGTTGTTGGCCTTTCCGTGGCTTTCGTTGTCTGTATCTTTTTGTTTCTGAGGTCTTATTTACATCTGACCTATGACAATTTCCATCAGGATGACGACCGTATTTTTCAAACGTACTTCTTCTCGAATGATCCCGAAAAGGCACTCCGAAGTGGCAATATGCCTTTACCTTTAACACCAGCGTTAAAAGCCGACTATCCTGAACTGGAAGCGGCAGCCCGCATTTTGACTGGGCGAAAGAGTCTGGTAGAAGTTAAAGGAAAGTATTTCGATAAGCTGGTTTTGCAGACTGATCAGGACTTTCTGAAAATCTTTTCATTTCCGCTGATTAAAGGAAATCGGGAAATCGCCCTTCGTAATTTGAGTAGTGTCATTATCAGTGAGAATATGGCTAAAACCGCATTCGGCACCGAAGACCCGATGGGTAAAACCTTGCAGATTGGCAGCGAGAGTCATAAAAAGCAATATATTGTAACAGGTATCATTAGCGATGCGCCCGACAATTCGTCCATTCAATACGACATCTTAGTCCGGATCGAGAATTCGTACAGCTATCAGCAAGATAAAGATAACTGGAGCGCTCAGTCACATACCGTTTTTGTAAAACTCCCTCCTCACGTCGATCAGGCCACATTTGAAAACCGCTTAAAACCATTCGCTCAGAAGTATTTCAAGGGCAATCTCGACGAACTCAAAAAGAAAGGGGCCAAGCCCGATCAGCATGGCGATTTGTTTGCCGTTCGGTTACAGAATCTCTCCCGTGTACATTTTGATCGGGATATAGCAGGCAGAGGTGGCACCCCAATTGCAATCGTGTACACACTGATGGGCATCGCCTTTTTTATTCTCCTGATCGCCTGCATCAACTTTATCAACCTAAGTATCGCAAGGTCATTCACTCGTGCCCGTGAGGTTGGTGTGCGTAAAGCGTTGGGAGCGCTGAAAAACCAGCTTTTTGTTCAGATTTGGGGTGAATCAACCCTAATTTGTCTGGTTGGATTTCTAGTAGGCGTGCTACTTACCTATTTACTTTTACCCCTCTTCAATGCTACGTTCGACGGTAGAGTCAAATTCGCACAAATGCTTCAGCCAGGTTTTATTGGCGTCATTTTGATCGTGTTTGTCCTAGTCACCTTTGTTGCAGGTGGGTATCCTGCCTGGCAGATGGCGAAGTTCAATGCAGTAGAAGTTTTGAAAGGTAAATTATCCATCAAACGCCCCGGAGCAATCCGCAACTCACTGATTGTTACCCAATTTATTATGTCGAGTTTACTGGCCTGCTGCACCATCATCGCGTCGCAGCAACTGAATTTTCTGCGGACAAGGCCACTCGGGTTCCAAAAAGAGCAGGTGATTAGTATTCCGGTTGGTAATCAGGTAAATGGTCGGCAAGCACTAGGACGCCTACGAAATACATTAGCCAATGACCCATCTATCTTGTCGATAAGCGGTACAGGTATCAATCTGGGACGTGGTAAAGATCGAGTCAGCTCCCGATCGAGTATTGGCTTTACGTACAAAGGCCGAAAAGTATCAAGCGATTTACTATTAATCGACTTCGATTACCTAAAAACGCTAAAAATCAAACCAATAGCGGGTCGTGATTTCGACCGAACCTATGCAACCGACTCCGTGAAGCGCGTAATTATTACGGCAAGCATGGCCAAAATGATGGGTGAATCGAATCCTGTAGGTATGTTGTTGGGAGACGATGCTGATTCATCGAATACGAAGTCACAAATTATTGGCGTCGTTCCTGATTTCCACTTGTATTCACTAGCCGACGAAGTCAAACCGATCACCATGTACCTGTCTAATACCGAATCCATTCAGTACATTTTTGTCCGGGTCACTCCACAGAGTTTGGCCGGTACAATGGATAAACTTAAAGAGGTATGGAAGGGAGTGGCTCCACAGTCGGAATTTCTGGGCACGTTTCTGGATGAGAATGTGGATGCCTGGTACCAGAATGAAGAGCAATTGTCACGAATCTGTAGTCTGGCTTCTAGCATCGCTATTCTGCTATCTTGCTTAGGCCTATTCGCTGTAGCCATGATGATCATCGAACAACGTACCAAAGAAATTGGTATTCGGAAAGTAATGGGGGCCAGCATCGTGAGCATCATTATTAACCTCTCCCAGGACTTTGTCAAGCTGGTTATCATTGCTCTGGTGATCGCTTTACCAGTAGCCTGGTTTTTAATGAAAACGTGGCTGGATAGTTATGTAGAGCACATAGCGCTAAGTGTATGGGTTTTCGCAGGTGTTGGTCTGGCCGCTATTCTGGTTGCTCTGGCAACGGTAAGTTTCCAAACGATAAAAGCCGCGCTGGTAAATCCTGTAAAGAGTTTACGAAGCGAATAATAAACCAATAAATCGCTTAAGTTGCCCGGTAATTAAATGAAAAAGCATCACTTGTGAAGGCGATGCTTTTTCATTTAATCTATAGAAAGACAACCGTTTTACGGGCAAACAATTTTGTAGAACGTATAGCTTACCGTTAGGGCGACATAGGTGTAGCTATCTGACAGAGCCGGGTTTCCTTGCGATGTTTTGGTTACGGCTCTACCAAATGTTAGATCGCCGAGGCCATCCAGGTAGTCAGTTCTGGAGAATCGTGTCCCAAACTCTGCCCCAATACTCCAGGGTCGCTTTATTTCATACTTTACACCTATACCAAGTGGATAGGTAACAACCCCACCCGCCCGAATAACATCATTATTAAATCGACACAAGCCAATTCCTCCAAATATATAGGGAGTCCAGTTTTTTGCTTTTGGCAAAGGCTTATAGTTCAAAAAATTGTATTCAAAATCAATGTATAGTTCCTGGATATTGGTCTTATAGGAATAATTACGAGCTAACTGAAGGGGATCACTGCTATAGCGATCCTCACCCCGAAATGATCCAATAGAGCCTCCTGCACGCATTGAGAACGACCGGGTTGCATTATACCGAAAGAATCCTCCGACTGCCGGACTAATAAATCGGGGATTCATGGCTGGCGTTACGTCGCCTTTACAGAGCATCCCGCCTAAACTGGCTCCAAGTTCAATTTTTTGCGCCTGTGTGCTAAAACTGATAAAAAGCCCGACTACAATCAGCCGGGCTATATTTATTCGGTATCGATGCATAAATTCAATGACAGTAACCTATAAGCTTTTTGCATTTTCTACCTACTGCTTATTTAATAGGCGGACACTTGATTTTGGTCGGAATAATATACTGAATTGTGAACGTCGTTAAAAGATATCCATCTCTTGGAAGCTTTTTAGCTCCCCCTCCGCGCGCTGACGACGCGAATAAGTCCGGATTAGACTGACGAAGTTGCTGGAGATCAGCGGCACGAGAATCACCAGTACGAGCAGCAATCGATTCGTTCCGACGATCGGCTAAGGCAGCCCCTAGTCCTTGTACGGCGTCAGGATTAGGATAGGCTCCCCCCACATCATCCAGATAATTGGTTAAGGTCATTCGGTAGCCAATCTCAGCGCCTATGTTAAAATTATCATTAAGTCTATATCGTGCACCAATCCCAACTGGAATCGCCAGTGTAACCAATGAATAAGGTTTTTGATAACCTGGTTGTCCCTGGCCTTCCGTGTGCAATGGCTGAAGTTTCACCCATTTATCCAGCTTATATGCCTGCTGAAGTGAATCACCAGGCATCGTTTCGGGGCTATGGGCCACTAAGGCAAGACCACCAAATAAATAGGGAGTGAATTTCGCACGAACATCTGAATTGCGCCCATCTTCTATAAAATTATAAATACCTGTAATAGCGAATTCTTTTACATCATTCCGAAAGTTTAGGTTCGTCACATATTGAAGTGCATACTTCTGCGGGTTACTTTTACTGAAGGTATAATCATCCCCTACGATTCGTGCCCAGGTAAATGCAACCCTAGCTGCAAAGTGAGGGGTAAATTGGCGCGTATAGCCCAGTCCAAGATTCCAGCGAGGTAAATTAAATAATGACCTTAAGGGTGTACTATACGGATTCAATTCCCCAAAATAAGTCGATGTCCCCCCGCCAAACGAAACTGACGAATAAGGTACAAAATGTGTATTTGGTCGTCGCTGGGCTAGGCTTTCGGTAAACAGGCCTGTCAATAAGCAAATTGCCACAGCCCCAACTACCAACTGTTTGTAGTTATTCATACTCTTAAGATAGGTGAATCAACCTCGATTGGTCCACAAACCAACCAATTCCGAAACGGCCATATTGTTGCTTTTATTGGCAATACGCCGTAAAAATTATGCCACAAATGAGAAATGTGGAGAAATTGTGAAAACTAAGACAGACTTTATACAATCCACCCTATTGCTTCGTTAATTACGAATATCCCAGCCCCAGTTAAGCTTACTACGTAACGTATTCAGGAAGTTATCGTCGCTAAGTTTGACCAATCGGGCTTTAAATGCTTCTTTCTGAAGGCTAATTCGAACGGAAGTATCAACCGTAAAGGAACGAGAATCCAGGGCAGCTAAAAAATTACCACTCCGGCTTTCAACCTCAAAAGTAAACTGGCAAGTATCCATCACAATCATCGGTCGAACGTTCAGATTGTGCGGGCTAATGGGGGTAATAATCAGGCTACCAGTATGGGGTAATAATACCGGGCCTCCACAACTGAGCGAATAACCCGTTGATCCCGAAGGCGTTGATACAATCAGCCCATCGGCCCAATAGGAATTCAGAAACTCACCATCAAGATAAGCATGCACCGTAATCATCGACGATGTTTGCGTGCGCGTGATCGTGAAGTCGTTCAGCCCAAAGGGAAGGTTTCCAAAAATATCCTGGCTCGACCGAACGCTCACCAAAGTGCGCTCATCAATACTGTACTGCTCATTGAAAAGAGCATCAATCATTAGTCGTACCGATGCAGGAGCAACGGTTGCCAGGAAACCTAACCGGCCAATGTTAATACCGATAATTGGAATCTGACGAGCGCCAACATGCGTTACTGCATCGAGCAACGTGCCGTCTCCTCCTAAACTAAAAATAAAATCGGCGTCGGTAACCCCTTCCTCAACGGTATAGGTGGCTTCACTATAATGGGCTACACCCGCATTATCCAGAAACTCGCGATAGCCTTGCGAGATAATCAATTCGGCCTGCCGTCTAGCCAATTCCTCAAACATCGATTGGATGTACGGCCGGGCCGATTCGGGAAAGTTGCGCCCGTGAATGGCGATTTTCATAGATTAGTTTGTAGTTTGAGTCGAGCCGCTGGAGCGGTTTGTAGTTTGTCGTTTTTGCTGTCGTATAACTTCGAACCACAAACTACGAATCACGAACGACAAAACTACGTATTAAGGTAGCGAAGTAGCGAATCGAGTCGTTCCTGATCAATACTTTCGACCGGAGCATTGGCAAAAGCAGCTTCAATTTGATAACCGAAGCGTTCAAGTGTTGAAATGACAGGGGTAATATCCCGTCGGTTGAGTTTAAGCGTTAATCGGGAGCGATCGGGCATTCCATAGGCAGCACTGGAGAAAAAACTGCTTATGATTTTAACATTATTAGACTCGACTAGTCGGCTGATTTCGGTCAGTGAATAATCGCGTTCATTCATATTTAAAATCAGAATGGCACCAACTTCCTGTACACCAAGTTCCTGTCCAAACTGCTTGAGCAGTTCAGTAACGGAAATTGTGCCCATAAACTCCTGTCCTTCGTTCAGGACTGCCACAACTTCCATTTGCTGCTGAATAACCAGCCCTAAAACCTCAAACAAATGTTGATCTTCGTGGACATAGGTCTGCTCAAACAAGCGAAGTACATTACCCAGCGACCGTTCATCGTCGGCAACATCCAGGAGCAACTCTTCGCTCACGATTCCCCGGTATTCGCCCTGATCGGTCAGAACGAGTTGCCCGACGCGGTGTTCCTGCATCCAGTCCAGTGCCTGCCCAACGGAGTCGGTTGGCTTTAGGGCAGGAAGCATAGGGTCTATTAGTTCGGCAGCCAGCATAGGTAATAACGTGTAGTCAATAAAACAGTAACCTGTTTAGCAGAAAACTACGGAAATTCTTCCAGAGTTTCCAAATCTTACGATAAGTAAGTAAAATATGAGCGAAGAGCGAGGGAGAACAACGGGCACTCCTACCCTTTTAGGTATATACTTACTCTACTAATTCACTAACCAGATGCCGGGCGAGCCAGCCGTCCAGCAATTCATTAAATCGGTCGGGGCACTCCATCATGGGTGCATGGCAGCATTTGTCGATAAAGTATAGTTCAGAATTGGCAATCAATCGATTGAATTCATGGCCAACCTCCGCCGGTGTAATGGTATCATTGAGTCCCCACACCAGCAACGTGGGCACCTGAATCTTGTATAAGTCCTTAGCCACGTTGTTCCGCTGAGCCGACTTGGCAATTCCCACAATACTCATGCATTTTGGAATACTGCTGGTAATCTCAAATACTTCGTCGATCAGTTCTTTAGAGGCTACCTTCGGATCGTAGAATGTATAGGCAACGCGTTCGGCAATGTAATCATAGCTGCCACGTTTGGGGAAAGAGCCTCCCATACCGTTCTCAAACAAGCCTGAACTTCCCGTGAGTACTAACCCTCGGACTTGTTCAGGATTTTTGAAGGTATACAAAATGGCTAAGTGGCCACCTAGAGAGTTACCAAGCAACGTCATGCCGTGCAGGTCTTTCTGCACAACAAACTTCTCAATGAAGGCCACTAAACCTTCCAGACTTGCCTGCCGAAGCGGCATTTCATAAATCGGCAGCAATGGGATGATTACCCGATAACGACCAGCAAACGTGTTAATTACACTATCCCAGTTACTAAGCGCCCCAAATAGTCCATGCAATAATAACAGCACATCACCCTGGCCCTCATCAACATAGCGGAAACCCGCTTCCTCTCGAATCTGATAGTTCATGCGTATTCAATAGTTAAGGATGTGGCAGAATCTGTTTTTTTAAGAGTAAACAAAACAAAGTCAATCCAGTTTTTAATCATTGGCAATCCATAGTGCGTTAAGGCTGCTTCAGGGTGAAATTGGACACCCCAAATTGGTAACGTCTGGTGTCGCATGGCCATTACTTCCTCTTGTTTTGTAACAGCCGTACACACCAATTGATCAGGCATCTCTGTCAATAGTAGTGAGTGGTACCGCGTTACATCAAACTCTCCCGGTAAGCCATACCATAGTACATCGTCGGTCAACACCCGGATTGGCGAAACTTTACCATGCATTGGCCGATGAGCCCGAATCAGTTTCGCCCCAAAGAACTCGCCCAGCGCCTGATGGCCCAAGCAAACTCCCAGAATTGGTACTCGCTTATGGTAGTAACGAATCACGTCCATGAGTTGTCCCGCTTGTTGTGGCACGCCCGGTCCTGGCGATAATACGACGGCGTCAACAGGTTCCTGGGTCAACTTAACCCAGCTTTCATCGTTACGAACAACCCGACATACAGCCCCCGCATGCTGTAGATAATCTACCAGCATGTACGTAAACGAGTCGAAGTTATCAACAACCAACAGATTCATGCCGCTATAACGCAACTTGTTGCGACAAAATTAATATTTTCTAAAAAAAAAACAACAATACATAATTATTATACACTGATTTTCAGCATGTTAAATTATTATAAACTTTGAATAATTAAAGTTATATAGAAAAAATACCACAATACGTCTGGGATTTTGTTATCACAGCGCTGTGTCATTTAAATTTGATTTTTATTCGGTTCCTCAACTTCTTTTGATATGTCTGCAGATGCGCATGCTCAGTCCGCTGTTGCGGTGGATTCACCTGTTGTTATTATTGGTGCCGGTATAGCTGGCTTAACCTGTGCCGTTTATCTGAAACAAGCCGGTATTCAGGCAATCATTCTCGAAGCTAGCGACGGTGTAGGCGGGCGTGTGCGTACGGATATGGTGGATGGTTTCAAACTCGACCGGGGATTCCAGATTTTACTAACAGCTTACCCAGAAGCGCAACGTTTACTCAATTATAGCGCGCTTGACCTAAAACCGTTTCGGTCGGGGGCATTGATTCGCGATCAGGGAAATTGGCTAACGTTACAAAATCCGCTTCAGGAACCGCTGGCTATTTTTCAAACGCTGGCCTCAACAGTTGGTACGCTGAGCGATAAGCTGCGCATTGCTGAATTAATGCGCCGAACGCAAAGCCTGACATTTAGCGAGTTATTCCAACAGAAGCCCAAAACAACACTGGCTTTTTTACAGGAGTTTGGTTTTTCCGAACAGATCATTGATCGATTTTTCCGGCCTTTTTTTGGGGGTGTTTTCCTGGAAGATGAACTGACTACATCAAGCAATTTCTTCGAGTTTTGCTTTCGAATGTTTTTCTCGGGCGATGGCGCTGTACCAGCACAGGGCATAGGAACTATTGCCGACCAGTTGGCGAGTCATCTGGCTCCTGGCCAACTCTGGTTAAACAGTCCGGTAGAGCAAGTTGTGGGTAATACTATTCTGTTGAAATCGGGTAAAACGATTACGGCAAGCGCCATAGTCTTGGCCGTTGATGCTGCACAAGCTGCCTTGTTGCAAGGTCATCCCGAACCCACCGATGCGTCGTTTCATCAAACAACTTGTACCTACTTCTCTGCCGACCCAACTCAGTTAACCCTTAGTCCCGATCAGAGAAAGCTTTTACTACTCAATACAAGCCGTAGTTCGGTCGTACATAATGTAGCGATTATGAGCGATGTGGCTCCCGACTACGCTCCTGCCGACAAAGTGCTGATTTCGGTCAGTACGCAGGGGCCGCAAACCATCAGCGAAACGGAATTAGCGGAGCAGATTAAACGGGAATTGACTAGCTGGTTCGGAGAAGGAGTTCAAGCATGGCACCATTTACGAACCTATTCCATTCCACATTCTTTACCCATTTACAATCCAGAACAGGCTGGTGAAGATGCGCTACAGAAACCATTTCAGTTGAGCCCTACGCTGTATCAATGCGGTGATCAAACGGCCTATCCATCGCTCAACGCAGCTATGCAGACGGGTCGCGAGGTGGCGGAGTTGATTAGTAAACAATAATGGTGGCAGTGGTGTCAGCTTTGAGAAGCTGACACCACTGCCACCATTATTGTTTACTCTTGCTTACTGCTTGGCACTCAATTGATCCAGGAACAGGTAACGCGCCCGGTTCTTTTCCATTTCGGAACGTGTATTCACGTCAATCTGCATAACATCAACACTCTTATCGCTACTCACAGCCGACCACTTTGGCAAACCGGGTCCATTTGGGTTAGCGGTTTTTATAAAGTTGGCAAAGTAATTCTGCATCACTTCCGACACTTTGTAATCGTCAGGTGTCCAGGCATATACCTTATTCAGAGGCAAATTACCCATCGCATATTCGATTTCTGCCGAGTGAACAGCACCACGAGCAGGCGAAATTTTCATAGCTGCGGCATCCTTACCCTTTACTACGCCACCCGCCAAGCCAGGAGCAGCATCGCCCATAGCAGCAGTCATGGCTGGACGTGGACGGGCATATAGATAACGATACACTGGTTTACCTCCCGTTTTGGCCTGCATATCAGCCCAACGCCAGGTACTGTACCCTATGAAACGATCACTGGCCAGATCGGTAGCGGCCTGGGCAACTTCTTCATCCGTTTTAGCAGGGTACAATTTCAGCACTTCGTCGGCACGTTCTGGGTAGAGTTTTTTCACCGTTGCGGTATAGTTTGCTACAGTAGGCTCTTCCTTTCCCATCACGGCGCGATAATTCATTTCTTCCGAATTCCAGCCAACCAGCAGAGGCACATGCGCCTGCTGACCCGTTGTAAATAACTCTACTGGCGATTTTGGGAAGAAATAGCCATCCAACGCCGATGTGAACCAGGGAACACCAGGCTTCAAGGTCGCTTCAAGCAATTTTTCAGCCGACATTGCCCGTAAATCGGCGAGTGAATTAGCGCCAATGCTCGTTGCAAACTTCACTCCCGCTTCTTCGGCAGTGGCAAGTGGAGCAGGTGGCAACGTTCCTAACAGCGAACCACTTTCGCCAATAGCCCCGGCAATCAGGTTTTTCGACAAGGGCGATACCATCAACGCACTTACCGAAACCGAACCAGCCGATTCGCCCGCAATGGTCACTCGCTTAGGATCACCACCGAAAGCGGCAATGTTTTGCTGCACCCAACGCAAGGCCGCAGCCTGATCTAAATACCCATAATTGCTCGACGCATGATGGGGCGACTCCTTGGTCAGTTCGGGGTGCGACATGAAGCCAAACACGCCCAGGCGATAGTTTACCGTGAGGGTTACAATGCCTTTACGCGCCATGCTTTCGCCATCGTAACGGCCTTCAGACCCATCACCCGCTACAAATCCTCCGCCATAAAAATACACCAATACGGGCAGTTTTTCAGAAGCAGACTTGGCAGGTGTCCATACGTTCAGGTACAGGCAATCCTCGCTCATACCGTCGGACCGGAAGCCCATATCACCGAAAATAGCGCCCTGCATAGCTCGTGGGCCAAAATGGTCGGCTTTACGTACACCCTGCCAGTTTTTGGTGGGTTGAGGTTCTTTCCAACGCAAATCGCCAACGGGTGGCTGTGCAAATGGAATTCCTTTGAAAGCACGAATGCCGCTGGCTTCGGTAACGCCTTCTACCACGCCATTGACCGTTTTGGCCTGGGGCGCTGACTGAGCAATGGCCATGTCGGCTAGCGGAGCAGCCAATAATGACAGCATCAAAAGGGTTTTCATGACAATCTGTTTAGTGTATTCGTGTAAAAAAGTAAGCTACCTAAATCAATTTACCCTTAAATCAGGCAACTTAGTAAAGGATTGTTTTTATTATTGTAACATATTGATACAATAATAAAGGCTTCTGTTGGCACGGCCAAACTTTTTGCTACTTTCGGCTAAATTTTAATGGTATGAGTGCGCAGTTAAAGACGGAAGAAATTAAACCAGACGGCAATGATTTTTTACCGGGTCTGGCTATTGATACGGTCATTTTCGGGTTTCATCAAAATCAGCTGAAGATTCTGTTGCTGGAATACCGCAACACAGGGCTAATGGCTTTACCTGGAGGTTTTATTCTGACCAATGAAAATCTGAACGATGCCGCCAAACGGGTTTTATCAGAGCGCACAGGTCTAAGTGATATCTATCTGGAGCAGTTCTATGTCTTTGGTGACCTCAGCCGATTTGACCCCGCTCCTATGCGGGCGATTATGGCAGCCAAAGGCTATGCACCACCCGAAAATCACTGGTTGCTACGGCGATTTATCTCTGTGGGCTATTACGCATTAGTTGACTTTACGAAAGCGGTGCCTATCCCCGATTCGCTCTCGGACAGTTGCGCCTGGTATGATTTAGCCAACCTACCTCCATTGATGCAGGATCACCAGTTTATTGTCCAAAAAGCGTTAGACACCCTCCGCACCGATCTTGATCGTAAGTTGATCGGCTTCAATCTATTAGCCGAAACGTTTACAATGGCCGATTTACAAAGCCTTTATGAGACCATTCTGGATCAGAAACTACATCGGTCTGGCTTTCAGCGCAAGATGCTCAGCCTGGGAATTTTAGAGCGACTAGACAAACACTACAGTGGAGGAGCGCACAAAGCGCCGTTTCTGTATCGATTCATGTCCAGCAAATAGCTGATTGAAAACGTGAAGCTGTCTTCGGGAGTTATTTCTCCCGTTTCTTCAGTTCGTTTTTTTGTTCAGCCGCTTCAGATTTAATCATAGCCACTCGATCCTGGCCATCCAACGTAAATCGCTGGAGTATGGTGGCATTTTCGAAGTCGATACAATACAAATAGCTCGACTGATTAGCCGTTTGCTGACGCTCAAGAAGGGTTAATGAAAGCAGTTTACCTAGCTTTGCGAGTTCGGCCTGACTCTCTTGCTGAGCGGCCGAAATGCCTTTCCAAAATTCAGGTGTAAAGTCGCTTTCCTGTAAACGACCTTGCGCAACACGCTCCAAAATAGACTTAATGCGCTGGGTGATGGCAGGATCGATATTGGCAATGGGCGGATAGCCTTCCCATAGAAAACGTTTCATCAGTGGCAAAAGCGGCATCGGTACCTGGACCAGTTCCTCTCTGATTTCAGGAATTTTGTAATAGTGACCACCCTTCGCCAATTCGTTTGCCAGATTAAGTTTAACTTCTTCCTGATTATTGGCCAATGAAAACAGCGAGATCTCACCCATTCTCAAATCATAAACTGTTGAGTACTTCGTCGCGTAGATTCCTTCCTGTAAACAAGCCTGCAAAATAGGAATGCCATTCGCCAAAGTTGGCTTGGGAGCTGCCGACAACGACTTAGAAAGCGTCTGTCCGCCATACCCAAAGCCTCTCGATTGGCTCGACCGATCAATGTGCAGTTTGCCATTTTCGGCACCAATAATTATGGAAGCGCCGGTTTTATCGGCAATCAGGATTTTTGCATACGAGAAACTTGGTTCCAGGTTTTTCTGATAAAACGCAATGGCGTCATCAACTGTAGCGCACGTTTCCAGCATCCGTTCGCTAGGGTTTCCCTGAACCCGTTTCATCGCAGAAGTAGGCACCCATTTTTCGTCAAATCCGGCTACCCAGTCAAATGCCAGTCCTTTTGTATTGACTCCACCCTGTGCCCAACCATCGTCAAAACCAACATAAGCGCAACCGAAATAGCCTTTTCCAGCGGGCAGAAACCACATTCGGGTGGCAGGATTGGAGTAATCTTCGTTGTTAAAAAACAAGGTTCGCTGGGCATCTGTCAATACAAAAATCGTACAGGCAGAGGTAGGCACAGCCATAAATAAGAGTAACAAACAGTGTACTACACGATTTATCAGAACAAGCGTCAAACGAACCGGCATGGTTTTAGGTGTTTAGTAATCAATGGCTAAGAACATAATGGTTGAATACGCATTTTATCATGACTGATCAGAATGATGTTATCCTTACACAAACCAAGTAAAATAGCAGTTAAATTGCCGCCAGATTCATTGATTTTTTCATGCGTGAAAACGTATTCCTCCGCTATGGTTTCTCCTTACTAATTGCGTTGCCGATTGGTTTTCTACTCCTTTTTCCGCAATTAATTCACTGCTTTCGAATTCAGAGTTCGGACCAATTTCGGATGCTAACGGGCGCACCGAATGTCTACATCCATCAGACAGCCACCAACCAACAAGTCAACCAATTTAGTCAACATCTACTGGCAGCCCGCCAGCGTATCCAACGATTCTGGGGAGACCGACGCGGGCAGGCCATTCTGATTTATTGTCCATACCAAGCGGATTATGAACAGTATTGTGCCGGGGGCGAAGGAGCTGGTTGTAGCCTCGGAATGCCATGGGGAACATCGTATCTGATTCTGGGACCGGATGGCAACAATACCGACGTAATTGCCCACGAGTTATGTCATGATGAACTATTTGCCCGATTGGGCTGGTGGCGCGTAAAACAACAAATTCCGCAATGGTTCAACGAAGGGCTGGCACTAATGGTCGATTATCGATTTAGCAACCCATCCGTTTGGGAGACGCCAGATAGCTCTTCCCATGACAGATCAGTTTGGGTCGAAACTGGCCCAATGCACTACCCCCCGAGCCCGATGTTAAAACTCTCCGAACTCGAAACCACCCGCGAATTTTTCGGAAATAATGCAACGCATACTATGCTCGCTTACCAAACAGCCGCCGATGAAGTAGCTCGCTGGTTATTGATAGCTGGTCACAAAAGCGTACCTATTCTGACCCATGAGATTGCGGATGGTGATGACTTTGGTGATGCCTATCGCCAGTTGGAGCGCGCGAAACGGGAGAAAAAGTAGTTCTGCTAGTATATTTACAACTTCACAATCCGTTTGGATGCCCTTCTATCCGCAACTTGTATAGTTAAAATATAAGTACCTGGCGGATAAGACTCAAGCGAGAGCGATGATATAGTTTGCCGGGTTTCCTGCCGACGGATTAGGCATCCGGTCATATCCGCAAGTTCCAACACGGCCGGTTGTGCGGCTTCTAACCCACGAATGTGTACGGTCAAGTTTGTAACTGCCGGAACAGGATAAATATCGACCGAATTAGCCAGCGATTGATCCTCAATACCCAAGGCTGGGTTTACGGTAACAACAAGATGGCCCTGATTATAGATTGACCCCGAGCAGCCCTCTAAAGACGTTCTGAATGTCACTACAGCTTTACCCGGTTTATCAGTCTTTGGAATAACCGGATCAGTAGTGCCACCTGAAGAGTTAGCGTTGATAACATCTGTAAGCCCCGTAAATGCCAAATCACCGGATTCTCTAAGGTAATAAACAACAACATTATCAGGCAAAGGCTGGAGGCCATATTCTCTTAATGAAACGGCTTTATCGCCCTGATTATAACTAATGGCTCCCCACTTTTCGCCACCAGTACTATAAATGTTTATAGGAGATACCTCTGGAGCGTGTGGCTTAACGATCACCTTAATTTCCTGCTTATCACTTTCACAGCCATCAACCAGTTGGGTAGCATAATAAAACGTCGTACCCGGACTACCTTTAACAATTATGTAATAGTCTTGAACTGAACTATCGTTATAGGGTATACTACCATCCTTATTATACAATTTAGAGACTGCTATTGGCGAGGTTACCGTTAAAGAAACACCCATAAACGGACTACTTGAGCCATTTGGCTTTTCGCACACAACAATTTCGGCAGGAGCTAGCACCGGTTCAGGCTTGGCCTTTACACGTACAGTCAACTGAGTATTTAACTGACCATAATTTGCGCATCCCTTTTTTGAGTCGATAGGCTGCAATGCGAACTCATACACCTGGGACGATGGGCTGTTTGTGTTGGGCGTTACAGCGCTTGTAGAAAATTGATTGTCAGGAAGTAGCCGAGAAGAAACTATATAGTTTTCGGGTGGTGCCGCATAGCCATTTACCGACAACGGACTTGCTTTCTCGCCCTGACAATACGCAAGCGAACCGTAATAAGTGTTCGGCAGATGGAAGGGCACTTCTACCGATTTGGCATTTACAGGCACTGGGCCAGTAACTGGCCGGTAGAGGAGTCGCACAACAGTTTTTGCTCTATCGCTCTCGCAATCATTCACTGACTGTGTCAGATAAAACGTCAAGTCCTTAACCGGGTATACGTACTTCGCCGAAAAATAGCCCGTCTTTGAAATCTGAAAGGTTGTATAGGAGGTGGAGCCAACCATAGCCGTTCCCTGAATTACTTGTTGAACGCTCAGATTTTCATTGTAGAGCGTACTAGTGGCATTAGGCATAACCTCGGTGTAAATAAAGGAGTAAACCGACGCACTGGGCGAGATATACTGGCAATCTAAAATAAGACTGTCGACCTTTGGTATAGCTGGTTTGGCCCTAATTGTCAGCACGGTTGCACTAGGCGTACTAAAAACCGTCGAATTACTCGATACCACCCGAATCCGATAATTACTTCCCGCAGCTATATTCGCTGGAATGGTCGCTCTATACGTTACCTCTGTACTCCCTGATGTTGACACCGGAGTTGAGGGTATAGCAGAATAAATGGCACCATCAGAAGACAACTCTACCGAAAAATCACTTGTGACACCTGCTCGATTAGCGCTTACATCAAGCTGTGAGCCAGCACATATTGAGGTTACAGATAAAGGCTGTGTATCAACAGATTGAGCCACTGTCGTACTAAACAATAGCGAGATGAAAAATGTAAAACCTCTCGTTAGCCAACACAAAGGGGAAAGCATTGTAGCAGTAAGTTGGGGGTTAATTGAACACCAACTGATCAGCCATTAATAGGAGACACTCCTAAAAGGTGAGTCGCCAAATACCTAACGGCCAATTTTTCCTACAACTTCACAATCCGCCGGGAAGCTCTTCGATCACCCACCTGAATGTTTAGAATGTAGGTGCCCGCCGGATGCTGATCAAGGGACAATGACGATGTAGCTTGTCGGGTTTCCTGCCGATTCGTCGTATGTCCGGTCAAATCCGTTAGTTCAAGAACGGCTGTTTGCGCGGTAGATAATCCATTGATGCGAACCGTCACATTTGTTGTTGCGGGCACCGGATAGACCTCAACGGCATCGGCTAAGGGTTGATCCTCAACACCCAGCACCGGGTTTACGCTTACAATAACCACTCGATTGGTTAAAGAGCCCATCCCACAACCATTGCTAACCGATGTAAGATAATAGTATGTTGTTTTCTTAGGCGTAATGGCAAACGCGTATGGGCTTGTTGTTGCCGTTAACGACTGGATTGTCCCCAGGCCGCTGGACGTACTATCGCGGTAGGCAATCGCAAACGGAGCCTCACCCGAAAATAGGACGGTTAAGCTGGACGGCTGCCCCTCATAAATCGTTTGATTACCCGTAAGCGTTGCTGCGGGTAACGCCCGAACAGTGAGCAAGGTGGGGCTGTTTTTCCCATTAATAGGAATCTTTGGATTTGTCGCCACAACCCGCACCCAGTAAGACCCAGCAGCCGTATTAGTAGGAATGTTACCACTGATCTGCCCATTGACAGCCAGACTATTGGGCATATCTACGTACACAATCTTCGTGGTATCGGTTTCAACCTTAGCCAGTTGAAGTTTAAATACATTGCCCGAATTGAAATTCCCGGAAGTTGAAAAACTGGTTGTCAGGCTTGCCCCGGCACACACCGTTGCCGATATTAATGCCAATGTTTGGATGGCGGGAACAAGCACCGTAACCGTCGCCGACGATCCGTTGGCAGGTAATCCCGTGCCACATTTATTACTAACTTCAGTAACCTTGTACTCCGTCGTTTGCGTTGGGAGCACCAAGATGGTGGTATCTTTTAAGGCAGCACCGACCAACCCAGTCGACAGTTTGTACGTATAGGAACCTATGCCCGTAAAGGATAATTTCAGCGGGACTTCTACACCCACATTGGTTGTTGTACTGCCGACAATAGACATCGTTGGCAATGCCTGAACAAATACCGTGATGGCTACTTTAGGGCTTTCGCAGCCGTTGGCTGTTTGGGTCACATAATACACATCTCCATTCGGATTGGCAGAAGCGGCCGACGTTGGTGGCGTTGGAGCTGTTGTGGTTACGTTTCCATTTGGATCAGTCCATTTCAGGTTGGTTCCCGTAGCCTCAAGCGGTTGCGCGCTCGTACCCTGACAAATCTCAACTGTTGCTTTCGTAACCGCTGGCATAGGCGTTGTTAGAACCATAACACTCAGCGTTGCCTTTGGGCTTTCGCAGCCGCCTACAGTTTGGCTAACCAGCAACGAAAACGAGGCCCCCTTGTCGGTAGTGATAACTGGAGCCGACTCAAATTTATTTCCATCGATATTATACCATCGTAACCCCTCACCTACTGCCGTTACTGGCTCAGAAGCCGCAAACTGACAGAGAATCTTAGCGCTCACCCCCGGAGCAGACGGTGTGGGCGCTACGGTTACAGTCAGCGCTGCTCGTGGACTTTCACAACCATTTGTCGTCTGGCTGATGTAATAAGTTGTCTGGCCCGTTTGTGATGTATTCACTACGGGCGCGGTAGATGATCCGGTTCCACCATTATTGCTGGTATACCACAGCAGATTTTGCCCTGTCGGTTGTATTACTGGTGTGGGGTTATTCTGGCAAACTACCAACGACTGAACAGTTGGCGCATCCGATGGTGGCTTGACTTCTACCACTATACTTGCACGGTCGCTTTCACATTCATTCAAGCGCTGGGTAACGTAATAGTTGACCACACCAGAATTAGTCGTCGACAGTTGGGCTGGGGTTAGTGTGCCCGTACCACCTGTTGCACTAGTTCCGTACCAAAGTAGCGTTGCAGCAGCATCTGTAGCCGTGGCACTCAGCGCCCCGCTTGCCTGTCCCTGGCAAAACGAAAGAGAACTGATGGAAACCGTCGGCAAATTCGGTTTGGCCTTCACGGTCAGAATCGTCGGGCTGGGCGTACCAGTCATATCGGGACTTTTTGATACAATCCGAATCCGATAATTTGTTCCACCGGGTGTATTGGCCGGAATCGTAGCCCGATAGGTAATTTCATAACGCCCTGATGCCGACAAAAGAAATGAAGGAATGTCGGTATAGGTAGTTCCTCCGTTGGAGAGTTGTATGGTAAAATCGCTGGAAGCGGCTGTTCTGAGGCCCGTTACATCAATCTGTGATCCCGCACAAACGGAAGTCACGGCAAGGGGTTCGGTATCGAGCGTTTGCGCCGAAACCTGATGATATACGAATGAAATAAAGAAAATTACAGTGATAAACAGACGTTCCCTATATCGTTCGCACAGTTTAGGGGAATGTAAATGGTGGGCCATAGGTATCGGTTATCTTACGGGTAAGCTGCTATAACTATACAGGTGGGCAAATATATATATATCCCCAAGTATTTATACTTAACGGCATAACTCTACTAATAATAAACTGTTTACAAAAATGGCAATTACAATTTATCGCTAGCAGATTTTCGATCAACCCTTACCAAGACACCTATTATTTCTGGCTGTAAATCAAGACGGTATCTTTATTTCAACCGCACTAATTGATGGCGTTTTTCTTCACTTGCCAATTCCTTAGGTAAATGCGCCAGAATTTCGGTTTTGAACGTGTTGATGAGTTTACGCTTCAGAAAACTCCGGTGCATAACAATACTCACTTCCCGAACAGGCTGGGGCATAGCAAACGGACGAAGTCGTCTCTGGCGGGCAGTATCCATGTCAAGCGTGGCCAGGTAAGGCAGTAGCGTAAACCCGCCCTGCTTGTCGATTAACTTGATCAGCGTTTCGAGCGAACCCGTTTCATACCGTAAGGCCGTTGTGCTATTCGCCTGCCGGTCGGCCCCGCACAAATTCATGACCTGACTACGAAAGCAATGGCCCTCCGTTAATAACCAAAGCCCATCCGTCTGCAAATCAACCGGGGTAATTACCGACTTGTTCAATAGTGGGTTTGATTCAGCAGCATACACCACAAAAGGCTCCTGAAAGAGCGGAATTTCAGTAATCCCGTTTTCGGCAAGTGGCGTGACAACCAGGCCCACGTCGATCAATCCATTCCGAAGCCGTTCGATTACCTGCTCGGTCACCAATTCCTGAATCTGCACGGTTACGGCAGGGTATTTGGCAATAAACTCGCCAATGAAATACGGCAGTAGATACGGTGCCAGGGTTGGGATAATACCAATCCTGAAATCACCCCGAAAATCATCTTTCGATTCACTTACAATTTCGGGAATACGTCGGGCAGCCCGTAGCACATCGCGGGCCTGGGCCAGAATAGCCTGCCCGGTTTCGGTTGGTACGACGGGCTGTTTTGATCGGTCAAATACCAGAATACCCAGTTCGTCTTCCAGTTTCTGAATCTGCATGCTCAGTGTTGGCTGAGTTACATGGCAAGCTTCGGCAGCAGTAGCAAAGTGTCGATAGGTATCAACAGCAACAATATAATCGAGTTGAGAAAGCGTCATTGAAAAATGTAGGATGTATGATGTAGGGTATATGATGTATTCTTTTCGCAGCGCATATCCTATATCATACACCCTACATCATATATCCAAACAAATCTAAAACCCATCGAACCAAATGAAAGACTCCGTGTTCTATTTTTGTTAAGCTAATCCTCACTACTCATGAATAAACATCGACTTTTCCTGCTCTTTCTTTTGCTTGCTGGGCCGTTTTGTAACGCTCAATCAAAAAAAACACCGAATCCACCCGCACCAGGTTTCGACATAGCCGGTTCGGACCCACGGGCGGTACAAATCGCCGACGAAGTGATGGCAGCTATGGGTGGGCGGGCAGCCTGGGACGAAACACAACTCATCACCTGGAATTTTGATGGTGTTCGAAAACTCATCTGGGATAAATGGTCGGGGGATGTTCGGGTCGATAATCTGCACGACGATCAGACGGTGTTACTAAATATCAACAATGACATGGGCCGGGTTTTCCGACGTGGTGAAGAATTAACGGTCGTCGATTCGGTAACGAAGTATGTCAAGCAAGGCAAACGAAACTGGATTAACGATTCCTATTGGCTGTTCATGCCCTTTAAACTTAAAGACGCAGGCGTAACGCTTAAGTATCTTGGAGCAGAACCTACCCAAACGGGAAAAGCTTCGGATGTGCTACAAGTGACCTTTAAACCTGGCAGCAACACGCCCGGTGCCCGGTATAAAGTGTGGGTAGACAAAAAAACGCACCTGGTATCGCAATGGGCTCATTTCCAAAAAACCACTGATAATCAACCCACATTCACACTTCCTTGGGAAGACTATCAGCAACATGGTGACATTCTGCTTGCCAGCGACCGGGGTGACTATGAATTAAGTGATATTATGATCTTTTCGGGCTTACCCGGCGAAGTGTTTAGTGACTTTACCCGTACAGACTTAAGTCGATATCCCGGAGCAAAGTAAGTTCAACGTTTCAGGCAGGTTGCCGATGCGATTCAGGCTTCGATGTCGTAAATTTGTAGCCTTGAGCCTGGGACTAAACCAACCCAGTTAAATCTCTATTTTCCTGTACATGGAAGTTTCTGCTTTTCAACCTCGCGTTTCCGCTCCAAAATCGGTAGGAAAAACGGGCGTATTGATCGTTAATCTAGGTACACCCGACAGCCCTTCGGTTCCGGATGTCCGTAAATATCTGCGCGAATTTCTGATGGATGGTCGGGTAATCGACATCTCTTATGTGTCGCGTTTTTTTCTTGTCAATGGCATCATTGCTCCATTTCGGGCACCGAAATCGGCTAAAATTTACAAGCAACTCTGGACCGAAACGGGCTCGCCTTTAAAGTATTACGGCCATATTGTGGAGAAGGAACTCCAGCAACAACTCGGCGATGAGTACGTAGTAAAACTGGCTATGCGGTACCAGAGCCCTAGTATAGAAGCGGGGTTGAATGAGTTTCAAAAATTAGGCTTAACGGATATTGTGGTCGTCCCATTTTTCCCACAATATGCGTCAGCGTCGACCGGCTCTGTTTACCAGAAGGTAATGGAACTCGTCAAAAGTTGGGACGTAATCCCAGCTATTCGGTTCGTCAATCGCTTTCTGGAGCATCCAAAATTCATCGAAGGTTTTGCGCAAATCGCCCGTAAGTACATGACAACTTACGATTACGACCATTTCCTGTTTAGCTATCACGGCTTACCCGAAAGTCAGATTCGGAAGGGTGATGTTACAAAAACAGTTTGTCAGTTTGGCGAGTGCTGCAATACATTCCATGCGCTAAATCAGCATTGCTACCGGGCACAGTGTTTCGAGACAACCCGTCTGCTTGTGCAGGCATTGGGTATCCCCGAAGGTAAATACACAACCTGTTTTCAGTCGCGGCTAGGTAGCGATCCCTGGATTAAACCGTATACCGACGATATTATTAAGGAATTGCCCGCAAAAGGGATTAAGAGCGTACTGGCCTTTTCGCCCGCTTTTGTCGCCGATTGTTTAGAGACGACTATTGAAGTTGGTGTAGAGTACAAAGAATTATTTGAACAGGCGGGCGGTAAGCACTGGCAATTGGTTGAAAGCCTGAACGATAGCCCCATCTGGATTGAAGCCCTGATCGACTTGGTGAAAACAGCATAAGGTGAAGGTTTTATTTAAACTGGATGATTTTTTGTCATTCCGACGCAGGAGGAATCTCAGGCTTGACTTATAATGACCTTTAAGATTTCTCCTACGTCGAAATGACAAAAATCTAATAAAAAAAGAGCCCGCTTCTTATTAAAGAAAGCGGGCTTTACATTACGGCAGATACAGTACTGAAGACTATAAGAGGCAATTTATTGCAACAGTCATGACAGTAGCAACATACTATATTTCTTATATCTGGTACCAGACTATATATGCGTTACTATCCTTTAACGCATCTTCATCTAGTAATGTTTCCTGGACTCTCATTTTAATTGCTCTCCCAAACAGAAGCCTGTATCCTCTTACAGTAACGTAATAAAACCTTTGATAACCGAAGCCAATCGGATAGCTTCAAAAACCCGAGCTTCGGTAGCGCCATGTTTCAGCACACTTTCTTCGTGCGACCGAACGCAGAGTTCACAACCATTAACTGCCGATACGGCAAGGCTCATCAGTTCGAAAAACTCTTTTCCCAGCACCGGATTCATCATGATACTCATGCGAATGCCGGGTTGAGTCTGCTGGTAATAATCCTTACCAACAAAGTGACGGAACCGATAGAATATGTTGTTGGTACTCAGTAAAGAAGTACAGGCAATCGTTTCGGCAACTTCGGCATCGGTTGCCCCTTCCTGCTGAGCAGCACTTGTCAATGAATCAACCAGTGGCTGAAGCTTTTCATTGACCGCTACCGACAAAGCCAATAATAAAGCTTCTTTCTTTGTCAGCGTTTGACTGCTGTTAAGCACATTGCCCACATTGATTTTCAGATCGCGCAGGTACCGATGATCGGCTTTTGCCAACGCATCCAAAGCAGGGTATTCAGCTTCTGCACCCAGTCCTACCAGTTTCAGAAGCGACAGAACGGTTTCGTTTTGTGTGGTTGTCATGATTAATATTGAATGATAGAATGATTGAGTGATTGAATGGTTGACTAAACTCAGTGGCTTATTCACTCATTCTATCACTCAATCATTCAACATTAAATTAAGCCGTTAGCGTAGCTTCGCCTTTTACCCAGTTGCATGGGCAAAGTTCATCGGTTTGCAGGGCGTCCAACACGCGAATTACCTCATTCACGTTCCGGCCAACAGACAGATCGTTAACAGCAACCCAACGAACAATACCTTGTGGATCAACGATGTACGTTACACGATAAGCCACTTTCTCGTTGGCTTCCAGGATACCTAGTTCTTCAGCAAGCGACTTCGAGGTATCAGCCAGCATTGGGAATTTCAGACCACGCAGATCGTCGTGGTTTTTGCGCCATGCCAGATGAACAAATTCGCTATCGGTCGAAGCACCGATCACCATTGTATCGCGATCCTGGAAATCTTCAAACTTGTTGTTGAACTCAGCGATTTCAGTTGGGCAAACGAAGGTGAAATCTTTAGGCCACCAGAACATGACCAGCCACTGACCCGCATTTTTGTGATCTTCCGAAGAGATTTCGTAGAACTCTTTGTCTTTATCGAGCGAAACAACAGCCAGCTTTTTAAACTCTGGGAATTCTGAACCAACAGAAACGATATGATTTTTCATGGAATGTATTGAGGTTGTATATGAGAACCAATCTTGATTGAGTGCAAATTACGGAAGCAATACGCATAGAAGATATGATTTTTATCAATGAGCTTATAGATAAAAACTATCAATTTCCAGGAATTATAGTGATATTCAGTCCACTACGATCTTAAGCTAATAAGCCCTGACTTCTATATTCTTTAAAGAATAATGCAATTGATCAAAATCATCCAAATTATGATTTTACCAATACACACAAAAAAGCCCGATGTATTACTGCATCGGGCTTTCAACTTGTCAGGACTTTCGCTCTGAACCGTGGCACGGCTCTAAACGTAATATACTGTTAAGCCGCCATTCGTAAATAAGGCTCTTGATTTGATTGTGGCTCCTCAAGCATTGGTGCAATGACTGTGTTCATACGATCGCGCACGAAACTCTCTTGTAAGTAAGACGGCAATTTGGCAACCAGTTGGCGGTACGCCTGCATACCAAGGGCTTTGGCAATGTAGGCTTCGTGTACAGAATTCACATGAGCAACAATAGTCACTAAACTCTGGTGAAACAGTTTCACATCGATTTCCGAATCGACAAATCGCTCTATTTCGCGGTTAGTTGACGAAATCCGCAGGCGACTCAGCATATCGAAATAGGTTGTGTAGCCAATTTGCTTAGCCAATTGCTTGTATTGTTCTACACTGAATTTTTGCAGAATCTCCCCTGTTTTGGGACTTCGCAACGCCGTTTTCGGATTCGTCTGAATCGCATTACGTAAAGCTCGTACGCGTTGATCGCGGGTGGTTTTCAGAAACTGAGCCAGTTCGACCTGCACCGAACCTTCACGCGAGGGCAGCAATAAATCAGTCTTGGCTGCCACAGTAAACCGTTTCGCCATCGGTAATCGCTGAATGCGATAGCTATTAATTGGGCCAAGCGCGTAATAGCCAATAGAAGCTGGATAATAGCCTCGCACAACCATATTGCCAATCCGTTTCCGAATCAGCTCCTCGTTACTCACATTAATACCCTGAACAGCCAAAAAGGCCCGTGCACTAAATAAAGCGCTGTAATATGCCTGCGGAAACGTCCAATGCAATGAACTCTGTAAATACTGTTCGTCATTGACAACAGGGGTAATCCGCAGCGCATATTCGGCACTCCAGCTATTCAGTAATAGTTTCTCCAGTGCCTTACGATTTTCGTCGGTCGCACGCCCATAAAACTGCTGAAATATGGGAAACTTAGCGAGATCGAATAAGTCGTTTTGATGATGGATATGGTAATCCATCGCAAAGAAATGGTTCAGAAACACCTGCGCCGGAATAGATTTCCGCCAGTTATCGTCGAGCGGCAAATTGCCCGCTGAAGCTTGCGCAAGAGGTGCCTGAGCGTTCGGGGAATGCATCGTTGCGTTGGTTTTCCTTGTCATACAATACTAACGAAAATAAGCATTTTTGCGTTCATTTTTGAGTCGTAATTTTCACTACACAACTAACTGAAAATCAGATTAATACGTATCATTTTTGAGGCCTAAAAAGTTAGCAAAAATCAAGTCATACCAGGCAGGGCCGATAAGTAACTTTCGGGTATTTAGACGTACTTTTGATACACGTTTCAACGTTGCTTCTAAAGTATGAATTGGACAAAGTATATAGTAGTTTTCGGAGGCCTGTGCCTGAGTAATGTAGCGCCATCCATAAGCTGGGCACAACCACAACACCAAGTTGCCCCAACCGGCAGAACGGCGCTTGTTAATGGAACAATACTGGATGGACAGACCAAACAACCCATTGTGGGGGCCACTGTTCTGGCGAAAAGTCAGGAAGGCATTGTTCGAACTCAACAAGTCACCAATACAGCTGGCGTCTACCAACTCCTCCTCGACCCAAAGCAATCTTATATTGTCACAATAAAAGCAGAAGGTTATGCTGATGTTGATGAACAGCAGGTATTCTCAGATCCAAATGTTACTACGCTGCATAAGACAATACCAACCCTGTTGTATCGCAGTGGCATAAAACCACCCAGCGCAAAGACAGCCCCTTCCCCGGTTCATACGGCAGCAACAACGGTAGTCTCTCCTCCGATTACGCGTCCTGCTACAACGCCACCGGTATCTGAGCAACCAGCGGCTAGTAACACATCGGTTGTTCAAACGTCTCGCATAGCGCCACCCAAGACACTCGATGCAAAAGTGATTTATACACCACCGCCTATTGTGGCAGCGGCTGGCACAACAACCCAGTTACAGGCTCTCCAGTTTGTTCAAAGCAAAGCGGAACTACTACCCGATGCTCAACCCGCTTTAGAGCAACTCCTGGGCTTTATGCGCGATCATCCAACCGCTGTCATTGAGTTAGCAGGGCATACCGATAACCAGGGCGATTTTGATGAGAATCTTAAGCTCTCGAAACAGCGCGTAGAGCTTGTGAAAGATTATTTGGTAAAGAATGGTGTTACCGCAAATCGGGTTGCTACACGTGGTTATGGGCCAACCCGCCCTATAGCAAGCAATAATTCAGAAAACACCCGGAGACTTAACCGACGGGTTGAAATGACGGTGTTGAAAGAGTAGGGAGGTTTATGGTTTATGGTATTTTGTTTACGGTGGCTGGCGAAAGCAACTCATGCGTCAGCCACCGTAAACAAAATACCATAAACCTATTTCCTTCCCAACCAAAGCCCACAAATAACCAGCCCTGTCCCTGCAACAGTATACAGAGTGATGGGTTCGTTCATGAGCAGATACGAATACGCAAAACCGAATATCGGGCAAAGGAATAGCCACAGCGAAGCCCGGATGGCGTCTTGCCGAACGAGATAGAACCATAGTTGCAGGGCTGCTACCGAGACGGGTAAAATCAGCCAGAGTACCGCTCCCCAAAAACGTAGATCATAATGGGAGTTGCTGAATGTCGTAGGCTCAAGCACGCCCAGTAGCACAGTAAACGGGAGCAGTTGAAAGCCACCCAACAATACCTGCCAACCATTGATGACCAAGTTAGGCAATCGCCACTGGATGCTGGCATAATAAACCGTTGCTGCCGATACGGAGATCATACCAAACAGCAGAATTAATAAGCCCTCAACGGTGGCATAACTAGTTTGCAGCAGCGGATACGTCGCAATCCCGACGCCTAAAATTCCCAGAAACAATCCTCCTAATTCATTCAATTGCGGTCGCCGACGCAACCAGATTGCTGATAATAAGGCAATAAATAAAGGATTGGTGGCCGTTGATAAGCTCCCAATACCCGCCGATACCTGTTTCAGCGCCAGCACAAACGCGCCGAGGTAAATTGTTGTATTGAGCAATGAAAAGATCGCTAACTGACGAAATTCTACACGCGTAGGCCAGGCGTTTTTCGTTCGCTGGATGCCATACGCAAACAGGAGCATCCCGCCACCAGCGATGAAAAAACGTACGTTAGCCAGAATCAACGGATGCACCGATTGCACACCAAATTTGGTTGCAACCGAAGCCGAAGCCCAAAGTGCCGCAAAGAGAAGGCCGGGAATAAGTTGTTTCATAAATACCCGGCTTAGTCGAAGAATTCGGAGGGAACTACCTCAATTGCCCGCATAAGCATGGTATACTGGCTATCGCGGGAAAGAAATTTTCGAAGCAACAATTCTTGTTCAAACTCTTTATCTCTGTCTCCAGAAAGTTTAGCATGATACCACTTAGCTACAGCATTGACCACTTCATGATGGCGATTACTGATAGCCTGCTTCAAGTCACGGTGTACATGGTTTAATAAATTAGCAGTATTAACAGCCTTTATATTGTCTTCATGTCGTGCCTTGAACAAAGCATTTCCGCCAAACTCAACTTTATAGATAATCTCATACTCAACATCGTCGTTGGCATCACATGGGTCAAGATAACCGCCAGCAGGTATGGATTTAGGTTTCTGCTTATTGGCTTTCTCATGGATTGCATACAGGTTTTCCCAAACATAAATTGGCTTGGCAGGGTCGTTTTGTGGAATAAAATGGTCAATTTCCATTTCATTCATACTGTCAAATTTTCTCTCTGTCAGGTAACATTTTTCTCTAAAGACTTTAAATAAAGCTTCAAGTACTTCCTGATTGCGGTACTCTTTCTTGGCAGCTAATGAAGGCGGGACTGGAACATCCCGAATTACGTTAATCATCGGGCGGCTTCTTGCTGTACTTCCTGTTGAATAGTTAATAGTTCCAGCTCTACCTTCAGCGTCGGAGAAAGATATGCGCTATTCTCATCATAGATTTTCTGTAAAGCCGCTTTCCTTTCCGCAGGTTTATCGGCGAGGTTATTTAACGTCTCATTAACCTGCTTTATAATGAGATCGGCAGTCTCCGAATACTCATTCCCTAAACCAAAATGCGACACCATCAAATCTGAATAACTCCGCCCCACAGTTTCTTCACTACCACGCGATTCCTTTGTCGTCAGATCAAAAATTGTAGCGTTTTTAATGCTGGCAATAACGGCTGGTGAATGCGTAGCCGCAATAAATTGAATATTAGGAAACAGGCTCGTTAACAGCGGTAGAACCTGTTCTTGTAATTGAAGATGTAAATGCGTTTCAGGCTCATCTATTAGAACAATACCACAGGGATTGTAGGTATAGTCATTGACTTGTTTACGGATTAGGTCAACACGCATGAACAAGTCCATAAAGATGCTTATAAAGGCCGAAAAGCCCTCTGAAAGTGTATTAAACGTAAGTCTACGATTATCTGTAAGATTCAAAAAAAAACTCATACGTAGAGCGGTCAAATTCGATCTCTTTTAATTCTCCTCCAAAAATCTTGTTTAACGTATCTTTAAGCGAATCAAAAAATAGCTGCACATTATGAACTTGTTGAATCTGTGATTCAATTTGACTAAACGCTTGCTCTACCTTCCTGTTGACTAAATACTGTTTGAATTTGCTAATAAAAAATTCCGTCGAATCAAGCGAATTAAACTTATTAGTAAACTCAGTTTCTTTTGATGGAGCTTCTACCGGTAATGCATCGCCTTTTCGCTTAGCTTTGAAATAAGAATATACGATAAGTTGTTTATTTTTCTGCCAAAAATTTTCTGCATGTAAAGCAGTTGATGGGAGTATACGTTTATACTTAAATAACTCATTACTCAAATTTACATATCTATCTGTACGGCCAAATGAGTTAAAATTCATATCTATTTCTCTTTGTAGAATATCAAAATATTCAGAAAGAGAACTGGCATTATACCATCTATTTTCTCCAGTTCGCCATCCAGATAAATAGTAATTCAGGCTCAACAGAATCGTACTCTTCCCAGACCCATTTTTCCCCGTCAGAATCAGATGGCTAAACGGTTCATAGTCGTGTAGTTCAATATTAAAATCCTTGTACGCGTAACAGTCGTTCACGTACAAGGATTTGATATAGGGAAATTCTTCTGGCGTGATCATAATCAGCGTTTTTTCACAAACTAGCTTTCTACAAAGTTACACGGGTGTACCTAAAACCCAATCTTGCCTTTCCGCCCGCTTGGCTTCTGCTCATTAGCCCAGTCGCGCATGTCGGCGAGTTCTTTTTCGAAGCCGCCCGATAGAATTGGGAAGCGGCACCACGAACGCGGATCCAGGTTATGATCGTCGAGGTGGAAAGAAGGCGCGTAACGCTCACGTTTCCACTGGTTGCGGCTCCAGAGTTTGAAAAAGCGCTCAACCCAAACCAGCAACTTCTCCCGATCATAACGACCTGCGTACCGAACCTCAACCAGTTTCAACACCTCAACAGGTGGTTGCTTATCCCGAATAGCGGCCTCTTCGATGGAGTTGAGCACATCGTAGGCCATCAGATCATCTTCGTCAGTTTGCTTTTTGTCTAACGGACGGAGTTCGGCGGTGGGTTGCAGGTTATTGACCGCATGTAGTCCCTTCACTTTGATTAAATCATCGGATGCCGCTGCGTCCATCACCGAGCCAGTACGGTCAGCGGGGGTTGATTCGTTTTTTACGTTCAGGCCAACCGTTTCGAGCCAGCGCAACCAGCCCCGCAGAAAATGCTTATCGATTCCCGTGATGGGCGAAATACTACCTGCTGTGTCACCATCCATCGTCGCATAGCCAACGGCCGCTTCGGAGCGGTTCGAGGTCGTGAGCAGCAACGCATTATTCAGATTGGCCAGCATCCAGATACTTGGGGCACGAACCCGAGCCTGAATATTTTGTAGCGCCAGATCATCGGTATCCCAGGAAAGTTTTCGGCCTAACTGCTCCTCAATTAGCCCCCGATATGTTTCGACCAGGCCATTGATGTTGATATTCATGAAGGTCGCTCCGATATCATCAGCCAGTTCTTTAGCCGAATTGAACGTATCGTCCGACGAGTTTTCGGTGCCCTGATACATGACCGTGAGTAACTTACCAACCATCTCTTCGGGCGATTCGCAATCCTGAATGGCTTTGATGTACCCAAGCTTTTTCTTGACGCCATCCAGACCAAGATTCTGCACTGCCATCCGAATCATCAGAGATACAAGCGCAGCAATAGCCGACGAATCAGCTCCGCCACTCAACGACAATACATACCCTTGCGAGCGACTCTTTCGCAGATAATCGAAAAGGCCTAAGGCAACGGCCCGAGCAAATTCTTCTTCTTTCAGATAACCACCCCGCTCCCAGGCTTCGAGTTCGGCTTTCTGGATAACGGGCGCAATGTCGGGCCAGTCGAACCGATCCGATACACGGAGGTTTGGGTACGCCAGGGCGATATTCCCACGGCTTTGTGTCTGATTTAGGCGAGTAAGTTCAACATCGACCACTGCCGGAACGATCAGAAAATCTTCGTAACTCAAGCGCGGTCCCGACACCAGCAGCTCACCATTGGAGGCTACCATAGCGTCGCCATCGTAAATCATTCGACCGGCTTCATTGCCCAGCATATTCGCGTACACATAGCTTACTCCAAATGCCCGCGACGCATCGACCACGAAACGCTCACGCACCTGCGATTTCAGGAATGCAAAGTGGCTGGCCGTCGGATTCAGGATAATATCAATCCCACGTTCGTACAACATCCGCCCCGGCCGATTGGCGACCCAGGCATCTTCGCAAATCTCGAACCCAACCCGAATGCCCGACAAATCGAAGACCAGATCGCCAAATGGATAGGTAAAATCGCCAATTTTGATCTCATCCCGAACGTAGGGATTCCAGGGCTGGAACCAGCGGGTTTCGTAATGAACGCCATTATTGGCCATATTTTGCTTTACCGCAAAGCCCAGAATTCGCTTATTGGCAATCAGGCAGGCCGTGTCGTATGTTCGGTTGTTATGGCGAAGCGGCAGACCAACGGCCACGGCAATGTCATTGGTATATTGAACGATATCCAGCAGCGACGCAATCGACTGGTCGATGGTATTCTGGGCAAAAAACGCATCCTCACAGCCATAGCCCGAAATACACAATTCGGTCAGACACAGCAGACTAATATTCTGCTTCTGGGCTTCCTCGATGGCATTGATAATATTTTTTTTATTGTGCTCCCAGGCAAGTGGGATTTGATTCAGAACACCAGCGGCTACTTTAAGGAGTTTCATGTAGTACAATGAGTGATTGAGCGAATGAGTGAATGAGTGAATAAACTCAGAACTCAACGCCGTATTACATATTCTTCTATTAGGATAACAAAGATGGGGCGAAAATAGGTTTAGTTTGCTAGAAACTAGGTGAATGGAACTGAAGATGGCTTATGGACGTATCGCCCACAAGTTTTACTATATTTGGATATATACTTGATTGTTGCGTTTTAAACTATTTTTATGCCCTCTATCGAATTTGATGTTCATGGAAATCTGCAACCTTACACTGTTATTACGCTCACCATCGAAGAGTTTAAACAAGCGTTTGTAACAGCGTTTCCTGATTCGGAGAGAAGAAGTCTGTTGTTTGACACATTTTTAATGCATGTAACCAATTTCAGAATAACCGCAAATGAAGAGTTTTTTGTCTGGGTTGACGGTAGTTTTATAACCCGAAAAACAAACCCATCCGATATTGATTTCGTTATTTTTCTAGATGCTGATTGTTACACACGTCATGAAGAACAAGCTGCTTTTTTTCGGCAGCAGCGCTTTCTGCCCAATAAACTTATAGATGGTTATTTTGTGCAGGTTTATCCAGAAGATCATCGACAGCGTAATTGGTACGAATCTGATCGACTGCGTTGGCTACAGGATTTTGGCATTAGTTTGGCAGGACGGAAAAAAGGAATAGTTCAACTTAATTTTTAAACTCATGAATGAATTAGAGCAAATTCTGGAGGACACTGAATTACGGGCGGGAGCTATAGCACGGCTGTTGACACTGATTGAACGAGACAGCGATATCATTAATCGTCATCGCTCAATTGGAGATGCAGGATCTTATGTGCAACAATATATTGATTTGCGCGAAGCTAATTTAGCTACCTTATCCCGCCTTCTTGAAGCCAAAGGCACAATTCGAGCAGAATTACACTTTACCGAACAAGCCGCTTGATACTCTATTGATAAGAGTAGAATTTTCTAACACCTTAAAAATCTTCCCTCAAAAATCCCCATAATTCACCTGCACGCAGGTTAGGCCAAGCTGTCGTCGCCACATATCTACGACTTGCTGGCGGTCGTCAACTACGAGCTCGACGTAGTAATGGCCAAGAATATGCTGTTCGAACAGTTCATATTTGATGTCGACATCCTTCCGATTGTCCTGTTGCGGGCGCATAAACAACTGATAGTCTTCTGCTTTCCAGCCAAAATAATGATTAAGCCAGCTTATCGTTTCGGAGCGGCAAACAGCGTCGCGGCCCGAAAGAAATATAATGGTGTAGCCTGATATTTGTAATGATTTCACCAGATTAATAATCGGCCACTTGGGTGTATCGATACCCACTCGACGCCAATCAAACGGAGAGCGATCTCCTCGTTTTGCCACTGTTCCGTCAATGTCAACCAACACGCAATGGGGTAATGTCTCGTCCTGGAGTCGCTGAAAAACAGGGTTTCGTGTTAGCGTTTCAGGGCGGAATTTGAAAATCTTCTTCAGGACAGTAAGCTTTTCTGCTTGCATCCGAATCACGGCCTCTCCTACCGAATCAGGTCGATTCTGGTCGCGACGAATGCATTCGTCAGTAGGGGTTTCAATCAGTTTGTATTGGATTTTAACCTCATCAAAATGGCTAGCAAGTAGATTCCGGTATTCGTTGATGTACTTCAGTTTTAGCGTTGTGTTATCGATTACAATATACCAACCCCGTGTTAAACCATCCAGAATAGCTGTTTTCTGCATTTCACTGACCAGACTTTCAAGACGATCTTTTTCCCGGTCGGGCCAGGTAGTCCAATACTCCTGAAGGGATACCGACAATAGACTGCGTCGGAGATCATCGCGATTGACACGCAGCCAGTTTGGATTTTCGGCGCAGAATTGCCGGGCAAAGGTTGTTTTACCGCTCCCGCTCAGACCGGTTAAGATGAGGACTTGTTTCATTCCATCTCAAAGGACACTTATATTACATCAGTATACAACCTGAAGCTCGCTAGTTGAACACGGGAGTGTACTAAATGTCTTTATAAAACTAAAACTTTGGCAGTCAATCGATGCGCCCCTTGATAGCCACTGACCAAGTATAAACCGGGAGCTAGCCGTTGAGTTGGTGTCAGAACGGCACTTGTCTCCGATTCTTTGCTAATATGAATGGGAATTGATAAGCCAAAACTTGTTTGTAAAGATAGCGTCTGGGATTCCATATTTCGAAACCTAACCTGAATCTGATCGCCCTTCAACGGGTTTTCAGTAATTTTTAGATCAGGGGTTATATCATCGAGCGTAACTGAAATGATTTGAGAATAGGTCACCCCCTGATCTGCCCCAAAATCAGCCTGTTTTAGTCGATAATAATTTATGCCATTTAATGGCTCCGTATCCAGCACTGAATATAATTCTTTGCGGTCTGACTGCCCCATAGCCGGTACACGCGCCAGCGTCGAAAACTCCCGCGCGTCCTGACTGCGCTGAACCTCGAAGTAATCACTATTCTGCTCCCAAGCGGTTTCCCAAGTCAATGCGACCTGGTTACCAACTGTTTTTCCATCAAACGAAATAAGATGAACGGGTAAAGGGCCACTCCAGGATAAGTCCTCAATAGTGATGGTCTGCGCACCAGGGTTAGCAATGGTCTGCGCTGCATTATTGCAGTAATTAATCGTGATTTGAGTAACTGCCCCTGAAAAAACAACCAGATTTCCAGGGTCGGAAGCAGAGGCAGGTGCATCACCAGTGCCAGTAATTGTATTACCCGAAATACTGGAATATGTCCCGGCTGAACCAGAAGCACTAATAGTTGGGCTGACGCTTCCAGCCCCATTCATTCCGCTTACGGTAACCTGATCGATAAAATCATAATTAGCACCATTGGCAGCTCCCCGATCGATGTTCAACACTCTAAATCGTACATCTTGTAAGCCGGGGTTAAAGGTGATCGTTACAGCAACGCAAGCCGAGTTAGACGTATGGTTAACAGCCAGTTGGAGCCCTCGACTAAAGGCTTGAGGAGAATTAGTTTGTAAACCGCTAGTGGTTCCGCCTACTGATACTGTTACGTTAGTAGCAGGTGTACCGACAGCAGTATATGATTTTGATAAGGAAGTAGTAGTCCACCCCCCCTTGTGTGGTTTGAAAGTCTAAATCCGGTTGTGCTATAGCCGCTATTACAGTTAGCAAATTCAGCAATAGATATACATATTTCATAAAATGTCAAATACAAGATATAGGGTATAAATAAAATCAAAAGTACCATTTTTTATTTTTATATATATTTAATTATAATCTTTTATTTTGATATAGATTATCATTTTATTGCTCATATACTAGTTCTAAAACACACATCCCGGTATCGTGCATTCGTACACAGCTGTGTACGAATGCACGATACCGGGATGTAAGCGGTCTCTTTTAAAAAGCCTTAGCGCAATATTGAGGGGATATCCACGTCTCAGTTCGGCAAATAGCTCATTTCCTGCGTTGTTTTCTCTGCCGTCTGAAAACGTCGCTTGAAATAGGTATAAGAAGCAACTACCAGCATGCTGTACAGACCTGCCATAATGTAGGCTCCATATATAAAAAACTCACGGTAACTGATATTGGCATGCCCGAAGTTCTTATACAAAAGCACCGAAACGCTGCCCAGGTAACCGTACCAATCGGCCAGCGTTACAATGAAACCAACCGTACTAACGTACCGGAATGAAGCAATCAATCGCTCGAAATACAGGCCATTACAGGGCACATAAGCCATGTATAATCCTAAGCCCGTCAGCAAAAACCAGTTACCCGCCGAGAGGGAGTCTGTTACATAGGCATAGGTGCTTAAGCCAACCATTGCCCCACCTGCCAGCATCAGGCCATTAAGGAGAGTGAACGCCCGAAAGTTATCGGTAACTCGCTGAAGCAGCGCCATCACAATTAGAATACCAACGGCCACCAGAGTTTCGGTTTTGGCGAAAATAGCCGGGTTTTCGACACCCGCATCTTTCAGGATTTCGGGCCCGAAGTTGTCCCGGAAATCCCGGAATGCCGATAACAGCACATAAGACAAAATTAGCAGAATCAGGCCCGGTCGAAAATTGCGGACAAATGCCCGGCGCTCGTCGGCATCCATCGGTTTACGTTCGGTACGGAGGGCTCGGTCTTCGTCGGTCGGTGGCGGTAGCAGGGTCATGGCGTAAATCGACGCCAGCATGGGCAGCACAAACAGACTTCCCGTTACAAACGGCAACCAGAACTCGGATACTCCCCAGGCACTTTTGATCGTCAAGGCAACCGTTTTCACAAAACCCGACGCAAAGATGAAGGAAGCCGTCAATCCAGCTACCAAAGCATCGGTCTGACGGCGACCTTCCAGAAAACCCAACATGGTGCCGTAAACCAGACCCAATGGTAAGCCATTCAGAAAGAGAAAAACGATGTTATAGGGAGCCGGAACCAACGCAAACCCTAGCAAGGCTGAGAGGGCTACGGTTACGTAGATGAGAATATTGATGGCCCGACGTCCCGGCGACATCTCCGAAACAACCTTCACACCAATCCCTTTCGAGACGGCATAGCCAAATACCTGCGCCGTAACGAGCCAGATTTTATAGCTGATTCCGGCAAAGAACATGCCCTCGAAGGTCGTTGCGGTAATACCTCTCCGGAAGGCATACATGCAGGCGTAGGTACAAAAAGCGGCTGTCGCCCCGAAAATAACAAAGGTCGTTGGATTGCGCAGAAAAGCGGGAGAACGCATAGGTAGTTGGTATGCTAGCAGGAAGGTATTATTGACGAAGCATCACAAAATAGCGAATAAGTCCGAATGCGCAAGCTACAGCGTGTACACTAATTCTGGGCGTATTCAAGACATTGCCGACAGATCGTCAGATAATAGGCCATATCTGGCGTTGACAAACCGGGTATTTTAGCCTGTTCATCCCACCCCCGAACTTGCAGAATTTCCCGGAAGTATGGGTTGGTTTCAAACGCCAGAGCCTCTCCCGCTTTCATAGGGCCGCCCTGAAATTCAAGCGTTTTTACACTCGCTTCTGACAATCGGGCAAAGTATTCCGGTTTTTTATAAACCAGGTACCGCTTAGCATTTACGTGATGCTCAATCAGTTGAGCAACTTTCTCCGAAAACCCCATCTCACGCAGATAATCGGCTCCGAGTTTCTCGTGATCGATGGTACCGTAGCCATCCATATAGCCGCCAGCCAATTCGGGTGGTAGCAAATGGCCAATATCGTGCAGAAAAGCAGCGGCAATAGTTTCCTCATCTGCACCCGCTTTTTCGGCCAACTGGGCGCATTGAAGGGCGTGTTCAAGCTGGGTTACAGGCTCACCATAATAGGCGTCGTCCCCACTCTGGATGAATAAATCGGCAATGACTTGCATCGTATTATTGGTAATGTAAATAGGTCCGTTCAAGTGTCCCGTCATCGTACAGATCAATAAGGGCATACCCTGCTTTTGTTTGCTGATAGGTGTCATTGCGCCACCAATCGCCACAAACAGCTCCGTTACACAGGTACATAACGCCATTATAATCCACCCGATCAAGCAGGTGCATATGGCCACTCAGGGCGGTTTTTACGTTTGGATATTGATAAAACAGCTTCAGCAATTCAGGAGTGTTCGATAGTACTAAAGCTGCTGGAATGGTCCAGGCTCCGTCTTTAACATTCTTCTCACTGAAGAAGCCAGTCGGGCTAAAAATCGGGATATGCGACAGAATTAAAACCGGCGTTTTTGTCCCTGTTTTAGCTAAATCCTGTTTCAGCCAGTCTAACTGCTCCTGATCAATGTAGCCAGTGTACCACTTCCCGTCTGGCTTAGGTTGTACGCTGTCGAGAATAATAAAATGCCAACCGTTCCGATCAAATGAGCGATACCGATTGCCAATCTTCATCTGATCGACTGCCCATTTTTTGCCGTAGCTAGGATCTGATTTTGCCTCTTCAAAACCCCAGATGTCGTGGTTACCGATGCAGTATTCGATCGGCAGCGAGTTGTTCGCTTTTACGACCGAATTCCAGGCATCCCACTGTTTCTGTACATCGGCCCGATCCTTCGCCAGCGCATCCATGATCACATCGCCCCCGTGCAGAATGAAGGCTGGTTTATCGGCATGACTCTGCGCATGTTGAAAACACTTCGCAACCGACTCCATCGGCTTACTGTCGGGCGTAATGTGCGTATCGCCGAGGTACGCAAAGCGTAGGCTGCGCTTACGGGCTGAAGGTGCCGATGTGATCAGGCCGTCAGTAGCCGACGCCAAGGGCAGCAGGGTCGCTGATTTAAGGAGTGTTCTACGATTCATCATAACCAGGTTAGTCTGTCTGAGTACAAATCTATCACCGATTTGCGCCCGAAATAGTGTCAATCGCTTTACCAACTGGATGATCCGTCTTAAACTCGAAGCCCAGCAACTGAGCTAAGGTAGCGGCTATCTGATTCTGAAAGAGCACTGGCCCATTTTTCTGCTCACCCGTAGCTGAAATTCCTTCTCCCATTGCCGCCAGCCAGATCTGATATGAGTCGGCGGTTTTGGTGCCGTGATCTTTCCAGCGTGCTTTTGGCGTGTGACCACGTCCATGATCGGTCGTAATGACTATGGCCGTTTTTCCGGCATACTGCGGCATTGTCTGCACAAGTTGCCATAAATTCGCTAAATACCCATCAATCGACTGAAGCATTCGCAAATGATCCAGATAACGCCCGGCATGAGCCAGATCGTCCGTTTCATCGAATGATAAAAAGAGCACGCGTGGCTGGTTTTGTTTTACGTACTGACGAGCCGCGAAATACGTCAGAAAATCGGCCCGAACGCCATCGCCATTTTCTCGGGGGTACAAGGTGGTTATGTCGCTCAACAACGAATCGGCAGCCGTGCGTGGCTGGCTGGGTTCATTGGCCGAGCTGGCGTAGATACCGGTTTTCTTTTCGTTGACAGCCGCTTCAATTACATCCCAGGACGAAAACACGCCCACTTTTCCGGCGAAACCAGGTTGCTTGTTCAGGAACTCCAGCACCGTAACATTGGGGTTATCAATTTTGTCTTTCGACTTGATTCGATCATCGGCATAGCCACTCAGAATTTCATTATACCCAGGATAGCTAAACCAGTGCGGATTTGACACATTCATGCGACTCCCTTGCTGGCGATTCCCATAGAGTTGCCCCTGCTGCCCAATGGTATTCCAGAGAAAAGGTGTAAGCCGCTTCCGACGTTCGGTTGGGGTAGATGCCCAGAATTGCTTATGAGCACCAGCAGTATCGCGGCTAAACACCGGATCGAACAGGAGCGTTGAGTCTGCCCCGTTAAAAATCTCCTGCCAGCGCACCCCATCGAGAGTTACCAGAATAATATTCTGCGCTGGTTGAGCCAGTGCGAAACTGCTTATAAACAGCGAACACAGTAAATAGATTAGTCGCATAGTTTAGGCTTAAAAAAGACCTATAAGGTTTTTGAAACCTTATAGGTCTGGGAAATTATTAATAAGTCTGGACAATTATTGCAAAATCCACATCGTAGCATTGATATCATCATTGCCACCATACTGGTTGGTCAAAGCTGCTTTCAGATTGTCGGCGTTGGTTGTCCGTTCGTTGGTTGGGTACTGCCAGCGTTTCGGAATCCGGGCGCTGTTGCCTGTACCTACGCCCGTGAGGAAGGTAGGTACGCCAGTCCGGCGTTGGTTGTAAAACGCTTCCAGACCTGAGTTTTGAAAGAAGGCAATGTATTTCTGGGTCAAGATCTGAGTCAGTCCGGTGGCATTGTTGCCCGCATATTTTACCGATGCCTGGGCCAGATAGTTACTCATGCTCACATTAACCGTGTAATTATCGAAGTTGGCATTACCGCCATCTCGTGAGAATGTTACCGTGTTATCGCCGTCTTTCAACCCGTAGAAACCCATCGATGCAGCAATCCCTTTCTGGTAATAATCGTCGGCATTACCCGAAACCCATCCCCGGTTGATCCCTTCGGCAATGTTGAACATCAGTTCAGGGTAGCCAATGATGAAGACGGGTTCGCCAATATAGGATGAGTAGTAATGCTTCCGGTTCTGGAATGAGTACTCCCCTTTCAGTACTTTGGTGGCCATATCCTGCTGATCTTCTCCCGACGAAGCACCCACAAACGCAGTATAATCAGTTGGTTTCAAACCAGCCGCAATCTTTGCCGAAGCAGGCTCTGCCACAACAAAAACGCGGGGATCTTTACGTTCTACCAGCAAATCTATGTACGTTTTAGCCATATTCTCACGCGTAGCGTTCTGGCCAAAGTTATCCTGGTTACGCGGGTATTTATTTTGAACACCGTTGTGGATGTACTGTAAGTTATCGCTCATTCCCGTCAGAATCGGGTACTTCGTCGGATTCCCAATCATATCGGCAAACTTTTGTTTAATACCCAGATCGGCATCGCTTTCTTTCTTGCTCAAACTAATGAGCACCCGCAACCGATACGTATTTACAGCTTTCTGCCACTGACGCAGGTTGTTCGCGAAATAAAAATCGCCACTCAATGTATTGTCGCCTTTCGCAATGATGGCTGCCATATCGGTGTTGGCGTCGTCGAGCCATTTCAGAATCTGAATGTATACCGCCTTCTGCGTATCGTATTTGGGCGTCAGATTGGCCTGATCTTTCAACGCATCGGTTAACGGAATATCGCCCACCCGCCGAGTCATGTTCTCGTAGAAATAAGCCCGAAAAAATTTTCCTAGCGCCGAATATGGGTTCACATCAGCAGCCCCTGCCCGTTTGGCTTCGGCCTCCATTTTCAACACATCTTTCAGCGTATAGAAATTCAGGCTTGTCGTTGTCCAGGTGTATTCGTTGGTAGCGTAGTAATTGTAGTTACTATCGAAAAACTGATTGTACCGCTGCTCCGCTCCCCAGGGTGCATAGGTCACACCTGCAAAACCAGAAGGACTATTCTGACTATCATACATATCGTTCAGAATACCTTTCAGCACCAACGAAGCAGGCGCATTGACGGCCCGGTTCGGGTCTTTTTCGAGTTCATCGAAGGGCTTTTCGCAACTGGATAGGGCCAGCAGGAGAGCAAGGATGGGAAGAATATAGTTATGAAGTTTCATGAGTTTTAGTGATTTCTCCCTCCCCCCGGCCCCTCTCCCAGAACGGGAGAGGGGTGAAAAGCAGGGCAGTTATGCTCCCCTCTCCTGTTTGGGAGAGGGGCCGGGGGGGAGGGTAGACTAAGATTAGAATGTCAGATTCAAGTTAAACCCGTACCGGCGGGTGGTTGGCGTTTGCAGATCCGAACGGCCATTGCCCGTAAACTGGTCGATATCGATGTCTTTCTTCTCGGCAAAATAGAGCAGGTTTCGGCCAACGAACGAGATAGATGCCTGCTTGATACCCAGGCGGTTGGTGAAGGTTTGGGGCAGGTTGTAGCCAATGACGACTTCGCGAAGTTTGGTAAATGTGCGGCTGATGATATTACCGCCATCGAACCCATACCGTTTGGCAATGTAATCCTGCAAGTATGCTTTCGTGGTATTCGGCGCAAACTTCAATTCACTATAGTTGGTCACCTTACCATCGGCGTCGTAGTTGATGTTCGCCCCGTTACTCACCTGAACACCTTCGCCTAAGTACGATTTTATTCCTTTTGTATCGTTCAGACGAGATACGCCCATATCGCCCAAAACTGTATTAATATGACGGCCACCCGCATAGGTTTTCTGTTGTACATAGTCAGAAATAACACCCCCTACGCGACCATCGAACTGGAAGCTAAACGTGAAGTTCTTGTAACTGAAGCGGTTGTTCAGACCCCATACCCAATCGGGATTGATGTTGCCTACGTACTGCGCAACTGTCGTTTGAAGTGGGCGACCACCAGCGTCGTTGATAATCTGGCCATCGGGCGAGTAAACAAACGTTTTAGTGTAGTATTTATCGGTACGATCGCCAATTTTGAAGAACGTATTCAGAGCCGTTACACCCGGATAAAAATCCTTGTAAATCTCTTTGTAGGTCGACCAGTTGGCCAGCACATCCCAGTTAAAGCCGTTCGCACTACGGATCACTTTGCCCGTCAGGGAGAGTTCAACCCCTTTCTTTTGTGTTTTGATCCCATTCACCAAAGCCGCCGAATAGCCGGTTGTTTCGGAGATAGGCAGACTAAAAATACGTGGGCCATCCTCGCTGATGTAATAGGCCGCATCGAAAGCCAGACGATTGTTCAGGAAGCGGACATCTAACCCAACTTCAGTCTGCGATGTACTATTCGGCTTGATGTTGGGATTATTCAGCGTATTGGTGAAATAAGCCGTCGAGGTATTGTTGACCGTTAAAGGCGTACTATATACAGCCGAGTTCTGATAGGTTGGCCCGTCATAGGATGAAAAATACTGCTGACCATAGCTTAATGGGAACGAGGGTACCCCAATCGTCGACTGTGTAAGACCATCTTTTACGTTGGCATACGAAGCCCGTACTTTCAGGAAAGAAATAGCCTGTGGCAAATGTAGATAGTCTGACAAAACGGTACTCAACGCTACCGACGGATAAAAGAAGGTATTGTTGCCTTTGGGAAGCGTCGACAGTTTATCCATCCGGCCCGTGGTCGACAGTGTTACAAAATCCTTCAGCGTGAAGTCAGCCGAATAATAGGCCGATAATACACGCATATCGGCCATGAAGTTCGAAGCAAGACCTGCATTGAGCGAGTTCGAGAAGTTATATACCCCCGGCACATTCAGGTAGTTGGTCGATGTGTAATTTGAATTGAAGTTATAAATACGCATGTTGCCCCCCGCAATGGCATTTACATTCAGGTTGGGGCTAACGCGCTTGTTGTATTTGAGCAACAGATCGGTGTTGTTGTCCAGGAGGTTTCGACGGTCTTCACGGTAATCACCTTTAGCCTCTTCCCGACCATATACGGTTGCCGAATACGGAAATTTCTCCGTACGAAGCAGGTTCCACATCGACACCTGCGTGCGTAGTTGCAGGTCCAGACCATCGGCAATGTTATATTTCAGCGATGTCTGCCCGATAATGTCTGTTTTATAATGCCCACGCAACCATTCTTTTGTAATAAACCACGGGTTGTTATAACGTTGATATTCAGCATATATCTGTTGAACGCCCTCTTTACCAGGCTGCCAGTAATTCTTCATATCATCGATACTCCAGTCGGCTCCACCCCAAATAACTACGTTATAAATCAGCGAGTTAGGGCCGTAATCAACATCAGGAATGTTTGGTGTATACTGGCGATTCACTTGCAGATCACCCTCAAATCGAAGTCGGTTGGTGAAATTATAGCCCGTATTGATTTTAAAGGTTGTGCTGTTTAGTTTGGTGTTGGGAACCAGACCTCGCTGGTAGTTGTGCGAAACCGAGAATCGCAGGTCGTACTTCTCACCCGATGCCGATACAGCGATATTATTAGTCGAGAGAATCCCGGCCTGCAAAAACCGCTTCAGGTTATCTTTCCCCCGAGCAACCCAGGGAGTTCCCTGCCGTTTGCCAGTAGCCGGATCGACCGGGCTATCGTATTGTGGAATCAACTGGCCTTCAAAACGAGGTCCCCAAATGTCATAGTCACCATCGTTTTTACCACCGCCTTTACCATCAACGAATTCATAAACGCCGTGATCGCCAGGGCCATATTCATCCTGAACCTTTGGAATGGCCAGAAAACCATTATCTACCATCTGGCTGGTATTCACATCCACCGCAAACCCGCGCTTATCTTTCGTACCGCGTTTGGTCGTGATCAGGATAGCCCCGTTTTTACCCCGAAATCCGTATAAAGCCGATGCCGAAGCCCCTTTCAGAACAGAGTAGGTATCGATGTCGTCGGCACTGATGTTCCAGGTATCAGAGTTGACAGGCACGCCATCCACCACAAACAGCACGTCGGTATTTCCCCGCAAGATTACGTTGGGCCGACGCAGTAGTTCGGCAGAAGCGCCGATGGTCAAACCAGCTACTTTACCTACTAAGGAGTTCACCGGGTTCGGTTCGCGCGCCTTAATAAGTTGAGCTCCATCGACCGTCTGGATGGCCACCCCCGTTTGCCGAATGTCTTTTTTAATACCCAGCGCCGTTACGACAACTTCATTCAGTGTCCGATCGCCAGCCAGCATTGTCACATCTAAAGTAGTGCAATTACCGACTGCAATTTCCTGTGTAGTATAGCCGATAAACGAAAAAGTCAGTGTGCTTTTTGAGGAAGTGTTAATCGAATAGGTACCATCAGCGCGAGAGGTGGTTCCGGCATTGGTGCCTTTTACAACAATCGATACGCCCGGCAGCGGTTGGTTATCATCGCTGGAAACAATCCGCCCGGTGATGGTTTGCGCCAGGGCCGACAGACCCGGTAATAAGCACAACAAAAGCGTTGTGGCAATGGTCCACCGAATGCTTCGGTATAGCGCAGGCATTATAGCCTTTTGTGGAGACCAATACTCCAGCATGAACTTGGGTAAAGTAAGTTGCATATAGCATCAGGTTAGTATTACTTAAGTAATTACTCACAAAAGTATATGTCTATCCTAAGGCTCATACACACTGACTATCAAGCTTTTATTAAACAGAAAGTCAGATATTTCACATGAATTTAATAGGTTTTTAATGATTGTTTTAGTATGGCTCTGTCCGCCTTTTACGCATCCGGTATCGACTAACCCTGATCTTGATGAGTAGTATAGCTATCCACAACCTCAATTAAAAAACATCTCTCTAAAGCTGAACATACTATAACATATGGCGTATTTTTTGATGCGACTTCCTAGCTAAGAACATTTGTTTTATAGCAACTCCATTTGACCATTTTTCAAGTAATAGCTACAATTACCCTCTCTCTATGCCAAAAACCATCTACCTTATTCTAGTGTATTGTCTTTTCAGAACTTTCCTTTGCCCAATCGCGAGAGCACAGACAACAGCTCCATCCACTGCTCCTTTTTGTGGTATCGAGAACATCACCCTGGAGAAAGCTCAATCTTTAGTGAAAGAAGCCGAACAGGCTCGTCAGAAAAAAATAGCTTCTGGCAATGCATTTCAATCAGTTACCTATGTGCCAATTCGCCCACATATCATACGGCAAAGCAATGGCAGTGGGGGATTCAGTTTGGCTAACTTAAATAAAGTAATGGCTATGACTAACAGCTATTACTTGTCTAATGGACTCGGAATTCAATTTTATTTCGCGGGCTCATCTCCCGATTATATCGATAACGATGATATGTATAACTCATATAACTATCAGTCGGTTGATGCTTATGATGCTCGTAATGCCATGAATCAGTATTATGTCAATCAGTTCGCACAGTCGGGGCTAGGCGGGTTTGCTTATTATCCAGACAATGCTATTTATTCCACCCGTTCGTTCATTTTGAATGAATACTGGAATATAGATGATATGGGTAACCGGCTCATACCCCACGAACTGGGCCACAGCTTTAACCTGATTCATACGTTCGATAACAATAATGGAACTGGTAATTCTACAGAACTGGTAACCCGGGGGGCTGGAGCCAACTGCACTAGTGATGGTGACCTGATTTGTGATACACCCGCAGACCCCTACGGCATGCCAGGGGCTTATCTTACCTATTACAACGGTTGCCCCCAGTATGACCCCAACAGTACAGCCCGGGACGCGAATGGCTATTCGTTCTCGCCATCAGTGACCAATATCATGTCGTACTATTTTCCTTGTACGCACGATTTTACACCCGGTCAGTACGACCGAATGCAAGCTGCACTAGCGCTTCGGCAAAGCCATACAGCCTATACACTAGATGCTCCACCTACCAACGTAACCGCTCCCAGCAATCTTTCTGCTAGCTTGAACGGGACGTCTATCGTTCTGACCTGGCGGGATAACAGTAGCAATGAGATGGGCTATTTTATTGAGCGTTCTACTTCGGCCAGTTCAGGTTTTGTACCCATTGGGGGCGTGGCTCCTGATGTAACGACCTTTACAGATGATAAAACAGTTCCTTATACGCAATATTATTACCGAATTCGCCCCTCTAATAGCACAACGGGGAGTCTTAGCCCTGTCATACCTTTTCTGACAGACCCCTCTGTAACAGGCCTTTACTCATCAACTCTCAGCGTAAATGCAGTACAGCTAAACTGGAACAGCCTGGGCACTGGTATTACCTATATCGTGCAGTATCGACCTACAGGAACTATAGATTGGTACACGCTTTCAGGTGTATCGACCAATTATTATCAATTATACAATTTACAGGTTAATACGACTTATGAATGGCAGGTAAAAGCAACTGGTGCTAGTACGTATAGTGGTCCACTGACTTTTTCAATTCCTTGTCCTGTACCCTCTCTTTACACGACATACCCTACCAGAACCTCAACTTCACTTAGTTGGCTATACGCTTTTCCTGAGACATATACCCTACAATGGCGCGTGCAAAACACACTGACCTGGAATACCATAGAAGCAGTCACCAGCAGCTACTATTCACTTACAGGTCTAACAGCATCTACAGCTTATGAATGGCGCGTACAAGGTACTTGCCCAGGTTCTACAACCGTCACGACCGACTATAGCAGTCCACAATCGTTTACAACCCAAGCCTGTCCAATACCCGCATTAAGACTGTATTCCACCAGTTCAACCTCTGTTTCGGTCTACTGGTACACGAGTTTCTATGAATCGGGTCGTACCTTTTCGTTACGCTATAGGCCCGTTGGAACAACTGATTGGACAACTCTGAATGGATTAACTGTACAGGAATACTCATATTATTCAATTAATGGCCTGACAACAAACACCACCTACGAAGCACAGGTGGAAAGTGTTTGTTCACCAACCGACCATTCGGGATTTTCTCCCTCGCTTAATTTTACGCCGAGTTGTCAGGCTGTTACATATACATATAGTTCAGCCAACTATTCTACGGCCAGCTTACAATGGTCCACGAATTATCAACCTGAACCAGGCACCACCTTCGACCTGCAATACCGGCTATTGGGGACCACCGACTGGAGCACTATAAATTCTATTCCTGTTACACCAAGTTACTGGACCACAACCTATTCGCTCACCGGCCTGACACCTAACACGACTTACGAGTGGCGTGTCAGAACAATTTGTCCTACAAACACTCAGGCAACTCATACAATTGGTAACAACTTCACCACTAGTTGCTTAGCGCCTAACTATGGTTACTGGGGTTCTCTATCTAGTTCCTCAGTGAGTCTCTTTTGGAACGCTTCTAGTGAGCCGACTTCGCGCTTCGATATACGTTACCGCCCGATTGGAGCAGCCGATTGGATCACACTTAGTAATCTGACCATTACAGGTAGCTCCAATGTATTTTCTTATAGTTTGACTAGTCTGTCGAATAATACTTTCTACGAGTGGCAAGTGAGAACCGTTTGCTCGGCAACAGACAATTCAACTTTTATTAATGGACAGAGCTTTACTACTTCCTGCCGAATTCCAGAAAATCGATATGCAAATCCACTGAGCAACAGTGCATACCTAGGCTGGACATCGATGGGTTTCGATGTCACCTACGATGTACTCTACCGACGTGTGGGAACAACCACCTGGATACCTATCGCTGGGCTTAAAAGCAACAACATTACGATAATGGGCTTACTACCCAGTACCAGTTACGAGTGGCAAGTCAGCACCCGATGTAGTGATGGGGTTATGTCTGCCTATTCTTCTACGAATTCATTTACTACTTACGCTTGCATTACACCCTATAATTTATCTACTAGCAACTATACGCCCACCTCAGCAAAATTGAGCTGGTATAACTATTATACAGATGCTAGTTCATCCTATGAAGTTCGCTACCGTATTGTTGGAACAACCAACTGGACGGTTGTCAGTAATCTTAACTCTATCAGCCTTGCAATTACGAATTTAACTCCTGATATGCAGTATGAATGGCAGGTTAGGACTATATGCTCCCCTACCTCAAGCTCTGACTTTTCGTACTCCTTCTTATTCCAGACCTGTAGTGCTTTTTATACCATTCGGGCAGGTAATTGGTATGATAATACAATCTGGTCATGTAACCGCATACCAACTTCAACTGATATCGTTCAGATTAAACATGCTGTAACTGTTCCATCTTATTACACAGCCAATGCGCTTAGGGTGGGTTTCGATCCGGGACAACAGCTCACGTTTGGACAGTACGCCAGATTACAACTGGGGCAGTAATTTGTACTGTACCCTTTAATACCATAAGCTGGCTATGCTCTGTTCGGCATAGCCAGCACCTGAGCTCATACCTTTTCCACCAATTCCAGTTACGATTCGGATTGTTTTATCGACATCATACTCAAAAATCTCGTCGGGTGTCTGGCTGTAAAAACCAGCCCATGTTTTTCGAATCGTTAGCGGAAAGGTAACAATTCGCTGCGCTTCGGTTATCATCAGATTGTTAATGAAATCCTGCGTATGGTAGCCTAAATCTTCGGCCTGAGTAGCCTCAGCATATTCGTGCGAATCGCCCACGATAATGGAGCCATCCACCGCCTGCTTAAACAGAATATGAATGCCCCACTTTTTCAGTTCGACCAGATGTTCTGGAAGTTGGTTAGACAGTGTAGCATACGATGGGCATTCCTGAAAGGCTTCATACCGACGTATGGTCAATCCCGTCAGGATATTGCCAGGAAGGTTTAGACCCGCGACGGGCTCTGCCAGCAGCATTTGCAGCTTGCTAACTACCAGTCCCGCCTTGGCAAGCACATCAGGAAATAGTAATCGTACTTCGTGACCACCGCAAATAAGCACTCGCCCAGCCTGAAACTGCTCCCGATTACTCAGCGTAACCGTAGCTTCAGAACCCGTTGACTGACAGTCGATCACAACCGAACCAGGCCGATAATCGACAGTGTATTTTTGCTGGCTATAGGCAATTAGCCGGTGAATCATCTGCTCCGGCTCTACACTCATTTCCTGTGGAAAGAAAATGCCACCCAGTACATAGTTGGGCTGAAGCGACGGGTATTTTGCCAGACACTGCGCTTTGGTCAATAATTCACATGGGTAACCGATCTGTTGATACCGATCGTAGAGTTCGTTAGCCAGGGTCCATTCATCGGCATCCGACGCAATATAAATCGTGCCGTTTTCCCGAACCGTCAGATCTGTTTCCTGTTGAATAGCCCGATAGATTTCCAAGCTTCGCCGTCCATAATCGAACCACCGCCCAGCCAGCCCAGACGGTACTACCTGCCCGAAATTACGCACGGTGGCCCCAATTGGATACCGATCTTTTTCGAGCAATAAAACACGTTTCCCGGCCCGAGCAGCATGATAGGCATGAAACGTACCAAGAGCGCCCGCACCGACAATAATTAAATCGTAAGAGGTCATAATTAGAAAGGGTCAGAAGCAGTCAGGTCTTGTCAAGAATAGTCAGGAATTGTAGAAAACAACTTTTGACTACTCTTGACAAGACCTGGCCACACCTGACATTTTTATACAACAGGAACCTCGCGCACATCCAGCAACGCTGGTAAATCGCGTAGGGAGTTAATCAATAAATCGTGAGGGTACGCTTCCAGCTGTTCGCGGGAGTGTGTTCCGTTGGTAACGCCCAGATTAAGCGCCACTCCGGCAGCCCGCCCTGATAATAAATCAGACGGTGTATCGCCGATATTCACGACTGCTTTTGGATTGCTTACACCCAGCAAGTCCATTGCCTGCTCAATCATGTGCGGGTAAGGCCGCCCGCGCTCGACTTCATCGCTGGCAATCGACACCTGAATCAGACTTTCGGCGGTACCTACCCGTCGACCGTCAAGGCCATTGAGCCAGCCGAGTTTTTCCAGAATAATATCGGTAACAACCCGATAAAATCCAGTTGTCAGCGCAATGGCGATCCCGCGTTCATGCAGGTAAGCAAAGGTTTCCAGACAGCCATCGGTAGGTGTTGCGCCTTGCGTCAGGTAGTGATTTTCGAGAATCCGGCGGAAACTGGCATACGATACATCCACCTGCTGCTGTATCGTCGGGTTGTCCTCACCCAGTTGCTCTTTCCAGAGCGTTTCGAAGACATAGCGCTTGGCAAGACCCTGCATCGCCAGAATGCGCTCATCGGTAACAAATAGGCCCGTTTCGGCGGCTGCTTCCGCAAAACACCGTTCTACCTCGTGGTGGTCGGTCACGGTCGTGCCCGCCATGTCAAAAACCACTAATTCAATCGGTTGCATGTATTGAGTTATCTGGAAAACCGGCTCACCAGAGCGGGGCAGTAAAACAACAGAAAAAAGTTAAACTCTTGGCCAGTCTGGTGTTAAGAAAATAAGAATGTTTATCGATTAAGCCTAGCAATTCGTTGATCCACAGAAGGTTCTCTCGCCACTAGTGAGAGGCACTTTCTCGCAGCTTAAGGATAAGCTCTGTTTTCAACTGGTGCAGACTTTGTTCCAATCCAACCGGATACGTATGTGGGTTAACGAACCGCTTTACGCCTGGATGCAAGCCAGCCAATTGCGTTTGTACACGCGCCCGTACGGCATGGATATCGGGTAGTTCATAAACCCGCTTCCCTTCCTGAAAAATGGGCACTAATAAATCCTCATATTGTTGACTTACGGTAAACCGTCGTCGCTTCGTAAAATCCATCGGGTCAATCATGGTAGCCGGTTGCTTCTCGTCGCTCATTTCCTCCGTATTAAAGATCATATCGGCCAGAAAACCGCGCTCATCCCGAAACCGACGCACCTGCTGAATACCCGGTGTCGACACTTTAATGGCCTGTTCCGATAACTTCATCTTGTAAGACCATCGGCTGGCGGAATCCTCTGCGGTTTCGTTCTGAAGCGCAGCCAGTTTGTAAACGCCACCCAGAGCGGGCTGATCGAAGGCGGTAACGAGTTTAGTACCTACGCCCCAGATATCAATTTTTGCGCCCTGCTGTTTCAGGCTGGTGATGATTGTTTCGTCGAGATCGTTACTGGCCACAATCGATGTTTTCTCAAAGCCAGCTTCGTCCAGCAACTTTCGGGCTTCGATACTCAAATACGCTAAATCGCCCGAATCGAGTCGTATGGCCGCCAGTTTGTGGCCCTGTTGTTCGAGTTTTCGCCCGGTTTCGATCGCATGGCGTACACCCTGCAAGGTATCGTAGGTATCGACCAGTAGCGTCACATTATTTGGCAATACCTCCGCATACGTATCAAACGCCTGTTGCTCATCATCGAACGACATAACCCAACTATGCGCGTGGGTTCCCTTCACGGGAATATCGTAAAGTTTTCCAGCCAGCACGTTCGACGTAGCATCGCAGCCCCCAATGTAAGCGGCCCGGCTCGCCGTCATACCACCGTCGACGCCCTGTGCCCGACGTAGTCCAAACTCCAGCAACGTATCGGTATCGGCAACCAACCGCAATCGGGCTGCTTTGGTAGCAATCAGCGACTCAAAATTAATGAGGTTCAGTAGCGGAGTTTCAAGTAGCTGACACTGTAAAATAGGCCCTCGCACCCGTATCAAAGGCTCATTCGGGAACACAACGGTGCCTTCGGGAATGGCTTCAATACTACAGGTAAGCGTCAAATTGGCCAGATAATCCAGAAAAGCCTCCTCAAACATCGGCTTATTGTCATTCCCTTTTAGGGTTCGGAGGTACCGTAAATCTTTTTTTGAGAAGCCGAAATGATCGATGTAACCGATCACATTGGCTAGTCCACAAGCAATCGTAAAACCGCCATTAAAGGGGTTCTTTCGGAAGTACAGATTAAAAACAGCCTCTTTCTCAGCGGTTTTCGATTTCCAGTACCCATAAGCCATTGTTACCTGATACAGGTCCGTCAGTAGGCTCAGCGACGTGTCATAAAGCTTATTCGTCATGAACGCGAAGGTAGTATGTCAGAACTTCACAGAAAATTTATCGTCACAAAAACAAAAAACTGGTTAATTTGGTCTGATAATTGTGAGGGGCAGTTTTACATCCAACTTAGACGCTCAACATAACGGATACATTTTACCGCCTATAGGACAACCATGCAGAAGCTAAGCCTATCGCAATCCCTTCAGCAGAAGTTATCTCCGCAGCAGATCCAATTTATTAAACTGCTGCAGATTCCTACTGCTGAATTAGACACACGAATTGAAGAAGAGCTGGAAATTAATCCAGCTTTAGAAGAAGGCATGGATGAAGAGTATGATCAAAAAGATGACGACTCATACGATGATGCTGATGACTATAAAGAACGGGATGATGATCTGGATATAGATAGTTACATTAAGGACGAAGATTATGCCGGGTATAAAATGCAGGGCGATGGCAATTATGCCGAAGATGACCGCGACATGCCGCTGGCCACCAGCTCGAGCCTGACCGACTCACTTCTTCAACAGTTTGGTTATTTAAACCTGACCGAACAACAGCGCATTGTTGGCTTACAACTCATTGGCAGTATTGAAGCCGATGGGTATATCCGGCGCTCGTTGCAGGCCATTGTCAACGACCTCGCCTTTGCCCAAAATGTGTTTACGGATATCGATGAAATTGAACGTATCCTGCACAAAATCCAATCGTTCGATCCGCCGGGCATTGGGGCCCGTACGCTTCAGGAGTGCCTGATTCTGCAACTCCAGCGTAAAGATCAGAGCGATCCCTGCATTGGCTTAGCAATCCGGATTATCGACGAATTCTTCGATGAATTCTCCAAGAAACATTACGACAAGATTCAGCGCCGATTGAATATCAGTGACGATGCCCTCAAGCGGGTCATTGACATTATTATCAAATTGAACCCTAAGCCGGGCTCTGTTGAAGGCGAATCGGGCACAGCCCAATACCTGGTTCCCGATTTCATTCTGACTAACAACGGGGGCAAACTTGAATTAACGCTGAATTCAAAAAATGCCCCAGAGCTGCGTATCAGCCGCTCCTTTGCCGACATGCTCGATACCTACGACAAGAGCAAAAAGCAGAATAAGAATCTGAAAGAAACTGTGTCGTTTGTCAAGCAGAAATTGGACGCGGCCAAGTGGTTCATCGACGCCATCAAGCAACGCCAGCAAACCTTGCTGCGCACCATGAATGCCATTGTCCGTTTCCAGTACGATTTCTTTCTCACTGGCGACGAATCGCGGCTCCGGCCCATGATTTTGAAAGACATTGCAACGCTGATCGACATGGACGTTTCTACCGTATCACGCGTAGCGAACAGTAAAGCCGTCCAGACTGAATTTGGTATTTATCCGCTTAAATATTTCTTCTCGGAGGGGATCTCGACGGATACGGGCGAAGATGTCAGTAGCCGTGAAGTGAAGAATATTTTAAAAGATCTGATCGACGCCGAGCCGAAGCTTCATCCCTTATCGGACGACAAACTCGAAAAAATCCTGAACGATCGGGGTTACAACATTGCCCGCCGAACAGTGGCCAAATACCGGGAACAGCTTAATATCCCCGTAGCTCGGTTGAGGAAACAACTTTAAAAATGAATAATGTAAAATGGATAATGTAAAATGCTACAGACCTAGAGCTTATTTTTACAGCATTATTCATTCTACATTATCCATTCTACATTGAGTACGCGCTTTGCCCGCTTCCTTTCGGTCGTTCTCCATCCGCTGCTCATGCCGACATTACTGTTCGGCGTGTTGCTGTTTCAGGCACCTGGTGTTTTGGGGATGGATGCCTTCTCCATCTCCTTACGACTTAGTCTGCTAGTGCTCATTTCTGTCGGCACATTTGCTGTGCCTGCGCTGCTGATTTATTACCTCTTCCGCAGTGGCTATGTTCAGAGCCTCCAGTTGGACACGTTAGCTGATCGTCGTTTACCGTATTTCTTAACGGCCTGTGTCTATCTATCTCTTGCCTATCTATTCCTGTTTCGGATGCAGCTCGTGTCAACGATTGCTCCCGAAATTGGGATTTTAGTAGGAAGTATTGCGGTCTCTATTCTTCTCGTTGGCCTAATTAGCCTATCCTGGCAAATTAGTGCCCACAGCGTTGGTATTGGGGGTACTGTAGGGGCTATTGCCAGCCTAATGCTCAAATTCAGCATAACCGATCTGTTTTTCCCACTACTTATTCTGGTAATCCTGACGGGTTTTGTTGCTAGCGCCCGGCTAAAACTCAATGCCCATACACCAGCCCAAATTGGTGCTGGTCTGGCTTTGGGTGTAGTTGTTAGCTGGCTAACGGTTCTCTGGCTTCTATAAAAAATCGGTTAACCTAGTAAATCCTAAAACCATGTACGAAAACCTTCTTTACGAGTTGTCTGATTCGATTTGCCGAATTACGCTCAATCGTCCACAAGTCTACAATGCCCTTAGTCCGGGGTTGATTCGTGATATCACGGCAGCCATTGAAGCCGCCGGGGTTGACGAACAGGTGCGGGTTGTCGTAATTACAGGTGCAGGAGATAAAGCATTTTCATCGGGTGCCGATCTTAAAGAAGGCGTTACTCAGGCTGCATCATCGGGTGGTCAGCTTGCCCTTGGCGACTCTCTACGGAGTACCTATCACCCTATGATTCGCGCCATTCGAAACCTGCCGAAACCTGTAATCGCCCGTGTCAATGGCGTAGCAGCCGGAGCAGGCTGTTCACTGGCTCTGGCTTGCGACGTGATCATTTGTGCCGACGACGCGTATTTTAGCCAGATATTTGTTAACATTGGTTTGATGCCAGATGCGGGGTCAACATTTTTCCTCCCTCGTCTTATTGGCCCACAACGAGCGTTCGAGCTTTGTAGCACTGGTCGGCGGGTGTATGGCCCGGAAGCGGCCCGATTAGGGCTGGTTGGCCGTTCAGTTCCGGCTGCGGGTTTGGATGCTGCTGTTGATGAAATCGTAGCTTATTATGCCGTTGCCCCTACCCTCGCCATTGGTGCTATGAAAAAAGTTTTGAATCAATCCTTATATTCCGACCTTGACCACCAACTCGACCAGGAGGCTGATAGTCAGGATCAACTGGGTCGTTCGGCTGATGCGATGGAGGGTATTAGTGCCTTTTTGATGAAGCGTAAAGCAAATTTTTCAGGAAAATAGATTGACAACTAATTTTTTTCTCTCTACTTTTGCACTCCCAATCAACGGGAAATGCTTCACAGCAATGCATTCGTAGCTCAATTGGATAGAGCACCTGACTACGGATCAGGAGGTTTGGGGTTCGAATCCCTACGAGTGCACTTGAATACTTCTCTATTAGGTCAAAAACCCGCTTTAAAGCGGGTTTTTGCGTTATTACCCCCTATCTCTCTACTGCTCAAAATGATACAAATGGGTACTTTTCCGGGTACACCTCTAAAATCCGTGGGTACACATTTTTAGGGCCAATAAGTCTAAATTATTTTAGAAATAGTATAACATTGATTAATAGAAACTTAAGAAAGGATTAAATCCTAATTAAGACAACTGTTATACTGACGGCAAAGTCAACATGACTTTAATCATCCATTTAGTTACTAACATGGTAACATTCTTGTGTGATATGGCATTTTGTTTTGTAACTGTTAGTAACATTATGTTCCGTAAAAAATGAGAATCCTGTTTAAGATCCGCTTAAACAAACGTAACCCATCAGCTAAAGCCGTTATTTATTGTCGTGTAAGAATTGACGGAATTACAGCAAATGACTTTTCTACTTTTATCCAAGTGATGCCCGAAAGCTGGGATGCAGAAAAACAGTTAATTAAAGGTGGTAGCCTTCGCGCCCGTGACGACAATAACACACTTAAACAGATCCACTCCGATTTAACAAAACTCCATCTCCACTTCCAGATTAATGAGGAGTTCATTTCTGCCCAGCACCTGGTCGATATTTTCACGAAAAAACACCAGATCACTTACACCTTTTCTCAATTAGTAGATCTTTTTGAGAAACACGTACTGGCAACCTATTCCAATGAAGGCACCCGCCGAAACTACAACACCCGTATTGAAAATATCAGACTATTTCTGGAGGAACAGAAGTGGACAAATTTGCAGGCTGAACGCTTTACGTTAGGGTGTGCAGATGAGTTTGTGCGTTGGGCTAGAGTTCGAGGCCTGGATAACAATTACATCGTTAGGCATACACAGGTTTTAAAGAACATCACAGAGAGTGCTGTTAGGAGTGAAATCCTTAAAATTGACAAGCTAGCCGCGTTTGTTCTCAAGAAAAAGGAGAAAGTAAACACCGACCATTTAACTCGCGCCCAGCTCATCCACCTGGATAGATTTGACTGGAGGCCAGAACTCCGTAGAATTGTGGATCTGTTCTTATTTTCCGTTTACAGCGGTCTCCATTATGAGGATGCCCAAACTCTTACCTCCGACGAAATACGAACAGGCATAGATGGCCGCAAATGGTTGTTTAAGCCACGTGGTAAATATGCTGAATCGGAGTTCTTTGCTGGTGAGTCTGTCCAGATCGTTCCGCTATCAGATGAAGCGCTGGCACTGATAGAAAAATATGGTAGTGTGGAGCTCTTACCCAAGATCTCGAACTCTGGATACAATGATTGGCTCAAACAGATCCAGCATATGGCAGGAATCAAACTAAATCTTACGGTGAAGATCGCCCGAAAGACGTTTACCAATGTCATGCTAAACGAATTGGGTGTTTCTGAGGAGTCGGTGGCGGCTATGTTGGGCCATAGCAGCACTAAGCATGTTCGCTATTATGGCAAGGCTAATGAGGAACGGGTGGCCAGGGAAGTAGTTTATAAGTAACTCACATAGTACTTTATTTAAATCTGTACCCTACCGATACAAAGTAAAAAGCACATAAATAGTAAACGACTTAGTAATTAGTCGTTTACTATTTATGTGCTGTAATACCATACAAGACACATACTAAAAATATTTCCCTTGTATTATAGTAGCCTAATAACCTTATTGCCTTTTAAAATTGTTTATACCGTGTAATTGTAATTATTTCGCGCTTAAGGTATTATAATGCAGCTATAATTAGTACTATTATACTAAATGCCAGTATTTTTTCAATTTTTCAGTTAGTTACAACATTATGAGTTTAACTGTTGACTCTCGTTATAACTATCATCTTTCTACTCTTTACAGCTCATCCTTCGTAAAGAGCTATCTAAATAATTCTTTTAGTGATAGGTTATATGAATTACTCAAAGTATCAAAATTATTAGATTACTTCTCTACAGATTGTACCCTTGAAGTAATACTAGCCGAAATATATCAACACTTATCCATATTCTATAGATCAGAGTATGTTTATAAGAATGCAGTTGCTAATGAGCTATTATTAGCTAATCATAGTTTATATGATGCAAAGCTATTTACTGAGTTTATAGCTGAACAAAGTTTGCTAGACGTTCTAATTGTAAACGGTACAACAACTGCTTATGAAATAAAAACAGAATTAGATACACTAGATCGTTTACCTAGTCAACTTAAGTCATATCAATCAATGTTCGATAAGGTTTATGTAGTAACCTGTGAGCAAAACGTAGCTAAAATAAAAAAGATTGTTGATGAGAAAATTGGCATACAAGTTTTAAATTCTAACAATAAAATTGACCTAGAAAGAGAGCCTATTTCAAATAAAGAAGATTTTATTACTGATAATATATTTTTCGCACTTCGAAAAGATGAGTATTTAAGGCTTATAAAGGGAAAATACGGGTACATACCCCAAGTTCCAAACACCAAAATATTCGGTGAATGTTTAAAGCTTTTTAAGGAATTAAGTAGATATGAGGTTCATGATTGTTTTGTAGAAGTTCTTAGGAGTAGAGCACTCCTCAAGCACCAAATACAATTTATTGAAAGTGTTAGCTACAGCTTGAAAATGTTATTTTTGGAAAGAAATCTTTCTAAGAATGATTGCTCTAACCTAACGCATCATTTACAATCCAAACCATTATAATAAATGTACTTTCCTTATCTACGTGGTCGCCAAAACGAACTTTTGGCTTTGAATCAATTGTCCAGTGTTCTATCTGGTACTCTGAAAGTTCTCCCAATTATTGAGCCCGTTAAAGCTCAGAATTATAATGCTTTTAGATCACTCGCAAGAAACAAGGTTCCATTCGTTTTAATAGTAAATCCAACGGTTGGAGATCTGCAAGGTGCAAGTGGCCAAGCTGTTATAGAGAATAAACTAATTAATGGCTCATTGAGCGGATCTACTAGTTATTATCTTGGAATTATTATTACGGCTAATACATCTTTAGCACAGATAGACTATTTTTTACGGACATATCCAGATCATCCAAAAGTAATTATCCATAAGGCAATTTACAGTGACACAATTGGCTTGCTAAGTCTATTATCCGGGTATAAAAATATTGAATACCAAGTATTCATTGACAATAGGACTAGTACTGCTTATCAAAATAAGTTTATCTCATATCAAAGAATTCTGTTAAAAGATGGTTTTGTAAAATCTGCTAGCAACGCCACATATGAAGACAGTGACTTATTTTGTGACATCCATACTACTTATAGTAGTTTAGGATTTCAGGGATTTGGAGACTTTCTGACTATAGGCGATGAATTCAAAGAAGGAGGTATGTCGCCCTTTGTAGTCGCAATACATTTGACCTATCTCGATGGCGATGTTTATGTAGGACATTTTTTGTCTGATGCAACATCAAAATCACGTGCAGATACTGCGGGAAAATTTAGTGAAGCATTAAGTAATTTGATAAGTTTTGTTAATCACAACGGAATGGCTGCTCAGACTCTAGGAATTCAAGAATTTGAGGATCTGCATATCAGAGGCCACTACCCTGGTCTAGGACAAGTAAAAAAAGCATCGATGAAACACCATATTGAGTTCATTATGAACTTGATATAGTAGAATTAAAGTCGATCTAAAATAATTGCACCCCTACAAATGCGGAATGAACTCAAAATGAGTTCATTCCGTAAAATTACCCCCCACTTTTGGCCATTTTTTTCTTTCTTGACCCCGCCCTTTAGCATTTTGGAACTTTCCAAAATTTCACAGCGCGAATATCTGAAAGCAGGTTATTGGAAAGTTTGGTATTAGAAATACTCCACGTCGAAATCAATTTCGGATCTGATCCGCCCCCCCCTTCAATTTCCAAAATATATAATAGTCAACCGTATCACTTAAGTGGGTAGCTCGCTCCTGGTCTATGTTGCTGCTCTCACTTGCCTTACTCTTAGTGTAGTCGATATTGAGTGGGCTGTTGTCCATACTGATCACCGTAGCCTTACACCTGATCCCGTCTATGCGTACCCGAATGAGCTGCTCATTACGCTCGGCGAACACGTTGTTTATGTCTTTAAACTTCTCTATATGGGGAGGGTTGTAGTTGAGCGGTGCTGTAGAGACGTGCCATCCAGAGAGCTCCAAAATCTCAGCGACCTGCTCAAACATGCTTTTTGTAGAGCCTGCCGATTTATTGCGCCCGTTTCTATCGCCGGTTAAAACAGCCACCTTTTTTTTATGGTCTGCATATTCAGTGGCTATTAGCGTGGCCAGGGTTTGTGCCATTGTCATGGCCACCCCGTTGGCATCCACTGCTGGCTCCTTACAGTATAGGTTATCTATCAGCCTGGCCTGCACTATATCACTCTGCCAGATGGTGCAACTGGTAAAATGAGCGTTAAAATCTAGGCTTATTTCCAGGCCAGTGGTGGTATTGTAGAGGAGCTCATCTTGCCATGTCGCTCTGGTTTCGTGCTCATCACTTTCCTCCTTGATTACGTGGATGTGATGCTGGAAAGACGGGTAAAAATTATGGGGCATTTTGGAAAGCCGCTTGCCTTCCACCTCCACCTCATACTCCAATTTTGTCAGGCTTTTTTTGAGCGTCTCTAAATAGTCTTTTGGTAGAAACGCCAAATTATCACGGGTCTTAACTTCCAGGAAAAAGTACTTTTCTGGCTCGGACTTGGCCAGCTCCTCAATTTCGTACATCCATTGCCCCCCAATATCCCAGGGAGGGGAGCTAAAAACGGCCAGCATCTGGTGGAACGTCGAATCGTACTTGCCCTCATTAGCTCGTAAGGTCGGTACGACTACTTTGAGCCACTCTTTTTTAAAATTCAACCCTTCGTCAATGACGTATAAATCATAGTTAGATCCCCGGTTTTCGGCAGCGGCCATTTTAAAGCTCTCAAATTCAATGACAAAGCCGTTCGGGAAACTAATGCAGTTTTCCCAGATGTCGGGCGATTCGTGGGGTCGGTCAAAATGAGCAGGTGGCTCCCGCCACATTACCATTAACCCGTTGCCCGTTTTAAAATCATACTCCGTAATGCCGTGTCGTTTCCAGCCCGCTTTTAAACCGGAGGTTAATTTACTCTTGGCTTTTTTGATGGTTGGAACGCCCCAACCACATTTGGCTTTGGGTAATTCATCCGATGCCAATAACAGAAAATCGGAGAGCGTAATGGACTTGCCAGAGCCCCGCCCGCCAATCATCCCCGCCATTTTATAGCGATTGGTACAAACAGCCTCCAGGAAAATGGCTTGTTTTTCGTTTACTTCCACTTCGACATGGTCAGTGCCCAGCGTTTCATTCTCCGATTTCATAGGTGGTATTTTCGACTGGTTTAGGCTCCTGGCTCGTGTTGTTGTTAATCGTTAATTGACGCACTTTAAAGGTGACTTTCGAGGGCTTTTTGTAGGCTTCGGCATCCACTACTTTCTGGTTATCGTAAGCCCCGTCGATTTTGGCCGCTTCTTTCAGCAGGAGCGAATAATTGTAAAAATCATCGGCCTCCAGCGCCTTTTTAGCGGCTTCCCGGAACATCTCCGAATAGAGATATTTTACACCCTCTTTATCTCTGGAGCTGCGGAGCTCGGCAAATACCACGTAACTCATGGTCAGGATCTCTCTGGCCCGTCGATCCTGGAGCGACGTAGTTTTTTTAATCATGGCCAACACCTGGCCATCACTAAAGCCCTGCTTTAACCAATCGCGGGTATCATTAATGTGCTTAAAGGTTTCGGCTTGGATCGGTGTAAGCACATGGCCATCCTCCAGCAGATAGCGCTGGTAAACTGTAATCTCATCCCGTACCTTTTCTAAATACTTGTTATTCCCTTTTAGCGGTTTCATAGCTCAGTAGTCGTAGTTGATCCTCATACTCGTCTTTGATGGCCAGTAGCCTGGCCAGCTCCGTGGCCCAAACACTGGCTTTGGCGTGGTCGGGTTGTTCCCGTAGCTTTTTCTCGTTTTTGGAAATATTGACCCGCGTTTTTTGCAGCTCCAGCTTAATCTCAGCGGCCTGGAGTCCCTGGCTGGCCGTGGTGGGTTTGGGGGTTGGTTCTTCCCTCCGTTTTTGGCCCGTTTGGATTTCGTACCGTACATCTTTCCACTGCTCACGAATGGCCAGGATCTGATCCACGAATGGCCTCCGGCACTCCACATCGTTATCCGCAAAATCGGCCAGCTTATTAGACAAAAGAGCAGCCTCACGATGGAGCGCTTCGGCCTCCAGCATGAGCTGCTCTTTTATCGGGTTGCTGCCGTTATCAACGGGCAGGCCGTTGTTTACTAATTTTTTTTTTCGTCGGCTGCGGGAGTCGTGGCCGCTGGAATTTCGGCTGGTTTATTTGCTGCTGGCTTGGCCGTGGTTGCTTTGGGAGATGCCGCTGTTTTGAGGGCTTTTTCTAAAGCGGTTTCTGCTGAAGCTGCCGATTTTTGAGCCTCCTCTAATTTTTGGCTTTTCTCATTAAGCTGCTCTTTGAGTAAAGTAATTTCATTAAACTGCTCCTCGTTTTTGCCAGCCAGCTCCTGATTTTTACTATCCAGCTCGTCAATGATAGCTACCAATGTATCCAGTTCACTTTTTACGGTTGCCTGGCCATCGGCTGCTGGCTCCTCCGCTGGTTCTTCTTCGGCCAGCGCCTGCTCAAAATCGGCCTGTGCTTTCTCGAATTTGCCTTTTTTTACGGGATGCTCTGGATCGGCATTGTGCTCCATTTCGGCCAATTGGCAAGCGGCCTTAAGTTGTTTTAATTTATCGTTCATTGGGAATTATGATAAGATGATTTGTCGGTTAAAATGCTTTTCGTTGGTTGAGTAAATCAGATTATTGCTTTCCGCGTGTTGCGGCTTTGGCGGCTGCTCCGGCTGGCTCATCGACTACCTCCACTACGGCCACGTAAACCCCTGGATAATCGCCCTGGATTCGTTCGGCATCGGCAATGGCCATTGATTCACTTACCACCACATCCCGCTCACCAAAGCCAAATTTTATACCCTCGGCCTGATTCAATACTCGTACTACTTTCATTGAGATGTAAAAAGTACGGCCTCCAATGCCAGCAAAGGAGGCCGTGGTTTAGCTAATTGAGTTTGTGATTATACCAGCGTTACACCTGGAATGGCCAGCGCTGCTCCTAATGGAATGTAGCCAAACTGATAGCCATCGTTTTTGGCTTTAAGCGTCCACTCTCGGCGGTCGCTGCCTTTGGCTCCAGTGGTGTGAACAATTTCAAACTGTAAGCCCATTAACGATGTGCCCATGACCACCCGCAACCCATCGGTTAGGATGGCCACCGCCACCACCTCCACGTTTAACAGCTTTTCGATTGCAGCCACTTGCTCCTTTGTATAACCGGCCACTTTAAGCTCCAGGCCTTGCTCCCAGGACTGGTATCCAGTAGCGCCTTTTAATCCCTCATCCAGCTTTAAACTGTTGTCGGAAATGGCCACCTCGATAAAGGTGCCAGCGGGTGGCCCTGTTACCAGAACAGGAACCACCGTTACCTCTCCAGCCGTAATATCCGCCCGTTTAGGCCATTCGCCCGTAAATTGATCGGTAGGACATAAGAACAGTCTCCGCGCACCGCCTGGGTTGACGGTTTGCTGTGGCGTTCGGGGAATGGCGGCCAGGGTGGCCATTGCCAGGCCGTGGCTATCGAACAAACGAACGCCTGTAACGCTCCAGAACGCGTAAGACGTAACCGGCATCGAAATCAGGCCCGCCAGTACGTTATCCGTGGTCGCAATGATAACAGTCGCAAAAATGAGCATAGCCGAAGCCATTAAAAACTTGGTAAACTTCATAGAAAAACGAGATTGATTAATTAGAAAAATTTGGGGGATCTGTCTACAACTTTCGGCCTGGCTACTGGCAGTAGCCAGGCCGAACCATTACACTTTGTCGTTCTGGAAAACGAATTTGCCAAAGCCGAAATCAAAGCCAACACTCATCCGAATGTTAATTTTGATGGCTTTTACATCCTTCACCACTGTTAAGGTGTAGGCCGCTACATCCTCGTTGCACACGAAATTCATGTTTGAGCCTGGTGTGATAAGCATAGTCGATTTGCCCGTTAAGCCCACATCGGGAGTAAGGGTAATATTCTCATAGTTATCCATTACTCGCATCACCTCGTTAGGCCGTACCGTGTTGGGGAATTTGGCTTGTCGTCGTCGGTTGATGCTTCGCGCCATACCTGGCGAACAACGGAATTGCACCGGGATCTCCAGCATGGCCTGGTTTTGAGCTTCTACAACGGCACACAACGCAATAGCCTGCTCATAGCTGTTGGTGTCGTCAATCGTAGCGGCTGCGGTCATGACTTGAGCCGCTGGAATTTCCAGGGCGGTGCGAGCTGCCGTGAGCTTGGAGAGTAAGCCCGTAATGGCATAGACTGAACCCGTATTGCTGGCGTTTTTAACCGCTTTCCAGCTCGCTTTTTCAATCAAATTAGCTCTGGCAGTACGCAAGATTTGCGACAAAAAGAACACCTCGAACGGATTGGCCAGCACTTCCTTCTCGGAGGTTAATCCTTTAACGTACTGGAGATACGAACGGAAAAGCGTTTGAATTTCGCCGGTCGTGAATTGCAAATCAATATCGACATCCTCAAAGGTGGGAATACGGGCACCGAACTGGAGTGCATTGGCGGATGGGTTAAAGTCATCCGATGCCGCCCGTAAAATATCCATGATCTGGAGATTGATGAGCGGGCTCTTATTGTCGGTGACTAACATTTGATAGAGCTCCCGGATCTTGGCCTCTCCATCGGTCAGAACGTCCGTAATAATCTCTTTTCGTCCATCGAAAACCTGCATTAAGGCCGATGGCAACTTACTAAAATCGTAGCCTTGTGTTTGTGCCATGTAAAGTGATTGAAAAAAAATAGTTGAAAAGTTGTTACTTATTAGATGACTGTCCGTCTCAGGGCGCTATTTCTGTGCTCGTCGGTACGTCTCCAGCGCGGTGGCATTGTAGCTGGTGAGCGCTTGAGCTCCGTCTGCGTTGCTGGCATCTGCCTCTGGCAGTTGAGCGCCTATCCCGGCTTGTTTCTCAAACCAGGCTTTGTATTTGCCGCCCTCGGTTTCGGCTGCGGTCTTTTGGCCCTCCAGCTCGGTAACTTTACCCTCCAGGCCAGTAACCTTGCCCTCTAGCTCGGTAATCTTTCCGGCCTTTTCTGTGATCTGACTCTCTAGGCCAGTGACCTTGCCCTCCAGAGTGGTTTTTTCGCCCTGGATCTCCTCCAGTTTTTGCGTAAGGCCTAACACCTCACTCGTGAAATCGTTGTGCTCATCGGTGGAGAGCTTCTCAGAAATTACCTTCTCGGATTTTCCGAAAAAGGAGGCCATAAACGTGGCCACCGTCTGCTTTACTGCTGCCATTTATTTGGATTGTTTAAACGCTTGAACTGTGGCTTTAAAAGCCTGTTGAAATGATCCCACCTTATCGGCCAGACCTAACTTAATGCCCTCCCGAACCCCGTACATTTTGCCTGTGCTCCACTCATCGGAAGTCAGTAGGCCAGCCCTGCCGCGTCGGACATAGCCCACAAATTCCTTTTGGGCGCTATCCAGCATGGCCTGCATTTCGGCCTCCACTTCTGGAGCGAGTGGCTCTATACCATTAGCCAGGTTTTTCTCTGTGGAGCCGCTGGCTCTGAAAATCCGAATGTCCAGCCCTTGCATCTCCAGCGCCTTGCTGCGGTTCTCGTACACCATCATGGTGCCAATGCTGCCGATGGTTGGCAGCGTCTGATCTTCCAGCCATATCTGGCCTGCCTGGCTGGCCAGAAAGTAGCCTGCCGATGCACAAAAGTTCGTCCAGACGTTTACGGTTTTAGTCATGGCCCGTATGGCCTCCGCTGCCGCCTTTAAGCCATCCACGGCCCCGCCTGGCGTGTCCATCTTAAGCAGTACCGCCTGTACGGTGTCGGAGAGTTCTGCCGCTTGCAGAATACCCGCTAAATCCTCATACCCCCAAGAGCATAAGCCATACCGTGAGAGTGCTCCCTGGATCGGGATTACACATACACCAGAGCTGGTGTACACATCGGCCACATAACTGTAATAGGAGGAGGAACCTGCCATTACTTTTGGCATATCGGCTGGCAGTTGGGCAGATGGATGAGTGGAGATATAGGAGAAAGGTAAAGGGTCTTTGCCATTAGCCAGCCGTGGCTGGATAATGCCCTGCATTTGCATGGCAAAGGTTGTGTCAAGGCTCCAGAGGCCCGAAAAATTGACTCCTCTCATTCGTTATACAGATTGGTATTAACTATCTGCCACGAAAGTGAGGCTCTTTTTACCTACTCAAAAGGACATAAAAAAAGCCTCTAGTAACTAGGGGCTTATATATTTTACATTAAATCTAACTAAGTACAATTGCTCAAGTATTTTAAGGAATTTTAATGTATTAAATTAAATATATTCATACATTTAGCCAATCTTAAATGCCTAATAATTCGTACATTAGCTATTCGAATTAAGCATAATCTCCGTAACCAGACTGTATTTACCATGAATCATAAACTACCTGTATGGGTTGTGGAAGATGATGAAGATGATCAATATTTCATCAAGCTAGCTTTCGAGTCCATTAAGCCACCCATTGACGTTAAACTGTTAAGTGATGGGGATCAGTTACTACCTAATTTACAACAGGCCACTGTTTTACCTCAGCTCATTCTCCTTGACTTAAATATGCAGCGCCAAAATGGCTTTGAGACCTTACAGGAAGTTCGGGCTACCGCTACATTTCAAGATTTGCCGATTGTCATTTTTACAACGTCAACCGACCAGAATGATCTCGTAAAGTCAATGCAATTAGGAGCGAGTGGATTTGTCACAAAATCGTCAAATCATATAGATCTTATAAAAACAGTTAAATCCTTTATAGATACCTGGAGCCTTGCAGCATAACTAAGTTAGCTTCCTCTCTACTTTTTCCCCTCAAATTGATTTGGCTCTAAGCTTAAGGTCCAATAATCCAGAATTGCCTGGAGTTGAACTTTCATTTCCTCAAGACTAGGCTTCTTTTCAAAAATACCTTGAACGTGAACTTTATACGCTTCTTCAACCAAATGTTTATCAACTGGAGAGGTCAAGAGAATAAATGGAATTGCTTTTGACTTTAAAGCTGAGAGTTGGTTTAAGCGCTCCATTACCTCCAGTCCATTAAGTATGGGGGTGAAGATTTCAGAAATAATTAGAAAAGGTAACTGATCCGTTTTTTCTAAATAGTCCAATAACTGCTGACCATTTTCAAGGAAAATAATTTGAGTGTCAGGAGCAATCTGATTTAAAATTGTGGAAACTAGTTCTCTGTCGTCTTCATCTTCGTCGATAATAATAATCGGGCCATGATTTCCCATTTTACATAAAGTTGAGTAGTATTATCTAGTACAACACAACGTTTGGCTATTAGTTAATAAATAAAGTTTGGTTACAGATTAAGAGGGAGCCTTACGGCGAAACTTTCGCCAACGCCACCAGCCAAAAAGCCGTACAGCCGCGTAATAGAGCTTATTTCGGAAACTACCAGGCTTAAAGCGTTCCATCAGTTCAAAGTAAACCCCATCGGCATAAGCCCTGTCAGCGCTATCGCCAAGCGCCTTTATTTCAACGTAGAGATCTGCGAACTTTTCCCAATCCATATACAGCCTATCGTGAGCCACTGCTGCCAGGTTGGTAAGGTTATCGTATGCAGGCAGCAGGCTCTGGCTCCAGGGTGGAGTGCTGTGGCAATCGGTAATAAAATCGGCAGGAATGAGCAATAGTTTGTGATCGGCCAGCTCCACCAGCACATCCTGCAAAACCGTCATTTGATCCGGCTTCTCCAGTCGGCTATCAATGACCACCGGCAGGCAGTAAAACGAATCAGAAAGCGCAATTAATAAAGCGCGGTCTAAGTCGAAGTCTGGTAGGTGATGTAAAAAAGCCATCGGTTTCTGTTGCTCCATTACAGGCCTCCTCTGCTGTCAATGTTGGCAATTTCCCGCTGAATGAGTAGGTAAATGAGGCTGGCCACACTGGTGGAATCGTTGATGGCTACACCCATTTGTTTGAGCGATCCAAGCGTAATGGATTGGAAAAAATCCCGCTGGCTTATCGACTCGCCTTCGTAGTCGGCTGGTACGACTCGGCCTTGAAAGTCCACATAAGAGCCATCCGTTTGCCGCGTAACAATCTGATCGGCATACCGCTGGAGAGCCGCCTTTTTCTGATCGGATGTTAATGATTCGTCGGCCAGGATCTGCTCCGTAATCGGTAGGCCACTAGAGGCATCTAGGGTAATTATTCGTACCTGTTGCACCATATTGAGATCCCGCGTAATCACGAAATTCTCATGTTCGCCTATCCGGCTTAAGCCAGTGATGGCCTCACTGGAAATGTGGTTATGTATTGCATTCATTGGTCAAAAAAGATTAAAACGTGGTGAGTGCTGCCCGTTTCCAGCCAGCCGTGGTTTTTACGTAGAAATAGGTATCACTCCAGCAGATTTGCCCTACCTGGCCGTTTGCGTCGCTGGTGCTGGTTGGTGTGTAGCTGGTTTCCAGTCGGAGCTGCTGGTGGCCGGTGGTTCCTTTTAAGTGCATTTTAGATGTGGGTGCACTAGTGCCTAGTCCCATAAATCCACTGGCTCCTAATATTCTAACCCATTCAGACTGTCCGGCTCCACTCCAGCCCGATATGACAAAGGTGCTTTCGGTGCCTAAACAACCGATTGTCCAGGTAGTAACATCCTTTTGGCCGAACTGCATTAGCGCCCCGTTCTGGGCACTGGTTGACCGATTGTAAAGATTCAGGAAAACCCCGCTTGCTGGGTTTGACATATTTATGTCTACTGGATAGGATGGCGTTTGTCCCGCTGGCGTACCAATACCTATTTTGCCATCTCCCTGTATCCGCATGAGTTCTTGACTCGTTGCGGGCGATGTGCCAGCATAAAAAATGTGGTTAGAGCCCGCTTCTCCTACTTGGTAACGGAGTGTAGCGCTGTTCACGCCGAATCCAAAAAATTGATGGTCGTTATTGTAGGTATCCCAGAGTGATATTCGTTTGTTGCCAAAAGTCGATGACAGTTTTAACAATGGCGATAGTTCGTTTATAATCAAGGGATACGCCAACACCCCCTGATAAGGTCGCCATTTTAACACCAAATCAGGATCTACGCCTAATTGGGGAATCGCTATGCCTGGTATGTGAAACTCGATAATAGCCGCCTTGCCGTTACCCTGGCCCTGAACTTGGAGCGCTACCTGACCAGCAATACTATCAACCATGTTCGTTGCATTGCTTATTCCTCTTGTTGTTAGGCCACCAAATAAGGTAACGGCTCCTGTCCTAAATACGCCCTCATTATTGGCACCGCCTGGTGTGCTATCACTTGTACGTAGCCAGGTGGATAGGTTGCCATTGATAGCGGTCTTTACCCAATCAATGAGTTGATACAGTACATAGCGTACAAATGAGGCTTTACCTCTCCGCTGTTGGGTCGGAGTGGCATCTGGAATGTTTGAATCAATGAGCGCCTTTAAAGCGCTGTCGTCGGGTGCTGCCATCGGCTTGTTTATAAGTGGTTATTAAGCGTTAAAAGAAATGTCAAAGGCTGAATCAAAATCGACATCGGCAAAGAGGGTGGTGCTGTCGAAGGTTTCCAGAAACCAGGCAGGGTGCCAGCTCCTGGCTTTGGCTGTTACCTGCACATAGTTGAGCGCTCCGATAGTTCGGTTTATTTCCAATCGGAGGCCGTTGCCGGGTTCTCCGGCCAGGTAGGCCTGGCCGTTTCGATCCAGCCAAATGGCCAGCCATCGCCTGGCCTGGTTCGTCTCTAGCCAGTCGGTGAGCGCTGGCTGGTTTCGGGGTAGTGCGGCCTCCAGGGTCAGCTCCCAAATGGTGCCCGCTCCCGTTGGATCGGCCTGGCTGGTTTCCTGCATGGTGCAGCCACCCGCTGGAAATACTAGCTCAGTGAGTGGAGCGCCTGCCACCACATTGAGCGCATTCTTAGAAACGGTTTTGGGGGAGCCCACCACCGGCAGCTCATCGGGTGAAAGGATGGCCAGCACCTGCTCAATGGGTAGGAGCTTGAGCCTAGCCACCTGGCCAGCATTTGGCTGCTGGAGTGTTAAGCCTATCCGGCTCTCTGTTACTTGCATAGCCAAAAGTAGCCACCTACTTAGCCGCTGGAAAGGACTGGATTTTAGGCCACTTTCCAAAACAAAAAGAGCCTCTACGCGCCGTAGGGGCTCTTTTTGGGCTAGTTTAGCCCGGATACTTTTGCACTCAGTCGGACAATGTTGCTCTCAGCCGGACAATGTTGCGCCCAGCCGGACAGGTTAGGCAAAAATATTTTTTTCGGCGGCTCTGGTTTGCTTGTCCACTCGCTCCAGATAATCCCGATAAATTTTGCGGATGGTTTCAAAATCCACATCCACATCCGGCTCGATTTGGTAACGCTCCAGAAAGCTCCGAATAAACCGGGAGTAGTCACCTCCACAAAGTCCATGTAAGGCCCGTACTTCGATAATCAGCGAACGCCTAAAGAGCTCATCCAGGGCTTTGGCCAGAATGCTGATTTTTTCGGGTGGCACTTCGTGGGTTTTATCCCGGCAGCTATACCAGATGGTTAGATTGTTGCCGCTTGGTTCAACTCGTTGGTAAACGTAAGGAATCGCCACAATCATACTGGAGATCTGTGCCCGAATCAACGAACGCCCCCCAACATACAGGCCACCATCTGGCTCGATGTTGCCAAATTCAGGATTTAAAAGATACTTTTTTAAGTGCTTGGGTACTGAAACAACTACCTTTTTTCTCACGGAATAAATACGGGTTTTTCATAGTTATAGCGGTTAACGTCAGGAGGTTAAAGATACACAATAACTGAAAAATTACAATTTACTTCTGTTGCCAAAATACAAAAATGACCTCAATGAGACTATCTATCAGCTTAGGCTAAGTTATGCTTTTGCTGCCCATTTACTCAATATAGGCCGTTTTTAACTTCATTTAATATAAATAGTAGGTCGATTAATTCTAATTAGTGCTTAATTGCCACCTGTTAAACAGTTCTAAACACATCTCTTATGAAAAACCTCATTTGTATTGTTCTGCTTGTTTTTATCCAAATTTCGGCAAAAGCACAAACAGAAAAAGGCCGCTGGAACGCTGGATTTAGTGTCGGTCAGTTCAGTTACCAAAAAAATGACCTTCTGAGCGGTTTTTCAGGTTCAATTAGTCCAACTGCGGGCTATTTTGTAGCGCGTAATTTCTTGATAGGCACTGGTATTCCTATTAGCTACAGTTCCACTGATTATTCAAATCTTGGGGTTATTCGAAGAATGAGAGTAACAAGTATTGGAGTCTCCCCATTCGCCCGTTATTATATAGGAGCCTCTAAACTAAAGCCTTATGTTGGAATTGCCTATACTTATTCGCACTCCAATTACCATGAAGAAAACTCACAGACTATACCTACTATAATGAATGACGAGTCAACCTCAGCGAGTTTAACACCTTCTCTTGGGCTAGCTTACTTCATCAATCGAAGTATTTCATTAGATGCCCAATTGGGCTATAACTTCTATAGCTCGAAAGCGTCCATATTTGACTCATCAGCATACAACTACCGAGTTGCCACGCTTGGGATTGGTTTTAATATTTTCTTCGGTAGCTGATTTTCAGCCTAGTAAACTCTCATTACATATCAAACGCCCAACAAAAGAGAAGATTCTTCTGTTGGGCGTTTCGCTTTATTTTATTCTGCCAAATACAGAAATAGCCCCTATGAGGTTATCTAAACGCCCGGCCTGGTTCGTGTTGTAAACGGCATTGGTGGTGCCATTCACGGAATCCCGAACCTGATACACTGCCCCCTCTACGGCATTGATAGACCCCTTTAAACTGGCTACCTGGCTACCCATTCCGTTTAGTCCTGTTTTGGTGCTAAAGGCCAGGCTTTCCAAACCGTTTTTTGTGGTGGTGGCTAGGTTATCCATTGCCTGCGCGTTGGAGCGGGTGGACACATCCAGGGAGTAAGTCACCGAATTGGCCAGTCGGCTCATGGCCTGCTGCTGGCTGGTGTCGGCTGCTTTGATGGCCTCCTGGATCTCACCCAATACTTTGAGCTGTTGTTTGCCCTGTTCCACAGCCTGCGCTTGTGCCTGGTTGGCCTGATCGGCTCCACCTAGCGGCCCCTCTCCATCACTGGAGTAATCGGCCACCCCGCCATCCTCGTAGCGTTTGGGGACATAACCCCCATAGCGGAACATTCTGCCGCTCCAGGCTTGGCCATCCATCAAACCACCCTCTCGGAAAGCTGGCCCCCGGAATGCCGTACCACTAAAATCCGTAACGGGTGAGCTCCGCTTGCCTGGCGTTCGGGCATTGGCAAACATCCGACGGATAAACGGCAGGTTTGCCCTAGTTTGCTCTCTGGAAATGATGGCCTCACCGCCCTCCATTTCGCCCTGTTCCCGGCCTGTGGCTCTATCCACAATGGCCAGCCCTCCAGTGCCGTAGGTGGAACCATGTCGTCCACCGCCTGGAATGAATCCGCCTTTGTCAAAACTTGGCTGTGGCTGGCGTTTAATCATGGCCACCTGAATACCCGTCATTACGGCAGTAGCAGCCGCAAACACCAGGTTCACCGGCCAGAAACCAGAGGCCAGTGCCTTAAGGGTGGCCAGTGCTCCAGTGATCACAGCGCTGGCAATATCGGCGTTCTGTTGGGCTTTCCAGGCCTTGAGTTTGGCCGCTGCCTCCACCGCTTTGGCGCGTTTATCTTCGGCCTCAATGGCGGCCTCTAGATCCTTTTTATTTTGGATTCTAGTGGCTTTCTCCTGCTCCAGCAATTTGAGCTTTTTAGCTTTCTCATCCTCGGCTGTTTTGACCTTTGCCGCTGCCTCATCTTTGGCGGTTTGGATCAACTCTTTCGCCTTGTCCTTATCCGCCGTCTCCAGCTCTTTAAGGAGCTTAATTTTAGCTTTCGCTTCGTCGGTGGCATCTTTGGTTTTGGCTTCGTATTCGTCGGCAGAGAGCTTGGTTTTTGTCTCAAAATCCTCCTTTGCCAGCTTAATCTCCAGCTCGGCTCTGGCCTTACTTTCCTCGATCATTTTTTTACGAGTAGCTGAGTCCAGATCGGTACGCTTTTGGATGCTGGCAATTTCGGCATCACGGGTGGCCTCGGCTGCATCAATTTTCTGCTGCTTCTCGTCTTTGGCATTGTCCACCGCATCATCATGCACCGCTTTGGCCGCTGTTTTTTTCTCGGTGGCCTCCTGGTTGGTTCGGTCAATTTCGGCCTCCATATCGGCCTTACTTTCCGAATTACTCATTTCAGAGTAGAGTGTTTCCAGCGTCTTGATTTTCTCGGCCTCGGTTTGCTTAATGGTTTTGATGTTCTCGCTGGCCTGCTCTTTAGTGGTTTTAATGGCCTCCGTTGCCTGATCCACGGCCAGCTTTTCGGTGGCTAACTGGTCGTTTAAAATGGCCACTTTCTCATCCCGCTCCCGTTTGGCTTCGGCAATCTCTTTATCTGCCCGTTGCTGTGCCAGGTTAGCCAGAAACTGTGCCGCCTGGCTGGCCATCTGGCCAATGGCTGCATACTTCTCCGTATTCTCCTGGAGTCGTTTCTGCCAGGCCTCTTGCTCTCCCTGGACTATCTTATTGGCATGGTCAACGAACGCAGAGAGATCGCCTTTTAGAAGTGCTCCGAATGCGTTCGATGTTTCCGACCAAATCGCGTTCTTTTTCTCCTTGAGCTCTTTCTCAATTTTTTCAATCTCTGCCGCGTTTTTCGCGCTCGATAACTGCCGCTCATTGCGGTAACGATCCTCAATAGACGTAAGCGCGGTAGCCAGTTGACCCTTATCGGTTATCTCCCTGGCAGCTTTGGCTTTTTCGGCTGCTTCCTCTGCGTTGAGCTTTTCAATCGTGGCATTATACTGGATGGTGAGCCGGTCTTTGTGCACATCGGCCAGTAGGTTGGCATTGCCTTTGGCCGTGAGTTCCCGCCAATTCAGTAGGGCATTTTCGGCCAGCCGCTCCTGCTCCAGAATAAACTTTTTAGCCTCCAACCTGGCCTTTTCTTCTTCCTCGGCTTTCTTGCGTTTCTTCTCGGCAAACTCCCCGGCCACCCTGGCCACATCCTCCTCCAGCTTTTTATCCAGAGCCGCAATTTCCAGGTTCTTGGTTTTCTCATCCTGGATGCCCCGCATAATGGCCTCCACCTTTAGATCCCGCTCGGAGCCTAACTTTGCAAACTCGCGTTGCATCTCGTCTTTGATGCTGGCCACGTGAGCGGCAGCCTCCAATTTAGCCAGCTCCTCCAGTGCTTTCTCGTTGGCTTTTTCGCGTTCCTTTAGGGCTTTTTCGTGCTCTTTGAGATCGGCCTTTCTCGCTTTTTCGGCCTCTTTGGCTTGTTTGTCCAGTGCCTTTTTCTGCTCATCGGTCAGGCCTTTTCCATGTGCGGCTCCCTGTTTCTTTCCGGCAAACTCAGCCTTTTGCACGTTGGCTGGATCGCTCCAGATGGCCACCACGGCAGCAGCTCCCGCTTTTACGTTGGTTTTTACGTCGGTAATCACTTTGGCCCCGGCTGCTTTGGTCTGATCCCAGGCCTTGCCTGCTGCCTCAAAGTTTCCAGATAAAAACTCTTTGATGGCCACGGCCATATTTTTCATCACGCCACCAGCGCCCACGGCAAAATCGGCCAGGGTTTTGTAATAGCTCACGGTGCCCGTAATCAGCGTAGCCAGTACGCCCACCAGGTTACGAATCACCGTAATGCCTACGCCCATGAGCGAAAGCAGGCCAGAGAAAACGGGCTTTAGTTTGTCGCCAATTTCCACTTTTAGGCTGTCGAAGTTGTCGCCCAAATTGGAGGCCTTTCCCTCCAGGGTTTCCATCATTTTGGCGTTTTGGCCTGCCACCCCGTTCATTTGCCCAAAGGCAATAATGGCCCCCTGTATGGCTTCGGGTGTATTCTTAACAGTGGTATTTACCCCTTTAAAGCTAAACGTGACCTCATCCCCGGCTTTTTTAGCCGATATGCCAAACTCCTTTAAGCGCTCGTTTTCCCCGGTTTGTGCATCCAGTGCAGCCTCCACCAACTGATCGAACGTTTTACCCTGGCTGGCAGCGAGATCCGTCATGGCCACCATTTCCTTTTGGGAGGGTCGTAAGCCTCGGTTCACCATTTTTACATAGCCCTCGGTGAGCTCATCCACGGAATAGGCTGTTTTGGCTCCCAGATCCTTAAGGGCTCCCATTGCGGCCTTTGCCTCCTCCTGGCTCCCTAGTGCCGTTTCCAGTACTTTACCGTACTTCTCAAACTTGGCCGTAGTCTCAAAAATGCTTTTGCCAATGTCGACAATAAAGCCAATCACCTGGAGCGCCATAAAGGCATTAAAGGCTTTGGCCATCGTGCTCACTCCAGAGCTTATTTTATTCCAGAGCGTTGGCTTTCCAAGCTCATCACCGCCCTCTTTAATCTTGTTTACCTCATCCTTTACGCCCTTAAATTGCTTCTCGGCATCACCTAACCGTTTGGCCGCTGTAATAAATTCATCGGTGCCAGGCTTGAGCGTTTTAAGATCTTTATTGAGCTGCTTAATAAGGTTATCTAGCTGGCCATAGGAGAGCGTGGTAACGTCTACATCCTTTTTAAGTGCTGCCGTTGCTTTCTGTACATCGGCTAGTTCATTCTTGTATTTCTGCCAGTTTTCGGAGCCCTTGCCTCCGTCTTTTTCAATGTCTTTAAGGGTGGTTTTTAGTTCTTTGGCCTTTGCGTTGAGTGTGTCGATACTCTTGCCTACATCTCCCTGATTTAGTTGGAGCGTAAGGCTGGCCACCTCGTTTAGATTTACCATGTGAATGTGGCCTTATGATTGAGTAAAAACAGCTTTATAGGCGCGGAGCGCGGTTAAATTGCTGGCCGTGGCCAGATCTCGATACAGATACGGGAGCACATCCTTTAGGAGCGGATCGGAGTAAATGCCTCGGTATTCCCGTTTTATGGAAGGGTAGCGCTGCCGGTTAATTTTGATGGCCCAGGCAATGCGCTCCACACTGGCCAGCTCACTGGCAGGCTTCGCTTTGTGAGCGGTTGGGTAGCCTGGTACATAAGCAAATTTTGAGAGTCCTACCTTTTCCACAAAGGACTCCATTGCCACCAGTGGGGGTGTCCGGCTGTAGTTCATCGATCGTAAATCTCGGAGCCGAACCAGGCCAGCCATCTCCAGTCTGGACTCCACGAAAACCCCGGCCTCTTTGGCTGCTGTGGCCCGAAATGAATTTAACATTTCGCCGGTAAGTTTGAGGCCTGCCTGCTCTATTCGCTGAATAAAAGCCCGCTCTGCCTGGATCGTGTAGCCGTCTAGTATCTTAGCTGCATCTCGGTTATTGGTGAGCCATTCGGCTCTGGCATCTCCCCGTATGCCGTTGGTTGCTTCCATTGTTTAGCTTTTTTCGGAAAGCTAAACGGGTAAATAGGTGGCCAAAAGGACAGCAACGGCTGCCGCACAAAAAAGCCACGGCTGGCTGGCTGTGGCTTTAGAGTTTCTAGTTCGAAATACCTATTTTTATGCCCAAAGGCAAGCTATCAATCTAATAAATAGCTTGTTTGTTTTTAATTTCTAATACTCACCAGGGACCGAAACAAAATGGCTAGTAGTATAAGTAAAATAAGTTTCGCTACATCTATTAAAAGTCTTACTCTAAAAACTTATGTTGAGTCTCTTAGTAGATATAGAAATGGAATAGAACAAGCTATAAGCTTAAAAGATGAACTACCAATCTTTATAGATACCAGTGTTTTTCTAAGATATTATAGTATCTCTGAAAAAGATAGAAAAACTCTGTTTTCTTTCTTTTCTCAATTCAAAGATAGGATTATTATTACTACTCAAGTACAGAAGGAATTCGTAAAAAACAGAGAAGATGTAATTGAGAAATTCTTTGAAGATACATTGGAAAAATTAAAAACATCATTTAGGAGCGATATTGTTAATAAGATTAAATCATATAGAGAGGTAAATAAAAAGGTAATCAATGACTTTAGTTTTTTAGATAATTTTCTAAGAAAAATGTCAGAAGAATTAGATAAAAATTATGATTCTTTAGTTGAAAGTGTAGATAGTAAAAAGAGTAATCTTAATAAGGCAAAATATGAAGATGATTTATTAGCTTTAATTTTAGGAATGACTCTAATAGACAATTTAAGCGAGGATGATATTAAAGTTATTAAAGGAGAGTACGAAAATTTAAGAAAAGGTTATGACTCAAAAAATGTAACTAATGAAATAAAAAAACCTCAGGCTGCTTTTCCAGGTCTAGGAGACATAAAAGAAAAACCTGAAAATCCATATGGAGATTATATTATCTATCATGAAATCATCAATTATATTAATGAAAAAAAAACAGATGCTATATTCTTAACCTATGACAATACTAAGGGGGATTGGCTTAAAGAAAATAAACAACCACACGATCACTATATTCAAGCTACATTCATCGCTACTAGCAAAACTTTATATTTTTTAGATGCTGATAGATTTTTTGCTGACAGATTAAATGAACACTTCGACTCACTAATTTCTGAGGTAGAATATGAAAAGCAAAAGATCATTGATTATGAACGTTTATTTGTTCAAAACTATACTCAATTTGAGTATTACGTAAGAGATTTATGTTCAATATTGAAAATTGAAAAATACAACAATACCTCATTATTAAATCTTTTAAATCAACTATATAATTTAGGTCATATAAAATACGAAGAAATAAGGGACTTTGGGATTTTACGAGAATTTAGAAATATCCTTGTCCATTACAATAATAGAGAAGTAATTGAAAGTTTCAGTGAGAATCGGCTTGTTGAATTGTTGGCGAGACTTGATATTTTAACTAACATCATAAAAGGGTTATTTCCCAAAATTCAATAAATAATATTACAGTCATCTTTAATGATAACTATTGATAATAGTTATCATTAAAGATGTAATTCTCTATGCTCTTAACAGCAGCACCTGCGCTGCTTGTTTTATCGGCAGTGCCACCTGTATCCTGGCCACCAAATAATCCACGCCATTGATGTGCACTTTCTGGCTCCAGTCCAGTGTGGCCAGATCTACCTCATTCAGATCCATCTGCCGCTCCAGGTAGTACATCCGTTTTCGCATAGCCTCCACGGCTGGCCAGAACCTAGCGGCCAGGCCATCGGCTCCCGTCCAGTACAAGGAGTAGCCCCCTGATTTTGCCGTGGCCACCGGCAGGCCAGCCGTGAGTCCATTCCAGAATAAAAGCCGTGGACTAAAATTACTGGTGAGCTGGCTAAACTGTGCTGTTCTGCCTGCCTGTTTGGTTATGGCCAGGCCTGTGGTGGCATCCGTTAACAGGGTGGAAAGCTGGCAGCTTATTGGCGTGGTTCCTGTCTCCTCGTCCAGTACGGGTGTTAGATAGTCGGCCAGCTCTGGCGGGTTGTCTTTAGCCAGGCCATCACCGCCATCGACCACACTGGAGAGTAAAAGCCTGCGGTTTAACTCTGGTCGTTTTTTGTAGGTCTTTACGGCCTTTTCGCTCCAGTCTTTCGTGGCCGTGTTGCCCAAAAAGTCGCCTAAAAAATCTAGCTTAATGGATTTTTCGGCTGGATCTATCAGCATGGCCAGGCCAAATAGCTTGCGTAGCTCCAGCAACAGCACCGGCATGGTGAGCGCTGGCAGGTGCTGGCTCAAAATCAGCGTGTAGCTGCCATCTAATGCCCTAGTATTGTAGAAAAGCAGCTTTTGCAGCTCCGTATGAGCCAGAAAAGAGCCCGAAATACTTACCCCTGTTAACTCGAAAAAGCGCTTAATGACCTCCATCAAAAACGGCATAGGCACCTTTGGCTCCGCTGCTGTGTAGGCTCCAGCGGTGTACTCATTCACTTTGCCAGAGTAGGAGATGGATGCCCCATTAGATCCATAATAATCTGGATTGAGAATAGTAGGAAAAGCGGCCACATTTCGCACCTCCATGCCGGGACCAAACTGCTGCACCACCGGCAGCAGCGTGGCAGGCAGGGAAATACTACCAAAATCCACTTCGGAGAGTGGCGTGGTGTGCAGATCACCAAACAGCTCACCCAATGCCTGCACCACCTGAAACGTGTAACTATCAGAGGCCTCCGTTAGGATGGCCACGCCTTGCTGGAGGAGCTGGCCATTATAGTACTTTTCGCACTCGTAGCGGAGCCCTACGGCATCGTTTTGGAGCTGCTCTGGAAAGCCTAAGATGATCCGGTTTTTGCCCGTAATCGGCAGCGCGGGAATGGTGGCTTTGCTGGTCAGAACATCCTCAAACGTCAGGTACGGATTGAGCAGCTCCAGCTCAGTGCTCATGTTGGGAGCCAGATCCATCTCCTCCCCATTGATTCGTATTTGCAGGCTCATGGTTAGAGTTGGGTGGCTTTAAAGTATAACTTATCCATTGAGGCCAGCGTGAGTAAAGCGGATAGGCCTAAGTACGCGTAACCGTCTGAGTTCATGGCCACATTAGTATTATAGCGAATTGTGCCATTTTGGTAGATCTTGACATTAACGGAGCTAGTGGCCGTACCGTACACGATAAACCGCCAATTGGCTGAATAGACCGGAAAGTTTAAATCATTGGAATAGCGTGGATAAACATAGGGTCGGCTTTGGCCTTGCAGATCCCAGGTGTTACCAATCTTTACCGAGGAGCCGCCTGCCTCGTACCATTCCACCTCAAAGCGATTACCGTCATTTACCCGATAATGCCACTGGCCTGCTGGAACGGCCAGGGTGTAGAGTTCTGGAGCCACCGTACAGGAGCCGTACTGGTCGGCATAGGCCTGGGTGTTCTTGCTGGTGTATTCGGCCTCCGCTCTGGCATCGGCCTCCGCCTGGCCAATTTCAGAGCCGTACTTTCCGGCAGCGATCACCACCAGAGCAGCCTCCCCAATATCGCCCCCTGTGCAGGTTGTACGTTTAAAGGTGGTGGCTCTGGAAATGGCCTGGCTCGGATAGGGCGTAGAGCCAGCGGTAATGCCTGGCAGTGGCAAGCTGGCAATATAATCCGGGTCGCCTGGTTGGTTCGGCTTTTCGGTTAGTGGCTTGAAAATGGTATTATCATCCAGGTAATATTTCTGGAATTTGAGCGGTCTACCGTTGCCGGTTCGCTTGCCAAACTCATCCAGCACCTGAATAACACCAATACCGTTCCAGCCTACTGGCCTGGCTGGTGCAGGACTGGCCACCGGCAGGCTGGAGTAATTCAGAATAGGCGCTGCTACCTGGAACGTAAAACTCCTAGCCACCAGATCCGCATTATCTTCGGCATCCACCAGAGTAGTGGTTAATAGCTCCAGCGCTTGATGGCCTTTTTTACTCAATAGGTAGATGTTTTGAGAAAGTAAAAGTTCATCCAGGCACTTAAGCTGCTGCTCGGCAAACCGCTCAAAAAAGCCCGTACTCACCGAAAGGGTTTGTTTGCCCTCCACGTGCACCACCTTGAGCTCGGAGAAATCGGAAGGAGCCCCGGCAGGCCGTTCCATTGCGGCCATCGTTCGGAGGGTTTCCAGGGTTTCAGAGCCTGCCCCGGTTAATCGGAGGGTATCCCACCCGCCTAAACTATTTGAGTATAAAATCCAGCGCTCTTGCCCTCTGTATTTTCGATCCAGGGTATAACTCCGTACCTCGCTCAATCGGTTGCGTTCGCCATCGGTGAGCCATACCCGATAGCTGGCCACCGTTTTGGCTCCGCCTATTAAACCCAGCGCTTTGGCTCCAGTGGGAACACAAACTACTTGGTAGGTTTGCCCTCCAGAAAGTAGGCCTTTGTCCAGGGTCTCCTCGCTGCCATCGGTGTAGGTAATCTCCACCCTGCGCCGGATGGTGGCAGGAGTAGGCGACATGTTGAGCAGGTAAAACAAGTACTCTGGCTGCTGCTCCCCGACTACTTTGTTATCTAGCTGCCAGGTTAAAAATGGCCGCTGTTGGCTCATGTAGGTGGTAAAAAATACCTCTCCCCAGGTGGCAAAATCCAGATCGGAGAGCCCTGCTTTGAGTATCCACTGGTTTTGCAACTCTTTGGATGAGCCTGCCAGGAGCACTCCATTATTTAGGATGGATTCGCGCAACATATACGGCATGGTCAGGCTGGAAATAATACACATATCGACCGTTCCCGCTGCTGGCTTTTGGTACTCCAGGAATCCATCCAGGAGCTCATCCAATCGAAAGAAAGCACCCTCGTACACTGTTGAGCCAAATTCTGTGCGTGGTGGCTTTTCGGCTCCTGGCATTTTTACCAATCGCTTAAAGGTGGTGGAGCCTGGCGAAGTAGGCACCAAAGCCTCCAGGAAGTAACGGAGGCCAGTCCTGGAGACTAGACTGGTATCGGCAGCGTCCAGCACGTGCTCAATTTTATTTCTGGAAAATTGTACCGGCAAAAATACCAGGCCTGTTTTTAATGGATCTATCATAAAAAATGCCTCACCTTTTTTGTCAAAAGTGAGGCATTTGGCCAGATGGCAAAAGGACAAATATTACGAGTTAATTAGCTGCGTTAATTCATATTATAATGATAGATGTCTTGCCTATATGTTTTTTTTAACTGTTGTAAGGCCATTCTATAACGAGTTTTGACTGTACCCAACGGGATTTTTAACTCGTCGGCCACCTCTTGTAATTTATAATCCCGAAAATAAAGCAAGTCAACAATTTGACGATACTTTGGTTCTAAGTTAGCCGTAAGAGTTTGATATAGCATACCTCCTTTAAAAATGGGACTCGCCACACCATCTGACCGCTCATAAATATACGTTGCCGCTACTGCCCTAACTTTCTGAGCTCTCAAATCATCTAAAGCCAGATTCTTGGTAATATTTATCAACCAGGTAAATAGCCTCCCCTGGCTTTCGTCATAGCGTTGAATATTTGTCCAAACACGAATAAATGTGTCCTGAAGTAAATCTTCAGCTCGATCTCGGTCTTTTACCATTCGTAAAAGCACACCAAACATGGCTGGACTATAGGAGTCGTATAACGATTTATAAGCACTTGGGAGTTTAGCCTGAAGATCCCGGACAAGATTAAGTTCAGTTTGTGGAGTAGACGTCATTAAGAAGGGAGGCAAGATTGTTGTATAGTTACGTAACTTAGCCCTTTCCAGATTGTTACTATTTTTGACCATAATAATTTTCTGATAATTAAGAATTTACACACCAATCGGTAAGCCTGATTTAGCACGTATGTGAGAGAGACAGCCATAAATGTGGTATAACTCTCAACGACAATGAAAACCTTAGCTAACCTTTTCGAACATTTTGATCACCTGGATACCAGCATAAATAAGTGGCTTGTAGCCAACAGTATTCTACTATTACGGATCTGTATGGGCTTGGTCTTTCTGGGCTTCGGCTTCCTTAAGTTCTTTCCCGGAATAAGCCCCATTGAAGATTTAGCCACCCGGACAACTACTAGTCTAACTATGGGTATTTTTTCAGGGCATCGGGCAATGGACTTTGTAGCTGGCCTAGAATGTATTATCGGGGTGTGCTTTTTAAGTGGCCGATTTCTACGAGTTGGGGTTTGGCTAATGGCCTTTCAAATGGTTGGTGCCATGTCGCCTTTACTCCTCTTTCCTGGTGAATTGTTTCCTGGCCCCACGTATGCCCCAACGCTAGCAGCTCAGTATATTCTTAAAGATATTATCCTGATTGCTGCCGGAATGGTCATAGCCTCTACCTGGACAGGTGCCCGGATCGTAGCCGAACCTCGGAGTTTGCGCAGCACATTACGCTCAAAAGTAGCAGGCGTTGTTAGGCATCGACGCAGCACATTAGCTTCGAGCTAAAAACTACGGCAGATATAATAGCATTTAACGGTGGCTACTGGCTAGGATTTTTACCCGTTGCCAGAGTATCTCTTTTTCCAGCTGATCAGACTTTTTCAGAACAAATTTCTGGTAAAGGCTCATGTAAATAAGATCCATTTTGGGAATAATAAGATCCCATTCTCCGGTAAATATGGCTTTAATCCACAAGTAGTCAACTATAAAGGGAAAAGCTAGAAACCAGACCAGATAAAACCGAACTTTTTTAACTGTTTGCATAGATGATACTATTTGCCATTAGTCCAACTCGCATACGAACTTCATAACCGTAAGATGCCTCTAAGGTAATCATTGTAATCGGCTCCATAAATACCTTTGTATTAGGATCTACCAGGCAGGTAATGCCGTGGTTTTCTCGGATGGCCAGGGAGATGGCCAGGCCTATCCGTTCGGCCTCATCAAAGGCAGCATCTTCCTGCTCCTCTTGGCCCATTTCGCCCCGGCAAATCACGTAATAGGTGGAGTCGAACCAGGCCAGCACATTATCCGCTCCATTATCCTCCAGCGCGTACTTTGGCCGTAAGGCAAACACTGCCGGGTAAATGTCCTCGGAGCTGCTCCTGGCCAGGAGTCGATCCATTTTATCGCCACCCGATTGGTGCACCGTATTAACGCCCTCAACGCTGGCCGCTATCGGCTCGAAAAACTCATAAAATAGCTTGGTGCAGCTCATTGATTTGCCTCCTCTCGTTTACGTTCGTTTGCTGCTTTAATGTCCTTTTTGTTCTCCTCCAGGAATAAAAGAACATCGTGCAAATTGGCCTCTTTAGCCTGCTGCATGGTGCCAAAAATCCCTTTTTCGGCCAGAATGTGCTGGTTCTTGAGCCACCCCTGGCCAGGGTATTCCTCTGGATCTCCGCCCTCCCCATCAAAGAGCTCGTACCTGGCCAGCACTTTCTGCATGTTCCCCGCAAAATAGAGGAGCACCAACTGCTTTTGGCTCAACTCCATACCGGCCAGCTTCTTGGCCATTTCCCTGGCCATAAACTCATTATAGGGCTCTCGTTTGTCGCCGTTCCAATTGGGCTCCAGCCAATACTCGCCCGTTCGCTCTGGTCGGCAGATGGTGGCCACTAACAGATCTAAGTGAGTGTCTCCGGGCACGAGTTGTTTGATCCACACTAGGAAATGTATGTAAGCATCGGAGAGCTCGCCAAAGCTCATGGTAAGAAAATCCTCCTCCGGCAGTAATAGGCTCCACTCCTTATACTGGAGCAATGGAAAGGGTTTCTCCGTAGAGAGCTCCTTACTCATCCACCGGACTTGGTGGATGAGTTCGTGGAGTACAATGGCATTGGCTTCTTTCACTTTTTTGCGGATACCTGGCCCGAAATGTTTACGCATTAACGCCCTCCATTGCTTGCCGCCCATATCCAGCAGGATCTGGAGCATGTGGTGGAATTTTTCGGGTGTATCGGGTGTAAAGTACACCAGTTGGAGAAGTCTTGGCAGGTGCTCCGGTTTAACCTCTTTCCAGTTTTCGGGTAGTTCTTTGGCCTGGCCGTTAAAGTTGATCTCTTGCATTAGTTGCGTAGCTTTTCTTTGAACCACTGGTAAAAACTAGAATATTGAGTCGTAGCCAGATAATCAAATGAGTTTTTGCCCCAAACGATCCGAACCGGGAGCCAATAAATAATGGCCGTACTAAACTCCAGAGTCAGGAGTATGAGCTGTAAGATTATGTAAATAGCGTATCTCATTCGATTACTGTTTGAGAGAAAGTAAATAGGGTGTAATCCAGTTGGCAATCAGTTTTATCTCCGACTTTTTGCGCCTATTCCGGTAGCAGCCGCCAACGGTGCCACGGCCTCCAGTGGTATTGAATCCGATTAGGTAAACCTCCTCTTCGTCCATATCCCACTCCTCCACGGCCAGCCCTTCAATGTGCGACACGTACAAACTAACGGCATCCATTCGGCGCGGTTTGATGCCTTTGCGCTGGTTGCCCCGTTGGTTTCGTCGATAGATGATTTTTTTCGGATCGGCAAAGTAACTGGCCACCATCCCCACCGCCTTTACCGGCAGCTTTACCCCGTTGATTCGATGCGCGAAATAAAAGCCACTGGCACAATACAGGGAGCGCTCCGGTAGGCCATTGGACAGATTAATTTTGCTGATCCATTCGGCATCATTGTGATCGGTGAGCTCTTTTAGGCCTAAAAACGTGGCCGCTGAGTCATAGATGGCCTGCCGTAGTTTCGTCTCATCTAACGTAATCGGTTTGGCTGGATAGGTGGCCAGCACGATAGCCTTTTTAGGCTGCTTCTTTAGGGTTTGACTCCATGCGTGAGAGCAGAGTGTAACACAAACAAGGCAATAAAGGAAAGCGTTAGTAGACATCGCTGATAGGGTGTTAAATCCTCAAAAAACTCGGTGAAAAAATCCTTACGGGAACGTATAAACGGCAGCATGTAAAAAGCAACGAAAGGCACCATAATCAAGAGTTTGAGCAATCCCACCGGCAGATCCCAAAACTCCACCCATTTCTCAAAAAAGAACTTTTGGATAGATGTTTCGTCGTAAGCGCTCATCTGCTGCTCAATTGGCAGCACCTTGTTTGCCTCTTTGATGTGCTCCCCGGTACTGTTGAAATAGTGATTTGCTACCCAGATGGCCAGCAGTAAGAGCGAGATCTGCACGACGGCCCCTAAACGGTGTTTCAGCAATGAGGCCACGGCTTTCACGGCTTTACTTTCCTGCTGGTGTTCTTCGGGCTCCTCCACGGCCAGGCCTAACTCCCTGGCCAGTTGGTTGGCTTGTTTGTCGGCATCCAGCGCCCACTGCACATACATCCGTTTGTTGGCCTCATCCTCCTCTTTGGCCGCTGTTAAGCGGAATCCAGCAGCATCCTCCCGCAAATGGTTGTATTCTTCCAGCTTTCTGGCCTGCTCTTGCTCTGCCGCTACTTGCAGCTTTAGCTCCAGTTCATTCTCCTGCTCCTGGAGCGCTTCTTTTTGCGCTTGGAGCTGTTGGGCCAGTTCTTCCAGAGTGAGCGCTGGAGGAACTGGCTCAATAACGTGCAATAAGGGTTGAGCCTGATTGAGTGGATGCACTACGCCACCTACCTGGTTGGCTGTTGTTGTCGCTTTGTTTTGCGTTTTCATGCTACAGAATTATTAAAGACTCGTTTGTAAAATCGTCGGTTTGTTGGGTGCCCACTTTAGCCAGTTGGGCCTGGTAAAAGGCTGGAAACAGGCTGGCCGTGGCCGTGGCCTGGAGGTATTCGGTGAGATCGGCCAGGAACTGCTGGCCATCCTGGTAGAGCTGCCGTTTTTGAGTGCCCTTATTGTTATCGCTCGGAGCCACCTGCTCCAGTGTGCCATCCTTCGAGCGGCTTTCTGTGATGCCGGTAATGTCCAGGGTAAGGGGCAAATACGGGTAGGCCTCAAAGAGTGCCATATGAGCCACCGCTGGCCGAATGAAGTCCAGCAGCATCTGCTCCTCTGCACTCCAGGTGGCTGCTGGATCGCGCCACTTTACTTTAAGGGCTACATAATCGGCATCGGTCAGGATTGGCCGAATGTAGTTTTGTTCGGCTCTACGGATGTACGTAAGGAGCTGCTCAAAGAGTCGGTTTTTACGGCCTAATGTGGGCACCTGTTCGGATAATTCCCCGGCAGAGCGGATAAACACCTGCTGGCGTTTGGCGTAAGCCGTGGAGCTCGTCCAGGCCGCTGGTTTAATGGATTCCATTGCACTCCAGAAGTTCTCCAGAGCCAGATCCAACATGGCCAGATTTGCCTCCTTTGAGTCCACGTATTCCCATTTGGAAATGGCCACCGCGTTCTGGCCGTTGACCTTTTGCAGCCCTAACTCCCCGGCCTTAAATTTCATGTGGGGAAATGCCAGCTCGTAACATTTCCAGCTCATGCAGGAATGAGCCAGGTAAAGTAAATCGGCCTCATCACTGCCAGCCTCTGGAGTCGTAATTTCCTGGAGGTATTCCATGAGTGGCACCCCCACCAGCTCGGTAAACCAACGCTCGGCAAAGTTGGCAAATGGCTCCAGGGTTTTAAAGTTGATGGAGGCCTGGATGCCGCCCAATTGGCTCTTAATAATCTCAGCGGTTAGCATTATGCGGAATGGTTTACAACGGCCTGTTTGCCGGTTGGATTCTTGTCCAGGGTGGTGAGTTGTACCTCCTTGAATACGGGAATGATATTGGTGTAATTCATGGCTCGGAGGGCCATCTGGATTGGCTCCAGCAAAATCTGCCGCTGGACGGGTGTTCTGAAATGCTGCTGATAATCGGCCACCGTTCTTACCTGGCTCCCAGAGTCGCCACTTTTTGAGCCTGGCGTAACGCCACCCAGAACCGGCAGGATGCCCACGGCATTGGTGATGGAAACCCCGGCCATTTCCCAAACTTTCGCATAGGCATCGTCGGACATTTCGTTTTTCAAGGGCACCACATCAATGCTTTCCAGCGCTTTGCCATCGTCACCACGTAGGTATCTAACCAGGAGCGATTTATTGACATTGTCCACGCCTGAGAGCCACTGTTTGAGGTTCTCACCAAAGGTGGCCCACTTCTGGCGGATCTTGTCGGGTGGTAGATCCTTGCCCCCTTCCTGGTCGAAATAGTCTTTGGGCATCTTAATCAGATACTTAATGTTGTATCCGTTTTTGAGCCCTGATTTGTGAAAGAGCGGTATCAGGTTGGCCACTTCGATCCAGTCGCGGGAACACCACCAGGAGGGAAACGCATAAAATGGATTGCCACTAATGTGCTCCCTGGAGTGGAAAAGACTTACTATGCTGGCCTTTGGATCTTTGCGGTTAAATGCCGGTATGGAGTCGCTTTTGCCCACTAACCCCCGGCCCTCGCCAAAGAATGGATTTTGCAGGTAGTTAACCACTTTCCCGTTTTTGGGCAGGCCTATCCGCGTGGTAAAACTGTCGGAAATGGAGAGCAGTGGCATCCCATCCACGGTAAACTCAAAGCGGGTAAAATGATTGGCATTTGTTACCCGTTCATTGATAGCCGCAATGATGTAATTGGTTAGCTCCGTTTCATACACCCAATCCTCCAGCCTGGCATCCGTAAAGGGCTCCAGCCGCATGGTTTTGCCTTCAAAGATCCGCTCAAAGAAGCCGATGCCAGAGCCGTAAATCATATCTCTGGTGGCCTCCAGGAGTGGCCTGATCTGGTTGTTATTCTGCACCAGTTTGGCCATCTGATTGGGCTGGTTGTCCGCATCTCCCCAGGGTATCCAGTCCCGCCCACCGCTTTGGGAAAGCATCGACCGGGAGCCATACACCTGATCCCGGCCATCGACTAGCTGGAGCAATGAGCCGTTTTTTTCGCTCGGTATCAATACCGCATTGTCACTAATCCACTCCATAGCGTTTAATAAGTGTGCACCACTCGCTGGCCGTTGTACTCCAGAATCAGATCAATGCAGATCTCGAATGGCTGATTTTTGTTGTCTAGGTTCTCCAGCAGGAGCACGTGGTTTAAATTGATGTTGCCCCGGTAGCCTTGAGCACCTGGCAAGTTTTTGGAGCACTTTCGGACTCTGGCCTTATAGCCTACCGTACTATCTTTTTTGGCGTATTTGAGAGAGAAAATATGGCTCTTTCCACCCTCCAGGGTATCCTGGTGGATTTCGGCAAACATGGCCCTCCTGGTAATGGTTTTGGTGTTACTTGCCATTTAACGCAATGCGTTTAACGGCCACGGCCACCGACACATTTACCCGATAATTACGGCCATCCATGAGGGTAATAAAGCTCTCATCGGCTGGCCGTTGTACGCTTTGCTCTACGTCCATGACGAACTCAGGATTAATGTGGATCTCTCGTACTGGCCCATCTGAATTAGTGATAAATTTGACTAGTTGCATCTGTGGTGGTTGCTTAACTCTTGGCCAAAGTTGCACCGGCCAGGTAGCTCCAGAAAGGACGGTTTAGTTAGGGTAAAATGCCCTTTATTTTGCCTGCTATGTAGAGTCCTACGGCCACCCGCATAGCCCAAATTTCCAGCCTGGCCAGGTTAGTCTTAAGTGTCTGCTCTCCTAGCTTTTGCTTTGTATTGGTCAAGTCGGCAGATAGATTGCCGTTTGCTTTCGTAAGGCTGGCCACATCTCCAGTGAGCTGCTTAATGGTGGTTTCCTGTTTGCTGAGTTGAGCCACGTAAACCACCTCTCTTTTTATAGCCCAATCGCCTTTAATCAGATCCAGCTCCACCTGCCTGGCATTACGGATAAAATCCACGGCCACGGCCAGGCTATCACTTTGCTTTGTACCGTTTGTTGATTGAGCGCATAGCCTCCAGCTCTGAGTGGTTAGCAGCAGAATCCAGAGCAGCCTTTTCCCGTAATCGGTTGTTTTCATGTTGGAGCGAGTTAATTTGTGTTTCCTTGAGATTAATCACCTTGCTCCATTTGATGGAGTCTAAAACGGTTTGAGCGCTGGCCTTTTCCTGGAGTAAAATAGTGCGCTCATCCTGGCAGGCCTTGAGCTCTCCCTGGCCAGAGAAATGGCCGATTAACCAGGTTACAACAATGGAGAGCAGGATGGCCGCAACCTCCCAGGCAAAGCGTTTGTAATTGCCTTTGAAAATTCCCAGATAGCTTTTATAATGTTCATAGTCCAAAGCTGGCACCGGATCAGGCCACCCAAAAGGACAGGTTCGCCTGCCCCATAAAAAAGCCACGGCTGGCTGGCCGTGGCTGGTGGTAAATAATGCAAGCAGCATTAACTTTATATATCTATACCGAAATCACAATGGAGATAACAACTATTTTCAAAACATACATAATTATACTATTGTCGATAGGTCTATTTGCCTGCCAAAGAAACAATGAGCCCAATCCTGAGCTTAGCCCTTTTACTGTGACGGCTAAACCAATACTTGGTGTTGCAGACCTTAAGCCAACACAATTTGTCTATGATATTCAGTTGACCTGGACAAAAGCGAAAGCAACCATCGGAGATTCGATTACCTATTCTGTAGTTTATAAAGATACTTTGGCAAAAAACCTGACTGACACGACGTTAATCATACCTAATGTCGGCAATAATTCTACCGTATCGGGTATAGTCATAGCTAAATCAAGTCAAGGGCTCAGCGCATCTGCTCAATTTAGTATTACAGTTGGCACTGCACCTAAATTCAGAATAAAATCATGGAGTGTAGAATCGTCTACTTTTAGATATTATACGCTTACCAAATATCACTATGATAGCCTTGGGCGCTTAGATTATTTTATAACGGCTGATGCTAAACAATGCTGTACAATATATAAGGCAACCCAAAGAACTGTTTTAAAATATAATCAAATTGGCCAGTTAATTAGTGTCGAGGGCTTACCTAATGGAGATAATACAGGCTTTTACGAGAATTACCTTACTACTTATGAATACGATGGGAGTGGAAATCTTACTTTGGCAAAAAATTATTCAACTCAATACCAACAGCCTCCACAAAAATTGGGCTCAATGATTCAATATGAGTACAATAATGAGAAGCTGCCGATTAAAGCAACTTATATATCTAGCTCTTCTAAGGAAATAGATACTTATACATATAAGAATGATAATCTTATTCAGATAGATCGGACTGATGGCCTAGGCAATAGTTATAGTTCAATCTTTTATCAATACGATAAGAATCCCAATCCATTTTATGGACTGATAAGATTTACTGAATATACTGACTTCTCTGTTACATTCAGCAAGAATACCCATGCTTTCCAGAATATTATCACCGATTCAAATGGTCTAATCGTCAAAAAAGTAAGCACGGGTAGTAATGACAGGACAGAGACGTTTGAATATGAGTCCTACTAGCTAAGCTTATTGTTTATTAACTCATCATTTTTTCTACCTTAATCTGCTCCAGCATATCCATTAAATCAATCTGGGTGCCTTTTTGAATGCCACCAGGTAGCTCCGTCAAACGTTTGCTGGTTCCTCTCACAGCTTTCTCTCTTATCGCATTTTCAATGAACGCCACTGGATTATCCAACTTTGAAAGTATTTGAATTACATCCACGGCCAGCTTTGAGTGGATCTTTTTACCCTCTTTTTTCTTTCGGCCAGAGTTTGCTGGCCTTATTTTTTTGGAGCCATCTGCATTGTATCCCTTTGGCATATAAAGAACTGGTTAAGCCTGGCCAGATCTGGCCAGGCTGGTGGTTAAAGTAGTGGCTCTAATGTGTCGGTGAGAATGGCAATTTGTTTGGAGACTCCGTACAAAATAAAGATCTCGTCCACATCCTGGCTTTTGTCTCTGGTCTTGTTAACCTGTTCCCCAAACTCCTTTAATTCTGCTGTGATTTGTTCTACTCGTTCCCGCGTAATCATTTTAGTATGACTTATTCCTGGCCATTTGTTGATGGCCAGGCTGGTGATTTATTCTATTCCGGCTCTTACTTTTTCCTTCTCTCCAAGCTCCAGAATTAGCGGGATCTTATCCGCTTTATAGCGCTCATTCAGATTCTGGACAACGTGCCACATGACCAACTCAAAGGCATCTGTGTAGCTAATGAAAGGCGCTTTTCGTATCAGACAACTGGCTACATAAAGCAGGTGGTAAGGCTTTGGCAGGATTCCTTTTTGCGCTCGGTCTACTACGTTTTTGCAGATCCGTGGAATGTTAATCTCCTGGCCTTTAAACTCGCATTTCCTCCGTAATGCAGAAATCATACTATCCTCGGCTGGCTCCAGCTTTTTGAGGCCTGGAGAGCTGAAATACCATTTTTCTCCATCGGGGAATGTGTTAACGTATTGCTCTAAAGTGATTGTGATTGTTTCCATTGTTTTGGTTGGGTTATCGACGGATTTTAGTAGAAATTTTGCCTCCTAATTGTGGGATGATGTTTGGCCTGTAAGTGTCGTCTGGGTTATCCAGGATCTCTCCAGAGATCTGGTTTAGGCGTTTGCAGTGGCTACAGTCGCAATTCTTTTTACTGTTTAATGGCAGATTGAAGCGAACTAGTAAAATGTCCTGTATTTCCTTATTGTCTTGGATTTGCTCTTCGGTAGGCGAGTCAACTAGCATTAAATGATGGCTACTTAAGGTGGATTAGAATGGCAAATCGTCGCTCCCTGCTTCACTAGTGAAGGAGCCAGCCGTGGCTGCTGCTGTAGTCGTTTGAGTGGCAGGAGCTGCCTGTGTTGCAGGAGCTGCTCCTGCCGCTGCTGCTGGCCGTTGGTCGTGTGGGGAGCTGCCTAATGAGATGTTATTTATTTCTATTTTGATGGTGCCATAGATTTTGCCATCCTTCTCATAAGTCCTTACCGATGGTTTGCCCTCCACCAGAATCTCACGGCCTTTAGTTAGCCAGTTGGCCACCTTAAAAAAACGCTCCTGATTTGATACGCAATCGTAAAACGTTACCCGCTCAACCTTTACGCCATCTCTGTTTTTGTATGTCTCATCAATGGCCAATGAAAAGGATAAAAATTGGTTGCCCTGGTGGTTGTGGATAACGGCATCTTTGCCAATACGGCCAATGGCCTGGATTTGATTTAATTTCACTCTGGTAACTGTTTAGATGGTTAATTGAGACTTTTCTAGTAGTTGAGCTCTTAGCTTTTCCAGCTCTTTTGCCTGGCTCTGGCAGAGCTCCACCGTGGCCAGTATGTGCTCTCTCATGGCTATGCCTTGAGCAGATGTAATGATGGCTTTCTGGAATCCGGCTTGTATGCAGCCGGTTAGCTTTCCGGTTGGCTGGAGTGCATTTGTGATGGCCTCCAGCGCTGGTGTTACCCTTGCTTTTGCCATCGGTTTAGGCCTCTATTAGTTGGCTTTCTACCTCTTTATATTCCGTTACGCTGCCCTCTGTAATGCCTTGAACTATTTGCAATACTTTCATTAGCATGTCCATATTTTGACAGTTGGCTAATTGCCTGGCTAGTGTTAGAATTACATCACGGCTGGCCAGGTAAAGCACCCGCTCCTCCGGTTTGAGATCGGCCAAAATTCGGCCCCGGCTTTTGTCTGCACCTTCTTGGAGTTTGCTCTTAATTGGCTGGCTGGCCAGTAGTAAAAGAGCAATCTCCTGGAGGAATGTGCTCACCGCTAATTTTTGTTTACTCGTGTCCATACGGATTAAATTTTGCTGGTTTGGCGAATTGATTTATTGAGTTGTCCATGAGCTTGAACATGGGATTGATAAGCAGGGAGATGAGCATAAAGCTGGCAATGACAATGGCCAGGCAGGCCGAAATGATTACGGCAGGAATTGCCAGTAGGGAACAGGTAAAAAGGATTTTGAACATGGATGTAATTGACTAAGGGTTAACTTTTTAGGCCTGCATCGACTAACTCATGGTCGATTTCTCCGAGTAATTGGCGGAGCTCTGGAGTGAGCTCATAGTTTTGGAGGTCTTTCCAGAATGCCACGGCTACCGACATTGGTAGACTCAGACCGTATTTTTTATTGTTGTCCCGTTCGCTCCAGGTTCTGATCTGAAGCCTAGTTAATTTGGCTCTCCATTCCAGTATCAGGATTTCCTCAAGTGTCCGGTTTACGGTGTCCGCTTTGCTGATATATCCAGGATCTGGGATAAACAAAATGAGCTGCCTAACCTGCTCCCGGTAGAGCTTAAGCGTGACTCTGTACATATTGATTTTAAGACATTTAGAGCTATTTGGCCTATTTGAGCCTGGTAAAAAAAAAGATCTCTTAACGCTGGCCATGTATCGGCTCTAGGTGGAGAATTTTACTTTTTCGGCCTTTTTTGGGGCATCTTTTAAGCAGTTGCTGCTTTTGCCCATTTTTTGAGTTGGGCGCTGGATGGCTTGGAGCTATTGATGGCCACTGGATTGAGAATTTCAACGCTCTTACAGTGTAAATAAAGCCCTCCCTTTGGCCCCTGGCTTAAATCAGCCTCAATTTTTATCGTGGCTCTACGGCCAAGTTCACCCCATTTAAAGCCCTTTTTTACCCGATACTTACAAAGGATCTCTGTTTTATCTGGGTTGTTAATTGCTGCCACCAGATCCGAGTGGATAGGCACCGAAAACTCTATGCGTAATCCATCCTCTGCATTTACCGCCCTGGCTGGATAACTCACCCAGGAATCAAAGGAAAATGTGCCTAATACAGAGCGATTTACGGGAATTGAGGCTGCTTTTTTACGGCTTTTTGCTGCTGGCTCTGGAGCTGTGGCTGCTGGAAAAAGTTCTACCTGCATGGCAATAAGTTAGGATTGTGAAACGTGGCTTAAGATTGATCCAACCGTAATAGGCTGGTTAGTTCGGCCATTGGAGGCCTGGCCTGGCCGTATTATTCTGGGTGGTGGTGAGAGTACCCCTTTTGGCTCTGGAAATTCATCCTGGCCGATGGTGCCTATCTTATTGTTTGGGCTGTAACATCGGTTATCATAGACCTCCACCAGCTTGAGTTTTTTAGTGCTAAACCAGTAGCTTATTTGTGGATTTCGTTCAAAATAGGCCGTTCCGTAAAACTCGTGGCTCGGCAGCTTGATAGGAGAAAAACCTGGCAATGTTCGGCTTTTTGATGCGTGTCTTATCTGCCAGTCAATTACGCCCAATTGAGAAAGTAGAGCCTCCAGAGTTTCCGCGTAACGGGTTGAAACATCGTTAAGGTTTGGAATCTGGTGTTTTGGTAGATAATATTTTAAGGTTGGATCTGCATTGACATTCAGGTGATAAACTGGATAGCATTCCTTTAGAAAATCGAACAGATCCGGCCACTTATAAGCGCGTTTAAGGAGTTCGGTGTGGAGTGCTCTGAGATCTGGAGCCAGGCCTGGAGGAAACATTTCCCGCTCCTCTGGCATATCGTAAGAATACCAGAGCCACGGCCTGCCATTTTTGGCTCTGTATTCGTCGGTCGTTTCGTGAAAGAATAGCCGAAACTTAAATAATGACTGTTCTAAATCGGGCTTAAGTGCTGATTTTGAGGACTTTTCGCGTTTCATGGAGGAATTGAGCTTTTTTTTTCTTTCTATAGTATTTAAAGCACTATCCAGCATCCAACGATTTAACGGTCTATAGATTTACCGTAAAACATTTCTTTAGAGTCTCTATAGAAAGCCCAGAGCTAAAAAAAAATAAACTTTGGACAATAGTCTAACAGTCAGCCCTTTAAGGCTATTTTTGAGAATATCTAAATGGATTTCTGCCAGGTGCACCAGGCAACAGATTAGTACTATAACGGTTTGGGATATACGTTAAACGTTTGAAAAGAGAGAGTTTAATGGCCTGGATCATAGCCAGGCCGTTAACACCATACTCAATTCCTAAACTTTTAACCTCATGGCCCTATGCCATTGCGGAACTTGATGGATTCGAACCACCACCACTGGCCCCAAATGCCAGATACTACCCTTATACTAAAGTTCCGTATTCTATTTGTGGCTTTTTTGATGGCCACAAAGTGCGTGATGAGAGCCAAACTCACGGCTACAAATCGGGCACTTAAACGTTTTAACAGTGGGTAGCTCCTGGCTAATTTGTTGGCCGCTTAACTGCTTAACCAACCACTCCAGAACTGGCTCTTTTGCCATACTGGCCTTAACTATGATGGCTTGGAGAGCTACCCTCTGTTTATGTTCGTTCCCTATATCGGAGAGCCCACTTTGCAGCTTACTCTCCATTTCTGCCAGTGCCGCAACTCGTGACACTAGGCAGCTAGTTTTAAATGTCTGAAATAGACGGGGCTATATTCCCGGCTACGCAAAAGCACGTACTGGACGCGTGCCTTTTTAATAAGATCCAACAGTGGCACTTTAAGCGCGTTATTAGTCTCCACGACTTTAAGCAAGGCATCTAAATGATTCTTTGCTTTCTCGTATTCGTGGCCTAATTCGTCAATAGACAGAGCCTCAATTTGCTCCCGGCTTAGATAGTATTGTTGAAACATGTTAAAGGTTGACTAGGAATTGATATAAAAAATTATTCTACTTCTTTCAATTCTGGTAACTCTGGCCAGGTTAGCGAATCAAAATTTTCCTGACTCCACCACGGCATAAAACGAACCATGCAAGTACGAACCCAAGAAGGAAGATTTACAAGCGTAACTTTCTCATTCTTAAGTATTGAGCGTTCAAAATATTTAAATAATTCTAGCCTCATTAATTCAGCTCTAAAATTATTCCAGCGCGCTCTATCATAAGTTTCAAGAAAATTATAATGTACATCAATACGCTCGTTCATAAGATATTTTAACCGTTCACAAACTTTTCTTTGCTTTCCTTAGTAGTTGTTACAAAATTTGTTACATATTTTGTAACAATTCCCGTTTAGTATGATGCAAATATAAAGCTGACTTTTAATCTAATGCAAGTAAGATTATAATTTAGTTTTAAAATTGTTTTAACATATTCACTTAAATTACTGAAAAACAATGCCTTATCAGTTTAAAGAAAGGATTGAAACCCTATTAAAAGAGGGTCGGCACTCGAAAAAATCTCTATACGACACTTTGGAAATGACTGCTCCAGGGTTTGAGTATATGCTAAAGCACAATACGCTATCAGCTAAACGAGTGGAGCAGATTGCTGCTTTTTTTCAGATGAGTGTAGCCGAACTTACAGAGAGCCAGCAGGAGCCTAAGCTAGTAGAACCTGCATCTTTTGGCGCTCAAGTAGCAGATAGAATATTATTAGAGTTTGAGAAGCTGAGAGAGCAGCTTGCTATAAAGGATAAACAACTGGAGGCAGCAGACAGGGAGCTGGAGGCAGCAATGGAAATCTCAAAAGGTTTACAGCGTACTATTGACGCTCTTATTAGTCGGCCAGGTATAGCGTCAGGCTCAAATTTTCTTAACGGTGTACCCTCTGAGGGTCGAGTTGTTCCTATGTATCCTAAAAATGAAAAAGCCGTTGCTTAGGCTTTTTTTTTAGGGCAATGGGTGCAATTTGGGGTACACCAGCTACTTTTGCGGTAGTAAAGACCTAATAGACAAGGATTTAATTGCGTGCCTCATAATCCCTACGAGTGCACTGGATAGTTTAATTCTAGCCCCTTAAGCCCACCAAAAGTGGGCTTTTTGCGTTTCTACGCCCTATTTCTCTCTCTGTCAATTTCCTGCAACGGTGTAACTTTTGGGGTGTACCTAATTTCTGTCAAAAATTCACAAACGAATAAGTACTGATTAATAGAGAATTTAAAAAAATATTAATTCCAGGTTAATGACGTGTTAAAAAATGACAGAAATCAACATGATAAAACTCATGTATTTTGATATTAATATAGTCGCATTGGTTACATAATTTCGCGACTTTTTTAATAACCAATACCTAAAATTATGTATCACAAAAAATGCGCGTTCTTTCCATTAAACGCAACGGCCGCAAAAGCCAAAGTGTAAAAGCTACCATCTATTGTCGAATCAAAATAGATGGCATTCCGGCTAATGATTTCTCCACATTCATTAAAGTTGAATCCTCGGAATGGGACTCTGACAAACAGCGAATCAAAGGTAAAAGCCTAAGGGTCAATGATGACAACTTAAAATTATCTCAAATTCAGTCAGATATAACCAGGCTATTCCTTCAATTCGAGTCTGTAAATGAACCCGTTAGCGCTCAACATTTAGCGGATCTTTACACCAACAAACAGAAACCCACCTATATATTTTTGGAACTGGTGGATTTATTTGAGCAACATTTAGAAGCTACCTATAAAACAAAGGAACAAAGCGCAACTACCAAACCCGGATAGACAACATTAAGCTGTTTCTGGAGGAAAAGAAATGGAAAAAACTGGCTGCTGACCGTTTTACGCTCGGATCTGCCGACGAATTTGTCAGATGGGCAAGAAAGCGCGGTCTGGATAATAATTAACGTGAATAATGGGGTTATGCTACTGATGAACAGAGGCTTATATGGAAAAAGGGCGAGAAATTGTGGATGTTTGTGGTGTCGAGTCACTAACCTACAATTTTCGTCCTATGCTGCCCCAAGCTACAAAAGATAAGCTCGTTGAGCTATTCGTTGCCATTGATGATTTTTGTTTAGCCCTTCAAGCTTGGCAGACCAGCCGCCAACTCGGACAAGAATCGCTGGACAAACCCGCTAGCGAGCTAAGTCACAGCGAGCAAATGACCATCTTAGTGTTTTATCATTACTCGGGCTACAAATGGTTCGGCGGGGCCGCCCTTTAGGTTTGTCTTGTGGTAAGATTCCAAGATTTGGTAGCTTGCCAACTAGTGAACAGGGTGGGCTACCCTATGGGGCCGCAGAGTTCCAGCTCTAGGCACGGAACGGTCCGCCGTCGCGGTCAGGACCCACCCTGTTTTACTTGCTTGAAGGCTCAAATGGAAATTCGGGCAACTAGGCCCATTAGCAAGGGTTTGAGTACCAAAGCAAGGACTTAATAACCACCCTAAATTACGATCTCGCATGGACATTCGCTACTTCATCGGTGTTGACGTTTCAAAAGCTACACTTGACTGGGCCGTTTTTGATGGCAAAACTACGGTCTTGCAACTTCAATCGGCTAACTCACCAGCAGCGATCAGAACGACAGTGAAAGTAAGTAAGGCCTTGCCTTACTTTACAAGTGCGGAATCGGTCTGCTGCCTCGAACATACAGGGATTTATTGTGCTCATCTTTTGTCTTCCCTTTACAAACTGAAGCTACCGATTTGGCTGGAAAGCAGTCTTCAAATTAAGAAGGCAGGGGGCCTTCAGCGCGGTAAGAGCGACACCATTGATGCAGTCCGCATTGCCGAGTATGCCTTCCGTTTTCGAGATAAAATGGGCCTGTGGCAGCCGCCACGGCCCATTTTGCAAAAACTGGCAACACTGAGTGCCCTCCGTCAACGACATCTTCGAGTTCGCCAGCACCTTCAACAACCTATTGCCGAACAGCAGGGCTTCGTGGAAAAGTCACGCCAAAAGCAACTGGCCAAAAACTGCCAGGCCTCCTTAAAAGCTATCAATGCCGATTTGGCCAGTGCCGAAAAACAAATCAATACGCTTATTCAGCGCGATGAGCGCTTGAAAGAGCTTTTCGGCTGGATCACCTCTGTTCCTGGTGTGGGTGATGCCCTTGCGGCTGAAGTACTGGTAGCTACTAACGAATTCAAGGCCATCAACGATCCCAAAAAATTGGCCTCTCACGCTGGAGTGGCGCCCTTTGAATACCGGTCGGGTAGTAGTGTGCGTGGCAAAACGCGTGTCAGCCAACATGCTCGTTTACGCTTGAAATCCGTCTTCCATTTGGGTGCCATGTCGGTTATCCAGATGAAAGGTGAGCTACGTGATTATTATCGACGGAAAGTAGGCGATGGTAAGAACAAAATGTTAGTTCTGAACGCGGTTCGCAACAAACTCCTACATCGTGTCTGCTCGGTGATTCACCGCCAGCAGAAATATGATAAAAACTATGCGCCAACGCTTGCATAACCCATGGAAATCCGTGCGGTATTAATACCGCCAAGTGGTACAAACCGAACTTCATTCGTACTTCCCACGCCTGATCAGCTATGAGCGATTTGTGATCACCATCACCAAGGTGCTACCAGGCCTATTTTTGTTCCTTCAGTACCGCTGTCGTAAAAGCCAGTTTACCAGTACTTATTTTGTGGACAGTAAAAAACTGCCTGTCTGTGACAATCGTCGTATTCATTTCCATCGTGTCTTTGCTGACATCGTAAGTTTTTTGTTAACGCCAGGTAATGTGGCTGACAACAATCATCAGGTTCTACATTATTTACTGGATCATTTAAAAGGACATTGCATTGGCGACAAAGGCTATCTAAGTGCGCTCTTTGAACACTTTTATGAGCGGGGGTTACACCTAATTACTAAAGTACGTGCGAAGATGAAAACCAGCTTATGCCCTTGGAGCACAAAATCAAACTGCGCAAACGAGCGTTAATTGAATCAGTCAATGATTTATTGATGACTCTTTTTGACATTGATCCTACGCGCCATCGGAATCCCTACAATGCTATTGCCCACATCCTTTCGGGCTTGATTGCCTATTGTTTTTACCCGAACAAGCCATCGGTCTTCATTCCCAGAACAGGTGGATATTTAACAACGTAGCCCATTATTCACGTTATTCTATGCTGATTTTACTCTTTTCCAGTCGAAAGTAATGGCTTTTTTAGGCCAGTTGGAGCCGTATTGTGTTCAACTCGAAAGCTTGCTAGCGTTGCGTTTTGCTATTGTCAATAAGGACGGTTTAGTCGCAGTCTAAATTAGCTTGTGCATAGCTTTCGCGGCATGACCATTTTGCTAGTTGGCTCCCAAGTGGCTTCAGCGGGTTCGTTGTTTGCCAGCATGATTCGGAGCGATCAAGGTAGTATTGTGATTGGAGTGGAGATCAGCGGGGCACTATGGACACACTAGCCCTATTCCGGTTACTTATCAGGCGACTCTATAAACAAACGAGCATTTAATTCAAATTAGCTAGGTAATACTTCTCCAGATGAGTATAAAACGTCAACAGCACAACCAGTTTCTCCCAATAAGCGCATAGAAACCAGTGCATGGCGATTGGATTGGATTCCTCGATTTGCTCAAATGTGTCAACCATATGGCTATCCAGAAATGGGCGGGCCCTTTTAATTACAAATTTCAGCCCCAAATAAATACCTCTCAGCTCTGAGCGGCAGAATTCGTGCCCCCACCGACGGGGTAAGATACCAGGCAAGACGACTTCCGTTGCGATCAACGTTTTGATGTATTCTTCCAGTAGATAGATGTTTTTTGACTGCAACATTGCAATTCTATTCACCGAGAAACACACTGCCAAAATCCTGCCAATATGCAATATACTCGCTGAAGCCTTTGATGATCTGTCCTTTAGGGAACCGTTGAAACGGCTTTTTTAGAAATGGAAAGCCTCATAGGTAGATTAATTCAACACAAGTTCCGTCAGGTATATCCTACCTGACGAGTCAGGCAAGTTCCTGGTCGTAAACCTGATGATGCGCTGGTCTAAAGAAGACCTGTTCCGATCTCCACAGATGCCTATTAGCGGTGGAATATATAGACAAATTACCCTCTAATTGATTAATAACCCCTTTGATTCGCCTTCTTCCAATGGAAAGACGAGCTCCATTCTGCATAATCAGATGGGCTACGATGGAGGAAATCACAACACAGCTATGAATGTGCTGAGGATTAACCAGGTTGGCTTTGTGAATGCGCACAAACTGAGGCCACCGCTCACTATACCATTTTAGAGTCCTGCTTGATAAAACCGACTTCCCGTTGAGCAAATAAACCATGCAGTAATTAACGTCACCAATTAAGTAAAGGACCTGGTCTGGCTTAAATTTGTGCTGTACTTGAGCAGCTGCGAATCGCTTTCGCTTCATGAAAGGTACACTGGTTATAAGCAGTTTATTGCTAGTCAATTTTATTTCTTCTCAGGAATAAATCTAGTGAAGTAGCTAGCTGAAAAAAGCCAGGCAAACTACCGCCTTTTCCCCTTTCCCCTAAATGCCATTCGGACTGATCTTTACCTTGATTGTTTTGTTTTTTATTACTCATCCTCACAGGCCTATCTGTTACTCCTTTTGCAAAACTATAAACAGGTGGACAACAAGACAGCCGAACTACATAAACGACCTGTTTTTTACCATGAATAACTTACCAGGACCGTCTAACGACTGATTTGCTCACTACATTATTGGGTTGGCGTTTCAAACAAACCTTTAAAAAACACCTTAGGGAGGATTTTTAATCTTACTCTACCGTAACCAGGAACCGCATATTATTTTATTCATCAAGCTAAAAACACCAGTCTCAAAAAGAATACCCTAACTCAAAAAAAGCTAAAGATGAAGGAAGGGGCACTGTTTATGTATATGAATGTACCGCAACGGTGAACGGTCTGTTACTCTAATGGGCACATAGCTTGGCACCAAAGGGAACCTGCCCTTATTGAGCAGGTTAGACGATCTCACTTAACCAGGCACCAGTACACCTTGATTGGGACTACTGACCTTAATGGTCGCATTTTGGAGCCGAGATCAGCCTTTTACAGGCGAGAACAATGTACGGTTTTTTAATCAATCGATCCGGAAGGCCGTTCTGTTGTCGCTATCGGAAGTGGGATTTACTAGCTATCTGACCGGGCCGCCATTGCGGCCGAAGCGGCAATTTATCGCCGTCAATCGGTTCGTCTATTTTCATTCCACAACGTACAATGGCTAGTCAGACAGAATTTGTTTCATGGAAGTAGGCTGTAGTCGTTACAGCTGAAGTAGATCGGCATTCTGCTCAAATACTTTTGCTTTGTATTGGGCCAACAAGAGCCGAAATTTTGTTAGATCAGGCGAGCTTGATATGGGACTGGCTTCATCCCTACCCAATTGATGCTGATCAGATACCACTTTGCCATGATTTTTTGTTTTTTTTCCGCTCATCCTCACCTACCTGTCAATTACTTATTTACGAAACTAGTAATAGATAGGTACTTCAGTTCGTAATAGACATAAACGACCCGTTTTTTGCTATGAACGACTTACTATAGGCTAATCGCTAGTCAAATCAGCATGAGCTGGTTTATCAAAAAAAACTTTTACCGTAATTCCTTTTTTGGGAATACCCTCTATAACGAGTTTGCCATTTTGCTTGATAAGCAACTCTCTACTTATTTTAAGCCCTAAACCCGTCCCACTTTCTGCTTGCGTTCCTGGGCGAACCTGAGGCTTCGTAAAGGCAAGATTGATCATGTCTTCAGTCATACCAATACCCGTATCCCGAATTTGAAGTTCAATGGTATTGACATGCTCAATGGCTAACAAACGGATGTAGCCGCTCACGGGTGTAAATTTGATAGCATTATCCATCAAATTCCGTAGCACAACTCCCAACTGCTGAGGATCAGCCATAATAAGACAATGTCCTTCAACCTGATTAATAATCGTAATCTGTTTTTGATTCGTTCGGTCGGAGAAATAACTACTCACTTGAGCGAGATGATCAGTTAGATTGACAACCTGTAAATTGGTCTGGAAGCCTTTAAACTGAACATAGGCCCAGTCAAGTAGAGTCATTAATAAAGCTAGAATATTATCTGTTTTCTGTTCAAGGCCAGTCAAAGAAGACATGACTGGTTTCTGACCTAACTGGGCAGCTAGTTGAAGTTGATGAATTTCCTGCTTTAGTTGCACTAGTGGGTTGCGTAGATCATGCCCAATGATAGAAAATAATTGATCTTTTGTTTTATTCAGGTTCGTTAACTGCTCATTCTGTGTTTTTATTTCATCCTGCTGTTGACTTAACAGTTGTTGGGATTTTTTCAATTTATAGAAGTTGATGTACATAAAACCAGCGAATAGCAATAGCAGGAAAGAAACAGCTATATATAATGTTCGTTGACTTTGCGTCAGACTCAGTTGCAATTGTATCGTGTTCTTGGTCTGTTGTTGTAAGGTCAAATCCTTTTTGAGATTTGCGATTTGGTTTTGTTGGCGCTCCACGTCAAACTGAGCTTGAATCTGGGCAATCGCTTTTTGCTTTTCTAAACCGTTCAAACTATCGCTCAGGAGCTGGGCCTCCTGGAAGGCTTGCAAAGCTTGGTCAGCGTGCCCAAGTCTCTGCTGCAACTTAACTTTAACCAGCAAAGCCTGATGGAGATAATGAGCCGATTGAATAGCCTTAAAAATCGTAATTGACTGTTCCAGAAAAGATAAAGCCCTTGATAGGTTATTGAGGGAACCGTAGCTTTGGGCTAGTTCCAAATAGATATACCCAATGAACTCCTTAGCACCAATCCGCTTTTGAATCGATAAAGCCTGTTCATAATAGGCGATTGCCGCTTTGTAGTGATGCTGGTTACGTTTGATCTCGCCAATATTACGCAATGTCTCAGCAGTACTATGATCGAGCTTAAGCTCCTGACTGATTGCCAAGGTTTTTTTTAGATAGAATTCCGCTTGGCTTAATTCTTGATGAGTAACATAGTATTCACCCAAATTACCGGATGCTGCCAAAATGGATTTTTTATTTCGGCTATTGGTAGCAAACTGATAAGCCTTTTTATAATACAGTAAAGCGAGTGAGTCATTCTGAAAATGCTGATGGATTAAGGCTAATTCACTATACAAGGTAACGACGAGTCCGGCTCGTCGCTCAGGATGTTTTTCGAGATCATTATCAAGTGCTAATCCAATACGAAGAGCTTGCTGATAATTGCCTTGAATTCGATAGGCTTGGGTCATTCTAGCCTGGACTTCAAGGCGAATACTGTCAAATGGATAGGCGCGGCTGATTTGATCCGCCTGCCGCAGGATGGCTAACCCTTTACTGGCCTCTCCCGTGGCGACATAAGTCGTGGCCAGTGCATTATACGCTTTGGTGAGTATGCGCTTATTAGGAAGCTTTTTGCTCAGGAAGATCGCCTGATGAAGATAATACCAACTTGAATCCAAATTGATCTGGATATAATTTCGTCCAAGGTCAATTAAGTTGAGTGCTCGCATAGAGTCAGATTGGGGCTTTTGCAAGCTATCTTTTAGCTGACTAATGGCTAACGATTGCGCGTAAGCCGTTTCCCAACTCGTAACCGAGAGCCAAATTGAAAAGCCTATAGTGAGTAGAAAGCGTATTGATCCAGACACAACAAAGCGGTAAATGAAAAAGATGTAAAGTATACTGTCGTTGATTAACCTGCTACAAAAAGAAACAGGCCTGTATGCGAATGATAAGCGTATCAAGTATGGATTTATGCGGAGTTTTCTTCACCTGCGTCAAACAAGGATAATAAGCCCTCCAAGCGAGGGCGAAATGATCTGCCAATTGGGATTTTTGTGTGGCCAAGCCAAATCGTGTGTCGGTCGTAGCTGGTGATTTTATTGACATTGATAAGGTAAGATTTGTGCACCCGAATAAACATGCGGGAAGGAAGTTGGTCACTCAGAGAAGCAAGCCGTTCATTAATTAGATACACTTGGTTGTCCGCATACACTTTAGTATAAATACCCGAGGCTTCTACGTAATCAATTGCTTGGAAAGCAAATCGTTGAGCCCTTCGTCCCATTTTCAGGAAAATCGCGTCAATCTCATCCATATTAACCTGGCTCTGCGATTGAAATGCCCTCGTTAATGCCAGGTGTAAACGGTCTAGCGGAAATGGTTTTAATAAATAATCAGCTGCTTTACCAATCTCATAGCTTTCCAAAGCATAATCCGGATAAGCGCTGGTAATAATAACAGGCGGTAAGTCAATGCCCTCTTTAAGAAGCGTTAAACCGAGTTGACCATTCAGGTTAATATCTAGAAAAATCAGATCAATCTCCTGAGAAGTTATAACCTGGACAGCCGCTTCAATCGTCGGTGTAATGCCAACCAGATTAAAAAAAGGAAACTTGCTCAGTAACCCTTTTAAATAAAGCGCGTCTGATTCGGTATCGTCAATAATCAAATATTGTTTTATCTCCATATGCGAAATCAATTGAAATCGAATACCTGTTACCAAAAGAGTATGAGCTTAATTCAAGAACAATGCAGGTTGAGCCTGTACACAGCATGAGATCTGTCCCTAGAGCCGACCATTTAATCGACATAAAGGTTCCATTCTACTGTTTACTAAGTAGTATTAACTTGTTCATGGCGAATATCGGGGGGCTGGCTTCGTCTGTCCATACTCAGTGGAAGCCCCTACAACCCTGATCAGGTGAAAATGATGGGCCAGTAGCATTCGGATGATAAGCCCCAGCATATCAGCCAATGCGACTTCCTTTAAAATGTCTGGATATAATTCCCTTAGGTATCAGTTGATTTGCTGTCAGGCTCACGAAACGCCCGAATTATAGATACCCCTTCGTCTTAATTGGGAGCGTATTGTGAGATTTGCAGGTTAAAAGGTATCAAGCTTTTCAAATACGCCCCCCGTTAAGTGATGTCTTGATTGTCATCTATTATTTCCTCCCCAACACTTGGTTCAGTAATCGCTCTAACTGATTCATTTTTGCTTGCTGTTGTTGACTGATTGTCTCCTGTCTACTAGCCTTTTTTTTCCAGTTCAATACTATATAAGGTCAACTTTTCAATCTTCACCAGTAGCGTAGTATTCATTTTCACCAGATCAACGCCATCTTTGACAACCTGTTCTGCCGAGGGTACACCCGGCAAGTGCTGGTTAGCATCAATGTACTTCTTTATCTCCGTAAGTGGCTTCAGATGATAGCCCGGCGCAAACACTTTATCGCTCCAAGCAATTCGGAGTTGATAGCGGGCTTTCACGACAGAGCCCAACAACAGCGGTAATATGCAGGGCTATCAGTTACTAGAACAGATTGATAATAGGAACAAGGGACCATTTAATCATCTTTCAACATTAATCTGCTCAAATTAAAATCTCCTATACCACATGCGACGTATACCCTGTTGACAAACTCAACTTCGCAACGTTCCATGAATAACTTAGTCAACTGGCTGGCCAAACTACAAGAGGCCACTTCTACTTCTTATTTGAAACGCTCTACTAACTTCCTGTATGCAGGCGCCTTTTCGCTTATGATTGGGCTATACGCCTGTCAGGATCATCGCCTTCCTCAGCCTGGTCAGAGCATCCAGTCAACAAGCCCTAAACCCGACTGGGGACCAACCATCGGCCCGCAAATGCTGGCTGTTATTGAAGAGCTAGGCCGCCTTAGTCCCATTCCGCTTAATACCCTCACCCCTCAACAGGCCCGCCAGCAACCTTCCTTCAAAGATGCAGTTAACTCCTTGCTGGATAAGAACAAAATTCCCCGACCAACGGCAAATGTCACTAGTAGTCAGCAGACTATCCCCGGCTATAATAATGTTCCCATTCGGATCGTGGTTTACACACCCAAAAATAAAACCGGCCCACTGCCCGTCATTGTCTATTATCATGGCGGAGGCTGGGTCATTGCTAGTCCGGAGGTGTACGAATATTCAACCTTGGCACTAGCTGAAGAAACGGGAGCCATTGTGGTTTCGGTGGACTACCGCTTAGCGCCTGAGAATAAATTTCCCACTGCCCATGAGGATGCTTATGCCGCCTACAAATGGGTCACTCAGAATGCGGCCTCGATCAATGGTAACCCGGCTAAGATAGCGCTGGCGGGAGAAAGTGCTGGGGGGAACATGGCTATTACCACCGCGATGCTCGCCCGGGATCGGGGAATTGCTCTACCGGTGCATATCCTGTCGGTATTCCCCGTAGCAGACAACAACCTGGATACTCCTTCGTACAACATCTACAAAGATGCCAAGCCATTAAACCGTCCTTTAGTGGAATACTTTACGGCGAACTATTTCAACAGCCCTGCCGATGGTAATAGTCCGTTGATATCGCTGGTAGATGTAGCGGATCTCACCAAGCTACCCCCTACCACCATTATTGGGGCTGAAATCGATCCGTTGCAAAGTGAGGGTATGTACTTGCGAGATAAACTAGCCAACTCTGGCGTTACGGTGACCTATCAATTATATCCTGGCGCTACGCATGAGTTTTTTGGGATGTATGCTATTGTCCCTCAAGCCCAGCAGGCTCATACATTAGCGGCCACCCAGTTGATCAATGCCTTCCAATAAAGTCACCATGCAAAAAGATAAAGCAGCCGACAATTAAATCGTGTCGGCTGCTTTTGTTATAAAAAGGGTATCCTATTGAGGCAACAGCAGCAGGCTCTCTGCTACGTTTGCTTTTAAGCGTTCCAGCGCTACGTCCTCCCCGCGCAGATACGCCTGCAAATTTTTCTCTCCCGTCTGCCCAATCAGCCGCCAAGCAGGGCCGTAACTGAAACACGCGTCAGTGTGGTCAATCAGAGATTCTAATGCCAATCTTGAAAACCAAAACAAGCTATTGACCTGCACAGCGCTGGCAGTAATAGGCAGTCCTATGAAGTAGTTAGCCCTATCAATAAAGTCAGTGTGGGAGAAGGGCGGCTGGTCCATGAAAAGTAAGATTTGGCCAACATTTTTAGTGGTCAGGCAGTTAGCGGGGTAACTCAGCATATTCGGCCAGTCTAGGGAGCAAATCCACCCCATTACTTACAAACCTGCCCTGGGGTAGGTCCTATAGTCTGTTAGTTTCTTGGTAGTCCTAAACTTGTAATGAGTCACTACAAATTTGATTGAGTTGATATGTCGATCCAGTTTTTTTAGAAAATGACAGGCTTAATCGGGTAGCCCTTAAGAAGTAATGATGATTACCAAAGGCCGCAGTCAGGCAGTAGTTTTGGGTCGCCAAACTCAAACTATAGAGTTTAAACAAACTTGGTTTAGGCCAGGCTGGGCTTCTGTTTCTAAGTAAGCAGGTGCAGCAAATTGCACCAACCAATCTGGTGCTGTATATGAAAATGGATGGGAACACCAAAGATGCATCGGGGAAAGGGTTCGATGGAAGTCTGAAGGCAGGTGCTTCCATATGGGGAGCGGGCACACCTACACTGACGAAAGACCGGTATGGCGTTGATAATAAGGCCTATCACTTCTTTAAAGGTGGTAATATTGAAGTTCCTTACAACACGGCGTTGAATCCATCGAAAGAAATTACGGTCAGTTTATGGGCACGTATGGATTCAAGTAATGCCAACAACTATATGTTGGGCCTAAATCGTTGGAATGGCTATAAATTCAATATTCAACAGGCTAATTACGCCTTCTTTACAATTAAGACGGGCACAGGCATTATCGACCATGACAATGCAGACCCAACGCTGGACCTTAACAAATGGTATCATATCACGGTGACTTACAAAGCGGGTAATATGAATTTTTACCTGAACGGAACCCTGGTAAAAAACTGGCCTAACCTAACGGGTGACCCCGTGGCGGTGAAGAGTACGATTAACTTAGCCATTGGTCAGGATTTGCCAACGAGCTTGTATAAATTTGATGAAGCTTCTCAAAAGGATGATGCCGACGGTAATAATTTCTACGGCCCTTGGGGTGGCTACTTCCGGGGTGATCTAGATGAAGTCCGCATTTATAACGTGGCCCTGAGTGATACGCAGGTAAAATCAATTTATACGGCTGAGAAGCCCTAATAAATACTTGTCGAATAACCACCTCTCCCCCTAAAGGGGCTTTGTCTGATTTGAGGAAAGCCCCTTTAGGGGGAGAGATTGTTTAGCTAGCTTCTTTGATTACATCTAATGGCCAAACTCTCCGCGCTGCTTTGTTTTCTTTGGCTGACCAGCTGCAACCGCGAACAGGCGACAAACCGTCCGCTTACGTTTTGGTGCTCCAACAATGCGGGAGAAATTGCTTTTGCCAAAAGCTTTACGGCTCAATGGCAGCAAAAGCGACCTGATAAGCCGTTACAGTATCAGCCTATTCCCGAAGGACAGTCGAGTGAAGAAATCATTCTGGCCTCGGTGGTGGGCAAAACCACACCCGATATTTACGCCAATATGTGGCAGGGTAGCGTGGAGATGTACGCCAAAGCGGGTGTATTAATTCCCTTAGACACGCTGAAAGGGTTCCGGGAGTTCATGATGGCCCGCTGTGATAGTGCCGTTATTCGGGAAATTACGTCGGCGGATGGCCATATTTATCAGGTGCCCTGGAAAGTGAATCCGATTATGCTGGTCACAAATACCCTCGCTATGAATGCCCTGCATAACACCAAGCCTCCCTATACCTATACAAAGTACCTCAATGCCGGACGTCAGTTTAAACGGGATAGTGATGGCGACGGCTACGTTGATCAATGGCTGGGTTATACGGAAGTAAAAGCTATCTGGTACGAACGGCTCTTCAATTTTTATCCACTTTATCTGGCGGCTTCTAATGGCGCTCCACTTATTACGAATAATCGGGCTGCTTTCAATAACCAATACGCGATTGAGGTATTTCGGTTTTTACAGACGCTGTACAAAGACGGTTATTTCGCCAAAGAGCGTCTTTCGGCCACCCGCGACCCATTTTTAGCCAAGCGAATTGCCTCGCAGTTTACGGGTCCCTGGACGGTGGGTTTCCTTGATAAATTCAAAGATCCTGGTTTCGAATACGGTACGTATGCCATGCCCGTTCCAGACAACCATCGCGGTCCGGCCTATACGTATGGTGATCCCAAGAACATTGTCATTTTCAACACCTGCCGCGATCCTCAGACCGCCTGGGAATTTGTAAAAACACTCGTAGACAAGCCTGGTGATTTGCAATTAATGGAATTAACGGGTCAGTTTCCTCGTCGGAAAAACGTTGATACAGATCCATATTTCTCCTCCTTCCTAACAAAGAATCCACGTTTACTTCCCTTTGCCAAACAGTCCCGCTACATCAAAGGCGTAGATAACTCGGAAGTAATTGTAGAAGTCTTTGATATTATCTCGCAGGAATACGAAGCCTGCGTAATTTTCAACAAAAAGACACCTGAAGCCGCTATTGCCGACGCAGCCAAGGCGGTAGATGTACTGTTGGGTAATTAGTGAATGAATGATTGATAGAATGATAGAATAAAAAAGCTGGCGTAAGCCTATTCTATCATTCTATCAATCATTCATTCAAAATTGAATTCGTATGAAAAAGTGGACGCCCTATCTTCTCATTTCGCCTTACATCCTGCATTTTGCGGTGTTTGTGGCGTTCCCCGTCGTATTCTCGGTGGTGCTGACGTTCCATAGCTGGAACATCATTTCGCCAATGCACTACGTTGGGTTAGCCAATTACGAACATCTTTTCAAAGATCGGCTGTTCTGGCAGGCAGTCTTGAATACGGTACGTTTCCTGCTGGTACACATTCCTCTGCAAATTGTTGTAGCACTGGTATTGGCAGAGTTACTGAATCGAACGGTACGTGGCGCATCGTTTTTTCGGGCGGCTTTTTTTCTACCGGTTATCGTGTCGGGCGTGGTCGTTACAATTTTGTGGCAGCAACTATTAAGCTTCAACTCGGGTATTCTGAATCGATTGCTGACGGCCATGAGTGTGCCCCGTGTCGCCTGGCTCGACGATCCAGCGGTGGCGATGTATTCCATTGCGGTAATGGCGACCTGGAAAAACGTCGGGCTGTACGTTATTCTGTTTCTGGTCGGACTGCAATCAGTACCGCTGCAATATTATGAAGCGGCTGATCTCGAAGGAGCCACCAACTGGCAGAAGTTTCGGTTCATTACGCTGCCAATGATCAACCCAACAATTTTTACCGTAGTCGTCCTCTCAACCATAAGTGGGTTTTCGCTCTTTGTGGAACCCTACATCATGACACAGGGCGGGCCCATGAACACGACGCTCTCAGCGGTCATGTACATTTACCGACAAGCTTTTCAATATTATCACATGGGCTATTCTGCAACACTAGGCTTTTGCTTTGCACTGATAATTCTATTTGTCGTGATCATTCAACGACGTTACGTTGAGCAGGAAGTGTAAACGAAAAACATAACATGCTTCAAACCACTATAAAATACATTCTACTGATCCTGGCGGCCGTGTCGTTCATTTATCCGTTTATCTGGATGGTAAGCGCGTCCCTGTCGTCGGAGAATGGGCTGGGCGATTTGACATTGTTGCCGGTGGGGTTTACGTGGAGTAACTACGTAACGGTGTTCACTAAAATCCCGCTCGACCGGGCTTTTCTGAATAGCTCTTTTGTGGCCCTATTGACAACGGGACTAGTTTTGGTATCAGGTGCAATGGTCGGTTATGCACTGGCAAAACTGGATTTTGTAGGGCGGAACTGGATTTTTTACCTCATCATTTTCACGATGACACTACCGTTTCAGATCACACTGATTCCGAATTACATCACCATGGTTCGGTTAGGCTGGGTCGATACGTATCTGGCACTGATTGTTCCCTTTGCGCTTAGTTCCTTGTCGATCCTGTTATTTCGGCAGGCATTTCAGAGTTTACCACAAGCGTTGATTGATGCAGCCCGAATGGATGGAGCCAATGAGATGCGGATTATTTTTCAGATACTGATCCCAAATATTCTGCCAACAGTGCTCACCATTACCATCCTGACATTTATGGGCTTATGGAACGAGGCTCTATGGCCATTGATCGTTATTCGGGATGAATCGAGGATGACGATGCCGCAACTGGTAACGCTATTTTCCGTTGGTGGTCGGGCTGAAGGCCAACTGGGTGTGAAGATTGCAGCTGCTGTTATGCTGGCTATTCCGATTGTGATTTTGTACCTGTTTTTCCAAAAACACTTCATCCGAAGCATGGCGTCTTCGGGCTTAAAAGATTAAACTTCTTTCCTGTCTTTGCGCGACCAGGAAATACTAGAACTGAAACGTTATGATTCGTCCTGTTTTTTTTAAACTTCTTACACTACAAATCTTACTCATCGCCTTTTCGTGTAAGAAAGAGCAGCCTGTTGCCCAGACCACTACGCCGACCACGCGCTACGTTAATCTATCGCATCTGGATCGACTGTATCAGACGGTTAAACTAGCTTCGAATGGAGCCGACGTTGGAACGGTAGCGATCTACAGCGAAGCGCCGGATTATCACCTCGTGACGGATACCGACGAAGGATTTACCTGTATCGACGACGTAGCGCGGGCAGCCCTGCTGATGTTACGTGAACCTGATCTGGCAACCAATAAAGACACGCAGACCAAATTGCGGACAATGACAGAGTTCGTTCTGCAATTACAAGCCGACAACGGGTATTTTTATAATTTCCTCTGGCCCGATAGAACCATCAACAAGACGTTTCAGACGAGTGTGGCCCAAGCAAATTTTTGGTCTTGGCGCGCCTTATGGCTTTTAAGCGAAGCTTATCCGTACTACCAAAAAGCGGATGCGACTCTGGCGGGGCGTATGCAGACGGCTATTCAGAAACTGACAGCCAATATGATTCGAGACTTTGGCAACAAGCCAAAAGAGTACAATTTTGTTCAGGGTATTCAGGTGCCTAAATGGCTTCCTTTCGGTTCGGGCACCGACCAGGCAGCCATTATGCTGATTTCTCTGGCTAATCTCTATCAGCAAACCCCCAACCCCGATGTTCTGAACCTGATTGAATTGCTGGGTGATGGCATTCTGGCGATGCAATACGGCGATGCAGGCAAATATCCATATGGTGCGATTTTGAGTTTTGATAACAGTTGGCATGCCTATGCAAGTGATCAATCGTATGCCTTATTACGAGTTGGAAAAGCCTTGAATAAACCGACCTGGATTGCAGCTGCCAAGCGTGAAATTGATAATTTTTACCCGTATCTAATTCAACTGGGTTTTCTGGAATCGTTTACGGTACAACAACCCGGCACTGAAGTTAAACCGATTAAATCCAGTCAGGTTTCGCAGATTGCCTATGGTATTCGGCCGATGGTCTGGGCTGCGCTGGAAGCATTTGATCAAACGAAAGATGCTAGATACGCCGACTTAGCCGGGCAACTGGCCAGTTGGTTTCTGGGAAAAAATGTAGCCAATACGCCTATGTACGACCAGGCATCAGGACGAGGTTACGATGGGATTATCTCAAGTAACCAGATTAATCGCAATTCAGGCGCCGAATCGACCATCGAATCTCTCTGGGCATTTCAACGACTCGAACAATATCCTGAAGCAGTGAAAGCATTAGAAAAATATAAATAGCGAATGGCTGAAGTTATACTACGTCACATTGCCAAGGCTTACCCAGGTGGACCGAAGGTGATCAACGATGTCAATATTGACGTTAAAGACCGCGAATTTGTCGTGCTGGTTGGGCCGTCGGGTTGTGGCAAGTCTACGTTGTTGCGGATGATTGCCGGTCTGGAAGATATCACCGATGGAGACCTGCTGATTGATGGACAACGTATTAACGATCGTGCTCCGAAAGACCGCGACATTGCCATGGTATTCCAGAATTACGCGCTTTACCCACACATGACCGTTTACGACAACATGGCGTTCGGGCTGAAGTTACGGAACATGGCCAGTACTGAAATCCGACAACGCGTGACCAACGCGGCCAGAATACTGGAAATTGAGAATCTTCTTGATCGAAAGCCCAAAGATATGTCGGGTGGACAGCGACAACGCGTGGCTATTGGGCGGGCTATCGTACGAAATCCACAAGTATTCTTATTCGATGAACCGCTCAGTAATCTAGATGCCAAACTCCGCGGTCAGACGCGTATCGAGCTGCAAAAACTTCACCGCGAGTTGCAGGCCACGATGATTTACGTTACTCACGACCAGATCGAGGCCATGACTCTCGGCGACCGGATTGTGGTACTACGTAATGGCGACGTGCTACAATACGATATACCTTTAGTGCTGTATAATCAGCCCGCTAATTTGTTTGTTGCCGGTTTTATCGGTTCACCCCCAATGAATTTCCTGTCCGGTCGAATTGTCAATTCAGATAAAAAAATAAGTTTTGAAAGTACAGGGGGTACCGTTCGGATTGACTTGTCAACGTCGATTCATCAGCCGGCCCTGGTGGCTTATGAAGGCCGCGAGGTAACGCTTGGGATTCGGGCGGAGCACATTCGGGAGCAGCCCATTGGTTTGCCGCAACAAAATTACTCCGCTGAAATGGCAACGTTAATTGACGCCATAGAGCATATGGGTAGCGAAATCCTGGCCTATTTTCTAATTGAAGACCGTCGGTTTGTCGCTAAGCTTCCCGGTGGGGCGTCCGTTACGTTCGGTCAGCCGATTGTTTTGTTTTGGGAACTTGATAAGCTTCACTTCTTCGATACACAAACTGAGCAGGCAATTCGATAAGTGTCGCTGATTCTTACGCTCTTTACAAGTGTACAGATTAAGAATCAACCTAAGTATGGACTTGCAACTTTTTACTGGACACTAGTGCTTTTCCAATTTAGATTCTATAGTTTCTATAGATTCTATCGATTCTGATAATCAGGTATCTAGTATCAAAAGAATCTAATAGAATCAAAAAAAACTATTTTGGAAGAGCACTAGCTTAAACTTAATTTTACTGGTCAATTTTACGAAACAAGTCCAGACTTCCTGAAGCTACTAAATTATCCCGTTAACAGGCAGCAAGTGTCTGGTTATCGACAGTCGCCTAAATTCCTTCGATAAAGCTAGAAATGAGCGGTAACAACGATTCATTAAAGATAGCAGAACCCAGTAACAGCCCACCTATTGACTTGGTTGTCACTATTGAATAGTACTAATCGTGAGCGGTGTACCTTCACCCAGTTTATTGAAGATAATCCGTTTAAAGTGGTTGGCATGACCTTGACGCGATTTGGGGATTCAGGCGATTTCATTCCGAATAGTGCGGGTGGGTACACCCGAGTAAAGAATGTCAATGGGAAATGGCTACCCCGCGACGAGAAGGCCCGCTTGGCCTTGCCTTTATTGAATTTCCGGTCTTTTTTAGGACGGCTGCGGGTATCCTGTCTACGGCTCAGGATATGGCTCATTGGCTGATCGTCTTATAGTCCGGGAAGTTGCTTTAAAAGAACCGTAGCGGTTGTCAGCATCAGCAGTTAGAGGCACTTACCGGTTGCATGCAGCAAATCATAGACGTACTACGGAAAAGCTAGCCATTTAGGCCTGATAATCTTAAGACAGGACGAGTTACTGGTATAATTATTCCCAATAAAGGCTTATAAATGAGACGAGCAGATTTTATCTGTAAGTGAATGGGGCGTTTAAGAAACAGATCTATTTTTCTTCGACTTCAAACGATTCCCAATATGTCAAAATCCTATATTCGAATAGTAAACCAGATTATGCAGTACGATCTCTCTAAATTATCCAACCGACAGAAAGAAATTTTACGGTTACTGGCGGGCGACCTATCTATCGATGCCATTTCCAAGCGACTATCTTTAACTAGCCGTACTATTTCGGGCCATCAGCAATTAATTATAAAGCTATTGGGGCTCGACAATGAAGCTGAGTTAATTCAGTTAGCCAAGTCAGTATACCTTTAACTCCCTCCAGCCATTTTGGGCTTTTTATGGACACCCCAAAAGCTACTTCAATTAGCATCAGAAGTCTGTCTACACGTTTCTTCGTGTGTTATTCTTTTATTTACTTGGTCACTGGACAGCGAAGAGAAAAGTAGGCTGCCATTGTAAAAGGAAAATTCTCTCAAGTGAGAAAAGGCAGATTCGCATGCCCCTAATTGAGGCTTTTCAGACGGCAATACTTCTCGTTATATTTTCCTGGAAAGTTCAATAACAGGCTACCACAAGCTATGACTTTTAGGAGTCTTAACCGGATTATAAATAGCTTATTTATAATCCGGTTCGTAAATTACGAAGTAAGGTACGGTTAGGTAGATGCTGGCTATTGCAACAAAAAGCGAAAAGGAGGAAATTGAGTAGGAGGCAAAAGATTAATCTCGTACCAATACGTTTTTAACATCTCAATATATTCTTTCCAGCCGCCTAAATCTGCCGGTTTAATAGTAAAGGCCGTTGCACCTGTTTGGTAGGCTTGTCGAACATGGGCTGGCGAATCCGAAACGGTCATCATGATAATAGGGACTTGGCCTTGAAAGCGAGTGCGTAGTTCAGGCAGCATGGTCAACCCATCGGTAGGTTGGTGGAGATTGATATCTAATAAGATAAGCTGGGGGCGTTTACTGACACTATCACTTAAATAATGAAGAGTCTCCTCCGGGGATGTTGCACGCACAAAAGTGGCTTCGGGAAACAGCATATCGCCCAGCCGATGTAAAAGATCGAAAGTTGGTTGATCATCCTCAACCACAAGAATTTCAAATGTTTCGTTATCAACCATAGCTGGTCGTTGTTTTTTAGACGAATATAGCAAAGCCTCATATGTTTTTTGGCTAACTAACTACTCTCGCTTTTGTTTGATGATGAACGAGTGGGATTAGCGATGTAGGTCAACCCATTGGGGAAAGATCGAGCAGACTGTTTGTTAGTTTGGAAAGTAATGCAGGAGAATTATGGATAGCCAATCAACGTCTGTACCAGGATTATGACCTCACCAAGCGCTACTTTTCCTGCTGACTTACGGTAGATTTTGATCAGCCATGAATGGGAGGTTTGACAAACCATCAAACCATTGTCCGTTTCCATACGACACTTGTCCATTTTTGGACAAGTTAGCTCCGGTTAATTAGCTAAAACAGCCTTTTTTAGGCATCTAAGCCTGGTTTGAAACTTTGGCCAAGTATTTGTACGACAAAGCCTATACTAATAATAGTTGCTTTGGTAATGAAACGAGCATTCTTAGGTGAATTGGAGGAAGTAGTCTTGCTGACGGTAGCCGCTTTGCAAGAACAGGCCTACTGTGCCTCAATTACCCAAACGATTGACCAGCAAATGGCCCGCAGTATAAGTTTCCCTACAGTCCACACTACTCTGCAACGACTTCAGGAGAAAGGTTTTGTCGCTTCTTACATGGGTGGCGCAACTACGGAGCGAGGAGGTCGTCAAAAACGCCTGTTTACCGTCACAGCGGCAGGTCAACGGGCATTGATCGAGTGTCGGCAGGTTCGGACCCAATTGTGGGAGCAGATTCCAAGCCCAATTCTTCAGCTATGGGGCGCTTAACCAACAGCAAGAAACCCAACACCAGCCCTCCCAATTGGGCTGCCTGGCTACTGAGCCGATTTAGCCCACCTGGCCTGGAAGACGAACTACAAGGCGATCTGCTGGAAATGTACGCTTATTGGGTGCAGACCAAAGGCCTATCAAAGGCTCGTTGGTACTATGCGCTGGCAGTCCTGCGGTTAATTCGGCCATTGGCTGATAAACGAATGAGCCAAGCCTCTAACAAATCTGAGTATCCTAACACATATACTTTGCAACCTGCCATGATTCGGAACTATCTATTAATTGCCTGGCGTAATCTGAGCAAAAACCAGGCTTACGCTTTTATTAATGTATCTGGGTTGGCGCTCGCCATGGGTTGTGCGCTGCTGATTTTCGCCCTGGTTCGCTACCATTATCAAACCGACCACCACCATCATAATTTTAACCGGATCTATCAATTTACCTCGCGCTTTTCCTCGCCCGCCGGTGATCTCAATATTCAGGGCGTCCCGTATCCATTGGGACAGGCTATTCGCACCAATTACCCTGATATTGAACAGGTGGCCATGCTGGATGAGTGGTACGGACCCTTGGTTGCTGTGCCTGTTCCCAATGGAGTCGATAAGAAAATTAAGGATAGCGGCTATAAGGGGGCCTTTGTTGAACCGGCCTATTTCCGCATTTTCGACTATACCTGGTTATCCGGTGGGCCTGATGACCTCGACCAACCAGGCACCGTCGTCATGAGCGCTGAGATGGCTCGCAAATGCTTTGGCAGAATAACTGGCGTCGTGGGCCGGGTCGTTCGGCTGGACGCCCGAACGCCCGCTCGTGTTGTGGGAGTGTTTGCTGACTATCAAGACAATACAGATCTAACTTATTCAATCATGGCTTCCTGGAAATCGCTTAAGGGACAACTCGGCGCTCTTCCTGAAGACCAACCTTTTGACAACACGAATGGCAGTACGCACTGTTTTGCCCTGTTCAACGACCGTTTTACTGTTACCGATTGGAATCGGCAGCTTCTGTCGTTTGTCAAAAAGTACAATCCCAAACAAATCAAAGAGACATCCTACCCCATCATGGCGTTCAGCAAAATGCACCTATCGCCCGAGTATGGTGGGGTAAGCCGGGGATTGTTGCTATCGCTGATATTTATCGGTCTGTCGCTGATTGGTACGGCCAGTATCAATTTTGTGAACCTAGCTACCGCTCAAGCGCTCAACCGGGGCCGAGAAGTAGGCATTCGTAAAGTATTGGGCAGTACCAAAACGCAGCTGTTCTGGCAATTCATGGGCGAAACAACCTTCATTGTCCTGCTCGCCCTGGTGCTGGCGGGGGGCGTCTTCCAGTATGGACAGATACTGGTTCATCGCTTCCTGCATGGCCCGTTTCGGTTTACGTTTTATTTTTCACCTTCGGTTATCGGGTGGGTAGCTCTGGTGGTCGTAATGGTCATTCTGCTAGCTGGTCTATATCCTGCGTTGGTCGTAGCCGGCTTCCGCCCTGTGGTCGCCTTAGCCGGGCGTCTCACCACCCAGCAGGTGGGCGGGTTCTCACTCCGGCGGGGCCTAGTGACCAGCCAGTTCGCGATTTCTCAACTACTGCTCATCGGGTTGATCGTCGTGGCAAATCAACTCAGCTATGTTCAAACGAAGGATCTGGGCTTCCGAAAGTCGGCTATCCTGACGGTGAATTTGCCCAATACGCCTGCGCAGGATCTGGCTAAACTGAGCACATTCCGAAAGCTGGCTACCGCCTTGCCTGATGTTGGTCAATTCAGCTATTCCATGAGTGGCCCTCCCCAGTCAGGCTCAACCAGCCAAACCAGGGTTCGTTTCGACACTCGTCCCCAAGCAGAGCCCTATACACCCCAGCAGACTTGGATTGATGCGGATTATGTGGGTTTGTATGGTCTGAAATTACTAGCCGGACGCAATGTGCAACCTTCCGACACGGCCCGTGAAGCGCTCATTAACGAGACATTCCTGCATCGGCTGGGCTTCAGCCGACCGGCGGAGGTATTGGGTAAATACTTGCACAAAGAAGGCTTTGCCCCACTAGCAATTGTCGGAGTATTAAGGGATTACAATCAGCTGGATCTCAGACAAGGAGTAACCCCGTTGTTTATGACTACGTTAGCAAGTGGATTCTATTCAGCCAATATTCAACTTAGCTCGCCCAACTACAGCCGGGCACTGCGGCAGATAGAGCAGACCTATAACCAGGTTTATCCAGATAGCTTTTTCGAGTCAGAATTTGTGGAGCAGCAACTCCAGAAGGCTTATCAACAAGAACAGACCATGGGCAGTCTGATCAACTTTTTCACTGGGGTTGCCTTGTTGATAGGCAGTATGGGTTTGTACGGCCTGGTCCTGTTCATGGTGGTGCAACGCAGGAAGGAGGTTGGCGTGCGTAAAGTCTTAGGAGCTAGTGTAGGCAGTATTCTATGGCTGTTCAGCCAGGAGTTTGTGCGATTGATCGGTATCGCTTTTTTGCTGGCTGCACCCGTAGGCTGGTGGGTGATGACTAACTGGTTGGCCAATTTTACGTACAAGATTTCCCTAAATCCGTTCATGTTTCTACTGTCGCTGTTGGCCACGGTAGCCGTTGTGCTATTAACGGTGAGTTTCCAGAGCGTGAAAGCCGCTCAAATGAACCCAGTAAAATCTTTACGGAGCGAATAGACGTTTACCAGTTGCTATCAAATCAATTAGATAAATTGGTTTGATAGCAACTGGTAAACAAAACCTTCATTGCTTTTGAACTAGGGTAATATCAATTCTTATAAAACCCTTGTTTCATAAGTGTATCAGGTTACCAGCCAATTAGTTGCTTATTTTTCAAACTGAAAAATCTGGTCCATGAGCACCCATTTTTCGCCAGCTTTGGCCCAGGGAAGCGGCTGCTGAAACGTCCACATAAGCCGTTCCCATTCCTGCACGTGCGGGTTATCGGCATCCATTTCCTTTTTCTTTTCAAAAGTGAATTGGTCGTCCGTTTCCAGAATCATGAACATCCGGTTACCAGTTCGGTAAATCTGAAGATCCAGGATTCCCGCGTTCAGATCGTTGGCTCGCACTTCCGGCCAGCCAGATCCTTTAGCATGCCAGCGTTCATAGTCGGCAATTAATTCAGGATCATCTTTGAGGTCGAGAGCCAAACAAAATCGCTGCATAAAGCTTAAGAGTAAGTTGTATTTACTAGGTAGAAGATGGGCCAAAGTAGGTTTGAAACGACCGGATGGTTTGCTGAGCCGCCCGGTCAGGGTCTGGATAAGGAAACGCTTCGGCTGAAATATAACCGGAATACCCAATTTCCCGGAGGGCTGCGGCTACCGAATCCATTGACGTATGTCCCAAACCAATCGGTCGCCGGTTGCTATCGGCAAAGTGAACATGACCAATGTACGAGCCCGCTGCGCGGATACTATCGGCCAACGAAGCCTCTTCGATATTCATATGAAACAGATCCGCCAGCAACACCACCTGTTTGGTACCCAGTGAGCGAATGAAGTCAACCCCGGCCTGGAGGTCATTGATCAGGTTGGTTTCGTAGCGGTTCAGGGGTTCGTAAATCAAGGGTACACCCAGTTTTTGGGCCGTCTGATCCAGGGTAGTCAACCCATCAGCCAGCCAACCTAACGCCTGTACTTTTTCGGTGCCCGGCGCTACGTTTCCCTGCATGGAACCAATAATGGCAGGAGCGCCGACGGTTGCCCCAAAAGACATCATGTCCGCAATGAACGCGACGGCCTTGGCCCGGATCTGCGGATCGGGGTCCGTCAATGTGAGGCCATGCAGTACCTTCCCGGCACCGGTTCCCACAGCCGCTACAGTTAGGCCAAATCGACGGGTCAGCTCAAGTAACCAACTGGAGCTGATCGTGTCGGCGGATGGCGTAAATAACTCAATGGCGTCGAAACCCAGCTTGGCTGCTTTCGCCATACTGATTTCCAGATCATCCCAATAAATCCAGGGGCCAGTTTTGATGTCAGGAACCAGTGCGATGGTAACACAGGATTTCATGGCAGATTTCATCAATTCGCGGAGGTATCAAAATCGACCATAATTTTTGTGATCGGACCAGGGTTCTCCGACCAGTCAGCCAGCGCTGCCCCGGCTTCATCCAACGACACAACCCGGCTAATAACCGCGTCTATCGGGAATTTGCCCTTTTCCAGGTAATCGATCACCTCTGGAAATTCACCCAGGCAATTGCGGGAACCCAAAATTTCAATCTCTTTCCGAACGAATGTCCCCGTATTATAATCGACCGGCTTTTTGGCATATCCAATGTAAACCACCCGTCCTGTATAAGCCACCTCATCGACGGCAGCCCGGTACGTAGCTGAATTACCGACCGCTTCGATCACTACGTCAGGACCGTCCCCGTTGGTGATGCTCATCAGGGCCTCGTGCAGATCAACTTGGGTGGTATTGATAGTATGGGCAGCTCCGGCCAGTTTCGCTGTGCGCATCTTGGCCTCGTCGATGTCGATCGCGATCACCTCAGCCCCCCGATGAACCGCAGCGGCTACGGCTCCCATGCCCACGATACCGCAACCAATTACGGCTACTTTTTCGCCCGTAGCAACCCTACCCCGGCCTACAGCGTGAAAACCTACCGTCAGTGGCTCAACCAAGGCAAGTTCCCGAACGGATAAGAGAGCCGAACTGTGCAGCTTTTGCCAGGGAACGCTAATCAGATGGGTCATTGCGCCGGGTCGGCGAACGCCCATCGTTTTATTATCCTGACAGGCGTTTGGTCGCCCTTTTCGGCAGGAAAGACAAACGCCACAATTCAGATACGGATTTAACGTAACATGCATACCGGGCTGGAATTGGCCCGGCACCTGGCTGCCCGTTTCCAGGACCGTAGCGCCCACTTCGTGGCCCAGTACATTCGGGTATTCCTGTAGTTCGAACAGTCCCCGGAATCCGTTGAGGTCGCCCCCGCAGAATCCAACCCTATTGACCTGTAATAGGACGTCTTCCGGGCCAGGCGTGGGTATGTCGATGTCGCGTATTTCCGTTTTTCCGGGCTCTACGAGCACCAGCGCAGGTTGTTTATTCATGTTGACCGTTCGATTTAGGAATATTATTCTCTGGTTTTCCCTCAAACCACATCTGATTTTTCACCGGAGCAACCAGTGTTTCGATACGCTGAAGTAATTCATTGGGTATCTGGATCTGAAGCGCCCGCAGATTCTGCTCGACCTGCCGCTGCTCCGACATTCCCACGATGGTTGTCGCAATCACCGGATGCTGTACGGCATAATTCAATGCTACGTCGCTCAACGCCAGCCCGTATTCGTTACACAAGGCAACTAATTTGGGCTGTATGTCTTTCACGGCCTGGGGGGAACTTTGCCAGGAGGGAATTGGAGCAGCGGACAAAATTCGCTGCATCAGGGGAGCGGCATTCATCAGCCCAAACCCTTTTTCTATTGAAAGGGGTACTAGTTCGTCGTTGATTTCATCTTCCAGCAGCGTATAGTGGCCCCAGGATAAAACGGTATCGACGTCTACTTGTCGGGCAATTTGAGCCAGATACCGTACCGGTAATCCCGAAAAACCGACATAGCGCGCTTTACCTATCTCTTTAACGGCAAGAGCGGCCGGAATAGCCTCGGTCAACACCTGTTGCCGATCACCAAACTCGATGTCATGGACAGTCAGTAGGTCTACATAATCTACCTGTAACCGCTCCAGCGACTCGTCGATGCTTTGCAGCACCCGCTCGTAGGAAAAATCGAAGACTCCATTTCCATATCGGCAACATTTGGTGGCCACAAAAACAGAATCCCGTTTATTCTTTAACGCTTTTCCTAACCGCGTTTCAGCCAATGTATCCCCGTAAAAGGGAGCTACATCAAAGAAATTAATGCCTTGATCGATGGCCGTATGTACCGCACGGATACTTTCCGTTTCTGATACTTCATTAAAAACATTTCCCAGCGGAGATGCGCCAAAACTCAATAGTGATACGTTGAGGTCGGTCTTCCCTAATTGGCGGTACTGCATTGATTATTTTTTATTGACAAAATTGATAGTAGCAGCCAGCGCACTTGTTACCAAATAAGAAACTAGCTCAATGACTCTCCAGCTACGCTACCAGCAAATGCACTAAACTTGAATTTCTACTAGTCAGAGACCTTGAATGAACCTTAGATTGCCAATCAGAAGGGATACGAATAGCCGTTATTCAGGGTCAGCCTAAATCGGAATGCCTCCCGGCGCTACTGGAGAAGCTGCCCAATTCCTTTTCTAATATATCGCCTTCTAATTGAGCTTCTCTAAGCTCACGCTATAGCCTTTTGATCTGTGCTGTTCGTCATTGAGTGCCGTATTAGTAGATAAAAGTCGCACGTTTTTTTATGGTGCTGCCTCCATTTGCTGATTCGCAACGAATCGACACACAGTTCACGGTCGGACCGCCGAAGCGGCTACCTTCTGAATTGAGTCCTTTGCATACGCAACTCAACCGGTACGCCGGGGCGTGCCATTCCCCTAAAGGCTTCGTCAAAAATCCGTCTTTTCTTCATAGGTACTTTCGGTTTACCCCAAATGTGCTTAAAATCCGTCTCCAGTCAAATGTAGCAACTCCACATAGTCATATCTCATTGGATAGGAAGTCACTAACTATTCAAATTTGCGGGTACATTTTTTCTATTTTAGAAAATCTGAACTAATTTAGAAAACGTATAATATTGATCAATACGGCTCCCTTGTTTACCTCGCACTTAGATAACTTAGCAAAAAACACGCTTGGCCTTGAGATGTATATGTGTAAAAATTACTTACGTATCCTCTTAAAATGGTTATTTTTAGTCCTGTCTTCGATATCTGGATGGTAGCCGGGATAGTTAATTTAACTAATTAGCGCCTGGGCATATCGTTTTTACTAGCTAAGGGAAAGTCCTGTTAATACCTGATAAATGCAGATTAACCAGACGCATTATCTATTTATTATCCATTAAGAGTCATCAGTTCCACTATCCCCATTTTTAACCCTAATGAATGTATTAATTGCTACTTATCTAATATCATCTTCTCCTTCAGGGGTTGTTACTTCCTACCAAACATTAGCCAACGATCTGAAGGAAGCCGGTATGGGCGTTCAGATTGTAGATTCATCACATACACCTGTTGTCTGGCGTAAAGGCTTAGGTATAATGAAGCGTATTGCACGACTGCTGGGTGGTACTTGCCAAGCTGCATATGAAGAATTTGCCTATTTTACAGGCGTATATCTGTCTACCCGTAAATTTCGTCAAACCAATTTTGACCTCATTCATGCCCAGGACGCCCGGTCGGGGGTGGCTGCCTGGCTGGCTCTTAGCAAACAAGTACCTGTGGTTCTTAGCTGCCATTTCAATGACGACCCAGTAACAGAGTTAGTCCTTCGTTTTTCACTAAAATCCTGGGCTACAGCCCGCCTTACGAACTGGTATAGGTATCTGTTATCAAAAATAAAAAACTACGTATTTAGCTCAGAGTACGCCTATATAAAATCAAAACACCTTTTACCAACTACTATCAATAAGCTAATTCTCTACAATGCTGTAAACTTAAAAGCTACAGCTGCCCAATTAACCCGGCTTCCCTCCGACCAGTTCAGGATTAGCAATGTTGGCTACGTCGACGAACGGAAAAACCAACAATTACTACTTCAGATTGGGCACGAACTTTGTAAACGAGGCATCGTTAATTTTACGATCTGGCTCATCGGCGATGGTCCAAAACGTGTTGACTATGAACAATTAGCGGTATCGCTGGGCCTTTCTGGACAAGTGCATTTTTATGGGCAGTATGATGCTCCCTGGAAACTGGTAGCGCAGTCGGACCTATATGTTCATACATCTCTAAATGATAATTGTCCCTATTCTATTATAGAAGCGTTAGCCGTGAAAACACCAGTTCTCGCACTGCCTGTAGGTGGAATTCCCGAGATGTTACCTCAGGAATTTGGACTACTTCGTGGTTCCGACGTGAGCACACTAACCGATGAGATTATTCACTATTTCGACCCGAAAAACCGTGCCCGGCTGACTCAGGAACAATCCACCTTTGCCGACCAACGGTTCAATCACCAAATTAACCTAAAGAAGTTATTTGCTTTTTATAGGCACATAACGGGTAAATCTGCTTATTCTACACTACACCATAACAGATTGACAGTAAATACAGAAAAAAGCAAGTCGTCTCAAAATGAGACGACTTGACCAATTGCACCATATCACCTTATTGCACTGGTTCACTACTATGTCGATTGATCAATGCAAGTGATCGACTATTAACGATCATAATCTTTATTTTGAGGGTCAACGTTTGTCCAGCCTGAAATCCAGTTATCTGAACCAAACGCTCCGCGGTAGGCAACCTGGGTGAAGAACGAGTTGATTAATTTTCCACCCGATGTTCCTGATCCTAATAAAGGGGAAAGCGCTTGCGGTAAGAAATTAGGGGCAGTAAGGGTGAAATTAGCTCCATTTATCAGCAGAGATGCCAGATTAGATGCCTGAACAATCTGATTACTTCGCTCGGCTGCCGTGAAATACGCTGAAGCCTGGTCGGTAGAAATGCTACCTGTACCTGCTATAGGCGTTAACACGTTAGCCAATACAACTCCTTTTAAATCAATAGTACCACTTGTCAGGCCAGTTCCAGATCCGTTGAGCGTTACCCCTACTGGATACCCATACACAACGGAGTTATAAATACTAATGGCACTGTTTCGGCGCAGATAAATACCCGACTGATAGGCTCCCGTGCCTTTTGCCGTATTGGTTGTTGTAGGCGTTGTATTAAACGCGAAATTGCTCATATTGGCAAAGACTGGAGCAGCCTGGGTCAGTCCGTTAACTAGAGTCACAGCTGTAACATCCGTAGTTTCTGTGGGTGAGTAGTTCTCTACCTCAAACCCGTTCGAGCCAGACTGATCGGCCACATCTGGGTCGCGAAGAGCAACGCCAAACTGCACATTGCCTACATACCCCCAGTCTACACTCCAGTCGTCGTCGAAGCTGCGGTAGGCAAACAAGTTTTTTAAGTTTACCGAACCACCAAACCACGAAAAACCATCGCCCCCACTATACGAGATCTGGACATGGTCGATAGTGGTACCAGAACCTACTCCAAGCAACGAGAGTCCACTGAGTCTGGTTACGGGCGTGGTAGGCTGGGTAGCCCCGGCATATTCGATACGCACGTATTGTAGGGTGCCGGAGTTATCTAACGGCTCACCATAGGTTTCAACTGTTCCCCGAACGCCATTTGGAACAGGCGTTGTACCAAGCTGATTAATAGGCGCTTTTCCAATTAGAACAACACCACCCCAATCGCCATAATTACGTTGACCAACAGCTTTGGCCGAAGTAAATACGATGGGTTGAGACGCCGTTCCCTGAGCAATTACTTTACCTCTTCGTTCAACAATCAGGGCACCGGCATGATTCGTGCCAGTGGGGTCTCGCTCAGGTCCAGCCCCCCTGATTACCGTTCCAGCCTCGATAGTCAGTGTATAGTCGGCTGGAATATATACCAGCCCCCGCAACAAATAAATCGTGTCCTTTTTCCAGCTCAGATTGGCAAATGTAGTTCCCGACACTTCTTTTACCGGTTTAAGTGCAGGAGTAGCAACCGTAAACGTGGTTGAAGCCTGAGCCGTCTGTCCGTTAGCCGTTACCGAAATAGGGCCACTTGTAGCACCAGCGGGTACAACAACGACCAGGCGCGTATCGGTAGCCGAAACTACCGTAGCCACTACGCCACCAATTACAATGGTATTACTACCAGGGGTGGTATTGAAGTTTGTTCCGTTTATGGCAATGGTGCTGCCAACCGGCGCAGTCGCCGGATCGATACTAGTTATGGTTGTTGTGGGAGTTGGCTTTACAACCGGTGCAGGATCATCCGGGCTTTTCTTACAGGCAACAATAACCACAGCCAAGCCCAACAGGAGCAGTAGACTGGAAATAATGTGTTTGACAGTTGGCATACGTTAATTGGTTTTAACGGTTATTGATATAGTAATAAGCAGGATAGAGCCTGCATTTCAGATGCGACTGCCCGTACTAACTGGCTTTGGGTGGTTGTATCGATTTAGGTATAGATTACCCAATCAACTTTAAATCAGGTTGCTCAATTTGTTCTGACTTTCCCATACACCGCTCGTAGAGAGCGATGTATTTATCAGCCACTCGTTGAATTTGAAATCGTGTTTTTATGATCTGAGCAGCTCTGGTCGATAGTTTTTCATAGAGTGCAGAGTCCGACAGAAGCTTATCTACGGCATTACTAATTGCATCAATGTTTGTCACATCAACCAGTATACCCCCATCTTCGACCACCCAGGGCACGGCTCCGCTATTTTTTCCGGCCACAACCGGAACACCATAGCTCATTGCTTCGGCCAGTACCATTCCAAATGATTCTTCGAGTGATGCATGGAGCAGGATTGTGCTCTGTCCCACTTTCTCTAGGACTTTAGCCTGATGCGTATGACCAAAAAGCACAACGTTTTGAATCTGGTGTTCGCGACAAAAAGCGGCCGCCTGTGCTTCTGGATCAAAGGCCGTTCCAAACCCCCAAAGAATAGCTTTAGGATGACGCTGCTGAATAGCTTTAAACGCTAATAGAGCCGTTTTACAATTCTTACGTTCATCCCAACCATTGACAACAATGCTGATAACAGGTGCATTAGGTATGGCTGATCCCAATTGTTTCGATGGGATAATCACTGGATTGGGCACAACGGCTACTGGTAGTTTTACCCACTTTTGCACCGATTCAGCCATATAAGGTGATACTGCCGTGAACCAACGTCCTTTCTGGAAAACATAACGTGCTAAAAGAAGCATAAAGAAACGCTCCAGTGTAGGCACGTACTTGTAAATGATTTGGGCATTATCATGTACCGTTATAAGCGCATTGGGGGTGTACGTGAGTGCTGCCAAGGCAAATTCATATGTCCAGTGTGCATGAACAACATCGGGCTTATACTTCTTTAACACCTTTAGAATTCTGCTGCGCTCATATTGATAAAAATCGATAGTGCGCCCGAGTCTCCAGCCATTGGGCCGAAACGTACGTTTACGTCCTGGTATAACAACATACGTTAGCTGACCATCATCATAGACAAATGGTGGTTCATCATCATCCAGCTGAGCATCGGTCGTAATGGCCAGCACTTTATAGCCGCGCGCCAGATACTCATGAATGAGATTACTGATCAGTGGAGCCCACCCTTGACCTTTTGGATAGGTACCCAACTGTTGCCTGGCCGATTCCGAGAGCAGATCGTTGGTGGCAATAGCGCCTAAAACTCCAATATACATGGCTGAAGTTGAGTTAAAAGAGGAAGATTAATTCGTTATCTGACTAACAGCGAGCGCCAAACCAAGCCCCTGATTAGTCATTGACTTATAATAGGTCTGAACAATATGGTTCACCTTTGTTTCCCAGTTCTGTTGTTGAGCAAACCGGAAAGCATTCAACCCCATACTGGTTCGTTTATCTTCATTATGGTACATCCACTCGATCGCCTTAGCTAGATCGGTGGCCACCATTTCCGGTTCAGTAACCGGTACACGTATACCCGTCGATGAACTAACAAGTTCGGCCTGTCCGTGCAAATCGAGGGTTACAACGGGTAATGAATAGGCCATTGCCTCCATCAATTGAGCTGGACCCGTATCACGTAGACTGGTAAACAGAAAGACATTAGCTTTTCGGTAATAGTCTTTCACCTGTTCGTAGCTTACGTTGCCAACCCAGGTGACTCGATCTGCCAAATTGTAGGCAGAGATGTATTCAGGTACGTATTTACCCATTTCGCCATCGCCTACAACAGTCAGATGAACAGGTAGTTGTGGGTTCACTTTACTCAAGCCATGTAGCGAAAGTTCAAGGGCTTTACGAGGCATTAATCGACCGACCCAAACGAGTTGTAATGTTTTCTGATAGGGGCGATAAATAGGCTCCGACGGAATAAATGACCGGCCAACTCCGCCAAATTCTTTCACAACGGCTTTTTCTCTACCCAATGCCTGAACACGCCTGCGTGTATCCTCATTCCAAACCAGCACATAGGTTGCCAAACGGACCGACTGATAGCACCCAGGATTGAAGCGGAGCATAAGATTACCCATCCAGGTTCGCATTTGCTCCTTCAGCCAATATTGTTTAAAATACCGACGCATTGTTTTGGGAGCTACCTGCCCCCCACCCACGGGTCCATAGATAAATGGAAGCTTTAATTTGTATAAAAAGCTTCCCATTTGAAGACTCGTATAACTTACATGATGTACTAAATCGAACTGGTGTGTTTTGGTAAGCTTCAGAGCAACCTGTAATGTAGACCACTGCCAGTAGAGATAATGAAAAAATAACCCGAGCATTCCCCAGGAGTATACCTTATCAATCCAGCGGGGTAACGTGACGTAAACGATTGTTAGGTTAGGATGTGGTATCTGTTCTAGTTTTCGCTCAATTTCGGCTTTTCCAACGTCGCGGGTCAGGCACCAGACCTGATAGCCCTGTTGGCTGACTATGGATGAATAATGCCATCCATTACCCTCTTCAGATCCTCGATCAGGAATGCAGGCATAAGCAGAGATTAATACTTTTTTCATAACGGGAGAGAGATAGTTTATCGATTGTATGGAGGATTAATTACATAAGCTTATAGTTCTTATAGTTATGGATAGTTTAAGATTGGATTGGTCAATAGCCTTATGCAAATTGGGTACTAATTCAGTTTATATATGGGTCTAATTAATTCCTTTTATGGCTATTGGGTCGGCAACATTAGCACCTAATAGAGGTGAATAGAGTTCATCAATGAATCGCCGAATTTTGGTTTCCCAGATCTGCGTTTGAGCAAAGGCATAACCTGACTGACCCATTCTTAAGCGCTCGTTCGGATGAGCGTACATCCATTCGATTGCCCGTGCCAGATCTGATACCACCTGATCTTCATTTGTTACAGGCACTCGTAAACCGGTTTCGTCACTCACTAATTCAGCCTGGCCGTGTAAGTTCAGCGTAACAATCGGTAGTGAGTAAGCCATAGCTTCCAACAATTGGTGTGGACATGAATCGCGCAGACTCGTAAAAAAGAAGACGTCTGAGTGTTCGTAGAAATCCTTCACTTCCTGATAGGATACATGTCCAGCCCAGTGTATCCGGTCTTTAACACCATAGCGTTCGATATATTGAGGCACCTGATCAACCATTTCCCCTTTACCTCCCACAATGGTTAGCATAACTGGTATGGCTGGATCAACTTGTCCTAGCGCCTGAATCGTTAACTCAAGTGCTTTACGTGGAAGTAGCCGACCCGTCCAGAGTAGCTTCAGGGTGTTACCAGGATAGCGCTCAATGGGTTTTTCGGGTAAAAACGACGGACTCAGTCCAGCGTCCCAAATCCGATCGATAGGCCGGTTAGGTCGTAGTTTCTGAGCTAGTTTATAGGTATCTTCATTGGTTACCACCAGCCGATTGGCAGTAGCCACTGATCTATAGAAGCCAGGATTGGTGTATTGCAAAAATGTACTGACCCAGTCGCGCATCCATTCTCGCGTCCAGTAAGCACCGAAGTATCGTTTGAACGCTTTAGGCGCGTGCTGGCCGCCACCTACGGGCCCGAATACAAACGGCTTTCGGAGCTTGTACATAAAACTACCCAGTTGAATACTGCCGTAGGTTACGTGATGAACCAGGTCGAAGTTGTAGACTTTATTCAATCGTCGGGCTACCTTCAGGGCGCTCCACTGCCAGTAGATATAGTGGAAATACATGCCTATCAGGTTAGAGTTGCAGAATTTGTCAACCCAATTGGGCACGATTACGTAATGAACTGTCAGATTCGGGTACTGCCCATTGGCCAGAATTTCCCCAATAGATGTTTTTCCATCTTTTTTGGTTAAACAATGTACCTCAAGACCATTCAAGCTTAGTGTAGTAGCATACGTCCAGCCTGTCCCCTCTTCGGAACCATGATTGGGCAGACAGGCATAAGCAGATAGTAATACTTTTTTCATGGCCTTACAATGGTTTCATGAGTTTAATCTTACGGAGCAAAAAACCAGCGCATATCCGGCCAACGTCGCAGCAGAAGTAAATGACTTTCGTTTTTGAATGGGCAATTGCAAAATTGTAGCGTACCCTCAGGTTGGTTGGCGATTTGATGGACGTAAACCCTTTAATAAACTCCTTCAATGTTATCTTGCGCTCCACCTGAATACCCGTTGCCTCGGTGTATTCGTACACCAGACTAGGCACATTGACAATCAGCTTATAACCTGCTTTGTGAGCCCGTACAGAGAATTCGATATCGGACATATAATGCATAAATCGTTTCGAATCATACAGGCCAATATGATCAAAAGTATCCAATGGGATCAGCGTGCCCCGGCCCGGTAGCGAGCCCGATTCTACATACGTTTTTCGGCTAACCAGCTCTTTATAACTGTAGTTGTAATCCTCTGCCAGATGCCGTCCCCCTGCCGTGTACAATTCAAATTCAGAACCGGCATATTCAAGCTTTTCGGGATTCTCACTATTCACACTAACCGACCCCACCAAACACGGCTTGTGTTCTCGATAGGCATCAATCATCGTTTGCAGATAATCGGGTTCAACACGCGTATCATCGTTGAGCGTCAGGATGAAATTGGCGTCCTGTTTATTCTGGTGTTGTTGAGCATAACGAATGCCCCAGTTCGTAGCTTCGGTCCACCACAGATTACCATCGCCACGGAGTACCACTACATCTGGAAACTCCTGATTGATCATGATATCAGTACCATCGGTCGATCCATCATCCACCACGATAATCTGAAAATTTCGGTAGGTCTGAACCGCCAGACAGGCCAGGCATTGGCGGGTATATTCCAGGCGGTTGTGAACGGGAATTATTATGCTAATCATATACTTAGTGGCTTTTTAGGTAAAACAGCCGGACGTGACGATAAGCCCGGTTGGGCATGCTGGGGTGGATTATAGGTGATAACAGGAACCTCTGGAGATTTGAATGCGTAATACATCCCAACGCCAACAAAACCCCAGAAAAAGACGGGCAACTGATAGGATACAGCATAGATCAATCCACTCACGATAAAGCCGAATAAAACAGTCTGTTCGGTAGTGAGAGTTGGATTCCGATGATATATCGTCAGGAGCGTACCAAATATGATCAGGAGGTTAATGCTTAGCCCAACAGCACCATAGTTGTACAGCATATCGATGTACTGCGAGTGGATAATGGTTCCTTTCGTTGGGAAGTCTTCATTTTCCATAATCTCGCCCTTATCGTAACCTTCATAGCGCCAGCCTAACATGGGTTTATCCGGAATAAGGCCCAGATAATATTCTGATTGCTCCAGCCGCCAGCTACCCGTATTATCTTCCTTCGGGTCGAGAATACCACCAATATTTTCCAGAAAGGCATCGACTTTGTTGCCCGGCAGCATGCCCATGACGGGAGCCAGTAAGAGTAGCAGAACTGTAAAGGTGGCCAATGTGCGTCCCATCGGCAACTCTCCTGTCGATAATTTCCCAACCAGTGAAAGCCCTATAACTACGGCAATCCCGACAATTGCGGCCGAAATAACTGAACGGTGTAATAAGAACACGATGAGACCAAATGTGAGAAGAACCTTAAATAGATCGACAATACGACGATCTTTCAGGTAGATCATTAGGTAATACAGGCAGGGAATAACCAGATATAACGCTTCGTTTGACGTTACAGTCCGGGTATCGGAGGTTAGATTGTAGCTAAAAATCTGCCCCAGAAATAACTGATTGATAACATAGAAAGCAAAAATCACATAGATCGCATACTCTAATTTTAATTCGCCAGCTCTTGTAGCGATTACGTAAGTCATTAATGCCAAGCCACAATAGGCAAAACGCTTAATAACAAAGTAAGAATAAACATATTGGCCGTATTCATATTTGGATTCGAGAACCAGACCAATAACCCCCAGAAATAAGAACCAGGCTACCCATTTATAAAGGGGTGGAAATTGGGGGTAAAAAATAACGAGCGATACAATGCCTACTAACGCAGTTCCACTAACGGCCTTATCGAAAATCGGGTTCAGCGCATTTCCTCCGTAAATGAGGGCACTCATCCCGAATAATAAGACAAAGAGTATGAATCGATACAACCAGATTATCATAAAGGGTAAGATGATTGAGTATAGTTAGGTACTGATTTACCAATTGTTTGCTGATAAAAGGCCAGTAGCTTTTTCAGGTTATCCTCGTGATTGAAAGCCAGAGAAGCATTAGCCCGTTGAGCCTTAGCTGTCTGTTGTCGTTGGTACGGATCAAAATAACGGGTAACTTCCGTTGCCATTTCGCTAACATTCTCGCCATGTAATATTCCAAAATTGGCAGGCACCATTTCAGGAATACCACCAACGGGCAAGGCCAGCACTGGTGTTCCAATAGCAAACGCTTCTACAATTGAATAAGGGCAGTTGTCGTTCAGAGCCGTATGCACATACAAATCGCTTTGGGCTACCAATCGCCAGGGCGAAGCTTGTCGGCCAAAGAATGTAACGCAGTCTGTCAACTCTAGTTTCTGGGCCAGTTGGCTATATTCCTCCCGCTTGGGCCCATCGCCAATAAGCCAGATCGCAAAATTAACGATGCCCCGATTCCGAAGTTCGTGTCCAATCTGAAGCAAAAGTTTCTGATTCTTCCGCTCATCTATATAGCCTACATTACTAATTATCAACCGTGTGTCTTTATCCAATGCAGGCTTGGCAAGTTTGGCAGGCCGATCCAGACGAACGGTGTTTCTGAGAATCTCTTTATTAATCTCTTTGGGTAAAAGATGTTTCGATTGTGTATACGCGTAGTTGGATACAAATACGTAGTTACTGATGTGCGAAAACAGGTAAGTATACCAACTCGTGAGTGTTTGGGTAAAACGTGGCTTAAGGGCAAACTGGTTAGCTAACTCACGAACTGGGTCGTCATTGAAATGACAGGTCAGCACCACAGGCACACGTTTGCCTAAGGCCAGAAAAGCCGCTATCCCTGATCGAGGATCTTGTGCATGAATAATATCGAAGTCCGACGTGCGCAGTTTACGAACGGCCAGATAAATACCTGTGAAGTAGGCAAATTCGTCATAAACAACATAAAAAGCCCCACCCAATGATCGCATGATATACTTTAAAACACCCAGGCATTTTTTCCAGACAGAGGGCGTATCAGAGGCATTGACAGTATGTACATTTACCCCTGCCTTTACCAGATCATTAGATAGCGTTCGACAATAAGTAATAACACCAGAAGGTGAAACAGGAGCCAGATAAGTAACAATCAGTACATTCATGACGGGTTGTTATTTATGCATAAATCGGTAAAGCCGAAGCGTAAAAATTGTCTCAGGTCGTTTGCGGAAATTATTCAGCAAACTGTCGAAAGAAGCCTCTGCAAACAGTAAGAAGTTGTACATCCTATTTTTCCGAAAGGCAGCCAATTGATTGAACGTAGCCCGAATTGACCAAAACAGAAACATGATAAAGCCGTATTTATTACCATGAGCATTTTGAAAAACACGGCGCTCATTACGAATCCGATAATAGTTTTTCCAGGCACCCGGCCAGGGAATCCCGTCCCGATCAACACTGGGTGGATGATAAAATATTGACTTCGGAATAGTTACTACTGGGAATCCCATTTTCTGAGCTCGAGACATGTACTCTACCTCATCGCCCCAGATAAACAGTTTTTTGTCGGGTACACCTATCGTCTTTATTACTTCTGAACTGATCAGGGTTCCGTTGAATAAGGCTGCAACACCGAAGAGCATATCGAAGGATGCCATATCGGCAGCATGCCGGAAAGCCTTATTAGGCAAATCGACGAAGAAAGCCAGTTCATCGTTAAGCTGACTACTAAGCGATACACTGTTTTTTATGCATGGACCTATATTAGGCGAACAAAGCAGATTATCGAGCGCATTCGGAGTGGCCAGACAGTCATCGTCCATGCACCATATGCCATCGTATTCATCGTGGTAAGCTTGGGCTATACCGGTAGCAAAACCACCAGCTCCACCCAGATTGGCCTGAGTCAGTACAGTTAAGTCCGATTGCTTTGCCAGCCACTCACTCGTTCCATCTGTACTTCCATTATTGACTACATAGATCGTGTCGAGCTGCCGGGTCTGCGTTTGCAGGCTCACCAGGCATTTCTTCAGATCATCGAGTCGATTATAAGTCACAACAACCGCGGCTATACGTTTCATAATTACTGTTTAAACAGGACTGCCAAACGGTTTCTGCTGAAAGCAATGGCATCCTGTAAATACGCGAGCTTAACTACCTGAATACCTTTATAACGCAGGTAGGCATAAAAAGAAAAGGTAACGAAAGCTTCTGTTGTGACCCAGGAAGCGGCCACTCCAGCAGGTCCAAATCGCTGGATCAGTAAAGCGTTAAGCGATAAACTAATGATTGAACCAATAGCCGAAATCCGAAAAAACGCTTTGTCCATACGCAGGCTAAGCATCGTATGAACACCGAATAAATTATTAAGCCCCAGTGTAATTGGCAAAAGCGATACAATACGTAGTACTACAACGGCATCGTCGAACTTGGCCCCGTAAAACAGGGAGATAAAAACGGGAGCAATAAGCCATAATCCTAACGAAATCAGCATCATCAGGACTATCACCGGAAAAAAGATAGTCCGAACAACTGTCAAACCTTTCTCTTCACTTTCGCCAAAGGCGCTGGCCACAATCGGAAAGAAAGCCTGGTTCAGTGCCAGCGAAACAAAGGCCTGCGCAATACCGACTATACGTGTTCCTGCCGAAAAAATACCAACGTTATAGGGCGTACTGAAGATACCCAGTAAAAACACATTCGACCCAGCATAAATTGTTGCGACCACAGACGTAAAGAATAGCGTGCTATCATTACGAAACCGTATCAACATATTAGTAAGGCCTGGCCAGGCAAACGTGATATTGAATCGTTTGACTGCTACAAAGAATGCAATAAAGCTAAGCGCTACCTGAGACAGACTCAGCGAAAGATTCTGGTAGATGTAATCGTTTGGTTGTCGGATAAAAATAAACACGGTTAACATGACCAGCACCTTGGTAATCATGTTGAACAGGGCTACCCGACCCAGATTTTCCATGGCCTGATAAAGCCATACCGGAAAAAATACGATACCAAGACAACCTATGTATGTACAAATGTGCAACCAGAGGTGTGCCCGAAAATCTGGAACAAAGTAGGAAATGAAACCGAAAATAATGGTCGACAGAACCCAAAGCAGTGCTTTACCAACTACCACTTCGCTAAAAACCCGATTCGTTACGTCCTGATTGGTTCGATTGGCAGCAATGGTCCGTACGGCTGCCATGTCGAAACCGTAGTTGATAAGCAGTGTAAAATAGGCAACAAACGCCTGCGAAAAATTAAGCAGACCCAGCCGTTCAGGCCCAATGATACGCACTACATAAGGAACCGTAAGCAGAGGCAGTAACATGTTAGCCACATGTATACTGAACAAAGAGGCTACATTGACGGCAAACCGCTTCAGAGTTGATTTTGACAAAACTGATGATTTGGGAGCTACTGCCTCTACATCGGCAGAAGCGACTAGCTCACCTGATGCATCGGCCAACTGGGCATCGGTTAAAACAATAGCTTCTTTTCTACTCAGCATAAGTCAATAATTCTGGATACGCTAGTTGGGAAAGTTCAGATCATTCATAAAACTGTCGTCTCCAACGTTACGAGAAATGAGTTCTTGGCGAGATGGCTTCTTTAATATTGAACAAGATAAATAAAGGTATAACTTTCAGGTAACGCTTGTATAAACGCTTAGGCTCCATCGAAAGTCGAAACAACCATTCCAGCGAGGCTTTTTGCATCCATCCTGGCGCTTGGCGTACACGATCTGTGTGAAAGTCAAAGGCTGCTCCAACGGTAACAATAAAGTTAACATTGGTCCATTTCGCCAGTCGCTGGGCAAAGTATTCCTGTTTGGGCGAGCTTATGCCAATCCAGACAATATTCGCGCCCGATTGATTGATTGTTTCAGCTAATGACCGGAATTCATCGTCAGACATGGGCCGGAACGGTGGGCAGTATGTACCCGCCACCTGAAGGTTCCCAAACTTCTTACCAACAGCCGCTTTCAGTTCATCAGCTATACCCTCCTTACCCCCACACAGGAAATGTTTGATGGATGTATTGGCACTGTTCTCAAAAACATACCGGAACAGGTCAGGACCATAACAACGAGTCATTTGCTTTGCCCCCTTTAGTTTTCCGATCCAGACACTGGGCATACCATCGGGCAGATTCCAGTAAAACGAATTCAGGACGGCTTTAAAAGCTGGCTCTCTAAAGGCGGTTACTAAGCCGTGGGCATCGGTGGCACTAACACACCTGTTTTGCCGGGATTCCGTTAACTGACATTGCTGGATTATCTCCTGAACAGCCGAGTCTAATCCGGCATCGTATAGATTAATTTGTAAAACGCGTGCCATTTATTAGAGAAATATTGGTTAAAATCTGACTACCAGGCATTTTTATTTCCTAAGATGGCTGATTTAATTGTCCACCAACAAATTTTCGCATCCAGGCGAGACGACTGGCGACGGATGTACAAATGATCGTAGCGTACGCGTTGTTTCATTTTATACAACTCGTCGGTTTCACCTCGTGCTCCTCTTGCCTGGGCTAAGCCGGTAATACCGGGACGGACAGCGTAACGTTCTTTGTAACCAGGTAGTGTATGCCAATGCTCAGCATCTAGCGGTAATGGATGCGGACGAGGCCCGACAATACTCATATGTCCCATCAGTACATTCAGAAACTGCGGCATTTCATCGAGATTCGTTCGTCGCAGAAACTTTCCAAGGCGAGTTACCCGCTGGTCATTGCGCGTTGCCTGACGAAATTGAGCATTACGATCATACGTCATTGTTCGAAATTTCAGACATGGAAATACGCGACCATTCCGACCCGTTCGCAACTGAATAAATAAGGGTGGCCCTGGTGAAGTTAATTTTATCGCTAGAATTAGTAGAGGAATAAGCCACATAAGAACCACTACCGTTACCAGACTGGCAACGGCGAGGTCAAAGGTCCTCTTTTTGATGCCAGCCAGTAGCCACTGTCTGTTTCGTGGCTTTGACTGTACATCGTAGGCGAGATATAATTGAAAAGTTTTTCCGTTGGTAGATGCTTGCATACGAATATCAATTTTTGCATGCGATGAAGTTGGATAAGTACGGCTAGTTCGCCGAAAAAAGGGGCCCAAATAAAATTGGGTTACCGGTATGAGTAACTATTCTTAAGCCGGTCGCTGTAGTGGTAAGCTTCACTACCACCTACGCCATTCAGAATAATACTGAGGTTCTGAAAGCGCTGTTCACGATAAAGTGTGTCAAGTACTTTAAGACTGTGTTTTGGCGTTACTCCATGACGAATAACAAACAGGGTCGAATCGACGTAAGGGGCTACAACCTGGGCATCTGTAACAATACCAATTGGGGGTGCATCAAGCAGGATATACCGGAATTGATCCCGCAAGGATTCGATCAGCTCTTTCATCGTAACGTCATGCAATAATTCTGAAGGATCAGAAGGCAGCGGACCGCTAGGAATGATAAAGTAATTGGGATGGCCTGGCACAGGTTTAATGATATCGGCCAATTCAGCCTCACCACTCAGGTAAGAACTTAGCCCTACTGTGTTATCTATATCAAAGAGTTGGTGCAAGCGAGGCATACGCATGTCCATTTCCAGAATAACTGTTGGCTGGCGCATTAAGGCTAGACTCGCCCCTAAATTTAAGGACACGAACGATTTGCCTTCACCACTCATACTAGAGGTAAAAAGCATTACTTGTTTGGGGCCACCTTCACCCGTCCAGGTTTGGAGGTTGGTTCGGATTGACCGGATCTGTTCAGCAATAACCGAACGTTGATTAGGCGCAACAATAAGCGTTTCGCGTTGCCGTTTATTCATCACCTCGCCCAGAATAGGCACCTGCGTGACATGCTCAACGTCAACCCGACGCGTTACCCGTGTGTTCAACGCATTTCGCCCTGCAATGACTCCCGTTGGTAGTAAGAAGCCAATCAAACCAAAGAGAGCATACATCACAACACCTACGGGTTTCACTGGATCTATAGTGCTTTTAGCGACATCAATGATCCGACTGTCGGCAACAGAAGCCGCAAATGTAACTGCCATCTCTTCGCGTTTTTGAAGCAGATAGGTATACAGATTGTTTTTGATCGCCTGTTGCCGCGTGATATTCATCAAAGCACGTTCCTGCTTCGGAATGGTACGGATGCTACTTTCCAGTTTTTCGTTTTTGGCGGTATACTGATCTTTCGACGTATTCAGTATCGCCTTCATCGACTTTATGTTCTGGTTGATGTTATTCTTAGTCGCTTTTATCTGATTATCAATCGTTTGCAACATCGGATTCTCGTCCGAAGTTGTTTGCGCCAATCCGTCCCGCTTTAGTTCAAGTTCCGACAGTTTATTGATCTCACCCAATAAAATCGGATCGTTCAGGCCAACAATTGCTGGTGTACTTCCTCGTTTATCGGATTGTGTCGTAATAAAATCCTGTAACTCATTTAACGCAGCCAGTTGAACCGTTACCTGATTAAGCTGTGTGTCGTTTTGCTGACTTGTCTGTAAAAACGATTGTGCCTGAGCTCCCAAATCCGTAATAGCCATTGTGGATTTATACTGCTCCACCTCTTTCTCTACGGCCGACAACTCACCGGACACCATACGCAGCCGATTCTCAACAAAGTTGAGTGTATTGGCTGCTACCCGGTTTTTATCGGTAATAGATGCCTGGTTGTAGGCATTAATTAAGTTGTTCAGAATGGCTTCTCCTTTTTGAGGAACCGCATCTTCAATCGTTAGCCGAACAACGGTTGAGGTTTTGCTGCTCGGCTCTACTTTCAGCTTGCTGGCATACATACTTACAGCTGCAGCCGGGGGCATAGCCTGAACAATAATAGATTCAGTTTTTGGATTGACAGCTTGTCGTGTTACGATCCGTAAACGCCCATAGGGAGTCTGGATGCCTTGGTTAAGTGGATACGTTTCTGCCTTTTCTCCATTGCTGATACGAACCGATTGATTTGTTGGGAAAGACAAAAGCAGTGGTTTTTTATACAAGATTGGGTTGGGTGCTTCAACCAGCATCAAGACTGGCGAATCTGTATAAATTTCGCGCTTCCCGAACGAAGTCTCATGAAAGTAGCGGGTATCTAAATGAAGGGTATTCACTACATGCTCCATTAAAGTGGATGATTGCAGTACTTCCAGTTCATTTTCCACCACTTTTTTAGGCGTATAAACTTCCAGTTCTTTTAGTGGATTTGTTTGCCCATTTCCTCTTTTTTCATCCTGAAGCAACAAGCTGGCTTGAGTTCGATAAATGGGTTGCTTGTAAAGTAAATAAGCATAAGCTCCGGCGAAGGCAATGCTCAGGGATAGAACATACCAGGGCCAATGACGGAGCAACGGTAGAATATACGTCCGAAAGGCTGAGTTGTCGGCGGAGACAACCTGATAAGGAACATACGAATGCGTGGAGTTGTCATTCATAATCATGAAGTTAACGTTGGTAAGAAAGTAATTTTATAGTTATCGCCGAGTGGCGATAATGGCAATTAATGACAGTATTCCAGTCACTATAGGCGTTAGGATGTAGACTCTGTCTACGCTTGTTACTCGAACTTTACCAGGCTCTACGTACACTACATCGTTTGAGTGAAGTGTATAATATGGCGATTTAAACGCATCACGTCGAGTCAGATCCAGCCGGGCGAAAATACGCTTCCCCCCTTCTTCCCGAACAATCAGCACGTTGTCTCGACGACCGTAAATGGTCAAATCGCCAGCCAGGCCTAGGGCTTCTGGCAGTGTTACCTGTTCATTTGGAATTGTAAATAGCGATGGTCGGGTTACTTCACCCAGCACCGATATTCTAAAATTCAGGTTCCGCACTGTAACGGTCGGCTCCTTTAAATAGGCTTTAAGTTTACTGCTTATTAGTTGGCCTGCCTTTGCGTTTGTTAAATCAACTACCGTTACTTGACCAATTAATGGTAGTTTAATAGCTCCATCGGTATCCACTAAATAGCCAGCTGTTCGAGCGAGTGGGTTAACTGGCGTTACTGACGGCGTTGTTTCTGCTACTGATGATGGATTGAAGTAGGTTGACGCTTCTGCGTTTAAACTGCTTACCTGAACCGATAATACATCTCCTTTCCTAATGGTTGGGACAAATGGCTCTGGTATTACTACCGTGTCATCACTACTCGTGGCTCCTTGAAAGTAAATCAGCTTTCGGGCCGATGTGCATCCTGCCAGTGAGGCTAACCAAAGAGCAATGACAACATAACCACATAAAATAATTCCCCTCCTTTTTACTTCATCCGTTAATAATTTGTGCATTAAGGTAATTATTGATAAGTACGTTGAGTATTTTACAGTGTAGAAACAGAAGCTTTTAACAGACGGCAACCTTATGAGTTATATACGTCACTCGCTCGATGTTATCTACTATAAATTTATAGCAGGTGTTTTTAAGAAAGACATATAATAGACCTGCCTAAATAAAACATGGGTAAACTTATAGATGTTTTTAATTTTCAAAATTATTTTAACATTAACCAATTATTTACTTATCATTATTAATAGTAACAAATTGATTGGATTAATTCAATAGATAAATTTAATATTATCACCTTTGCCTGATTAGAAATTAATTGCTCGGATAGGGCCTAAAATGATTCTATAGCCCAGTCTATCACAAGCCTGGAAGACTAAATAGGTAAAGGCAATAACGATTATAATACCTATTTTTACATTTAGTGGACTTAATATCACTACCCTATATCAAGTACATTAAGGGATTGGATTACCTGCTTCATCGTAATTCATAGAGGCCTGACAACTACCACCTAAAACAGCATCATACGGTTTACCACCCATACCCTGAATCAATCTATTTTTTGTCAGCACGTTATTTATGGCTTTACTACCATAAGCCATAAACGTAGCCTGATTTCCAGAGCTGGCCTTATTAGAAATGGTGTTTTCTGAGAACGTATTATTAGGGGTGTCATCGCAGATAATTGCCTTGTTCGACGAACTTTCAATGCTGTTCCCAGTGAAGGTGCCGCCTGAAGTTGAATGCAGGAGTTCCAACATTCCCGTCATTCGGAAATTGTTTTTGCTAAACTGCATCGCTCCACCATTATGAAACTGTACCCCTCCCTGACATAGACCTATTGTTGAATTGCCTGTAACAACCATACCTCCAACGATAGAACCATTTCCGCCCCCATCATTCGAGCCTTCAAGGAACTTATCAAAGACGCCCTCAAACCGGTTATTCGTAATCGTCACATTCTGAGCAGCTCCAGCAATCTCAATACCATATAAACTGCAGTTCTTTATGTCGTTATTATCAATTGTAAGCTGAGCTAAAGGCCCCGATAAAGACAGACCAAAGTGGCAGTTGTAAAATGTATTTCCGCTAACGGTTATGTTTTTACCCGCGTAGATATTGTAGTTATCATGATTAAAAATCTCACAAGCCATACGTTTCGCCTGTATTGTATTATTCTTCACGACAATATTTGTTGCAGTTTTTCCAGCCTGAATTTTTAGCGTCAGCCAGTTTGTGCTGTCTTTGGCGGTTCCATCGACGCTGGTACAATTCTGAATGGTCAGATCCGAAACAGTAGGGCCATCAATATAAATTGGCCCATTTAAACTACTTTGTGTGGAGGTTAGATTCCAGGATAGTCCATCTACCAGGATATTCTTTAACTGAATCGAAGGGTCGACGGGACTTGAAAGCGAAACGTATACTTTAGGCAACGTAATAAGTACTTTGCCAGCATTGGCTCGAATGGTCAAATTACTGGCCAAATGCACTGTGGTAAGCTGCGTGTATTTCCCGTCGGGAATAAAAATGTTTCCGGTAGCTTTTATGGCCGTCTCCAAGGCAGGGCCAATATCAGCGTCCGATTGCTTGACACCAAACCAGAGTAGATTAGCAGAGCCCTGGAAATCTCGCCTGTATCGGTAGCCATTTTTGGTAACCAGAATTATACCAGTATTATCGACGCTGCTTTGATCGGCGACATCCAGCTTGAAGATCCCTTCGCTACCCGCATCTGTAATCTCAACACTTGTAGGGACAGGCGTCGAGTTGATGGCCCTTACCTGAGTAATGCTAAGCGTGTCCTGCCGTTGTACAACTAGGTCTGGTGCAGGATCTGATGTCTTACAACAAACTAGTCCGGCAAGCATAAGGACAAACGCACTTAGCTGGAGCCTGATTAATTGCTTCATAATAATGAATAATAAAGTAAGTGAGGTATCGGCCCGTTTGAAAAAACGAGTTAGGTGATCATTGGCAAGAAGAGAAAGAAAACGTCAGCGCATTCCAGCCAGGGTCTTTAATCGATTATAAATTCTGACCGGAACACTGTAATGACGAAGTGTTTGCCGATGGTAATAATCGGTGGGCTGGTTTAATTCTGGCAAGTCGAATGTTCGTTGTGTACCCTCGTCCAGTTGGGTTTTGTAGCGATTAAAAATATCAGTATGTGTAGCGTCTTTGCCAAATCCGATGTTTTGTACTTTCGATTTGGTTGGATAGATAGACAAGCCATTTCCTTTAAATCGATTGTAACAGAAACGGATATCCCACGCATCGGACCGCCCTTCCATTTGATCTCGTAACATACCAACGAGGTCTGAGCCTCCCTGCATAAATGCTTTTTGCTGTTGGCGGTCACGCGCAAACTCCGGATAATCTTTCATATCCCAATCAATCGATTGCCAGCGGTCAGCCCAGGTTGCCCATCCCCAAGGGCTATGACGGGGAACTGTGTAGGTATCAGAAGTATATTGGGCGGGTTGTGAAAATGGCAACGTGTAACCCGCAACCGAATAAATACGTTTATTATCTGCATACTTCACCAGACACTGATTCATGAAATCCAGGAAGTTTGGTGCAGTAATCAGATCATCTTCTACAATGATAGCAGTTGGATGCTTGGACAATACTTGAGACACACCTCTAATTATTGAATCAGCACAGCCAATATTATTTTTTGCATAATCTCGATGAATTGTACGAAAACCAGATACCGCATCTAGTAGCTTATGAACCTCATTAACTTTAGCGACATCATCTGGCCGTTTGGGCGCATCTACAAAGATGTATAAGTCGCTTTGTGAAGCCAGATGGTTGGCCTGTAAAGCCCGAAGCGTTTCCCGTAATTCAACAGGGCGCTTGTACGCAAATAAGAGCACGGGTGCATACATAATTGAAACAGCGTTGAGTAGTTAAAAGAGTCATAGACCTGCATGTCAAACGACGTCTATAATCAGGTAATAGTTTACTATTTGCCAAGGGCACTTTACTTTCTATAGCATACAGTGTGTTCAGGATAATCTAAACAATCATAGCACAGGTAAGCTTAGCCAACATAGTACGCTTATCATCTAAGGATGATTTCTCTATAAAATTAGAAGGGTAAGCGTCTGAAGAAAAGAAAAAGCAGAATACTGTTTTATAATTACACTAAACTAAAAATGATTATTAGTTGTTTAAATTTCATTATATTATACTAATTATTTACCAAATTGTATAATATGACAACAAATTTAGTGGATTTATATATTTTAAAATATAAAATTTTCAATTAGTACCAGTTTAGAAATTAATTATTTTAGGCGCAAAAAAGAGGAAGTATCTTTGTAAAGATTGACTCTTTTAGGTTACCGAATAACAACTTTCGTTAATCATACTCTAGAGCTCTTCCAAAATAGATTTTTTTGATACTACTAGATTCTTTTGATACTATATACCTGATTATCAGAATCGATAGAATCTACAGAACTATAGAATCTAAATTGGAAAAGCACTAGTAAGGTAGGTAATCAAAAAAGTCAACCTATATAACCAAAACATAATCATTTGAGCAATGAGCAAGCTAGTTTTTTAGCTATCGTTGTTCAGTTGCAAGTGTTTATTTACCTGCAAAAGTCTGGTTTCAGTCAGTTCAAGTCGTGTACGGGAAACGGGTATGACCCTATCATCAGTCATCCGGACCCATCCGGACCGGCCGCGCTTCTGACCGAATTCCTGTACAAACATTGGATTGATAACAGCTGATCGATGAATACGAATAAAATCTATATTCTGCTCGAACCAATGCAGCGACTGGGTAACAATAACACTTTTGCCATCTTGATAATGTACCCGAGTATAATTTGCTTCTCCTTCTAACCAGACAATTGAATTGATGGCCACTGGTTGAGGATGACCTACCAATTGGATAGTATTCATATTTGTCTTATTTGGTGTTCTTTACATATACGATGGTAAGTAAAATTTGGTTTTGCCAATACATAGTTAGTAAACATTACATAAATCAGCCATTGACTAAACATTTAGACTTAGAAAGACTTACTATAGTTACTATTGGAGAACCCAAGTCACTAATAGCTGCGTGAAACTCTGGTATAAGCCATTTATTTACTGGGAAATTAACATCGAGTAGATCGAAACATATTTTCTGATTGAATTAAGAGCAAGCAGATTCGTCCCGTTTAAGTACTCAAGATAATATGGCGTCAATCTCTGGTCCACTCTATACATTGTACTAATGCAGTAAGAGTTGACTAAAGTCTACATGACCTAAGAGTCTTTATATACACTATAAACTTAATTTTATACTTATATACCCACAATTGTACATAAATGAGTAAACATTCAACTCCTCGGCGCCGAAAGGAAACACCAGTTCCAATTCTGGTTGTTGAAAATAATGCAGAGCAGTGGCTTATTATTCGAGCCGTTTTAGCCCAAACTTTTCCTGAAGTAACGCCGATATGGATGAACAATACAGCACAAACAATCGCCTACCTGCAGACCCATGCAGATGATCCTGTTAAACTGCCCAGACTGATTTTAGCCGAATTATACCTACCCAGACGAGAAGATGGAGTAGCTATCCTGGAATTCATTAAAAACTCCGCCTTCTATCGAAAACCGCCTATTATAACTCTTAGTTTTTCTCAGACGACCGAAGATATAGCGCTAGTATATTCTTTTAGCGTTGCCTCCTATATTGTTAAACCCAGCACCTATCATGAATGGTTAAATTGTCTTTACAATTTCCGACGTTACTGGTGGGAAGTTGTTACCCTTCCTTTACGCACTCAATAGTTATGTTTTTAAAAATGTACAAACGAGAAGCAAGTCTATTTTTTTTTGAATTATTATTTCTGTTTTTTTTACCTATATCGATTAGTCTGGGACAGATTACCTATTATGTTGCCAGTAACGGTAACGATTCTAATAATGGACGGTCTAGTACATTCCCCTTTCAAACGTTAAGTAAAATCAACGGTCTGTCGCTGCAACCTGGCGATAAAGTCCTATTTCGGCGGGGCGATACTTTTCGAGGCACCTTAACAATACGTAGGTCAGGCTCGGCCAGCGCACCTATTATTTTTGACGCATATGATAGTGGGCCAAAGCCTGTTTTAGCCGGTTCAGTGCCAGTAATTAACTGGACCAATGCCGGAAATAATATCTGGCAGGCATCCTGCCCGACCTGTGGTACCGCGGTTACTGGTTTATACCGTAATGGTGTCCCCCTGTCACTTGGTCGTTACCCCAATCCAGACGAGCCCAATAAAGGGAACCTTACCATCAGAGCGCATACTCAGAAATACCAAATCTTCAGTCAGGAACACCTACCCACTACAATAGATTGGCAGGGGGCCGAGGTAGTCATGCGACCTACTCCTTGGATTATTGACCGGGCTGTTGTGGATCATCAATATGGTGATGCGTTAAACTTGTTTAATTACTCAAATTATACACCCAGAGATAATTCTGAATATTTTTTTCAAAATCACCCGGCAACACTAGATAGAGATGATGAATGGTGCTATGATGCAACCAATAAAAAGTTGCTACTATACAATACACAAAATGTATTGCCTAGTCAATTACTGACAACCACTGTCAATAGTCGGGGGATAGACCTCGCTAATGTATCTTTCATTGAACTACGAAACTTAAGGTGTACAGAAACACTCAATACAAATATAATAGCTCAAAATGTCTCAAATCTTTCGCTAATAAACCTTGACATTACCAATGCGGGCGAAGACGGAGTTATTATCAGTGGATCGGGCAAAAACATAATCATGGAAAATAATACTGTAACTAGTATTAATAACAATGGTCTTGTCATTGACGCTTATCAAACTGTTACGCTGAGAGGTAATTTGTTCCGAAGTATTGGCATCGTTCCCGGTCGGGGTAAAAGTGGCGATGGCCAATATAACGGGATAGCCTCAAAGGCGAACCTAGCTGTATTGATCGAAAAAAATACTATTGATAGCGTAGGCTATAATGGAATAACATTCTGGAATAATACAACTATTCAACAGAATGTTATTTCAAATTACTGTTATTCTAAAATTGATGGAGGTGGTATATACTGTTGGAATGGCAATAAGGCTGCAATGACTAACATCCATATATTGTCAAATATATTATACAATAACCCAGCAGGTGGCGCTCCTTGGTTAGATTATACCATCGGAATATTTCTTGACGATTGCACTGAGAATGTAGACGTGAGAAATAATACTGTATTTGGTAACACGCGAGGAGTCTTTCTCCATGCAGCAAATAAGATCACATTTACAGACAACACTCTATTTAATAACAGTGGAACTCAATTAATCGTCTATCATAATGGGGGTGTATGTCCGATTCGAAACGATGTCATAAAGCGGAATATCTGTGTTAGCAAAGAGTCCTCTCAATTTACGGCAGATTATGAATCGAATACCAATGATTTGCTTCTTTACGGTCAAATCGATTCAAATTATTATGCTCGCCCGTTTAAAGAATATGGTTCAGTACTGGGGGTTATAAATTCAACTTTTGGCAGGGGTTGGTCGCTAGATGAGTGGAAGAGTTTTTCGGGTGGGCTCGATCTTCATTCAACAGGTAGTCCTATTACTTATAAGCAGTATAAAAACGATGGGGCTGGTGGAACCAACAAGTTTAATTCGACTTTCGATACAAGTAACGATGATTGGTTCCTCGTTTACAGTCGCTATAACAACGGGGAGGTTACTCAAGATAACACGAACAAATTAGATAATGGAAGTCTGCGGGTGGGCTTTACGAGTTCATCAGGGCAAAGCAATTCATATGCTCAGGCGGCTAAATTTGTTTCCCTTACAAAAGGCAAAACGTATGTGCTCCGATTTGATGCTATTGCTACAACCAAAGATACCATACTGGTCTATCTTCGACAATATGGCTCTCCTTACAAAGAATATGATGAACGATATTCTATCCCGATCAGCACAACACGTACGAGTTTCGAGTTACCGTTTACGCCAACTGACAGTGATTCGAATGCCGTTGTGATGATGCAAATTGATGGCGAAGGACCAACTTTCTGGCTCGATAATGTTCGCCTGCAAGAGGATGCACCTATTCGAAATAATCCCGACGATTTTATTAAATTATTCTATAATCCTACTCTGAGAGATAGTGTTATTACACTCGAAGGAGTTTATCGAAATGTAAAGAATCAAATATATACTGGTTCATTTACCCTCAGTCCGTTTAGTTCGACAATTTTACTAAAGGACACTATCCCACTGTTGACCACTGACCTTAGCTTATTTTTAGAAAATGAAAAACGCTTTTTACAAGTAAATGAACCGGTTAATTTTCGCCTTCGGGTTAGCAATCAAAGTAATGTTCAGGCTGGGTTAGCGCGATGGACGTGCCGCCTGCCTGCTTATCTTGATTTTGTTGATAGCAGCGGACAAGCCTATAGTGATAATGTGTTGACTGGAGAATTGCCCCAGCTTGCTCCACAAAGCGACACTGTTTTTACCTTTTTAGTAAGGCCAACAACTGCCGGATTATTTCATATCTCAGCTCAGATAACTACGGCCAACTCGCCTGACTCTGACAGTACTCCTAACTCAGGTACTGCTGATGGAGAAGATGATGCGGCAACCGCTGAATTACGTGTGGGCAATACGGCCTCTGCTATTGTTGAATCTCCTAACCCTAATCAACGTTTACTGCCAACTGTAGTCTCTAATCAACCTACTCCCAGTCCCGATCAGGCTGACTTAAATTTACAACTGGTAGCTGGTAGTCGTACACTACAGATAGGTAATTTACTAACCTTCACATTATCTGTTACAAATGGAGGAGGACTTGCCGCCGATAGTGTACAGCTCGAAAACCAGTTACCTGATGGATTCGAATTGGTTGATTCGACCAATTGGATAGTAGATGGTAAGTATTTGAGAGCGTCTCTGCCCCCCATTGCTGCGGGCTCTACGCAAACTATATCATTTCAGGTTCGGGCTACGATGCCTGGCAACTGGATTAATAGAGCCCAGATTAAAGCGTCGAATGTAGGCGACCCTGATTCAATACCAGGCAATGGATTTCTAAATGGCGAAGATGACCAAGCCCAGGTAGATGGCCGTACCCAGTGACGCTAAAGTTAATTATCAATACAAAGTCAAGTAAATAGAATTATACCAGACTAACGTATATGAAAAGCTCTTTTAAGTTCTTGCCAAACCGCTAATAAAAGCACTATTAGTGCCAGAAACATAAATCCAATTGGTGCCAGCCACAATGGTAAGCTTATCCACCACCAGGCCCAGTCAATTTGACCGGTTTGTTTCAAAACCAGTAGCAAAAATGAGATTGCTACCAAAACAGCATATATAGTTACCAATGGACGCACTGGTAGTTCTGGAACAGGGTCTAGTTCCTGATCGTATATTTCCGGCATTTCAGACTTCTTTTCGTCTTCAAACTTGTCGACGTGATCAGACATAGGTAGTTGTTGCCTGGAAAAATCAGTAGTTCAGGCTTGGACATATATAGGAAATTAATACCCGTAAGACTATGACTTAAGCGCCATTCATTTTGATCACGGCTATAAGCTTATGAATCGATAGCAAAGAAATAAGAGTGGTATCGTAATAAGTTAGACGGATTGACAGCGAAGCCAAAAGCGGTAAGAAGGGATAAAATAGCTGGTTTATGATGCATCCTGAATAACCTGTACAGTTTCAGAAGTGCCATCTACCTCTAAGATGTAAACACCCGCTTCGTAAATAACCCTTGCACGGGGATTATTCGCATAATAATACAGGTATTTGGGTTCATTCTGGAGCCAGCTTACTCCATTAGAAAATGTAAAGCGATTGAACTGCGTTCTAAAACCTCGAAATGGGCCCTTCAGTTTGCCTACCTGGATCACTAGTTGAGATTGCATATGGGTGGAATAAAGATTTATCAATTTTATGGGTAAAGTGATTTTTTACAGCGAAATAAGCCAAAATATAAAGTAAACTGTAAACAAAATGTTAGTATAAAGCATGCTGTATTTTTTAACTAACTATGCACAAAAAAAAGTGAGCATTTAAAATAAAAAATGAGGTAACGGTCCGATTCACTGTAAGTTATGATCCATAATCTAGAATTAAACTCCACAAAATTTCTATTTTCCAGCAGCAACTACTGTTTAAAATTATCTAATTTAGAAGCCAATTATAAGTTACTCTTTTCTGCAATCAAACACTTGTATTTTACTATGAATAAATTGTATATATTTATAAAATCTAAATATTGTCGGCAGAACTTAAAGAATGCTGCCATATTCTTTTTGATCAATCTGGTCACGCAATCTGCTTGGGCACAAACGACTTACTATGTGGCTAGCAATGGCAATGACTCAAATAACGGTCGATCAACATCAAGTCCGTTTCAGAGCCTGACAAAAATTAATAATTTAGTACTGCAAGCTGGTGATGTGGTTTTATTCCGCCGGGGCGATACGTTTCGGGGTACTTTGCAACTTACTGAGTCTGGCACATCTGATAGCCCTATTGTTATTGATGCCTACGGATCTGGCAATAAGCCTATTCTTTCTGGCGCAGTAGCTGTTACGAGCTGGAGTAATATTGGTAACAATATTTGGCAGGCTACTTGTTCTAGTTGTGGCAGCCAAGTTACAGGTCTATACCGCGATAATACAGCCCTACCTTTAGGCCGATATCCTAACCTGGATGCTAGTAACAAAGGGTACCTCACGGTCCAATCGCATTCGGGCAAAACGCAGCTTACCAGTCAACAAGCGCTATCAACCAACTGGACAGGGGGAGAAGTTGTATATCGGCCGACCCAATGGATATTGAACAGGGCTAAAATCACGAGTCAGAGTGGAAATACCCTGAATCTAGAAAGTGCTGGTAACTACGATATCACAAATAACTGGGGTTACTTTATTCAGAATCATCCCAGCGCTCTTGACCAAAATGGGGAGTGGTACTATAACCCGGCTACGAAAGCAATTCAATTATATTATAGCCAGGATAATCCTAACAATCAGTCCATTGCAGCAACCGGGTATGCTCAGGCTATAAATCTAGCAAACGCGTCTTATATAACTATCCGTAATCTACAGATTTCACAGGCCCTGAATACTGGCGTTTTGGTTACCAATAGTTCAAACATTACTATTACCAGTAATGATATTACGCAGGCGGGCGAAGATGGCGTCTCTATTCAGGGCAGTGGCCAGCAGATTCTATTGGAAGGCAATTTGATTGAAAATGTAAATAACAATGGAGTTGCAATAGCAACCTATCAGAATGTTACGTTTAGAGGCAATATCGTTCGCAATATTGCGCTTCTGCCGGGTCGTGGTAAAAGTGGCGATGGCAATTACGTCGGGTTTCAATCCAATTCCACATCGAATACACTGATTGAGAACAATATATTTGATAATATTGGTTACCACGCCGTTAATTTTTCGACTAGTACAACCGTTCAACGTAATCAAATTAGCAATTTTTGTTTGACTAAAAGTGACGGTGGTGGTTTATATATCTGGAATGGTAATCAACAGGCATTAAATGATATTCATCTGATTTCGAACACCGTCTATAATGGGATTGGTGCTCCTGAAGGATCTCCAAGTGGTACATCAGCCGGTGCTCATGGCATTTATCTCGATGATTGCACCGCTAACATTGAGGTGAAGGATAACACAGTTTATAACTGTAAGGGTTCTGGAATATATCTGCACGGATCGTCTTCCGTTTCGGTAACGGGAAATACCTCTTATAATAATAGCGAAGCCCAGATATCCATAAAAAGCGCCAATAGTTGCCAGCCTCGCTCCAACTCTATTCTAAATAATATTTTTGTAAGTCGCTCAGCAGATCAGTATAATGCTAAATATGAGTCGAGCCAGAACGACTTAGGCAGTTATGGGCAGTTTGATAACAATGTATATGCACGTCCATTTGATGATAATCTTAAGATTCTGGCTGTGTACAATAACACATCTGGCACAGCACTCTCACTTGCTCAGTGGAAAAGTCAATACGGCAAAGATGCATCATCAACCAATAGTCCTATTACCTACTCATCGGGCAATCCCGATGAGTATATCAAACTTCTAACTAACCCAACGGCTAATGCCAATCAGGTTACGCTGGATGGCAATTATAAAAATGCGCGAAATACCGGTTACAGCGGTCAGGTAACGGTTCCGGGTTTTTCATCATTGCTTTTATTCAAAGATACCACCCCAGTTGTAACGCTACGCACGCCCGAAAATCCAGCTAATGCGGTTACTGGACTAGATTATCGCTATTATGAAAATTCATGGAGCAGCCTACCTGATTTCACAACACTAACGCCAGTTAAATCAGGAACCACAAATACTGTTGGCCTATCTGTTCGTAATCGTGACCAGAACTACGGGCTACGCTTTACCGGCTTCATCAGCGTACCAACCGATGGAGTCTACACCTTTTACACAAGCTCAGATGATGGAAGCAAGCTCCTGATTGGCACTACAGAGGTAGTCAACAATGACGGCGTGCACGGTGAACAGGAACGTTCGGGTACCATCGGTTTAAAGGCTGGAGTACACTCATTAACGGTCGTTTACTTTCAGGGTACTGGTAGCCAAGTACTGACGGTTAGCTATAGTGGTCCGAACATTAACAAACAGCTAATACCTGACGCATCTTTTCGTCGGATCGCGACTACGGTAGATCCCCAACCTCCAGTAACCGATCCACAGCCTAGCGTGAGGGCCTATTCAGCGACCAAAGATTCGCCAAAGGCCTCACAGGTTACCACCCGGCTCGAATTGCGTAATGATAGCAATACACCCATTAACAAACAGGATCTGAGTGCTCGTTACTGGTTCACCTCCGACAATGGCCAATTAGCTAAACTCTATGTAGACTATGCAGCCATGGGGAGCTCTAACGTTCAGACTAAAGTAGTTCAAATCAGCTCGGTAACAGGGGCCGATAGTTATGTAGAGCTAAAGATATTGGGCACTGGAACGTTAGCTGCCATGACTAGTTTAGGAGCAATTGATTTCCGTTTGGTACGCTCAGACTATGGCTTGTTAGATCAGACTAATGATTATTCTTACATGAGCAACTATGGCGCTACAGTCCTTAATCCACGTATCTGCGTTTACTTAAAGGGTGTCTTGATCTATGGTACTCCCCCCACGGGAGCCTCAGGTCGGGTAGGAGCAATTGAAGAGCCAGATTCGAAACTTCAGGTTCGCGTATTAGGCAACCCGATAGTAGGCCCTGCGGCTCAGGTTGAGATAAGTGGAGTTAGTGGTCAAGGGGTATTGGTGGAAGTAATGGATCTACAGGGTCGTCGTTGGCATCAGCAAACTCTTGCTCAAGCGAGTTCGTTGGAACAACTAAGTATTCCATTGGGTAGCAGTCGCGGCTTACTATTGTTAAAGGTAAGTAGTGCCGGACAGTCCCAAACTATTAAAATGATCAAGGCCGAGTAACAATAAATCACTATGATCTTCAAATTTCACGAACCTATATGCTATGATAGTACAGTAATCACGGATCATTAAAATCCACATAAATACCTAACTATTACTGCCAAAATTATAGGCTAATACTATTTAATTATTACACTTACGGAAGTTCTGGAAAAGGCTCTTTAACCTACTAACGAGGTCAAGTGCTACGAAGCCCTTACAATCAGAAAAGGGCTGCACCAACCGGGCCTATTTTCTTAAATTACCTAAATACTGCGTAGATTTATGGAGAAATCTACTCTATTACATGAAAGTTGCCCAGCCTCACCCGGAGGAAAATAACCGCCTTGATTCGTTAAGAAGTTACGATATACTTGACTCGCTACCAGAACAAGACTATGACGATTTAACCCGGCTTGCTTCTGAAATTTGCCAGACTCCGATTGCCCTGATCAGCCTGATTGATGATAAACGGCAGTGGTTCAAATCCAATCATGGCCTTGATGTACGGGAGACCCCGCGTGACTACGCTTTTTGCGCACATGGCATTCTTAATCCTAACGAACCACTAATTGTTCCTGATTCGCGGGAAGATGAGCGCTTTATTGGTAATCCATTGGTTACTGGTGATCCGCACGTGATTTTTTATGCAGGTGTACCCCTGGTAAATCAGGAGGGCTATCCGTTGGGTTCTTTATGCGTCATTGATAACACGCCCAATCAACTAAGCGAAAGTCAGTTATCAGCGCTAAAGACATTGGCCAAGCAAGTTGTGAACATGCTGGAACTCCGAAAGAAAAACAAGGCGTTAGAAACCTTAAAACGATTGCTTGAGGAGCGAAATGCCGAGTTAGAGCAAATGGCGAGTATTGCTCGAAATGAGGTAAAACCTCAAATTATCCAGCTTCACGGCACGATTTTGCAGGTTATCGGTGAATATGTCAAACCTGATGGCATGAACCTTAGCCCATTGTTGCAGGAAGCCATCAGGAACACTCGTGCTATTGAAGATGGATTAAGTCGAATGCAACACTTTGACTAAGTTGACTAGCTCCTGCCTATGACTGATTAGTAAGGTTTGCCATAAATCAACGTTTAATTATCTCATAATCAACGATTAAATCTTGTAACTTGCGTTATTGTTCGTAGCTTAAAAAGCGTTCTCAATCTAACCAAATAAATAGCCCATGACAGATGTTAATTTACACGACGCCGAAGTAATGGGTATCGAACACGACGAGGACAACAAAGAACTCGTACTAAAGACCGTGCTTCCGTCAGGGGAAAAATGTCAGGTTATTTTTCAAAGCGTTGAATGGTGGGAGTTATGCTCGTTTGGCGTACAAAATGTACTGTTTTCCATTGCGCCCTTCGACAAACACTCGTTAACGAAAGCCATTATAGATGATCAGGATATACCTGATCAATATGTTCAACTAGTTAATGAAGGCCATTATGTACTTTTTGTCATAAAAGCTTCTATTGGCTTAGAAGGCTGGGTAATTGCCAAAAAAATGCATATTGGCCCTGTGGCCGAAAAGGTATAAACTAAATCACCTCTTCTTAAGCCGGAAGATAGACCTGAAATCTAGCCCCCTGGCCTGGCTGGCTACTGGCCGTGATGGCTCCGCCGTGATTCTCCACTACTCGCTGACAAATTGCTAGTCCAACGCCGGTTCCGGCATATTCATGTTTGCCATGAAGTCGCTGGAACACTTGAAAGATACGGTCTGCATACTTTTCATCAAATCCAATCCCATTATCCTCTACAGTGATTTGGTGATAAATCCGGGCCTCTACACTTGGCTTTACGCCAGGCGGCAATTCACTCAACGACCGCTGGACATACTCAATTCGGATTTGGGGAGATTGACCGGGGACCACAAACTTGATGGCATTCGTCAGTAAGTTCTGAAACAACTGGCCTAATTGCGACTCGTCGCCTTTAATCACGGGTAGTGGCTCAACGCTAATCTTTGCCCCCGACTGACTAATATCCCATTCGAGCATCGTGAGTACATCTGCTACGATGGTCCCTAAGGAAACCGGACCGAAAACCTGTTGGCGGGTTGAGATGCGTGAATAGGCCAACAAATCTTTGATCAGATTCGACATCCGGGCACCAGCAGCTGTAATACGCTGCAAGTGATCTTTAGCCGCTTCGTTCAGTTGGTTATCCAGTTGTTGCGTAAGTAGCGTACTAAACGATTGAATTTTGCGCAATGGCTCCTGTAAGTCGTGACTAGCTACATAAGCAAACTGCTGCAGATTATCATTCGACCGTTTCAGATCAGCATTGGCCTGACTTAAAGCCTGGGTACGGGCCTTTACTCGTTCTTCTAGCTCGGCCGACAGATAGCGGTAGCGTTCTTCACTCTGGCGAAGCGCTTCTTCGGCCCTCTTTTGTTCAGTCACGTCGCTGGCAGTACCAAACCACTCCAAAATTTGCCCCTGTTCATCCAGAATGGGCACAGCTCGCGAGAATGTCCAGCCAATGGTTCCATCGGCCTGAACAACACGGTGCTCCAACTGGAACACCTTTTTAGCCGCGATAGCTTCTTCGATGGCCGTTTCTACCTGCGTCTGATCGTCAGTCGGAATATATTTTAGCAGCCAGTCACGACTAGGCTCCTGGGTATTGGCCAAAAACATTTTCCCGTCCATTTGATTCATTTGTCGCCAGTCGGCACTCATGGTGTAAACCACGTCTGAACTAGCTGTCACAAATGATCGGAATCGTTCTTCACTAGTCCGCAAGGCTGCTTCGACCTGTTTGATATCTGTAATATCACGAGTTGTACCTGCTATAGCCTCCACCTCCCCTTTTTCATTAAGAACAGGCGCAAACACGTAGTCATAAATTCGCTTGCCGAGCGTGGCATGGGGAAACGACACCTCCCCCCGAATCGGTTGCTTGGTCGCCACTACCTGATCGACCTCCCGTTCGTGCATCTCGGCATGCCAGGGCTCATAGCCGTTTTCTAACAGATTTTTCCCGATCGATTTTTCCCAACTACTGCCCCACATATCCAGCAGTGCCCGATTGGCATACATGAACCGATAATTCAGATCAAGTACATACATTAAATCGGGGGTACTGCTTGCAATGGCTTCATAGATCCGCTGCTGCCGTTGTGAATCCAGTCGGATAGTGACCTCTCGTTGCTGAGCTTCTATCTGCGGAGTTACTTCCTGACCCACGCCTGCAAAACGATAAATCTCACCAGCCTCAGAGAAGTAGCTTCTTCCATAAAAACGCACCCACCGCAACTTACCATCATCGGCTCCAACGGTCCGAAAGGTTTCATCAAACAAGCCATTCGACTGAGGATTTATTGCCCACTGAGCAGCGCTATTAACCCGATTTGCATCGTCGGCGTGAATGTATTGAATAGCCTGCTCATAGGACAGGGAGTTATGCCTGGCCAGTCCAAACAACTCCTGGCAACGGTCGTCCCAAAGAACTTGATTGGTAACGAGGTCCAGTTCCCAAACACCCAATCCAGCAGCCTGAAGGGCAAAGTCAATATCTAGTCGTTGAGTTAGTTTTCGAGATGAATCCAAAGGCCGTTGATCACCGGTCATAGCTGAATCAAATGTATACCGTACGTAAAAAGAATCTATTGGTTAATGGCTATTAACTAATTAAGCCGTTTAAGTCGTAAATAACCCATTTACGATACTGATGAAGGTTTTTTAAAAATGTAAAGTACTAACGTTAATCTACGCCAAGTGGTTTTAGCTAAAAATAACTCGATACTAATCAGACCGACTACCTCTCTCAACATACAAATCGATTCAAGACAATAAAACCATTCCGGGAATAAACCTGTCTAATACAAAAGCCTCGAAAACAATATGTTCTCAAGGCTTCTGTATTAGAAAAAAGTCAACAAGCACTCAGGCATTTATTACTTTCTGTAATGACTAAACATTACTTTTTATCGATGCGATATAACCGGCCCTGATCGGTAACGGTATACAAAGCGCCGTCCTTGCCTTGGGTTATGTCTCGAAAACGTTGGAACTGGTCGGACAATAGTCTTTCTTCACCTACAACCTTGTCGTTTTTAATGATTAGCCGCAATACGTGCATACCGCTGAGTGTGCTAATGAATAAGTTATTCTTCCACTCAGGAATATGATCGCTGCTGTAGAATGTCATACCGCTTGGCGACACAACGGGGTCCCAGTAATAAACCGGCTGCTCCATTCCTTCTTTTTGCTGAATGACATCGCCGATTTTTTTGCCACTGTATTCAATACCATACGTAATCGTAGGCCAACCGTAGTTCTTTCCGGGTTTGATGTGGTTCAGTTCGTCCCCGCCACGTGGGCCAAATTCACCTTCCCACAGCTCACCAGTTACTGGATCAAAAGCAAGGCTCTGTACGTTCCGGTGTCCATATGAATACAGTTCGGGTCTGACACCTGCCTGACCTTCAAATGGGTTGCCGGGAGCCGGTTTGCCCTCTTTCGTAATCCGAATTACTTTCCCCAGACCCGAATTTAGCGATTGAGCTTGTGGCCGGGTAACCAGATCAGACCGTTCGCCCGTACTGATGATCAGGTTCCCGGTTTTATCAATAAGAATCCGACCGCCATAGTGCAGATTTCCTTTGTAAGCCGGTGTGGCCTGGTAAATAACCTTCGCCCCTTCAATCTTCTTCTCATCGGCCGACAATTTACCTTTAGCAACGGCTGTCAGGTTGCCATCAGCAAGTGGTTCCGAAAACACCCAGTAAACCATTCGGTTGGTCGCAAAATCAGGATCGACCCGAACGCCCAGAAGTCCACCCTGCCCCGATGGATTTACTTTAGGAATACCTGTGATGGCCTCGCCAACCTTACCCTCGGTTGTAACGATGCGCATCACGCCTTCTTTTTCGGTAACAAGCAGTCGGCCGTCGGGTAGGGTTGTAATACCCCAGGGACTCTTCAGCGCTTCGGTTAATACCTTGCCTTCGTAGTTGGTCGCTGATTTTACGCCAGCAATTCGGGTTTGGCCCGCAAAAGCGGGCTTATAATCCGAATTAGCCTCTTTAGTCTCTACCGGAGGCAGCGTGCTTGCTGTATTTTGACCACAGGCTGCAAATGCTAACGACGTAGCAGCTATGGTGAACAGAATGCAGTTTCTCATTTTGGTTGCTTTATAAAACTGGTTTTAACGTGAATTTGGGGTTACTACATAGATGATTAACAAACTTAACGGGGTTCTGGCTAAAAAGCCAACCTTGCTTACTCTCGCTGAAGAACTTCCTCCAGTTTTGCCTTATAAATCCGGCCAATCGGAATCTCCTCGTTACTGATTCGGATGTAAGTCGCGCTGACCGCCTGAATATGATCCAGTGCCACAATGAACGATTTATGAATACGCGCAAATCGGTCGGGAGGTAGTTTTTCCTCCAGATAGCTAATTCGCAGGTACGACACCAACGTGCCTGATACGGTGTGAATTCGGACATAATCTTTCAGGCCTTCAATCCATAAAATATCCTCCAGAAAGAGTTTGACCATCTCTTTATTGACCTTGAAATATTGGTACTCTTTCCCCACTTTTGCAGGCTCTGGCGTGTCTGGAATGGGCGATATGGCGGGCAAAAAACGGTAAATTTTACCAACAGACTGGAGGAATCGCTCAAATGAAATGGGTTTTACTAAAAAATCCAGCACATCAAATTCGTAACTATCCAGCGCGTATTCCCGAAAGGCCGTTGTAAAAATCACTTTAGGCCGGTAACCTAACGGACGCAGTAAATCGAAGCCAGTTAACCGAGGCATCTGAATGTCCAGAAACAGAACATCGACCGGTGTTTGTTGCAACATCCGCAATGCCTGCGTTGGGCTATTGGATACGCCCACCAGATCCAGATCGGGCAATCGACCGATGTAGTCTTTCAACAAATCGGTGGCGAGTGGCTCATCATCCAGCACAAAACAACGAATCGCCATCAGTTTATCGTAAATTTTAGGACTGCCAGAAACTGACTATCTTCCGGCAACGTAACTAATTCGTAATTGCCCGGAAACAGAATATCCAGTCGCTTTTTCAGGTTTGTTAACCCTAACCCTGTTGTCGATGGATACGAAACCCCTTCCGGGATGGAGTTCTCCGCCGAAAAAACCAGCCGATTGCCACTCCGGTACAAGTGGAGCTGAATCCAGCAGGCGCCCTCCGTTTGAGCGGCTCCGTGCTTGAAAGCGTTCTCCACAAAAGGCAGTAAGAGCATCGGCGGAATCATCAAGTTGGTCAAATTTGACAACTCGTCAAAATTCGTCATCACATCCAGTCGATCCGCATACCGGATTTTTTCAAGCGAAATATAATCCGTCAAATACGCCACTTCTTTGGCCAAAGATACCGTTGAGCGATGGCTTTCGTGGAGTTGATAACTCAGCAGGCCCGCCAGTCGTTGAAGCAAATGGGGCATCTGGGCTGGCTGATGCAGAGAGACCGAAATGAGATTATTAAGCGTATTGAACAGAAAATGGGGCTGTACCTGAGATTGTAACAATCGGTATTCGGCTGCGAGTTTTTCCCGGCGATAGGTCTCGCTCAATTGTTGCTGGTGCAAGGCATGCCGAACCAGATTAACCGCTACAAACAAGGCAACCACTAAGTGCAACTGCATGGATTCGGCCATGATTTTAGGCCAATACCAATAGGGCTTAAGCAAGCCATCTGGATAATAGACCGGATATAACCACGTATAGTTGATGGCCCGTCGGAGCAAGCCGAAAACCAGTAAACCACCTCCTAAGCTGATCCAGAACCCCGTCATACGACCCGAGAGCAGAAAATGGCGAACCGTAAACAGCAGATGCCAATAACCAGCCACCACCAACAGGGGTAAACTAAGGGTAATCTGACAAAGACTTTTCTGGTAATTATCCATATAAGCCCCTGTATTGAGCCACTCAAACAGGAAGTATCCCAGCCAGAAAATAGCTTGAGCCCCAACTTCCCGATACGGTTTAAGCATACTGAAACGAACCATTTGTGCGTGATTTCCCCCACAAAAGAAGTCAAAGCTACACCTTCTTTGGCTCAAAATATGGTCTATTCGTCCAACAACGCGTGCAGGCTCCGTAACGTAGTCAGGATTCGACAAACGACCTATTTTCTCGACCAACTGCGCTGATTCCCCATAAACAGTTATGTGGAGGAGCGAAGCTGTCGTTAGTCTAAAAAAAAATTGAGCTACTGAAACAGTGTATTCATTTGCTCAACAAAATACAACCTGAATTGTCTCACCATCATAAACCTGACATCGACTATGCTACTTCGTCGACTCATTGCCCTACTGGCCTATTTGCTTCGGTCCTTCTTAACCGGATCACCGGTGAATTCAACCACTCACTTTATTACCGTAACCCGGCGAAAGACGTTTGCATGGGTCTACGCTGTTGCCCTGCTCTTGTATGCGCATGCGGGGCAAGCCCAGTTTGAGCCAGTAGTTCAACAAAATGATGTCGAAATCGATTCAAGTCGAGGGTATTGGCAACTTACAACCCAGGCAAGTACCCGTAGCACGATGGTTCAGTTTTTTGGCCCTGATCACCATCTTCTCTACGAAGAAATTATGCCGGAAAAATGGGTCAAACTCAGTCGAAGAAATCAAAAGCAGTTCGATCAATTGTTAGCAAAATTAGTCGCCAATCAACTGCTGACGGATCGCATTAAAACCGAGGCACTTCCGCCAACGCCAACAGAACCCGAACAACCCAGAGTATCCGTCAAAGCAAGCACGAGTTCGTACGCAAACTCAACGGTCAATTCGTATCTGGTTCATGCGTACATCAATCAAACGGGTAAGCTTTACCTTATTGTCGACAATCCCGATCGGTACCGATATATGGTTAAGGTGATTGATCAGGGTGGGCAATCGCTCTATGAAGAGTTCACCAACCATGATCGGTATCGACGCCGATTAGACCTGTCATCGCTGCCGAATGATGCCTACCAAGTCGTCGTCCAGATCGATAATAAACCCTTTGTTTATAAACTGAAACGACAGACAAACAGAATGGCTTATAGCCTTCAATCGCCGTCAGCACTCAAACCCCAGCCTGTTGTTGAGCCCAATCGAGCCGATAACGAACGGTTGTTAATGCCCGTCTCGATTGATTTATAACTGGCATACGCTTAGACCCGACTCAGACCAAAGCAATTATTTGATTTTCGTAATTCTTCGTTTGAATACAATAAGGATAGTAAAATGCCTTACTCTAGTTTAGACGTCACATATTCCAGGGCTACCTACCCCTCGCAACAAACAGAAATTTAGGCAGTTATATAGTAGAGCATTAAACCAATACCACTATGGCAACGATCAAATTTAACATCAATGGAAAAGATCAGTCGATCGATGTTGATCCGCAGATGCCGCTTCTGTGGGCCATCCGGGATGTTGTTGGTCTGAAAGGTACCAAATATGGTTGTGGCGTGGCTCAGTGTGGAGCCTGCACAGTCCATTTAAACGGCGAAGCTGTCCGCTCGTGCGTTACTCGCGTTAGCCGTGCTGCCGGGCAAAAAGTAGTTACCATCGAAGGCTTGTCGGAAAACAATAATCACCCTGTGCAACTAGCCTGGCAGGAGATCGACGTACCGCAGTGCGGCTATTGCCATTCCGGTCAGATCATGTCGGCAGTCGTGTTGTTACGAGAAAATCCAAGCCCAACCGATCAGGACATTGACAATGCCATGGCCGGTAATATTTGCCGTTGTGGTACCTATCTGCGCATCCGTAAAGCCATCCATCTAGCCGCCGGTATGGAGCAGAAGGTTGGCAAAAATGAGTAATGAATAATGGATAATGACCAATGGATAATGGATAATGCTACTACTCTCCCCATTATCCATTACTCATTATTCATTATCCGTTACCCCTCCAATTATCGCTATGAAACAACCTACTGAATCTCAATCCTACTCTTTCCGACCAATCCGAACGATTGTAGCAGCAGGAATTATGCTGACCATAACGGCCATTATGGCGTCGACTTTTGGAACAACACACAAGAGAATAGAAAAGAGGGCAAAAACAAACGCAGCCCCCATCAATCGGGATAGTGTGGAATCCGTAAAAGCCTTTGCGAGTGTATATAAAGTACTGATGAGTCCTCGCTGCATGAACTGCCACCCATCGGGCGATGTGCCCTTACAGGGAGATGATAGCCATTTGCATACGATGGGACCCAAACGGGGAGTTGAAGGAAAAGGGCTCTATGCCATGAAATGCGCCAACTGCCATCAGCCCACCAATACGCCGGGCGTCCATACGCCACCGGGCAATCCGAATTGGCATCTACCGCCAGCCACTATGAAAATGGTTTTTCAGGGGCGAACACCCCATCAGTTAGCCAAACAACTGATCGATCCGAAACAGAATGGCAATAAAACGAAGGAACAATTGCTCGAACATGCCCACGATGGGTTAGTACTGGGCGGCTGGAATCCCGGCGAAGGCCGTACATTGCCCCCCTTGAGCCACGCTGAATTTACGAAAGCCTGGACCACCTGGATTAAAAAAGGGGCCTATGCTCCCAAACCATAAGATCTTCATCGTCAACCAGGAACACCATGACAGTATCCAGAAGGAATTTCCTAAAAACCGTTGGCCTGACCGGAGCGGTTCTTTCGTTGGGCATTTATATCCCAACCAACGCCGAAGAAGCCGAAATTATCAAGGCCGCCGAGGCCGATAGTTTTGGTGTTGAGATGAATGCCTGGGTACACATCGATACATCGGGCAAGGTCACCATTTTCAGCCATCGGGCCGAAATGGGCCAGGGTGTTTATCAGGCTATACCTCAGATGGTTGCCGAAGAACTGGAAGTAAATCTGGACGAGGTAAACATCGTTTTTGCCAAAGGCGATAATAAGAAATACGGGAGCCAGATCACAGGAGGCAGTTCAACGGTTCGTGGTTCGTACAAGAATCTACTGAATCTGGGCGCTACCGCCCGCGAAATGCTGATTCAGGCCGCAGCCAATAAATGGAACGTACCCAAATCAGATTGCTATGCGCAGGCTGGTCATGTATTTCACCGACCAACGAACAGGCAGTTTCACTACGGGGAGCTTGTTCTTGATGCCAATAAACTGGAAACGCCCAAGAATATTATCCTCAAGAAACGGTCGGACTATAAGCTCATTGGCAAGCCACTACCTCGTCAGGATACCCGCCTAAAAACCAATGGTACAGCTACCTTCGGTCTGGATAAAGAGATTCCGGGTATGCTGTATGCGATGGTAGTGCGTAACCCACGCCTGCGGGGAAAGGTCAAAAGTTTTGATGATACCGCAGCCCGTAAAATCCCCGGCGTCAAGCACGTTGTCAAGACTCGAATGGGTGTTTTTAGTACCTATCGGGAAGGCGTTGCCGTTGTGGCCGATTCGATATGGGCAGCCATGCAGGCTAAAAAAGTACTGACCGTGGAGTGGGACGATAGCGGTTTTGAACACCTGAGCACGGCGGATATCTACAAGCGACAAGCCGAAGCGCTCCAAACTCAGGAAGGACTTCCGTTTAAACAACAGGGAGATGCTGCGGGCATTATTGCTCAGGCACCGAAGAAAATCGATGTGGTTTATGAGACTCCCTATCAGTACCACAGTTGCATGGAGCCACTGAACTGCATAGCTCATTATCAGGAAGGTAAGCTCGAAATCTGGGGACCGATTCAGGCACCGGAATGGATACAGGATTACATCAGTAAGGAAATGAACATTCCCCGCGAAAACGTGATCGTAAACATGACGTTTCTGGGCGGTGGCTTTGGCCGGAAGGCCTTCATGGATTATCCCCACGAAGCATCGGTGATTTCAAAGGCAGTTGGTGCTCCTATTCAGGTGGTGTGGACTCGGGAAGACGATGCTACGCAGGGACCGTATCGGCCGGGTATATCCTATCGTTGCGAGGGCGTCGTTACTAATGGCGAAATCAGTGCATTCAAGGTAAAACTGGCTGGCCAAAACAATAATCATTGGCGTGGAGCCCCCAAAGACAAGCCAAACGGCAGTGCTTCGGAAGGCTTTCTTAAACCGTATTTTGATAGTATTAAAAACCTGAGCATTCAGGATATTCCCTTCGAAACGCCCATTCCCACCATGTGGTGGCGATCGGTCTATGCATCGACCAATGGCTTTGCCTACGAAAGCTTTCTGGATGAGCTGGCCATCGAGGCAGGAAAAGACCCGCTGGCTTTCCGGAAAGACTATTTGAAGGAAGATCGGCTGCATCTATTAATTGACAAGATGATCGACGTATCGGGCTGGAAAAACCGGAAGAAAAATGAGGGATACGGTACCGCCATTACCGAATGTTTTGGCAGCACGGTTGGTCAGGTGGTCAAAGTATCCCGCAATACGGATGGCAAACTAACCATCGATCGCGTCTGGGCTGTTATGGATTGTGGCTGGTACGTTAATCCCGATACCATCAAAGCGCAGGTAGAAGGAGCTATTGTGATGGGCCTTGGTGCCGCCACAATGCACCAGGTAACCTTCCAGGATGGTATACCGGTCGACAAGAATTTCTATTCGTACCAGTTGCCGCGTATTACAGATATCCCCCCAATTGAGATATACATCATGGAGAACGATGCCGATGCGGGTGGCGTCGGCGAACCCGGTTTACCGGCCTTCGCCCCAGCCCTGACAAACGCTATCTTTGATTTGACCGGCAAGCGAATTAGAAAGCTACCGTTCAATCTGGCAACTGTTTAAAAAAATAGAACGCTGATTTTTAGGATGGTTATGATTAAAAGTGATCTTAATGACTCATAATCATCCTAAAAATCAGCGTTCTATCAAATCCGTAACTTACCTAAATGGATAAAGCAGAAACCTTAGAAGAGTTATATACCCGGAAATTCGATTGGATGCCCGATACCATTCGCAACGAAATTGGGCATTTCAATGTGTTTCGGTTGGAGCCGCTTGTAGGCGATAAAGCGAAACCCGTACCCTATAAACGGCGCGATTATTACAAAATCATGCTGGTGATCGGGAACAGCCAGGTTCATTACGCCGACAAAGTGGTCGAAGTACAAAAACAGGCGCTGTCTTTTTCCAATCCACATATCCCCTATCGATGGGAACATCTGGACCAAATTCGCAGTGGTTTTTTCTGCATTTTTAATCAGCATTTTTTCGCTCAGTTTGGCGATCTAAACCAATATGAGGTTTTCCAACCCAATGGTAACCACCTCTTTGAATTAACCGACGAACAGGTACCCCAGGTGGCGCGCATCTACGAGCGTATGTTCGAGGAGATTAACTCCGATTACATCCACAAGTATGATGTGCTTCGGAATCTGGTTTTTGAGCTATTGCATTATGCCCTCAAAATGCAGTCGTCGTCAACATTCGACAAGCAGCCGATCAACGCAGCGCAGCGAATTTCGACCCTGTTTCTGGAACTGTTGGAACGGCAATTTCCGCTCGACGACAATCATCAACAGGTCAACTTTCGCTCGCCCTCCGATTTCGCCAATCAGTGTTTTTTTTGTCATCCCGACGTCAGGATGACAAAAAACTAGTATAATTCTATTCGTAAATCGGCCATAATTCACGTTAGTCTAGCAGACCTAATCCTAAAAAATTAGTACAAACTTCCTATTTATTAATAGGCTTAAACTTGTCAGTCGTTATATTCAACAAAACACAACGAACTTGCCAACTTTTTCTAACCTATATGCTCAACTCTACCATTCTTTGGCTAAGCTTAGCCACTCCTGCTCCGACAGATACAATTCCCAATCCCGATACCCTACGTTCGCGAGAACTAACCGAAGTGGTTGTATCGGCGTCGCGGGTATCCGAATCAATTCTACGATCGCCCGTTAGTATTGAAGTTCTGGATGCCCGACGCATCCGGCTATCGGCTCAACCGTCTTACTTCGATGCGATTGAAAATATCAAAGGGGTTCACCTGCTCACGTCCAGCCTAGGTTTTAAGGTGTATAACACTCGTGGATTTGCCACAACAACCAACGTTCGCTTTGTCCAGCTTGTTGATGGCCGAGACAATCAGGCCCCACACATAGGCGCTCCTATTGCCAGCGCATTGGCCCCTTCCGATCTGGATATTCAACAAGTTGAGCTGGTGCCGGGGGTTGCCTCTGCTCTTTATGGCATGAACGCCTTGAACGGTCTTGTCAATATTCTGACCCGAAACCCCTTCGATTCGGAGGGCTTGAGCGTCGGCCAGAAAACAGGCGTCAATCATGTGAGCGATGCCGCTACATCGGCCCAAATGTATTCAGAAACCAGTCTGCGATATGCCCGTCGGTTGGGACAGCGGTTTGCGTTTAAGGTAAATCTGGTTTATCAGCGTGGTTACGACTGGATAGCGGACAATCGAGACGACCTGAACCCCAATGGCAATGCCTCGCTCAACTTGTTTGGGGCCGATAATCCCGCTTACGATCCCGTTAATGGCTACGGCAACGAATCGGCCAACCGACGTACGCTCACCCTGGGCGGCAAACGCTATAGCATTGGTCGGACGGGCTACTACGAGAAAGAAGCTACTGATTATGGTCTAAAAAATTTGCGCGGTGACCTGTCTCTCCACTATCGTTTCTCGCCAACGGTCGAATTAGCCTATACGTACCAGGGCGCTACATTAAACAACGTTTATCAGCGAACAAACCGCTTTCGTTTAGAAAACTATCGACTCGACCAGCACAGTTTGACTTTGACTACTCCTTCGATACAAGTCCGGGCGTATCGAAGCAGCGAAAACACAGGGGATTCTTATAACATTCGGTCGATGGCCGAAAACATCGATAAGTCATTCAAAACTGACAATCAGTGGTTTACCGACTTTACAAATCAATTCAATAAGGATACACAAGCTGGTACCGCTGTTCCCGACGCGCTCCGGGACGCCCGAGCCGTAGCTGATCAGGGAAGACCCGTACCGGGAACGTCTACTTTTAACGATTTGGTTGCCAAGCTGCGCGACATTAACAACTGGGACATTGGTGCGGCTTTGCGGGTGCAGTCGTGGATGTACCACGTGGAAGGGCAGGTTGAACCGACGCGGGTTCTCTGGAAGCGGTTTCGGGAACAGACCGGCTTAACGATTCAGGCTGGGTTCGATTTTCGGCGATATATTGTCTTCCCCGATGGTAACTATTTTATCAATCCTACCGAGAGCGGCAAAAATCTGGTTTATGGCAAAACAGGCGGCTTTGTGCAGCTAAGTCGCACATTTCTCGATAATAAACTGAAAGTAGCCGGGGCGCTTCGGATCGACAAAAACTACTATTTCGATGCCCGACTCAACCCTCGATTGTCGGTCGTGTATTCGCCAACCGAAAATAATAACATCCGGGTTTCTTACCAGAATGGCTACCGATTTCCCTCTTTATTCGAGGGTTTCACCAACATCAACTCGGGGGGTGTGAAGCGCGTTGGGGGCTTACCAATCATGTCGCATGGGATTTACGAAAACGCTTACCTGGTCACGTCCATCAACGCGTTTCAGGCAGCCATTACGACCGATGTCAACACCAACAAATTGACTACCGATCAGGCAATTCAGAAGAATAAAGGACTACTCAAACAAAGCCCCTACACCTACCTGAAACCTGAGCAGGTTAATAGCTTTGAAGTGGGTTATAAGGGCCTGTTTTTCAAACAGCGCCTTTTTGTTGATGTCGACGCTTATTACATGGCCTATAAAAACTTCATCGCTCAGGTAAACGCCAACGTAGCCAAAGGCTCTAATCCCGATTCGTTGGCCTATTATTTTTCATCATCGACTACCCAGGATCGCTATCGGTTATGGACTAATTCGCAAACCAAAGTGTTCAATTACGGGGCTAGTCTTGGTCTGCGCTATAGCGTAACCCAAAACTGGTCGGTGGGTGGCAATGCGTCTTTTGCTCAACTCGACCGGGCAGAAAATGGCGATGGATTGGAGAGTTCGTTTAATACCCCGCGCTGGATTACAAACCTGACTATTTCGAATGGCAATCTGTGGCAGGGCATTGGCTTTTCGGTGAACTACAAACACCAGGATGCCTTTTTGTGGCAGTCGGAGCTGGCTACGGGAACGGTATCCGCAATCAATACAGTAGATGCCCAGATCAGTTACCGACTCCCAAAACTAAATCTGCTCATAAAAGCGGGGGGGACCGACATTCTTAATCAGTACTATTATACATTCATTGGTAGCCCGTCTGTAGGGGGTCTTTATTACACAAATCTTGTGTGGGAGCCTAGATTTTAGGGAGATGTTGATTTCCCGTCAGGCGGTTCATCAGAACTAGTTGTCATCTAGGCAGCCGAAACCACCTTAAGGCATAACTTTTTAGGAGAAAGACCCCACTTAAAGTAAAAATCCCGACCAGCTAAGACTTGTCGGGATTTTTATATTTCCAGGTTTAACTAAGTAATCTATGGCGGTTTATTGCTATCTTGAAAGTCTGAACTAGTCACGCCCGATAAGTGATCAGCTTAGATTTTCACACCTTTGTTAGCTGAACATGAACATTTTACTATCAGGTGGGGCTGGCTTTATTGGGTCTCACCTGGCCAACCAGTTACTAACTACCCACTGTACGGTTCACGTACTGGATAATTTCTTCGATAACTATAATCCAGCGCACAAGTGGCGTAATATAGAAGCCAATTTAGTCAACTCTAATTACTACCTACATCAGGGTGATATTTGCCATAAAGAGACGTTAGAAAAACTGTTTCAGCAGTATACGTTTGATACCGTTGTGCACCTGGCTGCTTTGGCTGGCGTTCAGGCTTCGTTTCAACAACCAGCGACCTATACGGCGGTAAATGTCGAGGGAACGAGAAACTTATTGGAGGTTATGCGTACCAGTGGCGTCAGGAAACTGATCTACTGTTCATCCTCATCGGTCTATGGCGAAAGTTGTTCCTTACCACTTCAGGAAAACTGCCAGCCCCTCCTACCGATCTCCCCTTACGCACTCACAAAATATCAGGGAGAAAAGCTCTGTAAAGAATACCATGAGCAAGTTGACATTGAGGTAACCTGCCTACGCTTTTTTACAGTTTACGGTCCACGCCAACGCCCCGACATGGCCATATCCCAGTTTTTAAAGGCCCTACTCCAGCAGTGCCCATTAACTATTTACGGAGAAGGAAGTAGTCGCGATTATACCTACGTTGCTGATATTGTTCAGGGGAATTTGCCGGGCCATGCACCGGATGAAGGGATTTGAGATTTACAACATCGGCAGTGGAGTCCCCGTATCGACCCAGGAGTTGATCAATACACTCGAGATTGTGACGGGCCAACAGGCGACTATTATACGAGCACCTAGCCGAGTTGGCGACGTTAGACACACCTGGGCTGATTTGACGAAAGCCCAATGTGAGTTAGGATATCAACCCGCTGTCAGCCTTCGGGAAGGGATTGGCAAGATGGTCGACTCGCTCGCAAGACTGGTTTAACTAAAGTCGGCGATTCATGGTCAACAAGCGGTGTCATTAATAAACGAATCCGGTGGTTCGCGTAAAATATTTGGCTGTTGGCGGTATTTTTTGAATACGTTTTGCGGGCACACCACCGTAAAGCGTCCACTCATCAGTATGCGCTTTATTCAGCAATGCCTTTGCTCCAAGCACCGAATAAGCCGGTAGCACAGCGCCCCCTAATACGACTACATTCGTCCCCACGAACGTGTAATCGCCAATGTAAATAGGGACACTATCCTGCCGATTTTCAGCTACATCGATCGAATGGGTCAAGAACTGCGAGTTATACCCAGCGATGGTTGAAAAGCGGCCAATGTGGATTAAACTTGTACAGTCAAGATGATGATTTTTTGAAATAGCCGCCGATTCCCCCATTCTCAATTCGGCCTTGCGCTCCAATTGATGCCGAAAATGTAACGAATCTGTATTCATTGGAAAACCCGTAATCCAATTACTACGCCCAATGGTTGCGTTCTGGCCCATACTTATCTGTTCAAGATGAATAGCCACGGTAAAATGGTCAATCCGGGCGCCCTCTCCCATACTAAGTTTACGGGGGAATATCCAGGCCAGACCGATATAAGCACGCGGATGAATTTCATACCCGAACCACCGCATCAACGCAAGGCGTCGCAAAGGCCAGGGCAGCATACACGAAATTAGTTTCAAAAACATACGTACCGACAAAGAAGCACACGATTGGGGAACTGCATTCCTAGTTACTTCATACCGATAATGAACTTGTTTCAGAAACTCCAACAAGATTTACGGAGGCAGGTGTCACACTGTCAGGAGAAATGGATGGCCGTTTCAGTCCATGCAACTCGATATAGGTATTTACCATATGGATTGGTTCAAAGCGCTTCGTATTTTCGAATCCTCGCCGAATCAGGTCCTGACGAATATCTTTGTCTTGTAAAGCCAGAAAAGCATTCGCGAATTCCGCAGGTTTGGTTGGGTCAAGATGGAAAGCCGCACCACCACTAATTTCTGGCATAGGTTGATTATGGCTGGCAATGACAGGGGCCCCGCAAGCCTGCGCTTCAATGAGAGGCCATCCGAAGCCTTCCGAAAAAGAAGGGAAGATAAACGAATCGCAAGCGTTGTAAAGGGCAACGAGTGTAGCATGATCTGGTTCCTCAACCGACCAGATCCGATCCTGTAAACCCACTGAACGGGCATGACTCATTAATGATTCGTCAACGGCATTTCCAGCGAAACAAATGGTACCAGTCCATTGGCTGCCCAACGAATGCACCATATCAATCAGCATACGTCGGTTTTTACGCGGAAGCCACGAACCGACATGAAGAATAAACGGAACGCCTGGCTGAATACCTGCTTTGCTCAACAACGATTCTTTCTCTTCTGGTTGAATAACCTCAAACCGGGCGTTGAAACCAACATGAACAACTCGCCAGTCGACCCGGTTAGTTGTGTAACCAGCTGTCACTTCGTTTAATTGATCAAACGTTTGTTGCGAATCACAGGCAATCCGTTTAGCTCTACTCAGATTAGTCAATATCCACTTCTGCAAAAGCTTCCCCAAACCTGACGTCGGCCAGTAAGCATCAGCGCAGCCCAACGCTCCTCGAATCGCGATGACGTCATGACAAGTTATAACCGTCTTATCGATTGGTAGATGGGCTAGATAGGGGGCATTAGAATGATCGCATATATGAAAACGAACCTCTTTGCGCGATAGGCGAATCCCCACTTGGCGCCATCGTAATAGCCATGGAAAAACCAGCCATTTATCCAGATAACCCACCCATTTTCCCAAACCCGACGTTGAAGACTTAAACCAGGCCGCTAGCAGGACTTTAGGGCGCCAGACTTCCGTCTCTATTCCAGCATCCCGAAAAGCCGCAGATAGCATCTGTGCAAAGCGATCCATGCTCTCCTGCCGATCGAGCGGGTAATTACTAATCAGGATAACCTTCATGACGAATATTTTTTCGTTGACAAGAAATTTCAAGCGACACAACTAACGATTACCTATATACGTATTGCAAAACCCCATGATTAGGCAAACCTTTATCTTATCATACCCTCTTTTCTAATCATTACCATAACTCCCAGGTTACTGGTAAAAATATCACCCGTATCATAAGCCAGTCTTATGCCTGCTTTCAAGCCAGTTGGTCTACCCAAAGCAATATTATTAACCTCCAGGCTCGTATAAAGCTGATTGTAGTTCTTATCGATCATTGGCCACTCATGATATTTATTGGCCGTAACGAGTAACACAAGGGGGATTTTTTGAGCTGCTAAAGCATACAAACCCATATGCACTGTTTGTACTGCATTATTATTTACAGGTCTGTTCCGGCTAAACCAGTCATTTCCGTTACGCACAGTTGCTGGAATGTCGGCCGTTCTCGTAAAAATCGGCGTACCAATAACCGACGACTTATTCACCCAGCCGTCAGGATATTGTGCGTTGAAAAAGTAATCATCCCCACCATATATTGGATCATTTCCACTACGATTCAGGCTCGTTAAGAACTCGAAGGTTAGTTGTTTAAGTTGAAACCCGCGCCCACTAGTTGTACTTAAATTCTTCCATCGGATTCCCCAAAGTCCATCCGGGAAATTTTGAAACTTTAGTCCAGATCCATCCTCATAAAGATGTTGATAATAAGCATAAATATTGGACTGACGTACTTGAATATCCATAGCAAAATCAATGGAACCCAGATGATTACCAACTTGATTCAGCGTATCGATAGTCGTAAACTGATCGTCTCCGCCCGGCCGTCCAATTGGCCAGACAACTGCTTTATAAGCTTTCCATGAACTGGCAAGATGGCCATTTTGGGTCAATGTACCACCGGGAAAATAGTGCATATAAGCTGGTAAAACAGGCAAATATCCTCCCCACTGAACGAAATGATTGATACCGCCATAGAGCCGAAACTTCCAGTTAGGCTTGCCTATACGCAGAAATACAGATTTGGCATGCAGCATAACCTGTTGCATTGAATCTGAATTAGCAAACCAGCCGTGACTAAAAAACGCATTGACTGCCAGAACGTCTTTGGTAAATTTTAAAGGAGCAAAATCTCTAGTTCCTAACCGTATTTGGGTGATTGGCAAAGCATTACCTGACCAGGCAACAGAACCAGAAGTCAACAAGGTATCAGTAAGTCCATTAATCTCTTTTCGGCGACCAATATATAATTCACCATGACCAAGTCGAATAGACGCATAAGCTTCGGGCAAAACCAGTCTAGAATTTTGGTTCAAATTACCAACCAGCTCTATTCCTGCTTTGAAATAAGGCTTTCTGGCTTGGCTGGCGTCCCCCAAAAGTGCAGTGAGTCCAACACTACCGATTCCGGTTGGGGAATCCCACGGAATAGTGCCAAATTGATTTGATCGTAGCCAAAATGGTGTATTACCATTAGTAGAAGCTAAGCCGACTATCTCTGCTCGATATAAAACTCCCCTACGCGTTACTGTATCGTAGATAGGTCGATTATGAAATTGACCAAATGAGGGAACACGGGTAAAAAATAGAAAAAAACTACTCAATGCGAAGCCAACTATGATGGAGTAGTTTTTCATTAATAGTATGCAATAAAAGCCAGCCCAAAACAAGCATAATCAGACTAACAAGACAGTATTGTCAAATTAGGTAAAGTGTTTTCTTAACGATTTTATATATAAATACTCTAATTAATCACAGACAATCAGAATTAAAGTAGTCTATCAGAAAATAGGCCACCTGATTGAATAAACTTAATGATTAGTAAGAAGTCTAGGAAGAGTTTCCAATACAACTCATTACTTAAAAAATACCTCGACTTTCACATTTAATAAAAGGGCGATTTTGGAAAATCTTAGAATAATTTACTTCAACCACCTTAAACTTAAGTAACAACTTTTTTTATCTAAAAAATATATAAACTAATATTAGATAAAAAAATATGGAAAATTGAGCAAACAAAAAATTAAAATTGATTCAAATGCGATACCCGTTCATGTAATTCATAAGCCATTTCATTGCAATTGTGTAAAAAAAGTAATAATTATTGATCTAAAAAAATTAACAAAACAGCATAATCATAGCATAGAGTACACGTAAGCTCTCTAAAATAATACTCAGTGACTTTTAGTAACCTCTGTGTCTAATATATTCTAATATAATCAAGGTATAAACAGTAGAGTAATTAATCTACCAATTCTCTTTTGCAGTACTTTTTCGCTACTCATTTAATTTGATACATCCAAAACAAATAGTTATATACATTATTGTCCAAGTATAGCTATTTCATTAAGATTATGTTGTTTATAAACTTTATTCATAACGATGTGATTAATAGTAGGATAAATCCTACGTTCAACTAAATAAGAGAAGCCAACGCAAATTATTATGTAAGCGCTAATTTGAATCGGCTTATTAGTAATTATATTGTCAAGATAATTGGCATTAGCAACTAAAAACCAATGAGAAATATAAAGAGCAAACGAAATAGGTGCAATACGGCCAAAAATACCAAATATCATATTAAATCCAACCCATCCAAATGATTTCCATAGCAGCGAAATAGGTATTATAAATAATACAAACAGGAAATGCCTTAGCTCTAGAATAGGACTCACCCCAAAACCGCTATCATGAAGAATAGCTGCCGTTTTAGTCCCGTTAAAATAAAAATTAATTGTCAAAATAATCGTAACACAAAGAATGCTTGCCAATGGCATTAACAGTGTTTTCAGAAATATATCTTTTCCTTGAAAATATAACAATCCAATATCTGCCCCAATCCACCAAATGGACAAATACATAAACACTCGACCAATAAATGTAGGATAAAAAAAGTAAGATATGGCCGCTAGAATACTGATGCTATAAGCATAGAGGCCTGACATCTTTCCAAACTTAGTATATAAATAAAAAAATATGAAATAAAACCACCATTCGTAAGATAGCGACCATAAAGGTAAATTACCTAAAAATGGACCAAATAATATACCCACCTTAACACCACCGTAATCTTGCAGCATTGCAATATTACCGACTAGCTCAGGCCAGCTTACCGAAACTTGTGTGTTTTCAGTTATAATTAATATGCCATAATTAGCCAAAAATATAAAAAAAAGTGGGATGTAAATTCGCAAAAAACGCTTTAAAAAAAAATGGCTAAATGAATAATTTCCTGCCCTTGCAAAGGAGTATTGCATAACAATACCACTTAGAATAAAAAATAAAATAACTGCTTCTTGGCCAAATCTAAATATATATGCAAAATTTATACCACTAATAATCAAAGTTTTTTTTACAATATGACCAATCGCTACATATGTTGCGGCAAATCCTCGTATAGCCTCTAGCTTTATAAGTTTGTCGGAATGGCTTCTCATTACAGTACAGTCGACAATCATTATGACAAAATATATAAAGTAAAGTCTACATTATTTAATAAAGCACTTGACATTAGAACAAGTTATGGGGTTATGTTTGGGAATAAGCTAGATTCGCCAAAGTATTGACTAATCAGTTTAAACAAAAAGTACTCAGCAAATCTTCACACAACAATCTATTAATTTAAATTAGGCCAAAGGAGTGTTAGCATGAGGTAAGCTTTCCGCCAACGGGAATCTTACCGGCTTAGAGCTAGAGTTCTGCAATTGTAGCAAATCATGCTCAAATTTCCCCAAAATTACTTCCTTGCTCAAGTGTAATTCAGCGTATCTACGCGCATTAAGTTTATAAGTCGACAAATCTGACTCTAAAGCAAGTTTAATTCCATGATAAAGAGCATCAACTGATTCTGGATCTATTAAAATACCCATCTGATGGCGGTGAATAATATCATGCAGGTTAGTACCAGGAACAGCTGATACTAAAGCACAGCCACCAGCAGATAAAATGCTAATTAATTTTGAAGGCAAGACCAAATCAGATACTGACTTTTTTTGAAGCACTAAATGGATATCGGCCGTTGCCAGAATCGCGGGCAACTTTTCATAAGGTTGAAGTGAATGAAACAGTACATTCGTTAAACCATATTGCTGTGCCATAATCTCTAAATGCAGTTTGTAACTGCCAGACCCACAAATTAAGAACTTAACTTGCTTATTATCGGAGAATGATTTTGCAGCTTTAATAATTAGCTCTAAACCTTGCTTTTCTCCTAAACTACCAGAATATAAAATTACTTTATCAGTATCATACAGGCCTAATTCAGCACGTAATGATTGAGTACGTGGTAAGGGTTTAACATGTTGTTCATCAACCCAGTTTGGAAACAGCTTACAACTAGATTGTATTATTTTTTTATCAGCTGTTTTGCGAATCATTCCTTCACTTATAGTTGATACACTCATACATCGCTTTAAGATAAATTTTTCAATTCTAAAAAGAAAATATAGAAATTTTTTATTCTTGAGCATATCAAGCTCTTTGGCTACGTCAATCTGTAAGTCCTGAAGATGCATCCACAATGGAACATTTCGAAATAATGAATACAGAACAGGTAAAAAGCCGACATGAAAGGGAGGGGCAACACAAATTACAACATCATATTGTTTTGTAAAAAATAGGGGTAACCAATAATATAAACTACTAAGTATAAAGGAAAATTCATGTACTATTCGTTTTAACGCGGTAGCTTTTTCAGGAACATATAAAGGACATCGATTAACTGTAACACCATCAATAATTTCTGTAAACCACATCCTACCTTTATAACGCTCATGTACATCCCATTCCGGATAATATGGCATAGCAGTAATTACCTGAACAGTATGCCCTTTCTGTTTAAGCCAGGCACCCATTTCGCCAGTGTATTTACCTACGCCTGTAAGTTCAGGTGCATAATTAATGTCGTAAATTAAAATCTTCATAAAGGAAAAGTCAGTTGAGAGAATGGATAAAAAAATTAAGCAAACTATTCAACAAATAACTAATCATATCTTATAGTAATCTAAATATCTTTTGTGTAATAGTTTTAGAAAAAACTGTATTGTGTTACCGTGAGGATTTTTAAAATGCACTTAAGTAAAAAAAGATATACAAAATAATCACCTAAAGCAGATAGGAGCGATAATAATTATTTACCAAGAAATTATGCTTCAATAAAAATAAAACAATTGACAATATTTTTAGTTTATTAGGAATCATCGTTATAATAGTAAATTCAGCAAGTACAGCTAAAATATCCTTAAGAAAGAATGATGCCGCAGATATAATTAGCTTTAGAAATTATCCAACTTTTTAGATATATCTATTGCTTCAGATAAACTAGTGGAAAGCTAAAGAAAGGCAGTTTTTTAAGTTTAAGAGCTCTTTTCTCAATAAAGTGCCAGGATAATATAGACAATGGGAATGTGAGCAATACTCCTAAAATAAAGTTTTCAATTTGACTCATTGAGGGATAATAATAAATTAAAATTTGTTGCACTGGCCATGCCCAAATGTACATTCCATACGAATAATCACCATAATTATCAAAACTTAACAATTGGTTTTTCACAAACGCTAACACAATTATCAGATAAGCCAATGAAAATGTAAAAATTAAAGTCCTAAGGTATTTAACGAAAAATATATTAATTAGATCGCCAGAAGTAAATAATGAAACTATAAAACACAAAATCGATATAACAATAGCCCATGGAGTTAATTTTATAGTATATCTAAACCTATACAATAATATTCCTACAATAAAAAATACAACGTTGTGCAGTAACATGGACGTTTGATTTAAACCAATCGAAACCCATAAAATAAAGATATACGACAGAACAAATAATGCTTGTTTATATTTCTTCTCTCGAATTTGTCCAATAAAAGCAACAAAACAATAAAACATTATTTCTATTGGTAATGTCCAGATACTAGTATTAACGGAGCTACCAATAATATTATTTACAAATACTCCAGGCAAATAAAAATAGAGTTTAAGACAAAGGCAATTAAACAAATATTTATAAGTTTCGTAATTACCAAAGTATTCAGTCAATGGCAAAGTTGTCAAAAACGGCCCGATGATAAAAACTAGAATGACTATCATACCTATTAAAGCAGGAAATATTCTAATCACTCTAAAAAATAAGTACTTTAATAAACTGGAGGACCTATCATAACTCTGTTGAATCAAAAATCCACTTATTACAAAAAAAACATAGACAGATAATGTCCCTATACTAATATAATTATTAGAAAGAACTTTTAATGGCTCAATATCTTGATGGCCAGTAATATCAAAAGAGTGCGAATAAATAACAAATACAGCTGCGAAAAATCTTATTAGATCGAAATTATTATTTCTCGACAGATTATGATACCTCAGAGTGAGACTCATATAGTAAGCCATTTATAAGCTGAACTTATAAACTAAAACAGTTTATTAACGAGCAACTAAATTCATTTAAACAGTATAATCCCCAAATTCTGAAGCGAATTCAGATTTGATACAAATCTTTATATGCAGAAAGTGTATTCTATCTTATATAGTAAATAGTATTCACATATATATATCAATAATTCATAATTCTCGCCTTCACCGGTTTACATGGATGTCCATAACACACTGACCAGGTAGGCATATTGTTAGTAACAACTGAGCGTGCTCCTATTACACACCCTTCTCCTATACTAACACCTGGATGAACAAATGCTTCTGCGGCAATCCAGGCAAAATCACCCACTTCAATAGGTGTACATAGTAACGGGAAGCTAGGTGAAGTGTAATCATGAGTACCAGTGCATAAATGAGAACCTTGTGATACTACAGCTCTATAACCAATTATAATCTTAGCTTGTGAATATAAAATTGCCCCATCGCCTACAATACATTCGTCATTTAAAACAAGATTCCAAGGAGCCCAAATTTTAACGTCAGAATATACGCGCACACCACGCCCAACCTTAGCACCAAAACACCTTAAAATAAATGAGCGCCAACCGTGAAAAGTTCTGGGAGAAAATTTAAACAGAAATAAATAGAAGATATGCCATATAACTCTAGCCAATCGATTTTCAATTGAAAAAGATGGTCGTATATAGGCATCAGTGTTATACATAGTAAGCTATCTACAGCTATTATTTAGTGACTAGTACTACGCTCGTAACACAAAAGAGATTTGATTAGTAAGTAATTCTTCTCTTGAATAAGTGGAAGATAGCCTCTTAAATAGATCAGGAGTAAGATATTTTTCGCCTAAGCGATCATGTTTATGCTTTATCTCAAGAATCTCGAATTCTTTAGAAAACAATTCGATATAGTCTTGCAACCTTAATCTGTTTAAATACGTGTTAACTTTAAAGTTCGGATCTAGCAAATGTAACCAAGCTTTGGAATGGGGTGCCTTTTCTAGAATTATGTCATTAGGATAATAATCTGGGTCATGACCACCGGATATTCCAGTCCACACATTAGGTCTTACAACAAAAATGCCACCATTTTTCAGCCAGTTTTTTATGTTGCTTAACACCTTAGGGAGATCGGCTGAAGGTATATGTTCAAACACATCTTCTGAAAAAACAAATGTAAAGCTATCATCTTGAAAATGACGTCTTTCAGCCGCATTTCCTATTAACATTCTTGATTGATCAATAGTCAGCTTTTTATTTAAATAGCTTAATTCTTTTTTCAAATAATTAAGATCTCTGGTATCAAACAAAAAGCAGCGAACCAGGGACTTTATAAATCGTTCAAATCCATTGTATTTTAAAGCCTCTCCTAAACGTTTCAAATTGAGTCCGTATACAGGCCGGTCTAAATCGATCCCTTTAATATCAACACCTAAAGAGGCCATAGATAAGAGTCGCCAAGGGCGAGCACCGTAACCTATTTCGAGTACCTGATGCTCAACTAAACGTTGTTTTGTTGGGCAGTACTTTACTAATATGGATTCATATTCTCGAATATCTTCCCAAGGAATGAGATTGTAACTTTGCCCACCTTTAACTCGCATCAAAAACAGCTTATATAAATAAGAAACTTTCGACACAAAATCTATATCATGTATTGACGAAGCACTTTTCATAGTTTGCTTAGCTATTTATAGTCGACAAGAAACGCTCTGCTACAAGTGTCATCGAAAAGTAGTTTTTATAGGTTGTGTAGGCTTGATTGTGCATAAACTGTCGATCTATATTTGAAAGATTTAGCCATTTTTCTAAGGCTACTCTAATTTCTTCTATAGAGTTTTCAAATACAATTCCAGCATTATTCTCTTTAATTTTATCATGTATATTTACTTGATTAGAAATTAGTACTGCTTTTTTACAAGCCATTGCTTCTACAACCGCTATTCCAAAATTTTCCTGATAGCTAGGTAATATAAAAGCTTCACAACCATATATAGCGCCCCATTTTTTTTCTCCTGTAATCATATCAGAAAAAAAAAATATCATCTTTTACGTCGGGAAAGGCAGCAACTAATTTTTGAAGGCCTATTCCATAAACAGAATCTAAACCAGGTCCCACAATAACGAGTTTAGGGATTATGCGAGAAACCGAGTCCTGATCATTCCGCAAGCGCATATAAGCCTTTATCAATAAATCCACACCTTTCTTCTCATGAATACGGCCAAAAAAAAGTATATACTTATTATCAGATGTATTCATAACACTATCTCTAAAGGCAGCCAGCATATCTAAATTACACTGAGGAGGCTCCTGAATTCCATATCCAATAACAATTTCATTTTTAGGTCTGTAAGGATAAAATGGTTTTCGTGCTAAGAGTAATTCTGTTTCGCTAGTAAATAAGAGTGCATCTGCATCACGAATAATACGATGTTCAATTAACATCCAATAGATTGAGTTCCGAAGTGCTTTAAACCTTCTGTTAGATGATTTTTGAAACCAAGGATCTAACATGCCATGTGGCATAATAAAGAATTTAGGTATATGTTGATAGTTATTTGCTTTTAAATAGTTTATAGCCCTCCAAAGAGAATAACTAATATATATCCAAATGCCATTTAAGATAATCACGTCAAATCGGGGCAAATTTTCTATAAACCATGGTAGTAGTTTAGCACTGTACTGCCATGATCCCTGCGAAGGCCCTATTGCATTTATAAATACAGAATCATTATCATCGTCCAAATTCTTAGGATCATCTAAACATAAAATTTCTTCGTAAACATTTAATTTTTTTAGTTCAATTGACATATTACGTATTCCCTGGCCTGGACCTCCAGTTATAGTGCTCATACTACCAATAACATGTAATAAGTTCATCCTTATTTCAAAAGACTATCTTTTCGATCAAGATTCTTCAATAAATTATAAATATGCGGATACAATATTTCACCCATGAAACGTTGCCCTTTTGCACTAAGATGTATATCATCTAAATAGCATTCATTTTTTAGTGTATAATTTATATCACAAATAACTTCTCTATTGTTTTCCTTAAAGAATGAAATTATTTTTTTACCATCTTCATTATATTTATCAAGAGATATTTCTTCCCGAGAGGCATGCATATAGACAAGTAACGGAATATTTAAGCGCAAAGCTAAGTCATTTATTTGTTGAAACCCTTTATTGAATTTTCCAGTTTTAGATGCATTTAAATTACTTTTTGAATACAAAACGCAATTCTGAAACACCTTAAATTCTTTCAACATAAAACTAATAATTGCTAGCGTATAATTTTCGGATGGCATACTTGGATTCAAACCAACAATTGGCTCAAATGTCATATTATCATAGGCATCACCGCTGTTGTTAATAGACACTATAATATCAGCATTAAATGTACCATGACTCTTCAAATAAGAATACACATTATCTGGCCCCCAAGTGTATGATGAAACATTTAAAACTCGAACATTTTTGTTGAAGCTTTTCTTTAAAGTATCTTCTAGTATTGTCGAAGCTAAACTATCTTGATCAACTTGGTTTGTACCATTCAAAACAGAATCTCCAATCAGTAAAACAACCAAACTATCATATTTGCTAACTGGGTTACTTCTCATCGAATACTCATTTGTAATAAATTTATTTCTGTATATGAGTGTATTTTGATTAGGCTTATGAATATACTCATAATTTTTGTTTTCTTCGAATAAAGGAAATTGATGAAATCCATAATACCTTAAAACAATTTCTATCAACAGTAGAATCAAAATTATATAAGCTAATCTAATAAGATATTTATAGCTATACTTCTCAAAATCCATTGTAATAATATATAATACTTAAATATAAATTACAGAAACAATAACTTATTAATCAAAGAACTTACGTCTTAGATACTATATAAAACTACACACTTATCTATAAATATAGATTTATACTTAAACCAATTTTAAAATTTCTTCACAAACATTTTCATTCCCAAGTTTTAACTCTTTGACCCGTTGAATTCCTGCCAAACGAATTTCTTCTCTTTTAGTATCGTTATTTAACAGGAAATGACATAATCTAGCACACTCCTCAGCACTAGACCAAAAAACAGCTTCCACTCCTTCCTTATAAAGATAAGTATGCTCTGATGTTCTCTCTGCACATAGCAACCCAGCAGCATAAGGTATTTCTAAAGACCTGGTTGTATGTTGATCTCTATTACCAGAGGATAAAAAACCAATACAAACTTTTGCTCCTTGAATGGCAGCAGTATAATCTCTTCCTCCCAAAGAAGCTCCCTTATAGCTATGCTTTAACTTTTCCCAATAAGACGATTTTTGCCAACGATCTCCCCAAATACTTAATGGCACACCATTGTCCATAAGTTGAGCAAGAAACTTATCTCTACGCTCATATTTCATCCAAGTTCCAATAAAAGCTACTTCCGATTTAAACGACAAAGGTATTTCCTCTAGATTATCGAACGGAAGATGAGCTTTTTCATCATAGCTCCTGTAAACACGTATTACACGTTTAGCGCCAAGCTGCTGACACTCATATTGTGTTTCAGGACGTACAACTACTACAAGATCATAAGCTAAAAGTGATCTTAAGGCATTCTTAAATCGATTGCCATCGCGCTTTCCAGTTAAATCATCTATATTATATAATATGACAGGGCAATTCCATATTTTTAAAATTTTTAGACTGGTTGGTCCAAAAAGCTCACCACTGTCTACCCATATTACATCGGGTTTAGGAGATGTGTTAATTATATATAGTAGCCATTCATTTATTACTTTTTCTAAGAAAAAATACCCTGTAATGTAGTGAATTTTTGATTGAATTTTATTATTTAGTCGATTAGCTATTATCGTATATGGATCATATATAATAACATTATGACCTAGCCTCTTTAAAGCTGATGCTCTATGATAGGTTGTAGTATTAGTATAACTAATTCCGAAATAATATATATTTGCCATCGCTTGTACCTATAAAAAATAACTATACAATTGTCAATCAAGCAATTAATCTAAAAAAATCTACTTACAATAAAGGAAAATTTATATAGAATAAAATAGAGAAATATCATTTGTATCCAGATTCGAAGAATAAAAGTTGCTGTTGTAACAACGCTTTCAGAAGGCAAGAATTGAAAAATTGATGTAAGCGCTAATAAACCACAAAGACTAAAGTGGCCTTGCCAAATAAAATATTTTTTTTTAGGGTCAACTAAAATAGGCGTATGAATGAAAAACGCATCAAATAAAGCGTACACAGGAATAATTCCTATTCCTAGAAATAACAAATAAAACCAACCAAATGCGGCCATCCCCGTACCATCAAGATGTCCAGCCAAATTAGCACCTAACATATCAAAATCTGAAGTGGCTTTAGCATACAAAAAATCACCAAATGAATAACCAATTGATTTTCTCTTATTCTCAATTAAGCCTAATCCTTCTACAATAGGGGCAGGAAATATTAGCAATATTCTTGAAAGTGTAAACTCAAGAATATCGTCATTTGAGTCAATTACTTTATTTGCCTGAATAAGACTAAGATCATTGTATTTTATATTACAGAATCTAGCTAAAAATATATTGTTAATATAATTTTCATTCCATGTGCTTTGCTCTAGATTTTGATCTTCTTTACGTTTCGCAACAATTGCGTTCTTATCTTCAAAAATTTTCAGGGTGTTCTCAAACAATTCTAAACTTGAAATATCTGCCCTTTGAGCTCTTGTAATAACCATGGCGGTACCTAAATCTGCTAATGGGTTAGTAAAAATCCAACAAGCAAATACAATAGCAATTAGTCTGGTTATTTTCAAAGGGGGAGTTTTATAGTAACCAAGTAATAGTCCTAATGTATAACCAAATCCAATTGCAGTAAAGCCATACATAAATGCTCCTCTACTATTTCTGGAAACACTTATTACAAACAAAATAATTGTAAAAACTACAAGAAATATTGTTGTTCTATTTTTATATAATCTGGCATTTCCATACAATTTCCCAAGAGGTATAAAAAAAGGAGCATAGCTATATGGTATCATAGCTTCTATAAGCTTATTAAAAGCACTGCCAGTTACTTGCGTTGCAGCCTTTGTATAAATGTAGACATAAAATGTAGCAGCTATACCTATCACCCCAATTATCCATATTTGTTTATCACTAGGTGTTTTAAAAAAACTCCATTTCTTCAAAATAGTCCTTACATATACTTTAATTGCTAAGTAGTTTGATCGGTATATTTTATGGGCTACCACTAATATAAAAAAATCAAGAAACATATGCAAAAAAACCTGATACGGAAGCAATAAATTATGCACAACAGGTTTTCTTTCTAAAAAAGTAAAAATTAAAGGTAAATAGAACTGCGTAAATGTGAAACCAAATATTAAAAAAATAGATAAAGGAAATTTTATCAATAATTTTTTACGCAAAATGGTATTCGTAAATACATACCACGAGAAGCAGATAGTAATAATAGCTACAAGGTTAGAATCACTGTAAAAAAAAATACATTGTAGCAGTGAAAAAATCAATAATATTACCCAAGACCAATGTTTAAATTGACTCAAAAAATCTTGTTTATTACAAGAGATATAACCGAAATTATTCGTATCAGCACGTAACATATTTTATAGCCAACATATTGACAGAGAATAATTTTTGTAAAAATTTTAGTTAATTAATTGAGGCTATTAGTTTCGAAAATTCTTCACCATATCTATCCCAACCATTTATTTGTTTTACTCGCTGAGTAGCAGCTTCTGACATCTGGCTTTGCAACAAATGATTGTCAACTAATTGTTGAAGACATTCTTTTATAGAATTGGGTGATCTGATAGGAATTATGTAGCCTTCAACTCCATTCTTGAACAAATCTTCACTACCTGTATTCGTAGTTGCTATCACCGGGCATCCACAAGCCAAAGCCTCACCCTGTACCATAGCCATACCTTCTTCTATACTTGGTAGGACAAAAACGTGAGATGTACTATATAATAAGGCCAAATCTTTATTAGCCACTTTGTGGAGAAAAGTAATATTCGCAGTACTTTTTGAAGCCAAAAGCTTTTTTATTTCCGGGGTAACAGCGCCAACAACCAGCAATTCTTTCCGAGGGTGCTTAAGCATCTGAAATGCCTCGTATAGATACATAAAGCCTTTGCGAATACTTAATTCACCTACCCAAAATACTCGAAAACAATTTTTAGGAGGGTCAGCAATTTTGAAAAATCGATCAAAATTAGCTCCATAAATTATCTTTGAAATTTTCGCTTCCGAGACTCCCATCCTCATAAAAGATTTTTTCGCAAATTCGGAGGGAACCGTAATTTTGTCGGCAACTTCGTACTCTAATTCTTCTTTTTTAATTACTTGTGGATTAATTCCTTCAAAAGAAAATCCCCAACGAGCGTACTCTTCAATTAATAATTCATTTTGAAATCGTATATGTGATGATCCCCTGTCGCATATATAATAGCCCCCAAGCTGCTGGGTCTTGATCCCAGCATGTAAACCCATAGATGAGAGTGCAATTAAAACAGTTGATGAAGTGATTTCTGATGCTACATATTTATCAATTAATTCACAGGCGAGCCATTCTATTTTACGATTAATCCTTTTTGATCTTATTAAGCCAAAACGTTTATTAGCCATGTTGATAGAGTGTACCCAAGGATAACTCTTAATTCTGCTATGAGGAATGCCTACTTCATCTCTTAATTTGAACAAAGGATAACCTGTCCAAATAAATTCTAATAATCCACGTTTTTCCATCTGCCTCGCTAAATGGAAGTGATGAAATCTACCGATAGATATTTGGTTAACGTTCTTCATATACTGTTAAATCTTTCACATTTATAATTTTATAGAGCACGTATTTATCTGTAAAATAATTTATAACAAGTTAATAACTCAATTATCCCAAAAATCACCATTCTATCGATTATCAAATCGTCAATAACCTTGATACCTTATTAGCTCTTGCAGTTATAAAATCAGGCAATAATTTCCAATAATAGTAAAAATTCACTACTGATAACAATATAAACGCAAAAACAACAAACCACTTCATTAGCGGAACTTGTATTATTATTAACATCGATATTGCTGCAAATAAGGCAGAAAACAGTACACTTAATAATGCCTTATTAGGCCAAGACAAGCTATGAGTAGTAAGCCATTTTTTGGCTGCTATTCTGTAATATATAGCGGAAGAAATTTCGCCTAACAATAAGCTAATTGCGGCACCAATAATGCCTATTTTTGGAACTAATAGCCATATGCCAGTCAGGATAACAATAGCTATCATAGTTGCAATTATCACTTGAGTTTTTAGCAAGTTATTAGTTATTACAATGGCTGTAGCTGGTTGAGATATAGCATATATCAATACGCTTATTGAAAGAAATGAAAAAAGTAAAGGATCGAAATTTATTTGATGGCGCGTCCAGGTTACGAAAAAAGGTTCTATCAATGCCTGTAGCATAACCACTCCAGGAGCGAGTAGTCCTATAACTACAAGCCATATTGTACCAAAAGCGGCTTCTATCCGAGCTTGGTCACGCTGATGCAGGAACTTACTTAGCTCAGGCACAAGCGGATAAACAACTGTATTTAAACCTTGCAAAGCTACATTGGCCCCGGTTCGCATTGTAAAAAAGGCTACTAACGAAGCTGATCCTGTCAATGGAGCCAGAATAACACGTAAACTTTGTTGACGAAAGCTGTCTAGAAAATCTCTCCCAGCAATTGCGAATGATTTTTTAACGTTTTTGAAGCCTATTAGCCATGATATAGACTTGAAAGATATTTTTTCTTTTTTCAGCAAATTGATCATATCTACAAAAGCAAACAAAGCAAAGCCAATAGTAAAAATCAGTATTGCTATACCAATTGTTATCAGGCTTCCTCCTTGACTAACAACTATAGCGGGTATTAATAAATTATAAAAAGAGTAAAACACACCCCACCAAGCCATTCTAGGGTAATAATCTAATGCAGACAAAGCACGTATTAATATTCCTCCAACACTTACATATATAAATGATGAAATCATTAATAGGATTAACAACGTACCTGCCTGCTGCATCACAACCTTATCATTTAGTATAGTAAATCCTAAGCAGTAAGACAAAAATCCTGAATACACAATTAGTAAAGTTGCTGCTAGCTGTAGGGCTCCAATTATTACTCCATAGCAAACACCAGACAAAATACTAACCCCTAAATCATTTCGGGAATTATTAACGATCCTAAGAAACTCATAACCTAAAAACCCTATGTGACTTTTTTCAATTATCGTCAATATCGAAAAGAGTCCTTGTATAGCAATCCAAATACCGTACAGTTTTACATCCCAATATGTTAAATAAACAGGAACTATAAATAGTTGCGAAAGTAAATTTATCCCTATAGTAGCCCAAGATGCCAAACTACCAGAAACAACTCTCGATACTGTAGACATTTATCAGGCGGCAATAAATTTCTTTCAAAAAAATAATTCACACAAAAACTAAAGTCGACAAATGTGTCTTTTTATCTAAAAAATAGCTTCAGTTTTTACGTATTTTACTTGAGGCTAAATACAATTTATCAATAGGAATGGCGACTTTATTTCCGTTTGTATTTACCACATTTCCCTTAGTTAAACTATAAGAGAGATTACTAAATACGCCCAGCTTAGCGTGAGGGGAGATAAAATTGAAAATAGTATAATCTTTAGGGAATAGGTCACACATATTAGTATAATCTTTTCTTCCTTCGGCGCTCCATTCAAAAAATACAATAGGCCTATATAACTCAAGAGATTTCCTGAGTCCTCGAAGTGCGCTAGGCTCATAACCTTCTATATCCATTTTGACGTAGTCTAACTTCTCAAGATGAAGGTTACTTAAATAATCATCTCCTATTTGAATGGGCAGTTTTAAAGAATTTTTATTTATCTCAGCATTACCCATAAACGTACCCGTTCCCGTATTTGAGTCAGTCGGAGGAAAATAGGGCAGCTCATCTTCACGTTCACCTAATCCAACCTCATGGATAATAATATTATCTATCGAGTTAATTTCTATTTTTTGATAAAGCTTCTCAAGAACTAGTGGATATGGCTCGAATGAATGTACCTCTTTAGCTATTGTTGATGCAAATAAACTATGGTGGCCTATGTTGGCCCCTATATCTAAAATGATTGGATCCCTTACATCGCGCAATAAATCCTTCATTATACTCAGTTCTTCACCACAGTATGCGCCATAATAATAAACGCTCCAGTCCAGAAAAGTCGAAAAATCACCAGCGTATATTTTTCCGTAAAAAGGAACATTAAATACTTCAGGACGACTTTCATCTGGATTATGAAATGCTCTAATAATTCGATCTCGCACGCCAAAACGAAGCCAATGCTGATGACCCAATAAACGCAATAACGATCGCATTATCATGACTTTTTTTGAGTTAAAATTATATTTTCTGCATGGCTTCGCCCGCTCAGTCCCATTAAGAACCTAAAAAAGTATACTCATTCACTAACTCAATTTTTGAAAATAACTCGTGTTAAACCGCAACTAATGTTTTCGCCATGTCGACACTAATCACTAACTGCAATGAGTCTAATGTAAGAGAGACAACTGTACCTTGTTGCCTAATAACTCTGCCCGACAGATCAGAGAATGACCCTGACTTAATTGTTAGTCGATCACCAGGTTGCATCCGATTTAAGGATAAGCAATTATGATCAACCTCATTTAATAATCGCTTAATAATGTCAATTTCTTCATCGCGCACAATTGCAGGCTTGTTTAGCCAAAACAGGTAATGCGATACGCCTGGTACAACAAACACGTTTTTACGTTCGTGTTCTTTCAATTTCACAAAACAATACGACCGAAATAAGGGCTCCTCAACTATTTTTATCCTATCAGACCACTTACGCCGTATTTTCTTTAATGGGCAATAAACCTCCATTTTGAGGCCTCGTAGCCGTTCAGCTACCATCTTTTCAGCGCGTGACTTTGTATATAATACGAACCAAGGCATGTGGAGACATATTTTACAAATTTGATTGCAAATCCATTAAACATAGCCATGAATCTCACAGTAGCATATATGCAGATTTCTTACTCTTTTTATAAGAGTAGGATGCTAACGGACAGTAAACAATACGGTAGGAGTAAGTGCCACTCGTATGAGTGAGTGTACGATATATTGGAAATTAACAGGCTTATTGTTTATCCGGCAAGCAGATTATTTACAAGTCCTTGGTCCACAACTTGGAGGGTAAAGGTATTGATCATAGTCGGTATGGATAGGTGTTTCATTGTTGAGTTTATTTCAAATTTGGTAACAAAAATTTTACATTATTCAAAAAACTGATTCATAATCAAATCTAATTGTTAATATTTAAAAGTCAACAATAAAATTCATTAAACAATAATTTTTATTACTTAACAAAGGCAAATGTTCTTTTGGCTGCAAGCAATCCACTATTATGGTTGAATATGGGAAAATAATTAACAGTTATTATATCAATTATGCAATATATATTTAGTTTAAAAAATTATCTTTTAGTAATTTTATATTAACTAATTCAAAGTTATGGGCACCAAATTTGAATACAATTAAATTGATTATTCGGCAAAAATATATTTTTTATACCATCTATAAGTTATATAATCCTATTATTTTCCTATAATGATAACTATCTCAATTAATTATATATACCATATACAAAAATTAGAAAACTAAATGTTACCTATATTAAATAATTGAAACATTTCATTTCGTCATTAATAGGTATCATGGTTGCTGCCTTACTATCTGCACAGTAATGTAAGCGAGCATTAACGAAATTTTAAGTGTGGCTAAGTAGATTTTCAACTGATTTACTGTGGAAATTGGCTCAAGACAGAATAAGTGATCACATTAAGCTATTAGACTAATGAAAATACTGATTATCAGGTTCTCCTCAATAGGCGACATAGTTCTGACCACACCTGTTGCGAGGTGTCTGAAGCTACAGATACCCAATGCTGAAATACACTTTTGTACAAAAAGAATGTACCAATCGCTTATAGAGACCAATCCCTATATTGACTATTGCCACTGCCTGGATGATAGTTTACCAAATTTAATCAGGCGATTGTATAGAGAACAGTATGATTGTGTCATTGACCTACATAATAACCTGAGAACCAAACTCATAAAGTTAACTTTACGAACTTATTCGTATACCATCAATAAACGGAATATTCGTAAATGGCTCTATATTCGGTTAAAGCTGAATAGTATGCCTGATGAGCATATCGTAGATCGGTATATGGCTACCCTGAAGCCACTTAAGATCAATAATGATGGACTAGGTCTGGACTATTTTATTCCAGATAGTGCAAGAGTTACGAAAGATCAGCTTCCATTTACACACCAACAAGCGTATATAGCCTACGCTATTGGTGGGCAGCACGCCACGAAGCGATTACCTTTGGCTCGCATTATTGAGCTATGCCGACAGCTCAATCAGCCAATCATTTTATTGGGTAGCCCAGAAGATCGGGAAGTGGGCGAAGCCGTTCAGCAAGAACTGGGGGATCAGCTGATTTTTAATGCTTGTGGGTTATACAGCTTAAATCAATCCGCTTCTTTACTCCAGCAGGCAAGGATAGTTTTCAGCCATGATACCGGTTTAATGCATATAGCAGCCGCCTTGAAAAAGCCAATATACTCTATTTGGGGCAATACGACTCCCCAATTGGGTATGTATCCTTATAAAACACCGCATATTATTGTCGAAAATAAAAATTTGGGATGCCGTCCCTGCTCTAAAATCGGCTATCAGTCTTGCCCTCGGCAACACTTTCGATGCATGAGCGATCTCCCCTTTAATTTTGTCCTTCCTTCGATAAACACACAACCAACGAATGTTCATTACCAGTAACGCTTGAATTGATCGTATGCCAGCCCTTTCGTTGAAAAAGCTCCCTTCTACCTCTTCGGTCTATTTCCCATTGGGCTGGTCGTCCTTATTGGTAGTTGGCCTGTTGGCTGTTCTCCTGTCCCATCTGGGCTATATTCCGCTCGATATGGGTGATGAATCACGTCGGGCACTGGTTTCTCTGGAAATGATTCTTTCTGGCGATTATGTTACGCCGACGATTAACGGCGAGCGCTATTTTAATAAACCCCCGCTATACAACTGGCTAATTATTGGCTCTTATAAACTATTTGGCAATTATTCGTCGTTTGCATTGCGCTTTCCGATGATTATTTCGCTGCTATTATTTGGCTTAACTATAGCTGGTTTTATTCGTCGGTATACCACACCAGCCATAGCCTTTGCTACAGCTCTAATGACCCTCACTACAGGACGTGTGCTGCTCTATGATTCGATGCTGGGGCTGATTGAGATTACATTTTCATGGGTGCTTTATTCAAGCATGATGCTCGTTTACCATTTCGATCAAAAACGCAGCTACTGGTTATTGTATCTAACAACTTATGCACTTACCGCCATTGGATTTCTGCTAAAAGGATTGCCACCAGTTGCTTTTCAGGCGTTCACCTTACTAGGTTGGTTTATTTATACCCGGAATCTGTCGAAACTAATTCATCCAGCCCATTTCGTCGGTATTGGCCTTTTTCTGCTCATCATTGGCAGTTATTATAGTGCCTATCTCTCCCGCAACTCGATTCCTTTTAGCGACATCGCCTGGGTATTATTCAATGAAAGCGCTAAACGAACGGGTTTGAAGTTTGGCTTGACCGAAACCCTCCTTCATTTTCTCACCTTTCCGGCCGAAGTGATTTATCATTTCCTCCCGTATTTATTATTAATCGTGCTGCTTTTCCGGCGAAATCTAATCGCTATCCTAAAAAGCAATTCGTTTGTTGCCTTTAACGCATTAACGTTCAGTACAACCGTTATGATCTATTGGTCATCTCCCCAGGTTTATGGCCGTTACCTAATTGGTTTGATTCCGCTTCTCTTAACGGTGCTGGCTTATCTGTACTATGAGCACTCCAGCCCAAAAGACCGACCACGCTGGTATGTAGAACAAAGTTGGTTTATCGCGACGTTCGTAGTGGCAGTAGGGTCCTGGACAGCTGTATTTTACTCGGCTACGCGTATTTTACCCGGCGTAATCTGGAAAACAGCCATTGTTTCTGGTTTACTGTCGGTACTAGCCTGGCAACTTCGCCGTCCGTCGGCCAATCGGCTTGGACTTATGCTGGCCGTCATGATTGTTGTCCGATTAGGCTTTAACTGGCTGGTTTTACCGGGGCGGGTTGCCAAGCGGCAATTTTATCAGGACACATCCGAACAGGCAGCTCAGTTAACCATAGGCCATCCCTTGTATGGGTACGGAACTACAGTTGGTGCCGATAGTCCTACAGATGCTAACTCATTTCATATTGCGGCCTTCCGAGGAGACATTCTCCGAAAAACAACGAAGAAAATCCCTGGAGCCTATTTCATTGCAGATTCGACGAATCTACTTGGCCAGCGTTATCAAGTTATCGGTAAACTTACATTATTCGACAGGCACCCGGCCTATGTGGTTCAGTTTATCAAGTAAGTTGATTTCATGACTGACACTTAATCATTTATACTAGGTCAGTTCGTCAAAAATCGCCAATCTCGATCCGTGAAGGACTAACTTCCTGTTCATAGACTTTCCGGACGGCATACGGTTTTTTCTGCTGCGATTCGTAATAAGTGCGCATCTGAAGCTCAGCTACAAAGCCTAAACCAATAAATTGAAATCCTGCCAGAATACAGCCAATCCCGATTAACAATACGGAATTATTAACCGCCCCAAAGCCAGATAAACGCTCGATTAGCCAATAGCCATCAAGCCCCGTTCCTATCGCTAAACTTAGCAAACCCCAACTCCCAAATAGATGCATGGGTTTTTGCAGGTACTTTTTTAGAAACACCATGAGCAGCAGATCACTCATTACTTTCAACGTACGATTCAGGCCATACTTTGATTGCCCTAGTTGGCGAGGATGATGCAGAACAGGCATCTGTGTCATACGAGCGCCTTCCAGATAAGCCAGGACCGGAATAAACCGATGAAGTTCTCCATAAAGCCGTAATCGCTTGGCTAAATCAGCCCTAAACACTTTAAGACTACAGCCATAGTCGACCCAACGCATCCCCATTACTCTTGAAATAAAAAAGCCAGCCAGGCGGCTCGGCAACTTTCGGAACAGAAAATTATCCTGCCGATGGGTTCGAATACCTGCAACTAAATCATAATCGCCTTGCTCGGCCAGATTGAGAAGGTGGTGTATATCGGCCGGGTCATTTTGTAAGTCGCCATCCAAGGTTACAATGAATGCCCCACGAGCGGCCTCGATACCCGCCAGAAGAGCAAGGCTTTGCCCATAATTTTTCTGCAAATCCAAAATCCGGAGTCGCTTGTTATCAACTGCCCGGAGTTCATTCAACGTTTGATCTGTTGAGCCATCGTTCACATAGATTAACTCATACTCTAATGCCCCTAAAGCGTGCTGAATTTGCTCGATTAAGCGTGCGCTATTCCCCTCTTCATTGAAGACACAAACGATCACCGATAAGTAAGGGGCCTTTCTCATACACATTGAACTGTGCGCGCCAATTTTCGGAAGGTGAGCAATTTAAGTAATAAGCAACACATCGTAGTAACTTACTACGAGTCATTAGCTATCAATATCCACATTTTTTAACAACAACAAGCCTAGCTAAGCAATATAGAAACACTATCACTAGCTATTCTCCACTCAAGCAGCACAATCCAATGACTCGCTGTTTGATTTTCGTAACTTCCTGTTTGGATTTCGTTGTGTAGCCACTTTCACTTACGGTAGAACTGGGTATTGGCTTAGTGGCCTATAGCCCGCTCGGAAAGGGCTTTTTGACCGGTAAAATTGACGAGAATACGCAATTTGCCGAAGGTGATATTCGGAACATTCTGCCCAGATATACCGAAGAAGCTCGTGCGGCCAATAAAGCACTTCTGGATTTGTTGAATCAGTTTCCTGAACGTCGACAGGCTACTCCTGCTCAAATTGCCTTAGCCTGGGTGCTGGCCCAAAAGCCCTGGATCGTCCCTATTCCTGGCACTACAAAATTGCATCGCCTGACCGAAAATAACGGAGCCGCTACTATTGAGTTAACAGCCGATGAGCTTCGGGAGATTGAGAATGCCTCCGCTCATATTCACGTAGTAGGCACTCGATATACCGAACAGATGGAAAAATCGACCGGCCTGTAAACAAGTCGTTTGCTTACCCTTACCTACTTAATGGATATGTAGTGCCAGTTAATCCAGTATGCCGGATTAACTGGCACTACCTTTTGGGTTTTCTACCTCAACGCTTCTCTATTCGCTAAGGCTGCTTAACATCCGTCAATAGACTCATATTCAGTAACGGCTGTTCCTCCAGCAGCTTTATATCGGCTGAATTAAACAGACGAGTCATTGTGCTTATATCTTTGGAGCGGTGCATATCGCTCCCGATAAAATCGACCCAGGCATTTTGGAGTAAATACCGAGCCTGTTTTTCAACCTGCGACCCGTAACGTCCACACAATGACATCCAATTCAGTTGAAACAGGCAGCCCGCTTCCCGGAGGTGACCTAAAGTAGGTTTATCCTTATCTGCATGATAATACTTGTAGCGCTCCGGGTGGGCAAGTACAGGCGTATAGCCGTGGGTCTGAATCCGAAATATCATATCATCCAACCCAAACGGAGGGGCCGACCAGCCGGTCTCAATGAGAAGATATCGTTTTTCGCCAAAGGCAAGAAGATCACCTTTGTTCAGCGACTCCATGAAAAAATCATCCAGCAAATACTCCGCTGCCACCTCAATTGTCAGTGGAAGCTCGTGTTCGATAATGAGGTCTTGTACGGCGGTTAAACTCTCTTGAATTGTACTCGTTCCGTTGGGGTACCAATCGCGGCTCACGTGTGGGGTAGTAACAACCTTATGAATACCCCAATCGGCCAACTGCTTGAGGCAGATCAACGTCTCCTCAAGACTATTTACCCCATCATCTAAATCGGGTAATAAATGCGAATGGATATCCACCTGCCAAAAACAAGTATCCTGTTTAGCAGGGGCAGCCTTGCGGAATGGAATAAACCGTTGCCAAAAGCTTTCTGTGAGCATCAGTCGCAAAGATACAAAGTCGATAGGGAATTTCGACAGTGTCTAAAGTAGAGACAAAATTCTAGCTTGTCCTAATGTAGTGTATATTACTTACGTTAAATTTAGTTCGGCCGATTACCTGATCTTAACATATATCAGTATATAGGTCGATTTTCTTAAAACACTTTTTCCGTTTTACTTGTAGTCAGTACATATGCCTCTCTTCGTTATCGTCCGTCACGGACAATCACAGTGGAATTTAGAAAACCGATTTACGGGTAATACTGATACACCCCTTACTGATCTTGGTCGGCAGGAAGCCCGTGAAGCCGGAGATCTCCTCAAAGCCAATCAACCTCCAAACTTTAGTATTGGCTTTACGTCGGTATTACAACGGGCTATCGAAACGATGTCGATAATTCTGACTGAAATTGGCCAGGCAGACCTACCCATTGAACGCAGTGAAGCCCTTAATGAACGCATGTATGGCGATCTGCAGGGTATGAACAAGCTCGAAGCCGAAACGCAATTTGGTGCCGAGCAGGTATTCCGTTGGCGACGTGGCTACGAAGATCAACCCCCACATGGTGAACGATTGGCAGACACACATGCCCGAGTAGTCGCATACTTTAAAACAACTATTTTACCCCACCTACAGGCTGGACAAGCCGTATTGGTGGTCGCTCACGGAAATAGTCTGCGGGCCCTGATGATGGAATTAGAACACATCAGCCCTGCCGACATTGAGAAAGTGGAACTGGCTACGGGCATTCCTCGCCAGTACGACTACGACTTAACTACCGGCGAATTTCGACTATTGCCCAGATAACTAGCAGTTCCCTTGATTCATTACTTTATCGCAATGACTTCGATTTCAATCAGGACGTCGTTGCGCACGGTTTGCCCAACATTTTTCATGTCAACGATTTTTGGTGGAATAGTAAGGTAAGTACTTTGTACCGATTTTAATTGTTGCGAATCGAGATTACTCACCAGCGAGGTTTCCGTTTCCCCTTTGACGAAATACTTTATCTGGGTAATATCCTTCAGGGTCATTCCAACTGTAGCCAGTGAAGTTTTTATATTTTCGAATAACTGCTGAGTCTGTGCGCCTAAATTACCCGATCCTGCCAAATTCCCATTGGCATTAAATGGACGCTCTCCGCATATGTACACCGTCTGCCCCGGAATCGCATTATCTACTTTATACAGATAGCCACTGGGCGCTTTGGCCGTATCTGTTGATTGAGCTAAGCTGTACGAAGCCATCGAAATGCAGACTAGAAAATTAAGAAAGTAGCTCATTGTCTTATTAAGTGAAGTTGTTTGATAACCGCTTATCGTGCTATTCATTTAGGCAGGCTATCCGGATTAATCGTTCGCAGATAGGCACTCGCCTGGTCATCCTCGCCATTCGTATAGCCATTACCCGGCGTCGAGTCGGGATCGGCCTGATCGACACTAAAAATTTGAGCCCTATTGGTGAAAGTGCCCATACTTGTTGCCTGAAGAACAAACGTTAGACTAGCTGATTGTCCGGCAGGTATTTGGCTAATCGTTCCTTGCACAGTCGATCCATTGACCGTCATCCCCGACGATGAACTCACAAACTGCAAACCCGATGGTAACAAATTGTTCAATACAACATTTTTGGCCGTCAAGCCACCCAGATTATTTACGATGAGCGTAACGCTAACGGGCTGCCCAATCTTTATCGCCATACTGCTAATCTGCATCTGTAAACTTAAGTCGGCCTTAGCAGGATCGGGCGTTGGCTGATTCGATTGAACAGTCGGTAACGTTATCTGATTAGGGTTAGGCGAAACATATACACTCGACGAGCTTGCCAACGTTCGAACATCAGTCTGCGCTTCGTCTTTCTCCCCATTGGCCGTCCCATTATTCAGCGTTACACCCGCTATTGGGTTAACTGAAGCCGTTAATTCAGCAGCCGTCATGTAAGTTCCCGGCGCTGTTAACCGCACAACGTACCGCCGATTCGTTGTTAAACCCGCTGTCATACTGCCAATTGTACCACTCACTACACCGTTGAACGCGCTCAAATTATCGACCGACGAAACGAATGTAACATTAGGTGGCAGGCGGCTCTGCATCGACACCGCACCAACATCACAAGTACCTTTATTTTGTACAGAAAGCCAGAAACTGACAGTATCATTTATCGAAATTGTTCGTCGGGCTGTTCTGAATGCCAAACTCAGTTCTGCCGAAGCCAAGCTGATCGTTTGTGAAACCGCATTGGACAAACATCCATAAACTGCGTGCTGCGCCTGGACACTATAAACGCCAGGGTTAGTAACAACAACGGACGACGAGGTAGCGCCCGTACTCCAGCGATTGAGCCCCGTATACGATGACATTAATTTCAACCCAGTTGTACGGCATATCGCCAAGGTGCCGTTATCAGTCGTTACGGTTGGAGCCGCTGGCTGAACCGTTATTGGAACAACCACTGCTGGCGGAAAGTAAACCTTGTTCTGTCCATTCAGGAGTCGGGCCGTGTAGATGCCAGAGCCAACCGTCAGACTACTGCTGGTACTGCCTGTACTCCACGTGTATTGATAACCAGTTGGTTGTGTGAGCGTCAGCTGGTTGGAGCCTGCACAAGCCAAACTCGCTACCGGCTGAGCCTCTGCCGGATAGGGCGAAATCATGGCCAGGTACGAGTCGGAGATCGCATTAGCCCAGGAATCACCCGCTTTGTTTTGGCCAGAGGGCGAAAAATGAAGCCCATCGGGACGATCGGCTAGTGTGTTTATATTATCCAGATCAGGCCCCTGAAATGCTAAATAACCGGCCGTATTAATAACCCGAAACTGCGCAGCCCGTACATTGTCGAAGCGAGCCCCCACAAATGATGACAAAGCGATAATACAGGCCAGATTCGGCTTACTAAACTCGGATCTTACTTTATCAATAACCTTGTAATAATACTTTGCCGTTGAGTCGGTCGGGTTATCGCGATCATTCTCGCCGTGCTGAACCAACACAGCTCGTATCCCTGTAGTAGGCACATACAGATTCATCAGGTTACGCAGATTGGCATAAGGCATACGCAGGTCGTAGCGTACAAATGAATGCTGAAAGGGTATATTATAGGCGGCAAAGTAGTTTTGCTGCATAGTTGTTCCCCCAAATCCCGCATTGTAAAACATGACTGGGACATTAATTCGCTGGACGAGTACATCTCCCATATGCCCCCACAACCAGGGTATACTGGCAAAAGGCGAAAAACCGCTTGTGAGCAACAACTGACTGAATGCCAGCCCCGGTAGGTAACGCGTATCAGCAGTATTGAGATATTGCTGAAAATCACTGCCATTATCATCAATGGCAACAACAGTAACCCGATCGTCATTTGCTCCATTAATAGACGGACACTGGTTCGCTCCATTAACCGTACAGCTAGATCCCTGAGCATTAGAGTGCCCCATGATGGCAAACACCTCTCCTACCCCAAATCGATCTAATGAATCAGTGGTGACAATGGCGCCACCACTTCGGCCCCGGACCAGCAGTTTATACCAGCCCCCTTTAACGGATAGCGTACCCCTAAACTGGCCATTCGTTGGGTTGGTTTGCAACGTAGTCCAGTCGGTAGTGGTACCCTGTCCGTCAACACGCGCTACAACGCGAACTTCAACAGCATCTAAGGCCTGACTATAGCTTCCAACAATTTGTACGTTTGCCTGATTTCCGTTGTCTCGCTGAAGAACCAGTCGACTGACAGGAAATGTAATTTTGATTTGAGCTTTTGCTTCGCAAAAACCAGCTAGAACAGCTACAAGTGTTATCCACACGACCACACCCACCCTCCCGTTCATCTTGTACACTTTTATCATTTAAAAAACTGTAAGTCAGGATATATATATTATTATAATCACATGATCAGCTTATTATTTCATAAGCAAACGAATTCACTCAGTCTGCTCAGTGATAGGTGTGGGGTAGTTCTAACTAGTTTCCGGTGCGTTGCCAAAACTATCAACAAACTACCGTTTACACAATATTTATTTTACATATTTTTAAATAAATAAACTTACTTAATACGAAAACACCTTTTTATTTCACTTAAATAACATCAATATAAACACATATTTTACTGTAAAATTTTGCCTCAACAGACAGTTGCTATGGAAATTCCCTTAGCGTAACGTCAGATCTAGACGCCACAATTCTGCTTCTATTTCATTCAATCAGTTTGTTTCAGCGATGGTATTCCGGCTAAATTTGCCGTCTAAATCTCTCCCAATAAGCACTGTCATCCTCTTCTCAGAAGACCGTCAATAAACCGGCGAATTGATTAGATAGGCTGTTGGCGCCCAACTACCCTTATGAAAAAACTCCTCTATTTATTTGCCTGGGCAACGTTATTTTCTACCGCATCTGCCCAACCCACTACCTCCGATCCGGTCGCTCTGGTCAATCCATTAATCGGAACGGATTCTAAGCCGAGTTTGTCGAATGGAAATACCTATCCGGCCATTGCATTGCCCTGGGGAATGAATTTCTGGATGCCCCAGACGGGCAAAATGGGTGACGGATGGGCCTATACTTACACTGCCGATAAAATTCGGGGGTTTAAACAAACGCACCAGCCGTCGCCCTGGATGAACGACTATGGCCAGTTTTCACTCATGCCGATAACCGGAAAACTCCGAATTGACGAAAACGAGCGCGCCAGTTGGTATTCACACAAATCGGAATTGGCAACTCCCTATTACTACAGCGTGTATCTGGCCGACCACGACGTTACAACCGAGCTGACTCCCACCGAACGAGCGGCTACGTTTCGGTTCACCTTTCCCAAAACCGACCATTCGTATATGGTGCTAGACGCCTTTGATAAAGGCTCTTACGTGAAAATCTTGCCGAAGGAGCGTAAGATTATTGGCTACACAACCCGGAACAGCGGTGGCGTACCAGCCAATTTTAAAAACTACTTCGTCATCTATTTCGATAAGCCATTCACGACGGCGCAGGTCTGGCACGAGAAAACGATCACCAAAGATTCACTGGAAATACAATCGGATCATGCGGGGGCCGTGGTCGGTTTTAAAACCAGCAAAGGCGAGCAAATTCACGCTAGAGTAGCTTCGTCGTTTATCAGTCTTGAACAGGCCGAACTGAATTTGAAGGAGTTGGGGACCGATTCATTCGATACGGTTAAACAGAAAGCCAGACAAGCTTGGAATAAAGAACTCGCCCGAATTCAGGTTGAAGGCGGCACTCTTGCCCAAAGGCAAACCTTTTACTCCTGTTTGTATCGCTCACTCCTGTTTCCCCGAAAATTTTACGAACTGGATGCCGCCAGGAAAGTGGTGCATTATAGTCCTTACAATGGTCAGGTGATGCCCGGCTATTTATTTACCGATACGGGTTTTTGGGATACGTTCCGTTCATTATTCCCTTTTTTGAACTTGATGTATCCTTCATTGAACGTCCAGATTCAGGAAGGTTTAGTCAATGCGTATAAGGAAGGAGGTTGGCTACCCGAATGGGCAAGCCCTGGTCTGCGGAACACCATGATTGGCTCCAATTCGGCGTCTATCATTGCAGATGCCTACCTGAAAGGAGGACGTGGGTACGATATCAATACATTGTATGAGGCCGTATTGAAAAATTCGGAACAAGAGGGGCCATTAGATGCCGTTGGTCGGCGGGGAGCCAGTTATTACAATACGCTGGGTTATGTACCTTACGACGTAAAAATCAACGAAAATGCCGCCCGAACACTGGAATATGCCTACGACGATTTCACCATTTATCAGCTGGCCAAAGCCCTCAAACGCCCTCAGGCCGAAATCGACCGGTTTGCGAAACGGAGCCAGAACTACCGGAATTTATTTGATAAGCAGACGGGGCTGATGCGCGGCAAGAACCAGAATGGAACTTTCCAGTCGCCGTTTAATCCATTCAAATGGGGTGATGCCTTTACCGAAGGCAACAGCTGGCATTACACCTGGTCAGTTTTTCACGATGTGCAGGGATTGATTACTCTGATGGGTGGTCGGCAACAGTTCGTTACAAAACTAGATTCCGTTTTCACTATTCCACCTGTGTACGACGAGAGTTATTACGGCAGCGTTATTCACGAAATCCGGGAAATGCAGATTGCCAATATGGGCCAGTATGCCCACGGAAACCAGCCGATTCAGCACATGATTTACCTGTATAACTATGCCGGTGAGCCCTGGAAGGCCCAATACTGGCTTCGGGAAGTGATGAATCGGCTCTATTTGCCAACGGTTGATGGCTATTGTGGGGATGAAGATAATGGGCAGACATCGGCCTGGTACGTATTTACGGCTATGGGTTTTTACCCTGTTTGTCCCGCAACCGATCAGTACGTTCTGGGGGCTCCCCTATTCAAAAAGGTAACAGCGAAATTAGAAAATGGCAAAGAGCTGATTATTAAAGCGCCTAACAATAGCGACCAGCATAAGTACATCAACACACTACGCCTGAATGGAAAAACTTATTCAAAAAACTGGCTGAGCCATAAAGAATTAACACAGGGAGCCACACTGGACTTCGATATGTCGACAACACCCAATCGACAACGGGGCATCAAACCGGAAGATTTCCCCTATTCATTTTCAAGTAAATAGAACGCTGATTTTTATGAGAGTTATGATTAGAATTATACTAGTTTTTTGTCATCTCTCCTGAGGTCGGGATGACAAAAATAACATTATAAATAACTGAAAATCAATTGACAATTCCAGATACTATCCATTATTCACGTTAAATAAGATTCGCGGTGAACCGTGGCACGGTTCACCGCGAAAAGCTTATTTAAACAGCACCGGTAATCATAAAAATCAGCGTTCTTTGAATTTCATATCACCATTTTGGTGTTCTATCAGAGTTACATATACCATTTACTATTTTAAAAATCTTCGCAAATGAAAACAAACATTGGCATTTCAGCAGAGAACAGAGAAGTAGTCGCTCATCAATTAAGCAAGCTTTTGGCCGACGAATTTGTATTGTATACAAAAACGCTGAACGCTCATTGGAACCTGGAAGGGATGGATTTCCATTCGGTACACCTCTACTTCGAAGAGCTCTATAATGAGTCGGCCGAGATTGTGGATAATGTAGCTGAGCGCATCCGCCAGTTAGGCCACTACGCCCCCGCTACGCTGAAGAATTTCCTGCAACTAACGCACCTGACCGAACAGGACGAAGACGGTAACGATAGTCGGAGCCTAATGAAGAAACTGTTGAGCGACCACGAAAGCATCATTGAATTCATTCGCGGAAACATCAATGAGTTTGCCGATGCGCATAAGGATGCCGGAACCAGTGATTACATTACGGGTCTAATGGAAAAGCATGAAAAAATTGCCTGGATGCTTCGGGCACACCTGAAGTAAATTAGAAAATGAATAATGAGAAATGGATAATGCATAATGTCACTAGCAGCCATTATGCATTATCCATTTCTCATTATTCATAATTCATTGCTCATTATCAATAAACATTACCTATGAAAGCGATTGTTTTAAGCGATTGGGGTGGCGTCGAAAATTTCGCCATTCAGGAAGTACCTACTCCAACCATTACTCCCGATGAAGTTCTGGTGAAGGTCAAGGCTTTTGGGGTAAATCCGGCCGACTTTAAAACGCGAAACGGCACAACGCCCTACTCGCAGAGCTATACTCATCCCATCATTCTGGGTTGGGATATGGCTGGTGAAGTGGTAGAAACGGGAAGCAACGTAACGACGTTTAAGCCGGGCGATGCCGTTTATGGTATGGTTAACTTTCCCAAACCGGGCAATGCCTATGCGGAATACGTTGCCGCTCCAGCCGACAATCTGGCCCATAAACCTACTCAGTTATCATTCGAAGAAGCTGCGGCTGCCCCTCTGGCTGTACTCACGGCCTGGCAGGCGCTCACTGAACATGGGCATCTCGAAGCCGGTCAGAAATTACTGATTCAGGCGGCATCGGGTGGTGTTGGGCACTTAGGCGTTCAACTCGCCAAAGCAATTGGCGCCTATGTGATTGGGACGGCTTCGGGTAAAAATGAAGCCTTTGTCCGGTCGTTGGGTGTCGATGAGTTTATCGATTATACCACAACCGATGTCGAAAAAGCGGTGAGCGATGTTGACCTTGTTTTCGATACAGCCGGTGTCGATACGGTTTTCACCTCTGCGAAGGTTCTTAAACCTAACGGCCATTTGATTTCGATTGCTTATGGAGCTATGGATAAAGTATTGGCTATCCGACCCGACATCAAAGCAGAACGCACACAAGTGCATACCAGCGGCAGTGATCTCGAAACGATCAACCAGTTCATTGCCGACGGAAAATTAAAAATTACGGTTAGCCAGGTGCTCCCCGCTGAACAGATTGCCGATGCCCATCAACAATTAGAAAGTCGCCGGACAACCGGAAAAATCGTCCTGACATTTTAATTCTGAGGATTCTATAGGATTCTTTCGATTCTTTTTTGATAATCGATGGGAATAGAATCGAAAGAATCCTATAAAATCCTCAGAATCAAACTACTCCCTTGACTCAAAAACTATAGTGTGTGGGGGGTAAGCTAACCGTTTCCCACCAGTAGGCCCGTAATTCCTGAAAATAGAATAACCAATCCGAAAAAGTAGTAGGCTTTACCAGATAGGAAGAAACGCCCAATTGATAGGCCTTTACTATGTCGGCTTTATCTTCCGATGAACTGAGCATAACAATGCGAATCTGATTGATCGGCGAAGGCATTTGCTTGATCTGTTTAAGTAATGTCCAGCCATCTTCGCTGCTGGGCAAGTACAAATCCAACAGGATCAGTTTTGGAATTTCCCATTCCTGATAATGCCACTCATTAAGAAGAGTCATTGCTTGAATCGGCGTAGCAACCCGAACAAGAGTTACTTCGGGGAGCGATTGCTCCATAGCTTGCCTGGTCAGTAGCCAATGATCATCATTATCTTCAATAACAAGTATCTTGGCAAATCTGAAATTGGCTTTAATAAGGGAATGAGGATCATTACTCTTCATGACAAAGTGGCTAGGTTCTCACTTAATAATATATTGATTAAGTAGATTGTTTAGCCGTTCCGTCAATCTTATCAAATTTCACTACGAACGATACCACCCAATAGCATTTCCCAGCCAGATGAATTTTTAGTGCTCAATGATCTACTTTCAGAACTGCCAACGGCAGAAAAGTAAATAACTCCTTAATCGCAATACCTCCTCCCTGGCACTTCCCTTTGTCTTTATTTAATCGATTTTCCCAATGGACAGGCGCATCGGCAGGTAGTACTAGCCGAGTGTCTTTCCAGTCTAAAGATACGGCATCGACTTGCTGCTCCCGGCACACCGAAGCCAGTCCTAATGGAATAACAACCACGTACCACAACTGCTGATACAGGCGCGCAAAAGCCAGCACGTTTTCCTTATAAAAACCCTCTACCAACAATGGTTTGTAGCCTCCATTGGCAAAAAGCTCAGGTTGCTGATTTCGTTCCGTTAAAAGGCGATGTAACAACCAGAGTTTGATCCGTGCATCGTAGCGATTCTGCCATAACTCAGGCCACAAATCGTCGTTGGCCTCTAGCAATATCAGCTCATCAAGCCATCGTTGGCGCTGTTCGAAATCAACGGGTCGGCGGTTGTCGGGATCGACCAGACTTAAATCCCAGAGTTCGCAACCTTGATAAACATCTGGAATTCCCGGACAAGTGCATTTTAAAACCACCTGCACTAGTGAATTGATAATCCCGAAATCGGCCACGCGCTGGTGAAACGCTTGAAAACGAGTCCAAAATGGCCGTTTCTGGTCTAATAACGTCTGGGCAAAGGTTTTGGTAGTTTCTTCATAAACTTCGTTCGGATCAGCATGCGATGAATAGCGCTTGGCCTCGCGCAAGGCTTTCTGTAAATACTCCGTCAAACGATCAGCGAAATCAACTTGCTCATTAGCCGAATCTACACCCGGCATCGGGTAAGCCCCCACTAGTGTTTGATAAATGAAATACTCATCATTTCGGTCGGGAGCATCCAGGGGCTGGTTAAGTCGTAGCCATTGGTTTACTTCTTCAATCCATTCATCGGCCAGATCAGTTAGTACGTTAAGTCGGCTGCGTACATCTTCTCCCCGTTTCGTATCGTGTGTTGACGTGGCACTGAGCGCCAGTGGCCAACTGGCCTGCCGCTCGCACATTTTCTGGTGAAAATCAGCTATGGCCAGCCCAAAGAATTCCGGAGAGTCACCAACTTCATCATGTCCGATAAAGCGATTGTAGGTGTACATGAGCGTATCTTCAACGCCCTTCGCCATGAGCGGCCCCGTAAACTGCATACACCGCTGATAGAAGTGAAGGGCCCGATTGTTATAGTCGGGCTCACTGGTTAGTGGCTTTATCAACAGCACATCGTCCAGTAAATCAAGAGCGGATATCAGTTCTGGTTTACGGCTTCGTATCTGATCTAAAATAGCCCGTATTGCCTTCGCTTCCTGATTATCCAATGGCATGTCATTCCCGAAATAACGATACACAGGACACCAAATCAGAAACTCACCAATGGCAGCTTTGAGTGTTTCAGGCTGTACGACTTTTAATTGATCAGTATCAATCAGGTTCAAATCAAGCAGGAGCTGATGCAGATTGGTCAACTCCCCACCCATGTGTTCGTGCAGGATACTGGCCTTTTTATCGTGCAGTTCCAGATGAAGGTGTTTCTTCTCTCCCAGCAACTGCCGATAAAACTGCGTGAAGGCTTGTTGGCTACGGGTTTGCGTAAGCAGATTATTCAGAAGCGACAAATACTGATAGCCGGTTGCCCCCTGAATTGGCCAGTACGGCAGCAACTCTTCACCCTGTTCCAGTATCTTCTCAACAACAATATATGCATTCGGTCCGGCCAGTTCCCGAAGTCGATCCAGGTATTGGCTGGGATCATACAGTCCGTCGATATGATCAATACGCAACCCCTGAAACAGACCTGATTCGAGCAGCTTTTTCGTGTAACGGTGAACGTGTTCAAAAACGACTAGCTCCTGAATGTTCAGGCAGATCATGTTATTGACCGTAAAAAAGCGTCGATAATTAATCTGATACTCGGTTTCGCCAGAATAGCACAGCCTATACGCCTGATCATCAGCAATTTGACAAATAAGCGCCGGATTCGTATTCACTGCTTTCAGACCGGATTTCAAGTAGTCATCGACAGTCGGTTTTTTCAACAAATCAGCAAGATTCTCCTGTAATTCAGCGCAAAAACTGGCATACATTTCGGGCTCAATAATGGTATCTAATTTATCGAATTGCTGAATTAGCCCTTGAATCGACTCGTCTACGCGGTCTGTATCAGCCTGTAAAATAATCTTATAGGAGCGGAGATTAATCGGGTAGATTGCGTCCTGATAGGTTAGTACGAAACGCTTGTCCTGATAAGCGACGGACAGTTCTCCCCGGCTAATACATTCGGCCAAATTGGCACCTAACAGAGGAACCATCAATCGTCCTTCGTAAACGGAGCTTGTCCAGTCAATATCAAAAAATGACGCGTAAACCGACCGTTGCCCTTTTTCCAATACGTCCATCAGCCAGGCATTATCCGGATGGAGGGCCATGTGATTCGGCACAATATCCTGAATCCAGTTTATCCCTAGTTCTTGAAGTTGACGACTAATTGCTTTTAGTTGCTCTTCGGTACCGATTTCTGGATTAATCCGGTCCGGATTTACAGCATCATACCCATGCATACTGCCCGGAACAGCTTCAAAAATGGGCGAAGCATACACCGTTCGAATTCCCAGTTTGTTCAGATACGGGATAAGTCGCTCAAAATCATGGAAGGTAAAGTTTTTGTGAAATTGGACCCGGTAAGTGGAAATGGGGTTTATCATGAACTTACACGTAAAGGCTTGAGGGAAATTTATTCGACTACCCTAATTCGACCGGATTGGCAAACCCAGATTTTTATGTACGGTCCTGAGTCAGCCACTCAGTTCTTTAGTTACCAGATCTGCTGGAACCAGGTAATCTAACAATGTGCAGCCAGAATTGGCAGATACGCTCAATAGTGTTTTCAAAAAGTATGGACCCATTTGGCATCGACACCACTGAGTTTGCCTGTTTTTGGTAGCCATTAATCACCAATTGTTCGGTTGGCAAAACCATCAGTACAACAGGAATTCGACTAAGCTGGCTGTCGCTTTTTAACCGTTGCAGGGTGTTCAGTCGCTCCGTTGTTTGCGTTCTAGCATCTAGTATAATCAGCAATGGGTACTCTGATTCGGGCAGTTGGCTTAGGATTTCTGGCAGAAACGTACTTTCCTGGGCAATGTGAATATGATAGGAAGGCCATTTCCCCCGTAGCGATTGCTCGGCTAAAGAAGCCCTTTCCTGATCACTTGTAACCAGAAATACAGAGGCCACGGCGGGTTCCTGAGACTGCCCATCCAGGGGCGTACTCATGGCCTCAGACTGGGTATCCAATGGTTCCTCGCGACTGTCTTTCGTAGAATGCTTCAGCAACGACTCTACTACCTGAAGCCATCGTCGACGACTAACCGGGAATACTTCGCCACTATCCAGATGCACCTTGCCCGACATTTTTTTGTGCGGAGGCTCATCCAGGCTTTTTACATAAGCCGGATTGATCAGCACGGTTTTATGAACCCGAATGAAATCGGGTAGCTGACTTTCCAGATAACTAATTGGTTTAGCCAGCAATTTCTTTTCGCCATTCCGAAAATAAAGCCAGCAATAGTTATTAGCGCCTGAAAAATAAGCTATTAACTCTGGATGCTGGAGAGCTGGTTTAATAACACTCATACGTTAACCTACCTCCTATATCATTATGTACGCCCCTAGTCTACCTTACTACTAAACGAATAAATAGCCATTGGGTTTACTACTATTGGCATGCGTTTACTAGCCCCAATAGGTTGAGTGTAACCGTTTATACGCTTACTAATAACGTAGTAAACCACTAATTGATCAGTGATAATAACTATAACCAGCAGTCGCCTGGTTAGGTTAGGTTATTGAAAATTTACTGTCATTCGTGCCAGGATAAGCCGGTTCATGGCCTCCCAGGTGCTATCCCAGGAATTAGCCAATAAAAACGCATCGACAGCTGTCCAGTCGTCAGACATCGTATGATGAAGCGCCTTATCAATGGCCTGCTCAAAAGCCTCAGCCGTATCAGCGATAAGCACCGGCGCCCATCCTCCATAGGTACTAATCACATCCTGAATGGACGTTGACACAACGGGCAATCCGGCTGCCAGATATTCCGGTGTTTTGGTAGGGCTGATGTAGCGGGTTGCTTCATTGAGCGCAAACGGCATCATGGCCACATCCCATTGATTAAAATAAGCAGGTAGGTTTTCATACGGTTTCATGCCCAGATAGTGCAGGTTGGGGCCTTTAGGCAAATGTGCTGGATTAATTTTCACTACCGGCCCTAACAACACAAATTGCCAGTCAGGCCGCTTCTGGGCCAGTTCGCCCAACAAACCAATGTTCATCCGCTCGTCAATTACCCCACAAAAACCAATACGTGGCCCGGCAATTCCGATAACGTCTGCAGGTTCAGGCAATGAGTGCCGGGCTGGCTCGAAATGATTATAGTCAATGCTACTTGGAAACGCAAAGACGCTGTCATGCCGGGTTTTCTTGGCTTCGTATAAGCTCATTCCGCCCGTAAAGACTAAATCGGCCCGGTTAAGCAACTCCTTTTCTTTGTCCAGCAAACTCCGGGGTGCCCCTAAAAAGGCCGACAACTCGTCCATACAATCATAGATAGTCAAACGGGGCGTCAGATGATCACTAAAGGAGAGCGCCATGGGGGTATAATACCAGGCGATAAAATCACGAATCGAATGCTGCGCAATCAATTGATTTACGGCTTCCCGTTGCTGACGAATTGCCTCCTCGTGACTTGTTCCATGTTTCAGAAAGGGCACCACAACTGTTAGGGTCTCGCTGACAGGATGAAACTCTAATCGGTCTTCGTGGCTATAAATAGGCTCTTCAATAAACCAGACCCGCCAGTTTTGGCTGGCCCGGCTAAGGAGATGTTGGGGACGCTGATAAACGAAATTCCACCGAAGGTGCGAAAAGCAAAGTAAATCAGTTACTTCTCCTGCTGATTCATCTGGACTTTGTGATTGTTTTACGACTTCCGATTTAGCTAGTTCCTGATAGCCTGCGTGTACTGTTGAGTTAGGTTGATATTGAGTCATCGGTTGTATAGAAAAAACATAGAATAGCGCTTTCTGGCTCCTGTCCATAAAAAGCCAATGCCTTAACTCGAGAAACTCGTACAGCTATTGGCTATAAACGCAGAACTTGAAGGGGTACCAATGACTATGAACTAGCTGGGGCCAACTTTGTTGCTTCTGTGAGGGAGTGGTACCGAGAATTCTTTTTTTGCGTCAATTAACCTGGCCCTTCTACTTCTTAGAGAATGCCTAAGTTTCATAAAAATAGTCTAGGTTTTACCCCCACCCCCTGAAGGGGGCTTATTCCCACGATGAACTAAGCCCCCTCCAGGGGGGTGGGGATAGGGTAAATAAATGAAAAACTAATTTTTAGACAGCCTCTTAAACAATCTGCGAGGCTGTCGATTTAACAAGACATGAACGCCACGCAGGAAGCTACGTCTACTATTTCACGCCTACCAATTGATAGCCCAAGTCTGTTAAATCCATTGATTGATCGGATAGCGCTGGCCGCTCCGGATACAGATCAGGAAGGGGCTTTTCCTGAAGATGCCTTTCGCTGGATGGCGGAAGCGGGGTTACTGGCGATCACTCTCCCCGGCCATGATCTTGACTTTAGATCGGGGCAAACGGCTCGATTACTGCATTTACTTAAACGAATTGGGTCGGCTAATTTAGTTGTCGGTCGGGTCTACGAAGGGCACATCAATGCGTTGTATTTAATTCATCTCTTTGCTACACCCGATCAACGTATACGCTGGTATACCGACGTGATTCAACATCATCGATTATTCAGTGTCTGGAATACACAAGCCGATAACGGCGTACAGATTGAGGGAGTCAACACCCCGGCAGGCAGTACAACCTATCGACTGTCGGGAGCCAAAACATTTTGCTCTGGGGCTGGCTGGATTCAACGCCCCTTAATTACTGGCGAATTACAAACACGTGACCAGCAAGGAGAACAACGCAGAGGCTGGCAAATGACGATTGTACCAACTGAGCAAGTTTCACCGATTGCGCAGAACAATCAGTTCTGGCAACCGCTGGGCATGCGGGCATCGGCCAGTCTTAAACTTGATTTCACCGGCATTGAGGTAAGCGATGCAGACTTACTCGGACAACCCAATGACTATTACCGGCAGCCCTATTTTAGTGGTGGCGCCATTCGGTTTGCGGCCGTACAACTTGGCGGAGCGGAAGCTATGTACACAGCAACCCGACAATTTCTAACGATGCTGAAGCGCACCGACGATCTATTTCAGCAAACACGGCTCGCCGAAATGGCCTTTTTACTAGAATCGGGCAACCAATGGCTTGAAGCTGCTGGCAATAACACCGATCGCTGGCTGGCCGAAGGAGCTGATTGGACAAAGATCGTAGCCTACGCCAATATGACTCGAACAGCTATCGAAGAAATCTGTCTGCGGGTAATGCCACTAGCCGAACGGTGTGTAGGGGCCAGAGGACTACTCCGTCCGCACCCTTTTGAACGCATCCATCGCGACCTGACCCATTACCTGCGCCAACCCGCTCCCGATGCAACGTTGGTAGATATTGGAAAATTTGTACTCACAAACCCACAACCTGCCGATGAACTTTGGCGTTAATCAGACCCACCGGCTAGACGATCTGGCAAAACCGCTCACGAATCTACAAACCATTGGTTCAGCGTTAGTAGTGGCTCCTCACCCGGATGACGAATCGCTCGGTTGCGGAGGTACGATTGCCCAGTTACGGCAGCTAAATTATGCCGTACATGCTGTATTTGTCAGTGATGGTACCATGTCGCACCCACACTCAAAAGCGTATCCGGCAGAGCGGTTGCGTAATTTACGTGAGTCGGAAGCACGCGAAGCGCTACACATTCTGGGTGTTGCTCCAGACACCTGTACGTTTTTGCGCCACCGAGATCGGCAGGTACCGACTGTTGGGGTGGCTGGCTTTTCGGAAGCCGTTACGCAGCTAGTGACGCTGATCGATCAGCTAAAACCAAGCACCGTATTTGTACCCTGGCGACGGGACCCTCACCCAGATCATCGAGCCTCCTGGCAGATTGTCCAGGAAGCGCTCAGGCAACTGGCAACGAAGCCCAGGCTATTAGAATATCTGATCTGGTTATGGGAATTAGGCACCGAAGACGATATGCCTGACCCTGCTGACATCCTGGTATGGCGCGTTTCGATTGATTCCGTAATGAACCAGCGAAATCGGGCTATTGCGGCTCACCAATCGCAGGTAACTCATCTAATCAATGATGATCCAAGCGCTTTTTATCTGTCGCCGGAATTACTTACCCATTTCGATCAACCTCGTGAGCTTTTTCTAGAGGACAAACCAAATCGTTAAGCCAACCTATGTCAACTCAATTATCAACCTTAGATCAAGCCTATTTCGATCATGTTTATCAGGCGAACGACGATCCCTGGTCATTTGCCACCAGCGACTACGAACGTCAGAAGTATAAAGCAACACTAGCCGCTTTGCCCAATGCGCACTACGACGATGCCTTTGAAATTGGCTGTTCTATTGGTGTATTGACCCAAATGCTGGCCGACCGATGTAGCCGACTCCTGGCCGTTGATGCCAGCGTGTTACCCCTAAAAGCGGCTCGCGAACGATTGGCATCCTACCCTGGCGTAACGATCCAGCAGATGCAACTACCCAATGAATTTCCCGACAGCTCGTTCGATCTAATTCTATTGTCAGAAGTTGGGTACTATTTGGCCATACCCGATTTGACACGTACCCGACAATTGCTGATTGATCACCTCAACACCAATGGCCATTTACTACTGGTTCATTGGACGCCATTTGTACACGATTACCCATTGACCGGCGATCAGGTACATGATTTCTTTCTGGAAGCCGCGCAACCCAATGGTCCATTAATTCATTTAACCAACCAGCGTGAATCAACTTATCGATTAGACTTATTTCAGAAGAAATAAATCAACTCCCTAATTTTCAGAAATTTAGATCGAGTTCGAGATTAGGCTGTGTTTTTTGCCCCGTTAGGGGCTCCACAGCGTAGCGTCGGTAGAAGAGGGGAATTATCAGCCCCGTTTGCGTGCCGTAGGTACGTAACCATCGTCAATCCGTTACGTACCTATGGTACGCTTCCAGGCGATATCTATTTTTACTACCAACGCTACGCTGTGAAGCCTCTAATGGGGCGAGAAACGCTCGATTCAATACTAAAAGCCAGTCTGGGTTATCTTTAATTCCGAACTCACTTTAATTTACCCACAAACAGAGCGTTACCGCTGTCCGCTGGTACGCAGAAATAGGCGCAGGTCATGAATAGCCGTTGTAATTGGAACCAGTGGCCATAACGAAGGCCACTTGCCCTTAGCCATCTGTTCCTCTACGCGTTCCCAAAGTTGCCCAAAATAACAGCTTTGTACTACTTGTTGCTGTAGCCAATCCGTATCGACCAGTAGGTTGGCTGCAACTCCGTCTAGTTTGGTAGTCGGTAATTCAATAGCACGACGTTGCCAGAGTTTTCGTAGATCGTGCCGGTTCTGTATTCGTCGAATAATGGCTCCAGCGGACTCAGCCAGTTGACATTTACGAGCCTGATTCATAGCTTCCCAATAGCGCAATTGCTCCGAAAAACCAACCTCAACCCTACCCTGCATCCGGGTAGAAGTTGTAACGCGCACCTGCGGACTCTTACGAACTCGGATATCTGTTCGGAGTAGGGCTTTATACAGGGCTTCATCTTCCAGACAAGCCACCTTAGGTAATCCACCAACCCGCTGATAGGCCGAGCAGGTTAAGGCAATACTGGCCCCAAAATGCTGAAAATGACGAGGCCAGGGATCAGAAGGTGATGGATCAAGATAAGCTTCCAGTTGCGAAATCAACATGCGATAGGTAACATCACGTAGATGGTTGATACGTACGGGATTGGTATCAGGTTGGGTTAAAATTCGCCCCCCAACCGCTTCACAACCTTTACTAATTTCGGCCCGAATCTGAGCGATCCAGTACGTATCGACTTGTGTATCAGCATCTGTAGAGGCAATAATTCCCGGCGGGTTATTGACCGATAACAGCCGCTTGCAGGCTTCATCCATCAGTAATCTTCGTGCCGTGCCCACATTAGCTTTTTCAGAAGGCAGTTGAATATTGGCAATTCGAAGCGGGAAAGTTGGGTACTGTTGTTGGTAGCGTTCTGCAATCGTCAAGGAATGATCGGTGCAATTATTTAGTAGCACCAATACTTCATACCGGTTTACAGGCATTGGTCTGTCATCAAGTTGCCGTTGCGTACGAAGCGCATCCAGTGCATATACCAGATAATTAGCTTCATTCCGAGCCGGTATAACGACGGCCATCTGCAATTGGGGGTCAGGTGGATAGCCTTTAAAAAGTGAGAAGGATTGGGATAGAGAAGTAGTCAAAAAAGCAGGCGCAGACTGCATAGGTTCATTTTCCTGCTTTGATGAGCCAGGTTGGCCATACAGGTTACCTCACAACCAAAAGTTCGCTCTATTGTTGACAACAACTTGGCAACGGTCGGTTGCTTTACAACAATATCGCTTGCTGACAACAAAACCCATGAACAACAGTTTAGTCAAGTTGATAGCCCAACGGCATCTTACTCAACGACATTATGGAAACCTTTGAATTTCGCCCCAAGGCTGACGCTATTCCGGGGCAGCAGCTTCCTTATCCGGCCCGCCAGTCGGATATGAACCCCGCACCGGATAGTAATCTCTCGAACTACAAAGCAGCCGGAAAACTTACCGACAAAATTGCCATCATTACTGGAGCCGATTCGGGCATTGGTCGGGCTGTGGCCATTGCGTTTGCGATGGAAGGTGCCGACGTAGCCATTGTCTATAACGAGAATACCGACGACGCCATGACTACCAAACACATGGTGGAAAGCAAAGGTAGATCCTGCCTGGTCATTCAGGCCGATGTGCGGAGTTCGGCGGCTTGCCTGGATGCTGTCAGACAGACGGTGGATCGCTACGGAAAATTGAATATCCTGATCAACAATGCGGCTTTTCAGATGGCACAGGAAAGCATTGAAGATCTAACAGAAGAACAATTCCGGCGGACGTTCGAGACCAATATATTTGGCTATTTTTTCATGGTAAAAGCCGCACTTCCACATCTTCAGGCGGGCGATGCTATTGTGAATACGGGCAGCATTGTCGGAATTGTTGGCAATCCGATTCTGGTCGATTACACCGCTACGAAGGGAGCCATTCATTCGTTTACCAAGTCGCTGGCTATTCAGTTGGGGAAACGAAATATTCGGGTCAACTGTGTGGCACCCGGCCCTGTCTGGACGCCCAATATTCCCGGAACCATGCCCGAAGACGAGGTCAAGAACTTTGGTCACGAAGTGGCTCTCGCCCGCCCTGGTCAACCCGAAGAACTGGCACCAGCTTATGTGCTGTTAGCCTCGAGTGAAGGTAGTTTTATTACGGGTAGTATCGTTGAAGTAACGGGCGGAAAACTAGGATAATCGAGTATGCACGATCATTATCCCGAAGGTACCGTTCGCGCCTTATTAGCTACCGATCTGGTTACAGAAGCAACCCGTCAGGCGTTGGTTAAGCGGTTAACAGCCTCACCTCAGCCCCCGAAGTTTTTCACAACCAGCGAGTTCGCCCTGTTAGAAACCATCTGCAATCGACTGATTCCGCAGGGAGCTGACGATGAACCAATTGATATTGTAGGTGGTATTGACCAACGACTAGCTAACAACGAATCGGATGGCTGGCGGTACGACGTTATGCCCGCCGACGGCGATGCCTATCGCCTGGGACTTGCCGGGACAGATGAAACGGCCCAACTGCTATTCCAGCAGCCTTTCCAACAGCTCTCCGACGATCAACAGGACGATGTTCTCCTGAACATACAGCGAGCCACCGCGCCCGGCAAAACCTGGGAACACCTGCCTGCTGGTCGCTTTTTTGAAGAACTCCTGGCCGAAGCCACGCACCTCTATTACAGTCATCCACTAGCTCAGGAAGCCATTGGTTATGTAGGCATGGCCGACGTGCCGACCTGGCAACGCATCGGCCTGAATGAGCTGGAAGACCGCGAACCAAAACTAGTTAATGGATAATGAACAATGAGTAATGAATAATTGACTGCAATTAGGTAAAAATCGCGGGCAGTCATTAATAGCGTATCACTCATTATCCATTTTACATTATTCATTATGATCTCAGAAACCGTTGATGCTGTTGTGATTGGCACGGGTGCTGGTGGCGCTCCCTTATTGGCACGGCTAGCGGCTGCTGGCCTGAAAGTCGTGGCGCTCGAAGCCGGAAAGCACTGGAACCCAACCACCGATTTTGCCACCGACGAAAAGTCGCAGGAGAAGTTATTCTGGAATGATGAACGACTAAGCGCTGGTCATGATCCGTTGCCTTTCGGGAGTAACAATTCCGGTACGGGCGTGGGGGGCTCTACCTTACATTATACAGCCTATACTCCTCGCGCTCAACCCGATGATCTTCAACTCCGTACGCATTTTGGCGTTGGCGAAGACTGGCCCTTCGGCTTCGATCAGTTAGAGCCGTATTACGACGAAGTTGAACAGTTTTTGGGCGTTTCGGGACCGTCACCTTATCCGTGGGGTCCTGCCCGTAAACGCGCTTATGCGTTAGGACCATTGCCCATTAATGGAGCGGGGCAACTAATGGAACGAGGCTGTAAAAAACTCGGCATTAAGACCTCACCAGCAGCCAACGCAGCCTTGTCGGCAGGTTATTATCAGGAAGGCGTCGGACATCGACCTGCCTGCGCCAATCGAGGGTTCTGCCAGGCGGGTTGTACGACGGGGGCCAAAGCCAGTATGGACGTGACTTACATTCCGTTAGCGCTCCACCACGGCGCCGAAATCCGATCAGAAAGCTTCGTGACGCAGCTACTTCAGGATGCATCCGGCCGAATTCGGGATGTGATTTATATCCGAAATGGTCAGGAAGAACGGCAGCGTTGCCGGTTTGTTTTCCTTTGCGCGGGTACCATCGAAACAGCCCGATTGCTGCTCCTGAATAATCTGGCGAATAGCAGCGGCCAGGTCGGCAAGAATCTGATGGCCCATACCGGTTTACAGGTCTGGGGGGAATTTGAGGAAGATGTACGTCCCTACAAAGGCATTCCCGGTGCGCTGATTTCGGAAGATACACATCGACCCGATCAGGCCGATTTTGCAGGCGGCTATCTACTCCAATCTATTGGGGTAATGCCGCTTACATACCTTACGCAGATGGCGCGGGCGCGGGGGTTGTGGGGACAAGCGTTAAAACAGGCCGCATTGGCCTACAACCATGTGGCAGGCATTAATATTCTCGGCGATTGCCTTCCTTATAAACACAATTATCTGGAATTAGCCGAGGAAAAAGACAGTCGCGGCTTGCCTAAACCGCGTATTTATTTCTCGAATGGAGACAACGAAAAACGAATGACTGCTCATGCCGACAAAATCATGCGCAACATCTGGGACGCAGCTGGGGCCAAAAATGTCTGGGCTTTCCCCCGAAACGCGCACGTAATTGGTACTTGTCGAATGGGCACTGATCCCGATAAAGCGGTGGTGAACGCCGAAGGTCGATCATTCGATATCCCGAACCTGTTTATCAGCGATAACTCAACTTTCCCTAGTGCGTTGAGCGTTAACCCAGCCCTGACAATCATGGCCTTATCGCTCCGCACCGCCGATCGATTTTTAAAGAGCGAAAGAGCGAAAGAGTGAAAGAGCGGGTCGTTGCTTACGCTTACATAATCCACTCTGATACTTCACTCTTTCGTTCATTCACTCTTTCACTCTTTACTCATGGGATTTTTAGATCGTATCAAAAAACAGTTTGGCGATGGTAATTATGCTGGTGACGAATTCGGTGGAGCTTCCGGGCACGATGGCAGCGGGCTACCGGCCGATAATCCCGGCAACTTTATGTTTGCTACGGGTATTGAATGCTCGTATCCAACCATTCAGCAGGGCAAAGTTCGTCGGGATTTGCTCCGGGAATGCGGGCATTATGATCGCTTCAAGGAAGATCTCGGTCTGGTCAAGGAATTGGGATTGAACGTATTACGTTATGGTTTGCCGTATTACAACATCCAGCAGGGGCCAGGAAAATTCGACTGGAGTTTTGCTGACGAAGCCATGGCCGAACTAAAGCGGCTGAAGATAACACCCATTCTGGATCTGATGCACTTTGGCGTACCCGATTGGATCGGTGACTATCAGAATCCAGATTTGCCCGTTCATTTTGCCGAGTACGCCGGCGCTGTAGCTGAGCGTTATCCGTGGGTACGCTATTACACGCCCGTTAACGAGATTTACGTGACGGCCCGACTTAGCGCCAAAGAGGGTGCCTGGAATGAACAGCTCAAAACCGACAAAGGCTTCGTGACGGCCCTTAAGCATTGTGTGGCCGCCAGCATCATGGGGAATCATGAAATTGCCAAACGTCGGAACGATTGTGTGATTGTTCAAAGTGAAAGTGCCGAATACACGCATGAGCTTTGCGCAACCCCGTCTCCCCAAATTGCGTTGGAAAATGAGCTTCGTTTTTTGTCGCTGGATTTACTCTATGCCAATCCACCTTCGGCAACGGTGGCGATGTACATGATGGATAATGGCCTTAGCCGGGAAGAATACGCCTGGTTTATGGCCGGAAAACCGCCGGGTTATCAGGTAATGGGAAACGACTATTATGGCCGCAATGAACGAATAAAATTACCTGATGGCTCCATTCAGACTTCGATGGATGTTCTGGGTTGGTACGAAATTACCAAAGACTACTACGAGCGGTATCGAATGCCGGTGATGCATACCGAGACCAACGTATTCGAGCCCGATCTGGCACCCATTTGGCTTATGAAGCAATGGGTCAGCGTGATGCGAATGCGCCGGAATGGAATACCCGTTCTCGGATTTACCTGGTATAGTTTGATTGATCAGCTGGATTGGGATAGTCAGTTGAAAGAGGTCAATAAAAACGTCAATGCCTGCGGGCTTTATGATCTAAATCGAAAGCCGCGTCCGGTAGCCGAAACGTATAAATCTTTATTAAAGGAGTTTGGTCAGATTACGATTGTTCCGCACGCCGAGATGCTCGAAATCACAGACCGTCCGGCGCGATTGAAAACTATGATATAACAGAAAATTATCCTCACCCCCGACCCCTCTCCTAAAACAGGAGAGGGGAGTAGGACTGTCCTATTTTTCACCCCTCTCCTGTTTTAGGAGAGGGGCCGGGGGTGAGGTCAATATGAATTATGCACTACTCCATCAACAACACAAAACTCAATGTCCTTGAGTTAGGCAACGGTCCACTAACCCTTGTCTTTCTGCATTATTTTGGCGGGTCGGCGTTGGAATGGCAACTTGTGATGAGTCAGCTTGACGATCAGCACCGTTGTGTGGCGATTGACCTTCGTGGACACGGTGACTCCGAATCGCCAGCATCGGGCTATTCGGTGAGTACAATGGCCAATGATGTACTGGCATTGCTTCGGCTACTGGATGTTCGGCATTTTAGCCTGATTGGACACTCAATGGGGGGAAAAGTTGCTCTGGCGCTGGCTAGCGAACAGCCTGCCGGACTCCAGTCGCTGATTTTACTGTCGCCTTCGCCACCCGTCCCTGAGCCTATTTCTGACACCGACCGGGCAACGATGCTCGAAACACATGGACAACAAGAGGCCGCCGAACAGACAGTAGCCAAAATCACAGCCAGACCACTTTCTAAAGAAGTAAAGAATCAAATTATTGCCGATAATCTTCGAACATCTAACGAGGCCTGGAAAGCCTGGCTCACCCTAGGCAGTCGGGAAGATATTTCAGGAAAGATGCGTACCATTAACCAGCCTGTCGCCATTCTCGTTGGCACAGCTGATCAAGCGATTAAGCCTGAAGTTCAATCCGAGATGACCCTACCTTACCTGAAAACGGCCACCATCGACACCATCGATAAGGCAGGCCACCTCTTGCCTTGGGAGACACCAGACGACGTGGTTGCGTTTATTCGGCGCCATGCTAGCGCTTAGTCTGCAAAACAAATACCTAAGCTTAGGTAGTTAGATAGAGACTATGACGAATTCTCTATCCAATAATCCATTTCAGTCTTTCTGGTGGGCAGGTTACGAATGCACAGACCAACTCAACTGTTTTGGCAATCGAGTTGATTTACTAACCAAGACAGGACATCTTCAGCTCATTGATTCAGACTATGAGCAGCTTACTCCCTTTTCCATTCGCACCGTTCGGGAGGGAATTCGATGGAGTCAGGTAGAAAAAAAAAGCATATCAGTATGATTGGAGCACGGTCGAACAAATGCTTGTGGCTGGGAAGCGTCAGGGCATTCAACAGGTTTGGGACCTTTGTCATTTCGGTTACCCTGATGATCTGACGCCCTTACATCCCATGTTTGCCCGTCGGTTTGCAGCCCTATGCTGCGCCTTTGTCCAGTTTTATCGAGACCGATACCCTGATGATACCCTCATTGTTACCCCCATCAATGAAGTCAGCTTTATCGCCTGGTTAGGTGGCGATGTCAAGGGTACATCTCCTTACTGTGTCAGGCAGGGTTGGGAAGTTAAGTTGGGGCTCATGCGTGCCTACATTGAGGGCGTAGCAGCCATGCGCGAAATTGATCCAGGCATTCGCATTCTAACAACCGAACCGCTGGTTCAGATTGTACCGCCGATCAATGCCACCGAGCGCGAAATTATCGATGCGACCATTGCCGATGAAAATCAGTTTCAATCGGTCGATATGCTCGCAGGAATCATTGCTCCAGAATTGGGAGGCTCTCCCGATTATCTCGATATTCTAGGGTATAATTACTATTTTAATAATCAGTGGATCAACAAAATCGGAACGAATCTCGGTTGGAATGACCAGATTCCCGACCCACGCTGGGTTCCTCTTCGGCGCTTGTTGATGAAAGCCTGGCATCGCTATCAAAAACCAATTGCCCTTACCGAAACCAGTCACCCCGGTATCGACCGCCCGGTCTGGATTAATATGATTGGGCGCGAATGCAGCGCTGTTATTGAGGCAGGCGTGCCACTTTGGGGTGTTTGCCTTTATCCAATCATTGACCGCCCTGATTGGGATCATCTCGACCATTGGCATCAATCTGGACTTTGGGACGCCGACCTGTCCATGAATCCACCGGGCCGAGTGTTAGATGAGCCTTATGCCCACGCTCTTATACAGGCGCAATCAATGGTAAGAGAGCCTCTGATACCCCAAATCATTATTTATTAGTTACTTCTTTGTCCTATGCCATTCCTTGAAGAGATGACATAGGACAAAGAAGCAATTAGCTGCCTATAGCTTAACTTTCTACATGTTTCTTACGCGTAGCAGCCGCTTTTTTGGCGGACTCCGAACGTGCCTCGGCCGAGCGCGAAGCCGATGCGGCTCCTCCTTTCTCACCACCTTTATGGTAAGACTCATGGTTTTCGGCATGACCTCGGCCCGAGCCGCTTTTCTTACCACCACCCGATACTTTATTTACCGTTGCCCACGCCCGGCGTTCGGCTTCGTCATCAGGTACTCCACGATCCTCGTAACTCTCCTCGATATGTTCGGCCTGTCGTTTTTGCTTATCGGTATAGGCCGATTTATCTCCTTGTGGCATTGTTGTAATTGGTTTAGTTTTAGGTATCAAGCCAGCTTTTTACTAGCCTGAATTCAACTAATACTAAATCGAAACAAGTAGGTCAATTGGTAAAATTGTGAGGAAATGGGTCTGGCAAACTTTTTTGAGAACCCTTGTGGTTAAGCCCTTTACCGTTCTTATTTCAGGAAAATCTCGTCGTTATCCGTCACGAACATCCGGGTACTTTCGGTGTAGGTGCCACCTGTTGGTGCTTTATATTTCAGGTCGATATAAAACGCCCGATAGCCTGATGCTGGATATAGATCCGTTACCGAAATCGTCGATTGATTTTTAAGACCCAGACTTTTCCCTTCCCACTTTTCGTTCTGAAAAATCATATCTGTGGAGTTTGCCGACCAGACTGTGACATCTTCCAGTTTATCGGATGTTGTTTTTACTGTGACGTCAACACCTTTTTTAGTCGTCGTGACAGTCCATTTACAAGCCGGGTATGCTTGTTTGGCGAGTGTATTTCCGAAAAAAGCATTCAATCCTTCTAAAGCCTGCCGTTTATCCCCCAGATCGTGGCCCACATTGGGAACATAATGAATAAAATTCTCACCCGGAATCTGTCCAATGTAATGCTTCACGGCATCAACCGTCCAATACTCGTCGTTGGTGCCCATGAACAACATTTTAGGCATGGTTAACTTCTTTCGATACGAGTACGGATCAATCATTTCATTGATGGCGGCACCTTCTTTGGTATGTACGCTCTGCGGAATACCGATTTTCACATAGTCTTCAATCTGTTCACTATACTTATTCCAGCTCTTTATCTGATAATCCAGATTGACAGGCATATTCAGAATATCGATCACCATCGGTGCAATGGCCGCAACGCGCTTATCGCTCGCTCCCGTAAGCCAGGTAGTCCAGCCCCGTTTCGATGCACCCGACACAACGAAGCGATTGATGTCTTTATGCACCTTTTCTTTGGCCAATGCCTGCATGGCGTCCATCACCCGAACGGCACTTTTCACCATCGGAAACAGTAAGGGCCAGGAATAATCTCCGTCTTTTTTAAACTGATGCAGCGTATAGGTGATCAGGGCATCTTCTGTCAAGTTACCATAGAGCGGCTGATTGGGCGTTTGCCGAAGTACAGCCACAATGGCTTTGTTTTTGGTAGCCAACGTACTGATGGCCCGGTTAAAACCATCCTCTCGTTTATTCCAATTTGGCTCACCTTCTTTAAGCGATCCGCCGGTGATGAACAGAAGCGCCCCGTCGTAATTGATTTCGTTTGGCACCATTACCGTCAGCTGGTGTTTCCAGATATGTTCCCGCCATTTTTGCGACGTCAGCAACACTTCATAGGCGGTAATGTCGCCATAGGTATAGGTATCTTTCACTTCCCACTTAAACGACTGATCACCATTATGCAGGTAACTTTCCAGCGCCGTTGAGGGCGTAATACCCTCTTTCGTATTAGGCGAATCAAATGAAAAAAACAGACTGACACTGATCAGAAAAAAAAGAGCAAAAGTTTTTAGGAAATAAGGTTTCATGGGTGTGTTAGGGTTAATGTAGCGCGGGTGGAAACCCGCGTAGCCGAAGGCTAATTGGTAACAACATTATTTAGCCTACGGCTACGCGGGTTTCCACCCGCGCTACACGCTACTTGTATCCATCCGCTCCTGGCGATTCGGCGACTAACTTCAACGCTTCGTCCATGTAAATTTCGGCCGTATTTTCGCCAAGGCTCGTTCGACTAATGTAGTCATACCGCTTAAAACTAGTGAAGTCTACTTTGGTCAGCATATACCCAAAGGCATCGTTCGTCAGGCCAAATAATAGCGGTACTTTAGCGTGCATGTGCCGCTTCACATAGTACCCGATATTGGGCAAGGCTTCGCCCGGAATAGTCAGTATCTGCGCACTACCGATGTTGAGCAGGTTTACCTGTGCAACTACCTTGTCGCCGGGTTCTACTTTATAGTTCAACGGTGATTTTTTGACAATGTATTTCATCACCTCCGATTCAATGGGGAACGTCACATTACGAGCCGTACAGAAGAGCGTAGCATTTAGTTGGACTTCGGCAGGATTCACAATCCGTAAAGCTTCATCAGCCAGCAACTCGCCAATACGGATGCATTCTTCCCAGGTGTTGGCTTCTTTGGCATTTTCTCTCCGATTATCGGCCGTCACCATTCCGCCCTGGGCACCGTTCATAAAAATCGCCACTCCCCCCACTTTCGATTCGATTCGGTCGCAGAGGGGACCACATAAATCAGGGCTGAGGATACCCCGGCCGGAGCCAATCACCTCTGGATGAATGGCATAATTAACCACAGTTGCAATAGGTTTACCCGCATTGGCTCCCGTAGTAGCAATGGCCTGAATAACGCCACAACGCGGGTCGTATAGTTCAGGTGCGTAATAGTTGTAGGCGATTTGCCCTTTAGCCTCACCAACGGCAATTTTCAGGGAGGCCGGAGCTAATTTCATAACAGCTTCATTAACGGCGTCGGCTATAGCTTGTACGCATTTATCCAGATAAGGCAAGTCGGCGAAGGACTCCCCTTTCTCGTTCGGAAAGCCATACGCATCAGGCCCGCTGTGGGTATGCGTACAGCCAATCAGAATATTTTGTGGCGGAATCCCTTTAATGAGCGCCCTCGACTTATTGCCCAATGCCGACGGCCAGCCCAAATTATCAACACTGACTATGGCAACGCGAATGCCCCCTTTTTCAAAAACGCAGGCTCGAACAAACAGGTCTCCCTTTTTTTCGACTGCTTTTTTAGGCGTACCAATTCCTCCAGAAATGGGTAACAACGGGTTAGGCGTAATAAGCCTGACTGCCGCTCCCGCTTTAAACTCCTGTGCAACCACAGGATGTATCCATACAAAGAGCCAAAGTAAGCCAATAAGTGCTTTCATAATAAACAGAAACTTCCCGAAAGCAGGGTGCTTCCGGGAAGTTGACTTAGGTACGGTATTATTGACTTACCAGGGCGTTGTAACGCCTTGTAATAACCACATTTTCGACCAGGCACTATTGTTTCCATCAGCCTGCGAATAGTTCGTTGATGTCAAAGCACTAATAGCCTTATTTGCGTTGTCGGTATTATACCGCTGTTCATCAGTGGAATAGTAGAAACGCAGTGGCAATACAGATCGCTTAGCATACGTTCCTGCTTTCAGGACAGGGAAACCCGTCCGGCGCCAGTCGAACCAGGCTTCAGTTGCGGCTGTCCAGCCAGCAATCCATTTCTGGGTTATAATCTGTTGAACGGTACCATCGTATACAACCCCTGTGTTGGCAATGTAGGTGCTATACTGGCTACTAACTCCCCAGGTGGTAAGCGATGCGCTAATACCAGCGTAATAGTGCGTTTTCGCATCACCAGCGGCCCAACCTTTCTGAGCCGCTTCGGCCAGAATGAACTGAACCTCTGCTGCCGAAGCCAACCGCGCTTTCAGCAATGGAGACTTGCTGGTTGACGGCTGTGTGTACATATCGTTCAAATACGATACGTGCGGATTATACGATGCCTGACCTACAATTGGGTTCGCGTTGTAGGTAGACGGCGACTGAATACCGGCAGGAAGACCTACATAGTTCGGATCGGTATTCACAGGCGCAATTTGTTGGGTTTGCAATAAAGCAGGGGCAGCTGTACCAAAGTACCGAACGTTGTTGATAACCTGGTCGGTGGTTGGTGGCAAGGTAGGATCAATTACAATGGGGATCTCTACTTTCTTAGCCCAAACAGCTAACCGGGGATCTTTCAGGGTTGTCAGCGCGCCGACAAGCGTCTGACAAGGTTTCACCCGGCGATAGTTCTGACCACTGGCATCGAAATAGGTATTGGTTGGCCAATCGTCCAGTCCTGACGTAACACCAGGATAGCTCATGGTAGCATCATTGGCAGGATTGGTAATAAGCGGATACGTATCAGGCGCAGCGACGATTTTTTCGATACCAGCTTTGGCGACATCCGGCTTTTTAGCCGACAGACGCATGTAGTAACGGAGCAATAACGTGTTGCCAAATTGGCGCCATTTCGTTGCATCGCCACCATAATATACATCAATTGTACTCGACACAGTTTCTAAATTACTCTTTGCCAGCAGTTTATTGGCCGTTTCCAGATCAGCCATAATTGCCGTATAGATGCTTTCCTGACTATCGTAGGCCGGAGAAATAGTTTCTACCGTTCCCTCTTCGCCCCGGTTCGCCATCGAATAAGGCGCATCACCCCACAAATCAGTGACCAAGCCAAAGATCATCGACTTCATAATCAGGGAAATAGCCGTATGGAAGTCATACCCTAAGGCAACTGAGCGATCGTATAGCAGCTTGTTATTACGCTGAATACCATAGAAATCGCCCGAAGATGAGCCAGAGGCTGTCCAGGAGTTACTCTGTCCCCAGTCGTAATAATCACGACCTGAGTTAAACGCATCTCCCTGCGTATGCTGCACAATTCCCGATACATCGCCAAAGCCCAAGAGCAAATACGATTTGGCTGCTTCGGTTAGTACCGTAGGCAAAATAAGATCAGGGTTTACGTTTTGTGGTACTACCCCGTTGGGGTTGACATTCAACTCAGTTATATCCTTACAAGAGGAAAAGAACAGAGCGAATACCAGCGCACAAGAGGCCGAGTATTTACCAATTCTAGTTTTCATGATTCTTGTTCCTTATAGTTTTTTTAGAATGTCACGTTTAGTTTAAAGCCCACTGGAATCACCCACGGCGTAACATTGTATCGTTCAACACCTTGCATAAACGTGCCTGTAGTACCGGCAGTAGTTTGTGGTTGGAAAGCCATCTCGGGATCGATATTGATTTTGGCAGCTGTCCACAGAATGATATTCCGGCTATATACACCAAGCGATGCATTCTGTACTTTTAAGCCTTTCAGGAACGACCGGGGAATATCGTACGATAACGAGATTTCGCGAAGTTTTACGAAAGAAGCATCGAACTGAGCAGCTTTGTTGAACGACCAGGCATATCCATCGTTATAGCCAAAGTACGTAGTGCCAGGGCCACCCAGGTTTTCAGTATAGCCCGTAATGTTCCCTTTGGCATCATACTGCGCCATTACACCCGGAATAAAGTTACCATTGCTGGTTCCATTGTCGCCAGCCCAGCTAAACCCACCCGAACCAGCCGTAGGACCGCCTACTTGTGGGAATTGATTACCATGCGGAATAATATATTGGTCGGCGTTCGCTTTCAGCCAGCTAACCAGCGCATCGCCCGTACGTCCACCTGGATTGATAATGCTTTCGACATATCGTTGCGAGTGGAAATCCGACTCATAGTACCGATAGGTTTGCGACAGGAAGCTACCACCTGCACGCCAGTCGAAGTTCATATTCAGCGTAAAGCCTTTATAGGAGAGGGAAGTCTGGGTACCAAGCGTAAAGTCTGGATTGTAGTTTCCAATTTTATTCTTCGTGCTGGTTGCTCCTACTGAATTCCACTGACCATCTGATGTCAGGATAGGGTAGCCATAATAAGGCGATGACTTGTCCGTAACAGTGCTTAACTGAGCATCGTACATATCACCCACGGTTTCGCCCACGAACGTCCAGGCACCACCTTTACCAGCCGTCCAGAACGTAAACTTATCGATACCCGGCGCTAACTCCTTGATGATGGTCCGGTTACGGGAGAAATTGAACATAATGTCCCAACGGAAGCCATTTTTATCAATCGGTGTTCCGCCCAACGACAGTTCAAGACCTCTCGAAACCAGCAAGCCAGCATTGATATTTTTGGTTGAATAACCAGACGCTCCATCAATGGTACTTGGCAGAATCTGGTTTCGGTTTTCCTGGCTGTAATAAGTACCCGTAAACCGTAACCGATTCTGGAACATGTTCAGGTCAATACCACCTTCGTAAGATGTTGAAATTTCAGGCTTCAGCGTTGGCAACAGAATCGAGCCAGATTTTGACAGGCGGATCAGACTTCCTCCCCAGGCTCCTGCGTTCCCCAGCGTATTATATAAACTATAGGCAGCAGCGTCATTACCAACTTGTGCAACCCCAGCCCGTAGTTTGAACAAGCTAACATTCTTATTTACATTGACAAACTCATTCAACAGTACGCTCAACGAGGCCGATGGATAGAAGTAGCTGTTATTTCCTTTAGGCAGTGTACTTGACCAGTCGTTACGAGCTGTAATATCGAGATAGATTTTGTCTTTAAAGCCAATGTTCGCCAAACCATACACGCTTTGAATACCCCGTTGCTGATAATAGCTGGAGTAATTCAGGTTAGTTGGAGCAATGTTCGATAACGTAAACAGGTTCGGAATAATTAACCCTGATCCAGATTTACTCGAGTTGGTGATATTCGAATTCATAGAATACCGATTATTAGCACCAGCCGATACTGTGAAATGGAAGTCTTTCAGATCCTTCTTATACGTCGCCAGGAAGCTCATGTTACGCTCCAACTGATCAATATCGGCAAGTCCATAAGCACCTCCGTGGGTCTCCTTCGTATAGCTGTTCGTGATTTTGGTTTCCCGTCGTTCGTTGTATATATCCAACGCATACATTCCCATCACGCTCAGTTCGGGAGTGATTTGCCAATCGGCTTTCAGGTTTCCGAAGGCCCGGTTCCGGGTAAAGCCGTTATTGACTTCATACGCCATAAACCAGGGGTTGTTATAGTTACCCTGCGATACTGATAGTTGCTGAAGACCTTCCTGACCTGGTACCCAATAGTTCCGCAGATCCCGAATGTCGTTGTTTGGCGCTACATCGTAAGCAGCTTCCAGCGGGTTGGTTCCTACACCACTAGCCGGACGGTTGTTGGAGCGTTGCTGCGATACGTCCAGCGATGTGCTTATTCTCAGTTTATCGCTGGCTTTAACAGTAGAGTTAATAGCTACAGAATTTTTAAACAAATCGGAATTAGGAATAATCCCGTGGTTCGTCATGTTGCTATACGACAACCGGTAGTCAACCCGATCGGTACTGTTGGCAATCGAAATGCCGTTGGTCGTGGTAACGCCAGTCCGAACAAAGTTCTTCACGTTGTCTGGGTGCGATACCAGTGGCGTTGGGATTTTGTTGCCATTAGCATCTTTTGGGCTATTCCATTGGATGGCTTTGTACCCTTTATCCAGTTCTGGACCTGCCCACTGCGATTGCGATTCATCGATTGTGTAAGGATTACCCGACTGGTTTACAATAACGCCCTGTGCATTAGGCAGGTAAGGCAGGTTTCCTACCGCGTACTTGGTTTCCATAGGAAGGAACTTGTACGGGTTATCGAAAACCGTATTCGACGTAATCGATACCGTCATCCGCTTATTTTTTGCGCCACTCTTGGTCGTAATCAGTACCACGCCATTACCAGCACGGGTACCATACAACGCAGCCGCACTAGGCCCTTTCAGAACCGATACACTCTCAACATCTTCAGGGTTAATATCAGAGATGGCATTTCCATAGTCGACCGTGTTATTATTACCTGCTACCTGCTGTACGTTGCTTAGTGAGTTTACGATAGGAACACCATCAACAACAAAAAGAGGCTGATTATCCGTACTAAGCGATTTGGCTCCGCGAATAACCATGCTGACCGAAGAACCGGCACCACCTGTCTGGCTGATCTGTACGCCAGATACCTTACCAGCCATAGAGGTAAGTACGTTCTCCTGAACAACGTGGGTCATGTCTTTACCTGCCACGGTTCCTACGGAGTAGCCCAGCGAGCGTTCTTCCCGTTTAATGCCTAAGGCCGTTACGACTACTTCACCCAGTACTTCGCTGCTTTCGACAAGCGCCACGTTAATAACACTCTGATTACCAACAGTAACTTCTTGTGGAGTATGTCCCACAAAAGAGAAGACCAGAACTGCCGAGTTGCTATTTACGGAGATGGAGTAGTTACCTTTCTGATCGGTAACCGTACCAGCTTGTGTGCCTTTAATCAAAACGTTGGCACCTGCAATGGGCTGATTGTTCGTGGCTAACGTAACAGTCCCTGTTATCGTTTTGGCAGGATTCCGCTGAGGAAATCCTTTAGCCAGCGCTTGCAAAGAGCATAGCCCAACCAATATGGCAATGGCCAGCGTATGCCTTAGGGTTAGCTGAAATGTAGAACTTGATTTCATGCGTGTTCAGTAAATTAAATACAAGAGATTAATTAGTAGGACATTACACGTTTTTGAAGGGGGTGGGTTCTTTTTACTCCGGTTGTTTATCAGCTTCCGGCTGATGTTCGTGTTGATTTAGGAGTTCAATAAAATAAGCTTCGAGTATTTCCGAATAGGCCTGTCTTTCTTCGGGTTTATGCAGGCCCGCCAGAAATTGATCCAACTCTTCTGTTGAGAGTTTACCGTGAATTAATTGTTCAATAAGGTGTGTGACGCCTTGCCTTTCCATTACCATCGGTGTTTAGGCAGTTTACACATAGTACTGGCTAGGCCGAAAAAAAGGCTACTACTCGCTACGGATTTTATTTTGAGTTAATATTAGGAACGCTCAGAAGCCATGTACAGCCTGTGGTTTGCCAACCACAAGACATTATAATACAGAAGCTTACGATTCATATAAGCTTAAAAACCAACTCATATTCCAGACTTTAATTAGCAATATCCACCCGGTCCCGCAGAAGCTGTTTCGCTTTTACTAACTGGTTTTTAACGGTATTCTTCGAAATCCGTAATGACTCCGCGATCTCCTGATAGGACTTTCCTCCTTCTACATTGAGCAGTAGAATCAGCTTACGCTTTTCCGACAACGCATTAATAGCCTTATGTAGGGTTATATATCGGGTTTCCAGCTCGTCCTGGTCGTCTTCGGTCGCCCGTTCCATCCGCTCCATGTACCGCTGCCGAAGCAATTGGCTTTTTTCCATCTGCTTCATATAGTCAAATATCATATTCCGCAGGCAGGTGAACAGGTAGGAACTGAAATTAAGCTCAGGATTAATCAGGGCCCGTTTCTCCCATATCTTTATAAATACATCATGCACCATATTTTCAGCCTCTTCTTTATCCTTCAGCAACGAGAGACTAAACTTTAATGCGGGTGTCCGGTAATGCTGATACACTTTCGCAAAAGCCGCCCTATCACCCTGAATAGCTTGGTAAATGACAGTTTCGGTGAGACAAGCCATGAGTATTTAGTAGTTAAGGTGGAAATACTGGTAAGAAAAGGCACTGAACGCACAAGCAAGCTTTGGGTTAAATCTGCGATAGCTCTTACACCAAGAAGATCTAACAAAAACTATGAAATTGAATTAATTGCAAAATTTTTATAAACAATTCCAGAAAATATCAGAATAGGATTTTGCGTTAACTAAACAGAATGATTTTTCGTCAACTCACCAGTTTAGTTATTAATCATCCAGCCAACACGGTTTATTCAAAATAATATTTGGCCTATATTGTATAGCCGCAACAAATATAGAGTGGCCTATTTCAATTTATTTTCGCATCTTGCGTAAAATTGCCTTCAATTTGCGCAAATCAATTAAATTTCATTCAGGGGTAATCTTCCAATATGGAATAGGGCCGTGATCAACACAGTATCAGACTTTTACAAAAAAGTCGCTATACAGGCTCAGGAAGCGCTTAACATTGAGGTAATGTGCCTTTTCTCGAGCCTAAATGGCGTCTTTAGAAGTTCTCCTCGCTACTATTGATCTGGAAATTTACCACGTGACAAATAGTCCGATACACGATCATGGGAGTATATCAGGAGAACTTCACAAACGATGCGCTCACGATCCCAACAGAATTTGTCTCGACAGTTTGTGGCTGGTTTGAGGGTATATGCCATATCTCCAAGATATGGCATATACCTTCAAACCAGCCACAAACTAAGGCAATGTCTATGCATTATTGGGATAAGCTTATGGGGATGGGCCTGCTCGTCAGAAACGCATTCCGATACACATAACGCATCGTTAACGACTTATAGCGATACCGCTTTTCAGCAGGAGTATCATGAGCCCTATCCGGTTGGGCAAGATGAAAAAGCGAATGATATTCGAAGCATTTCGGTAGATCGCCAGGGGGTAGTTTGGATTGCGACAGGTGCGGGTATATTCTCAAAAAAAGCAGATCAAAATGAGTGGATGCCGATGTTGCCCGCTACAAAACAGGGGCCTGCATTTTCGGTAGTCGTCGACAATCAATCAGTAGTATGGGTTGGTACCTGGAATGGCCTGTATCGCTATAAAAACAATCTAGCGGAACATATAGCTGGTCTCGATGCACCCATTTCAACCGTAGCCGTAGCCCAGGAAGGTGTTTATGCGCTGGGACCACTAGGCGTATGGCTGATCAATGCAAAAGGCGTTCAAAAAAAGAACTTTATCCTCCCCCGCTCCATTCGAAACGCACTGTCCGACAGCCATGATGGCCTGTGGGTAACAACCGATGTTGGACTCTATCATGTCACCGATCAAGCCAGCACCGTTTTCCAAAACACCGACCAGCTATTGAGTGCATCCACCAAAGGAATTGCGTTTGATTCGGCTCATAATCTGTGGGTTGCAGGTTTGGGAGGAATAACAATTTTGCGACAGGATAAACCTAAACAGGTTTTGCAACCAGCGCAGGGAATTCCGTCCGTTTTTGTCACTTGTGTCGAACGAGCACCCGATGGCGACATGTGGATAGGCACTGAAACAGGCATTGTCCGATATCGTCCAGATGGCTGCCATTCCTTGCGTTTTAGTCGTAGATGGCTGCTGGATGATCACGTTACCGACATTGCTTTCGATACGCAGGGAAATGCCTGGATTGCGACCGTCAAAGGGGTAAGTGCGATCAAGCACCGGTCTATGAATCTGGCGCAAAAGCAGGATTACTTTTACGATGTTCTGATGAAGCGGCACATCCGCAGCCCCTGGATTGCGGGGCAGTGTCGCCTTCCGATTCAAGGCGACATAACTACCTGGGAGCCAGACGACGACGACAATGATGGCGAGTATACAGCTAACTATCTGGCGATGGAGTGCTTCCGTTATGCGGCCACCAAAAATCCTGATGCAAAAGCAAAGGCGAAAAAAGCGTTCGACTTTTTAAAATTGCTTCAGGAAGTGACAGGCACCGATGGCTTTTTTGCCCGCACCATCGTACCCGCTACCTGGACACGTGTTGACGATGGTAACCGTACGTTCAGTCCGCGCGAACGAGCTGACGAACTAGTCAAAGAGCCTCGTTTTAAACCTGTTGAAGTTCGCTGGCGAAAATCGAAAGACGGAAAATGGCTCTGGAAAGGCGATACCAGCAGTGATGAGCTTTGTGGCCACATGATGGGCTATTATGTGTATTACGAACTTGTAGCCGACGAAGCCGAAAAGGTTGTTGTAAGAAACCACATTGCGCGTATAGTCGATCATCTCATTGCCAACGGCTTTACCTTAACTGACGTCGACGGTAAACATACTCGCTGGGGAGTCTGGTCGCCCGACAAGCTAAACCATGATCCAGATTGGGTGCCGGATCGAAACCAGAATTCAATGGAGTTACTGGCGTTTCTTAAGCTCGCTGCTCATGTAACGGGCAAGCCGATTTATGAGCAGCGTTACCGACAACTTATTGATAAAGAAGGCTATCTGGATAACATGGCGAAGATCAGCCAGCAAAACCCAGCCTGGTTTATCTATTTCGACGTCATGCTGTCTGCATACATTTACCCTATCCTGCTTCGCTGCGAAAAAGACCCGAAAACCCGGTCTTTTTACGAGAATCACATAGATAACTGGCTGGTTCAGCGTAAGGCCGATAAAAATCCGCTGATCAATTTCCTATACTGCTATTCCCGCGATAAGAAGGTCGAATTAGCGCCTTCGGTAGACTTTTTAGTCGATACGCCCCTTGACTTAATTAACTGGACCGTCGATCATACCAAACGCGAAGATATTTCCATTGTGCGAACGCCCGTGCTGGATGAACTTCAGGTCAGCGAGCTACCTCCCGCCAGTATACGCACCGTTGTTCGCTGGGATAAAAACCCTTGGTCTGCTATAAACGGTCAGCCCGATATTGAACGCGAGCCTGTTTTCTGGCTTCTCCCTTACTGGATGGGGCGCTACCTGGGCATGATCGAATCCACCAAATAGACACAGCACCCATCATCACTGATTATCAAAACATTAACCAGTAAAGACAATCTCGCGACATCCAAAATTTACAACCTGTTCTTATTCATAATCATGCAAATCCGTTCTATACGATTAGCCTGCTGTTTACTATCATTTCTATGCCTGAATAGTCTGTCAATCAGTGCGCAGACTGTCTTTCAGGACAAACCATTTCAGCAGGATTTCAGTGTAAAATATTACTACAACAAATCGGGTTTTAACCTAACTGGCGTAGCCTGCGACCGAAATGGTGTTATTCAGGTCTTTTCATCCGAAGGCTTGCTTCATCCTGCCAACGGTGAATTTCTACATCCGGGCACCTTACAAGCTGATCAGACTTATCGATTCATCAAAGACCTGAATCTTAAGGCGATTGGATCACAAGATCAGCAACTCGTTTATCTAAGTGAGAAAGCGGTTGTGAGCAATGCCTGGGCCGGAAAACTAAATGCCGAACACCAACTCCCGCAAGCAACGATTTTTGCCGGAAAACCCGATCTAACGTTTCTGGTTTCGGACGGAAGCGCGATACAGGTTGTTAAAGACAGTAAGATTCTCTGGAAAGGAACACTCTCATCCGACGAGGTAATTGGCGCTCATTTTCAATCCACAGGTAACATATTCTGGGTACTTGGCAAAAAGGCGCTATACACGCTTTCAGGCGCAAACTTTACGCTTACCAAGGTTCTCGATGGAACGGGATTTACGTCTTTTGCACTCACACCCGCTCAAAAGGTAATTATCGGAACAAGCGACGGCTACATCGAATTTGATCCCATTAGCAAAAAACAAGTCGGTGCTATTCATCGCAAATTACCCTGGACAGAAATCACAACAGTGGCTACCGTGAATGGCAAAGTATGGTTCGGCACGACGAAAGGAGCGTTTTCGCTTCGCCCCGATGGCAAATACGATTACTACTACGGCGAACGCTGGCTACCTGGCAATCAGGTGACGGCGATTGCTGAAGGGCCCAAAAACTCTGTGCTCATTCTAACCACTGAAGGTCTGGGAAAAATCTGTTTCAAATCGATGACACTCCACGACAAAGCTGTTTTTTTCGAAGATCAGGTTCGGACAAGGCATATTCGGAATGGTTTCAATGCCTCACTGGATCGCATGGAAAAGGGCAATCTGGCCACGGGTTATCTGTCTGATTCTGACAATGATGGTCTTTGGACATCGATGTATCTGGCTGGGGAGGCTTTTCGCTATGCGGTCACGAAAGACAAAGACGCCCTGCAAAACTGTCGCGAATCGCTGGACGCAATGGAGCGGCTGTATACCATCACCCCGGTACCAGGCTTTCCGGCAAGATCCTTTGAACGAGCTGGTTACATCAAACAACTTCATGATTCGGAGCGTTGGCAGCATTCGCCACAACCTGGCTGGGACTGGAAATCAACGACCAGTAGTGATGAAATAATTGGTCATATTTTCGTCTTCGGGGTCATGGCCGAGCTTGTCGATGATAAGGCTATCCAACGACGATCTATCACGCTTATCGATACGGTCATGAGCCATATTCTGTCGCACAATATGTACCTGATCGACTTCGATGGCAAGCCGACGATGTGGGGCAAATGGCATCCAGAATACGTGAATAATTTCCCAATCAACGTAGGCGACCGGAAGCTCAATTCGTCCAACATTGTAGCTATGCTTCAAACGGCCTATCACTTCACCAAGAAGGAAAAGTACAAAAAGAAAGCGCTCGAATTAATGCAGAAAAACGGCTATCTGGAAAACCTGATGCGCCCAATGAGCATTATTGGTAAAGCTCCGGCAGACGCCGATGAACACAGCAAACACATGTCGGACGGCTGGAATCACTCCGACGATGAAATGTACTTTGTAGGTTACTGGGGCCTGTATCGCTATGCGTTCGATGATGCCTTAAAAGCGAAATATAAACAGGCGATCCTTGACCATTGGGAAGCCGAACGCCCTGAAAAAGAGGGCGCCTGGAATATCTTCACCGCCTTGACTGGCACCAAAAACTTCGACCTCCCCGAAGCGGCCTGGTATTTACGGGAATATCCACTCGACCTGATCGACTGGTCAATTATGAACAGTCAACGAAAAGATATTGAACTCGTTGCGCCAAACTTCCGGAATCAGACCACGAAAGAAGTGCTCCCTCCTGACGAAACACCGATCCAACGCCATAATGGGAACACGTTTGCCCTAGATCGTTCCAAAGGCAACAGCGGCACCTCTGAGCACAGCGCCGGTGATATCTGGCTCCTTCCCTACTGGATGGGCCGGTATCTAGGCGTCATCAGTGCTCCCATCGGGAAGTGATTTTTGTAATCTAAACTGTGGTGTCGGGTTCTAAACCCGACACTGTGAGGTTTCTCAAAACCGAATGCTTGTACCCATAGGTTTTGAGAAACCTAATCATGTCAGATTCAAAATCTGACACCACGGCTCGTCAGGTTGAAGAACCTGACGCCACCTAACTCAACAAACCGGAACTAACTCATGAAATCACTCTATGCTGTTTTCTTAGTCATTCTGCTTCCTAAGAGCCTACTCGCCCAAACCACCCCTTACCGCGATACGCCTTACTTACAGGACTATAGCATAAAATATTACACCCCCGACAGTACCAGTCAACTGCAACAGGTTGCAGCAGATCGGAATGGTGTGATTCAGGTTTTATCCTCAAAAGGCTTGTTACGACCTCGCTCGGGCCATTTTCAATACCCCGGAACTTTAGAAATTGACCGTTCCTATCGACCCATGTCTGACCGAAAACTGGTGGGACTAGGGCTTCAAGACCGACAGTTCGTTTATCTCGACGACAAAGCCATTTTCAGCAATGCCTGGGCGGGCAAGCTGTTCGACAAGCACACCTTACCCGACGCGAGGCTGTTTTGTACGGGTTCAGGCGCTGTGTTTCTGGTATCAGACGGCACTCGTCTGAAGCTGTTGTCGGAATCGTCGGTTATTTGGGAAGGTGCGCTAGAGCAGGATCAGGTGAAAGACATTCGATACGAAGCGGCCAAAAATCGATTCTGGCTGCTGGGCAGTCACTCGTTGAGCTTGCTTGACGTAAGTACGAAAAAATTGGCAACCGTCTTTCAATCGCCTGATCTCACCTGTTTCGACAGCGATCAGAATAAGGTTTATCTGGGAACGAACGATGGCTATTTAACCCTTGATGGCACTACGTATAAGTCCGTAGGTGGTCTTCAGAAAAAACTCCCCTGCCCCAACTTGACAGCCATTCGCGTGGCACACGGCAACCTCTGGTTTGGCTCTACCATGGGCGCATTTATGCTGCGGAAAGACGGTAAGTTTAATTATTACTATGGTGAACGTTGGCTACCCGACAACCAGGTAACAGCCATTTCAGAAGGTGAAGACAAAACCGTTTTAATCCTGACCAACAAGGGGTTGGGCGAGATTCATTTCGAGGCAATGACTTTACAGGAGAAAGCGCTGCAATACGAAAAACAGGTTCGGCAACGACACATTCGCTACGGCTTTAACTGCGACGTAACCGTAATCCAGCAGGGCGACTTATCGACGGCCCAAATGGGACAACGCGACAGTGATAACCTTTGGACGTCGATGTATCTGGTGAGTCAGTTGTTCCGCTACAAAGTGACTGGCGATAAAGTGGCGCTACAAAACTGTATGGAATCGTTTGCGGCTATGGAACGACTGTTCAGCATTACAGGCATGAGCGGCTTCTTCGCCCGTGGATTTGAACGGAGCGGCTATCACAAATTTGAAGCGAAAGCCTGGGACGGTGGGCTGACCAACGGCTGGAATCATGCGAAGGACCCAGAATGGGACTGGCGTGGAACTACCAGCAGCGACCAGACGGTGGGGCAAATATTTACGCTCACTCTCATGGCTGAACTGATGGATGGCGACGTGAAAAAGCGGGCCATTACTCTGATTGACCAGTTAATGACCAACATTATAAAAAACGATTGGTATCTGATCGATGTAGACGGGAAGCCAACCCTCTGGGGTAAATGGAATCCGAGTTATGTCAATGGCTTTGCGCCAAATGTTGGGGATCGAAAAATCAATTCGTCCAATATTATCGCCTTTCTGCAAGCAGCCTATCACTTCACCAGAAAACCCATTTACAAAGAGAAAGCCTATGAGCTGATGAACAAACACGGTTATCTGGAAAACCTGATGCGGCCAATGAGTGAAATTGGGAAAGCTCCGGCAGGCTCCGACGACTGGGCAAAAATGCTCTCCGAAGGCTGGAATCACTCCGACGACGAAATGTACTTCCTGGCGTATTGGCCTTTGTACCGGTACGCTTTCACGCCCGAACTGAAGGAAAAATACCGCGAAGCGATTCGTGATCACTGGCAAGCCGAACGTCCGGAAAAAGACGGTCTTTGGAATCTCTGCTACGCCATGACGGGCGCGAAAGCCTTCGATTTACCCGAAACCGTCTGGTATTTGAAGGAGTTTCCGCTGGATATGATCGAGTGGCCTATTATGAATAGTCACCGGAAAGACATTGAACTCGTTCCCGAAAACTTCCGTGGTCAAACCACTAAAGAAGTATTACCTCCCGATGAACGCCCTGAACTTAAACACAACCGCAACCTCTTCAAGCTCGACCGACCGGGGAAAGTTGTCAGCGAACTAAGTGCTGGCGATTCATTTTTATTACCGTACTGGATGGGTCGGTATCTGGGCGCCATTAGCGCGCCGGTGAACAAATAGAATTGTAAAAATAAATAGACTATGCAAGCATTGGATAGGTGAGGAATTCGAGCTTATTTTGGCCATTGATTCCTCACCTTTTATGCGTTCACTCTACTACTCATTAGCCGTTTTTATAACGGCAGTTTCCTCTCTTTTCGCCCAGTCGTATTCACCTTATATATTGACGATTACAAACAGTCCTGTCTGCGCTGGACAGTCATTTCAAATCAATGCGACTTATTCAATTCCACCGTCTGGTACAACAGTAAGTTTTCGCTGGGCGGGCCCAAACAGCTTCACCAGTTCGGGCTCTAATGCTATAAGTGTACCCGCTTCTGCTGCTACAGCAGGTGTTTATTCCGTAACAATGACGTATTCAGGCACGAGCCAGGGTACTGAAATCTCTTCAGCGACAGTAAGTCTCGGTACCTCAAAACCAAGGGCTTCCGTATATGATCAGTCGTTCTATACACGTAGTCGTTCAATATGTGGTCCAACTAGCTTGTCATTTGTAGCTTTTCCAGATCGAACATTTAGTAGCAACACAGCTACTTATCGCTGGACTGGACCTAATGGTTTTGTGAGCACAGAACAAAACCCGGTAGTACCACAAGGAGTAGCTGGCTTGTACATTGTAGAGGCCACCTATCCTAATAATTGTGGTGTTGGTAAAGATACTGTGCAGATATACAATACCACGCTTTCAGTTAGCGCGAACTCATATTCTACTGGATCAAATCCACAGCCTTTTAATACATTTTGTCCAGAAACATCCGCAGAGCTTCGAGCAACTGCATATCCTTCAACGGGAACAACTGTTACCTATCAGTGGCGAGGTCCGAGCGGTTTTACCAGTACAGCCCAGAGTTTCACATTGCCCAGTGTTACAACCGCTGTAGCTGGCACATATAGCGTAACAGCTACATTTTCTGGCAGCTGCCCAGGAACAGCTACTGCCTCACAAACAATCCAAACAGGTCAGCTGGCTGTCCCAATCGGTTCGTTTCGACTCAATACAGACGGCAGCCGATCGTCGGCACAAACGGTATGCCCTGGTAGTAATTTTGTTGTCAGTGCCTACTCAATGGCTCCTAGTTCCTATTCAGCAACATTTCGCTGGAGTGGGCCTAATGGGTTTACAAGCAACATTGATAGTCCTACCCTCACGAATGCAACAACGGCAATGAGTGGTCTTTACAGCGTAACCGCAACCTTGTCTACTGGCTGCTCGGGAACAAACTCGGTCAACATGAATATTGGCTTACCCACTATTGCTGTGACCAGTGCAACTACTGGTAGCAATACAGCCCTCAGCGGTACATTTTGTCCTGGCAGTTCCTTTGGAGTGAGCACTACACCCTCTTTGGAAGGTCTCTCTGCAACCTATTTATGGAACGGTCCGAATGGATTCAGCAGTACTAGCCAGAGCTTTACTATGACTAATGTAACTTACACTATGACAGGCACATACAGTGTAACTGCTACGCTGTCGGGAGCCTGTACCGGCGCCATTACTGCAAGTAAACAAATTCAAATTACGAAACCTCTTGTGAGTCTTTACAGTCAGTCAACCGATAAAGCATCCTATGGCAATCAATACTGTCCGGGTACCTCTTTCGACATGTATCCAATTTTCTTCAATGGTCCAAATGGGTTTCCCTCAAGTCGATCAACACTTACCTATCAATGGAGCGGTCCAAATGGCTTCACCAGCTCTGCGAAGCAGCCAACCATACCTACTGCCAGTACTCTGGCTTCTGGAACATATAACCTAACAGTCAATGTTTCAGGCGAATGCAGTGGTACCTATTCAAATGCTCAAGGTATTACTATCGGCAAGCCCATTAGTTATATTTCGGCCTATCCCTTAGCAGGAATGTCTCCCGCCACTGATACGTATTGCCCGGGGGCAACTATATTCCTATCGGCCTATAACTCAATTGATAGTACATCTGTAGCCTCCTACCATTGGAAAGGTCCAAACGGTTTTACTAGTTCGGCCCAAAGGCTGACACTTGTCAACGCAACTACAGCTATGTCTGGTGTCTACAGCCTGACGACAGTTTATACAGGCCAGTGTGCTGGCACACGAGTTAGTTTTGCAAATGTCATTATACAATCGGCGACAATGCAAATTGGTGTTTTCAGATCGAATGGTGGTGGTGGAGGTACTCCTCCACTTTGTCTTGGCAACACATATCGATTGGCGCCCAATGCCATGGCGTATAACTCTAATGATGTATTGACTCAAAACAGTTATGAATGGACATTGCCAGACGGTAGTACGTCTACTTCTCCCTCATTAAGTATCTCAAGTGCCAGTGCAGCCAATGCCGGACTTTACATTTTAAAAACTACGTTTGGCGGTGCTTGTGCTTCTGCCATTACCCGCGATACAGCTAGTATAACCGTAGGAATAACGGCACCTAAAATTTGGACTAGCAACTCATTTATTGCCAGCGGCCGATCAACAGTTCTGTACGCAGATAAGTGCATTGGGTCAGATGTTCAATGGTCGGATGGCCAAATGGGCCGTTCAATCATTGTCACACCAAATCAGACGACTATCTATACGGCAACCTGTTTGGGATATGAAGGCTGTGTGAGTCCCCCTTCCGCTCCACTAACAGTTCGGATTAGTGACCAACCTGAAACGGATTTGAGTCTACAACTCTCTGTCAACAACCGCATAGCAGTTATAGGTAAACCCATTACCATGACACTAACTATTAATAACAGTAGCAGTCAGGAAGCTCATAATGTACAGATCGAAAGCCGATTGCCTGCCCTAATGGCAGTTGTCAATGCAGGCAGCTTTCAAGCAGATGGAACAGTTATACGTGCCTTAGTCACCAATATTCCAGCTAATGGTTCAGTGGACCTATATTGTGAAGTAGCCCCAACAATAACTGGAGTGTTCAGATTAGCAGCTCAGATAACAGGTACCGACAACCCTGATCCTGATTCGGCTCCTGCCAGTGGCACCAATGACGGTCAAGACGACGTAGCCTGGATTGATCTGCGAACGACTGAACCTGGCTCTACTATCAGCGAATCACCTGAACCAAATCCAGCTTATTTACCATCACCTAAGGTCGATAAGATAGTATTACCAGATGAACTGGTTGATCTGAGTTTGACAACATTAGTAAGCAATGCTGCGCCTTCACTTAATGAGCTCATTACAGTTACCCTTCTGGTCGATAATTACAATAATACTCGCTTACTGAGTCCAGAAGTCACTTGTCTTTTGCCAGCGGGATTGACGTTCGTAGACGGCAAAGGCATGGTTGCAACAGGTCAGCAAATTGTCTTAACAGGTGGACAGTATTTTCCTAAATGGCCACAGGCATTTACGTTTCAGGTACAGGCAACTGGCCCAATAAATGAGCCCATTAAAGCACGAATCAGCCATTGTGATTGGGAAGACATAGATTCTGATCCAACCAACGGTTTTGATACTGGCGAAGACGATACAGCGCAGATAAGTTTGCGACTGAAGTAAATCTAACAACTTGTCTAAAGAGTCACAAATCGATGAAATTCCAGAAAAGACATGGACGATCGTAAGTTTCCCATCGGGCCTTTTGTTCCGCAAGACACCTATTCTACCGAGGAACTGGCCCAACTAATTAAAATTATTGAAAACAGCCCGGCGGCTTATCGAGAACTGGTCGAAAACCTATCGACAACTGATTTAGCAAAAACATACCGTGAAGGCAGTTGGACGGTACAGCAGTTGGTTCATCACGTGGCTGATATTCAGTTTGTGCATTTTCTTCGCATGAAAAAAGCGTTGACAGAACCCGATTATAAGGTGCTTACGCTCATCGACATGAACGCCTGGGCGCATACGCCCGATGCAACAGAAGCGCCCATTGACGACTCGCTGGTGCTGCTCGATGGAGTCACCCGACGCTACGTTTATCTGACCAAATCCCTAACAGAACCCATGCTGGCCATTTCGTATTTTCATCCAGTTCGGCAGATTATGATTAGCCAAGCTCAGGCTCTGGCCATGACCGCCTGGCACGTTCAACACCATCTGGCCCATATCAAACTGGCGTTATCCTGAACAGCTAGTGCGCTGGCGCGAGTATTTACTCGTGCCTGTTCATGAATTCAGTATTCACTGACGCAAGCGAATGCTTGCTATATGAACAGGCACGAGTAAATACTCGCGCCAGCTCTTACAGAGTCAAACTCCAGCCCTCTCTATAATCACGCTTAACAAACTGATTAGCCAGATCGTAATTCGTGATTTTCATATTGGGCGCATCATAATACAACTTCTTGCGACCATTGTATCGCTCCGAAGATCGTTTGGCGGACGGATTATCGCGCAACATCCAGCTACGCAGGGCCAGATTTCCGATAAGGATACTTTCCGCAAACGGGGCCGCGTATTCGAACGGCGAACTTGTTATGCCTTTACCATGCCCCGCAATGCACGCATCGACCCATTGCAGATAATGGTCTTCGTTAGGCACACGGGCAATCGTTTCGGGAATATTCAACGTCTCATTGGCTTTCAGGGGCAACAGACGCGGGTTGGCACCGTAGCAATCGGCCATGAGCTTGCCTTTAGTACCGATAAACAGCACTCCCCCATCCGAATTACCAAAGCTTTCTCCGGGTAATAGTTCTTCTGGAAGTTCCGGCAGAATACCGCCATCGTACCAGCTTAACTTGATGTCGCCCTTGCCGTCTTTACGGGGGTAATTAAGGTGAATAGATGATGAAAAAGGCGTCCAATCTGGATTGTCATCTTGTGGACGTAACGTAAATGCCCACGTGCCGGCCAAACTACATTCTACCGAAGTCGGGTAATCAATGGGTAAAATTCGGAAGACGGGGTCCATGATGTGGCAGGCCATATCGCCGAGGGCACCCGTTCCATAAGGCCACCAACCTCGCCAGTTCCAGGGTAGATAGGCTTCGTTATACGGCACTTTTTTAGCGGGACCTAACCACAGATCAAAATCCAGCTCTTTCGGAATATCGAAGGTTTTATCGGTCGGAACGGCTTGTGGCCAAACAGGCCGATTGGTCCAGGTCAGCACTTTATGAACCTCGCCAATAATCCCGGAATCATAGATTTCTTTCATCCGGCGAACACCATTCCCCGAACCGCCCTGATTGCCCATCTGCGTCACGACTTTGTATTTTTTAGCCGCCTGGCCCAAAATCCGCGATTCGTAAATGTCGTGGGTTAGTGGTTTTTGGGTGTACACATGTTTACCTAACTGCATGGCAGCAAGCGTGGCTACAGCGTGCGTGTTGTCGGGTGTGGAGATGGAGCAGGCATCAATGTTCCTGTTTTCCTTAGAAAGCATCTCCCGAAAATCCTTGTAATAGGTCGCCTTCGGATAACGGCTCCGGGAATCCACGGCCTGCCGATCATCGACGTCGCAGAGGGCCACGATGTTGACATTCGGGCTTTTTGCAAAGGAAGCCAGGTCGCTTTTACCTTTACCACCGGCTCCAATTCCCGCAATGTTGAGTTTATCACTTGGGGCTATAAATCCCTTGCCAAGAACGTGCCGGGGAACAATGAAAAATGACGTAGCCGCCAATGAGGATGTTTTCAGAAAATCGCGACGACTCTCTGCATTCGGTGTAATTTTCTTTTCTTCCATGAAAGTCTGAGAGGTTTGGGGGTTTAGGAATAGGTCCGATTTACAAAAGATCGCTTCGACCTAAACTATAGTACTGATTTATAGGGAAATCGTACCTTTCTGGCTGGCAAAAATTGTAAGTCAGATGATGATTTATCAATAGCCCCGCAGATTTTTAGGATAATTATGATTGACGCAGATTTCATTTAAATCATCCTTCATCGTAATCATCATAAAAATCAGCCGGTCCGTCGGTGCGGGGCTACTAGTCTAACATGAATTCGGGATTATGGGTGGTCCGTTAGGACCTTCACAGCGTAGCGTCGGTAGCAAAATAGGGTTGAAACAGTCAATGTGCCGTTAGGTACATAACAATTGTGTACCTAACGGCACACCTAGCTATTCGTATAGAGGCTTTTCCTACCGACGCTACGCTGTGAAGGCCCTATGGGCCAAAGCAAATGCAGGCTGATTCTGAAATCATGGTATAGTACACACGATCAGTTCTCTGGCCAGTATTCAGCTATTTTTTTCTGTAGGAACGCGACACTACGTTCTAGCTGCGCCATACCATCTACCCCATCCTCAATGCTGATCCAGCCATCGAAGCCCACTCGTTTCAGTTCCGTAAATATGGCATCGTAATCGTTAAGACCCTTACCTATTTCGCCGTGACTGAGTCGTTTGGCGTATCCAGCCGCACCACCTTCTTCACGACGAAGGTCTTCGATGGTCCCTTCGATCAAATATCGGTCGCTGGCGTGCATAGTCACCACCCGGTGCGATACCCGATAAAGAAGCTCCAGCGGGTCTTCACCGGCCAGATAGGTATTGCTTGGATCATAATTGACACCGAAATTTGGATGATTGATTCGGTCTACAAGCATACAGAACACATCCATTTTCTGGGCAAATTCAGGATAGGTCCAGAAGTCATCTTTATAATGATTTTCGATGATGAGCGTAATACCGCGTTCCTGCGCATAAGGCAAACAGGCTTCGATGCATTCGGCCGCCAGAGCTACCCCTTCTTCGATGGATAGCTCCGGCCGTCGCTGTCCAGAAAGCACCCGACAATACGAACCACCTAGTATATACGTCATATCGATCCAGCGTTTCTGCTTCGCAATTTCGTTGGCACGGAAAGCGGCATCAGGGTGCGTAAAATCGGGGGAGCAGCACATCATCGGAATCACCTTTCCATGAGCTTCCACTTGTTGGCGAAATACAGGCCAGTTGGCCTCATCGTCCATCTCCAGAAATCCGGCGTACCATTCCAGACCATCAATATTGAGTTGAGATGCCAGCTCAATCCATTCCGAAACACGCATGGTTCCGTCTTTGCAGAGCTGCTGCATAAACGCTTTAGGGAAAGCGGCTAATTGGGGCATATGCTTAATTTTTGAATTGTTGAATGATTGAATTATCGAATTGTTGTGTTGCGCTACTCATTCAACAACTCAATCATTTAATCATTTAATTTTTGGGCAGATTTCGGCCGATAAATGGGTACTGTTCCAGATCAACAATTTGTCCGCTAACGGGTCCACTTTCATCGGCCAACCAATACACGGCAGCGGCAGCAATTTCTTCGGGCTGCAAAATCCGGCCCGATGGTGCAAGTTCTGGCGGCAGGTGGTTGTACCAGTCATCAGCCATTCCCTGCTCATGCTTGCGTTGAATTTCCCTCTCGGTCAACACCCAGCCCAGGTTTAGTTGGTTGACCCGCACCCCCGATTCCCGATGAAGCGTATCGCCCAGATTTCGGGTCAACGTCACCAGCGCTCCTTTCGAAACGCTATAGGCCATTAGATTCGGTTCGCCACACCAGGCATTCAGTGAGCCAATATTCAGAACACACCCGTGCTGTTTCTGCAGATGGGGTAACGCCACCTTAATTAAGGCAAATGGCGCTAACGCATTCACTTCCATCACCTTCCGAAACAGTACCAGATCAGTTGTCTGGGTGTTTGACGAAACAACCATAGCCGCATTATTGACGACCGCATCCAGTCGGCCAAACGTTTTCAGGGCCAGATCCACTAAATGCTGTGGGGCATTGTCGGCGGTAATTTCTTCGATGTGTAGCACGGCGTTATCACTCCCCAACGAGGCAACGATCGCTTCGCCCAATTCCCGTTCCAGTCCGTGAACAACAACCCGTGCCCCTTCGGCAACACACCGCCTGGCAATGGCCTTTCCAATACCAGTACAACTTCCGGTAACAATGATGACTTTATGTTGCAACCGCATGGGTCAAACCGGTTTTAGTACGCTTTTTACAACATCGCCCCGGTGCATTTTTTCGAAGGCTTCGTGCCAGTCGGTAATAGACCACACGCCCCCAATAATGGGTTTCACATCGAGTTGCCCATTAGCAAGCAAGGCGATGACGCGCTCCCAGATTGGCCAGTTATGGCTAAAACTTCCCTGAAGTGTTACGTTTTTTTGCACCAATGGATCGAGCGAAAAACCAAGCGGCTGTGGTCCCCAACCAACTTTGGTAATATGCCCATTGGGCCGAACCAACTGCATCGCAATTTTCAGAGTAATGCTCGAACCGGCCGCATCAATGATACAATCGGCTCCGAGGCCATCCGCTTTTTTCGCCCATTCGGTAGCATCCCCAATAATGGCTTCACAACCGTACTGCTTTCCAATCGCCAATCGATGCCGATCGGCTTCCAGGCCAACCAAAGCAACTTCGGCCCCACAAAGACGGGCCATAGCGGCACACAATATACCAATAGTACCCGGTCCGAGCACAATCACGCGGTCGCCAGGTTTTATCCGGCTGTTTTCCACAACAGCATTGAACGCCACGCAGCAGGGCTCTGTCAGACAGGCCTGCTCGAAAGCGAGTTGATCAGGTACTAAATGCAGGCAGCGAGCTGGAACACGCACAAAGCGTGTCATAGCACCATTGACTCCATAGCCAAACCCTTTTCGGGTAGGGTCGAGATTATAGAGCCCGCGACGAGTCATTGGGTTGTTGGCGTCAATAACAGCCGCCGTTTCACTAACGACGCGATCACCCTCACGCCAACCCGTCACCCGACTTCCGAGTTCAACAATATGTCCACCAAATTCATGACCTAGTACGACTGGATAGTTTACGGGCCAGCTATGATCAGACGTCCACTGGTGAAGGTCACTTCCACAAACGCCAACGTTCGCCACTTCCAGCAACACATCATCTTCCCCAATCGTTGGTCGATCCAGTTCACGAATCTCGACGGAGCCTTTCTCCGGCGCATAATTAACAACGGCAGCAGATTTCATAAGGGTTCAAGTAAATGAATAATGCAGAATGCAGAATGGATAATGAAATGCTAATAGACAGTACATCAATCGATTACCTCATCATTCATTTTACATTTTACCGCACGGGCGGCCCCGATTATCCATTGTTCATTCTAATTTTTGTTCATTATTCATTTCAGTTTTACATCGCCATAGGCGTGGATTTTTTCACAGATCAGCCGAAGAGACGCTTCCAGATTGCCATCGGCGGTTTTGAACGCATCGGCATCAATGGTTAAAGGAGCGCCAAGTACAACTAGTGGAGCGCCATATTCCGGACAGCGAATAGCTTGTTCCAGACTTAGTCCGCCAACGGCCTGAACCGGCACCCGAACAGCCTGCACAACCTCACGTAACTGATCCAGCGGGCTAGGCATTCGGTGACCCTGAGCTGCAATCCCCCGCCGTTCGTCGTAGCCGACGTGGTGAATGATGTAATCGCAACCGAGGTCTTCGAGCCATTTTGCCCCTTCAACCATATCCGGGCAAACCATGTTATCGCCCATTACACTGACGCCAAAATCGCGACCAGCCTTCACGACGCATTTGACCGTTTCGGCGTGGGCACGCGCCATCACAACCACATGGGTTGCACCGGCTTTGGCCATCATTTCGACTTCGAGGTAGCCTCCGTCCATTGTTTTTAGGTCAGCGACGATTGGGACATTGGGGAAAGCTTCGCGTAATTTTCGTACACCATGCAGGCCTTCGGCCAAAATTAAAGGGGTTCCGGCTTCCAGCCAGTCGACACCTGCTCGCATGGCTAAAGCAGCTGTTTCGAGCGCTTCATCGATGTTGGTCAGGTCCAGTGAGATTTGAACAATAGGTTTCATTTTAACAGAGCGGAGGAATAATCATTGGTTTGGGCTTCCCTTCCAGAAGCTGATTGTTTCTGGAGTCAGCTACTCAAAATCAACCAGAAGCACTACTACTTCTGGTTATAGTACTACGGAGGTGTTTATTCAGGCTACTGGCAATTGGAAATAAATCATGGCCCTAATAGCCTGAAAGGCCCATTAAGCAGTACTATGGTAGTATATAATTGTAGCGATTAACCAGGACCAAACGGCCAATGGCTGATTGGTCCTTTGTCTTACAACCTCGTTATTCAGCACGTGTAATCACTCGTCAAAATGGCTATTCCGACCCACTTAAGTTTGCTTAAAAAACTACAACAGGGCAAAAACGTATACGGTAGCTGCATCACGTCGACCGCACCGATGTGGCCGAAAGTTATTCAGCAGACCGGCGTCGACTTTGTTTTCCTGGATACCGAACATATACCGCTGGATCGGGCTGATCTGGCGCGTCTCTGCCAGCAGTTTCGGGCGTACGGCATTACACCCATTGTCCGGATTCCAAGTCCCGATCCGTTTCGGGCCTGTCAGGCTATCGATGGGGGTGCCATTGGTATTGTCGCACCTTATCTCGAATCGGTGGAGCAAATTCAGGAACTGGTGGGTTCTACAAAATTTCGCCCGCTGAAAGGGGAACGACTCTATGCTTACCTGACTGGCCAGGAAGAAATGTCGGACGAGATGCAAGCCTACATTGCTGCTTACAATGCCGATACGATCTGCATCGCCAACATCGAAAGTGTGCCCGCCCTCAACCGACTTGACGAACTGCTGTCGGTACCGGGGCTCGACGCGGTTTTCATTGGTCCGCACGACCTATCGGTTAGTTTAGGGTTGCCTGAACAATACGATCATCCTGATTTTGAAGCCGCCGTCCGAAGCATTATTCACCAAACACGCGCCAAGGGGCTTTCTATCGGCATCCATTTCTCGCTGGAACCCGAGCGCCAGATTAAGTGGATGAAAGAAGGCGTTAACATCGTGGTACACAGCTTCGATGTAGCGCTGTTCAGTCAGCGACTGCGCCATGACCTTCGGATTATTAAAGAAGCCGCAGGTGATGATCTATCCCCCGATACCAACGCAGGACTCGTCATCTAATGCAGACGCTGGCATTTTCCCGTAATCGCCCAAGCCCTATCTGGCACTGGCAGAGCGTGTTGCTCGGCGGATTGGCCTTATCGATTGGCTGGGGTATCCGGGGCAATTTTGGCCACGAATATGGTGCTGCCTTTGCGGGATGTCTGGCAGCCATTGTTATTTCCCTCCTGTCGGGTCGCTCAGACTGGCAACAGCGCGTGCTTTACTTTGCCTTTTTCGGTGCCATCGGTTGGGGGTTCGGCGCGTCGGTTTCGTATATGCAGGTTATCGCCTATACGCAGAGTGGGCATAGCTCTACGCAGTTATATGGCTATGCGGCTTTGTTTTACATTGGTTTTCTGTGGGCTGGCCTGGGTGGTGCTGGCACAGCACTAGCGGCTGTAGCCGAGCGGGAACGACTGGTTCAGTTGTTTAAACCCATCCTGTTTGTCTTTGGCATCTGGTTTTTGCAGGACCTGTTCGAAGATCCCCTGGCAAATGCACTCCAATCGGGAATCAAGCTCGACCATACAGAATCCCGCCATAAAAGCCCGCTCTACTGGTTCGATGCCGATTACCTAGCGGCTTCAACAGCGTTGCTGGCCATGGGAATCTACGACCTCCTCGACCAAAAAACTCGGCAGGCGATATGGTTACCCGTTTTTGCCATAACAGGCGCATTAGTCGGTTGGCTGGCTCAATATCTGTTGCATCTGGCAGGGTTAGACCAATCACTGGCTTCCCTACTGACCTATCCATTAGGCGACCCTACCTACATCAATCCAGAAACGGGCAAGCTGGCTTTTGAGGCTCATAACCTATTGAATAACTGGCCGCAATGGTTTGGTGATTATCCGACGCACATTGGCTGGGTAATTGGGTTGACTCTGGGAATAATCGCCTATTTCATCCGCTTTGGAAAATTTCGAAATGGCTCCTCCTTGATCGTCTATATGGCTTCGGGCTGGCTGATTTCGTTTCTGGCCTTTCCGGTACTCGGTAGTTTATTTTTTACCAGCATTGGGGGGCTTCGAATGACCCCACCCCGTAGTGATGACTGGGCTGGTATTACAGGGGTCTTTATCGGCACGATTAGCTGGATGCGTCGCTATGGTCTGCGCCCAGTGGCGGTTGCTTCGGTGATGAGTGGTACCATTGGTGGGTTAGGTCTTTCGGGTATTCAGTGGATCAAACAACTACTCATGGTTCCTGGGAATCCACGCATTCTGGCAGGCCGGGGATTATCGCCAGAAAGTGCCGAATTTAAAGCGGCTGTGGCTACCTGGGCCGATTGGCAACACCAGAACTGGCATAGTTTTCTGGAACAGAGTTACGGTTTCGTCAACGGCCTTGCTATTGTTGTGGCGCTGGGTTTTCTGGCAACCCGCATCCCCCTACATAACGCCCTAACTCCGAACAAGCCGGCACAAGGAAAATGGACGCTGGGGGTTGCTACTGTTTTCGTGCTGCTGGCCCTCCCCTACGTCAATCTGGTTAAAAATGTAGAAGAGTGGGGCAAGCAATTAAATCCCGAAGTATGGACACGCCCTACCCTTCTGCCTGATGGTACGCAGGAAACAGCCCCCGCTCTGTGGGATGTTCCTTTCCTGGGCCATTTACCCGGTGTCGATTTTCTACATTTTACACCCGAGGGCTGGTTTAAGCTAACCTGGCTTCTGCTTCTGACGTTATTTATCATCCTGATTCGCAGGCATTTTCGAGAGCCAATAGCACTTGTACCATCGTCGTGGCTTGGCAAAGGGCAGCTTATTTTCCTGATTCTACTTTGGTTTATGGTCGTCGGAAATTTCGAACGGGCATTGGTAAACTGGCACCCCAGTCGACTCTTAACGGAGTGGATTATCACGTTCAATGCTATACTGGCGACCTTACTTGTTCTGACCGTCCCGACCGAAAAAGCGCCTGTTGTGGCTCAGGTACCAGACTCGTATGACAGGTTATACAAACAGACATGGATTCGGGCAGCAACTGCCTTAACGGTTTCTGCGCTGTTTTTCTGGCTGACCAACCGGGCGATTTACCACTATCCCGAAAACGAAAAACTGGATAGTTCACTTCATTTACGCTTTGGCCCGGAAGCCGACTGGCGTGCACGGCCAAACCTAAAAAACGCTCAACATAAATGAAAAATCGACAACGGATACAGACGTGTATTGCTGGCCTTTTATTGTTGGCTCTTGCCGTCCCGGACCTTGCTAATAGCCAACCTGTTAGCCAACCAAATTCGGTTACCGACTCTATTGGAAGATACAAAGCGATTATGGCCACCCGTCATCAGCCCGGCGTTTCGGCTCACCGGGGTAACTCTCAGCTCGCGCCCGAAAACACGCTTGCCACCTTTCAGGAAGTACTCCGAATGCAAGTCGATTTTATTGAGATTGACGTTCGGACAACGCAGGATAATCAGCTAGTAATTCTGCACGATGGCAGCCTGAATCGCACAACGACAGGCAGTGGTCCTATTAAAGACCAGACTCTAACAACCTTAAAAACCCTCTCGGCGGGCAAAGGCTTCGATAATCGTTTTCAGGCCGAACGGATTCCGACACTCGCCGAAGTATGTCAGTTGGTCTCTCGCTGGAATGCCAGTCATAAGACGCAGACAAATCTGTACGTCGATTGCAAAGCGGTGGCTCCACAACCATTAGTAGAAACACTACAGACCTACGGATTGCTTAAAAATGCCGTTTTTTATGGTTCCGACGAAGCGTTACTCGCTCTGAAACAGGTCGCTCCAACTGCCCGGCTGATGCCATCGCTCGATAAGGCAGAAGATATGCCCACCAAGATCAGCAAGCTCAAGCCCTATGCGTTCGATCTGAACTGGGCGGTGGTTAATGAATCGCTCATTCAGCAGATTCATCAGCAGGGGATTAAGGCGTTTTCTGATCTACTAGACTCGTTTGATACCCCCGAAAACTATCAGAAAGCAGCTCAGTTTCACCTCGATGTTATCCAGACAGATTATGTACTAAATGTCTATAAATCGCTGACTCAAAAAGTGCACTAAACCTCTCAAAACCACAGATTAACCCACTCTATACAAGTAGCCGTTTTATGAAATTTCTTTTCTTTTCATTCTTTATCGTACTCACCTTTTCCTCTTCCAACGCTCAGACCCATAAACCTTATCCGGCCACTGTTTATCCAGATCGGTTAATTTTAGGCTGGCAGGGCGATCCTGCGACATCGCAATCAGTCAACTGGCGCACTGATTCGACCATTACCAACGCAATGGGTGCCATCAGTGAAGCCGATCCTTCGCCCGATTTTGTCAAAAATGCTACCATAGTGCCCGCTACAAGCGAAACGGTAGTGCTCGACGGTAAATCAGTAAAGTATTATTCCGTTCATTTCAAGAATCTGAAACCAGCTACGCAATACAGTTACCGGGTGGGCGATGGCACCTACTGGAGCGAGTGGTTTCATTTCAAAACGGCTCAGGCTAAATCAGCCCCCTTCTCTTTCCTGTATTTCGGCGATGCCCAAAATGACATCCGTTCGCTTTGGTCACGGGCTATTCGTGGGGCTTATTCAACACTTCCAACCGTGAATTTCATGATTCACGCGGGCGATTTAATTACAACTTCCAACGCCGACTGGCAGTGGGCAGAGTGGTTCGAAGCGGGCGGCTGGATCAACGGTATGGTGCCCACGCTGGCCGTACCGGGCAACCATGAATATTTCAAAGATGAACAAGGCAAAAGTCGTGTATCGAGACATTGGCGTCCGTCGTTTGTACTGCCCGAAAATGGCCCTAAAGGTCTTGATGAAACAGCCTATTATCTTGATTACCAAGGCACACGCTTTATAGCGCTGAACTCACAAGCGGCCTTGCTCGATTCGACGGTTTTGGACGCCCAGGCAAATTGGCTCACTCAAGTATTAAGCCAGAATCCAAATCGCTGGACAGTTGTCGTTCACCATCATCCGATTTATTCAACCAAGCAAGGTCGCGACAACGATGAATGGCGGGTGAAAATGGAGCCGATTTACAAAAAATACGGCGTCGATCTGGTTTTACAGGGACACGATCATACCTACGGCCGCGGATTGAATATGCCGTTAGGGAAGAGTCGAAAGCATCCTGACGGGCCTATTTACGTGGTGTCGGTGAGTGGCCCAAAAATGTATGATATCGGCTTGCAGGACTGGATGGATCGGGCTGGATCGAACACGCAACTCTATCAAACGGTGTCGATTGACGGTGATAAGTTATCCTACCAATCGTATACCGTAACCGGTCAAAAATACGACACCTTCATCCTGACAAAAGATAGCAAAGGGAAGAACACGCTGATCGACCAATCACCGACCCTCCTCCCCGAGCGCCTGGATTTGCCAGCCGAGTATCAGCAAAAGTTCAAACCGGAACAAATGCAGGAATACCGAAATCGCTTTCAGGAATATAAGGCACGGAAACAACAGGCAAAGCCATAGAAGCTGTGGACTCTATAGAACCAATGTCCCGACAGAATCAAAAAATCTATAGAATCAAAAATATATCGATTTTATTCGCTTATTTATACCAAAAACGTATGTCTGTAGTGTCTACCTCGCCTACCGAGCCAGCTGTACTCCAGCCCGCTCCCGTTAAACGACTTCTCTCGCTCGATACCTTACGCGGCTTCGATATGTTCTGGATTATGGGCGGTGAGGATATTTTTGGAGTTCTTGCCAAAACAACGGGCTGGGCCTGGGCTATTCTCATTGCCGATCAGTTCAAACACCCCGAATGGAATGGATTTAGGGCTTATGATCTGATTTTCCCGCTGTTTGTATTCATGGCAGGCGTCTCAACCCCTTTTTCGATAGGGTCAAAATTGGATAAAGGCGACGATAAGGCGCAGATTGCCCGCAAGATTATTACCAGGGGGCTTATTCTGGTGCTACTTGGCATCATCTACAACAACGGCCTGTTTGTCAAAGCAATACAGGATACGCGTTTCCCAAGCGTGCTGGGTCGTATTGGCCTGGCGGGTATGTTTGCCCAATTGATTTATCTATATGCCCAACCACGCACCCGCTACATCTGGTTTCTGGGAATTCTGTTAGGTTACTGGGCGGCCATGATGCTGATACCTGTGCCGGGTTGTGGTGCTGGTGTACTAACAATGGAGTGTAATCTGGCCAGCTATATTGACCGGATTCTGGTGCCGGGTCATTTATACAAAACGATTCATGATCCAGAAGGTCTTTTCTCAACGATTCCCGCGATTGATAATGCGCTGCTTGGCATTTTTGCCGGTTCGTTTTTAAAGGCACATGGTAAAACGGGCAATCAGAAAGCCATACAATTAGTGGCTGCAGGGGCAGTTTTTATACTCCTCGGTGTACTCTGGAATTTCATTTTTCCCATTAACAAAAACCTTTGGACCAGTTCGTTTGTGATGGTTACTGGTGGTTTAAGTCTGAGCTTACTGGGATTATTTTACTGGATTATCGACGTTAAAGGCATCAAAGGCTGGACCTTCTTCTTTACGATCATTGGGATGAACTCCATTCTGATTTATCTGGCAGGTGAGTTCATCGAATTCGAATATGCCACCCACTTTTTCTTCGGCGGCCTGATTAAGCTCATCTCTTCGGGCTGGGTAGCTGCCGTGCTGGGTGTACTGGGTTACCTCGCCGTAAAATGGGTATTCCTGTATTTTCTGTATAAGAAAAAGACGTTTTTGCGAGTGTAGCTTAGTCGCCTATTACAGAAATATTGATACATTTCCGGAATGAAACGCGATGATTCTCTCTGGGAGAGTCACACAACGAAGTACGACGATGGGCATTGAACAATTTTTGTTAGAAAGGGCCCAAAAACAGGGCATTGAAAAAGGTATAAACGAAAAGACACTAGCCTTTACGCAAACGCTCATCCGGGAAACGGCTTTTACGGCAGACGAAATAGCCCGACTGGTCGGTGTATCTGTAACCTTCGTTGAAGATGTAAAGAGATCGGCTTCATAAACAATACACAACAAATCGATACCCCTATCAATCAGGTAATATCCTGATTGATAGGGGTATTTCTTATTTCTTAATCAACCAAATCTCCGTCACCTGCGAGCCGCGTTCACCTTCTCCACATTCCCAGATGAAGGTGACGGACCCATCAGCCAAAGCCGCTTTTGGAACATCGAACTCATAAATGGGCTGCTCGCCAGTCTGAATAAAATCATGGACTACCGAGCCATCGTCGGTGGTGAGTTTCATGCGCGACCGGAAACGGCCTGTATATGCGATACGCATCCGATACGAAGCATTCGGATCAAGCTCGTTGTACGCAATTTTTAACGGCTGATCGTATAGCGTTTTAGCCTGTTTCATCCAGACTCGGGGTGTAATCTGGCCTTTGAAGCCTGTTGCCTTAATTTCATCCACCCACTCGACACCCACCAAACCTACGCCAAACCCAATTCTTGGTGATTGTAAGCTACCGGGATCAACCGACCAGCTCACATCTGAAACCACTCGATGCCAGCTTTCGGGAGCGCCAAAATGGTCGTAGAAACCGCCCGGTCCCGGATCGGTACGGTGTAGCATTTCCCGAATTTTCTGAACGCGCTCCGGCTCACTACTCAGCTTTCCAATCTGCTCAAGTTGCGATAGTAACCAGGGCGAATCGTTGAGAGGAATATCGATGTTGTCAATAAAATTACCCCGGCCACTCATAGCGCCGTGTTTATCAATGGTGAGTTGTGCACCGATGCTCTTAAAAAGCGAGTCAGCCAGGGCAAAACATTTTGCTCGATATTCAGGTAAAATTGGTTCTTTCCACGCCTTTTCCAGAATAGCGTTCGCTTGCTGAATAGCCACCAGCGATCCTCCTGACCCAAGTGTTTCTAGTTTCATCCGTGCCTGCTGCTCCAGATCAGTTTCGTATACCAATCGACGGCGGGTAAAGGCATCGTAATAGGCTCGAATCAGACCCATCTGAAAGCGCGGGTTTTGCAATACCGACTGAGGAGCCGATTTCTCCAGAGCCTGCCACTGCATCAGTGTTCGCTCTACCGCGTCATTAGTCAGTAAATTCCCTCGCCAGTTTTGCTCTAGTGCAACCAGTCCCTGCGCCACCGATTCAGTATAATCACCCCCAATAAACAGGCGGGCGAAGTCGCGAAGCGTTTCAATGACGGGCGTTTCGGGATTCCAGTCCTGATCGCTCCAGACAAACTTGTTGACATCGTCATTCGTCCCTTCCGAATAGCTGATACTACCTACCCCATACTGATCAAGCGCGTTGTGAATGGCTTTCTCATCGTGCGGGCGCGGGTTGATGCATTCCCGACCCAATGTCATAGCCCAGGCCAGATCCCAGTGTGGTACTGGATACTGCGAGGCATAGTTGTGGGTGATGTCGGGATAATGTCGAATTGGAATCGACGACTTCACCACTTTCCGAATTTCCTGTACCGGCATCTTCACCCACGGCCCAAAAACAACCCCACCAAACCAATCATATTCCTTATTCACGTGCTTATAAAACGCATCGAACCACTGTTTGGTAGGTCGGAATACCTGCGGAGATACCCAGATTTTGGCTTTGGGATGGTATTTGTGCAATACCTGTGCTTCCTTCTCGAGCCACGCAAAAAGCACGTCAGGCTCCAGTTCGCCGGGGTCTCCGCCGGGAACAAAGACCGCATCCAGCTTCGGCACAGCGGCAAAGACTTGCTCTCGCTCAGCTAATTCTTTCTGAATTGAATCTGGATGGGCATAATCCATTCCCATATTCGGATACCACATCCAGACATCCAAACCATATTCCGCACAAATCCGTGACTGCTCGCCAATCATTTTAATAGCGGGCAGTTTCATATGGCGACTGGTAAAATCATCGTCAGTACGCGGAGGCATAATCTCGATGCTATTGGCCCCAAACAACGCTAAATCCCGAATATACTGATCGAATTGAGCCACCGAAAAAGCATCGTAAGCATTGGTTTTGGGTCGATACCCCAACTGATGCCCCCGAATTGGGTACTGCGGGCTGGTGGCAATGGCCAAATCTCCGGCAACAGCCAGCTTTCCCGACTTCATATCCAGTTTGCGTAACAATCGCCCCACGCCATACAGCAACCCTCGTGCATCATGCCCAACAATCAGCACTGCATTCGTCTTTTCAATGGCTACGAGCTTAAACCCTTCACTCCTGCTTTCGGGCATCGCCTGAACAACAGCCCGAACATCCGGTGACAATTGGGCAAGATTACTTTCCAGCAGAAGGGCAATGAATGGCAGCTTATCGGTGGGGAGTTTCGTGACGACCGACAATTGAATACCGCTTCGTTTCTGGACTTCCTGCTGAAGAATCTCGACCGTTCGGCGAAGGACTTTCTTGTCACTAACGATAGTGGCTATACGTGCTTTCGATAAATTGATTGTAGCCGCGTTCGCGGTTGTTAGAATTGATAGGATAAGAAAGGTTAGGCGGATTGTCATTTTCTTCGAAATTAAATAGGACTCTCAGGTGAGGTCAGGTTCTTCAACCTGACCTGTGAGGTTTTAAGAAACCTCTCGATTACATTAGACATTATTCTGAAGGTTTTGAGAAACCTCACAGTGTCGGTTTTAAGAAACCGACACCACGGCATGTACACCCGGACGTGGCCGTCCAGGCTACAACTTCACAACTTGATAAAAATCTTCCGCTGATATAATAAATAAGCCGGAATGAAATTGATGCCGATAAAAAACAGGGCATATAGCAGACTGGCGAGTTCGGGCTGTAAACCTGCGTTTATTAAGCCAGTCACTACCTTTTCGTTTAGCGGTAGCCCCCCGAATTTGAGTCGGTAGAAGAGGAGCGCGAAGATGTCGGCTAATACGTATACCGTAATGGCGTTAGCACCGAAGATGATTCCTAATTTCGTCCCCTTCTTACGTCCCAACACATCGACCAGAAAATACACGGCACCCAGCAACATGGCCGCAAAGCCAGACGTAACCAGTACAAACGAACTGGTCCAGAGGTTTTCGTTGACCGGAAAAGTCAATCCCCAGAAATACCCGGCGGCAGCCGTAAACAGTCCAGCCGTCATTAGATACGACACTTTTTCAGTTGGACTAACACGGCTGAGCATCCAGCGTCCGGCCAGCATACCGGTAATCCCTGTCACAATTGATGGAAACGTACTCAGGATTCCTTCGGGGTCCCAGGTGCCCTGCCACATACGGCCGGGCAAGTATTTTCGATCAATCCAGGCCGCCAGATTTTGCCCTCGTTCCAGCACCACTTTTCCAACATCGGGCGTGGGAATCTGTGTCATGGCCAACCAATAGGCAACGAGTGTGAGAGCGCCAATCCAGGCTTGCTGTTTCCAGTTTGTATTCAAAAAAAGAAACGCACAGACGAGGAAGACAATGGCAATCCGATGAAGCGTACCCGTCCAGCGAACGTTCGAAAAATCAAAATCGGGCATTAGATTAAGAAACATTCCCACTGCAAAAATCTTCAGCGACCGAATCACAATTTTTCGGTAGAGTTCGCCTTTCGGGCTGCCTTCATCCACTTTTCGGGCATAGGCTAGAGCAATGGAAACACCAACGATGAATAGGAAGGTTGGCGCAATTAAGTCGGTAAAGGAGAGGCCATTCCATATCGTATGTCGTAGTGTAAAATACACAAACTCCTCACTCCCCGGGAAATTGGCGACAATCATAGCGGCAATGGTAAAACCACGCATCGCATCTAAAGAAATGAGTCGGCTCGGTTGCTGTATCATTAAAAATATTTAAAAAGCCCCGCTAGAACAATGGTATCTTTAGTACTGATTTGAGTAGTATAAAGGCTACTTAACCTAAGGATTTATGCGAACTACTTTTTTGACCGTTCTCATCGCGACGATCATTGTTTGTTTTACTGGTTGTAGATCGGGCGATACGCCCTCCAACGATGAGGCAAAACAGATTGCTGTTTCCTGGGAATTAGTAAGTAATTTCACTGAAATCGAAACTGGCTTCGATGCTCGCTTTACGCTTACTAACAAAAGCGATTTTTTGCTGACAGATACCAATTGGGCCTTATTTTTCAATATGTCGCCCCGACCTATTGTCCAGACCAAGGACTCGCAGCCAGCTACGGTCCATCACATCAACGGCGATTGGTACAAACTCACCCCAAACGTAGGATTTAGCCTCAAACCGGGCGCAACTATCGATATCAGATACGAAGGGACAGAAGCCGTCAATAAGCTTACCGATGCGCCTATGGGCCTTTATTTCGTTTTTTACGATAAGGAAGGTAAGGAACAAAACATCGTTCAGGTAGCGAATTATAGCGTTAAGCCCTTCACGAAAAAGGAACAAATACTGCGTGGTAAAATCGATCTGGAGCCCCTTCCGACGCCTGAGCATACCTATCAGACTAACCTGGCAGCTTCCTTGCTTCCTGCCGATAAACTTCAGAAGATCATCCCCTCACCTGCCAAGTTGACACCGGGTACAGGTACCCTGGCACTCAGTTCATCGCTTCCGATTTATGCCGAAAAAGGTCTCGAAAGTGAAGCCCATTTCCTGAGTCAGAAATTAAAATCGCTGACCGGCAAAGACTTTTCGATAAGCAGCGGAACGGGCAAAGGAATTACACTCAAAGTAGGCAAAGTCAGTGTCAACGGGGTGACGAAAGAAGCCTATCAGCTTGGCATCGATGGCAACGGTGTTTCCATTGCGGGCAGCGACGCAGCAGGTGTATTCTATGGCGTACAGAGTCTACTGGCGCTGATTCCGACCTCAACCTATCTGAAGCCCTCTGACAATATTGCCCTGAATTACGTACAGGTTGAAGACGCTCCCCGATTTGAATTCCGGGGTATGCACCTGGATGTTAGCCGGAATTTCCAGACGAAAGAAACCATCTTGCGCCTGCTTGATTTACTGGCCTTCTATAAGGTTAATAAGTTTCTGTTTTACACAACGGAAGATGAAGGCTGGCGACTCGAAATCGACGGTTTGCCTGAGTTAACCCAGGTTGGCGCGCAACGGGAGCACACGTCGGGGAAAGAGACGGCTGTTTTGCATCCAGCGTATGGTTCAGGCCCCAAAGCCTACGACGAGGGCAAACATGGTAGTGGCTTCTACACCAAAGCCGACTTTATCGAAATCCTGAAATACGCGAAGGAGCGCCATATCAAAGTTATTCCCGAACTGAATTTACCAGGTCACGCACGAGCTGCGATCAAATCGATGGAAGCCCGGTATGAACGCCTGATGAAGGAGGGCAAAGAAAAAGAAGCGAATGAATATCGGCTCATCGACCCCGACGACAAATCGGTTTATCTGTCGGCACAGGGTTACACCGATAATGTGGTCAGCGTTGGGCGAGAATCCACCTATCATTTCTACGAAAAAGTAGTCGACGAGATTACGAAAATGTACAAGGAAGCTGGTCTTCCGATGGATGTCATGCATGCCGGTGGCGATGAAGTGCCGGAAGGTGTCTGGACAAAATCCCCCATTGCAGCCAAGCTGTTGAAAGAAAATCCGTCCATCAAGGACCCTAAAAATTTACAGGCTTATTTCTTCGGCAAACTTCGGGAGCGGCTCGCCAAACGCAACCTGGAAGTACACGCCTGGGAAGAAGCCGTACTGGTCAAAGCGGCTGATGGTAAACTAGTACTGAACCCTGAATTTGTAGGAAAAGGCGTCGTGCCTTACGTATGGAACAATCTGTTCGACATTGATCTCGGCAATCGAATGGCGAATGCAGGCTACCCGGTGGTATTGTGCAACGTATCGAACTTTTACTTCGATATGTCGTATAACAATGATCCGCAGGAGCCAGGTCTCTATTGGGCAGGTTACGTAGACACGCGAAACAACTGGGCGTTTGCTCCTTTCGATATGTTTAAGACCACCTACAAAACATCGATGGGTAAGCCACTTAGCTTCGACGGTCTACAGAAAATGAAACCCGAAGCCCGTAAAAACATCCGGGGTGTTGAATCGCAGCTCTGGAGTGAAACCGTGAAAGGGCGCGACATGGCTGAATACGATATTCTACCTAAACTATTGGGTTTTGCCGAAAGCGCCTGGGCTCCACAGCGCCCGTGGGAAACCATCGAAAACCGACCAGCCCGCGAAAAGTCGATGAATACAGGCTGGAATGTGTTCGCCAATACGCTTGCTCAGAAAGACTTACCCCGACTGGCCACGCTCAATGGCGGCTATAACTATCGACTACCACTACCAGGTGCTATCATCGAACAAGGAATGCTGAAAGCTAATATCGAACTGCCGGGCCTTGCTATTCGGTATACGACGAATGGTACCGAGCCTACTGCCCAATCTCCTTTGTACACAGGCCCCGTTAAGGTTTCGGGCACGGTAAAACTAAAAAGCTTCGATGCGTCGGGTCGGTCGAGCCGGTCAGCAATTATTACTGTCAATCAATAAATCGAGCTGATACCTCGGTTTCCAAATACTACCAAAAACTTCTTTCAAATGACTATTGGGGTCGACTTAGGAGGAACCAACGTGCGGGCCGGGCTTGTGCGAGATGGATCGATTGTCCACCAAATGAGTGGTCTGTTACACCAAAAAGAATCACTTTCCTCTACATTATCACAACTTATTGAGCTTATTCGCCCCCTGACAGAATCGTCGGTAAGCAGTATTGGCATTGGCGTTCCCTCTGTGGTTGATGTGAATCGGGGCATTGTCTACAACGTGGCCAACATTCCTTCCTGGAAAGAAGTGGCCCTTCGCGATATTCTGGAAGAAGAGTTTTCGATACCTGTATTCGTGAATAACGATGTAAACTGTTTCACCCTCGGCGAGCACCAGTTTGGTCTGGCCCAATCGTACCAATCGGTCGTTGGGATGTCGATCGGAACCGGGCTTGGCTCAGGTCTTATCATCGACAATCAGCTGTTTGTTGGCTCAAACTGCGGAGCGGGTGAAATTGGCCTCCTTCCGTATCGGGATAAAAATTTCGAGTATTACGCTTCGGCTGAGTTTTTTGAAGCCATACACGGCACAACGGCCCTGGAGGCTAGTCAGGCTGCGCAACTGGGCGACGAGAATGCCTTAAATCTCTGGACTGAATTTGGTCGTCACTTTGGCTGGGCTATCAAAGCCGTCCTTTACGCCTACGATCCAGAAGTCATTGTACTGGGAGGCTCCATCGCGAAAGCGTACCCATTCTTTAAAGCGGGGATGCTGGAGAGTATGCAGGACTTCGCTTATCCAATGACACTCAAGCGACTTAAGATTTTCCAATCGAAAAAAGAAGGAATCGCTCTGCTCGGTGCTGCGGCTCTAGTTGACCAACGGGAGCGCGTTTAGGTAATATAGAACCGCACCGGCGGACCGGCTGATTTTTAGGATGCCGGGTCGCCGGTGCGATTAAGATGAGATATGATTTCAAAAAAAGTGCATTCCTTCAAATAGACTATTTTACAATTAATCATCATTAATATAACCAAAAGCTATATAATCATATCAATCATAAAAATCAGCGTTCTATTGTATTCATGAAAAAAGTGTTCTTCTTAGTTGGCTTTACTACGCTCACGTTCTGGGCAGCAGCTCAATCTCCCGGAACAACAAAGCCCGTTCGTAAATCGCCCCCGTTAGCTGGTCCCAAATTAGTCGTTGGCATTGTGGTCGATCAGATGCGCTACGATTATCTGTATCGGTTTTATAACAAATACAGCGAAGGCGGTTTTAAGCGCTTACTAAATGAAGGATTTAACTGTCGAAATAACCACTATCACTACGCCCATACTGTAACAGCCGCTGGCCACGCTGCTGTTTATACCGGCTCGTTACCAGCGATCAATGGTATTATCGGGAATGAATGGTATGACTCGTTCGCGCAGAAGTCGGTGTATTGTGTAGAAGACAACACGGTACAAACGGTAGGAAGTACAAACGCCAGCGTCGGTCGGATGTCGCCCCGGAATTTATTAACCAGCACCATCACCGATCAGCTTCGGATTGTGACTCAATTCCGGTCTAAAACCATTGGAGTGGCCATTAAAGATCGCGGTTCTATTTTGCCCGCAGGTCATGCTGCTTCAGGCGCTTATTGGTACGATTCGAAAACCGGAAATTGGGTAACGAGTACCTTTTACCGACCCGAGCTCCCAACCTGGTTAACCGAACTCAACGCCCAAAAACTCCCCGCCCAGTACGTAAAACGAAACTGGAATACGCTGTTGCCCATCGCCGAATACACCGAAAGTACCCCCGACGATCAGCCGTATGAAAGCAAATTACCGGGTGCCTCAAAACCCGTATTTCCGTACGAACTGGTGAGTCAGGCAGGTGATGCGTTTGGAGCGGTCATGTCTACCCCCTGGGGCAACACCATGACGAAAGACGTTGCGATTGCCGCCATAAAAGGAGAAAATATGGGCAAAGGTCCTGTAACTGATTTTCTGGCCATTAGCTTCTCTACACCCGACCGTATTGGTCATGCGTTTGGCCCCAACTCGGTAGAAGAGGAAGATATTTACCTTCGGCTTGATCTGGAATTTGCGGACCTTTTTTCCTTTCTGGACAAGTGGACTGGCAAGGGCAACTACAGCGTATTTTTAACCGCCGATCACGGCGTCATGGATGTTCCTGCGTTCTGGCAACAGCATCATTTGCCAGCTGGGCTAATAGACGCCAAAGCTATTTCCAATACCGTCAAAAAATCGTTGACCGATGCCTTCGGCAGTGGCGATTACCTGCAGGCAAGTGAGAACTACCAACTTTATCTCAACCATGCCCTGTTGAAAGAGAAAAAGATTACGGTCGATGCTGCGTATGACGTAATTCGGGAAGCACTGCTACCCATGCCGGGCATTGCCGATGTGGTTAATTTGCGCAGTCTGTATACGACTAATTTGAATACGCATTTACTGGATCTGTACCGAAATATGCTCCATGCCAAACGTAGTGGTGATATTCAACTGATTACAGAACCCGGCTGGATTGCCAATGGCGGCACGGGTACTGATCACGGGTCGCCTTATCATTACGATACACACGTTCCGTTCGTTTTGTACGGCTGGGGTATTACGAAAGGCGAAACGCTCCGGTACACAACCGTCGCCGATATTGCGCCTACCATTGCGTCTTTATTGCATATTTTACCGCCGAGTGGTACCGTTGGCAATGCCGTACAGGAAGCGCTAAAGCACTAATTATGAACCGAAATACCCTGATTGTCGTCCTGATTCTGTTAATATTCTTCGTCATCTCGTTTCTGACGAATATTCTCGGGCCCATCATCCCTGACCTGGTCGATAGTTTCCAGTTGAGTATTGGTCTGGCGGGGTTTCTGCCGTTTGCCTTTTTTGTGGCGTATAGCGTGTCGATGCCATCGGGGTTATTAGTCGAAAAATACCGAGAAAAACCGGTCTTGCTCGGAGCCTTTTTTCTGGCTTTTCTGGGGGCGCTTTTGTTCGCGCTCGTTCCTCGCTTTTCGATTGCACTGGTATCTCTTTTTTCGATTGGTGTCGGAATGGCGATGTTGCAGGTCGTCATTAATCCGTTGCTGCGGGTGGCGGGTGGTGAGGCCCATTTTGCCTTTAATTCTGTACTGGCGCAGCTTTTTTCGGGCGCAGCTTCGTTTATCAGCCCGTTTTTATACAGCTATTTCGTCCTCAATCTGCATACGGCCAACACTAGTTTTCCCATTGCGCTACTCAACCGGGTTGTGCCTGTTCATCTGGAGTGGGTGTCGCTTTACTGGGTATTTGCCCTTACCACGCTGCTCATGATTGTGGTGGTTGGGGTGATTAAATTCCCCAACGTTGAACTGAAAGATGACGAAAAAATAGAAGTTGGCGGTACGCTGCTTGAGCTACTTCGTGACAAAACGGTGCTCTTATTTTTCGCGGGTATTTTCGCCTATGTTGGAACAGAGCAGGGTATTGCTAATTGGATTTCTAAATTCCTTCAACTCTATCATGGTGTCGACCCAGCCACAACCGGCGCCGAAGTAGTGGCTTATTTTTGGGGGCTGATGACGGTAGGCTGTATTTTGGGTCTGGTCTTACTAAAACTAGCCGACAGCCGTAAAGTACTGATGTTGTTTACGTTCGGTGCCGTTATTGCCTTATTGATTGGTTTGTTTGGCCCCAAAGACTGGGCTATTTATGCCTTACCGACAACCGGTTTTTTTGCCTCCGTTATGTGGTCGATCATTTTTTCGCTCGCCCTTAATTCCGTTCCGCAGCATCACGGCACATTTTCGGGTATCCTGTGTACCGGAATCGTTGGTGGTGCCCTGGTGCCGTTGATCATTGGGGGCCTGGCCGAACTAATCGGACTCCGTTGGGCCATGCTGATTTTGTTGCTTACCTTAGGTTACATTTTCAGCATTGGCATCTGGGCGAAACCGCTGGTTACGAATGCGACAATTAAAAGTGTAAAGGACCTATTTAAGTAGCGCGGACATCCTGGCCGCATAGCAAAAAAGTTATCTTTATGCTATGCGGACAGGATGTCCGCGCTACACAAAACCCATGCACAAGATTATTTTGTTGATCGATTTCGCGGAGGAGTATAGTAAGAGTCTGCTAAAAGGCATCACTAAATACTCGCGCGAATATGGTCCCTGGGTATTCTGCCGAATGCCGCTTTTCCACCGGGAAACGATGGGGATCAATGGTATTTTAAACTGGGCACTCGAATGGGAAGCCGACGGTATTATTGGTCAGCTTTACAACGAAGAGAGTATCCAGAAAATCACCGAAGCAGGCATTCCTCTCATTGCGCAAGACTTTAAAGAACGGTTTACGGAGATTCCGAATATAACGGGTGCCCACCAGGAAACTGGAGCCATAGCCGCCGATTATTTCTTAAAGAAAGGCTTCAAAAACTTTGCCTTTTATGGCTTTACCGACATCGTCTGGTCGAGGGAGCGAGCTGAAGGATTCGAAGAAAGCGTTTCCAAAGCAGGCTATAAGGTTCATTACTTTGAGAATCAGAACGCCCGCGAAAGTGAAATCGAACTCTGGTTCTACAAACCTAGTTCGTTGAGCCAATGGCTCCTGTCGTTGCCCAAACCCATTGCCATTATGGCCTGCGATGACCGGTTAGGGCAGCATATAACCGAAGCCTGTCGGCACTCAGGCATTCGAATTCCAGAAGAGGTGGCCGTACTGGGTGTGGATAATGATGAAATGATCTGTGAGCTTTCAGACCCACCCCTATCCAGCATTGCGCAAGATGCCGAGAAAGGTGGTTATGATGCGGCCCGCCTGCTCGACCGTATGATTCGGAAAGAAACCGCTAGTTTCTATGACATCGTTGTTCGACCAACGCAGGTGATCACCCGACAGTCGACCGATATTTATGCGACACACGATGATTTCATTGCCTCTTCGTTGAAGTACATTCACCAGAATATCGACAAAAATCTTCAGGTCGATGAAGTGGTAAAGCAGGTGCCGTTGTCACGACGATCGCTGGAAATGCGGTTTCAGCACGTGATTGGCTACCCCATCTACAAATACATCCAGAATCTGCGCATCGAGAAATTTTCCAAAAAACTACTGGAAACCGACCTGACCGTTTTTGAGATTGCAATGGAGCTTGGTCTTAACGACAGTAAAAACATTTCCCGGCAATTTCGTCAGGTTAAGGGCTGTACTCCGCTCGAATACCGGAATCGGTACCTGGCAGGAAAGTAAGAACGTAAAGTCCAGATTTTTAGAATTTAAGATTGACTGGTTAACATTCCCAAAAGCTATCTTTAGGCTCATTACCGGACCCTTGTTCCTTACACTATGAGCTTTGATCAAACGACACTAACCCTCTATGGAGCGGAATGGTGTGAAGACAGCCAACGGGTAAAAACCTACCTGGAAGATAATAAACTGAATTTCACCTATATCAACGTTGATCTCGACCGGCAATCTGTCCGGCAAGTCGAGGAAATTCAGGAAGGGAAACGGCTTACGCCCACTCTGGTTATCAATGAGACATCCGTTGTTAATCCGAGTAACGCCCAAATTGATTCGTTACTCGGCCTTAACCATAATCACCCTCGCATCCGTTTGTTTGGAGCCGATTGGTGTCCGGATTGTCACCGGGCAAAAGCCTATCTGAGCGATAATGGGATTAACTATCAGTACATTAATATTGATGTACACAGATGGGCCATACCCGTTCTGGAGACGATAAACAACGGCAAACGAATCATTCCCACCATTCTTATCAATGAACAAGCCTATGCCAACCCCGATAATAGAGTATTAAGAGACCTAATTGGCATAACTCAGGAAGCCCAGACACACCTTTACGATGTGGCTATTATTGGGGGCGGTGCTGCCGGACTAACCACGGCTATTTATGTACAGCGGGATAAGTTTTCATCCATTGTCCTGGAAAAAAAGCTCATTGGCGGCAATGCTTCATTGACCGAAAAAATTGAAAACTATCCTGGCTTTATTGACATCAGCGGAAAAGAGCTGATGAACAAAATGGCAGAACAAGCCCGAACCTATGGGGCAGAGATTAAGCTAGGAGTCGATGTTCGCAAAATCAGTTTTGAAGACCAGATTTTTCATCTCGAAACCAATCTGGGCGACCTTACGGCCCGATCCGTTGTAGTAGCCGTTGGATCGACTTACAAACGACTTAATATTCCGGGAGAATCTGATTTACTGGGTGCCGGAATTCATTTTTGCGCCACCTGCGACGGAGCCTTCTACCGCGATCGGGAGGTTATTGTTATTGGTGGGGGAAATAGTGCGCTAGAGGAAGGGATGTTTCTAGCTCGTTTTTGTCGGAAAGTATCGTTTGTTCATTATAAGCCAGCCTTTAGTGCAACCCAAACGTATACCGATAAATTAACTGAATTTACCAACGTAGCGGTCTACATGAACCAAACACCCAAGGCGTTTCTCAGTAACGAGCAGGGAACGTTTAAGGCGTTGCAGGTGACCGATAATACAACAGGTGAAGTTCAGGAAATTACTGCCGATGGTGTCTTTCTGTTTGTCGGTCTTATCCCTAATACCCGATTTCTGGCTAAGACACTTGACCTCAATGAGCAGGGATTTATTTGCACCCGCCCCGGATCAGTTGAAACATCGGTTCCCGGTATTTTGGCCGCAGGCGACTGTCGGCTAGGCGCTATTGCGCAGGTAGCCGCAGCAACTGGCGAAGGAGTGGTTGCCAGTTTTGGCGTTAAAGCTTATCTGAATCAGGCAATGGTATAAATTGTAACGCGGACGGTCGGCCGTTGCCGTGGAAACCCGCGATTGGTATAAGCTTATGTCTAATAGCTACCAATCGCGGGTTTCCACGGCAACGGCCGACCGTCCGCGTTACAATTACTTCTTCAACAACCAGATATCAGAGATACGGGAATTCTGCCGCCAGTTCAGGTGCGATTCTTCCGGTTCGTCGAAGGTGACGTTGATACGGCCATCCTGAGTAGCCGACATGGGCACGATCCATTCCTTCACTGTATCGGCCTCCCGATTATACACGATTGGGCTTAAGCGCTTACCATCAACACGCAACAAAGCCTCTCCAAACCCAACCACGCGAATCACATATTCTGCCTTCGGGTCCAGATTCTCATAGTCCAGAACTGGGCTCCGCTGAAAGGTTTGTGAAGAAAGGCGCGTCCGGCTAAACCCATTGTTCCACCAGGCAATATCCGTAGCATCGTCGGAAATAGTTTTTACGCGAGGACCTTTGCTTACGCTCGACACATCATCGTAGAAACTACCCTGGCCCGGTGTTTCCCAGGCACTGATTTGCTGTAGGCGCTTCTGTTTTTCTTCGTTCGTTTTCAGCGCCCGAACTTTTTCGAACTCATCGGCCATCCACCAGCGGTTATTCAGCGGATAATCGACAAAATCAAGTAGGCAACCTCGCTCATAGCCTCGTGCCTTGTGCTTTGGCATGCTGGTCTGTAACCCAATTGAGCTGTATAAATCGTCACATAACGACACAATTTTAGCCTTCAATTCTGGCGCGATTGGCTCCGTATCGGCTTTGTTTACAATGGCCAACGCCTGGCTCATCGCCTTATCAGGATCAGTATTCCTTTCCTGACTCAAAACGGCATCGGCTTTAGTTTCTAGTCCCTGCTCATACAGTAAGCGACGGCGGGTGTACGTGTCATAATAAGCCCGGAGTAGCAAAAGTTGCCAGCGCCAATTCGTGGCTAATGTTGGATTGGCCGTTTCGAGCGTTTTCCAGAACGAAAATGTAGCCTCTACGCCCCCATTTTGGGCGAGCGGCCCATCCCAGTTTTTTTCCAGCGCTTCAATGCCGTTCGCAGCGGATTCCGTCAATGGCCAGCCAAAGAAAAAGCGGCTGTACTCATTCAGAATCTGGTGCACACTCATCTGCATATTCCACGCCCGCATACTCCACATTACTTTGTTAATATCGTCATGACAACCGTCGGAATACGATACAAAGCCATCGGTAAACGGAGCCGCAGCCGCCTGAGCCCGCGCATAAAAATAAGGTCTCGGGTTCGATGCTTCACGGCCTAAAGTCAGCGCGTAAGCCTGATCCCAATGCTCTACCGGGAATTCGCACCGAACCGTATGGGTGATATCTGGATACTGCCGGAGCTGGTATTGTTTGGGCAGACGATAACGGGTTTCGGCAAGAGGGGGGCTACCTGGTCCGTAAACGACTCCCTGCAACCAGCTCGGATTGTTTTGTGCCAGATAGTCATAGAAATAGTTGACCTGCTCCACATTGAATCCTTGTAATGAAATCCAGACTTTTGCCTTCGGATGGTATTTCACCAACAGCGTGTGTATGTCCTTCAAAAAAGGCATTACATCCTTTGGATGATTCTCGCCGGGATCACCACCGGGAAAAAAGATATGGTCGAGACGAGGGCAAGCCTTGTAGAAAGCCTCGTGTTGATCAAGCTCTGCCTGCCGTTTCTTAGCGTCGGTCAGTTCAATCGTTGCGGGTGTCCATACCCAATAATCCAGATCATAGGCCTTACAGATTTCGCTCACTTTCACCCGCATGTCGGCCGCTGGTATCTTAAAATGAGGGCTAGGCTTTTCGTCTTCGTGAAACGGAATTCCTTCGATCGCGTTGGTCCCAAAAATGGCCAGATCACGGATGTACTGTTCAAATTGACCCACCGTCCAGGCATCGTACGAGTTTGCCGTGTGGCGATAGCCCAACTGGTGCCCTCGAATAGGATAATCGGGTGACGTAGCTACATTGACAGGGCTGGACAGCTCCAATATTTTACGATCCATTTTCAGATTTCTCAGCACCCAGCCAGTCCCGAACAGAATACCCCGGCTATCGGCCCCAATAACCCAAAGGGTTGTGCCAGTGGCATTTGTTTCACTAACAATTCGGTAGCCTTCTGGCTTTAGCTCGGGTCGTTCGGTTGCTGTGTTAGCTGGAACCGAAGCGCCTTGTAGTGTTTTATCACTTGCCAGGACAAGAGCCACACGGGTTATGCCACTCTTAGGCCATGTCGATGTTGTTTTCAACAAAACGCCCGTTCGTTTTTCAATCTCTTCGCTGAGTATTCGGGGAGCGGTTTCCCGCATGGGCGAGGGCACAGACGGAGAAACCAGTAGGACTGCCTGTTTAAGATTAATCGTCTGGGCCATTAGTGGGCCGCAACTCATCACCAAACACAAGGCAAGACTATTGATTAGCCAACTGATATTACGATTCAACTTCATGTATTAAAAAGAAAGGTATTGTTAAGATTTTAGGCAACTATTGATTTATGATTTGTACCCACGGGCCGGGCCGCGTTCGGCTTCAGCCCGTGTTTTAATTTAATTCATACACGGGCTGAAGCCCGTGTGTACAGCTGAATTTTCCGAATCGCCCTGGCAAACGATTCCATATCTTCTCGGGTACCCAGCATAGCGTGCTGGAAAACCCACACAGCCTCGTCGGCACAGGCTCGCTCGGCTTCCGGGCAATTTACCTGCGTATAATCGACTGAGTCAGGGATGGCGTAGCACATAAAATTCTTCTGCTGAAACACCGGCTGTTTATACAACGGATGCGGATAACCACCCGAACAGGGAACTCCTTCGGCCGATAACATGGCCACAAAGTCCTTCTTTGGTAGTTGACCGAATTTAGTTTTGTCGTACTTGAAAATATACAGGTGATAGCAATGCCGAATGGCTACCTCACCCCGGCTTAAGGGCGTAACGCCTTCAATATCCGCGAGCAAACCATTCAGGTACAGACCATTCTCGTTTCGGGTAATGGTTTGCTCATCAAGGCGTTTCAATTGTTCAGAAAGGAGCACAGCCTGAAGTTGGGTAATACGGTAATTGCACCCTGGATTAAAATGATCGTACCACTGTCCACTCGGCGAGCGGCCAACATTCCGGAGCGAATTCATGGCTTCATACAGCGCATCATCATTTGTAATTACGATCCCGCCTTCGCCACTCGTGAGGTTTTTGGACGACTGAAAACTGAAGCTACCTGCATCGCCAATGGAACCAAGTTTTCGGCCTTTATACTCGGCTCCATGCGCATGGGCTGCATCTTCAATAACGCGCAGATTGTGTCGTTGGGCAATAGTCAGAATCGCATCCATATCGCAGGCTAAACCGGCAAAATGAACGGGAATGATAGCCCTGGTTTTCTCCGTAATGGCGGCTTCAATACGGGCCGGATCGAGGTTGTAGGTGTCGGGATCAATATCCACGAAAACCGGCACGCAATTTATCTCCAGCACTACCGAAGCCGTGGCGATAAACGTATAAGGCGGCACAATGACTTCGTCGCCGGGACGAAGACCGCAGGCGATTAATGCCAGCCGGAGCGATACCGAACCGTTAACACAACTCACGGCGTATTTGCTCCCGCAATAGGCTGCAAATGCTTGCTCAAAGCGGGCAACTTCATCGGCACAATCAGGATTGCCCCACTGTCCACTTCGCACGATGTTAGCTACGGCCTGTACTTCAGTTTCGTCGTAGATGGGCCAGGGAAAGGTTTTAGTAACCGATTTTGGTCCACCCTGTATGGCTAATTGCCCCATTTCAGTATCGATCATTACACAGAAAATTCTCATCGAACAGCCATCCAGAAGGCCGGCTGAACGCATTTACTTAACTCTGACATAATACGCCGATGAGCCGATTTCAGGCTATTAGATGAGCTGAACTTTAATAAGTAATGAAGCTGGATTCCTCATGGAAACCGTTAATTTGGCTACAAAGAATCGCCAGTATATTGACGTGGAAATGTGACGATGTCGCGAACATCCGCATCGGCGACTCAGCGTACCAGCCTATCCCATTTTTCGGCTCGTTCAACCCATTTATTCCACGCGTCCACCTGCTCCAACTAGCTTTGACCACGTATCAATCTACTTTTCATATCCCATGCGAATTCGCTTATTAGCCTCATTCCTAAGCCTGCTCGTCGGCAGCAACCTGTATGGTCAATCGCCAGATCTTGTCAAAACTCAGGGCATTACCTCGGCGGTGCATCAGGCCAATATTGGCAAGATCATCTTTACGAGCAAAGACATTCCAGCGGCAAGCCTCCAAGCGTCCGATTTTCTGGATACCTATGAGCTGACCAACAAAAGCAATCTGTTCATGACGGTTTTCATGGGTAATTCGCTCACCAATTACCTGCATCAGCTGGCCCCTGAATTATCGGCAGACGAGCTTACGAAAAGCGGTTGCTACCAGTTCAATTTTTACGTAGATGATAAACTCATTTATCAAACCAATCTTCATCCTGGCGCGCCTTATGCTCAGATCAAAAACGTAGAAACGCTTATCAGTAAACCCTTGATTAACAATCAGCGGGAAGGTGCCTGGTGGAGCCAGTCTGCCTGGAATCGGTTTATGAATAATGGCGGAGATGCTGCATTAAGTGATGGTTCTCATATGTTCAAATTCGAAATCAAACCCTATCTCAACAAACCCGAATTGATTGTAGGAAACCTGATTGCAGTAGGTCAACTAAAGCTTTTGGTTAAACGCAAACCCGTTATTGATCTGGCCAGCATACAGTTAACACCCCCCAAACCATACAATGGACTTTCTGTGTCTTCGGAATCGTTTGATACCAACAAAATCAAGGCGTTAAAAGGAAATATCGACGCGGATGTCTTCCGACATATTACCAGCGTGGTGGTCATTAAAAACGGTAAACTCCTGATCGAAGAATATTTTAACGGCGCTACCCGCGACTCGCTGCACGATGTTCGTTCAGTGGGGAAAACGTTTGCCTCCACCTTAACCGGAATTGCGAAACAGGAAGGTTACCTGAAAAGCGAAAGTCAGACACTCAGCGAGTTTTACGATTTAAAAAACTTTGCCAATTACTCATCCGACAAAGCAACTACGAAACTAAGCGAGCTATTGACCATGAGTTCGGCCTTCGACGGCAATGATAATGACAGCGATTCGCCAGGTAACGAAGAGAATATGTACCCAATGCCAGACTGGGTAAAATTTGCGCTGGACTTACCCGTTGAACCGGCCAAGTTCAAAAACGAGTGGCATTACTTTACAGCAGGAGTTGTCCTGCTGGGCGATGTTCTGAATAAGGTCGTTCCCGGCAAATTGGATCAGTACGCAGACAAGAAACTATTTAAGCCTCTGGGAATTAGCCATTATAAATGGCAGTATACGCCCCAGCACGTAATCAGTACGGCAGGGGGAATTCAGATGAATGCGCTGGATTTTGCCAAATACGGTCAGCTTTACAAAAACGGCGGTCAATGGAATGGCAAGCAAATTATTCCAACAGCCTGGGTCAATCAGACATTTATGCACCATAAGACCCTCCCCGACCGGACCGATGAATATTACGGCTATCTGTTCTGGAACAAAAAGTATACGGTGAATGGCAAAGCCTATGAAACCTATTACTGCTCTGGAAATGGTGGCAACAAGATATTCGTTTTCAACGATCAGCCGTTGGTTGTTGTCGTAACCGCAACCGCTTACAACACCGCTTATGCTCATCCACAGGTAGATAAGATAATGGAACAGTATATTCTGCCAGCCGTGATTCGTTAGCTTTCCAGACTGTAGTTTATCGAGCAGTTTTTTGTCATGAACTGTGTCATCTCGACGTAAGGAGAGATCTCAAAATCACCACCTTGAGATCTCTCCTTGCGTCGAGATGACAAAAAATAGACTTTGGAAAGGGCCATTATCCCACTGATGGCGTCACCGTAACGATAATTGATTTCGACGTTGGCGTGTTGCTTTTATCTGCTTTTGAGTCGATGGGCACCAGCACGTTGGTTTCGGGAAAATAAGCGGCTGCGCAACCGCGTGGAATACTGTAGGGGACAACCACAAATCGATGGGCGGTTCGCTGTTTGCCATTGTATTGACTGTGTAAATCCACAACCTGCTTCTCGCGCAAGCCTCGGTTGGCAATGTCGTCGGGGTTCATAAATACAACCCGTCGTTCGTTGTAGATGCCCCGGTAGCGATCATCATTTCCGTATACCGTTGTATTGAACTGATCGTGGCTACGAATGGTCATCAGTAGCAATTCTCCCGGTTGCAGATCGTGATGGGTGGGTGTATTGACCGTAAAATGCGCTTTGCCATCTTTTGTTTTGAACTCCCGAACACGAGGTCCATTCGGGATGTAAAAACCACCCGGTATCCGCACTCGGGCGTTGTAGTTGTCAAAACCAGGAACAACCTGCTCAATAAGATCACGAATGCCGTCGTAATTGGCAACGAGGGCGTCCCAGAATGTAGTCTGGATGGCTACGTCCGGATAGTTAGGTTTGTCCGCCCGGACGTGGCCGTCCAGGTTACAGAAAACTGCTTTAGCCAACTCACCAATAATGGCCACTTCACTTTTCAGATAGGCCGATGACGGCTCAACTACACCGTGCGACTGGGCAACTACGCCCGTTGTACTTTCGCAACTAACGAACTGTTCACCGGTCGCTTGCATATCGTGATCGGTACGTCCCAGACAAGGCAAAATCAACGCTGTTTCGCCATGAATCAGATGGCTCCGATTTAGTTTTGTGGAAACGTGTACGGTCAGTTTGCAGGTTTTCAAAGCCTCTGCTGTGTAATTTGTATCGGAAACAGCCATCGCGAAGTTACCACCCAGCCCGAAGAAAATTTTGGCTTTCCCTTCATGCATCGCTTTTACAGCGGCAACGGTATCATATCCATTTTCGCGGGGAGGCTCAAACGCAAATACGCGTTTGAGCGCATCCAGAAATTCGGGTTTGGGTTTTTCCCAAATACCCATCGTACGATCGCCCTGCACATTACTATGCCCACGAATCGGGCTGGCCCCTCCCCCTTCGATACCGATGCTTCCTTTAAGTAAGAGCAGGTTAATGACTTCATTAATCGTCTCAACGGCGTTACGGTGTTGCGTCAGCCCCATAGCCCAGCAGATAATCAGCTTAGGCGTGTACTTAAACAAATCGACCGCTTCCTGAATCTGTGCAATTGTCTGACCACACTGCGCGGCTAAATCGCTCAACTCAAACTGATCAAGGCTTTTAACAAACGCTTCATAGCCGCTCGTATATTGCTTGATAAACTGCTGATCGAGCACCTTTCCGGGGCTCTTTTTCTCTTCCTCCAGCAACAGTTTGCACATGGCTTTCACGAGTGCCAGATCGGAGTTGATGGGAACCTGTAAGAATAAATCCGTAAGTTTTTGGCCGCCAAATACAACATCCCGGACACTTTGCGGGTACTTGAATGATAGTAGCCCCGCTTCGTGTAATGGATTGACCGCAATGATTTTAGCTCCATTACGCTTGGCCTGCTCCAAGGGCGTAAGCATCCTTGGCGCGTTGGTTCCGGGATTCTGACCGATAATCATGATCACATCGGCCTTTTCATAATCTTCATAGGTGACCGATGCTTTTCCCAAGCCAAGCGAATCCGCCAGCGCAACGCTGGTCGATTCGTGGCACATATTCGAGCAGTCGGGCATATTATTGGTACCAAACATTCTGACAAATAGCTGGTACAGAAAAGCAGCCTCGTTACTCGTTCGGCCCGAGGTATAGAAAATGGCTTCGTCGGGTGAATCGAGTGCATTGAGCTGACTGGCAATCAATTGCATAGCCTTATCCCAGCTGATTGGCTCGTAGTGCGTAGCACCGGGTTTCAGGATCATTGGCTGCGTCAATCGCCCTTGCTGACCAAGCCATAAATCGCTTTTCTGAAGCAACTCTGCCACCGAATATCGTTGAAACAGAACCGGCGAAGCCGAATGTTTCGTCATGATTTCATCTGCTACGGCCTTGGCCCCACTTTCGCAATATTCGCCCAACGTAGATCGATGGCCATCGGGGTCGGGCCAGGCGCAGGATGGGCAATCGAAGCCGTCTTTCTGGTTCAAATCAGCCAGCACCTTTAACCCGCGAATCAGTCCCGTTCCATTGCGAATATGCTCCAGCGATTTCACGATGGCCTCCACACCAGCAGCTTCAGTATAGGGCTTACCGACTTCAAGTTCGCCGGTTAGTTCTTCGGGGGGTGTATTTTGTTCCATAACCAATTCTATAATGTGGTTAATCCACTTTCTACTGAATGCTGTCGAGCTTCGGCACTGTGCGCAAAGTAGCAACAAGGAACACCCATTGCTTCGACATGACTCAATATTTCACGCGTTTTCGGCTGATTTTTATGATAAACCTGCCGAATATAGACACAACGAATCCGAGCCTGAAAATGCCTGACTACCGACTCATAAATTGTCGGGTCTTCCTGAGTATCATCACCCAACAAAATAAAACGCTGCTCCGGGTAGGCTTCCAGAATGCGGACAATCCGCATAAACTTGGTCATATGCTTCCCCTGACCCGTTTTCAGCACTTCGGCCAGTTGTTTTAACGGGCTTAACAGATATACGCCTTCCGGTAGTCCGTTCTTCTTCGAAAACTCTACAATGTAATCGTACAGGTTCCATTCACTACTCGATACATAGAAAAATGGGTTTGTTTGCCCATCTGTCCGATTCGCTTCGGCTAATAGTTTATAATGTGCAACAACGCCTTCAAACGGCTGGCGTGTGTGTGCATTCCGGGTGAGCAAGACTCGTAGTCGTTTCAATAACGTGGCCGAATGCGACACCAGAAATGTATCGTCGATGTCGGAAATACAGGCAAAGCCAGCCTGGTGAGGAATCAATATAGCTCCTTTACCCTCAGCCACCACCGTTTCCTCTCCGCTTTCCTGGGCAACGCACTGTACCTGAACAACATGCCAGCCCGATGGCAGCGGTTCAACAACCGGAACCTCAGCCCGAAAATAGCCATCCAGGTCCGCCTGCGTATATATAGTCTGTCCGCCTGCCTGTATGCGCATAGTCGCATGTGGGTATGGGCGAACTAAAAACAACCGAATCAGGCCCAGGAGATTTAACCAGATACTCGTTCGGTATTTCGTTCTGGGCAAGGCACTCCGCCGAAGCATACTTCCATGCACAATCAGCGTTTTGCCATTGCCAAAGCCCCGATATATTTTCACGGCTGGCTGATCCACCAGATGCAGCCATGAAAAAAAATGATGTTTTATACTATCCTTCAGGTCCTTATTTTGTTTATAAATAAAAGGCAGTTGCAACGTCTCCATCGTAATCAGTCGATACCTGTTAGTTATAACTTCTAAAACGCTTATAAGTTGACCTTTTTATTCGCAATTAATCCAGTTTCGGGTGGAACTGATAAAACTGTTTGGGAAACAGGTATTCGCGACTACTTCGCCGATTCACCACATACCGTTCACCAGTTTTACCTCGATGGTAAAACCGACAACGAGACAATTCCACAACAAATCGAAAAATATAAACCCGACTGCGTTGTGGCGGCTGGGGGCGATGGCACCATTAAACAGGTGGCAGAACACCTGCTTGACACCTTTATTTCGCTCGGGATTCTGCCTGTAGGATCGGCAAATGGCATGGCTCGCGAATTGGGTATTCTCACCGATGTACATGGTAGCCTAGATACGCTGGTCAACGGTATGTCCAAGAAAATCGATGTTATTTCGGTGAATGACGGAGAAAGTTGCCTGCACCTGGGCGATATCGGCCTGAATGCTCAGTTAGTTAAATATTATCAGCGGAATAACCTGCGCGGTAAGCTCGGCTATTTACAAAGTGTTATAAAGGTGCTGCGCAAACATCGGCTCATGAAGGTGTCCATTACCGTTGATGATGAGTGCGTGCACCGGGCCGCGTTTATGGTTGTGCTGGCCAACGCTCGTATGTACGGAACGGGGGCTGTTATTAACCCAGATGGCGATGTATCGGATGGTAAATTTGAAGTAATTGTTTTCCGACGCTTATCGTTTGGCGAAATCCTGAAATTATTCTGGCGATTCCAGCCCTTCGATCCGAAGCAAATTGAGATTTTCCCCGCCACATCGGTCACCATTGAAACAGGGCGTAAAGCCTATTTTCAGGTTGATGGTGAATATCGGGGCCTCACCACTACGGTAAAGGCCCATATTCGACCGGGTGCTCTTACGATACGGGTACCTGCTCCGGTAGCCTCTAAGCCAGTTGAGTTATCCGAACCCGCCCTGGCTCGCTATATAGGTTAAATCGTTCGTTACGGACAAATCCGGCCAGTGTCATTTGGGCATCCTGCGCCATTTGAACAGCCAGGCTGGATGGCGCACCCACGGCCGCAAGCAACGGCACACCCGCCATCCAGCTTTTTTGTACCAGCTCCACCCCTACCCGACCACTCAGAAAAATGCCGAACTGAGTAAGTGGCAGCCAATTTTGCCAGAAAGCAGCTCCAATCAGTTTATCCAATGCATTGTGTCGACCGATATCTTCCCGGACTAACAACAGCTTTCCCTCGGCATCGAACAAGGTAGCCGCGTGAATACCACCTGTGTAGGCAAACGCCAGCTGTGCTTCCCGAATCCGGTCGGCCAAGGAATGAATGATGGATGGCTCAACAGCGAAATCGGACAACATTGGGCCGGGAGTCAGTGCTCTGACGGCATCGATCGTGGTTTTCCCACACAACCCGCAACTCGATGATGTAAAGGTATTTCGCTCTAAACGGGCCCAGTCAACAACCACGTCGGGCTTAAGTTCAACCCGCAGAACGTTCCCCTCCTTTTCCGAATCCTGCACACAATGTCGGCACGAAACAATGTCGGAGGGCTGGTGAATAATGCCTTCGGTAAACAGAAAGCCCATCGCCAGCTCTTCGTCATGGCCGGGCGTCCGCATGGTAACCGAAACGGATTTCTGTTGGCGATCGTCAACGGGTCCAAATCCTAGTCGAATTTCGAGCGGTTCTTCAACCGCCAGCAGATCAGAAACTTCGGTCAGATTTTCGCCAACTACTTTCTGAATAGTGGCCGGAGCAACGAGTGACATAACGATACTGGTTTCTAGCAGAACAAGCCGTAGATGCAGAAAGTTATCGCATCTACGGCTTGTTTGTATAACGTCCTTCTAAGTAGACGGATGAATAACGATTGGCTCAAAAACTAACCGTTGCTGATGCCTTTAGCGCAAACGAATTGAATGGAATACCATTAGGCCCATCTTCCAGATAATCCAGTCGGTGAATGGCCTGAATCCGAATCAATTTAAAGATGTTATCGATGCCGTAACCCACTTCCATATACGGTTTTTTAGGATTGAGCGCTCCGAAGTAAATAGGTCTTACGCCATCGGGTAATGGTTTAGCACTCGAAACAGCCCGGTTCTCTTGCGATAAACTTCCCCAGAGCGCATCGAAATTGGCAATTAATCGCCAGTTCAGTTTCCGTATTCCCGGTATGCGGTTGAACAACAGTCCTTCAAAGCGGTGTTGAATGTGCATAGCCACAAAGCGGTCGCTGACAAATTCATAGAACTGCATCCGGTTGAACGTATTAGTTGTCAGCAAAGGCGTTGGATTACCAATGTGCGGGAACAGCATGGGAGCCGGCATTACGTCTGGTGTATAGCCTGCTGACAGCAGATAGGTCATCCGTCCGAGCGGGCCAAGACGCAACGTCTGTTGCGCCCGCAGGGTAATCCGATTATAATTAAAATCGCTACCCAGTGATTTTAGGCCACGCGTGTACCGGATGGTCAGGATAGGCGCCCGTTTTGTTCCGAGTGTAATCCGTTCGTTCCCGTCCATCAGGTATTTTTCCTTTCGGGCCAGTCGGGCTTCAATTGACCAATAAGCGTCGTTAATATCCGACTGTAACGGCGACTGATCGCCCAGTTCGGGGCTCTTCCGATAATGAAATGGGAACAGTGGATCAAACGTCCGGCTGCCTAACATAGCGGTCAGCAGGATTCCTTTAACCGGTTCTGTTTTAAAGAAAACTTCTTTCTGATAACTCTGATAACCACCCCGGTACCGACCAAAACGGCTAAATGCGTAGAAAATCCGGTTACCCCCAATCAGTTCAGGCGTTAACCCAAGGCGTTCCAGATCATTAGCGATCCGAACGCCCAACACCGTCCAATGCTGCCTGGAGAACAGGTAATCGATTTCACCACCGTACTTGAATTTATTATCCAGTGTACCATAGGCAGCATACCCGCGAAGAATCCAGTTGCGACTGAATTGTTCGTTGGTCCGAAACCCGATTCGCGTCCGTAAACCCTCGACACTATTCACAGCAAACAAGTAAGGATAGGGCCCTATATCAAACCCACCCACTTTATAAAAACCGGTAACAGCTACCTGTCCTACCGCTTCGGCCATCTTCACGGCTGGTACGGCCCGTAATTTCTCAATGATCTGGCGCGTCTTCTGGTCTTCCTTATTTAAGGAGTCGGCCCCAGCCATATTTTTCTGTACGCTATTCCAGTACGCATCGTTCTGGGTAGCTACCGTATCACTTGGCTCAATAGGCTGTTCATAAAAGCCCGACGGTCGAGGTCGGTTAACCGTTATGTTGGTGTTCCGCAAGGTCACCTGAGCCCGAAGTCCCAGCGATTGTTTACCTACTCCCGTTAGGTTTGCCATAAGGCGGATACTAACGGGCAACCAACCCGCCGTACCCGATACTGATGCGGTAGAATCGAGCGTTGATTCTAACTCCTGCTCAATGGTGAGGGAACGAACATAGTTCAGGTTAGCGCCCTGACCGATTTTAGCTTCAATCTGGCAGAGAGCAAATGAAGTTGTATCGATCCAGGCCTTTCCGATAAAGGCAAGATCTTCTTTTCGCTTGGGATCGAACTGAATTTCGTAACAGATATGATCGCCAATCTGGGTCGTATCGGCCAGAAAGAACTCGTACCAGTTCCGCCAGTTATCGCCAATGGGCGAGGCAAAATCTTTTCCCAGAATAGGAATGTAGTTGTCGTAGAAGTTCTGACTAACCAGATTAGTGCCCCCTAGCAACTGCGAACTAAGCCCAGCGTCGTCCACCGCTACCCCTTTGATTCGCGTTTTACGAATGTCTTCGCGTTTACGGTCGGGACTGGTTCGATAGTAATAACGGGATACCGACTCCGAAGCCAACAAGGGTAATAGCCGATGACCTTCATCGTCAACGATCGAATCCTGTTTGCTCATCGCTTCGTTAATGCGCTTGATGAGTGGATTCTTCCGCATTCGGTCGGTTACATGGCTGAGGGCAATATCGGTTTTAACATAGCTGTCATATTCATAAGCAGCCAGTCGTTTTCGGTCGTTGAGGGATCGGTTTTTACGCAGCTGCCGAAGTACACGCCAGGCTGGGTTTTCGCCAGCCTTTACCGTTACCTCCTGCAAGGCATTTCCTGCTGATGCCAGTTTGAAATCCACCGCCTGACTCGGCCGCTCAGGGTCGATAGCCTGACGCAGCGCTTTGTAGCCCATTGAGCTAACGGCCAGTGAATCCGACAAAACTTTAACCTTGAGGGTATAGCGTCCTTTTTCGTCGGTCAATGTACCACTTCGACGGCCTACGAGGGCGACGCTGGCAAAGGGAATTGGCTCACCTGTTTGAGCATCTGTAACCAGCCCAGTGACGGTGAAATCAGTCTGGGCTTTTACAGTACTGCTAAAGCTGACTAAGGTCAAGCAAAAAAAAAGTTAGCAGTGTTTGATATAGAAGTGTCTTCATAGAAATTACGGTCGGCTAAATTACAAAAAACTTACCAAATCCGAATCCTAAAAAGAGACTCAATTGTCGCAAATAAGTCCTTAATTGTCAAAATATTGAGATCAACTGTTCCTTATACCATAACAGGTAAATATACCCATAAAAAATGGATAGTTAGCTAAGTAATTCTAACAGTCCAATCTTGCCTCTTAACCAGCCCTATTCTGCCACTAACCAACTAGCCAGATACGGTCAGCATCAGCCCCTTGCTCAGTCCATTCAACCAGTACTTGTTGTGATTCAAGCGTATTTACCCGCTTGCCCGTATAGTCTGGTTTGATGGGGAGATCACGGTTATAGCGCCGATCGATCAACACCAGTAGTTCAACTTTTCTCGGACGTCCAAAGGCGGTCATCGCATCGAGAGCGGCTCGAACCATCCGGCCCGTTGCCAGCACATCGTCAATAAGAATGACTCGTTTGTTTTCAATAATGAACGGAACATGGGTTGTATTGGGCCGCAAGGGGGAATCCCGTCGACGAAAATCATCCCGATAAAACGTAGCATCTAAATAGCCCAATGGCACCGTATGCCCCAGCGCTCGATTCAGTTCCCGTGCCACTCGTTCGGCAAAATGAATGCCTCGTGGCTGCATACCCAGAATAACAGTATCGGCAAAATCCTGGTGGGTTTCAATTAATTGCTGGGCAAGTCGGCTAATCACAATTTCGAGTAGCGGACTCGACAAAATCAGGCGTTGTTGGTTCATGAAGTAAAAATAGGAAGGAAGTCTAAATAGTCGCTAGTTATAAATCCGACATATTCCCAAATGTTGCTACATTAGTAGACCATACGTTAGGTGTCTCGCCTAAACACCGCTGTTATGAACCGAAACATTACCATTGGCCTCTTACTGGTGTTCGGGCTGGTTCTTGCCGACAGCAAGGCGCAATCCAACGTGGCAGGTTTCTGGCTAGGCATAACCTATCCTGGCGACCCTACTCAGTCCGTCTACAATTACGCGCTAACGATTACCCAAACGAATACAACCTTAGGCGGCACAGCGCAATCAGCTAACCCGAAATTACCTCTTGGTGGCTTGGCCTATATAAAAGGAGCCGTTTCCGGTTCAACCGTTACGTTCAACGAATCGGATAAAAATGGTAGCACAGCCGTAAGAGGTATTTGTTACTGGCAGGGTACACTCACCTACAACCCTGTTGATGAAAGTCTGATTGGCACATACGAGAGCATCGTAAACGGGACCACTTGCTTCGATGCAGCGGGGGGCAAAGTTGAACTCTATCGAGTTGTTCTGAAATCGGGAAGTCCCGTTTGCAAAGGAAGCCCGGTTAATTTAGTCGTTACAGGTAAAGATATTCGGTGGTACTCCTCTTCGTCGGGCACCAATCTTCTGGCAAGAGGCAATACGTACAGCCCTCAAATTACAAAGACAACCACGTTCTATATCACCCAGACGCTCTATCAAAACGAAAGCCCACCAATTCCCATTACGGTTGAGGTTGTTGAGCCAACTATTAAGGCAACTCCCAGCAACACGGGTTGCGACAAAACAAATGGATCTATCGAAGTTGTTGCGACTGGGTCAACCGGTTGGCAGTATAGCCTAAATGGAAGTGCGTTTCAATCCAATCCTATATTTACCAGTCTCGGCCCAGGCTCTTATACGGCTGTTGCAAAAGACGCTGCTGGCTGCCAGGCTTCCCAATCTGTTACCCTCACGACCGACACTCCGCCAACCATTACAAGTCTGAAAAGTACCCCTCCTCATTGTGAAACAGCAAATGGCGAGGTGACTGTTTTAGCCACGGGTGGCAAAGCACCCCTAACCTACTCCATTAATTACGGGGGGTCGTTTCAGTCCAGTTCGCTTTTTACAAAGTTACCGGGTGGCACGTACACGCTTCGCGTACGCGATGCGAATGGCTGTGAAGTCAATAGTGCGCTGAGTTTACCTTCCTATAAACCGATGGTTATTCTGGATGCTATCGAAGTTCCTACCTCCTGCGGTCAGGCAAATGGGCAGCTGGCCATGAAAATTGCCGGGAATAGTAGCCCCGTTCAATTTAGTATCGACAATACTAAATTTCAGGACAGTCCGACTTTTACGGGCCTACCGTCAGGAAGCTACACCCTCGTGGCGCGAGACGGCGAAAATTGTACCATTAGTCAATCAATGAATGTAGCAGCCAGTGCGGGACCGCAGCGGGTCGCTGTCAATACGTCTGACGCAGCCTGTGGCCAAAAGAGTGGCTCTATTTTAATTACCACTGCGCGTGTTGCCGGAGTAGAACAATATTCGCTCGATGGGCAGCAATTTCAATCCTCGACCACATTTTCGGGCTTGACCGGCGGAATTTATACTCTAACGATTCGCGATGATCAAAACTGTGTGATCACGCAACCCGTTCAAATAGCGGTTGATTGTCCTAATCTCGTTCATCTGCCAGCGGCTTTCTCGCCCAATCATGACAATCAGAACGATGCGCTTGCCGCTTACTTTACTTTTTCCTCATTAACCATTGCTCGATTCACAGTTTATGATCGTTGGGGAGCAGTCATTTATAATCGTGCTAATTTTGTGCTTTTAAGTGGTGAGCCCTTATGGGATGGCTTCGTAAATGGTCAGGCGGCCTCCAGTGGTATCTATGGCTACCGACTGGATTGTCAATTCCCGGATGGCACCCAAACCACCTACCGTGAATCGGTAACCTTATTGAATTGATTTGTTATGAAATTTTTGATTGTTGGATTGGGCAATATTGGCCCAGAGTACGCGCTTACCCGCCACAATGCTGGCTTTATGGTTCTGGATCGACTGGCCGCGCAACATGGTTTTACTTTCTCGATGACCCGTTTGGCATATACCGCCAAATGGCAGCACAAAGGGAAGCAGCTTTTTTTTATAAAGCCCACTACCTATATGAACCTCAGCGGGCGGGCGGTGCAGTATTATATGAAGCAGGAGAATATTCCTGTTGAAAACATACTGATTATCACCGATGATAAAGATTTGCCCTTTGGAAAGCTACGCCTGAAGCCTAAAGGATCGCCGGGCGGACATAATGGACTCAAGAATATTGACGAGGTCCTAAATACGCAGGAATATGCCCGACTTCGGGTAGGAATTGGCAATAATTTTTCAAAAGGCAGGCAAGTTGATTTCGTATTGGGGCAGTTTCCGGAGGATGAATTGATTCAATTGCCAGGCTATTTAGATCGTGCAGGCAACGCAGCCATTACTTTTTGTACTATTGGAATACAGGCCGCCATGAATAATTACAACCAATGATATAACTTTTTAAAGAATTTTATAATTTTACGAAGGCATATTTTATAGGTATAAAGCACAGTTAATACAATATATTATTCCGAATCAAAGGAATTAAAACCATTATTATAAAAAAAACACCTCAAAATCAGCATTAAATTCGGAATAATATTTCGCAAACGCCCTATATGGGCGTTTGCAGTTTAGGAATTTCTATAGACATTTGTGCGTTCATTAATCGAAACCAAATAGAACAAAACAATGAAAACGCGTGTTATCTTTGCATCACTGATTCTTGGATTAGGATTAGCAACATCTCAGGCAACCGCGGCTACCACCACCAATACTGATGATAGCCCGGCAGCCAACAAGCCGGCAAGTGCTATGCTTGTCAATGGTTCACAGAAGCTTTTTGCTTCGTATGTTGAACAAAACGTTGCCAAGTTTGTAAATACTACCAACTGGCAAAACTTTATGAGCGTTGTCTCGTTGTACAACCAAAACCCGGCTGCAGTGCTGAACATCAGTCCTGCCGACCGAGCCAAGTTCAACGAAGCGGCTGTTCAAGTAAATAATAGACTGGCTAAGCAAAAAGATGCAGCTGCCGGTCACTGGATGAATCAGGCTGGTTATACAGCCCGGATGATCAACTTCCTTTGGGACGCGAATCAATCCATCAGCCAAGCTGCTGACGTTCAGTAAATTGAAACAAATACTGAATTAATTCGGTATTTGGAACAGAAAAGAGTAAAAGTTAGTTTTTCATGTAGAAAAGGTTAAGGGTTTAGGAATAGTCAGTATAGGGTTCTCTGCAACGTTCAGGGAACCTTATCTTTTTTATAGGGTTTTCGGAGCGGGCTATAAGCCCGTTTTTTGTATAGTGTGAGTAGAGGTTATTGTAGATTAACGTGAATAGGGAATAGATAGGCCCTAATGGGCCATTCCTAATCCTATGTTACTTTTTTACCATTGAGCTACTCACCAAAAAGGCCACTTGCTCAATAGCAAGTGGCCTTCGTTCATTCGTTAACAGTTTATTTATTGAGCCACAGTGGATTCAGCGAAGATGCACAAAGAAGCTACATAATCTTTGCTGCCGTCGGTAACCCAGGAATCCAGTTGAGCGGGGTCTTTCATTTGTTGGCCCCGGAAGCGAGGGACTTCGATATACCCGCATTTTACATCGGCCAGCGCCGACATATCACTCCATAGTTTTTCGATTTGTGCCACCGGATAAATGTCTTCCTGACCGTGGCCCCAGCGATATTTTACATCTTTGATCGTCACATAGGTCGGAATCCGGTGCGCTACACTTCGTACGGCTTTAGCCAGTTGCGCTTCATCTCCCGTTTGTAGATCAGCGCGCGTGAGGCCGAACAGTTTTAACAGGGGATCAATCTGAATCCAGGTTGTATTGGTGCTGTAATAGCTTAGGTTCAATTCGTCCTCTTCACGGGGTTGCGCTAAACCTTCTAACAGACGAAGCTGGCCATTTACGCGCGCCAGTCCACCCCCACGATCTTCAATGCGACGGGGCACAACCTCAAACGTAAGCGCATTCCCGGATTCGAGGTGATAACCCAGCACTGCCGGATCTACATCAGCACCGAGTGTATCGATGTTGTGCAGCATAATTGTTTCAACCTGTGGGTATTGAGCCAGTAACGCTGCCAGCGTACCGTTGCGCAACAGGTTCGATACTTCATACCAGTGACCGAGGGGCGAAAAGCGCTGAGCAGCAATATTATCGACATAATCGCTGCCCTCTCCTTTCGACTTCGCCCAAGCAATCATCGACTGACGCACCGCATCGCGAACTTTTTGCTTGTTCTCATCAAGCGTTTCCTGGGGCATATCTTCCCACAAAAAGCGTAAATCCCGTTCCATCGGTACAAAGCGCTGCCCAATGGATCGACCCGGCGACAGGAAGGTTGGCCCCTGATAACCAAAATTATTGGTCAGGTCCAGCTTTTTCCGGATAGGCTCATGGGTCAGATAACTGGTCGCTACGAGGTGCGGAATAGCAGCCCCATAGCGCTCGGCTACTTTCCGGGTTTTGGCTAAATGGATTTCCAGAAAACTCCGATGCACGCCGTCAATCTCCACGAATGGGTTGATCGCTTTGATCACACCAGCTCCTTTAGTCCAGCGACTACCTACACCCGCAGCCAGACTCAAAATGGCAGCTTTGCCCGACCGAATGGCAGCTTCACCCGCCTGAGCAGCGGCAGACAATGATTCTAATGAAACAAGGTCTCCGGGCAACACATCGTCAATGGCAGTTTCGGCCGACAATCGGTTGCGAGACAGACCGATACGTCCTTTTTGTATCTCTTCACGAATTTCATTATGCTGAATGTAATCGAAGCCGTTCTCTTTTTTAACCCGGTCGGCTTTTTCATTTTCAGCGCTCCGATTACCTTGCGAAGTAGGATCAGAAACCTTGAATAAGTTACTGACAATAGTGCGCAGTAACGGATACGCCAGGTTATTCTGGTCGCAATAAGTAGTGAAGTAATCGATCTCGGCCCGGCGCACGTACGAAATCGAACCTGGATCTTTCCGCACCAGCTCCGACACCTGAATACCGTAGTATTGTTCAGGCATAAGTGCCTGATTACCTTCCTGAAGCGTGGCCCACGTGCCTTTGTTGTTGATACTCCAATTGTAGACGACGGGCTCCATTGCAAAAGGAAGCGAATCGGAGAGCTCGTTTTTCGTTTTTCGAAGCATCTCCAGTACCTTCATTTTGTACTCTTCGTAATGAGCCGGATTGACAAACATGCCCATTCCTCCACCCGACATCCCTCCCAGCATCAGGAAGCCATAATAATCGTCGCCAAGTTGTTTTTTCGCTTTGGCAATGATCTGCTCCGTGAAATAAGTCGAAGCCCAGGGAATAATTGTTTTGATGGGGCCTTCCCAGTTTCGGGCCGTGTTTTGGCCTAGTTTCTTAATATCTCCCTCCTTAATAGCGGCCAGGATATTGTCAAAAATCTGGTTCGTTTGCTGGCGGGCATTCCATTCATTGTTACCCCGGAGCAGGTACTTTTCGGTTACCATTTCCAGAATAGGTCCAACGTTAGAAGCCATGCCTCCGTGCATCAACACCAGCGAGTTCATGATTTTCTCCTGAATATCAGGATGTACTTCTTCGCCTTGTAACACCCGGTGGCGAGGCAGCAACGTACCCCGACTAATGCCAAATTCGGGGTCGCCCTCTTGCGCAAATGTGCCCTGAATGGCTTTAATACCCGGCCAGACACCACCCGAATCCTGCCAGCCACCACCCGAACCGCCAATCCATTCACCCAGAATCGCCCGTGAGGCTACCAAACGTCGTTCGCTTTCCTGTAAACCGCCTTCCAGATTTTTCGTCTGACTCGTAGCACGCATCAGCAGACTGATGATCGAACCTAGCAAGTTGGTTGACACGGCAAACCGGGAGCCTTTGGGAATATCGTTCACTTTCGTAACGAGTTCAATACCCATGCCGGGCGCCACAATGCGAGCCAGAATTTCGGCCAGCGATTGGTTCGTACCTTCAAACGAAGGCGGAATCAGCCCCGATGCAATAACCCCGGCTTTGACCAGACTCAGGTAGTCATTACCAAAATTGAACAGATCAGCGAGGTCGTGAACATCTTTGGTGGTGTTCAAATCCACGCTGGTCAGGCGAAGAACAGGTTCTGATATAACCCGCACATAACAATGCAGGGGTGGTCGAATGTCTTTGTCGCGCCCAAAAACGCCCAGATCAATGGAGATATTAACAACCCGGGCACCTTCGGGATAATCCATCCCGAGGAAGAAAATATCCGACCAGCCGCTATGGGTCAAGTCCATCCGGACGGAGGTCTGCTCGTGCAGAATCGGGTAGAAGAGCGAGTTATCTGAGCGTTGAAGAAGACTCGGGTGAATCCGAATCGGATGCTCGGCCTGATGCCCTACCCGGAACATCCACTGGTTACCCTTGCTAGACCGAACACTCTTACGAACCTGATCAGCCAGTGTCTGGAAAGACAACTGATGGTAGCTATCGGCCAATCCACTGAACAGGGTTGCATTGGGACCTCGTTTGTCCAAATCCTGCAAAAACGTGGCAATAGCCTGCTCAAATCGGCGAGCTAGCAAATCGTCGAAACCAGCGTAGGGGATTTTTCCAATGGCCGGAATCTCCTTTGTTTCCATCAGAAAAAAGCGGAAACCAGCATACAGGAAAAGAATCGCCCGGACTTTATCGTAGAGATTGGGCGTAGACTTTCGAAATTCGTCCAGTTCACGCAGCGCTTTTAATAAGGTATTGGCGGATAAATTTCGGCTTATATCAAAAAAGGATCGGTTACGAACAGCGGGATCGGCAGACGTAATCGTTTCTATAAAAACATTCATGTTGATTGATAAGTAAATGAATAATGGATAGTGGCCAATGCATACTGAGTGGTGGATAATGAATACGGTTAATTCATTGTCCATTATTCATCATCAATTGACCATTTACTTACTGAATCAATTGCGCCTTTCGCGTATTGGCTTCGGCCAGCAGTTCGACCATCGACGTCAGGATTTCGTCGTGGGCCACGCCTGCTAAGCCAAGGGCCATTTGTGCCCGTAGCAAACCCTGCCGTCCGCTCAGGTCATAGCGATTGCCCTTAACCTCCAGCGCCAGGTATTTTTCGGTATCGGCCAATTCCTGTAGGGCCGGTGTTAGTGGCGTATTCTTGCTGCCCAGGGCCAGTTGCTTCTCAAGAAGGCTAAACACGGTGGGTGTAAATACGTGCATGCCGAAGAAACAGAGGTAATAACCAACACGTAAGCCGGGCGTTTGTAGTTCGAGCTCGGCCAGACTCAACGAAGGTTTCTCTATGAGTTTTTCAATCTGATAAACCCCATTTACCCCCGGCTCATGCTTGCCCGTAATCGTGCCATACTTTCCAATCTGATGCTCAATCGTGGGATTAACCGCCGATACAGAGCAGTTCTCCTGCATCGCCAGTTCGATGAGCTGAGCTGCACACCGCTTGCTGGTGAGGTTCGACACATACAGGTAATCGCCCAGGAGAAGTAGAAAAGGCTCATCGTTGACGAAGTCTTTGGCACAATAAACGGCGTGGCCATAACCCAGCGGCTCCTGCTGCTCGGTAAACTGAATTCGGCTAATGAGATTATCAATTTTTTCGGCTTCTTCCCGTGCCCAGTCAACACTTTTGTATGATTTAACCAGGTTGTCGCGCAGTGAGGTAAAGGCATTAATATAGCGTTCGCCATCGCCAGGGGCACAAACAATGCAGATTTCCTCAATACCGCTTAGAAAAGCCTCTTCAGCAATGGCCTGAATAACGGGCTTATGCAATCCATCGGTATCAATAACCGGGAGCATGGCTTTCTGTATCGTGTCGGCTACTGGATATAATCGTTCTCCGCGAGCGGCTGCGGTAATCACTGCTTTTCTAACTTTCATTTATCGAGCGTATTTGTCAACGAAGATAGGACAACATGCCTAATCTATCCAAAGCGCATGTATGTAGATTTATTTTACGCCATGATGGGTGGCTTAACCAGAGAACCCCTACCCGATTAGCTAAACTCGTTCGGCAGATTGTGAATTCATTGTGCTGGCTTTGAAAACAATCCTACAGAGGCCCCAATTTTTATACCTCCCCAACGATGCTGCATACCGGTGTCAAACTCTCGGGTAAGTAAGGATTGATAATATTCCAGATACAATTTTTTGTAACGAAATACGGCTCCATAGTTCGCCTGAAATGTCGTTCTCGCCAGTTGTTCGGTAGGGATCACGTAGGGGCTACTTCGATTGAACAGGCCTCCCTGCAAAGAAGCATCGTAAGCAACAAGACTCACCAGTGGCTGCGCATATACATAGAGTTGCAACGGCAACCTCTTTGCAGTTGTGCCAAACGGCGAATCGAATCGACCCACCATTACCACAAATCCCGTTTGTAATCGATCCACAAACGTGCCCACCTGAGCCTGAGCATTAGCACTTACCGATAGCGCGTGACGATAGGCATAGAGTTGCTTTTCGTAAGTAAGGCTATAATTCACGATCGCATCGTTGCGAATCTGATGTTGCCAGCCATGCGGTTCAACACCGTTTATGAGCCGGTGAATCGCCGACTGCATTTCGTACCCAAACGCAACCGGGCCTATCATCCCCGTACTCAATACCGACGCTATTCTAGCCCGGCGCAGTGTATCGGTTGATATACTGAATGTTTTGAGCAGAATACAAGCCGCAAACGGACGGTCGCCTACTAAAATAGCATCGCTTCCGAGGGTAGTCGGCGTAAATCCGAAATGTTCTAACGCCAATCCGTATTGAACATAACTGTCCCTGGCTTTAATGAGCAGCTTTGTCAGTGGATTTTTTCGGAGTGCCGGATTGACGATTTCAATATTGTAGCCCTGCGTATAGTATTGGTCCGTGGCGGTAAAATAATCGTTGTCGTAGTGAAAGCGCCAGTACTTATCACTATCAATTTGCCGAAACGATGCGGTATTATCAATGCGTTGGGCGAAACCCAACATCGGGATCAACCACCCTAAAGCGGCTAAATAGCGTTTAACGTTCTGCATGATAGGTTATGTACGCCTATCCTATGCCAGCGGATTGATTTATCACTTGACACCTCATCGCTTCTGTCTAAAAAGGGCATACACTAGTTCAACTTAGCTAGCCAAACCGTACGATATCCGCAGGTTGGATCTTCCACAACATGATCGATAACCGTAAACCCTTGCTCTTGGAGAAGGTTTTGGTAATCGATAGTATCTAAACTGGCATGATAAAGCGGTTCACCCTGGTATTCGCCTATTGCTTCACCGTACGAAGGGCCACTGGTAAACAGCAACGCAGCACCTGAGGCCGCGTAGTTACGAAAAACCGGAAACATCTGACGTTGGTCTGCGTGATTCAGATGAAAGAAACTATCCCAGGCTAAAATACCCTGAAACTTCTTGTCGAGAACTACATTACGCATATCCGCAACTAGCCAGTTTTGCTGAGGAAAGCGGTTTTTACATAGGTCGATGAACGTATGTGAGGTATCTACGCCTGTAACTGTACAACCTTGCTCAATTAAATAGTTAGCAATAGGCTCTCCCATACCGCAACCAAGATCAAGAACCGAAGCATCAGCCGGAATGAGACTCAGAAAACGATCCAGCCACGCCTTTTCAAATAAGCTCCGATTTCGCTCCTCATTCCATAGTAAGGCATGCCGTTGATATAAATCACGAATACGTTCTGAGTCTGATTGCATATACGAAGCATTGTGCGTTTTGTTGCTATGAAGGTATTTGTGCTTGCCTGATCTAACGACTTGCGCTTAGAGCCGAGCGTAACGACGCAGTGTAGTTTGTGGCAACCAAAGCCCCCAAAATAGACGAAAAGCTTGCCTATCGAGATAGGTTATTGCAGGGCGAATTAACGGACAGTATCTCTTTGGCTTATTTCCGCTTGAATACGCTTCAGATTTTGTGAATATCTCGAACCAATTAGGAACGAAAAACCCAGTAAAATAACAGGGAGGATAAAACTTTTATGAGTGGCTGCATAAATAGCGATGCCAACTAGCAAACCTATAAACACAGCAGTTGTAATTTTTTGTGATTTTATTTTTTTCTCTTCTGACACTAATTCGTCAAGTGTCATTTTCGAATAGTCTTTACTGGACAACATACTAACTTGTTACGTTAAAAAAATTCTGAGACTGTAGTTACGTTTTTATCGCTCAATTTATGCTTATCGGCATTTCCTCCCAAGAACGAATCGCACTGGCAGGACGTGCTAAGCGTGCTGTTGCTAAAAATCACCTTACCACTTCACTAACCAGTATAGTAGGAGTAATATTGGTGTACTTTGGAAAATCTGCCCGTATTGCATCTCGATTAGGAGCGATAGCAGCTTGATAATCAGGTAGACTCTTAACATAAAAACTTCCAATCGCCATAAATGGTAAGGGAGTGTTGGGAATTCCACTGGCGATACCTTTTTCTATTGTATAGCGTACCAAGTTAGACCCTAACAAACCTGCGACAAATGGCATATGGCTTTTTTCGTAATAATCCATATCGAACGTCTTGCCTTCTGCATACGGGTAAAAAATAGATACCTTAATCAATCCTTTTTCGACAACATCCGCTTTGATTTCGGATTTACGAGCTTGTGTTTGTTGCGCAAATGTTGAAAAATATGTGCCAAGAACTAATAAAACGAATACGAGATTAGTTTTCATACTGGTATTTTTTAAGGGTTTCTGTATTAATTGGTCCATCAGCGTAAAGCGGCATAGACCCACTTTTATCAGCCTGCCTAACCGGAGCAATTCTCGTGTCAACCGAAGCCTGACCGGCGAGCCCAAAAAGCTGTCCTGTTAAGATGTGCGGCCTATCGAACGCAATCTGCACACTATTGATCTGCCTGGTATGCTTATTTTCGGTCTGTTATATTGCCCCAACATTGAACGGCTTGACGTTATAATGGAATTGAAAATACGTCAGCCCAATTTAATACAAAAGTTTAACAGTAACACACCAGTTGAATGAGGCCCTTCGGCCACCCTATCGCCAAACCAATATTACCAGTAGGACTTTTTGTCGGTCACTGTTTTTTTGTCAGTTGAACGATTTCCTAAATTGTAAAGGTGAAAGCTGGGTCTTTGTTTTAAATAGTTTGCTGAATGATTGTAGGTGTTCAAACCCCAGAGTATATGCGATTTCGCTAACGGATAGATCCGTCGTAGATAATAATTCTTTGGCCTTAGAAATGAGTTTTTCGTGAATATGCTGTTGCGCATTCTTCCCAGTTATTGATCTCAACAGGGCACTTAGGTAGTGTGGAGAAATATTTAATTCTTCAGCGACCGCTGTAACATTTGGCAAACCCGATTTCAATAAATTCTCATTATCAAAATAGTTATTTAGCAAGTAGTCTAATCTATCGAGTAATTGATGACTAGCAACCTTATTCGCATTAAATTGTCTTTGATAAAATCGTTCGATATAGGCTAATAATGCATCAATTAAAGCAATCGTAATATTATGACTAAATCTATCTGTATTTTTTTGAAACTCGTACGAGATATTTGCAACAATGATGTTTATTGTGGTTTGCTCTTCGTCAGATAAAAACAGTGCTTCTTTTAAATCATAGTAAAAAAAATCATAGCTTCTGATTTTTCTTGCAAGCGGAGTGTGCCATAAGAAATCGGGATGAATGCAAAGCATCCACCCTGATGCACTAGGAGTTACAGCCTTGTTGGGTTCTACCTTTACTACCTGTCCTGGCGCTCGAAAGCCTAAAATACTCGCATCAGAATCTTCACATAACTGGCTATATTTTGTATTTGCCGTGCAACCACTTTTAAATGATAGTACATAAAAACCGAAGACTACACTTCCCGATTCGATCTGCTCATATACTGGGGCATTGGAAATATCGAGAACGCTAATTAGTGGATGCGCTGGTGGTGCTAAATTTCTTAATTTATAAAATTGCTCAATTGTTTTTATTTGATGAATCATCTGGCTAAACTGTAAGTACAATTTTTCCTGCGGTGCGACGAGTTTCTACCTGTGTATGCGCTTCAGCCATAGCTGTAAAAGGATACGTTTTAGCGATGTAGGATTTTAGTATACCCTTAGCCATTAAATCAGCGAACGCTCTAAGATCTTCTCCATTAAATTGCAATCCCCATAAGGACAATTTTACGTTTTTTGCCTGCGCTTTGGACTTTAGACGCTCGTCCGTCATAGGAATAATCGAAATAATTGTACCACCCGGCTTGGTTACATCAATCGAATGCTCCAACGTTTCTCCTCCAATAGTATCTAAAACAAAATCAACATCGCTAATTACTTCCCAGAAATGTTCAGTTTGGTAATCGATATGTTTATCAGCACCGAGGGACATAACAAAATCGTGATTTTTACCGGAAGATGTTGCAATTACCTCTGCATCTAAATAATGGGCTATTTGCACAGCATAGTGGCCAACTCCCCCGGCAGCTCCATGTATAAGAATTTTGTTGCCCTTTTTGATATTCATTCCGTGAACCAGTGGCTGCCAGGCTGTCAAACCAGCCATTGGAGCAGCAGCAGCTTCTTCAAAAGTAATCTTACCTGGTTTATGCGCTAATAGTCCTACATTGACCGCCACAAATTCAGCATAACCACGAGCATTTTGCAAAAGAGCAAACACGGTATCACCTACCTCAAATCCAGCCGTATTCTCAGACTTTTCGACAACCTCCCCAGCTATATCCCAACCCATTATTACGGGCTGCTCTTCACCAAATATATAGGAGATCAATTTGGATGAATTTCGATAAATGGTATCAGCGGGATTTATACCGATGGCTTTTACTCTGATTAATACTTCCCCACTTTTTAAAGTAGGTCTCTGGGTTTCGCTAAGAATCAACTTATCGACCCCTCCAGCTTCATATAATAAGTATGCTTTCATGGCTCAAAACTCGGAACAAATCGCAATGGTGATTTAGCCTAACCGGACTACTATTTAGCCAAAACGGAAATGTTGTATTGGCCGAGTAACAAACTGTCAGAAGGCAGTCCACCGTAGATTATTTCCAAGTGAGTGCAGAACTAAAACCGTACTTTAACCTTTAAAACCTCGTTTGGTTGGGCTGCAAACCTACCAACCGGCGAGGCTCCCGTCGCACGAGACCTGCTCTTGCCTATTTTTCGTAAGATTCGATTACTTCAATTGGACCGACTATGTGGCTATTGAACTCCTCAAGCTCTTCAGAGGGGACCCACAATTCATTATGAATAGGCCCTCCCACATTTTCTATATTATACTTTTTCAGGTATTCACTATCAACGTCAAACTTGGTTACGTACCCGTTGCCGTAAGCTGGCACATTCCATTCAACTGTTATTTGTCGGGCGTATTCGATGTTAGTGACTGGGTAGAAAATAGGTTGTTCAAGTAAGCGAGGTGGAAATTTTGTCCAGTTAGACTGTTCAATCAGGTCTAACTCTTTTTTACTAACAGGTCGGAATAAGGTAGTTGTCATTGTTTAAACTTGTCTTCACTAACTTGTAAATGTGGACTGTCTGAGGGTTTATATGTCATACGGACGCGGCCTAATGAGCCAAAAGCTACTCGGTTGGGACGAACGATCCATCGCACACGACCTAACCACTACATTATCTGTTGTTTGCTTCAGCCAATACCCAAAAGGGTTGATGATATGCAGGCTAGCTCGCTTTATATGCGTTACCTTCAACTTTATAAACTCATTTGGTTGGGCTGCCAACTTTCCCTGGGGACGTTTTTGATATTACTGGCAAACCAAACCGCCCCTATAAATCATAGATTAAGGCGCCCATACAGTTGATTTAATTTGTTCAATCTTCCACTGCCTTTCTGAAATCTTAGCGGCTTGGCCTTCATATGTGAGTGTGCTATCGTCGCCAATAATTGACAGCTCAAAACGTAACTTAGCTCGATTCGGCGATGTATACGAAAATCTATACTCTTTATAATCCCCTATATACTCCACCAAGGCTTTATCGGCTTTTGCTTGGTCAATCAACTCGAAGAGAAAAGAAGGAGTATAATAATCAACCACTAAACGGACGACGTTTGTCACAATGATGAGACAAATAAAACCAATAAACAACGCCTTTAAAATCCGTTTTTTATCCATTTACTCGAACATACTTTGTCGAAGTACAAGCGGTTAGCCTGTCGTACAAAACGTAGCATATGCACCTTTTAGCTGGCTAACTTAGGCGTTTGACTTGCCAACTGAAGCCGCCCAACGAGCCCCAAGGCCTGGCACCTGAGCGAACAAACACACGTTTTTTTATACTTGTCTGACGTACTCAACACCAGCGAGGATTGATAGATTGCCTCACAAGTTAACTAAAACAACCCAACTTTCGACCTTCCCCCCCCCCCCTGGTGGTTGTGCAAACTCTCCCACGGGACGTGCCTCCTGTCGCAGAGAAGCTCCTCCATTTAAAACGGCAATAAAGCTATTTCCTATTCGGTATAAAAGCGGCTGGCCTGTCACACGTAGCTCGCCCATGAGCAACAACCTAACTTGTCATTCCCTTGTCACCCGTCAACCGCCTAGTAAGCACTTTATGGGCACGTACCCAACGCCCCCAAGGGCTGATGGAGCGCTACACCAGCTAAGTAAACGAACAGAGTTCGGACTTTTCCAACCTCGCCCGGTTGGGCTGCGAACTTTCCTTCGGGACGTGATCCCTGTCCACAGACAGCCTGAAACTATGAAGCAATCAATGATTACACTTCCTTTTGTGGTGATTTAGGTTCACGTCGTTTAAAGATTAACTATAATTTCTGGTCGTTGGGTGTACTCGTGCAGGATAATGTTTGGTGTTACATTGGTAAATTGCTTAAAATCCTTTGCTAAGTGGTTATAGTCGGTATAGCCAAAATTTATGGCTATAGTGAGCCAGTCAACCGTTGGGTACTTTTCTTTATAATCAAACGCCTGGTAAAATCGACTGATACGGCTGTAGAGTTTAGGGCCGATGCCGATTCGTTCGTTGAATTTTCGCTCAAACTGACGGGGACTTAAGTTAGATTGGTCCGCCAACCAGTCTAACGAAAAGGGCGTTGGACAATGTAGTAACAAGCTTCCAATTTGGTCAATAGGATGTGCGTCAATTTTTATCGTTCGTAGTTGTCGTAGTAGGTATTCTTCCGCCCGATCAATCACCGCCGGATACGTAGTAGTATTGGCGATCTGGTCGTTTACGGACTGTAATTCGGCGTTAATCACCCATTCCGCATTACAGAATTCCTGAGTGAGTTCATTGCTTGAAATCCCCAGCAGGCGATGCATCGCTCCTGGCTGAAAAATGACCATCAACATCAGGAAATCGGGTTCCGTGAAGGTGTGAAAATTTAGGCGCGAAACGTGCTGACCAAACAGCGCATTACGAGCAATTTTTTCCCATTTTCCTGTCAGCGGATCGTGCGATTCAATATACCCCCGTGCAAAAAACACAAGTGCCTGTTCGATTCGCGTTGGGTAAGGTTTGACGGGGAAGATAACATCATGCAGATGAACCAGCAGGTAATTCCTGACAAAGGGCCTTAACGCTAGACAAGGAAGTATTTCTTGGAAAATCATAGCTCAGCAAGAATGGCGACCAGTTTTTCAGGCATCGAAAAGAATGGTGAATGACTACTGGCTAAAGTATACAATTTCTGGACGGGTACGTTCTGTGCTAAACTGCTTTTGTCCAAGTCTTTCGCCTGCGTGCAGAGAATATACACTTTCGAAACAGCCCCGTAACGGGCATTCGTTACGTTCACAGGCGTACCTAGGCAGGCCATCGACTGCGGACATAAGTGTGCCTTGGCAAAGCTTACGTCGTCAGCAGAGCAATCGTGGTAGAACAATTGACCGACCCTATCCGGCTTAATCACCGAAGTCTTTTTGTCATCCGAAAGAATTAGGCTCTCCGTTAATGAAGATCCCGACTCCGGTTTGCCAGCGGCTTTGTTTTGCTCACCCGCTTTTCCCGCCAACGCAAATACGGATTCGCCATTTTTAGGCATAAAGGCATCCAAAAATACCAACTTCGCCACTTTTTCTTTACCTAATACCTCGGCTGCCTGAGCAATCGCAATGCCCGCCATTGAGTGCCCAACTAGAATAACAGGTCCCGTTTGAGTATTGACTACAGACACTATTTTTTGTACATAATCGTCAAGCGTAACGGTCGCCATCGGGGTTTTATCGTCGCCATGACCAGGCAAATCAATAGCCAATACCCGATTGCCTTTGGCTTCCAGCAGGGGTACTACCTTTTTCCAGCACCAAGCCCCGTGCCAGCCCCCATGAATCAGCAGGTAGGTTTTTGACTGGGCCTGCGAAATGGTTTGAAGAAGGCACGTAATAAGCAGTAAAAGAAGTCCGGTTTTCATGATTGTCGCGGTTTAATGTCCGCCACAAACCTATCGGACCACAGTCAGATACAACAAGTAGAAAATCGACATCTTTTTATCGGAAAAATATTTTATTTAAAACAAGCGCGAAGCTTGACACTGTAGCGAAACCGCTATGCTTACCTCGTTAACCGGGGCGTTTCTGGAGTTACCCGGGACCCGCCGAACTTGCCCAAGCCCCACTGTCGGGGCGGTTGGCCTGTCAACGGAAGCCGCCGAGTGAGCCCAAAGGCCCCTATCGAGCCGGGCAGCTTGTCGCACGAGACCTGTAAACACTCATTCAGGCTGTTCGGAACACCCAACGCCCGCGAGGGCTGATGGCCCCAAAAGTCACTTGAAACTACAAACATAGCCGCCTGCCTTTACACCCCTGTTTGGTTGGGCTGCAAACTTCCCCACGAGACGCGCTCCCTGTCACCGGAAAGCGACCCCACGCGGAGCGGGCAAAACGCACCAATCCGATTAAAGCCGAGCGCGAAGCCTTTCACTACGTAGCGAATCCGCTTTGTTCTACCGAGTCTTGCCAAGGCTCGCCTGTCGGGGCGGTTGGCTTGTCGCAGGTGACATAGCAAGCCCACTTTTTCAACCTGCCCAACTGGGGCGTTCACCCTGTCGCACCCAACCCGGCAAATAAACCAAAACCACCCTGTCACGAAACATGCAAGTTGTCGCACGAAGCCCGCAAATACGCTTTTTTTAACAGCTTGTTGAGTTCACCCAACACCCATGAGGGTTGATGGAGTGCCACGCAAGATAATTAAACTAACGTAGTTTGGACCTTTACACCCTCATTGGGATGTACGCATGCTTCCTAACTCCCTTATTATCAGATCGCTCCTAAATTAGCAAAAAGGCCCAAATCTGTACCCGTAATCCCGAATTTGACTATTTTTTTCTTCATTAGACGAATCTGTTGCAGCCTGAACTGATCCGCATCCCGCACCAGTTTGCCCGGATCATAAGCCTCCCCCGTTGTCAGCATCTTGTATACCAGCACGGCCACCTTCCGCCCTGTGGCCGTAACCGCTTTGATCCGCCCTGCTTTGTAGGCTATCCTTTGAAAAAAGGCCGTCAGCGGATTCGCTTTCTTCATGTTGCCAATCGAGTTGGCTACCATCCGAAACGTATTGGGTAAGCCCGACTTGTTCTTCAAGGTCTTCTTGGAGAGTACTTTACCACCCGATGATTTATTGTTGGGTGTAAAACCAAGCCACTTTGCAAACGCTTTGGCCGAGTGAAAGCGGCTCACCGCTTCGCCCACCTCCCCTAAGAAGCCCAGTAAAGCATCCCGACCAAAGCCGGGAATGTTGCTTAGATCAACGCTCAGCAGTTTGTGAGCATACACCTCAATGGGGATACGCGGGGTGTTTTTGGAGATCCGCAGCTTCTGACGGCCTTTGGTGGGGTCTTCTGTTTTGGCTGGTAGGGCCAACTTCTGAGTATACTGAACAAAATGTTCGTCGAGTTTCTTATCTAAATCGGCCATCTCCGTCTGCAAAGTTTTGTAGATGCGATAACACGAGTGCACTTCAAAACGCATGACCTCGTTCCAGTTGCCCTGTAACAACTCGATGATCTCGGTGGGCTTTTTCTTACAGCCTGCATCAACCAAAGCCGCCAGTTTAACGGGGTCTTCCTCGCCCTCACAAATGGCGGCAATCACCCGCAGACCCGATACGGAAGTGGTATCGGTCAAGACCGTGTCCAGCCGCACATTGCCCGCTCGTAAGGCTTTCTGAATCTGACGAATGTAGCTAGAGGCATTGTCAATCAGCCCCCGGCGCATACGCACTAGAGGCCAAATAGTAGTAGCAAACTCATCGGGCAGAAAAATAGGTGGTAGCAGGCCCAGACTATGCAAAGTACGGATGTGAATAGCATCTGATGTATCCGATTTGAAGCGTCGGTAGTTCTTGGTGTTGGCTCCAGCGGTCACCAGAACCTCAAACCCAGCGACCTGTAACACATTGACCAATGGTTTTTCGTACCCACCAGTAGCTTCTAAAGCTACATGTTGAACATGGTTATCGGTGAGCCATCGGGCCAATCGAAATAACTCGCTGGTGGAAACGCCGAATTGCTTGACATCGGTTTTAGGGTCGTCACCGACGGCCACCACATGAAACTGTGAGCCGATGTCTATACCAGCTACCTGCTGATGGACGATGGGCATAGCGTGATAGTTTGGAATCTCCTGTTTTTTCATCGGGGCGATGGTCTAAAAGGTGACGAATTACTATCAGCGGGCTATTTTCAAAAACAAGTAGTAGGATGTACGGGGTAGCTTAAGGCTCCACCAGTTGCGAGTTCGATGCATCAATCTATCAACATAGACTGATAGCCAATAGCCAAATCGGAAGGTTGGACGGGTTGATGAGCACCAACAAATGAGACGATCTTCCCACAGGGGGCTACTGATAGCTCAGTAAAGATAAGCTTGGCAAGTGGCTTTTCAATTCATGCGTTCTTGTGCGTGTGTTCGCCCGCGAACTCAGCGGAGGTTGGGCTGCAAACTCCAAGACGGGACGGGAGTCCTGTCGCAGGAAGCAACCCCCACGCGGAGCGGACACAAACGCACGGAACCGATTTCCAGGCCGAGCGCGAAGCTCAACAACGCCACGCATCCGCTTTTGTCGAGCGGGCCCAATCGGGGCGTTTCTGCTGTCGCAAGTGAGCCGCCTAACTGGTCAAAGCCCGAGTTTAGGGGCGTTTGGCCTGTCAACCGAAGCCGCCCAACGAGCCCAAAAATACCTGTCGAGCCGTGCCCCCTGTCAGCCGTAACCCGCCTTTGATTCCTATTTTGGACCCGCCACCCAACGACCCAAAGGGCTGATGGATGAGCAAAATACTCGATACAACAAACGTAGTGTCAACCTTTACACCCTTTGCTGGTTGGGCTGCATACTTTCCTGCGGGACGTGCTTCCTGTCGACGGGGAACGCCCCCACGCAGAGCGAAATTAACTAAACCAGTTACGTATCCTGCTGATACTACGTTCAACAATCGTGGGACTTAATGCTGAGTATTCATCTTTAATAAATTCAGTTAGGTTTCTACCCTGTCGGTCGTATACTAAAGTTGGCTTAGACTCGAAAGCTGGGACTGCAATATCAATCTCCCAATGTTCAGGGATTTCTTCGATAGCGATTTTAGACTTGTGCAGGAACTGAAACCATCTGGGAGTTTCCTCGTAGATAGTGAATTGAAAGTTACTGTCACAAAATATGTCTAAGCCGATGGTATCAATAGTGTATAAATCTTTTTTAAAGCCTACCATACCGACGACATTTTCCCATTTTATGATGTGCGCCTTTTCGCTAATTAAGACTTCAAAGACATCACCAAAATAAGTGAAAATGCCATTATCATTATAGGCTCTTTCAAACGCTATTTTATCCTTTTCGCTCAGTGACATAGACACTTATGGCTATCCTTATTAGAGCGTTCTTTCTGTCAACCGAAATCGCCCAACGAGCCTAAAAACTACCTGTCGAGCCGTGCATCCTGTTGCCGGTAATCCGCCTAGCACTCCCATCTTGGCCGGGTCACGCAACGACCACAGGGGCTGATGGCCGCTGAGACCACTAAAAACAACAAAAGTATCTGCCTGCCTTTACACCCCTGTTTGGTTGGGCTGCCCCGCCTTCCCAACCGGCGAGCATCCTGTCGCCCGAAGGGTGACAGGGGAGCCAAACATATTATGGCCGTCTCAATTGATTCAAATTTTTGATACGTTCAAAACACGCTGAACAAACTAACTTGATGTCCGCAAAAGCCATATTATCATCGTTCCACCCCTGCCCAAGAGCTCGTAGGTTTTCGCATCGATTACACCACCCTTCTAAACTAGGCTCACCATCCTCGTCATGTCCCTGATGAAAGCCTAAACGTTCCCCATTAAATACATGCTGACATACAAAGCCACCGGGCAACTCCCCATGTTCTTCACAAGAAACTAACCGTTCTGCCATTTTTGTCTTTGTTATCGAGTTTCCAAACAGGGGCGTTTGCGCTGTCGCCCCCAAGCCGCCATACATCTTAAAGCCTAATTATCGGGGCGTACCCTTTGTCAACCGAAACTGACCAACGAGCTAAAAAGATCGCCTATCGAGCCGTACTCCTTGTCGACAGAAAGCCCACCACTACATTACAGACTGTTGAGTTCACCCAACATCTCCATGTGCTGATGACGAGCGTAGCGAGACATTTACACACATGGACGGTTGGGCTGTCAAAGCTTGACTTTGCGGCCTGCTACCTGTCTCCGGAGAGTTGGCGAACAAAGTTTTCGCTCACGCCAACGGTTTGTGCTATCTGACTGACAGTTAAAATGCCTAAGTTCAACAGGTTCTTTACTGTCTCAACTTCTTTTTTCTCTACTGCTTCTTGAATCCGTTGCTTCTCAGCCTTTACTGCTTCGGCATTAGCTGCTGTCACACGCGCAAAGTAAGCCCGCTCTTCTGGAGTCATTTTCCGCGTGTCCAACTCGTCAATAGCCCGTTTGAGCCATTCCTCATTCCAGAAAGCGGGGTATTGAGTAGGCTCAGTAGTATGAAGCGTCTTCATGGTATAAACCAGTTTTTCTAAATCGGTCTCTATTTCAGCTACTTGCTTATTAAACTTAGCCAATTCTACGGTGATAAACGTCATCTGACTATCAATAATTTCACCCTCCTCACTGCGTAGATTGGCAACGGTATGAAACTGAGTCGTTGGCAGAATGTTCTTTGCTAAAATAGCAATCGCATAGATTTTAGGCAGATTGGCATAATCGAACTCCCCTCGCTCTACCACTGTGTTAAACTTGTGTAGAGCGTAAAATTTCATCCGCTGCACAAAATGCGGAGCCAAGCCTAACTGCATTTCCACGATGAACTGACTACCGTTTTCATCCGTGCAGGCTAAATCAAAAATGCCGCTTCGACTGTCGATGGTCAGTGCTTCAAACACATTCTTATCAAAATGCACCTCTCGAATGGGTGTGTCTGATTTGATAAGTGCCTGTAAAGCGGTACGAAGGAATAAACTGTCAGCTTCATTACCAAAGGTAGCTTTGAAGCCATAGTCCGAAATAATAGGAATGTAAATACCTGTTTCCATGTCGCAAAGCTACTGGAAACCTTGAAAATACCCTTCCTGACATTTATAGAGATACACCTTCAATCTGAATGTGCGTTGGGATTAGGCAATTCTCCGATTATTTTGAAAGAGCTTTCAGGTAAACCAATGGCTTCGACAACTAACCGCGTTAATCTTTGAAAACTATCAGGGCTTTGATGAGTTCCGAGATACAGATTTGTTAATGGAATTTTGTGAGGACGGCTAACCTTTGATTCGTCAAAAGTAAAAAATGTAGCTCGGTTATTGTTCAGATTCAATAGTACATCCGGGTCTTTAAATCGTTTTTGTTCAGCAAAGATTCCTAACACTTTAGTTAGCATATCTCGCCAATGCTCAACAGTATGAATAGTGCCCTGTAACTCAAACTGTTTTAAAGTACGTTTTGATTTCGATTGCTTAACAGCATTTTTACGCAAGCTGGCAATCTCCCTCTTTAAATCAGCGTTTTCTTGAGTAAGGGCAGATATTTGACTGATTAGCGGCTTTACATCTACAACTTCGCTTCCTCTAACCCAGCCTTCTAAATTGTAGCGGCTATCAATTTCAATCATTGACTGAAAAATAGCCAATTTTATTCCATCCAAGCTGTCAAAAAATTTGACGATTTTTGACATCACAACTTTCTTGAATTTCCTGTACTTATCGACGTTATCCTGCTCAAGGACTGCTCTACTGTACGTCGTCAAATGAAAGTGGACAAAAGGGGTGAAAATGAGAAGAGACAATTCAGTAAATTGTTTCACTCAAACCTCCTTAATTATGTCCAATTCGGCTAAAACCTCCAAAGCCAAGCGCACAGCCTCGCAATCTCCCACCTCTGCCGAGCGCAAGCCTGCTTTATCCATCATCAAAGACATTCAGCGACAAACCCGACGCCAATACACCGCTGAAGAAAAGATTCGCATTGTGCTAGAAGGCTTGCAAGGCGAACAGTCAGTAGCTGAGATCTGTCGGCGGGAAGGGCTCAACACCAACATTTATTACCGCTGGAGTAAAGAGTTTCTCGAAGCGGGTAAGAAACGACTGGCGGGTGATACAACTCGAGAAGCCACCGCTCCCGAAGTGCAGTCCATCAAGTCCGAAAATGAGGCTCTTAAACAGCTGGTAGCCGAACTGAGCTTAGAGAATCGGGTATTAAAAAAAAGCCTTAAGGCCGACGATTAACCCCGATCATCACATGACTCAGTCCGAGAAAATGGAGATTATAAGCTTAGTCGAACAGTCACCCATCAGTGTAAAGGCCACGTTACAGGAACTGGGGATCAACCGAGCTACTTTTTACAGCTGGTATAAGCGTTATTTAAGCGCTGGCTTTGATGGCTTGGCCGATCAACCTTGCCGTCGTACAAGCATCTGGAATCAACTACCAATCGGCGAAAAAAATCGGATTGTTGAGCTAGCTTTAGATCGACCTGACCTTTCCAGTCGCGAACTGGCTTGCTATATCGTTGATAATGAGCAGTGGTTTGTCTCCGAATCCACCGTTTACCGGGTTCTCAAAAGTCGGGGGCTAATCACTACCCCTGCTTATCGGTTGATGGAAGCGGCTGACCACTTCTATAATCCGACCACGGCTCCCAATCAACTCTGGCAGACTGACTTCACCTATTTCAAGATCAAGCACTGGGGTTGGTATTATCTGTCGACGGTATTGGATGATTATTCTCGGTACATCTTAGCTTGGGAATTATGTCCGGGCATGCAAGCGACAGATGTAGAGCGAACCGTGCAAGCTGCTCTGAAAGCGAGTAGTCTGAAAAGTGGTCAGCGGCCTCGTATGCTCTCCGACAATGGTTCGGCTTATGTATCTCGCTATCTAAAGGATTATCTGAAAGGAGAAAGCATCGATCATATTCGTAGCGCTCCCTTTCATCCGATGACCCAAGGAAAGATCGAGCGGTATCATCGATCCATGAAAAACGTGCTGTTATTAGAACACTACTATAGTCCGGATGAGTTGAGAGAACGCCTAACGGAGTGGGTAGACTATTATAATCATCAACGCTACCATGAATCACTGGACAACGTACGGCCAGCCGATGCGTACTGGGGTCGTCAAGAGCAGATCTTGGCTAGTCGGCAAAAAACGAAGCAGCTAAGTTTGTCCCAACGCCGGAAAAATCATATTTTTCAGCGAGCCCAAAGTGGCTAAAACCATCTCTTCTCTTTTCACCCGCGTCTGTCCACTTTCATTTGACGACATACATGCTCTACCAACTTGAGTTATTTTCGTATCAAGAAAAGCATCTGACATAACCACAGCGAAAACGGGCTTTTTCTTTTCGATAGCGTATCTATATTCGACTTCTGTATATGCCAGCTTAGTCTTTGGGTCTAAAGAGCCGTATCTACCACCTAAAAGTAGCATGTAAACATCAGAAGCATCAATCCATCTTTTTATCGTTTCAAGCTGGGTTTCACTTCCTGCTGCAAATAACTCCATACCTGCGGGTATGTGACCTGCCTGCAAAATGGTTTCGACACAGGCTTGGCGCTCCTCTAACAAATCACTATATGTGGATGATACAAATACTTGTAATTTTTTCATCTTTAAAGTTACTCTCGCTCAATGTTAAAAGTAAGAACTAAAGTGGGACAGTACACTATATTAATAAAAGAGAGTCTTTTGTCGCCCGAAAGTCTACTTTCAACCAACCCATTAATTTGCCTAACGGGGCGATTCTCGTGTCAACCGACGCTTGCAAACAATCCAAAAATCAGCCTAACGAGCTGTGAGCGTTGTCACACGAAACCCGGCCACTACGTTGTTTTTCAGCCTGTTCGCATCACCCAACGCCAACAGGGGCTGATGGATGATGAAACCACCCAAGACAACAAACGAACTTTCAACCTTTACACCCCTGTTTGGTTGGGCTGCCCCGCTTTCCGGCGGGACGTGCTCCCTGTCGCCCGAAGGACGGCAGAGGAGATCAGAACCTTTCTACCTATCGTATTCAGCCTTGTCAAGAGCTGTCTGAATATCAGCCATTCTTTCTCCATTGGTCATATCCAGAATGACAACTGTCTCAATGTCAACCTCATCGTCATTGGCTGCGATAATTGAAAACCAGATACCGTCCTCAAAATCATGATGCCAAGTGGTCATTATAGCATGACTAGGAAGGTAAGGCTTGTCTTCTTCCTCTACTTCCCTAAATACGATTTCTTCATCTATCAAATCGTGTACCTCTTCACATTGCTTCCCAACTGTGGCTATCCAGCAAACATCCTTGAGGATAATTTTTGAGATGACTTCATCAAGATACCTCCTTTCCCGGTTATCACTCACTAAAACACATAACCAATTTTTAATTGGAATTTGAGCATACCAGTTTTGAGCAGTGTTATACTCAACCAAAAGAATGTCGCGAGAATTAATACGCCTTGCCAAAGTAATTCCTTCAAGTTTATTGTTGAGTCATGCTGTTTGTCAACCGAGGCTAACCCATGAGCCAAAAGCTTGCATGTTGAGCCGTGACCCTTGTCGACCGGAAGCCGGCCAACGAGCCAAACAGCCCGACTTCGGGACGAGCTTACTGTCGTACGAGAGCCCACCGCTACGTTATCCGCTGTTGTGTTCACCCAACGCTCATGAGTGTTGATGGTGGGCGAGTCTTCAACTGAACAAGCGTACCTGAACCTTTACACACTCATTTGGTTGGGCTGCCAAGCCTCCTGAGGGACATGCGTCTTGTCACAGGTAGCCTGCCCGCGCGGAGCGTCATTGCCGCCTACTAACTTGACGGTTAAGCAAAAAATAAACTCCACTAATTAAGCAAAACAAAAAGCCTAAACCCTTTAATACACTGCCCCAACCAATGACAAAATAGGTAGCATAAAGCTGAATGTCAAAAGCCTCGCCTTCGACCAAAAAGGATGAAATGAATAAAAGCAAACCGAGTCCCAAAAATAGCAGTTTGATGTTCATAAATTATCTGTCGAAGGGATGTACAAAAAGCGATTAGCTTGTCGCACACGAGGTTGCAAACTCACTTTCAAGCCACTTAACCGGGGCGCTTGGCTTGTCAACCGGAACCCAATCAACGAGCCCAAAGTCTGCGTGTTAGGGCGTCTCCACTGTCGCAGGTAACCCGCCTTGTAAACACATCTTGGCTGGTTCACCCAACGCCAACAGGGGCCGATGGAGCAGGCGCAAGTGCCCTGAACATGAGCCACTTTCACCTTTACGCCCCTGTTTGGTTGGGCTGCCCGCTCTCCTTCGGGACGTGCTCCCTGTCACCCGACAACTCCCATCATTATATTTTCAATATATTAATTTTTCGACGAGTTTATAAATGTCCGTACCCAAACCTGTAGGATAATTTTCTTGTGGATTATTTAAACTCTTTGCTCTTCTAACTGCTTCTTCAATATAGGGTAAGAATCTTTCGGGACGTAAATTTGATTCGTTGTAACCATCAGATAGAATTTGACTCAACAGCTTCTTCAAGTAAGTTCTCCTTCCTTTTGGCCTGATCTTTCTGTTTTCTGTAATCTGTATTAATTCTTCTTCAGTAAATTCTAATAAATCTTTAATATGCAGTAATAACCATAATTCAAAACATGGGTTACTCAATGCCAAGAAAAAATTAGTTTCTTCTTGGCATTTTTGGTAATATTTTTCGATATTGTTTCTATTTCTATCCCTATCAATTATCATCCATAATTCATCATCAATTCCTAGGTTATATTCATCCTTTATTTTTCGGAGATTCTCAAACACATATTTTGGAGCACTTTTTGTATCTCTCTTATCACGCCTTAGGGAAACGATTTCAATTATATCATTATTAAATCTGTAATCATTTTTCAGAGCTTCGAAATAAGTTGGTTCTGTTTCGTTACCCTCATAAGCTAAAAGAAACATCTTTTCGCGTTCTTTTACTCCGCTTATTCTGATTAGCTCTGCTCTTTCCCTTGGCATCTTTAGTTGTCCTGATTAGGTAAAGATGTTAACTTATTGCGATTTCCAATTCTAGGCACAGCCTTGTACCTGCCTAGTAAATAATCTTTCCTGATTTCCTTATCAAAACGGATGTTATATTCTTCAAGCGAATGTAAACGGCTATTCCCTTCTTCATCTTTAGTAACAAACCATATTTCATCTTTTCGTAAAAGCTTTTGAGTCAACAAAGTTGATTCATGGCTTGCTACAATTAACTGACTGTTAATGTTCTCGCTTTTATCTAAAAATAAATCAAATAGGTCGTATATTAAATTAGGATGAAGACTGCGTTCCATCTCATCTATTATGAATACATTATCGCCTTGCAGTAAATCAATTATAAAAGGTATAAGATCAATTATTCTGTTTGTTCCATCTGATTCGTCACGTGTATCGAACAGTTCTGGTTTTTTTTGCCCAGCTACGTTGTGTTTGGTCATAAACTTTTGAACAGACAAATTTTTATTTTTTGTCTTCGATATAAAATAAGTACTACTCTTAAGCGGCAGAATAAGACGAATATTTTCGGTCTTTTGATCTAATAAATCTTCTTTAATTTTATCAAGTATTTCAGTAGGCAATTCGATAGAATCAAATTCCACTTTCTCTAAACAGATACCACTTATTCCTGTATCAAAGTATTTTAATAGTTCTTCAAAAGTGATTTGTAGTTTCGAGTCGTCTTTTAACTCTGATTTAATTCCTTCCTTGTATTTATCATCAGGAAAAACAATTTTTAAAGAATTCTGAAACCAATCAATAACATTCAATAAATCTGAAATATCTCCTACATTCTCTTTGACTCTTCGAGTTCGTATTTCAGTTAAAAATAGCTGATTATTGGGCGTACTTTTGGCAATAAAATTCAAAAACTGCCTTTGTTCATCTTTTTTACTTTTCTTCAACAACGGCTCTAAATCGTATATGGATCTAAGTTTTATATTACGTTCAAAAATTTTAGACTCAGATTTACTAGTTAATTCAAAAAGCCATTCTTCAACGATCTCCCTTGAGTTAAAAACAAAACCATAAGCGTAATTTTTTCCCTTATGCTGAAATTCATATTCAATTCTAGAATTACTATTTACCGATTTGGAATTTAATCTAAAGGGTTGATATTTAATTGGCTGTTCACTTTTTACACCACTAAGTAGTAAAATTTTACCAAAGTCTAGAGCTTTGATTATGTTTGATTTGCCTGAAGCATTAGCGCCTAGTATTACAGCAGCCTTAAGGGTTGAAACACCCTTGACAGGTTTTGTCTTATGAGATTGTTTAAGCGTGCCTTTTCCAGGGATCATAGAGAAAGAGACCCTATCCCTAAATGACAAGAAATTCTCTACAGTGAATCTTATTAACATACCACTAGTGGTTTTTCGCTCAAATGTAGTGAAAAAATCACAACTAGAGTAAGTTTTACAAATTTCATGTTACACCGATGAAAATTCGTCTACCATCCCGAGTCAACCTATCAGAGAATGCAATTTGCAAGCCAATAACTTTTCCATTTTGACGTGCGACCCGTTAACATAAAGGTCGAAATCTGTGTCTATGCTTACCTAACCCGAAGCGTATCCTGTGTCGCAGGCGACCAAAAAAAGCCGCCAACTCCGGCGTTTCTTGTGTCGACCGGAACCGCCTAACGAGCCAGAGCCGCCCTGTCTCGAGACGTGCGGCCTGTCGCCGAGACGACGGCAAACACACTTTTTGGACTTGGGCCACCCAACGCCCACAGGGGCTGATGGTGATTAAAAAACTTACCTGAACACGAACCACCTGCACCTTTACACCCCTGTTTGGTTGGGCTGTCCGCCTGCCGACGGGACGTGAGTCCTGTCGCGGGAAGGCTGCCCACGCGGAGCGATTTAGCTTGTTATATTAGTTAGCCGACTTTGCTCATCGAACTCGCCTACAAGAGAGTCAGAACCATTTTGTCCACGTACCTGATTAACCGTTTCACTAACTGTGTAGCCTTTTGCTTGCAAATAATTTGTAAAAGCCGCTCGATGATCCACATTAAAATTTGAAATAAGCTGTGGGAAGGTAGTTATCATAAGAAAATGAGTATTTTTTTGAACTGCCTCAAACTCTTTCGCCTTGATGGTCACTAACATTGCCCCTTTGCCATAATCGGCGATGTAATAACAACTTGAGTCAAGCATCCCACTAGCAATGCAACCAATTTTATGCAGGTCATTGATGTCTGCGTCAAACTGACTCACCTGCAATAAATCAATGCCATTTGTTTCACCGTATTTTTTTAGCTGGTTAGCCTGTTCAAGCAGGTTAGCAGGAATGCCAGATTTCTCGTTGGCCCACGCCCACAACCACGTATTTGAGGAATGAGAGATCGTACCCAGCACCTGAATTGGAAACCGTAGACTTGACCCAAATGTGATTGTACCACTGTTCATGTCAACACCCCACGAGTTGTTACCTACAACAGTAGGAACATCAGCCTGTTTTTCAAAGCCAAGTGCACCATATTGGGCAAACAGTTCATCTTCTGTTTGCGCTGGTGGAAATGTTACAGAAATTGGTTTTGTAGTAGGTTCAGATTGGGGTTTAGCTGATTCAGACTTTCCAAAAAGGTTTTTGAAAAAACTCATATAATGTGTGTAATTGGTTTAACTGTAGTTTGATTACTCACCTAAGAGTTTGACCTGTCGGCGGAAAGGCGATACACGAGTCCCAAAGCTATCCTGTTGGAGCGGTTGGCTTGTCGAACGTTACGTGGCAAACTTACTTTTTTCAACTCCCTTACCGGGATGCTTCTGGTGTCACACGTGAGACGGCAAATGAACCCAAAAGTTACTTATCGAGATATGTTTCCTGTCGACTGAAGCCTGACTAATACGTTGCTTTATACCTGTCTGGCGCACCCAACGACCACAGGGGTTGATGGCCGCTGAGACTACTTCAAACACCAAACATAGCCGCCTGCCTTTACACCCCTGTTTGGTTGGGCTGCTGACTTTACGACAGGACGAGCATCTTGTCAGCGGTAGCCTGCCCACGCGGAGCGAGTAAAACGCACAATCCGATTTTTAGGGCGATTGGCGAAGCTCAACAACGGAACGAATCCATTTCTGTCGAGCCGCAACCACCAGGGCGTTTGCGCTGTCGCACCCAACCCGCCCAACTTGTCAAAACCCGACTGTCGGGGCGTTTTGCTTGTCAACGGGAGCCGCCAAATGAGCCGAAACCGCCCTGTCGCGGGACGTGAAACCTGTCGCCGAAACGCTGGCAAATAAGCATTGCTTTGACCCGCCACCCAACGCCCGCGAGGGCTGATGGATGATGAGACCACTCAAAACAACAACCGCAGCGTCAACCTTTACACCCTCGTTTGGTTGGGCTGCAAAGCTTCCACCGGGACGGGCTCCCTGTCACCGGGAAGGCTGGCAGCGCAAAGCGAATAACAACGCACACAACCGCTTTTCAGATCCACGCGAAGCCATTGCTACGTTCCGCTAGTGCGATTCCGAGTCTGTTTTTTTTCAGGCACACCAAGCAGGGCGGCTGCCCTGCCAAACGCTACGTGCCGAACTCGCTCTGGGCTTCCTAATCGGAGCGATTCTGGTGTCGACCGAAACCCAAAAAGTGCCCCCACTCTGACGACCCTCGTGTCAAACCCAACCCACCTAACGAGCCAAACAGCCTGACGTTGGGACGTGCGGCTTGTCACACGAAGCCCACAAACGAGCACTACTTTTTGGCTTCACCCAACATACTATTGTACGCAAGTCTGCTTAATATTAAAAGCCTGATAAGCAGTTAATTAATATTAAGCTTTACTCTCAGAAATTGCGCTTCTATGAGTATACACATATTTGCATTGAATAGCGACACAACTATAGGTAGACTCGCCTATTTTTGCAAACAATATGGCAAAAATAGTTCCTATTACTCAATTGGTTGAGCGAGTTTGGGATATTCATGGTTTCCCCAACTACTTTTTCGGACACGATAAACAATTATACCGTTTCGACTCGAGAGGGCAGGTAAAAACCAATAAACGAGTCGTCATTGGTACTACGCAAGGGTACATTCTGAAACGAAAATTCTATAGTTTATCACAGCTTCGTCCGCTACTCCGGCCACATATTTTATAAGAACGGTCAACTATAAATCATCAAGCGGACTTCTAAGCGTGCTTATTTTATCGGCTGTCACATGAGTATAACGCATAGTTGTCAAGATGCTTTCATGCCCGAGTAGTTGCTGGATATATCGAATATCGGTACCAGACTCCAGTAAATGGGTAGCAAAGCTATGGCGTAATGTATGGATACCGCCTTTTTTTTGAATGCCCGCAGCATAAATGGTATCACTATACACTTGCTGAATAGTACGATTAGCAAGTGGCTCACCTGTTTCCAGATCTTCGAACAAAAATGTTTGATGTGATCCAATGATGGCTGTATGGTGATTAAGATACTCTCGAAGTGTTTTCTCCAGTTTTGCCGTCAGCATCACAACGCGGTCTTTCTTCCCCTTACCTCCCCGAATACTAATGAGCCGGCGCATCCAATCAATGTCGGTCAAACGTAATTGAGCAACTTCGCTAAGGCGTATACCAGTAGCATAGACTAACATAAAAAGTGTACGGTATTTTTGGCTTGTTGTAGCGCTGAATATTGCCTTCACCTCAGCCACACTATACACAGTTGGGAGCTTAGTGGCCTGTCGGGGGTAGTCGATCTCGTAGAACTCTTTGTCTCGAAGCAGTACTTTCTCCTGATAAAACTTCCACGCATTTATATGGATATTGAGCGTAGACGAACTCAGTCGTTTCTTCTCTACCAGAAATAGTAAATACGCCTGATACTGAGGTTTAGTAAGTTCATCAATCGACTTAGGATCGCTATAACGAATGAGTGCGATAATAGCCTGCTTATAATTCCTGAGCGTTTTATAGCTATAATTCTGGATACTCAGGGTGTTACACAGTGAAATTATAACTGGGTGTTTATCAAACTCTCCCAGACGTGGAGAAAAGCGGAACAACAGTCGGTGCGCACCTGCAATACGTTTGTTAATCGGTGGCCAGGACGGGTTAGCAGCCTGTTCTATTTCGGCATTGGTAGCACCAGGTTTATAGCGTCGTACAATGGCTTCATCGAACCGACAATAATCCTTCCCAAACAATTTCCCAATCTGTACAATAGACTCACGTGTATTCGGTACAAGCCAGCATCGACGAGAAAAACCCCACCTTCAACCCCAAATTTCACGGATTAGGTTATTGCCAACAGGGTCTTCGGGAAAAGAGACGGCCAACAGAGTGGAGTCCTTCTCATCGATACGAATCGTGATCATTAGCACTTCACGGTTTAGTTGTATAGACTTGAATCAGTTTTGTTCGACTGCTGATTCCTACGGCTACATAAGTAGGCCCAGCCTGTAAGACATATCGCCCGGATACAATCAGTCCTTTGAAGCGCTTCACCCAGGCCTCCACGTCTTCAGGCTTATAGTATTTTGTGTTCCCGAATACACTAATCGGATAGAGTCGAAATGCTTCCCGAAGCCGCTCAAAGGCAATAGGTGTGATATTGTACTTTAAGCAGATCAGTTGCTTACTTAAACAGCCCGACGTTGATGTTGCTTTAGGTGGCTGAGTCAATCTGGGCTTGAATCGGGAAAGCGCTTCCTGTTCCAGCCGATCCAGATCGCTGGCTTCGCAGGTATGGAAGCGAACCCGAACGAAATTCAGGCCCGAAACCCGATGCTCCAGCAGCCGCGACTGAAGATTTACGGTCTGCCCTACATACATGATTTCGTTGTCGGCATCCAGCAAATAATAGATGCAGGGATGGGGCGTCAGCAGCGCAACGCTATCCAGAATTTGGCCCAGGTCAAGGCACGTTTGGGGTGTTTTTTCGGTGATTTTCATGCTTTAAATATAATACAAACAATACTTATATACAACAAAAAATACATATATTTTTTATCTTTGTTTTATGGCAGGAAGACGAGAAAAGAAGAGCAGTATTCAGGGTAAATGGCTCAAAGAAGCCCTGGCCGCGCAAGACATGACGGTCTACCGGTTAGCGAAAGAATTGGGGTACAGCCGGGAAAAATTCTACCGGCATATCGGCAACAAAACGTACCTCAGCAGCGAGTCGCTTGCCGAAATAGCGGGCAAATTCCCGACCATGAACATGCGCTATGTGCTCACGGGAGAAGGAGCGCCAACGATGGGAAAGTAAAATTGACGTTCGAGGTAGGGTCAAAAAAAATAGGACTTTCTAAAGAAAGTCCTATTCGAAGCATTAACACTAACCATCAGTCACTTCTTATAACTCAAATGTGATACCCTGCGCCAAAGGCATGGTGGTGCCATAATTGATCGTGTTGGTTTGTCGACGCATGTACGCTTTCCAGGCATCAGAGCCCGACTCACGTCCACCACCCGTTTCTTTTTCACCTCCAAAAGCCCCGCCAATTTCAGCACCCGACGTGCCAATGTTCACGTTGGCAATTCCACAATCAGACCCGACCATCGACAGGAATCGTTCGGCTTCGCGGAGGTTCAGGGTAAAAATTGCCGACGACAATCCTTGAGGCACGCCATTCTGCTGCGAAATAGCATCCTCTAACGTGCTGTATTTGAGCAAATAAAGAATAGGAGCAAATGTTTCGCGCTGAACAACCGGCCAACTATTTTTGGCTTCAGCAATACAGGGGCGCACGTAACAGCCTGACTCAAAACCTAATCCATCAATCACACCGGGCTCAACCAGAAAACGCCCCCCTAATTCTCCTATCTCATTTACAGTGGTCAGATAGCCTTGTACAGCCGACTGATCAATAACAGGCCCAACATGAAACGACTCATCTAATGGGTTGCCAATACGCAGTTGCGCATAGGCTTTTTTGAGTCGGACTTTCACATCGTCGTAAATACTTTCCTGAACAATAATTCGGCGCGTAGTGGTGCACCGCTGACCGGCTGTCCCTACCGCGCCAAACACAATAGCTGGAATGGCCATATCCAGATCGGCATGTTCCGATACGATAATCGCGTTGTTACCGCCCAGTTCGAGCAGGCTTTTTCCCAATCGCCCGGCCACAGCCTCGGCTACCGCTTTTCCCATGCGGGTACTGCCCGTTGCCGACACAAGCGCTACCCGTGGATCGCGCGCCAACCACTCGCCCGCTTCATGACCACCTGTGACCAGACAGGACACGCCTTCGGGAACGTCATTATTCCGCAATACATCGCCAATAATCTGCTGGCAGGCTAAAGCCGTTAAGGGCGTTTTTTCCGACGGTTTCCAGATACACACATCTCCGCATACCCAGGCAAGCATAGCATTCCACGACCAAACCGCTACCGGGAAATTGAAGGCCGAAATAATCCCAACAATCCCCAGCGGATGCCATTGCTCCAGCATTCGGTGGGCAGGTCGTTCGGAATGCATCGACAAGCCATAGAGCTGCCGCGACTGACCTACCGCAAAATCGCAGATGTCGATAATTTCTTGAACCTCCCCCAGCCCTTCTTGCAATGATTTACCCATCTCATAACTAACCAGGGTGCCCAATTCTCGTTTGTAACGCCGAAACTGGTCGCCCATCTGCCGAACAATCTCGCCCCGGCGCGGTGCCGGAACCAGTCGCCATTCGGCAAAAGCCGCTTGTGCCGTCTCGACAACACGGTCGTAATCAGCACGCGTCGATAGATGAACGCGCGCAATCAATTGGCCATCGGCGGGCGAATAGGAATCAAGGGGCTTATGACTGCCGACGGTGTCGGTAGGCCAGAAGTTCTGCCCGGTGCTGGTGCCAGGCTTAATTGGCTGAGTAGGCAGGGGAAGAATAGACTGCATAGCTACGTTTGTGGTTTGTTGAGACGAAAGCAAATCTACCGGCCTTTACGCAAACAATGCCTATTAAACGACAAACTTTTTGCCGTACGATCGGTTAAAGCAGAACACTCAACGATCCGTACAAACGGCACAACGTTATGAAAATCAAGCAATCTTTTGGTCTCTTCGCGCTTGGAATCGTGCTGACCATCACTACTGGCAGAGCGCAGACAACTCCGGTTGGCGCAGCTACCTCAACAACTTATCCGCAAGGAGCTATCGCCCCTGATTCAATCTCGCCCAAAGCGGCAGCCCGTAACCAAAAACGAGCCATGAGGCAGTCGAAGAAACTGATGAATCAGAATGCCAAAGCGGGAAATAACGGTACCACCAATACGTCGGTACAAGATGCCCGCTACCGGGAAAGTTCAGCCAGTGATGGCACAACAATGAACAACAGTAATTTAACCAATTACAACTCCAACAATGCCACCAACCCAACCAGTGGTGTGGGCAGCAATCCTAATACCCTGAAAAGTAAACCGAATCAGTACAATGAGCCCCAAACAACGAATGCGGTCAATTCAGATGCAGGGAATGTTGAAGCGGTGAAAGGGGCCAAAATGACCGAAACGCCAGCTGTAAAAGCAGGAAGCACTGTTCGGAATACCAGTATTGGCGACTTTATGGCCTCATCGCCTAATTACACAACGCTACAGAACGCCCTTCAATCCTCCGATTTATTCGACATGCTTAAAGGAACGGGGCCTTATACCCTTTTCGCGCCTACCAATAATGCCTTTAAAAAACTCCCTTCCGCTGTACAGGCAGGTTTACTGGACGGCAGCAACAAAACAGCCCTGAAGCAGTTGTTATCTTACCATGTTTTAGCGGGCTCGCTCAATAAAGAAGAGCTAAGCAAAAAGATCAATGCTGCAAACGGAAAAGCGCAGCTCAAAACGGTATCGGGTAGTATGCTTACTGCTTCGCTTGATGCCGATGGGCGTATCGCCTTAACGGATGAGCAGGGAAATACAGCCCACCTCGACAATACCGATTATCGCCAGGCGAATGGAATTGTTTATGGCGTTGATAGCGTCCTCATGCCCAAAGCAGGAGGATCAGCCTTTAGATAAAAAAATCGTTCAAACGAAAACATATTGTTTTTGTATCGCAAAATAAGTTATAGTTGTAGTCAAATCGATGCAAGTCGTTTTATACTAAACGATTTGCATCGATTTTTGGCTTTTGGTTTGGGCCAATCCTGAAAAACAGCTTTTTCTATAGTAGTATAATGATCGCGGACCTGCTGGGGCCCATTCATTTTTTAAAATTCTCTCTATATTTGGTCATCTTAATACCTATTGCGTGAAACGCCAGTCCTCTTTAGTGTCAGAAAGTGTCTTGATCGAAAAGCTAATTCAGCGCGATCAACAGGCATTTCAATGGCTTTACGATCAGTACTCCCCAGCCCTATATGGGGTTGTGTTACGTATCGTGCGCGATGACGAACAAGCGGCTGATCTCCTGCAGGATATTTTCGTTAAAATCTGGAAAAACTTAGATGGATACGATTCCAGTAAGGGACGTTTGTTCACCTGGATGCTAAATGTTGCCCGCAATACAGCCATCGATTCGTTACGTGCCCGTAAAACTCAACCCACTAACGCAATCCGAACTGATGAGGAGAACGTACATATTGTTGATCGGCAGCATAATACAGAGCAACCGAATCCTGAGCACATCGGCATTAAGGAAGTAGTTGATCAGTTAAGACCTGAACGCAAACAACTTATTGACCTGGTTTACTTCGGAGGGTATACGCATGAAGAAGCCGCCGAAAAGCTAAACCTGCCACTGGGAACGGTAAAAACCCGAGTGCGGGCTGCCCTGCAGGAGCTGAAACAACTATTTAAGTAATGAACGTACTCCAACAATTATGAACGTCACGGAATACATAGCGTCAGGTGTCTTAGAGTCTTACGTCATGGGCGCGGTGAGCGACCAGGAACGACGCGAGGTCGAGTGCCTTTCTTCTATCTATCCTGATATACGGCACGAACTTGACCAACTATCAGAAGCGCTTGAAAACTATGCTCTTTTGCATAGCGTAGAGCCCCCCGTTTCCGTAAAAGACAAGTTGCTTCAACAACTTAATTTCGAGAAACCTGTAGTAGAAGCTGAAAAAGAAACGATTATTCGCCCTATGCCAGTCAATTTGGCGGCAGAAGGCCCTATTACAACCGGACTCGCCTTCCGGACTACCTGGGTCGTAGCGGCATCGGTTGGGCTATTGGTACTACTATTTTCATTCTTCTTATTATCGCAGTTACGCACAAATCAGAAAACGCTTGCCGCTACTCGGGCCACAAACGAAACACTCCAATCGGAGATGCGCCAACTCCGCGAAAACCAAAACCAGAGTAATCAGGCGTTAGCCATGTTACGCCAACCTGGCTTGCGGACCATCGAGTTACAAGGGAATGAAAAGGCCCCGCAGGGCACTATGCTTGTTTTATGGAATAGCCGCACCCATCAGGTAGCGGTTGATGTTCGCTCACTCCCTGCCCTTCCTGCCGATAAGCAGTACCAGCTTTGGTGCATGGTAGATGGCAAGCCGGTTGATGCAGGTGTGTTTGAAGCAACCAACGGAAATGCGTTAATGCAACGCCTGAATCGCTCGGTCAATCGGGCTGATGCGTTTGCGGTGACGGTTGAAAATCGTGGAGGAAGTCCTACCCCTACCCTCTCCACATTGCTGGCTATAGCCACGGTAAATGCCTGAACGAGTCTCTCTGTTTTCTTGTTTTTAAACTAACCGCTTACGTAGGTGGTTAGGAGGTTCTGTTGGCTGCAAAAGCCGACGAATGAAATCCTGATGCACGAAGAAAACGTATATCAACTTACAATCCTTACGCATAAAACCTATGAAAAATATCCTGCTTTTTTTATTGCCAGCGTGTCTGTTTACTAGTGTTGCCTTTACAAACGTCAGTACACTAGATGATACACCACCGAAGAAAGTCGTGAAAACGAATGCCGAGTGGAAGAAGATTCTAACACCAGATCAATACGCGGTACTGCGGGAACACGGAACCGAACGGGCCTTCACCAGTCCGTTAAATGATATTCACGATCATGGCACATTTTATTGTGCAGGTTGCCATAGTCCCTTATTCTCGTCCGATACAAAGTTTAATTCGGGTACGGGTTGGCCAAGCTTTTATGCGCCGATCTCGAAAACAGCTGTTCATGAAGAGACCGACAAATCATATGGTATGGTTCGTACCGAAGTGATGTGTAGTGTTTGCGGAGGTCACTTAGGTCACGTGTTCAATGATGGCCCCAAACCTACAGGACTTCGTTACTGCATGAATGGCGTAGCCATGACATTCGAGAAAAAATAAAAAGAGAAGGGAAAGAAGTAGAGGGATATCGCCGTTAGTGAATTTCCTCTCGTCCCCTTCCTCCCTCTTTCTTAATAACCAGCCGGGCTGTATATACAGTCCGGCTTTTGTATATCACATCGGCCAAAAATACGTTATCTTTGACACCCCGCCCGGCCCAACTCGGTTGGGGTTAATTTGCTTCCGTTTTAGGAAGCTAACTGCTACAGAGCAGTTACTTGTAGAGCTAAGTCGAGTATTCTTAGAAAAAAAAGCATGAGTCAATATAGGGAGCGATTCCGCGCTGTTCGGCACGCTTTTGGAGCATTTCGACAACGGATTCGACAACGCCAGATGCTAGGCAATGTCAAACGCGGAGTAGGCCGACAGATCGCGAGAATCGCAGGTGAAGATCGGGTTAATTCATGGGTAGCGACCTACCGAGATTATAAGGATGGTTTCCGTTCGTTTGTTCATCAATATATAGATCCTGAAGCCTGGTACTATCCGTACCTCAAAAATGGCGTTAAGGGCTTTCTCTGGGCATTTTTGGCTTTGGGCATCTACGTCTTCATGCTCAACTATAACTTCCTGTGGCTAACAGGAGCTATGCCTAGCGTAGAGGAGTTGAAAAACCCGAAGCTTAATCAGGCATCGGAGATTTACTCGCAGGATGGTGTAATGATCGGAAAGTTCTACGCCGAAAACCGGACACCAATCAAGTACGAAAATATTCCGAAACCGCTTATCAACGCGCTTATTGCCACAGAAGATGTCCGTTTCTATGACCACGGTGGCGTCGATCCGCGCGCTATTGGTCGGGCATTGGTTACGTTTGGCCGCGATGGAGGTGGTTCGACCATCACACAACAGTTAGCCAAAAATCTGTTCAAAACCCGCCGAAAAACCACTACAGGCTTACTTACGCGCATTCCGTTGATTCGGAAAGTCATTTATAAGTCTAAAGAATGGCTGATGGCGCTCAAACTGGAGCGAAACTTCACGAAAGACGAAATCATCACGTACTATTTTAACACGGTGGATTTCGGCAGTAATGCTTTTGGACTGAAAACAGCTGCTCGAACGTTTTTCAACAAAGACCCCGACAGTCTGAATGTACAGGAAGGGGCCGTATTAGTTGGCTTGCAGAAAGCGACAACGAGCTACAATCCACTCAAAAATCCAGATCGCTCCCGCGAACGCCGGAATGTGGTAATTGGCCAAATGGCGAAGTATAAGTATTTGACCAAAAATCAGGCTGACTCCATTAGCGCATTACCATTGATAACTGAGTTCACACCCGAGAATCCATACTCAGGACCAGCCAGTTACCTCAAAAATGCGGTTCAGGATTATGTAAAAAAATGGGGCGAAGAAAACGGGTATGATCTGTATACCGACGGTTTGCGCATCATTACCACCATCGACTCGCGTATGCAACGCTACGCCGAGGAAGCGACGGATGAGAAAATGAAGCAGTTGCAACGCACATTCAATAATCATTGGCGCGACCGCAACCCCTGGACGGATGAAGACGGAAAGGAGATACCTGCCTTTATCGACTCCGTAGCCCGCCGGACCGAACGATACAAAACGCTGAGTCGGCGTTTTCTGCCAATGTACCCGGATTCGGTCATGTATTACATGAAGAATGTGAAATACAAAATGCGGGTATTTAGCTGGGATAATAAGCGTCATTACGATTCTACCGAAATGACTCCCTACGATTCCATTGCCTATTACAAGCACTTCCTGCAATCGGGCATGGTGGCTATGGACCCTCGTACGGGCTATATTCGGGCGTGGGTTGGTGGTCTGGACTACGACTATTTCAAATATGATCACGTAAAGCAGGGGAAACGTCAGCCAGGTTCTACGTTCAAGCCGTTTGTTTATACCACAGCCATCGACGATACGCTTAGTAACTTAAGCCCTTGCGACCGTATTCAAGATAAGCCTTTCCGAAAGGAATATCGGGAAAACGGGGAAGATAAGATTTGGGAGCCTCGCAATTCAACGGGCTTTTATTCGTACTCGAATATGACGTTGCGCAGAGCTATGGCGCGATCTGTGAACTCGATTACAGCCCAATTAACCGACCAGGTCGGCCCCGAACGGGTAGCTGAATACGCTCACCGAATGGGAATTAAGAGCCGCTTACAGGCTGTTCCCTCCATCGGCTTAGGCTCATCGGACGTTTCGTTGTATGAATTGGTAGGCGCTTACTGCACATTTGTTAATGACGGCGAGTCCACAGAACCAATTATTGTTCAGCGGATTGAAGATCGGGACGGAAACGTTATTGAAACGTTCACAAGTCAACATAAGCGGGCCATTAGCCCCGAAAGCGCATTCCTGATGCGCTACATGCTCCAGGGCGGTTTGCAGGAAGCAGGTGGAACGTCTCAGAATTTATGGTCCTTTGATTTATTCAAGAACCATAATGAAATGGGTGGCAAAACCGGGACCACCTCGAACAACTCAGACGGTTGGTTTGTGGGCGTATCCAATAACTTAGTGGTTGGTGCCTGGGTAGGCGGTGATGACCGAAGCATCCACTTCCGATCAACCGATTTGGGCGAAGGTGCCAAAACGGCATTGCCTTTAGTTGGGCGTTTTCTGGAGAAAGTTTACGCCGATCCGAAGTTCAAGAATTTGCAGGGGCCATTCCCAAAAGCCGATGGTAGCATTACTAAAAACTACCTAAACTGTGGTCCTTCGGGCGATGAAGAGACGACAGATGAGTCCGATTCAACCGATGTTTACGGTGAATATGGCGACTCAACGCTTGTCCCTACGCCCCCGGCACCTGACGCAACTACGCCACCCGATACCACGAAAGGGGCGCAATAAGATCGCAAAAAAGCTAACGGGTCAAACTTCTCTATCCCTTTTTGAGTTTCAATCAAAAAGGGATAGAGAAGTTTGACTACTAATTTGCAGGAGAATTATCCACACTACACGGGAATGAAACGCTTTTTAAAAATCCTTCGCTGGGCATTATTAACGCTATTGGTCTTAGCGGCTGGTATCGTTGTAGTAGCCTGGTTTGTTGATTCCCGGCAAACAACGGAAGAGTTGGCCGAGGAATTTGAAGGGCAGCGTATTCGCCCAACCGTTCATTCTTATCAGGTTAGTGGTGTTGATGCCTCCGAGCAATCCCGCACGATTCGTTTCATCGAGACGCCCGCACCTGCTGGTGATTCGACCTTACCAGTTGTTTTGTTTGTGCACGGTGCGCCTAGCTCGCTGTCATTTTTCAAGGAATTTTTCAAAGATACCCTGTTGCTCAATCGGGCTCAGTTAGTGGCTGTGGACCGGCCGGGTTATGGCTTCTCTGATTTTGGACGGGTTGAAACGTCGATCATTCGACAAGCTGAGTTATTACAACCACTCATTGATCGATACCGTAAAGCGCCTTATCTAATGATTGTTGGCTCATCCTATGGCGGGTCTGTATCAGCGCGATTGGCGATGAACAATCCTGACCGAGTCAATCACGTTTTGTTTGTTTCCTCGGCGTTGGGGCCAGGTCTGGAACGGACTTATCCGATCAGCTATTTCGCCGATAGTCCGCTGATTCGTTGGGGCGTCCCTCCTCTTCTCCGATTGGCCAATGATGAAAAACTAGCCCATCGGAAAGCGCTGGAAGCAATTTTGCCTGATTGGCCTAAAATTCGAGCAAACATAACCATGCTACATGGTCAGCGAGATGAATTGGTCTATCCAACCAACGTATCGTTTGCGCAGCATCATTTGATCAACGCGCAGGTAAAGCAATTTTTACTCCCCGAAAATCGCCACGACATCGTGTTCAATAAACGCGAGTACATGACACAAATCATCCTCGACATTCTAAACCGGCGCGCCGTAAAAGAAACGAGTAAAGTAAAAGCGATGGCCGTGAAGTTGAAAGTAGATGACGCAACTCGACTTTAGTTAAAGCAGAAACGTCATACCAGCATTAATCTTTTCATGAATCTCAGGTAGTTGCCGCATCGATTCAATAGTTATAGGACTTACGCAAAAGTGGTAAATTGAAATAAAAAATAGCTTGAAGGTCACCGCACAACTTTACGGACAGTTTCTACTGAGTAGCCAGATCAACTATACGGCTACCTACTTGGCTGATCACCTGGAAGGGATCACCCATGACAATGTGCAGTACTTTCTCAAAGCTAGCCGAGTGGCACCTCGCCAGGTCTGGCAACATGTCCGCCACCAAATTCAACTGGATACCGATGGCTATATCCTCTTTGATGATACCGTGCTCAATAAAGAACATAGTCATAAAATTGAACTGGTTCGTCGGCAATACAGTGGAAATGCTCATGGAATCATCAAAGGCATCGGTGTGGTTAATTGTGTCTACTTCAATCCTAAAATTAATCAGTTCTGGCTCATTGACTACCGTATTTTTAATCCCGATGAGGATGGAAAAAGCAAGTTGGATCATGTGTTGGACATGCTTAACCAACTAGCACCCCGCCAGATCAGTTATCGAATCGTCTTAATGGACAGTTGGTATGCTGTGACCGACCTCTTCAAGTGGCTCATTACCAATGAAAAACTGTTTTACTGTCCTATCAAGAGCAACCGTAAGGTCGATGATTCAGGTGGCAAAGAATCGTATCAACCTGTCAGCTATCTGAGCTGGTCAGCTCAACAGGTGCAGCAGGGTAAGCTGGTTAAAGTACACAAGATGCCTCAAAACACCTATCTTAAACTGTTCCGCGTACTGGTGTCTACCCACCGGACGGACTATATCGTCACCAACGATTTAGCTCAAAATGAGACGAGTGCCGCTGAAGAAAAAAGTGGTATTCGTTGGACAATTGAGCAGTTTCATCGAGAAGATAAGCAGATCACGGGTCTGGAATGTTGTCAATGTCGATTAGCTCGTAGTCAACGCAATCACATTGGCTTAGCGGCTCTGACTTGGTTACGTTTTAAACAGTTGGCTTATCAGACTAAGAAAACGGTTTACCAACTCAAACAAGGCTTATTAGATGCTTACCTTCGTCAAGAGTTGGCGAATCCTTCAGTTGCCTTTGCGTAAGTCCTAAGTTAATCAAAAAATCGTCTATGACCTGTGTGCCCCCGATGGGGTCACACAAAAATATAGCTATTGGCTTCTTTCTCGCATAGATGTAATGACAATCAGATTCTTCATAGCACGCCCACACTCACTATCATCCTGCTTATAGCGTATCCAGGCCTTTAAACTGTCTACATTGGCTGGTAGTGTGTCGGGGAAAAAAGCCGCAGGCACATTATGTGTCTGATACCTTTCGGAGCCAATTCGAACGGCTAAGTTGCTACAACACATACATAAAGCTGTAACCCGATATCGGTAAATAGTAGCAGCAGTTTCCTTTGGCTCAAGCAGTTGACAGCCATCCAAGAGAATCAAACTTAGTAGTAGAAGCAAAGTGCGCATAACTAAATTGATTTTTCTCCGGAGACCCTTATCGAACGGTGAAGGTTGGAAAACGCGTTTCCCAAGAAGAAGATGAATGATAGATGAATGAATTACTTCCTTTCTTGCCGCTCCTCCTTCTTCCTTTTTTATAGCACCAACGCTGGCATCCAGAACACGCCATCACCCAGCCATCGGTAGCGTTCATTTTTGAGAAAATAAGCCGGATAACGCTGAATGCCATACAATGTCAGACTCATCAGCGCGAGCATTAATGCTGAACGTTGAGCAAATCGATCCTCGACCAGGAAACATAGGGCGAGGCCCGTACCAATAATCACGAACGTAAGCCAACGTAAAATCAGATCACAACGGCTAGCCCCCCATTCACTGGCTAACGAAAACATCGGTCGATTCGGGGATTCAGCTTGCTCCATTACCGCAAACAGGAGAAGATTTTGAAAAGCAATGCCTGTAAACATCAGGCACTCAACGATTTCAGCAGTACTTACGGTTGGTCGTTGCACCCACACACTACCCCAAATACCAGCCGAATACAAGGCTGCCACAAGCGGCTCCTTTAAAAGCAAAGCCGGATGATAGGCAGGAAGTCGAAAAACGGCACCGACGTAGGCAATGCAAACAGCCCCTAGTACAATGCCAAATTTCACGACACTACTCGGCAAAAAAAACGTTAAAACAAGCGCCAACACTGCGCTGCCAATGACCAGCCGCCACAGGATAGGAGCATATTTGCGATGAAACTGATGACGGGGGGTTAAGGATTGTCCGGTCGAATTTAGAGCATCCTTCCGGACATCGAGAAGACGGTCGACGGTATAAATAATAAACACCACCAAGGCTAATACAATGGGCGTGGCCCAGTGAATAGGGTCAACATCGGACAATCGGGCCGCCATCTTATTCGATAGTACAGCCCCAATAATGACCGGGAAACTCAGATAGTAAAGATTTCGAATATAGACAAGCAAAGGACTTAACGTAAAGGAGTAATTTTTATCGTTCAGCAACAGATAACCATGAATGGTTATGCATTCAACGCGGGTGGAGCCAGCCAGGCCTCCTGATAACGTAACACCTCCGTTAGCTGGCCAATACGTAACGTTCCTAAAACAGGATTTCCCGTTAATTTAGCTAGTACATTCTGTCCGAACAGGATTTTGGCATTCCATTTTCGATAGGTCGTTAGCGTACGCAGGGGTTCTTTGCCCTTCTCTCCCGTTTCTGGGTCAATCGTGGTTAGCACACAACGGGCACAGGGCTTAACGCCGTAGAACTCCAGATCGCCCATCCGGAATTCGGCCCAACTGTCTTCTTCATAAGGTGTAGTTCCCTCCACAACCACATTCGGTCGAAAGCGAAGCATCGACATTGGCTCGGGCAATCGATCGTTAAGACAATCGAGGGACGCCTGGCTAATCAGCAGATAGGGATACCCATCGGCAAAACTAACCATGTCGTTATCGAGGGCGTATTTTGGATCAACAGCCCGCTGCGTGGTTTCGGGCATAAAGACTAAACGGCAGGCATTTCCCAGAACCGCCGAGAACCATTGATCGGCTTCATCACTAACTGTTTGGGCGAGTACGTCTTTGCTATCCCAGATGTTCACCAGCATCGTTTCGGTTGAGTTTCCTCCCGTAAGCGGCAGTTCAAGCACGTTATCAGGGTTGTGTCGGTGCCAAACCCGTAGCACCTCATCCGAAACGTCGGACTGCTGAATTGCCACATCGAGCAGGGCCATCTGATGGTAGGTTCGCTGCGTCATGAACTCGCCTTCTGGCGTAACCAGCATGAACCGACGGTCGTTTCGAAAGCCTTTCTCTTCAACAATAACCTCCGACACGGAGATACCGCTCAGCGATTTGATTGGGTAGATGTATAGTTCAGAAATAGTCATAATAGCTGGCGCGAGTCTGTACTCGTGCCTATTTATATTGTCAGCATTCGCTGGCCTATTGTCTATTCATAAGTCAGTGAATACTGACGAAATTAAAGACACGGGTGTATACCCGCGCCAGTTGCACCTATTACATACTCATTCTCGGCAGTGGGCTAACGGTTTGGGCCGTAAACTCTGCCTGTTCATATTTAAACTGGGCTGCCATGGCAATCATAGCCGCGTTGTCGGTACAATATTCAAATCGGGGAATGTACACATTCCAACCCTGTGCTTCACCAAGTTGCGTCAGCGCCGTACGCAAACCACTATTAGCCGACACACCGCCCGCAATAGCAATTTCCCGAATTCCTGTTTCGCGAACGGCTCGTTTGAGCTTGGTCAGCAGCATTTGAATAAGCGTATGCTGAATGCTGGCACAAATATCTGCCAGATTTTCGGCAATAAAAGCAGGATTGTTTTTTGTGTTATCCCGCAGAAAATACATGATCGCCGTTTTAATACCACTAAATGAGAAATCCAGATTCGGCATCTCGCCCATCGGAAACCGAAAAGCTAGCGGGTTCCCTTCTTTCGCATACTTATCGATCAGCGGACCACCCGGATACGGCAAGCCCAGTAACTTGGCCGATTTATCAAACGCTTCACCCACGGCATCGTCCATGGTCTGGCCAATAACGGTCATGTCGAGTGGACCATCCACCCGAACAATCTGGGTATGCCCTCCGCTGACGGTCAGACACAAAAACGGGAATGCAGGCTTAGGATTCTCAATAAAATGAGCCAGTACATGCGCCTGCATGTGATTCACTTCAATGAGCGGGATGTTTAGCCCTAAAGCCAGCGCTTTGGCAAACGAAGCCCCCACCAATAACGACCCTAATAAGCCAGGTCCGCGGGTAAAAGCAACGGCTGATAACGCATTTTTCGGTAAATTTGCGTCAGTTAATGCTCGCTCGACCACAGGCAAAATATGCTGCTGATGCGCCCTTGAGGCTAATTCGGGCACAACGCCCCCATATTGTTCGTGAATTAACTGGGTGGCAATTACGTTCGACAGAATATGCCCATCGGCCAAAACAGCCGCCGAGGTTTCGTCGCAGGAAGATTCAATGGCTAAAATATTCACTTTACAAAACTAATGGATAATGATTTCTCCCAGAATAAACAATGGAAGTTGTGACTAAACCGTTCCCTCAGTTAGTAGTCTAAACTACATTCCATTTCGTTATTCATTGTATCTTAGGTCTTTCCGCACTGGATGCGTCAGTTTTTCTCCATATTCCTTAAAACCCTACTCTACCTCGTTCTGACGGTATTAGTATTGTCGTTGGGAATTTTGTTGAGCCTGCAAATTCCGGCGGTCCAAACGCGCTTAGCTCAAAAAGGCGCAGAATGGCTTTCGTCAAAACTTCTCTTTCCTGTTGATATTGAGGGGGTTTCGATCAAATGGTTCGACTCGATAACCCTCGAGAAACTAACGATTAAAGACTATCAGGGGCGGCCAATGATTCGCGTGGGTCGGCTCGATGCAGATTATCATCTCCAACATCTTCTCGACTCGTCGGCGTATAACATACACATAGACGAGATAGTGCTGTATCGACCTGATGTTCAGATGATTAAAAATCTGAAGAACGGCGATACGAATCTCGATGATTTCATTGCCCGGATTGAACAACTCACCTCCGATCCTACCAAGCCGAGCATCCCGAATCAGAATGTTCCGTTTACGGTTGGCCATATTCATTTGGTTGATGGTGCCTACACGCTCGAAGATCCGCGCGAGCCGTTTATGCACAATAAAAACAGCTTCGACTATAATCACTTCAGCCTTCAACACCTGAACGCCGAAGTCAGTGACTTTTTAGTCTTAGGCGATACGATTGCCTTCAATGCCAAAGGTTTATCGGGCGTTGACCGGGACTCTCGCATAAAAATTCGGCAGTTAGATACGCACTTTTTGTATTGCAACACTAAAATGGAATTAGGGCAACTGTACGCTCATATTGGCAATTCCATTATCCGAAATGAGTTGGTTTTTCATTACGATAAACCATCGGCGTTCAGCGATTTCAACAGCCGGGTTCTTATGCAAGCCCGGTTTCGTGACAGCAAAGTTCAGTCATCCGATTTAGGCTATTTCTCTGATTATCTGCGCGATCTGCACGAAACCTGGACACTGACGACCAACTTTACGGGTACAGTTAACGACTTCCGGCTTCGTAATACCGATCTACGCTTTGGTCTTAACGGACGAAGCCGACTGGCTGGTGACATCGCCTGGAAAGGTTTGCCCGACATGGATAAAACGACGGTCAATTTTGCCTTTACGCCATCCACGGTCAACATGGCCGATATTCGGCAGTATTACCCCGATTCATCCTTCAACAAGACCATCCAAAAACTCGGCACTGCCACTTTCGATGCCACTTTTGTAGGGGCATTCGATGATTTTAAAACCAAAGGGACATTCCAGACAAGTATTGGCAGCGTGACGGGCGATCTGGCGCTTAAGCTGGCGACTAAAGCTACCCAAACAACCTATACCGCAAATTTAAAGGCAATTAATCTTGACCTGGGTCAACTGGTTAACGATCCCGATGAGTTTGGGAAGATCGATGGCGAAGGCCGAATTACGGGTAAAGGCACTGATCTAAAACAGGCAACAATCGACTTCGATGGCAAGTTTGGGCGCTTTGTCTGGCAGGGATATGCTTACCAGAATGTAGCTGCACGCGGTAACTTACTAAAAGCGCTTTTTCAGGGTCAACTACGCATCAATGACCCAAACCTGGCGTTTGACCTCGATGGAGAATTTAAGTTAAGCAGCATCAAGAATCACTACGATCTTCGTGGGAACGTTCAACATGCCGATCTTCGGGCGCTGGGTTATGTAGCAGATTCGCTGTCGGTGAAAACAGCCTTAGACGTCCAGTTAGAAGGTAATAAACTGGATGATATTGTTGGGAAAGCGGTATTTAATAATGCCACCCTCGGTTTGAATAAGCGAAATCTTAACGTCGATAAACTTACACTTCTATCCTCTATTGAAAACAAGGCAAGTGGTTCGCCCGATTCGGTCGGCACTCAACGCTATTTCGACCTTGACTCCGATTTCCTGACAAGCCGACTACAAGGCAATTTTCAGCCCCAACGAACGATTGACGACCTGACTCGGCTCGTGCATGAATACCTGCTCCATTTCAAAGGTGATGCGGCTGGTATGAAGGCTTATTACGAACAGAAACGAAAGCTGGCAACCCGCACATTAGGGCGGAAATTAATCGACCAACCAACAAGATATGGCGTTGATTACCAGATCATCACCAAAAACAGTATGCCTTTGCTGGCTTTTCTGGGTTCGTCGGATTTCATAGCGCCCGCCACCCGAATCGAAGGTCGGTTTACGGAAGACAATACCTCATTTTTAACTGGAACCGTTAAAACCGATTCATTACGAATTGGCGCTATTAGCTTTGGACCGAGCGACCTCGACTTAACGACGTCTAAATTTACGTATGGTGAAGACGTGCTGGCCTCGGCCATAATTTCGTCCAAACGACAATTTTTTACCTCACTCCTACCTACGCGTAATCTTCAGATTGAAGCGTCCTGGGATGTTGATCATATTGACTTTACTAGCGACATTGAGCAGGCAGACAGCAGCGGACGGTCTATAAATCGGGCTGACTTAAACGGCGAACTCCGATTTAAAGGAGACGCTATCGATCTAACATTCCGACAGTCAAAAGTGCGCGTTCTGGATGGCGATTGGGTCCTAAACCCTGAAAGCCTGATTCGGAAAGTGGGCAATGAGTACACGATTCGAAATTTGGCCTTGCTCAACGAAAATCAGTTGATTCAAGCATCGGGCAAAATTTCGCCTGACTCGCTTGAACATCTCGATGTAGAAGCCCAGAACTTTCTGCTGTCATCGTTGAACTCTGTCCTGAAAACAACCCTCGGTGGTACGCTCAATGGTTCTTTGGCCGTTCGAAATATTTACAACACGCCGATTATTGAAAGCGGTATGTCGGTCAGAGCGTTATCGTACCAGAACTCCTTAATTGGCGACGTCCGCGGACAAGGCGAGTGGGATCAGCAAACCCAGCGTCTGAACGTTAATGCCAGCGTCAATCGAAACGGGGCCGATGTCGTTACGCTCCTAGGAACCTATACTCCCCAACTAAAAACTAACCCATTAGCCGTCAAGGCGAGCGTTAATAATGCCGATTTGAGCCTTTTGGAACCCTTTACGACAGGGCTTTTCTCAAATCTTGGCGGTATTGCCAAAGGCATCATCGATATTAAAGGAACTCCAGCCACGCCAATCCTGAAAGGTGAGGTAGCCATACAGGGTGGCCGTGGTCGATTTGATTACCTGAAAGCCGACTTCACCTTCGACGACAAGATTTATTTCGGCGAAAACGAAATCGTTACCCGGCAACTGACTTTGCGTGACCCCCAGGGAAATACGGCCTTGTTGCGCGGAGGGGTTTACCATGATGGATTCCGGTATTTCACGTTAGGGTTCGATGCCGATTTCAAGAATTTCAAAATCATGAACACGGTCGCTAAAGACAACGACGCGTTCTATGGACAGGCCGTTGTAACGGGTAAAGCCGAGCTGTCTGGCCCAACCGATAACCTGACAATCCGGGCCAATGTAACGAGTAACAAAGGCACCCGAATCTATATTCCGCTCGACGGAGCCACAACGGTAGCTGCCGACGATCAGATTCGGTTTGTCAATCTGAGCACGGGCAAACCCACTAGCGAAACAGCCGCTCACACGGGTAATTCGTCAGAAAGTGAAATCGATCTGTCGCGTATTCAGATGGATTTCAACTTCGACATCACGCCCGATGCGTACTGCGAAATTCAGCTTGATCGTCAAACAGGCGACATTATCAAAGCGTATGGTCAAGGTAGGATAGCGATGAAAGTCGACACCAAGGGGGATTTCACCATGACTGGCAACTACGAAATCCAGAAAGGAGATTACACCTTTACGTTTCAGAATATCATTAATAAACGCTTCCAGATACGCCCCAACAGCCGTATTACCTGGACTGGTGATCCTTATGGTGCTCTTTTGGATGTAACGGCCGCTTACACCCAATATACCTCGTTGGCACCCCTGCTGGCCACGCAAAAAGCAACCGCTGATCAGACCCGTCGGTACCCGGTCGATCTGGTCATTAAACTCACTGGCGAACTGGGCAGTCCCGCTATTAGCTACGATCTGGATATTAAAGAATATCCTTCTTCTTCCGATTTCCGTCAGGCCGTCACCGCTTTTGAATCCCGGCTTCAGAGTAATGATCAGGAGCTAACCCGGCAGGTAAGTAGCGTCTTGCTGTTCAATCAGTTATTATCGGAAGGCACTAGTTTGTTCGATCAGGGCCAGGTAAACACTGGGGTAGCCAATAGCGTTAGCGAGCTTCTTTCTAACCAGATTAGCCGCCTTGCCTCCAATCTTAACGAGAATCTGGACGTGGGTGTCTCGTTTGGTGGTTTTACGAGTGGTACGCAGAACGAAAACCTGCTCAATAACCTGCAACTCCGGTTTTCGTATCGGCTGCTGAACGATCGGCTACGCATTAGCCGCGATGGTGGTTTTACGTATGGCCAGAGCCAGTATAATGCAGCCAGTTTACTCGGCGAATGGACACTGGAATATTTTATTACCCCTGATGGTCACCTACGGGCCAAAGTATATAACCGCAACCAGCAAAGTATTTTGAGCCAGTACAACCTAACCAGCACGATCACAACTGGCGGGGGTGTCAGCTTGCTATATACCCGTTCCTTCAATCACATCTTCGGTACGAAGCGCCCTACTCCTGGCGTGCAACCTACAACACCTGCCGACGAACCTACTCCCCCAACACCCGGCCCCAGCACGCTGCTAAATGCTACCCGAAATTCGTTGTAGGTTAGATAAGCTAAGAATCGTGCTCGTCTAAACGATCTTCCATCAGGCTAGTACACATTTTCTCTGGCAGCTACCGATCTCGACAAAACTGACAGATTATCAATTACTTAGCTTTTGTTCGTAAAAATTCTGGTAAACTTCTCCTCCAAATCCTTGCGTCGATAGGATTACTAAATTATGTTTGTTTAAAATTAGTCTAAATAAATAATTCCACAACTACTTATCAGCCTAAGCGCTATCCTAAACCCTTGACCCATCTTAAGCCCTGTGTGTCGGTAGTATGTATTGCGTTGCAACACACGATTCAGTAACAACCGGCCACAGGCACTACTTTAATCAGATCATGCTACGCTAAAATCCTGCTCATGGCTACACCTACCTGCAAACCCATTCTCTTAATCGATCAGGCTGATTTCTGTATAGCGCAGTGCCAGCACTGTCAGCGAATTGGATTGACCTTCAACAATTTGTTGCTGGGATTTAAACAGGAGGAGTTTATTGCGTTATGCAAGACAATTGAGACGGTAGATTTTGAGCAATGCTGCACGCTTATGACCAATGGACAGCCTTATCTGATTGTCAATACGGGTCATCCCGACATTCAATTTAGCCTGTCTAAAATAGACTTTGGTCGTTTTCGGACTGGTCTAATACAGGCGTTACGACGCATGAATCTTCATCAACTACTAAAAATTCAATCGAATTAAATAGCCCCTCGACACAATCAGGCATGGAACATCAGCATCAGCTACGGAATTTGATCCAGCAGGAAAACGGCTACATTGGTTATTGCACGGGCTGTCAATCATATAATGTAGCCTACAAAAATTCGCTATTTATTCTATCGGAGTCAGAGTTTGCCTGTTATCGGGAAGTAATGGCCGAGCGAACAGCTATGCGCCCTTTTTTCACCACACACGACAAATCGTGGCTCCTAAAAACCCCGATGCCAAATTACTTCATGCTCTTCTCGGATACTGAATTGGATGAGCTGATTCAAATGATGGATGAGGCTAGTATACTGATGGAAGTAGATCAACTATTACGCGTACCCACCGAAAAAAAATAGTCAGCAAAATGGATGAGTGATCAATGGGTTAATCAAGAAGCGTATTTACAATTCGATGGCTAGATATTACCCATAGCTGCTTATAAGATTCTATCACACTGAATGGCAGAAATAGCATCCAGAGGATCAATAGAATCTAAAGTTGCCTAGATACTAAAACTCTTTAAGGACTCTCAATTTCATACATAGGTTAGTAGGATAGTAAAGGAACTGGCCATTGACCAGTTCCTTTCTGATAACAGACACCACATATGCCAGACACAAATTCATTGCTCGCCACGGCTCGGGCCAAACTGGAAGAATCACTTTTGGCAAAAGGCTTACGTCGGTCTTCGGAACGTTTTGCCATATTAGACGAAGTCTATTCCCGCAACGATCATTTCGATGCCGAAGAATTATACCAGGCCATGCACCAGAAATCGTATCCGGTTAGTCGGGCAACGGTTTATAATACACTGGATGTATTGGTTGAGTGCGGGTTGGTTATACGCCACCAGTTTGGCGATGAAGATAACGTTAAAAGCCGCTATGAGAAATCGCTGGGCAGGCGGCAACACGCTCACCTGGTTTGTGTAGTTTGCCATCGGGTACAGGAATTCTGCGACCCTCGCTTACATCTGATCGAAACGAACGTAGGCAACTTACTTCAATTTAATGTACAGTCGCATTCACTGGTATTTTACGGCCAGTGTGCAGGTGATGGCTGCCAAACTAAGCCAGCCGATGAGTCAAAGTAGATTGATTTAGAGGAGAAGCAGGGGTAAAAACATCGATTTGAGTCTTTACCTAGCAACTACCATCTCTTTGTCATGACTCCTGCGTACATGAAAGGCTGGCTTTGGGTCAGCCTGCTTGGTTTTATTTTCTATCTGAGTGCAACTCAACAAGTACTGGCTCAGCGCACGTTTACCAATCCGATCAAAAATTCGGGTCCTGACCCCTGGGTTCTCCAAAAAGATGGCTGGTACTACTATATGAATACAACCGGTCAGAATCTAACGCTCTGGAAAACCCGCAACATAGCTGATCTGGCCAACGCCGAAAGCAAAATTATTTACACTCCGCCAACCGGCAAACCCTATTCAAGAGAATTGTGGGCACCCGAAATCCACTCCTTCAACGGAAAATGGTACATCTATTTCTCCGCCGATTCGCTCAATAATTTGTCGCACCGCGTCTGGGTAATTGAAAACCCTTCTCCCGATCCTATGCAGGGCGAATGGACAATGAAAGGGAAAATTGGCGATAAAGGTGATCACTGGGAAATTGATATGTCTGTCCTCAACTATAATGGGCAGCTCTACGCGACCTGGTCGGGCTGGGAAGGGCCCACGAATGGACGTCAGGATATTTATATTGCCCGCCTTAAAAATCCCTGGACGTTGGACAGTGACCGTGTGAAAATCTCGCAGCCCGACCTGCCCTGGGAGCAACATGGCGATGTGCCACAAGCCTGGCAGAAGAATGGCGAAGTACCCAAAATTTATGTAAACGAAGGCCCCGGAGTTTCTTCGCCACGGGAAAAAACTCTTCATTGTCTATTCGGCTAATGCCTGCTGGCTCGACTATTGTCTGGGCCTGCTGACTTATACGGGTAAAGGCGACTTACTTGACAAAAAAAACTGGACAAAAAGTAAAAATCCAGTATTCACACAATCGCCCGAAAATGGTGTGTGGTCTCCAGGCCATGGCGGGTTCTTTAAGTCGGTCGATGGCAAGCAGGATTGGATGATTTACCATGCCAACCCCTCGGCCAGCGATGGTTGTGGCAACAAACGTGCTCCCCACATTCAGCCTTTTACCTGGAATTCCGATGGTTCTCCTAATTTTGGCAAACCAGTTGCGAATAAACCTTTGCCAGTTCCATCCGAGTAATTAAGCGTTGTAATACCCAGAAACCACATAGTAACCCAATAATTCTAATCAATTTATCATGAAGCGATTATCGTTTTTAGTACTTCTTTTTGTTTCCACCTTTTCGATAGCCCAACAAGGCGGTAACGGACGCTGGCCGGCAGCGAAAGCCAATGCCTGGTATGCGAAAGAACCATTTCTGGTTGGCGCCAACTATGCCCCTGCCAATGCCATTAACGAACTGGAAATGTTTCAGGCCGACAGTTTCGACCCGGCAACGATTGATAAAGAACTGGCGATGGCCGAAAACATTGGCATGAACACTATGCGGGTGTTTCTGCACGATTTACTCTGGAAAGATCCCGCTGGTTTCACCAAGCGGCTCGACCAGTTTTTGAGCTTATGCGCTAAACATAAAATTCGCCCTATGCTGGTGCTGTTCGATTCTTGCTGGGACCCAAACCCAAAGCTCGGCAAACAGCATGAACCTACGCCTGGCATTCACAACTCAGGCTGGGTACAAAGCCCCGGTGCAGCAGCCCTGACCGATGTATCACAATATCCACGCCTGGCAACCTATGTGAAGGGTGTAGTGGGTGCCTTCAAAAATGATAAACGTATTTTAGCCTGGGACTTATGGAACGAACCGGATAATGCGAACGATAACAGCTATGGTCAGAATTTCACCATCAAAACTGAAGTACCCAAAGACCGGAAAATAGCCATCATCACGAACCTCTTACCACACGTTTTCCAATGGGCGCGTGAAGCGGGCGCAACGCAACCCCTTACCTCAGGTGTCTGGATTTATCGCAGCCCTGAAGATTGGCAAAACTCAGCCAAATGGTCGCCTATGGAAAAAGTGCAGTTCGAGAACTCTGATATCATCACCTTCCATCAGTACTCGAAACCCGAGGATCTGAAAAAAGTAATTCCGGCGCTGAAAACCTTTGGTCGCCCAGTTATTTGTACAGAGTATATGGCGCGGGGTGTTAACAGTAAATTCCAAACTCACCTACCCATTGCCAAGAAGGCCAAAGTCGGTATGATTAATTGGGGATTTGTAGCGGGCAAAACCCAAACGTTTCTACCCTGGGATAGTTGGCAGAAGCCTTATGTAAATGGTCGCGAACCCGCTATCTGGTTCCATGAAGTATTTAAGCAAGACGGCACACCTGTTGACCCCGCCGAAGTTGCGGCCATTAAACAGGCTACAGGAAAATAATTGAAAAAAATATCAAAAATAAACCTTCTGATTACCAGACGCTAACCAAAATACCTCACGAAAGATTACGTTTTTTTTCAATCGGCTCTTGCATGGAATAGCTTAAACCTCTACTTTTGTGCCACGATAAAGGAAAACGGCAACGTCAACCGGAAGTCAAAAGTTGGTTCGGTAGTTCAGTTGGTTAGAATACCTGCCTGTCACGCAGGGGGTCGCGGGTTCGAGCCCCGTCCGGACCGCCACTGAAAATCAAGCACTTATCAGAAATGGTAAGTGCTTTTTTCGTTAGTAGGCTATATTCTGGCATACAAAAGCGAGTCGAAACGAGTCAAATCTCAAAAGTTGTACATCTGGCTAGTCGATAAAAACTATTAATCGCTCAATTCTCCAAATGAATTTACGTGTCTAACCGGTTAGTATCCGTAGCGACTATCTGCTAGTTTTGTTTTTTATCACCTCAAGGCGAACGTTAAAAAGCGTGACTGACGATAAGAAGCGGGTCAAAAAACAACCTACCTCAGCACGAGGCAGCCAGCAACCACTCCAGCCAATAGAACAACACCTCGCTGATGCGTTTAGTAGAGCATCCGTAGGTTTGATCATCTCTCAATCAGATGGTATGGTTATTCACGCAAACGACGCTTTTCAGGCACTAGTCGGATTTGATGCTACGGATTTAGTAACGAAGCCCTTCAGCGCGACCATCCATCCCAATGACTTACACCTGTATGAAGTCCACTTTAGCGAATTGTTAAGCGGTAGTGCAGGCTCCTTAGTCAATCAAATACGTTGCCTTCATAAACAAGGGCACTGGATATGGGTCAAGGTAAACACAACCGTCCTTTGTAAGACAGAAGGTAAGGTCCAAAGCTTATTCTCAGTCATTGAAGAAATCACGAAGGAAGTAGCCATGCGCGATAACCAGCAAAAACTGCTGGCGCTGGTCGACAATAGCCTTAGTTTTATGGCCATCGCCGATTTAGACGGCCGGGTCACGTACATTAATGAAGCTGGTCAGACACTGGTAGGTCTGGAGAAATCGGATCTGCGGACGGGGAAAATCGTCGCTGATTTTTATAGCTCAGAAAACTACCGTTTCATTCAGGAAGTAGCCATTCCCACCTTGCTGAGCCAGGGATATTGGACAGGTCGGGTCGAGTTGAAACATTTTAAAACTGGTGAATCAATCCCCTGTCAGGCAAGTGGTATTCGTATCGATGATCCCAATACAGGAAAACCTCTGGGCCGAGGATTCACCATGCGCGATTTACGGGCTGAGCTCACAGCCCAGGAAACGCAACGCAGATTGCTTACTCTGGTTGATAATAGCGTGGAGCTAATGTCCATTCTGGAACTGGATGGTACAAATTCCTATATCAACAAAGCAGGAATAACCATGCTGGGCTTCGACAATGCCCAACAAGTTCGGGAAACGCCTATATCGCAGTTACACGCTCCGGAGCATTTTGACTTGGTTGCTCAGGAAGTACTTCCCTCCGTGATGAGTAAAGGCCATTGGTCGGGAGAAATGCTCGTTCGGCATTTGACGACGGGCGAGATCTTTCCAGTGTTTAATAACACAATTCGTATTGACGATCCGCACAATGGACAGCCCATTGCCATAGGAGCCGTCATGCGGGATAGGAGACCCGAACTGATAGCCCAGAGAGCATTGGAGGAAAGTGAGCTTTTTTCCAGAAATGTATTTCACTACTCACCAGTGGCTAAGGTGGTTTTTGTGGGAGAAACTATGAAAATCCGCATGGTCAATGAAAAGATGTTGACTTTGTTGGGGCGCGATACTACGATTATCGGAAAGCCTTTTAGCGAAGCCCTGCCTGAACTACTGACCATGCCAATTGCTCAGCCGCTAGCCCAGGTATTTACAACGGGCGAAACGCATTACCAACCTGAGGTCAGAATACAGCTAGGAGACTCGGAGCAACCTCGCTGGGGTTACTACGATTACATCTTCAAAGCCTTACACAATACGACTGGTGAAGTCTATGGTGTAATTGTGACAGCTTCTGAAATAACCAGCCAGGTACTGGCCCGGCAAAAAGTAGAAGAAGCCGAAGAAGCCTTACAAGGAGCCATTGAACTAGCTCAGTTAGGCACCTGGCAAATGGATATAGTTACGGGCATTATTGACTATTCTCCGCGACTCAGAACTTGGTACGGGCTCAGTCCCGATGGGCCGATAACCCGCGAGGAATCGATGGCAGCCATTCGGGAATCCGATAAAGCGCAGCTTCAGGAAGCCATTGCCAAAGCAACTGCACCTGGTTCTACTGGTCTATACGACATCGAATATACAATAGAAGCGGGCTACACGGGCCAGGAACGAATCCTGCGGGCTCAGGGTAAAGCTTTTTTCGATGAGGACGGTAAAGCCTGTCGATTCACTGGCACGGTACAGGATGTGACTGCGCAACGGCATCTTCAACTCGCCCTGGAGCAGCAAGTCCAACAGCGTACTGAAGAACTGGAAGCCATCAATAACGAATTGGCAGCCAATAATGAAGAACTGACGGCGGCCAGTGAAGAAGTGATGCTCGCCAATCAACGGCTCGAAGAAGCCAATTTCCTGCTGACTCGTTCTAATCAGAACCTGGAGCAGTTCGCCTACATTGCCTCACATGATTTGCAGGAGCCCTTGCGCAAAGTTCAACAATTTGGCGATCTGTTAATTGATCGATATGGTAACCAGCTAGGCGAAGGAAGAGCTCATCTGGAACGCATGCAGTTGGCAGCCAGCCGAATGTCTCAGTTAATTAAAGACCTTCTGGCTTTTTCCCGGATTTCGACTAAGCCGGCATCAACCGATCCGGTGTCACTAAACCACATTATTGAGCGAGTACTCGATAGCCTGGCCGTATCTATTGAAGAAACGGATGCACACATTGTTATTGAAAAGTTACCTGGGGTGCCAGGTGATGCCTTACAGCTAGAGCAATTATTCCAGAATCTTCTGAGCAATGCACTCAAATTCAGTCGTACGAAGCAAACAGATGGTAGCCAACGTCCACAAATTGTTGTCCGCACACAGCAAGTACAGGCCTCTCAGCTCCCTCCTTTTCTTAAGTCGACTCGATTCGCAGAAACATACCAGTGTATTGAAGTCGTTGACAACGGAATCGGTTTTGACGAGAAGTATACCGATCGCATTTTTCAGGTGTTCCAGCGGCTACACGGCAAAGATGAGTTTGCCGGAACTGGGATCGGACTGGCGATCTGCCAAAAAGTAGTAACGAATCATGGGGGAGTGATTACGGCCAAAAGCCGCCCCGGTCAGGGTGCTACATTCAGTGTGTATTTACCGATTTGATTACTAGCTCTCGTCATTTCAGACAAATTTGGCTACAAGATGTAACCCTTGTCTTGATCAAACTACAACTGACTTAATCCTGCTCTTGCTTTATTGTCTACGCTGTTTTTATACTCGTGGTGCTTAAAACTAAGGGCTTTCTGGAAATACGATCGGGCGCGCGTCCGGTCGTATTTTTGTTGATAAATATACCCCAGTTGCAAGGCTGCCGTTGCCCCAAATGACAGTTGATCGGGTTCACTGAGCGTTAGGGCATAGTTAAGGTAGGGAATAGCAGCATCGGGATCATTCCGACGTTGGTAGATACGCCCCATGCGGTAATTGTACTCCGCTTTCTCGGTCGTTAACGAAAACGTTGCCTCGTTATATGGGCGGAGGTAAGCGAGTGCGCTATCCGTAAAGCCACCATCCGATGCCAGCCGTGCCCGCATCAATACTTTTTGATTAGGTGACGCACCTTTTTTTAAGTAAGCTTCCGCAAATTTCTGAGCTGCTTTATCTGATTCGACCGTAGTTCGGCCAACTGCCAATACCTTTTTAAGAAAAGACTGGGCCTGCATTTCAGTTTGGTTAGTAGATAGCCACTGGCAAAGAAATAATTTGTAGTACGAATCTTTCAGGAAATTCTGCCCTTTGTAAGTGGCTAAAAACTGTCTGAAATGGCTTGTTGCCGTTAGATAATCTCCTTTTTGGAGGTAAATATCACCCAGAATATTTTCGATGACTGGCAACGGTTGATAAGCCAGCCCCATGGGCCGTTTGATCAAATAGCTCAGCGCTTGTTCACTATGCCCATTTTTCTGCTCAATGGTCGCTCCGAAAAAATGCAGTAGTAGATTGTCGGTGTGTTCACTAACAAGCTGCTGCAGGGCTTGCCCATCAGAATCACTAAACTTTACAACATAAGCACGAATCATCAGGTCGATCAACCGGGCTTCGAGCCGAAAGGTTGGGTCTTGTTGTGCTCGTTGTAATTCCTGTTGCCCTTGTTTAATATTGCCGTGTAGTCCCAGCAGATTAGCTACCCAGACGTAATTATCGGGCACCGACCCAATCATAACATGCAATGTACCCAGCGATTTGTAGGTCGGCAGGAAGTTGGGAAACAGCTTTTGGTTTTCGCTCAATAGCTTGTAGGCCCGAATAACATCCCAACTGGCGCTAAGCTCTTTGCCAAATTTGAGTTTGCTAAAGGCCCAATGCAAACGAACTTCGGCTAATAGTACCCGCTGCCAGGGAGAGTTGTCGTCCAGCTTCTTTAAGGCACTTAAGCGATCATCTTCGCGATCGCCCAGGGTAGTAAAGGCTCGGTCATCGTCGGAGGTGACGAGCAGGAGCATGTCGGCGTAATCGTCCAGGAAGATGCGAATACCAGTTTGCCCTGTTTCGGCCGCCAGCGTTTGCCTGGCCGACTGCACTTTTAGTTTTTGCAGATCGGCATAGGCACGTTGTAAACCGGGTGTCCAGACAAAGTCCTGCGCGTGGGCCACTATGGGGATGCAGAGGAGCAAAAACAAAAACACCGGGTTGAAACCCGGTGCAGTTGACAATATTCTCTTCATCTCTTGCGCCGGGTTGAAACCCGGTGTTTTTGAGTAAACTACCGTCCGCGGCCCGTTGGAGCTGGTTCAGGCGCACCTTCAACATCGGCGAAAATCCGTCCGCAATGTTCGCAAACGATGATTTTCTTTTTGTCTTTAATATCCGCCTGACGCTGAGGAGGAACTACGTTGAAGCAGCCACCACAAGCACCACGTTTCACCATCACAACGGCCAGGCCGTTGAGCGCATTACCGCGAATTTTGTTGTAGGAATTCAACAAACGTGGCTCAATCGTAGTTGCCTGATGATCACGTTGTTTGATGATTTCTTTTTCTTCTTCCTGGCTTTCCGAAGTGATCTGATCAAGCTCCTGCTTTTTCGCTTTCAGGTCTTCTTTCCGTTCGTTCAGAGCGGCCTGAGTTGTTTTGATTTCCTCTTCTTTGCCCCGAACCCGGAATTGAGCTTCATTCGCCCGTTTTTCAACGAGTTCGATTTCGAGCGACTGCAATTCGATTTCTTTAGAAATAGCGTCGAATTCGCGATTGTTCCGAACATTCATTTGCTGATCTTTATACTTAGTGATCAGCTTCTCGGCATCTTTCTTCGCAATGCGATTGCGCTCAATATCTTCTTCTAATGTCTTGATTTCGCTCTGAAACTTACCAATCCGGGTTTCGAAGCCAGCGATGTCATCTTCCAGGTCGCGTACCTCTTCAGGTAATCCTCCGCGAATTTTGATTAGTTCATCTAGTTGAGAATCAAGAGATTGTAATTTAAGGAGAGCGTCTAATTTCTGCGCAATCGTTAGTTCCATTCGGAGATTTGTGTTTTAATGTATAATGAATAATGTCTAATGTATAATGATATGTATTGTAACTATCTGAAAATCAGTGACTCCAGTGTTTTACATTATTCATTATACATTATTCATTAAAAGTATCGAATTGGATTCGTGTCCGTTTCAGATAAAATTACCGCAAAAGTAGAAAAATTTTTTGTCAAATGCCCGAAAATCAATTCTTTCGTAAATATCTCACTTTCATAGTGCCCAATGTCGCAAATACAAATGCGACCATCGGCATCAAAAAACTCGTGATATTTATAATCAGCCGTGATAAATACGTCGGCTCCTGCCCGCAGCGCATCGGGTAATAAGAAACTGCCAACGCCCCCACACACAGCCACGCGTTTGATTGGATGATCAGGCAAAGGCGTGTAGCGGATCAGGTTCAAGGCCATTTGCTCTTTCAGATAGGCAAGCCACTGACTGCTGTCCATTGGTTCTTCTAATTCGCCAATAGCTCCCGAACCGACTGTTTGATTCGCATTATTGAGCGGATAGAGATCATAGGCCGGAACTTCATACGAGTGGGCGCGCTTCATGGCAGCCACTACAGCGTTCTCCAAATAAGTTGGTACGAGTACTTCCAGCCGTTGTTCGTCAACCGTTTCATCCTGGCCAACAGCACCAACTGTCGGGCTGGCTCCATCCAGGGGCTTAAATGTCCCCTCGCCATTTACCCGAAACGAGCAATGTTCATAGGTGTCAATACGGCCTCCACCAGCTCCATAAATAGCTGTCAGCACGGCCGTTAAGTCAGCGTTGGGTACGAATACAACCAGCTTGGACAATATCTGGCTTTTGGGAGCCAGCACACGTACGTTCTGGAGTTTGAGCTTTTCGGCAATCTTGAAATTAACACCACCCGTTACATTGTCTAAATTAGTATGAGCGGCATAAATGGCGATGTCGTGTTTTATGGCTTTAATGACTGTTCGCTCAACGTAGGTTTTACCGTTCAGTTTTTTTAGTCCTTTAAATACAATAGGATGGTGGGCTACAATAAGATTACAGCCTTTGGCAATCGCTTCCTCAATAACAGCTTCAGTCGTATCGAGGGTCACCAAAACACCCGTTATTTCGGTCGAAGGATCACCTACGATTAACCCTGAATTGTCGTAAGATTCCTGATAGGCAAGTGGGGCGAATGCTTCAAGGTAAGCGGTGAGATGTCGAATCTGGGGCATAATCAGTATCGGCAAATAAATGCCAGAATTTTCACAAAGGTAACGACGTTTAGCGGGCCATTTTACTATAGCAGCTTTGTGACTAAATATGCTATTCAAGTAAATCGTCAGGTTAAGATAAATAGCTTGGCCTAATTCGTCGATTTTTTGAAACAACATCTACAAAACAGGTGGTCAACTGGCTGAGACAAAATTGAAATTTCATAGCACAAAATCGAAAGTCTAGAAGAATAGTATATACTCAAGTGTCTGATTCATAGTAGGAAACTATTATCGTGATAATTGAAAGAATTTGAACGACTTTCAAACACTCCTTGTCCCTCGCCTGCCGTAAGTTTGACTACAACCAACAAGCTACTTTCGGTTTTGGCTCGACGATGAGTAAACAACCGTATGCCGTCCTGTTTGTATAGAACAAGTTGCGATTTCTAAACCACCTTATAATGACACCAACAATAACCTGTTTCGGCGAAATTCTCTGGGATGTGTTACCAACCAGCAAACAACCCGGCGGAGCCCCCATGAACGTTGCTGCCGATCTGCGTAATTTCGGCCTGAATGCGCAACTCATTAGTCGCGTTGGGAGCGATGAGTTAGGGAAAGAACTCCTGGCCTTTTTAGCCGAAAAGCAACTCCCGCTCGACCTCATCCAGGTTGGCCAATCCCATCTCACGGGCATCGCCAAAGCCAACCTTTCGGATACCAACGAAGTGACGTATAAGATTGTACAACCGGTTGCCTGGGACTACATTTTTCTGGAGCCGCTATTGCTCGAAGCGGTTCGGCAAAGTACGTTGTTTGTGTATGGGAGTCTGGTTGCGCGTAATCAGCAGTCGCATGAAACGTTGCTTGCTTTGCTGGAAGTAGCTCCCAAAAAAGTATTTGATGTGAACCTCCGCGCTCCACATTACGAACGAGCAACCGTCGAAGAGCTTCTCTATCGAGCCGATATTGCCAAGTTGAATGAACATGAGTTAGTTGAATTGTCGGAGTGGTACAGCGATGAAACCGATCTGAAGCAGGCTATGCTACAACTGCGCGAGCGCTATCAGCTGGAAACGTTGTGCGTAACGCTTGGTGAGAAGGGTGCAGCCTTGCTCGATAAGGATTGCTTTACACAGCAGGCTGGTTTTTCGGTTGAGGTAGAAGATACCATTGGCAGTGGCGATGCGTTTCTGGCCGCTTTTATCTATAAAACTTTACAAGGCGCTTCCCCGCAAAATACGCTCGAATTTGCCTGTGCAACGGGTGCTTATGTCGCTACGCAACGGGGAGCTACGCCCACGTTCACAGAAGAAACCATCACGCGTAAAATTCTGCAAGCGGAAGTCTCCTAAACGTTGACCATCTTCACTAAATATCATGCAAAAAATACGTCTGACCAGTCTGCTATTCATTATTTTGAGTCAGTTTTCATTCGGGCAAAGCCATCAGGTACCGATGAAATCGGATCGCTACCGGCCGCAGTTTCATTTTACGCCCAAGGCGCATTGGATGAATGACCCGAATGGAATGGTCTATTACAAAGGGACGTATCATCTGTTTTTTCAGTACTATCCCAAAGCAACTGTCTGGGGTCCAATGCACTGGGGCCACGCGACCAGCAAAGACATGGTGCATTGGAAAGAGCAACCCATTGCGCTGTATCCCGATAGTTTAGGCTATATTTTTTCGGGAAGTGCCGTGGTTGATGTGAACAATACGAGTGGTTTTGGTAAAAATGGGCAAGTGCCGTTGGTCGCTATTTTTACGCACCATAACCCTAAATTAGAGAAGCAAAAACCCGATCAGGTAGAATCTCAGAGCCTGGCCTATAGCCTGGATGAGGGGAAAACCTGGACCAAATATGCGGGCAATCCAGTCCTTCCCAACCCCGGTATTACTGATTTTCGAGATCCGAAAGTTCGATGGTATGAGGCACAGAAGAAGTGGATCATGACCTTGGCAACCAAAGATCACATCACATTTTATTCGTCGCCCAATCTGAAAGCCTGGACGAAGGAAAGTGAATTTGGGATCGATGCTGGGGCGCATGGTGGTGTTTGGGAGTGCCCGGATTTAATTCCGCTGAATCACAACGGTAAAACCGTATGGGTATTGATCGTGAATATTAATCCGGGTGGACCCAATGGAGGTTCGGCGGCTCAGTATTTTGTCGGTGATTTTGACGGTAAAAACTTCAAGGCCTACTCGAAAGAGACGAAATGGATGGATTACGGAACCGATAATTACGCCGGTGTAACGTTTTCCAACACCGGTAACCGAACAATTTTGATGGGTTGGATGAGCAACTGGCAATACGCTACCGTAGTCCCAACTGCAGCCTGGCGTAGTGCCAACACCATTCCGCGCGAACTTGGCCTGAAAGAAGTTGGGAAGGAGCTTTTCCTGACATCCAAACCCATAAAGGAATTGGACGAGCTAAATGAGCAGCGCTTTTCACTGAAAAACCAATCGGTAAAAAACAGTTATGATCTGACGGCCAAGTCAAAAAACGCTACGGGCTTATTCAAGCTGGAAGTAACTACGCAAAACATAACTGATTTCTCGATCGTGTTGGCCAATGAGCAGGGCAATGAGGTTGTGATTGGTTACGATAAACGTGCTAACCAGTATTATATAGATCGCAGCCATTCGGGTAAGGTTGACGTTGAAAAAGGCTTTGCGAAACGGCATTCGGCTCCCCGCTTTTCGACGGATCAAGTAATGTCGCTGACAATACTAGCCGATGTGGCTTCTGTTGAACTGTTTGCAGATAATGGGCTGACCGTAATGACCGATATCTTTTTCCCCGACAAGCCGCTGAATCAACTATTCATTAAGTCAACTACAGGCATAACTCTGTCGAATTTGACCTATACTAAACTGACTCCCTCTGTAGAGTTAAACTAAATAATCGGTGAATTTTTTCATTCGAAAATTTGTCGCAGTACTACCTCAAATTGGCGTGTTTACCCCCGTAGCGTTAGCTAAATGAGCGATAATTTTGTTTGTCTATTCAACTGTCTGATGAGTAGACCAATGTCAATTTTTATCAACGTTTAACGAATAGGGCTATGTTTGAAAACACAAGAGCGTTTAGTGGGTTTTCGGTCGATGATCTGCAGAAAGCAAAAGAATTTTATCAGCACACGTTAGGGCTGAACGTTACAGAAGAATCAATGGGAGTACTTTCGCTCCATATTAGCGGAGGGAGCACGATTTTGATCTATCCCAAGCCTAACCATACCCCAGCTACCTTTACGATCCTCAATTTCCCCGTAGCTGATGTGGAAAAAACAGTCGACGAACTGGTAAAGCTAGGCGTCCAGTTTGAACACTATGAAGGCGATATTCAGACGGACGAAAAAGGGATTGTTCGTGGAAAAGGAGGCCCAACCATTGCCTGGTTCAAAGACCCAGCTGGCAATATTTTATCGGTATTGGAGGAAAGTTGATTTCGAGTGGCACATCCAATTTTACTGTTGGTCGTGTGCAACTACAGAACTTAGTTGAGCCCCAAAGAAACGCAACTGTCTCTTTGGGGCTTTTTGCGAGTGGCATAAACGTTTTTTTTGATTCGTTTAAAACTTTAGCGAGGCTATTTGGTTAACATGCATTAGACCTATTTCTTATCTTACGTTGAACACCATTACGATGAAACACTACCCTTTTCTTCAGGCAAGTGGAGAAATGGGGGAGCTTACCCGCAACTTCGATTGGTCCACAACGGTATTGGGGTCTCCTGATCAGTGGTCTCAAAGCCTACGTACGATCGTCAGTGTCATCCTAACCTCTAAGTTCCCCATGTTTCTATGGTGGGGGCCTGAACTCATTCAATTTTACAATGATGCCTACCGCCCTAGTCTGGGCAATGCGGGTAAACACCCAACGGCCTTAGGCCAACCCGGTGCAGATTGCTGGCCAGAGACTTGGCCCACAATCAAACCCTTGATTGATCAGGTTCTGGCAGGGGGCGAAGCAACCTGGAGCGAAGATCAACTCATTCCTATTTATCGGAACGGACGACTGGAAGATGTGTACTGGACGTTCAGCTATAGTCCAGTCAACGATGAATCTGGACGGCCAGCAGGTGTACTGGTTACCTGCTCGGAAACAACGGAAAAAGTAACCACAATTCGCGACCTGCAGGAACACAAAGACCAACTCGAATTCACCATTGAAGCGGCTGAACTAGGTACCTGGGATTTGAACCCGTTGACAAATAAATTCACCGCCAATTCTCGGTTGAAAAGCTGGTTTGGCCTGCTTCCCGAAGAGGAAATTCTGTTGCCGAAGGCGATTGAATCCATTGCCGAAAAAGATCGTCCACGCGTAATTGAGGCTATCGCTCATGCCTTAGACTATGCGTCGGGCGGTCGTTATGCCATCGATTATACGATTGTAAACCCCCTGGATGGAAGCGAACGTATCGTTCGGGCGAAAGGAAAGGCTTGGTTTACAGATCAAAAAATAGCGTATCAGTTCAAAGGCACCTTACAGGATATAACCAGCGAACGAAAAGCACAGGAGGAAACCGTAGCGGCTCAGCAACTAGCCGATCTGGCGATCAAGAGTGCGGGCATTGGTCTTTTTCAAGTTGATTTGCTGACTGGGCATATCGATTATTCGCCCACCTATGCTGCTATCATAACAGGCGATGCAACCAAAACGGGGTTTACCCGGCAAGACTTTACCAATTATGTGCATGTAGATGATTTGTATCTGCGAGATGCCGCCAATCAAATCGGTATAGAAACGGGCGACTTTTACTACCAGCCTCGGGTTATTTGGGACGATGGGTCTGTGCACCACATCAGTGTGATGGGAGGATTGGTCGTCGATGAAACGGGGAGGCCGGTTTCTTACTCAGGTACTGTACGTGATATTACGGAGCAGGAAAAACAGCGGCAAACTCTTCAGGAAGTCGAAGAACGATTTGCACAGGCTCAACACCAGAGCGACACCTTATTCCGTGCGTTGGTTGAAGAGGCACCTATTGCTACCTGCCTGTTTGTTGGACGGGATATGCGTATTGAAGTCGCCAACGAAATAATGATCGGCTACTGGGGTAAGGACAGTACAGTATTGGGGCTGCCTTTGAGCGAGGCCGTTCCTGAACTGCACGGCCAGCCTTTTTTAGCCATACTCGACGAGGTGTTTACCACCGGAAAAGCATATGAGGAAAAAGCTGCCCGTGCTGAGTTAGAAGTTGATGGCGTACTGGGTACCTATTATTTTGATTTTACGTATAAACCCTTACGTAATGCGGCTGGGCAGGTCTATGGTATTATGGATATGGCGGTTGACGTTACCCATCAGGTGTTGGCCCAGCAACAAATTGAGAAAACGCAGCGTCAAGTACTATCATCATTTGAACAATCGCCCGTTGGCATTGCGATCCTTAGCGGTCCCGACTTAAGTTTTCGGATGGCTAACCCGTTCTACAGCGCATTAGTCGGCCGAAAGCCAGACGATTTACTCGGAAAACCACTCTTGGAGGCATTACCCGAACTAACCGGGCAGGGCTTCGATCAGTTGCTTAACGGCGTAGCGGCTACGGGTGTTCCTTATCTTGCCAAAGAGGTTGCGGTGGATATTGTCCGGGACAATCAATTAGAACGTATCTATGTCGATTTTACGTACCAACCTCAATACGAATCGGCTCAGGGTATATCAACGTTGCCTGCTGACGGAGTTGATAATGACTATGTTTCGAGTATTCTGGTGGTTGTTACAGATGTTACTCAACAGGTATTAGCGAGACAAAAAATAGAAGAAAGCGAAGAGCGATACCGCATATTATCCGCAGAATTGGATGGTCAGGTTCAGGTGCGTACCCGGCAGTTGGAGGATTCTATTCAGGATTTAAAGCGCTCGAACGACAACCTAGAAAAGTTTGCTTATATCGCCAGTCATGACTTGCAGGAGCCGCTACGCAAGATTCAGCAGTTTGGGGATTTATTGAAAACACGCTATGCGACTCCACAAGCCGAAGAAGGCATTTATTTAGAGCGTATGCAATCAGCGGCAAGCCGAATGTCGAGGTTAATTCGAGACTTGCTGAGTTTCTCCCGAATTTCGACTCGCCGGGATGCCAGTGGCCCCGTGTCGCTGTCAGATGTTATTAAATCGGCACTGGGCGATTTAGACCTTCGTATCCAGGAAACAGATGCACAGATTGTTGTTGGCTCCTTGCCCGTTGTGTTGGGAGACGCTTCGCAACTGGGGCAATTGTTTCAGAACCTGCTAAATAATGCGCTGAAATTTCGTCAGGCTGAACTCACGCCCCTCATTACGATAACCGCTCACCAGGTGGCCCTAGCCGATTTGCCGCCTGCGGTGCGCCCAACCCAACTTACAGCGATCTACCATCAAATTGACGTGTCAGACAACGGCATTGGCTTTGAGCAAAAGTATATCGACCGCATTTTCCAGGTCTTCCAGCGGCTACATGGTAAAAATGAATTTGAGGGAACGGGTATTGGCTTGGCTATTTGTGAAAAAGTAGCGGCTAATCATGGAGGTGCCATAACAGCTATTAGCGAGCCTGGACAAGGTGCTACATTTAGCGTCTATTTACCTGCATAAACAGATTATTAATGATTTGACAATCTGATTTTACATACGCTACCAAATGAGGGTATTTGTTAAATAAAAAGTCAGTTCAATTAAATTGAAAATTGGTTGAGTTGATTTTTTGTTTAACTTTTCGACTTTATAGATAGCTAAAGGATAAACAAATAGATCAATGCCAATTCAGCAGCCCGAGGATGATGCCTCTTCATTCGATGGACTTAGCCCTAAACGTATATTAACAGAATGGACGGAAGCAATCACCAATTTGTATAAAAACTACCAGGAATTGTCAGCGTATATTGATCAGGCGATCGGACAAGAGGCTCATTTCAAAGAAGATACAAATACTTATATTGGGCAGTGCCCTTTGAGCCAATTAGTGACCCTAGTGACCACAATACAGGTCGAACTGGAGAAACTGCTTCAGGACGTTAGCAAGAAAGATAGCTCGACTAAACTGAATCCTCGGAACTATTATCAAAAACTGATTGAGCATACGCTACTAGTAGACCAATTAAATCAGCAGGCGCGGTCCAGACTCCATTTACTTTCTCTCTCCGCATCATAACTGGTCTGAACATAAAGTAAAGCGAATAGACAGCATGACGCATGTAAGCTGCTGAAGCCGTAGCGCAATAAAAAATAGCTATACGTATATAAGTGCCGTTATCGTGTATTTCGGAAAGTCTTTTCGAGTCGTTTAACGGCTATTTGTATCGATTTATCAGCTTCGTAGTTCAACCCTACTTGCCTGACATAATTTAACATTAGTTGATTGAAAGAATCGTTTTCGATTGATGAAGTTCCTTTTTTGGGAGAATCGTTCATTGAGGTTGAAGGTTCGCTAGGATAAGTTTCGTAAATGTACTATAATCTGTTGAAAAATAGAAGATTATAAGTTCATAAAACTACTTATAGGCACATACCGAATCTCAATAGAATCGCAAATTCAAAATCGAAACTGCATGAATAAAGTATAGTTCGAATCAATCGTTCTGGAGTTTAATTTCCGAAGTAGGAGTGAACTGCTTAAACTCACTTATTAAGCCCAACGTAACGATCTGATCGGCCACATAAATGTAGTTGCTTGCCCGTTGGAAACGGTTGACGATAGCGAAAGCCTGAAGCCGACGACGATACGTAAAAGAGCTTTCTCCCCGGAAGTTAAGACGTTGGTAAGCGTGAATATCCATAATAGCGCTGAAGGAATACTCTAAGCGCTGGCGCAAAATCTACGCCATTTTAAGGCAGGGAATTTCATTGCCTTTTCTCAAAAAAGTAGATTGCTCTAGCAGCAGCTATATGGTAGGCTTATTTACCTTATAAGTGGTTGATTTTAAGGAGAATGATGGGGTAAACTTATGCGGTAACAATGGGTATAGGCTCAGTAAACGAATGACTCGGGCATTTGCTATTGTTATTAAATGGATAAATGCCGAAATGATCATTTATTTCTGGCAAGAAATATGTAAGCGCGTTTGTCTGCTTCTAAGACATCGGCTCTTTCTGCAATTTATAGTGGATTACACCGCGTAGGGCAGGTTTCAATTTTTTAGCCAGCTCGTCCATATAACTAAACCCGGCTTTGGCTAAGGACGTTGTTCCACCCTGATAGTGGGCATGCATAAGGTTCCCTTTTGTGGATTTGCTGCCATCTGCCTGAGGCAATTCACGGAGGCTACCTGTTAACTTCACGACACCTTTCTGGAGCGATAACTGGCCTGTAAAAATAACCCCCTTATTATTGGCAATCGAGTTACCCTGTGAGCTAATCAAGAGCCCGTCGCTTGCAACAGAAAATAAGATAGACTGTTCGGTTAGTACTTTGCCGATGGCAAGGTAAGCTTCGGTATCGGTTAGGCTGGTGGTAATGAAAATGGCATTGGACCCTTCAGCGGGAAGCGATTGGCTCTGGGCGCTCGAAATCGTGAAAAAAAGTAAGCCTATCCAGAAACTAGCCGGGTTCAGTAATGAAAGTTTCATGGCCTATCAATACAAGGAATGGTTGATGTTCAGAAGTGCTTGGGAAAGTAAAAACATTGGAGAAGTTGAACCTATAGTTTTACTTTCAATTGGAGAAATCGAATGCCGCAATACGCGTAGAGTACAATAGCAGCTGTTTCCAGTATCACTTCGAAATGATTTTGTGCGTATACGCCAGTTTGATAATCCTGCACCCAATCGATCAGTGTTGCACAGAAAAAAAATAAACTAGCTATAATTCCAACTACTATGCCCGCAATAAGTATCGACTGTCTCATGATTCGTTAAAATGTAGAAAGATTCTCTGTTCATGTCGAGAATCCTCTACTGGCAATGACAATTTTTTTGCCAAACAAAAGGGGGATGTTGTTTGATAGGCTAGTTGCTGTACCGAAAAAGGGGGAGAGCGCGGGTTAATAGGTCTTTTCTGGCGTGCTCAGCTAAACGTATAGCCGATATTAAACTAACAACATGCGTTATTTTATTCGGCTTCTATGAGTAAAATTTTCTACAGAATTGAGGGGTTAATGCACAGGCCCACATGTGTTGGTTCGTACCAAACGATCGTATACAGCAGGAGCCAGCAGAAAGTTTACAAATCCTTAATGTCTTTATAAGGTTTCCAGGTGCTTTTAGTCAGAACAGCGCTGTTGGGATCTCCTGAGCAAACCCGACATAGGTAAACGAGTTCTAAAGACCAACCTCTATCAACATTGCCAAGCGCAAGGCGAATTTGTGTTCTGGGGGTTAGCCAGTTTACCGTTCGAAGTTCACCTACCTGAGTCACTTTGCCGCGCCCGTATTTTTCGTTCAATAAAGCTTCTAGTTCAGAGGAGGCCGCTGTTACATCTGCCTGGGTAATGGCTGGGGTGGTGTAATAATAGTAAGATACAGATAGCAACGAGTCGCCATTGAACTCATAGTCAAGCCCAACGTTGCGATCTACTAACGGCACGCGTGCGTAAATGAGTTTATCCTTCCGGGTCGAAGTTGGCTTTATCGATTCGGTTTCTTTTACTTGTTTAGGTGAAAAACCCCAACGGACCTGACGAACATCGGGCGTTTGTTGGGCCATGAGCTGCCCTGCGATAAATACTAAGAAGAGTACTATATAAATGATCCGTCGGTGAGTGGTTTGCATCGGAATTCTTAATAAGCTCGTTCGAATTGATAGGGCTGGATGGGGTGGCATTATGGAATGAGATACTAACCAGTCCACTTTTCTAAACCGGAGGCAATACGCAACGCCCGCTGGACACCCTCCCAGTAAAAACCACTGTCATAACCCGTTGATAACCGGTCGCAAATTGCCAGAAAGTCGTTGGCTGCATCCATATTTTTCTGTTGGGGCGATGGTTGCTCTTCTGCTGGCGCTGGTTGATCTGATAGTCCTTCCATTGAAATCGAATAAGCAGTTAATGGATTGAATAAGAGGCCTGTTTTGCAAGTTCAGACAATCATTCAGGCATTTTTACTATAAACTCCTAAAGGCGGCTAAATGGTTTTATTTTCTTGAGGCCTTCCTGTGACACTCACGGCTTTTGTTACCTAAAAACACTTTTTGGAGTCAAAAGGGTACGTTTTCAAACGTTAACCCATAAGACCGCCATTCGTATAAAAAAGCAGCCCCGTCAATCATGACGGGGCTGTATTGTATCCAGGCAACGCTTATTAAGCTTGCGCAACAGGCAATGTAGTCTCTCTTTGGTCAACGACCCGAAGGGACCGTTTGCTGAGTCTGTGCTTTAAGGCGCTGAATTTCCTGCTCAAGACTGTTCGCTTTGAAGTAAAAATAAAGCCCTGTTATCAGGAAAATCTTGGAGAGAATAAAGACGGCAATAAAAGCCAGTTTCCAGTGCTTGTGGACTCGTATGTGTGTATTGTCAACGTCGGCATTGACATAGTACGGCTCATTAACAGGCGGTTCGGTCGTTTTTTGAGTGAAATCAGTTTGGACAGATGGTTCCCATTTTTTGATTTCGGTTTCGCTGATACGCAGCTCAATTTTTTCTCGAATGGCCGGTGGCGGAGGAACAGCATGGCGCATGAAATAGGCTTCCATCTCAGTCTCAATTTCGTCTAACTGAGTTAAAACCTCTTCATCGGTGGCCAATATCTGTTTGAGTTCTTCTTTTTCCTGTTCAGAAGTTAATCCTAACAGGTATGATTCCAGAACTCCGTTTGTTAAATATTGATAGTTCTTCAAGTCAGTACAGTTAAGATAAGCGTTGTTGCTTAAAATAAGCATAAATCATGCTCAATACATTCGTTTGAGACAGTTGTAATTTATTCGCAATCTCCTCGATCGAATATCCCTTATAGAATGATAAATCAAAAACCAGTTTTTCCAGATCATCGTTCACCATAGTGCCCTGAACAAATGGAGATTTATTGCTCCGCGGAGGACTGGCTTCAAGCGCTTTAATTCTGGCTAAACGAATAATTTCAATGCTTATCCGATGCCCGTTTTCTGTATACGATTTTACATGTAGCGATGCGAATAGGTCAATAAGTACCTTCTGAGCAAGTTCGGGTTCTGGAATGATTTTCAAAATTATTCCATAGGCCAGTGAACCATAACGATCATATAGCGACAGATTGCTGGTTCCTCGGGTAGCCTCCTGAGTTTCCGGCGAACCATCAATGTGTTTCAATACACCCATGCGTTTTCATTTATTAAATAATATACCGGTTGATGACTAAATAGGTATCGTGTCAGGATAACTGATTCTTCTATTAAACGGAATGCCAAAATCCTTCTACTAAGTAATTATAGTGATGAAATATACTCAAATATGAGAGTTCTTGTGCTAAAATCCTAAGAAAAGTAAACTTATAATGAGGAGTTTATTCGTTGATAGGCAACTCCTTTAGCCAGGCTAGATTAAACTGATAATGCAGACTGCTACTAAGCAAGTGAATCATATTGTCGGGCGTTTGGGTGATAGCCAGATAGCCTTTGGGTTCTGCATGAGTACTGTCCATCTCGAAAGCGCCCGTCCAGGCTCCTCCATTAAGGTATCGCTCTTTGCCATCGGTCAATAGTTTTTTGATCGACCAGGTTTTGCCTTCGTCGAACGAAAGGGCAGCGTACATACCATAGCCTTTGTAAGGCGCTCCACTCGCTTTGTTAAACAACATACCCGCTTTCGGACCTTCCCGCTCGTCGGGATGATGGGTGAAGGACACGACAAGGAGGGGGCCTTCGTTGAGTCGGTAGAGTACTAACCGCTGCCCACTCCATACCGGGGGCAACTCCGACGCCGAATAAGTCCAGGTTTTTCCCATATCGGTCGACACGCTCATAGGCATTCGTAAACCGACGCTATCCGGTCCTGGAATATCATCTTTGCGCCCCAGCGCCAGTAGACTCCCGTCGTTCCGTTGCACGACACCCGCGTGGATGCCCGCAATAAGGCCACCGGTTGCCCCTGCTTTATAGTCGGGCGTTTGCGGTTCGGTATAGGGCATTTCCCAGATTTTACCCCGATCCTTACTTATATGAATTGCGGTTCCGCCGGTTGGGCCCGGATCGGCATCGGCCGCTTGAACAAGCCAGCCTTCTTTTGTCTGAAATAGACCTGCAATGACCTGATTCCGTTTTCTGTGTTCTGGATTTGCCAGCAAAGGCTTCGACCAGTTTGCGCCGTTGTCTTGACTGGTTCGGAGTATCATGGCCAGGTTTTGCCAGTCGCCATCGGTCTCTACACCGTTCATGTGGTAAAGGGTCCCTTGCTTATCCTGAAAAAGCGACGCTCCCGTCATGTTTCGATCGGGGACTTTAAAGAACTCCGAAGGCTCATCCCAAGTGGTTGCTCTGGCTCGCAAACGACTAGCCAGTACCGTCATTTCGCGTCCGGATTCAGCATCTGTCGAGAACCAGATGGCCAGAAGATCGCCGTTAGGGTACCAGGAAATGGCAGGTTGGTGGTTATGACTATAAAACGGTACGTTTAAGGCGCAATCCGGCTTCCTGACGTATCGTTGAGGCTCCTTAAAAACGGGCTGCGTTGTCGAAACCGGATGCCAACTGAAACGTTTTTGAGAGACCCGCTGCATCACGGCAGGGGCAGTCGCTGCTGGCTGGGGTTGTGTAGAAGGCATTGGTGCCTGTACGATGCGAAACCCTACCAACCAACTCTTATCTTCGGGAATCATAGCTAACCGATTGGCCGAACGTAGAAACGTAACCGGCGTTCCATGACTACCACCCCGCGTCACCCGAAACGTACCGGCTGCCCGACCAACCGGATCGCTTTGTTCGCCACTATAAGGCCCATACCAGTCCAGACACCATTCTTCTACGTTGCCATGCATATCGTGAATCCCCCACGGGTTAGGTACCGTCTGGCCTACTTTTAAGGAGACAATGACAGGGTCACGGTCGGTTTGCTGACTTTTTTGAAGCGCCTTGGGAAGCGAGTTGCCCGTTGAAAAATCGCTGATCGTTCCAGCCCGACACGCATATTCCCATTCGGCCTCGGTGGGCAGCCGATAGGGTTTGCCTTCTTTGCGGGATAGCCAGTCGCAAAAAGCAACTGCATTGACATAATCGACAAAAACGACGGCCTCATCATCTTCTTTCGAAAAGCCGTTTTTTCCCCGCAGCGTTTTGTGAGCCGGGTCAAATGCTTCGTACTGCGCATTAGTCACCTCGGTAGCTGCCAGCAGAAAGGACTTCGTGATTGTTACTCGATGGACTGGCGATTCGTCGGCATCTTTTCCGTCACGTTCCGAACCCATGTAAAACTTGCCGGCCGGTATCGAGACCAGCCGAATGCCAATTGAATTGACCGTTTGAGCCACTAAAGTAGTAATCCCAAGCAACCAAAACAGGACTATCATCATCGGTTTGGGACTTCTCGAAAGGGAACGTATAGGTATAAACATGTTGATCAGGTGACAACTAAAATTTAATGCAGTGTTTTTGATGGACATATGTTTTGGTGGAATTTTTCGGCTTAGGTAGAAATCCAGAACCAGCTAGGTAAAAATACGACACCCATATTAATATATCCTTAATCCCTGATTTTCAGGTGATGAGCAATTATTAACAGGTTTTCCTAGCAAACTTATCGGATCAAGCTAGTAAAGAGTCGATATTTTAAAAAATTTTATTTTATGAGTGGCGATTAAATAAATTTATTAATATTGTATAAAATTTCTTTAACTTAAACTTAATCCGATTATTCTATGGCAAAAGATTTACTAAGGCTTATTATCATGCTGTTGATAGTAAGCACGCCCGCATTGGCACAGTCCATTTCGGGTAGAGTAACGACAGGCGCCGATGGTCAGCCTTTACCGGGTGTCTCTATTGTGGTGAAAGGCAGTACATCTGGTACCATCACCGACGCTGATGGAAAATACACCATCGCCACCGCGAAAAACAAAACATTAGTCTTCTCATTCATTGGGTACAAAACCAAAGAAGTGGCCATTGAAGGCAAATCATCAGTCGATGTTACGCTGGACGAAGATGCGTCGGTGATCGATGAAGTGGTTGTAACGGCGTTGGGTATCAAGCGGGAAGAGCGTGCACTGGGTTATGCTACTGCCGTTGTTAAAAATGACGCGCTGATCAAAACGGCTTCACCGAACTTTGCTACGGCCTTGTACGGAAAAGCGCCCGGCGTGACCATCAATGCTACACCCGGTGGTGCAACCAGTGCGGTGAGTATCAGCATTCGGGGGTTAGCTTCCATTACGGGTAATACGCAGCCGCTGATCGTTATGGATGGTATCCCCATTCGGAATGGTGAGGTACGAAACAACGATTACTGGGGTGATCAACGCATTCGGGGTAATGGTCTGTTGGACTTGAACCCAGCCGATATTGAAAACATCTCTATTCTGAAAGGTGCTTCGGCTGCTGCGTTGTATGGTTCTGAGGCCGTTAACGGTGTGGTACTGGTAACTACCAAAACCGGTAAAGGCAAAAAAGGATTAGGTGTAGATTTCAGCGCTAGCTATAGTGTTGATAAAATTGCCTACTTGCCTCGTTATCAGAATGTAAGAGGTCCTGGTTATTTCAAGAACTATGCCGACGGCGGTCAGGATGCTAACGGCTTCATTTACTACGACACCGATGGCGATGGAAAAGGCGATACGCGTGGTTTACTTGGTGCCACGGTTAACTTCGGCCCTAAATTCGATGGGCAACCTGTTATGGCGTTTGACGGCGTAATCCGGCCTTATGTTGCATCGGGTAATAGCTATGCCGATTTGTTCCAGAGTGCGCACAGTGCTAATATCAACCTGGCGGTTTCGAAATCGACCGAAAATTCTAACCTGCGTTTTTCATACACCCGGCAGGATAACGGAATGATCAGCTACGGTGCGAAAAACGAAAAGAACATCATGAACCTGAACGCCAGCTTTAACGTCAACCCAAAGCTGAAAACGGATCTGATGGTTAACTACGTCAATCAGTTCACGCACAATCGTCCGTTTAAAGTGGATCGTATGATCAACAACTTTTCGGGGATGATGAACCGCTTTGAGTCGGCCGATTGGTATTTCAACAAGTACCAAACCAGCCAGGGCTATAAGTACGTGACCGGAACCAATCAAAGCCTGACACCTAGCGAGAACATTATTCGCAACGGTTTCAAAACGGATATTGGGGATTATGTGTGGAGCACGCGCGCCAATACCTACGATGAGTATAGCAACCGGATTATTGCCAGCATTACGCAAACCTGGAATATTCTGGATAACCTGTCGCTACGGGGCCGGGTTGGAACGGACTTTACGTCGGAACGTATAGAAGATAAGCAGCGCAGCTCTATTCCGCTGGCTTTTGGATACTCGGGTTCGTTCGCGATGAGCAACAACCTTTATAGCAATGTTTATACCGACATTCTGTTGAACTATACCAAAAAACTGAACGAAGACATGACCGTTTCGGCACGGGGTGGCTATACAGCTAACAAAATGCTGAACACGTTGATGACCCGTTCGACCAACGGTGGCTTGAGTACCGAAAATTTCTTCGATCTCTCCGCTTCGGTTAATACAGCCAATGGTACGAATAGCCGCGATCGCTATGTTCGGGACGCTTTCCTGGGTACAGTAAACTTTGATTACAAAAACTTCTTCTTCATCGAAGGAACGGTTCGCAGAGACCGTACCTCTACGCTGGCGAAAGGTAACAACGCCTTCGTTTACCCATCGGTTAACTCAAGCTTAGTGTTCAGTGATCTGTTTAGATTGCCTACAGCCATTAGCTATGCTAAACTGAGAGCATCGTGGGGTATCGTGGGTAACTATCCGGCTATCTACAGTGCGAACAACGCCTACAATCAGGGAAGCCTGAGCGTACAGCAAAGCGGTGGTAGCTCGGTGTTGTACACAAACATCAGCAGCGACTATGGTAACGATAAAATCCGCCCAGAGCAGAAGCACGAGTTTGAATTCGGTCTGGAAGCGAAACTGTTCCGAAACAGATTGGGTATCGATCTGTCGTACTACAACGCACAAATCGTAGACCAGATTCTTCCGTTGACGATTGCTGCCAGCTCAGGTGCCAAAACGATTCTGGCCAACATTGGTACACTACGGAACCAGGGTATCGAATTAGGTTTGAATGTATCGCCGATCAGAAGCACATCGCCTAACGGATTTAACTGGGATCTGACCTTGAACCTGGCCAAAAACAGCAACAAAGTTGAGAAACTGGCGAACGGTTCGACTGAACTGTTACACGCTGATTACGATGGTAATGCCGCTCAGTTACGCTCGGTAGTTGGTCAGCCAATGGGTGATATTTATGTGCACGGAATTCTGAAAAATTCCAGCGGACAGAGTGTAGTTGGTACGAACGGTATCTACCAACTGGATGCCAACAACTGGATTAAGGCTGGTAACGCCATGCCAAAACTGACGGGTGGTTTGCTGAACAACTTCAGCTACAAAGGCTTCAATCTGGACGTTGTGGTTGACTTCCGCTATGGGGGTTCGATCATGCCGACGGGTATTAACTGGCTGACATCGCGTGGTTTGACCGAAGAAAGCCTGACGGCTATGGATGCCGAACATGGTGGTCTTGCGTACTATAAAGACGCATCGGGCAAAGGTATCCAGACAACGGCATCGGCCGGACCAAACGGCGAAGTTGTTTACCACGATGGTATGTTGATGAGTGGTGTATTGCCAACGGGCGAAGCCAATACCAACGTTATCTCGCAGGCTGTTTATTACAACAACACCTACAACTGGGGTGGCCCGCAGTATAGCAGTTCCCGGTATGAGTTGTATGTGAAGGAAAACACCTATGTCAAAATGCGGGAGATCTCGTTTGGCTATCGGATTCCTGCCAGCCTGACGCGTAAAATTGGTACCCAGAACCTGACGTTGTCAGTGTTCGGACGGAACCTGTTCTTCATCTACCGGACCATCAAGGATCTGGATGCTGAGCAAACCAACGTAGGTACGAAATGGTCGGATAACATCAACAACGCTGGTAACAACCCATCTTTCCGGACAATGGGGGTCATGTTACGCGCCAGCTTCTAATCTTAATTCAATCATGAAAATGAAAAAAATATCATCTCTGCTTTTAGGAGGGCTTCTGCTGGCGAACGTGTCCTGTAAGGAGTCTGATTTCACAGAAGCTTACCCAAACCCGGCTAAGATTGCGGAAACAACCGTTGAAAAGCAATTTACGGGCGTCCTCTATTCCAATAAAGATTACGTACTTCCAGGCTATCGCTACTACTTCGTTAGCTTACGGACATCCATAAACCACTACACGCAGGCAACGGGCTGGACCAACTCATCGGGTCAGTACGTTCCGGGCTCGTCGGGAATTGAAGATGTATGGTACAACTATTACAACATGTTGGCGCAGTACCGCGAACTGCAAAAAATCTACGCATCGAAGCCTGCCGATCAACAAGCTGACCGCAAAATATTCATGCTGGCAGCTGCCGTGTACGTCTATGATTACACCGCGAAACTGGTCGATTTGCACGGTTCGATTCCGTTTAGCGCAGCTGGTATGCTTAGCACCAACGGTGGCGATTATATAGCATCCAGCGCGAAGTTTGATACGGCCGAAAGCATCTATACGTTCTTGTTGGATGATTTAAAGCGTATTTCAACTGAATTGAACGGCATCACGTTAAACTCGGGTTACCAGAAGTCGTTTCAGACCCAGGACTTCCTGAACAAAGGCGATGTAACGCTGTGGAAACGGTATGCGAACTCGCTACGTCTGCGGTTGTTGAATCGGGTTTCGGATGTAGACAGCTTCAAATCTCGTTCGAATACCGAAATGGCTGAGATTCTGGGTAATTCAACTACGTACCCAATCGTTGAAACGAACGCGCAGAATATTCAGATGAACGTGTATGATATCAACACCGATATCAACTCGAAAGGATTCCAGGACGGTTTAGAGTCGGCTGGCTGGTTTGGCAATACAGCGGGTAAAGCCATGATCGACAACATGAATGCCAACAACGATCCACGCTTGCCAATCCTTTTCGAGCCAGGTGCTAGTGCTGGCGGGAAGTACATTGGGCTTGATCCAACCGCTACGGAAGGTACGCAAACGGCGCTTTTCAATGCTGGCCAGGTAGCGATCTACAACCGTTATACACTAAGTCGCAATCAGTTCTTCCCAGGTATCCTGATCAATGCTCCGCAGATAAACCTGATCAAAGCGGAATACTACCTGCGTATCGGTAACGATGCTTCGGCAAAAACAGCTTACGAAACAGCGATTGCTCAGTCGGTGCAGTTCTACAACGGTATTTTAGCCGTAACCAACGCAACGGGTGTAACGGGTTCGACCAAGCCTACAGCAGCAACCGATGCCTCTATTTCGGCTTACATTGCTGGCAAAGGTGTAAACTGGAGCAGTGCCACCACCAGCGCCGACAAGCTAAAACTGATTGCTACCCAGAAATGGCTGCACTACAATCTGGTAATGCCGTATGACAACTGGTCAGACCTCCGCCGGTTGGATTACCCAACGCTGAGCTTCCAGGTCGACAATGCAAACAATCAGACATTACCTCCCGTTCGATGGACGATTCCGGGTAATGAAATTACGTACAACGCGACTAATTATGCCGCGATAAAAGCAACAGACAATCTGACAACCAAGATTTTCTGGGATGTAAAATAAGGTTTCAGTAAAGACAGATTAGGTAAATAAAGTAGAATGGGCAAGCTAATTGGTTTGCCCATTTTTGTTGATTAACTCACATCAATAATTTCATAACTCATGCTTTGTATTGCTTTTGAAAAAGCTGAAGTCATTGGCATTTTAGCCAATATTTTACTCTTAGGTTTAGGCGGATATCTGCTTTATCTGATAGTAAAAGCCCTAAGAAAATACACGAGGAATTGATAATGCAGTATTAGTGGAAAGTCCTCCAGCGTATTACTGGCAACCAGATGCACCCCTCTCCTGGTTTTCAGGAGAGGGGCCGGGGGTGAGGTAAGCAGCGCTTATTTTCCTTGATTCTCCAGCACCAACAGTTGCGGAAAAGACGTGATACCCTTAAACAGCAGCTGCGTCATTTCGCCAAGGGAGTGAAAATAAGAGCCCAGTACAATATCGATATCGCCATCTTGGTCGAAGTCAGCAGCTTCCATCGTTAGCCATTTGCCGTTGGCGGCTTCTGGAGTACTGAATGGTTTAAAAGTCAGTTTACCTTCGTTAGCCAGATAAATAAACCCTTGCTCTGGCTGGGCCAGATTGGTGTAAAAGGACGTGGCGGCAATGTCAAGATCGCCATCGTTATCAAAATCGCGGGCGAGGGCTTTACTAGCCCCATACATCGGGTAGAACCAGGCTTCTTTGAAATTATCTTTCCTGTCGTTCAGATAGATACGGACGCCGTGGTAGTTTTTATTGATCGCTGAGTAATCCCAGTTGTCACCATTCGTCAACAAAATATCCTGAAAACCATCCTTATTGAAATCGACAAGTTCGAAATAGCTGGAGCCAAAGAGCGGAGAGAAACGTAACACGGTTTTCTCTTTAAACTGACCGTTCCCCTGATTATAAAAAATAGAAACTTCTTCCCGTGCCTGCGCCATCAGGACCATAATGTCGGGTTTTTTGTCGTGATTGAAATCGGCGATTTCCACTTTCCGAGCGCCTGGGAGCGCTTTCAGAACATGCTCTTTGGTTGGTTCAAAATTGTCGTACCAGAAGAGTTTTCCCGCATTATTGCCAAAGCCGCAGATAAGGGCATCATCTTTCCCATCCCCATTCAGGTCGCCGGATGCAAATTGAACGGAACGCGGTAAGCCTTTAATATTGACAGGATTAGAGCCCGGTTTGGCCGAGCGTTCCAGCGTCATCAGTCGCCCCAACTGCTGGTCGGATGGGCTAAAGATTCCGATAGTCAGTACGCGTGGAGCCGCATTTTTAGGAAAGTCGATATCCGTTGGGGGCGTATCGATCCACCAGGTATCCTTCAGTAAGCCTTCACCCGGCTGTAACTTTCCATCAAGTACATAAAGTGCATTTTGAGCGTCGCCTACATAAAGCTGAGCCGTAGTTTTATCGTACTTCAACAAAGTTGTCTGTGGCACGGGCTTATCGCTCAGTACGAGTTCTTTGGCGGTAAATAGCGGGAGTTGATTTGTGACAGTTGGATGCGGCTTTTGGGGCAACGGCTCGGCGGGTGCCGTACGTTCATAATAGCGCACAATCGCTGACCACTCATCCATCGAGAGAGCAGGCGTTTCGGGGTAAATTGTTAGCTGGCTGATGGCTTTTTCTTCCTCTAGCGAAAGCGAACGCAACGAATCCTGCCCAGGAAGTTTGAGTCCAAGCCGCATCGCCATATTCGGCAGCACACCCGTTACCCAGGTCTTTTTGTCCAGTAATTCAGGTTCAGGAAACAAATGGCAACTACTACAATAGCGTATGGCCAGCTGTTTGCCCGCAGCAGTTGAATCGGCAGACATAGCTTCTTTTTTAGCTCCACCAGTCGTAGAGCGATTCATCTCGATGTCAGAAAACGAGGCCACACCGAGGGAAACAAAAAGTAGCAAACCGATTTTAAAGGCTGGCATCTGGATGATTGTTTACAGATGTGTAAATGTAAGAGACCATTAACGATTACCCTCACCCCAACCCCTCTCCCAAAACGGGAGAGGGGCTAAAAACGGCCGACTCTGCTCCCCTCTCCTGTTTTGGGAGAGGGGCCGGGGGTGAGGGTAAGCTCCCTAAAAACTTACGCATCCATAAACAAACTTTCGATTACGCACGCGTGCGTACCCAGCCATTTGGCCGATCCACCGAGTTGCGTTACTTCTACCATCAAATTATTGCGGAAGCCGCTCAAGCAATGCTTATTGATTGCCTGCTTAATAGAGTTGGTTATAAACAAAGAGTCTTCTGCCAGTACGCCATCAACGATAATGATTTCGGGGTTGAATAAGGTAACCGCAATAGCGAGCCCCTTTCCCAGCTGATAACCCGTTTCGTGCAGTTGATCGATCGCGAAGGTGTCGCCTTCATTAGCTGCCTGAATGACCTGACTAATGGTAATCTGGGTCAGATCGTCCTGATAAGCGGCTAATTTAGTCGCCTGACCCGATTGTACTTCCTTCTGCACTCGCTTGACCAGCGACGATGCCGAGGTGAGCGTATCCAGACAGCCTATTTTGCCACAGTAGCATAATTCCCCCTGCGGGTCAACCTGAATGTGTCCTAACTCGCCTGCGAAACCCGATGCGCCGTGGAAAACTTCGCCGTTGCTGATAATACCCAGCCCTACACCCCAGTCGATATTGATCGTTAGTGCATGCTGTTTCCCCTGACTTCGTCCGAAACGGTGTTCGCCCAAGGCAGTGGCTTTTGTGTCGTTGATCATAAAAACAGGAAAACCCCATTGCTGCTCCAGCCAGTCCGTAAAAGACTGACCAGCCAGACCGAGGTCAGGGTAACTTAGGTTAAGGCCCTGTTTCGAATCAATTAATCCCGGCATCGATAAGCCAACGCCAATCACATCCGATTTGGCAATTGTCGATTTTGTCAATGCCTCATTCATGAACGACGCTAGAAAATTGGCAAAACTGGCTTTGTTTTCCAGCGTGGAGTCACTGCTTTGCTGAAAGATAACCTCCCGCAAAAGATTGACGATCATAAGCTGCGTGCCGTGCGTATTGCTATCAATAATCAGCGCGTAGTGTCCAAGTGGATTCAGACCGAATAGAACAGGGCGTCGACCGTTGTTGCCCGAAACCGTTCCAATCGTATTTACCCAACCCTCTTCAGCGAGTTGCTCAACAATCTGAGTAACGGAAGGAACGCTGGTTTTTAAGACTTCGGCTAGCTTAGCCAGTGTGCAGGCACCTTCCTGATATAGGAAGGAAAGCACCTTTTTAACTTGTTGGTTTTTCTTAATAGCAACAATCGACTTTTTGGCAACAAGAGGGTTTTCTGGAGGAGTAGATATGAGCATAAGTAATAACGACTACTCATCAAAAGCAATCGTTTAAGTAGAAGCATTAGATCTGTATAGGTAGAAAGGCATATTTGTGCTATTTCTATTTGTTTGTTAAGAAACTTCTAAATAGTCTATAGCTATGCAGCTTTCGTACCATTTTCTGACATAATTAATAAAAATTTTTCTAAATCAGTTCACATTATTAAAAAAAATTAAAATATAAGTATCTTTGTTTCTTACTCTTTTTCCCCAAAGAATAGTGAAGTCGTTTTTATCATTCCTATCTATTTCATTGGCCGTTTCTCTATTCGGCCTATTGCTACCTACTACACCAACGGCAGCCGCAACGCAACCCCCTAAACGCTACGTACTTATTGGTTATGTAAGCGGAAACGGATGGACAAAAGAGCAGATCGAAGCCCAGAAGCTTACGCACATCAACTACGCATTTGCAGTACCTGCCCAAAATGGAGAGTTAGCGCCGATTTCGGCTAAAGACTCAGCCAACCTGGCGGCCTTAACCTCGCTTCGGGCAATTAATAAAGACCTGAAAATTCTTATTTCAGTCGGTGGCTGGGGTGGTTGCAAGTATTTCTCGGATGCTGCACTGACAGCGGCATCGCGTCGGAAATTTGCGAATAGTGCCGTCGCATTTATGAAAAAGCATAAACTCGATGGTGTTGATATCGACTGGGAATATCCCGCTCAAATTGGCGCAGGCAACATCTTTCGGCCCGAAGACAAAGAGAACTTTACGCTGTACCTGAAAGCCATTCGTGATCGGCTCGACGAACAAGGTAAGGTAGACAAGCGCACAGGTGCCAATCATTACCTGCTGACCGCTGCAACCGGGGGCGACACCGCGTTTGTAAGCCACACGAATCTGGGAGAAGCGCAGAAATACCTGGACTACGTCAACATCATGACGTATGACCTCTATCATGGCAACGATAAAGTGACAGGGCACCATAGCCCACTGGCGCAATCTAAAAAAGGCGATCAATCGCGGAATAGCTCGATCTCGGCCGTAGAAGGGCATATTAAAGCGGGCGTTCCTGCGCGTAAAATCGTGCTGGGTATTCCATTTTATGGACGTGGCTGGGCCGATACCCGTCCGGTAGACAATGGTCTGTATCAGCCGTCAACAGGTAAGCACTCGTTCATCAGTCACGATGAACTGGTGGATAAGTACATTAACAAAAACGGGTTTGTCCGATACTGGGATGCCGATGCCAAAGCACCCTATTTGTGGAATGCGACCTCGCATACCTTCATTTCCTATGGTGATGCAGAATCCTTTGGCCCGAAGATCGACTACGTGAAAAAGAAGGGCCTGGGCGGAATTATGTTCTGGGAGTACATCTACGACCTGAAACATAAAGCACTTCTTGACCCCGTGGTCAACGGCCTGAAATAACCCTGTACTGATGATTCCTACCCCCATGAAAAATACCTATTTTCGTTCACTCTACTTCGGCTGGACTTTAGCTTCTTTGCTGGTGTCTGGTGTTACGCAGGCTCAGCAGCATTCTGAGCAAAATCACGCCCATTACGTTCCCCCAAAAGACAGTCTGGTTAGCAAGAAACTCGCGCATTGGCAGGACGTTAAGTTTGGCTTGTTGATGCACTGGGGTACATACAGCAAGTGGGGCATCGTAGAATCCTGGTCGCTGTGCCCCGAAGATGAAGGCTGGTGCGAACGCCGGGGGCCATACGCGGCCAACTGGTACGAGTATAAAAAAGCCTACGAAAACATTCGGACAACCTTCAACCCGACTCAATTTAACCCCGAACGCTGGGCTACAGCGGCAAAAGATGCAGGTATGAAATACGTGGTGTTCACAACGAAACACCACGACGGATTCTGTATGTTCGACACTAAACAAACGGACTACAAAATCACCGATCCGAAAACGGCTTTCTCATCGAATCCACGCAGTAACATTGCCAAAGAAGTGTTTAGTGCTTTCCGGGGACAGGACTTCATGGTTGGCGCTTATTTCTCGAAACCTGACTGGAATACACCCTCGTATTGGGACCCGTATTTCCCGCCTAAAGATCGCAACGTGTCGTATGCCCCTAAAAAGTACCCGCAAAAGTGGCAGCAGTTCAAGGACTTTACCTACAATCAGATTCAGGAGTTGATGACGGATTATGGTAAAATCGACATTCTGTGGCTCGATGGCGGCTGGGTTCGTCCGGCATCAACCATCGATTCGACCATTAGCTGGCAGCGCACCATTCCGTATGATCAGGACATCGACATGGCCCGAATCGCGGGGATGGGTCGTAGCAAACAGCCGGGTTTATTAGTCGTAGATCGCACCGTAACGGGTGAATTTGAAAACTACGTTACGCCTGAGCAATCCATTCCTGATTCGTACATGCCTATCCCCTGGGAGTCGTGCATGACGATGGGTGATTCGTGGTCGTACATTCCGAAAGAAAACTTCAAATCGACCCGCAAATTGATTCACACGCTGGTGGATATTGTCGCTAAAAACGGCAACCTGCTCCTGAATATTGCTCCCAGCCCCGAAGGCGATTGGCATCCCGAAGCCTACCAACGATTGCAGGAAATTGGTGCTTGGCTGCGCGTCAACGGCGAATCGATTTATGGTACCAAACCCGTAGCACCTTATCGGCAGAAGCAATGGGCCTACACCGGAAACGGCAAAACGAAGTATCAGACGTACTTGCCCAGTGATAAAGAGACGGTGCCCACAACCATCACGCTCAGCAACGTTACGCAAAGCAAACCGACCGTAAAGCTGTTGGGATATACCAAAGCCTTGAAAGCTAATAAGACGGCAGAGGGATTAGTTGTTGCACTACCCGAAGCGGCTCAGAAGTTACTGGCTAGCCAACCAGCCTGGGTTTTTAAGCTGGAAGAACGGTAAACTATACTTCATTAATTGGCCGATAGTTGCATCCCTCTCCCGTTTTGGGAGAGGGGCCGGGGGTGAGGTCAGAGCTTCTCGGCGTTTCCCCTCACCCCAACCCCTCTCCCAAAACGGGAGAGGGGCTAGGCTAAATCATAGAATCCTGAAGCTAAATGTACATACGACTCATTACCCTTTTTGTCCTTCTCTCACAACTCTCCTTTGCCCAAACGCCAGCGCCATTTGGTGCGGTGCCATCGTCGCGTCAGTTGCAATGGCATAAGCTGAAGTACTACGCGTTCGTGCACTTCAACATGAACACCTTCACGAATGAAGAGTGGGGGCATGGGACCGAAACCGCTGATATGTTCAACCCAACCCAGCTCGATTGTCGGCAGTGGGCACGGGTGGCGAAGGAAGCGGGTATGGAGGGAATCGTGATCACGGCCAAACATCACGACGGTTTCTGTTTGTGGCCCTCAAAATTCACGGAACACTCGGTTAAAAACAGCAAATGGCGTGATGGCAAGGGCGACGTCCTGAAAGACCTATCGGCAGCTTGTAAAGAGTATGGATTAAAATTCGGGGTCTATCTCTCGCCCTGGGATCGGAATCACCCTGCCTACGGAACATCTGAGTACAACGAAATCTTTAAAAGTACACTCAAGGAAGTATTGACACAGTACGGCAATGTATTTGAGGTCTGGTTCGACGGGGCTAATGGCGAAGGGCCAAATGGCAAGAAGCAAGTGTACGACTGGCCCGGCTTTATCGCGACGGTACGCCAGTACCAGCCCAACGCGGTCATTTTCAGTGATGCGGGTCCTGACATTCGTTGGGTGGGTAACGAAGACGGCTATGCAGGTGAAACCAACTGGGCTACCCTGAATCGGGATAAGGTCTATCCAGGTTACCCCAACTATTGGGAACTAACTCCCGGTCATGAAGATGGTACGCACTGGGTGCCTACCGAAGTCAATTGCTCGATTCGGCCGGGTTGGTACTACCATGCCAGCGAAGATAACAAAGTGAAATCACTGGAACACTTGGTAGATATTTACTACAGTTCGATTGGACGAAACGGTAACTGGCTGCTCAACCTACCTGTTGATCGTCGGGGGCTGGTTCATGAAAACGACGTGGCCCGACTTATGGAGCTGAAAGCCTACACCGACAAGGCTTCGGTCAATCTGGCTGGTGGAAAGAAAATTACAGCTAGTAGCGTGTTCAGCAAAACGCCAACCTTTGCTGCCAGCAACATATTGGACAAAAGCCGCGACACCTATTGGGCTGCTGCAGATGGTACCAAACAAGCTACACTCGACATCAATTTGGGCAAATCAACTACCCTCAACCGATTGTTAATTGAGGAGTATATCGCGTTGGGCCAACGGGTGAAGAAGTTCGCCGTATCAGCCTGGAAGGATGGAAAATACCAGCCGGTTGCTCAGGGAACGACTATCGGTAATCGACGCATTTTGCGTTTCCCGACCATAACGACGAGTAAAATTCGAGTGAGCATTGAGGAGTCAAAAGCCAGTCCGCTTATTCGCCATATCGAAATCTATAACGCACCTGAGCTTATCGTACCACCGGCCATCAGTCGGAGTAAAGAAGGGTTGGTCTCCATCGTTTGTCCCCGCACTACCGATCCGGTTATTACCTATACGACCGATGGTTCGGAGCCAACGGCTAGTAGCCCTCGTTTCAGTCAGCCGTTTGCGATGCCGCAGGTTGGAACTGTGAAAGCCCGCGCCTTTATCGACAATATGAAAAAAGCCAGCAGCCCCGTTTCGACTGATTTTGACATTAGCTCAACTAAGTGGACAGTTGTCTCGGCTGGTGGCTCGACATCGGCTAAAGGTACTGATCGCCTGATCGATGGAAATCCGAATACTAGTTGGCAACAACGCAAAACGGGTGAAGAGCCTGTCACGGTGGTACTTGATCTCGGCGAAACCTTATCACTAAAGGGCTTTACGTACCTGCCTCGACAGGATGGTCGAAAGAACGGCATTGTTTATCGGTACGCCGTTTCGGTTAGTCAGGATGGGAAAAGCTGGTCAGCACCCGTTAGTCAGGGCGCGTTCAGCAATATCAACAACAACCCTGTCGGGCAGTCGATCCGATTCGACCAGCCGCAGTCAGCACGTTATCTGAAATTCGACGCCCTCGAAACCACCAGCGAAAAAGACGCTACTGTTTCCATTGCTGAACTGGGAGTTTTAACTCGTTAATAGTCAATATTTTAAAATAATAAGAAGGGTTTTTTTTTCATCCCGACGTCAGGAGGGATCTCAAGTTTCGTATCAGTCAAGCTTGAGATCCCTCCTGACGTCGGATCTCAAAAAAACACCCAAAACTAACGCCATCAACTATGTCAAACCGATTTATTCACCTTGCCCTTACGCTACTTTCGGTGAGTCAGCTTCAGGCGCAGACCAAGCCTGAGTCGACAACCTATTCGTTTACCAAAGGACTGGTTGCCTTAACAGGAAGCCGCTATGGCCGGGAAGCGATCTATGCCGATCCACTGGCTTATCAGCTCTATACAGGTGCTCTCAAACCACCAACCGACGGCGCTGTGTTTGGTACGGATGAACAAGGGAAAGAGATTAAATGGATACCTGTTACGGCCGATAGTCTGAACCGATTGCGACTTCGGAGCGGCTTTCGGGGGAATGGTGGAGCACCAGCAGGTCCCGGTGTCGTAACGGGCAGTCTGCGGGGCGGCATCGGTGGTGGCGGTGGCTATACCTACCTGACCTACCCATCGACTCGCGAACAGATTGCGTCGCTCAATATTAAAGGTAACAGCAATGTCTATGTGAACGGTGAACTCCACATGGGCGATGCCTACAGTATGGGCTATTTGCACATCCCGGTAAAGCTCAAAAAAGGGCTGAACGAGTTTTACGTGCGGGGAGTCATGATCACCGCCAACCTGACCTTCCCCAATAAGTCGGCTTTGTTACGTACCGACGACCCCACCTTACCTAGTATCCGACTAGGCGAATCGAACGCATTACTTCAGGGCGCTGTGGTCGTTATCAATGCATCAACAGCACCGTTGACTGGCTTACAACTGACCAGCAAACTGGCCGGTAAATCACTGACGACCAATCTGCCTGTTATTCCAGCTCTATCAGGCCGAAAAGTAGCGTTTACCTTCGATGGAAGTGGTGTTAGTGCCAAGGGGCCACAACCTTGTGAGTTAACCCTGACGCAAAAAGGGAAGTCGCTGGATGCTGGTGTGGTTTCGGTGGAAGCCGTTCCGGCGGGAGCTTCGTATAGTCAGACCTTCGTTAGCCAGATCGATGGAAGTTTACAATACTATGCCGTAACCCCACAGTCATCGGCCGCAACGGCTCCCTCGGCTTTGTTTCTATCGGTGCATGGCGCAGGTGTAGAAGCCAGCGGACAGGCTCGGGCTTATAAATCAAAAGACTGGGGGAATCTGGTGGCAGCTACCAACCGTCGGCCACGCGGTTTCAACTGGGAAGACTGGGGTCGTTTAGATGCGTTGGAAGTACTATCGATTGCAAAAAAACAATTCAAACCCGATCCGCAGCACATATATCTGACTGGCCACTCGATGGGCGGTCATGGTACCTGGTTCCTGGGCGCTACCTACCCCGACAAATGGGCGGCTATTGCTCCCTGCGCCGGTTACCCAACTTTAAAAGAATACGGTTCTGCCGATGGTGTGATTCCAGATGGAAGCAGCAACCCATTGGAGCAAATGCTGTTGCGATCTGGAAACCAGAGTGATGTACTGAAACTGACGAGCAACTATAAGCCACTGGGCATTTACGTACTACACGGCGATGCCGACCGGACGGTTCCCGTCACCTACGCTCGCCAGATGCGTAAACTGCTAGGCGAGTCGCAACCCGATATGAGCTACTACGAATATCCCGGCGGTAGTCACTGGTTCGGCGATGAAAGCGTTGACTGGAAACCGCTGTTCGATTTCTTCAAATGGCACAAGATTTCCGTTGATTCGACAGTGAACGCCATTGACTTCACGACGGCCAATCCCGGCATTTCGTCGGCATACCGATGGGCTTCTATTGAGCAGCAAATCCAGCCGCTGTTGTACAGCCGCATTCAACTGAACCGTCAGAGACAAGCCATTACCGGCACAACGGCCAATGTGGCTCTGCTAAAATTGGCCCTGAATGAGTTTGCCAATAAAACGCCAATAACCGTAACGCTTGATGGCAGTTCAGCGCTAACCTATACGACAACTAGTGATCAGGATACACTATTCCTGCGTCGCGAAAATGGGCAGTGGAAACAGGCACAACGACCCGATCTAGCGCAAAAAGGGCCTCACCGGAATGGTACATTCAAAGATGCTTTCAACAATCGTATGGTGTTTGTGTATGGCACGAAGGGTACGAAAGAAGAGAATGACTGGAACTGGCAGAAGGCTCGCTACGACGCTGAAACCTGGTATTATCGGGGCAATGGCGCTATCGATATCATTGCCGATACCGATTTCTCGTTGGCCAAATACGCTGATCGCGGGGTGGTTCTGTTCGGCAATGCAACCAACAATGCCGCCTGGCAATCGCTACTCGCCGACTGCCCAATTCAACTGGAGCGCAATCAGATTCGGGCCGGGAGTCAGCAATGGCAGGGCGATGATTTAGCTACTTACTTCGTATGGCCTATTAAGGGTTCAAAAACGGCATCGGTTGCGGTCATTGGCGGAACGGGTTTGAAAGGTATGAAAGCGGCCTCGGCCAACCAATATTTTGCCGGAGCCAGTGGTTTTCCTGATTTCATGATTTTCGGCCTGGACATGGTTCGAGATGGTAGCAAAGGCGTTCGGATGGCGGGCTTCTTTGATAACGACTGGAAACTCGCACCAGCACAGTATACTGTCAATGGCCAGAAAAACGGAACGGAATAACTCTCTCCAGCTAACAAGTTTTTTCGACAGGATGAACAGGATTTTAGGCAATAGAAATCCTGTCCATCCTGTAAATCCTGTCGAAAAACAAAACACCTTCAATACTCATCTTCCAATGACCCGATTACATTCCCTATTGTTCGTTCTGCTCGTGACATTGTCCGTCAAGGCGCAGGACGTTGCTCAACGATATCCGCTAATTCCGTATCCCACATCGCTCGTTCCGGCGTCGGGGCAATTTACTGTAACAGCTCAAACGGCGCTGGTTGTGCAGGATAGTCGATTCAGTAATGAAGCAAAACAATTGCAGACGTTGCTGGAATCAGGCATGGGTAAGCGACTGTCTGGTATGGGCAAAGGACCAAAAATTGTACTTCAGCACGACGCATCACTCACGAATTCAGAAGGCTACGATCTAACGATCACCCCACAGCAAGTAACACTAAAAGCCAGCCAGCCTGTCGGGATGTTCCGGGCAGTTCAAACCATTCGCCAGTTGTTGCCAGTAACGATTGAAAAACCCGGTCAAGCGTTGGTATCGCTCACGCTTCCAGCGGTTCAGATTCGTGACCAGCCCGCCTATGCCTGGCGGGGTATGCACCTCGACGTGTCGCGGCATTTTTATTCCATCGACTATTTACAAAAATTCATCGACAGACTGGCGCTGTATAAATTCAATAAATTTCACCTGCATCTGACCGACGATCAGGGTTGGCGACTGGAAATTAAAGCCTATCCCAAACTAACCAGCGAGGGAGCGTGGCGTACGTTCAATAACCAAGATTCGGTTGTTCTGAAACGGGCGGTTACCAACCCCGACTTCGATCTTCCCAAACAGTTCATTCGTCAGAAGAACGGACAAACGCAATACGGAGGCTTTTACACGCAGGCCCAAATGCGTGATCTGATTGCCTACGCAGCCGCCCGACACATTGAAATTATTCCCGAAATCGACATGCCCGGCCACCTGACGGCAGCGATCAAGGCTTATCCATTTCTGAGTTGCACAGGTCAGGAAGGCTGGGGTAAAACGTTTTCGGTGCCCATTTGCCCCTGCAATGAACCGACGTACACGTTCATGGAAACGGTGCTGAGTGAAATTATAGCCCTGTTTCCCAGCCCATACGTTCATATTGGGGCCGATGAAGTGGAAAAGTCGACTTGGGCGCAGTCGGCGACTTGTCAGGAGTTGATGAAGCGGGAGAACATCAAAAACGTTGAAGAGCTACAGAGCTATTTCGTGCATCGGATCGAAAAATTTGTGCAGTCGAAAGGGAAAAAACTAATGGTTTGGGACGATGCCCTCGAAGGTGGTCTCAAGCCTTCTACAGCCGTCATGTACTGGCGTAGCTGGGTGAAAGGTGCCCCCCAGAAAGCCGCCCAGAATGGGAACGACGTTGTCATGACGCCGGTGAGCAACCTGTATTTCGATAGTCCTCCGGGTATTCGGTCGGTTGAAAATGTGTACAACATAGCTGTGGTGCCCGAAGGTGTGACCGCCGAACAGACAAAGCAGTTTTTGGGCGCGCAGGCCAACATCTGGACCGAATACATTCCGACCGAAAATCGCGTTGACTACATGGCAATGCCTCGAATGACAGCACTCTCGGAAGTAGTCTGGACCGCGAAAAAAGACTTTCCATCGTATCAGAAACGGCTGCTGCAACACTTTTTGCGGATGGAGCAACTAGGCATTCATTACCGGCTACCTGACCTGACGGGCTTTGCTGAAGAAAACGTGTTTGTCGATAAAGCCACGCTGCGCATCAAAAAGCCGTTGGACAGCTACATTCTGCGCTATACAACAGACGGTACACAGCCTCAGGTAAATTCTCTTGAATTACCCGCCGATTTAACCATTTCAAAACCGCAGACGGTTAACGTTGCGGTCTTCACACCATCGGGCATTCGGGGGGATGTGTATTCGTTGCGCTATCAACAGCAAGCCTACGCAACTCCCGTTGGGGGCGCTAGCTCTGTGGCTGGCTTGAGCTGTCTCTACTTTAAGAAGTATTTCAAAGAAACGAAATTGATGAAGCAGCAAAAGGCTGATAGTTCCTATGTCATCAATAACGTTGTGGTGCCCAAATCAGTGAATGCTCCTAGCTTCGGGGTTCAGTTTCGGGGCTACATGACCGTGCCCGAAACGGGTGTTTACAGCTTTTTCTACACCTGCGACGATGGCGGTATTCTACGCATCGCCGACCGGATGGTGGTCGATAACGACGGTAATCACTTCCCCATTGAAAAAAGTGGTCAGGTTGCTTTACAGAAAGGAGCTCACCCTTTCGAAGCGGATTTTATTGAAGGCGGTGGCGGCTTCACACTAAAGCTGAAGTATAGCCTGAACGGCTCGGAGCCAATGGACATTCCCGACAGCTGGTTTACGCATTGATTTGGCGGTTTAGCCTCACTCCTAGCCTGTTGGTTGTTTCCCACAGCAAAGCGACTTTGTCCAAGTCCAGAAGGTAGAACTTGTCTTTAATCGATTAGACTAACCTATCCATCAAATAAAGCCCACCGATAGGACCATTTGGTACCAGTCGGTGGGCTATTGTTATGTTTACCTTTTTTACTAATTCACAAAATCTCTACTCCAACGCTGCTACACCTGGCAATACTTTTCCTTCCATATATTCCAGCAAAGCACCACCACCTGTTGAAACATAGCTTACGCGATCACCGTAGCCAGCCTGGTTAACAGCTGCGGCAGAATCGCCACCACCGATGAGCGAGAACGCGCCGTTTTCTTCGGTTGCTTTTACCACCGCTTCCGCAATGGCATTGGTGCCTTTGGCAAAGTTTTCAAATTCAAACACACCCATTGGACCATTCCAGAGGAGCGTTTTGGATTTAGCAACAATATCACTGAACAGTTCGATGGATTTAGGACCAATGTCCAACCCTTCCCAACCATCAGGAATCTCGCCCGTATCAACAACTTGTCGATTAGCGTCGTTCGAGAAGTCATCAGCACAGACGTTATCCAGCGGCATGTAGATTTTCACGCCTTTTTCTTCTGCCTTTTTCAGCAACTCAAGCGCTAAATCCTGTTTATCCGCTTCAAGTAACGATTTCCCGATTTTACCACCCTGGGCTTTCGTGAAGGTGTAGGTCATGCCACCACCAATAATCAGGTTGTCTACCTTGTCGAGCAATTTCTCGATAATCAGGATTTTATCAGAGATTTTAGCACCACCCATGATTGCCGTGAACGGGCGCTCTGCATTTTCCAGTATCTTTTTGGCATTGGCTAGCTCAGCTTCCATCACATAACCTGCCACACGATCCGTAAAAAACTGGCCCATTACGGCTGTACTGGCGTGGGCACGGTGAGCGGTTCCGAAAGCATCGTTCACCCAAACATCGCCCAGACTGGCGAGTTTTTTCGCGAAGTCTACGTCACCTTTTTCCTCTTCTTTATAAAAGCGAAGGTTTTCGAGCAACAGAATCTCGCCGGGTTGCAGGCTGGCGGCCAAATCCGTAGCCGACTGGCCAATGCAATCGTCTGCAAATTTCACCTCACGACCAAAGGCTTCCTTTAACGCAGGCAACAAATGCTTAAGCGAATATTTTTCTTCAGGGCCACCTTTTGGCCGGCCCAGGTGCGACATAAGAATGGCTGATCCACCATCGTTCACGATTTTCATGACGGTTGGAATGGTCGCCTTAATACGAGTATCGTCGGTGATGTTGTACGCCTTATCGAGGGGTACGTTGAAGTCTACCCGAACAAGGGCTTTCTTACCAGCAAAATTGTAGGAGTCTACGGTTTTCATGCGACTGCGTATGGTCGTTGGTTTGCGAGGCCAAACTTAGCAGTTTTTTGGGAGACGTGAACGCGAAGTTTACGATTACGGCTAAGCTTTAGCTACACGCAACGCGGTAAAGCGGGCGATTTGGTCAAAGTCGATATCGTTATGCAGAACAGGAATATCGTAGAATATAGCGTAATGGGCAATCAGGCAATCGTTTGGCTTTCGAATCGTTACACCCTTTCTGCGAAGAGTTCGATATAACTCAGCCGCACCAATGGCGGCCTCAACAGGATCTAGTTTCAGAATTGCCAAAGCCAATAGATTTCGTTTAACCTGATTGAATAATGAATCTTCATGAACACCTTGTAAAATCTCCTGCACAACGGTAGCAGTCATGTAGATGCTCTCATCAGATAACCGAAGATATTTTTGCAATAGGCGAGCCTGTGAAACATCACGTTGTCGGATGTAATCAATCCAAACAGAGGTATCCACAAGAACTGGTTCCATTATTTTTCAGCTCTCATTTGTTCAAGATCGCCCTCCCAATGAACTTTGCCTGGCCACTCTAAAATCTGTTTGCGATTGAGCATATTCACATAGTTCTCCAGTGCTTGTTCAACCACTTCTTTTTTTGTTTTGGCATGACTCAACTGCATTGCTTCCTCAAGCAACTTATCACTGATGTTAATATTTGTTCTCATCGTTTTCTATATCTATACACAAATATATCATTTTCTATACACATCAATACTTCCCTTCACTTCCAGCGCCACCAAAGTCGCCACCGCCAAATCGGAGATCATCTTTGGGTGCATGCTGAGTCGAACCAGCAGCCTGAACAGCAGCAATAGTGGCCGCATTTATAAAAAATTCGTCCGGTGAATCATCATCCGGTGAATCCGTAAAACCATACGCCAGCTGGCGTAGGTATCGAATACAGAGCACAGCTATTCCAATCAGCGCTAGTCCCCCCATTGTTAAGGCCACATTAAGCGGCACCAGAGCCGTATAGTCGTGCACTGTGGCTACAGCAGCAATCAGACCCAGTATGCCCAGAATGATCAACATTCGATTTTTCTTAACTAATCCTTGCCAGAGATAGACGGCCGGAACTCCAAATGTCAAAAACCAAAACAGCCACGGAAGCCCTATTTCGGGCGCTTCTGTATGTCTGGAGCCAAATAGATTAGGTCGGATTAGTAGCCCGTTCAATTCCCGCGCGACAAAATAGTTGCTACTGGCCGCTAATACAATCAGCGCTATCCACTGAGCCAGATTCAAGGGATCGGCATAATATACTTGTCTGGAATTCCGCAGGGCAACCTGACGCACAACTACATATAGTGCAAGCGAAACACCCATCATGACGAAAGGCAAGGCATCTTTCCCCCAACTGTACTTAATCAGTCCGTCGAAAATGGCGGTATAGAAAGTAGCTAGTGTAAAGAAGGCAATTAAGGTATCGCCATAGTACCAAAGAATGAGCAACAACAACGGCAGAGTCAGGAAACAATGAATACTTAGAGAAAGACCATCGGGTAGAAATTGATTAAAGCCGAACGCCAATAAGCCTGCCATCGTGACCACAAATGCATTATCAATTCCGTTCCGGTATAGTAGTCGCTGGTTAATAATCAATCGGCCTATCAACCCAATACTAATCCCAAAGACGATGTTATACACACCATAGGTTATTGACGATTCGGAGAATAACGAGAACATACTGGCAGGCAATAAGTAACAAGCCAGAATGGCTACTGTTGTGAACAGAAATAAACCGATTTCGAGAAAGCCGTTCGTTTGCCGAAATTCCATCGGATACGCTTTACGCACAGCCGTCATTTGCTCATCGGACAGTAGTTTCTGTCGATGCCACCGCTCAGCCTGCTCCAGAATCTCACGATTGCAGATCCATTCTTCGTTATACGCTTTCATTGGTGCGAATTCGTTTGGTGAACTGGCTCATCAAGTAGTACACTAAAGCAATACCTGTTACGATGAAATACCAGAAATAAGGCTCGTCGCTGGCGAAATCCATGTAATGAAAAAACAGATAGGTAGCACCAATGTAGCCGTAGACGGCGGCCATCAGCAGAAATAAAAAAGAGCTATCCTGTCTCGAATACCAATCAAAGGCGAAACAGGCGACGGCTAGTCCTATCGCAAACCATAAGCGTACCCCCTCAAAATTAAATAAGCCACCAAGCAAAGCGACCATCAGTAAGTTTCCGGCCATTGTGAGGTAGGTGTAAGTGAAGTGCGGTTTGATTCGCTGCCGATCGAGCAGCAAAGCAGCTCCGATCAGAACGAGTGCCAGTATAAGAGCCGAAAAGACGGTATCCTGATCGAAAAAGTTTGTTTTGAAATAGAGTTCCAAGGGGCGCACGGTGACGCCCACCCATGAAATTAGGGCCGTTAAACCCATGCCCAAAACACCTCGATGATCGAACCAATAAGCCAGCGCTAAGAACAATAGGGCAGGCAATAGTGTAACCAGCCCATATCGCTCCCCAAACACATTGTACGCGTATTGGGCGTAGCCTTCGAGTGTCAGAAATAGTAGGCAGGCTAACACTAACGCGTAATCGCCGAAAGTTGACCGACTTTTTGTTTCGTTCGGCGACCAGTCAGGTCGATGGCGCCAGGCAAAATAGAAGCAGCCAGCACAGGCCAGCGCAATAGTTGCCAGCAAAGCGCCGTGCCCAATCTGATCGAAGTTATCATACACTAAAAGACCCAACCCCGAACTCAATAACAGGATGCCGACGTACAGCATGGCCCGAAGTTCCCAATGCAAAGAAAACGGCTTTTTTAGCTCAATATCGGCTAGTTGAGTCTGCTGTTTAGCGGACAAAATACCTTGCTTATTGAGCTCGTTTAGCACATCGGTTGGGGACATAACTAGCTATTTTTTTGTTACTTGTTAGTATGGTTGGACGACAGAAAATTATTCTTACCCCTCGTTATTACCTCGACAATTTCCGCTATGTGCTGGACTTTGTCAAACGACTCTACGGCGGTCTACTAAACGAGGCCGAATGGGATTTTGTGCGCCGATTCGAGGAGTTGAGCCTCGATGCACAGTGCCTGTACGTTCGTTTTAGCAATCGCAAAGGACTCTTTTTCCGCACTCAAAAACTACAGTATACCGAAATAAGTGACTTACCGACAGCTGTTGGCGAACTTCTCAGCGCCGGATTCATTGAGCGCTTATCTGCTAGCCATACTACTATGGGCGAAGATGCACTCAGTGTTTTTACGAAACCCGAACTCCTCGACCTGCTACCTCTAGAACCCGAAGAGACCAAAGCTCTTGCCAAAGAGAAGAAAGAAGGTGTTGTACGGTATGCATTAAACGAACTTGATTTTGGCGAGATTGTTACGAGCCTGACCACGCGCGAGACGGTCGTCAAGATGAATTTCGAGGCTGAAGGCATGATGGTCAAATACCTGTTTTTCGGCAATCGGGGCAGTAGTATGACCGAATTCGTCATTCGCGATCTGGGCATGGTGAACTTCGAACGATACGACGAAAGCAAGCTAACGGCCCGATTCCGTACTCGGAAAGAGGTGGAAGATAAACTCCTGATATCGCTCACGAACGAGGAATTTTACGAACTTAAAGAAGCTGAAACACCCGCCGACGATATTTATAATTGGTTTCTGAACTGGAACGAAACCCGCCCCGAACTCACCGAAATTGCGATTCCGGGTTATCAGAAGCTCGTTTGTCGAGTTGGAGCTTATCTGGAGCGGCAGAAATTGCCAGAACAAGCCTTATCCGTTTACGAGCTCTCCGACCGGGTTCCGGCTCGTGAACGCCGGGTTCGGTTGTTATTCCGAAACGGAGCAATCGACGAAGCACTTGCCCTCTGTGATGAAATTGCGGTAAACCCACTGAATGCCGAAGAGCGTTACTTTGCCAACGATTTTCGCGAGAAAATCCTGGGTTTGAGCGAGAAAAAACGGACTCGTAAAGCCACCACGCGCTTTTTGTCGGATGCCGAAAGTGTCAATATTCCGGCCGCTTACCGTCATCATGTCGAAGCGGGTGTCATGAATTATTATCTGGAGCAGGATTTCGACGCGGCTTTTACTGAAAACTATCCCTGGCGTGGTCTGTTTGGGCTGGTTTTCTGGGACATCATTTACGACGCCAACGTATCGGCCATTCATCACCCATTACAACGGGCACCATCTGATTTTTACTTACCTGATTTTTATCTAAAACGCGAAGACCTCTTAAAAAAACGCCTTTCTGAACTCGAAACGAAAGACGACTGGCGACGCCATACGGGTCGGATGTTCAACGCTAAATACGGCATCACCAACGTATTGGTCGACTGGTCGGATGAATTGATCACGCTCGTGCAGCGTATGATTGAGCTATTAAGCGTGGAACAGCTTCGCCTGATTTTACTCGAGATGGCACGCAATGTCCGCGAGCATACACGCGGTTTTCCTGATCTCCTCATCTGGAATGAGCAGGGTAACTATGACTTTGTGGAGGTCAAATCGCCCACCGATCACCTTGGTCCACAACAATTACACTGGCTGGAATTTTTCCAGACAATTGGCGTGCGCGGAAAGGTGGTGCGGGTAATTTGGGAGCTTGCGTAAAAGTAGACTCCGTTCTACTTTTACGTTTGAAACGTTGATTCATCCACTCAGCTATCCACCTTCACGAATTCCTTCCTGCATGACCTTACCTGTACGCTTGTTTGTACTATTGACCGGATTGTTAATCTATTGTCAACTAGTAGAGGCTCAAATTACCATCACCTCTGTTACCCCAACCTCGGCCTGCGCGGGTTCTACTGTCACTGTTACGTATAACAGTCTTCAATTAGGAACACTTTATGCTTATCTCTACAATGCAAATTCAACAGATATTGGGGTGCCGAAACAACTGCAAACTATATCCGGAGGAAATAATCTAACTATAAGTATCCCGATTGCCAGCACCCAGGCATCGGGAAATTATACAATCAGACTTACCCTCTACACACCATCATCCACGAGTTATATCAGTACCAGTTTGGTCACGGTGAATTCAGTTCCAATAGCCCCTACGGTTAACAGTGCTGTCTCTTATTGCCAATGGGCAACTTCTTCACCTCTGTCAGCTACAGCTAGTGCTGGTGGGACCTTAAACTGGTATGGTACTAATGCCACTGGAGGAGCAACTAGTTCGTCACTAATGATTCCATCAACTTCAATTGTAGGCCTAACCAATTACTATGTCAGCCAAACTGTTAATGGTTGTGAAGGCCCTAGAGCATCTATTAGTGTGACGGTTAAACCCATTCCTGTAGCTCCTCTTACTATTGGGGGTATATCTTTATGCCAAGGCAGCATAGCTCCAGCTTTATCTGTTATTGCAAGCAGTGGAGGAACGCTCAATTGGTATAATACGCCAATAGGAGGAACCGCTTCGTCAGTAGCCCCTATTCCACCAACGTCACAAGCGGGCTCTATTAACTACTACGTCAGTCAAACACTTAATGGTTGTGAGGGGCCAAGAGCATCAATTTCGGTCATAGTTAACGCACTCCCTATTGCTCCATCAGTTAGTTCCGTCACTTATTGCCAGGGAAGCCCGGCTTCTCCTTTAACAGCTACAAAGAACGCAGGAGGAATTTTGAATTGGTATGGTGCTTCGGCCAGCGGGGGAACTGCCTCGGCGACAGCCCCTGTTCCACCAACGTTGACTCCCGGTACGTTTAGTTATTACGTCAGTCAAACGATCAATGGGTGTGAAGGTCCCAGAGCAACGATCAACGTCACTGTCAACCCTAGACCAACGGTAAGTATTGACGCAGGTGAGGCAATACTTACGCCTTCTCAGACTAGCCTTACCTTAACAGCTACATCATCTGCTTCTACTCTCTCCTGGTCGACAGGCGAGACAAGTCCAACTATTACAATCAATACAGCCGGAGTCTATGCAGTGACAGCTACAGCCGTTAACGGCTGTTCATCGATAGCTACTATTACTATTAGCCAGAGTAATCTGGACGTAATTTATTCTGTAAAGCCAGGCGGTTGGGACGATCCCGCAGTATGGTCGACTAGTCAAATCCCAACCAGTGCCGATGCGGTTCGGTTACGACACGCTATAAGCCTGCCTGCAGATTACCAGGCTCAAGCCGGATTATTGAGTTATGATGCGGGTGGGCAATTACAACCAGATATGGGCAGTTGTGTACGGTTGGGGATTTACCAGTAAACTGGATTTTCCTGTTAAAACTCCATATCAGTCTGTCTTACCGAACAGTGAAACGTTGCGTTTCTAATTGGTAGCTATCCTCACTTTTTTGTTACACACTGTAGTTTATGAAACCTCTCTTTACGCTATTTCTATTACTTTTCTCCTATTGTAGTTTTGCACAAACCGATACGATTTATGCTGGTGAAAAAAAAGATTGCCTGTATGGTGCTTGATGTAAAATCAGACACTATACGATTTATTTATCCAACCGAAGAAGTAATAAATAGCATCAATAAAAATACCGTACAGAAAATAGTCTATCTGTCAGGAGAAATTCAGATGTTTTCTGTGCCGCCTGCGTATAAACAAGTAATAGGTCCAGATGATTGGGAAAACGTCTCGATTACTCGATCAGCCAAAGAAGTAAGGAGTTTTCGGCAGGTTGGTTCTGTAAGTGCGCAAGCAAGAGGATTTGCAGGTACAGCCGTATTAGGTGGCATTACGGGAGCAATTTTGAATAATATGAGCGCCATTAAGAAAAGGACGTTCCGTAAATTAAAAATGCAGTGTGCCATGAGCGGAGGGAATCTCGTACATGTGACGCAACTTGACTCTATTTCCGCATTGTATTTAGTTATAGTCAGTAGAGCTGCTGAAATGGCCGGCCAGGGTATAGCTTATACAACAAGTGCGCTAAATGCAGATGAGTTCCGAAATAAACTGAAAGCAAAAACGTCGTTTACCTGCGTTGAGCGAATCGAGATGTCGACCCAGGATAACGAGTTTACCAAACACCAATTTGATTCTGTTTTCAAATTAAGTTATGTCATTTCAGAATCAGGGTTGTTATATGCCATTGGTAAATTAAATGATGTCAGCGCAAGCCAATTCAGGGTGACGGGCTTTACCGATAAATATTTCATTTTGATGTGCAAGGTTAAATCGACTACCTATAACTACATAATAAACTTCTAAACGATAAGGCAGCAAATAGCTTCTTCACACCCGCCCTACCCGTAAGAAAATGGGAAACTGAAGCTCACGCTCGGCATCACCCCAAATTGGCTTTAGCACCTCGCCTAACCAATTGACGGGGTCTTCTTCATTTTCGTGAATGTATTGCCGCACTGCCGACCAGGTACGTAGGTAGTTCAGAAATCGATCCAACGACCAAGCGTGTCGGGCCGTAAATTCGGCTCGTTGTGCATCGGCAAAAGGGAACGGCAAAGTAGCGTAGGCATTATCGATGTATTTCCGTTGTGGGTCCCAGTATGGTCCAATCCGGTTTCGGTAGAAATCCAGCAAAATAGGATCGAGATCCGATCCGAGCAGTACCAAGCCATAGCCCCACTCAGCGATCACAGCGCCAGGTTTTGCTACTCGGCGAACCTCCTGATGAAACGCACTGATGTCGAACCAGTGAAGTGCCTGGGCTACGGTAATCAGGTCGAAAGTTTGGTTAGCAAAGGGGGTTTGTTCGGCAGAGCTTAACTGGTAGTTAATATTCGGCTTTTTAACTGCCAGAATGAGTTGCGTTTCGCTAATATCGGTAGCTTCTACCTGATCAAAAATAGCGGCTAATGCCCCCGCGACCTGCCCGTTTCCAGTGGCGCAATCCCAGGCTTTTTGGCGGTTTTCGACAAATGAGAGCACAAAATCATATAATTCAGCGGGATAGTCGATTCGATATTGAGCGTATAGATTGGCGTGGCCAGAAAAGCGGTCGAGCGGTTGCATAGGTTTTGTTTTCGCAAAGTTTAAACGTTTTAAAACAATAGTTGTCTAATGTTTGGTTTAATAGGAAAAAGCGCAGTCAAAATTGGGTTATCATCTGAAACCATCTATTTTTGCGAGACTGACCTATAGGCCGATTATCAATCAATTCGTCCATTTATTGTTTACCCGATTCTCATGAAAAAAACGTTTGGCATTCTTATCGCTTCGGCTGCGCTCGCCGTTGCCTCTTTCGACGCTAACGCTCAGGCACCAGCCGATATTCCGGCAGATATGAATGCCCTGATGCAAAAGTACACCTGTATCGCCTGCCACCGCCCTAATCAGCGTCTGGTTGGACCAGCGTATGCTGATGTAGCCAAGAAAAAATACTCTGTCGATGAAATTGTGAAGTTGATTTATACACCCAATCCATCGCACTGGCCAGGTTACCCTCCAATGGCTCCAATGACACAGGTGCCTAAGGAAGACGCGGTAAAACTGGCTACCTGGATTAATTCGCTCGACGATAGTCCAACAAAGACAACCACCAAGAAAACGAAAACAACCACGACCAAGAAAACGACGAAGAAAACAGCCTAAGTTGTTTCACAGTTGGATTCTAATAAATCAAAAAGGCCATTTCCATACGGGAATGGCCTTTTTGTATAAACAGGTAATTTATTTTATTCTAATTCAAGTTGAGAGATACAAAAGTGGTCGCGTTAGCGATCAGATATTTGTAGAAAATGGTGATCGGGGGTAGGTTTTGGTCGCGTAGCGATCAGACAAAAGCACAGTTAGATCGCTACGCGACCAAAACCTACCCCCAATCACCATTTTCTACAAACATTAAGTCCCTATGGGACTATCTCGTAACTTGAATTTATTCTAAAGTATCATCCCCTCCAGTGTCTCTATAAGTCAACATTTTACTTATATTTGCTTCCATGAGACCCGACAAGGAACTTGATCAAATTGAGCCGTTACTAGCAGATCCGGTACAGTTATTAGCAGAATTAACGGTCAATATCAATCAACGGTTCGATCAGTTTCAACAGGAATTAAGTGACGTTAAAACAGGCCAGCAACTCATCTTGCAAATCCTTCGAGAAAAGCTTCCCTAAATCAAGGCGATTGGTAAAACTGGAGTTTCTATATATCACTCATAAAAAAGTCCCAACCTAACAGATCGAAGGTTGGGACTTTTTTTATGCAAAGAGCGGTTAACTTTATATAGCTTGAAGTTATTTCATAAATCTGACTTAGGGAAACTTTCAATTCGTTTACAATGCAACCAGATCAGTTAGTAAAGCAAATTGAGTTTATCAAAGAGATCGACAAGATCAAATACATTCAACGAAAGACAAAGCTTTTCAACAGCGACCGAAACGAAAATGACGCTGAGCATAGCTGGCATCTGGCGATGATGGCTATAGTGCTGGTTCAACACGCAAATGTCCCCGTCGATCTATTGAAAGTGTTAAAAATGCTCTTGATTCACGATATTGTTGAGATCGACGCTGGCGATACGTTTATCTACGATTCTCAAAAGAACCATACAAATACAAACGAGGAACGACTAGCTGCCGAACGCATTTTTGGCCTGTTACCTGCCGAACAAGCCGCCGAATTTATCGCGATCTGGGAGGAGTTTGAGGCCAGTCAAACCGATGAAGCGAAGTTTGCCAGATCGATGGACCGATTAGAGCCTTTACTTCAAAATGCCTCTAACAATGGGGGAACCTGGCAGGAATTTGGCGTAGATTATGCTAAAGTTTACGAAAAAAAGAAGGTCATTAACTATGGGTCAGCTACCATCTGGCAATACGCCGAGCAACTCATAAATGACAGCGTCGAACGGGGTATATTAAAAAAAGCGGCTTTATAAGGCCGCTTTTCCACTATAAATTAGCTGTTACTAGGCAGCTTCAATGGCTATACTTCGTTGACGCACCGCTTCGTAAAGCACCACGCCGGTAGCCACGGATACGTTCAGTGAGCCAACTGACCCTAATAGTGGAATCTTGACGTGGGTGTCGACCATCCGTAGCAATTCAGGTGAAATACCGTCCTCTTCCGAACCCATGATAATGGCGAGCGGCCCGGTAAGATCGGTGCTTCGTTCGTAAAGATCACGGCTCGATTTTTCGGTACAGGCTACTACTGTAACACCTGACTCTTGCAAATATTTCACGGTCTCGGTCAGATCAGGTTCGCGGCAAACCGAAATATGGTTCAGTGCACCCGACGATGTTTTCATGGCATCGGAATTGATTGCGGCAGCACCCCGGCCGGGTATCACGATACACTGAATACCTGTACATTCAGCCGTACGGGCAATTGCGCCGAAGTTTCGAACGTCAGTAATCCGGTCAAGTAGTAGGAAAAATGGCTGCTCTCCGCGCTCATATACATCGGCAATCACGTTTGAAAGCTTGACATATTGTACCTGAGCAATCAGACAAACAACGCCCTGGTGGTTTTTCCGGGTGAATCGATCTAGGCGTTCGGCAGGTACCCGCTGAATGGTAACCCGTTTCTGAAAAGCTAGATTCTGGATATCGGGGTTACTCAACTCCTTATCCATATACAGCTTATCAATCTGCTGATCGGACTTTAGGGTCTCGATAACAGACTGAATACCAAACACCATCTCGTCGGGTTCAGGACGAAATTGCGGACGGGAATTGTTCGTTTTATGCTTGGGGCGATTTACTCGCGGATTGCGCCGGTTCTCCATGCTTCGACAATCGGATACCAAATTGGCTGATACTCAATGTAACGCACCAGCTCGTAATGGTCCTCGACAAATTGATTCGGTTTCTTTGTGAATGTAAAATTAACCTCCGAGACATTAGCCCGGCGATTATAAACCCACACTTCGCGCTCTCGGTTCCGCTGTACACGATCAGGCGCCCCCAGCACAATGTAAATCATGCCTTTATCGGTTTTCCAACCCTCTTTGTAGGTCGTAAACAATCGATTGGCTTCTTCCACCCGATCAAAATAAGCTTTGAGTGTTTTTCTGGCTACATCTTCATTTCCTGACATCATGCTCAGCCAATACCGGTCAAAGGCTTTCTTTGTGTCTTGTGCCTGGTTCAATTCGCCAATCTCGCTGCTGGTGCTCATGTATAGCACAGGCTTGATGAGTTTGGCAGGTCGGGTCAATTTAGGAAACCGTTTATCAGCTACAACCAACCCAATGCCCGCTGCGTCGGTTGTGTCTTCCACAAAATAGTAAAGTCCTTCCTGGGGCAACACAAACGGCTGATTTGTGGTAATGCTCAGCGTCGAATCGATCGTCAGCGATTTGGCACCTGAACGGGGCGAAGTATTCATAGGTGACGAAGCCGCTTCGAAATCATGTCGATAACGGACTCCAAACAGGGTTTTACTTGTTCCACTTACATCACGAATAACAACGGTATCGCCGACGTTCACATAATTGCGCAGTTGTGGTTGTTTGTTGCTCTTGTTAAATAACGTAAACCGATCACTCAATTTAGGGGCAGTGAATCGCAATGACAGGTCATTTCGAGCTTTGGTACCACTGTTCGTTTCAGTAATTTCAGTCAACAAAACAGCGTTCGTAGCGCCTTTAGGGCGTTTGATATCGAATGTCAACGTCAGATGATCGCCATCATGGCCTACGTTCTGCGTAGTTAATGGAACCGTTCCATAGCCCAGCCGTTCGCGATTGTTGTAGTCTGGGTACATGACATAAGCAATCAGGAAATGTTCCACAAAATCGGCTGGATTCAGGATTGCGTCGCCGGTTGGCGTTTTGGCCGTTAAATCCATGTACACCCGTACATTCGACGTATCAATGGCTAAAAACTTCCCTTTGATCGAAGTAACGACCCACTCTCCCCCTTTGGTCGACATGGCAGGACCTGTACCAATAGCAGGTGCATCATTCGTTTTAACGGGTGCTGGCGCCTGAGTTGTAGCCGGACGTGAATCGGTTGGCGTAGCGGTGGCCGTACGCTGCCCATCGTTGGCGCGAGGAGTGCTTGGACGACTGGGCTGATTACGCTGTGCTTCGGTACGGGCGTCATAAGCCTCATTGACACGCGCCTGCTGCGTTTTTTTAGCGCTTGAGCAGGCCGACAGAATAGAAATAATGAGTAAAGCAGACAGAATGCGCATAAACAACGATGCAATCTAAAACCTATAAGCCAGACCACCCTTGAGCCGCCGAAGCGAAACGGTTTTTAACCCTTTATAGGTCTAATATGAACTAGTTTATTGATAACGAAAAAACAGGCCGGTTCGACTTATGAAACCGCTTCATTTTTCTTTGCTTCTACAAAAGAGTAATTTTACAGATTCAATTGCAACAAAGACGTTAACTAGTTAGCTATAGTCTACAGCAAACGTCCCGAACTAGCTATGTATAAGACCACAGAAATTACCTCAGCCGAAATCGCATCCGATAACCCAGTCCACCAACGTCTGCTATTTCCCTACGTTGAAGCAGCCGAAATGGTCAGCGGAAATGTACTCGAAATTGGTTGCGGCTGGGGCCGTGGGTTAGAACTACTGACTAAAGCCGCTAAACATTATACAGGTATCGATAAGAACGAGGAGTTGATTAAGGCACTTCAGGCCGAATATCCTGCCTCAACGTTCATAGCTGCCAACATTCCCCCACTCAGCACACTTGCTGACAATACGTTCGATTACATCGTAACGTTTCAGGTTATTGAACATATTGAAAACGATGATCTGTTTATCAAAGAAGCCTATCGCGTACTGAAACCGGGCGGTAAGCTGTTGCTGACAACGGTCAATAAAACCTTCTCGCTTACCCGAAACCCCTGGCACGTTCGGGAGTATTATGCAGACGGATTAAAGTCGTTAATCACGAAATACTTCCCCAAAATTGAAACGCGGGGAATTCACGGTAACGACAAAGTGATGACCTATTACGAGCAGAACAAAGAATCGGTCAAAAAACTGACTCGATTCGACATTTTTAACCTGCAATACCGTCTCCCTCGCCGACTGCTCCAGGTTCCTTATGATTTAATGAATCGTCTGAACCGCAATCGGCTCCTGCAAGCTGATGGGCTGGCGGCTCAAATCAATTACACGGATTATCTCGTCAGTAATAACCCGGCCGGAAGCCTGGACTTCTTTTACATCGCAACGAAATAATCGGGCACTGTTAAAGTGGCGGTACACCGGAGTACCACTCCGGTGCAGTCGCCTTAGCGACTAATGGTCCTGTGATAAACTTAGTCTTACCGCTCAATGGAGTGGCACTCCGATATACCGATCCGTTCCAACGTTCCGATTAGTTAATGGGTCTCATCATACAAAGTAAAAATGATGAGACACTTTCTATTTAGTTGCCTCGGCCTAGTTGGTCTACTGGGTTGTGAACAGAGTATTCAATCGGGATGTCGGTCTGTTTCAGAAACTGTAGATGTTAATGAGCGGTCTCATAGCGTTGAACCATACAGTCCCGATTCAGCACGAGTGTTCGTGTTTGAATATGACTTTGACGAACCGATATCAGTTCTGGTCAACGGCAATCTTATAGCACAGAAACAATTCGAAACTTCAACCAATGGGTTAGCTGGGCGTTTAAAAGTAAAAGCGAGACCAACTGATGAAATAGTTCTTAAAACGACCAATGGTTGCGCCCATTTCCAACTAAGAGATGGCTACAAATACTTGTATATAAACCGATTAAATAACAAAGATTGGGCTATCACCTATGCTAATTATGGCCGGGGTTATTTATAAAACAGGGCTTAAAATTAGGACTTTCAGGTTCTGAATACGCTAATTTCCTATCTATACTCAATCATGAAACTACTCTTCGTTCTCTGTTTAAGTTTGTTCTTAGCCAACACGAGTTTTGCCCAGGTATACGTTGATGGCGTGGCCATTGATACGACCAACACGCCCTTCTGCCAATTATTTTGTACCAATGCCAGTGGCTTGTCCAGAGCACGTGTCCTGATTGATTACGGACAGCGTTTTGTTGATAATGGCCTTTCCCGCCCGAAAATAGCAGGTCCCGATAAGCAAGTCATTACGTTCAATTCCAGCATTGATGCTCTGAACTTTATGGTTCGCCAGGGTTGGCAACTCGTTACTTTTAAGATGAAAGGCGATACGTTTGTTTACCTGCTACAGTGGAGGAAGCTCTGATTTGATAGCACGAACGTAGACGTTCGCGCCATCCTTTCTACGTCTTGCGCTTCTTTTTCCGAGCCGAAGGAAATAACACGTTATTCAAGATAAGCCGGTAACCGGGCGAGTGCGGGTGTAGATTCAAATCGGTGGGATTGCGGAAACCGCCCCCTCCACGCAATCCTTCTGGATCATGACCACCATAAAACGTCCATTGGCCCTTGCCCACTTCGCCGTAGAGGTAACGGTCAGAGGATTTACTTTCGCCCATCACTAAGCTACTCGGCTTCACAGCCCCCTTCCGAAAGGCCGTTGTCTGGCCAAAAAATTCCTTGATAATCGACTCGTGGTTCTGCGTCAGCATGGCCGGAATGACATCCCACTTGGCCGAAAAATTAAATAGCTCAAAGAAGCCCTGCGGTTGATCGAAACCACGACCACCGGCAGAGTTAATATCCGAAAATGTCGAGAAACCCCGGTAGCCATTGTCCGATTCGAGCGTGAAATTGCCAAAGGCAAACGTCTTGGTAAAATCAAGCTTCTGTTGAGCATTGGGGTCCATATCGTCGCCATCGTAGCTGCTCCCGACAATATCGACGCCATCGGCCGCCAGAGCAATATCGAGTGTTTCGGCAGCTGAGCACATGGCAAACAAATAGCCTCCGCCCGCACAAAATGCTTTAATAGCTTTGGCAACAGCCAGCTTCATCTGCGATACTTTCGCATAACCATATTTACGGGCAATGTCTTCCTGAGCTTTAATATCGGCTAAGGTCTGCCGATGCATGTTTCGGCCATACTGCCCTGTAAAATCCTCGTGGTGTAAATGCAGCCAGTCATATTTTGCCAGATCACCTTTGAGAATTTCTTCGTCGTAAACGACTTCATACGGGATTTCGGCGTAGGTGAGCACCAAGAGCACAGCATCGGTATTTTCGAACTCAGCCGGACTCACTTTAATGGGCGAATACACAATGATTTTGGCCGCTTTCTGAAGCGTCACCACATTCATATTCACATCAGGGTCGGATAGTTGCTGGCGAATAGAAGCAGCTTGCCCATCCGAAATTGTCTCAAACGAGACACCCCGAACCCGACATTCAGTTTCGAGGGCAGTGGTGTATTTAATCATAAAACTGCCGCCCCGATAGTTCAGCAGCCAGTCAACGTCCTGATCGTCTTTTAAGATTTTGTACGCAATACCATACGCTTTCAGGTGGTTGGTTTGCCGGTCGTCCATCGGAATCAGGACGTGATTGGCCAAAACAGGCATAGTATTGCCCAAAATTGCCAGCAATAGCAGCAGAAAAGATAGGTGCTGTTTCATAGAGTACCTTATTTTTGACCAACAAATTAGTTGTCATTGATTGCCATACGCTGTCGGTAAGGTCATTCATTGGTAAACTATGGAATGACTACCGCGAGGACGCCCCCGCACTGACCATCACTGACTATTAAATGACCATTCTATGAATCGTTACGGCATTACTCTATTCCTCTTTTTCTTCATCGCCATGCTAGGCAACGCACAGTCTACACCAGCCATTGAAGCGGGTGTATCGCAAACATTGGCTAAGGCACGCAGGCAGCAAATCAGCCAGCTGGCGTATGCACTAAAGTTCGACATTCCAGCGCAGAAAAACCAACTAATTCCAGCCAGTGAAACAATAACATTTACCTGGGCCCGAACAACGGCTCCACTTCAGATCGACTTTAAGGAAGAACGTACTCATATCCAGAAAGTTTCAGTCAATAAAAAGGAAATTCCGGTTGTGTTTGAGAGCGAACATCTGCTGATTTCTACTGCTTTTTTGCAGCCCGGAAAGAACACTATTTCAATCCAGTTTACGGCGGGTAATTTGTCGTTGAATCGGAACGATGATTACCTCTACACACTGCTTGTTCCCGACCGTGCCCGAACCGTTTTCCCCTGCTTCGATCAGCCCGATCTGAAGGCCACGTTTCAACTGTCGCTTACGATTCCAACAAACTGGCAAGCGATGGGCAATGCTGCGGTTAAGGACTCATCTATAGCGGGCGAACGCAAAACGGTCAATTTCCAGGTCTCCAACATTATTCCCACGTACTTATTCTCATTTGTAGCCGGGAAATTCTCACCAGTAACCCGTACGCTTAATGGCCGGCCAATGACGCTCCTGCACCGGGAAACCGACACGACCAAAATTCGCCTGAGTATGGAGACGCTCTTTAAACTTCATGCCGATGCACTGACGTTTCTGGAAGACTATACTCAAATTCCTTACCCATTCCAGAAGTTTGATTTTGCCGCCATTCCCGACTTTCAGTACGGCGGCATGGAGCACGTAGGCGCCATTGACTATCGGGCCTCGGCTTTGTTTTTAGATAATGGGGCCACTCGCGATCAGCGGTTGTCGCGTGCCAGTGTTATTTCGCACGAAACGGCGCATATGTGGTTTGGCGACATGGTTACAATGCGCTGGTTCAACGATGTCTGGCTGAAAGAGGTTTTCGCCAATTTCATGGCCGACAAAATCACCGAAGTATCCTCCGCCGATGCCAACTACGATCTCCAGTTTGTAGTCGATCATTTTCCGGCCGCTTATGCCGTTGATCGTACCGAAGGCGCTAACCCAATTGGGCAACCACTCGCTAATCTGAAAGAAGCCGGAACGCTCTACGGTGGCATCATTTACCATAAAGCGCCTATCATGATGCGGCAACTGGAGCGACTCATGGGAAAAACAGCCCTACGCGACGGATTACGTGAATACCTCAAAAAATACGCATTCGGCAACGCAACCTGGGCCGATCTTATTGCCATTTTAGACGCTCGAACACCCGCCGATCTGGCTGCCTGGAATCACGTCTGGGTAAGCGAAACGAGTCGACCAAAATTTAGCTATCAACTCGATAAGCAGGCCGGAAAAATTAGCCGATTCACGATTTCGCAGATGGGGGAAGATGGTACAAAGCGCTTGTGGCCACAGGGATTTGAAGTTGCCCTCGTTTATCCCGACCATGTAGAGGAATTGACCGTGCCTATGAATCAGGCTACCGTAACGCTTACCGAAGCTGTTGGCAAAGCCGCCCCGTCGTTTGTTATTTTCAATTCATCGGGGCAGGGTTACGGCATTTTTCCGGTGGATACCGCGATGATTTCGCAACTGGGTACGGTGAAAAATCCCGTTACGCGAGCTGCTGCGTACATCAACCTGTACGAAAATATGCTTTCGGGTCAGGTCGTTAGTCCAGTTAAGTTGGCTACTGTCTATCAAAGTCTGTTAGGCAAAGAAAGCGAAGAGTTAAATCTGCGCTTATTGGCGAGTCAGTTGGCAGATATCGTCTGGAATTTCACCAAGCCAACCAATCGACCAGCCCTTGCCGCTTCTGTTGAGAAAGAGGCCTGGCAGGCGATGGAAAATGAAAAAGCTCCCGGCAAAAAGAAACTCCTCTTTCGCTTATACCAGAACATTGCGCTCAGTTCCGAGGCCAAAGATCGGCTGTATGCTATCTGGAATGAGCAAAAGGCACCCGCTGGCGTAACGCTCACCGAAGATGATTACACATCGCTGGCTCTTGCATTAGCTGTACGAGATTACCCGGTTGAGGGAATCCTGACGAAGCAATTAGCACGCATCAAAAATCCAGATCGTAAAAAGCGGCTCACGTTTATGATGCCTGCTCTATCGGGCAATGTAGCTGAGCGCGATCAATTCTTTGCCTCTTTGGCCAACGAGACTAATCGGGAGCGTGAGGCCTGGGTGGTAGATGCTTTGGGCTATCTGCATCACCCCTTACGAACCGTGACCTCAGCAAAGTATCTGCCTAAAAGTCTGGAGCTGTTAGACGAGATTCAGCGAACAGGTGATATTTTCTTTCCTGAACGTTGGGTGAGTTCTACCTTATCGAGCTATCAAACACCGGAAGTAGCACAGCTCATTCGCAAATTTCTGGCCGACCGGCCCAATTACAACCCGCGTTTACGAGCCAAGTTGCTACAAGCCGCCGACAAACCATTTCGAGCTAGTAAGTTGGTTTACCAACCCTAGATCTGAACAGTAGCCAGATCCATTTCGGGCTTTATTCGCGTAGATATCTCCGAAACGACAAGCACGAAATCTCATTCAACTTATGTAATCACGTAGCCCTGTTGTAGGTGCTCATGTTGTTCTTCGAAAAGTAAGGTATTTCGTTTTCTAGCTATAAGAAAGGCCAGTCGTGATCACACAACTGGCCTTATACTTGTAAACCTATAAGGTCTTTGAGACCTTATAGGTTTAAACCAAATAATTCTTTAGTTGGCAGCTTCGATAGCCGCAGCAGCTTCAATGGCGGCAATGGCCGCGCTGTTTTTCTCAGCGTATTCATCACGCTTACTTTCGAAGTGGGAAAAAATCTCAATAATCGTGTCGAGGTTTTCGGCAATCTTACCGTGCATCGTACCCAGATTTTTTTCCAGATACGAGTCATTTAACCCATTCATATTATCCACTTCAATCTTACCTATTTTCTCGATTAAAGCCGTCTGGCTGTTTTGCAGGTCTTCCAGTTCACGAACAATCTTGTTCATCAACTCAAACTTCTGTAGCTTATCCATATTATTTTTTGTTGAGTATTGTTTTATAAACGAGCTATCAACAAAATGGTTTGATTTTAGTCACTTTTGAGCAGTAAGCAGTAGATATGCAATTGCGCTTTATTCTGTATGCAAATGGACATTCTGCTGTCCGTTAACCACCATGTATACAAAGCCGACCCTACTTTTCACCATCGCATTTATCGCCATAACTTGCCTCGAAATGCTGGGCGATACGCTATCCATCCAGTGGCTACATTATGGTTGTAAACCGCTTATTATGTTGATGCTCCTGGGGTATTGCTGGCAACAGTATCGACCAGCAACTTTTCCGTTAGTAATCCGCTGGCTAATGATCGGTATGGTATTCGCCTTGTTGGGCGATGTTTTTTTAATGATTCGTGAAGTCGACTTGTTTGCCCCAGGATTGGGCGCATTCCTGGTCATGCAATTGTGCTATAGTCGGGCATTCTGGTTATCCATTCGTCAAGCCGGGATGCTACTCACCATTCAATCGATCTGGAAACGTGCGCTGCCTTTCCTGATATACCTCATTATTTTCCTAATCCTGCTCAGGCCAGCCTTCGCACAAAATCCAGCTTTGCAGGCATTGTGGTGGCCAGTTGTGGTATATGCTATTTCCCTGAATACGATGGGGTTGCTCGCCGTACTGCGTCAGGGTACACTGCATTATGGATGGGTAGTTGCTGGCGCGTTATTATTTATCCTATCCGATTCCTTAATTGCTATCGATAAGTTCCTGCAAACCATCACGGGGGCAGCCTGGTTGATCATGAGTACATACGCGGCTGCTCAATATATGATTGTCACGGGCACTCTGACCCATGAACAATCAACTCGACCACTCCATCAAGCTGGCAGCTAGATCATATAGTATTTATCGATACGATAATCAATTAAATCAATTTGATTTATAGCTCTCATCCTAGTAACCTTGCACTAGTAAATCACTTCATCGTCTTTTCGAAAGTCATATTAACCTACATATTCAGACAAGTCCTTAACAATAAGCTGTAAAAATGGAAAACAAATCAGGAGACATTAGCCAATGCCCGTTTCACAACGGAACTCTAAAAAGTGAGCCTGCTCAAAAAATTAGCGCTGCTGGTGATGGAACCCAAAACCGCGATTGGTGGCCCAATCAGTTAAAGGTGAACATGCTTCGTCAGCATTCTTCATTGTCTGATCCCATGGGGCAAGGCTTCAACTACGCCGAAGAATTCAAGAGCCTTGATCTGGAAGCCGTGAAGCAAGACCTTCATGCGTTGATGACTGACTCCCAGGACTGGTGGCCAGCTGACTTCGGTCATTATGGACCTTTGTTCATCCGCATGGCCTGGCACAGTGCGGGTACCTACCGCATCGGTGATGGTCGTGGCGGAGCAGGTGCAGGACAGCAACGATTTGCTCCACTTAACAGCTGGCCCGATAACGTTAGTCTCGACAAAGCTCGCCGGTTGCTTTGGCCAATTAAACAGAAATATGGTCGGAAAATCTCCTGGGCCGACCTGATGATTCTTACAGGTAACGTTGCACTGGAATCGATGGGTTTCAAAACGTTTGGTTTTGCCGGTGGACGTGAAGACGTTTGGGAGCCAGATCTGGATATTTACTGGGGTTCTGAAAAAAAATGGCTGGGTAGCGATCTGCGTTATGCAGGTGGTTCTGAGGGCGTAGATGAGCATAGCGTATTGGTATCCGACGAAGATCCAAGTGGCAAAATCCACGCTCGCAACCTGGAAAAACCACTGGCGGCTGCCAACATGGGCTTGATCTATGTAAATCCAGAAGGACCAGACGGCAATCCTGACCCACTTGCTTCGGCGAAAGACATCCGCGATACATTCGGACGTATGGCCATGAACGACGAAGAAACCGTTGCCCTGATTGCAGGTGGCCACACGTTTGGCAAAACCCACGGTGCTGCTTCGTCGGAACACGTAGGACCTGAACCAGAAGCGGGTGACATTGAATTACAAGGTTTCGGCTGGGCAAACAACTATGGCTCAGGTAAAGGTGGCGACACCATCACCAGCGGCCTGGAAGTAACCTGGACCACCACGCCAACGCAGTGGGGCAATGGCTTCTTTGAGAACCTGTTCAAATACGATTGGGAACTGACCAAGAGTCCGGGTGGTGCCCACCAATGGGTGGCTAAGAATGCCGAGAACATCATTCCAGATGCTTATGACGCATCGAAGAAGCATGCGCCTACCATGCTTACCACCGACCTGACGCTGAAGCTTGACCCTGGTTTCGAAAAGATTTCACGGCGTTTCTACGAAAATCCCGACGAGTTTGCTGATGCCTTTGCGCGTGCATGGTTCAAACTGACACACCGCGACATGGGTCCTCGGGCTCGATACTTAGGTCCTGAAGTTCCAGAAGAAGTCCTGATTTGGCAAGACCCAATCCCAGCTGTTGATCATGCGTTGATCGATGAGAACGATGTAGCTGCGCTGAAAGCCAACATTCTGGCTTCTGGCCTGGCTGTATCTGAGCTAGTATCTACAGCCTGGGCTTCGGCTTCTACCTTCCGTGGTTCCGATAAACGGGGTGGTGCCAACGGGGCGCGTGTCCGCCTGGCTCCTCAAAAAGATTGGGCGGTAAATAATCCAGCTCAACTCGAAAAAGTATTGGGTATCTTAGGAAGCATCCAGGAAGAGTTTAACAGCACGCAAGCCAACGGTAAGAAGGTATCACTGGCCGACCTTATAGTACTGGCGGGTTCTGTAGGTGTTGAAAAAGCGGCCAAAGATGCAGGACAGGACGTAACTGTACCGTTTACGCCGGGCCGTATGGATGCGTCGCTCGAGCAAACGGATATCGAATCATTTGCCGTACTGGAACCTATTGCCGATGGATTCCGCAACTACCTGAAAGGCAAATTTACGGTATCGACTGAAGAGTTATTGATCGATAAAGCGCAACTGCTAACCCTAACGGCCCCTGAGCTAACGGTTTTGATCGGTGGTTTGCGTGCCTTGAATACGAACTACGACGGCTCGAAACACGGTATTTTCACCGAACGACCAGGTGTGTTAACGAACGATTTCTTCGTAAATCTGCTCGATATGAACACAGCTTGGAAAGCCACCGCTGATCATAAAGAAGTATTTGAAGGACGGGATCGAAAAACGGGCGAGGTGAAATGGACAGGAACCCGCGCCGATCTTGTGTTTGGTTCAAACTCCGAACTGCGAGCAATTGCTGAAGTGTACGGAAGCTCCGATGCACAGGAAAAATTTGTGAAAGACTTCGTAGCGGCCTGGGCCAAAGTGATGAATCTTGATCGATTTGAGCTAGCTTAATTATTTCTTTCTCCAATAAAAAAACGCCGGACATTTTTGCCCGGCGTTTTTTTATTGGAGAATACTGATTCGTTTATCAGTCGTTAGGCGGCATCTGGCTTCTTACCCAGAATATCATGGATAGTGGCTTCGGCATCCGGGAAATTGGTTTTTAGCATCTCGGCAAGCTGTGTTTTCAATTTCTCAAAATACTCCGGTGCGTTATCAATGGCTCCTTCGGCTTCCGTTTTGAGTTGCATCCCTTTTTCTTTCAGGTCAGACATCAATTTCTGACCATCTTCTGTTTGGGCATACTTATTAAGCGCTACCCCAGCGGCTGCTCCGAGGATAAATGTGGCTAAGTGTTTCGCGTTGACAGACATTGGTTTTGTTTTTAGTTGGTTAAATTACCAGACCAACCTACCCAATAGTTTTTAGAATGCAGCATGCAATGTGAGCAGTTGTACATTTAGACTGTTCAACGGTCAAAAAACTCCGCAAGAATCGGGTTTCCTCCCAGCGCAGGTATTCCGACATTTGTATAGGTCAAACAACAATATTAGATGACAACTGCAAGCACCTACACCTATCAACAAATTGCCAGCGCTATTGAGCACCTGACCACTCACTTTCGGGAGCAACCATCGTTGGGCGAACTCGCTGAGAAAGCGAACCTGAGCGAATTCCATTTTCAACGGCTATTCACCGAATGGGCCGGAGTTAGTCCAAAGAAATTCAGTCAGTACCTAACCCTGGAACATGCTAAAAATCAACTTCGTAAAGGTGCGCCCCTAAGCGATGCTGCCCACGGAGCGGGGCTGTCGGGTACGGGCAGGCTTCATGATCTGTTCGTAACGATCGAGGGGGTTACACCCGGCCAATTCAAGCAGGCTGGCGCTGGCTTAGTATTACAATATGGCGTATTCGACAGCCCATTTGGCCACTATGTTTTGGGGTCAATTAATGGTAAAATCGCTCTGCTGCATTTTCTGAATGAGGGCGACGATCCTGAAGCTATCTTAACGGCAGCCTGGCCCGAAGTAACGCTTCGCCAAGACTCAGCCAACGTTCAAGCACTGGCGAATCAGATCTTCCCCTCTAATGACGCCGAAGCACTAACACACCCTCTCCCCGTTTTACTCAGAGGATCGGCTTTTCAACTCAAAGTATGGGAAGCTTTACTCAAAATTCCCGAAGGGCGGCTGGCCAGTTACGACCAGATTGCTGAGGCAATCGGGCAACCCACAGCCTCTCGGGCGGTTGGCACGGCTATCGGCAGCAATCCAGTTGGTTATTTGATTCCATGTCATCGGGTTATTAAGAAAACAGGTTTGTTTGGCGGCTATCGCTGGGGAACAGACCGGAAACAAGCCATGCTCGGCTGGGAAGCTGCACGCACAGAATTGTCTGTTAGTTAATTGGGTTTCAGGTTAAAACAAGTTTCTTATGAACGCCACTATCGACTGGTCGACTTACCAAACGACGCTCTCCGAATCGGGATTTGTTTTACTTCCTCCACGCCTATCTTCCGACGAATGCCTTGAACTAGCTAGCCTGTTCGATCAACCAAACCTACATCGCAAAACCATTGTGATGCAGAAGCATGGTTATGGAAGTGGTGAGTACAAATATTTCAATTATCCCCTACCTGCCCGCCTTGATGCACTTCGTCATGAGCTATTTAAGCCAATAGCCCTCGTTGCCAACGACTGGAACGAAAAACTCGGTCTTACCCAACGCTATCCAACCGATCTTGACGAGTGGCTGGCCATTTGCCACAACGCAGGCCAGAAACGCCCAACAGCGCTAATCCTAAAGTACGGTTCAGGTGACTGGAATGCGTTACACCAGGACATTTATGGCGAACTGTATTTCCCGTTTCAGGCCGTTTTATTTCTCAATCAACCGGGGCAGGATTTTACGGGCGGTGAGTTTGTTTTGGTGGAACAACGACCCCGTATGCAATCTCGGGCCATCGTACTCCAACCTGAACAGGGTCAGATTCTCATCTTCACGACGAAATTTCGGCCAGGGAGAGGGTCACGAGGGTATCATCGGGTTGGCATGCGTCATGGGGTCAGTGAAGTAAAAAAGGGGCAACGGATGACCATTGGGCTCATTTTTCATGATGCCACATGATTCGCCAGACAGCACTTGGAGCAACCCGTTTTGCCCAGCTCCGAACTTTAGTAACACTCATAAACCAACAGGCAATTACGCTAGGCGGTCATCGTCCGGGTAAAATTTATGGTAAGCTCACCTGCCGGACGGGCAAACGCATGAAGCCCGAAAACCGTGTGTTTTTTCAAGACGAGCGAGAAGCCTTGCACCTTGGCTATCGGCCCTGTGCGATCTGTATGCCAGAGACATACAAAATCTGGCGAACCAGTTAATAACTACAAAAGCGAAGGAGAACGTAATCAGAGCCGCCTAAAGCGGCTTTTTTTACATTCACAGAGGCAAACTCACCTGGTTCGGCTCAGAGTAAACTAGCTCACGGAGCAGTATTTGTCTCCCAGAATAAGCAGGTTCGGAGAACATGTTGACGTACGAAGGAAAATAGAATTACAAGTTTAGCGCTAAAACCTACAGTACAAGTTTACGTAAATATACTTATAGAGTCGATTTGCATTAGGCTTCCCCTAATTACGCTAAAAAGTGCTCCACTATCCACAAATGACATTAAGAGAAGAACCCAGATTAGAAAAAAAGATACTGCCTTAGCTTCTTAAGCATGAACAATACCATTGAGAACCAGCTAACCTATAAACAAAAATGGCAGCTTGCTACAACTGTGTTCGCCATTTACTGGCCTATTCGTATCTACGTTCATGTAAACCACTTTTCGCTCGAATTAGTCCAACGGGTATGGCCTTTCTGGATCATGGAAATTATCGTGACGATTCTGTTCTTTGGGCTATGGCTCACGGTTACAGATTGGATTCAGCAACGTTTTTTTAGCAAGATGAACAGGGAATTTCTGATTGAGTTTGACTTACCCGCTCAGCTAGCTACTTTAGTCGTGGCAGGTGCCCTGGCGGTCTTATTTAATATGGCTTTTCACCGAATGTGGATCACAATGGCAGGTGTGGAACGTTTCCATTTTTCGCAGCCAATTCGTACTTCAGCGCTCAACTTAAGCCCTGAAGAGAGTAATCAACGAAAAAAAATCGATAACGGATTAACCATCATGGCTATGTTGTCGGCGTTCTATCTGGCGGCTAACCGAAGAGGGTACAAACGATTGGAAGCCATAAAAGTAAACGCGGAGCAACTTAAACAGGAGGCTATCCAGGCTCAGTTTATGGCGCTTAAAAACCAGGTAAATCCTCATTTTCTTTTCAATAGCCTAAGTATTCTTTCCTCACTTATTGAACCTAATCCTAAACTCTCTATTCAATTCGTTGGTCAACTGGCAAAGGCGTTTCGTTACATTTTAGAACAACGGGATACCAACTACATTAAACTTCAGGATGAATTAAACTTTACGAATGCCTATACGTTTCTACTTCAAATTCGCTTTGGTGAAAAGTTGAAGATTAGGACCGATGTATCGGCATCCATAGCGACTAAATACAACATTGCTCCATTAACCCTACAGCTGTTAATTGAAAATGTAGTAAAACACAATCAGATGTCGAGCGAAGAGCCTCTTCTTGTAAACATACAAACTGAAGACGATTATTTATTGGTTACCAACCCTATTCGACTGAGGCCCCAGAAAGAGGCTTCGACAGGCTTGGGACTAAAAAATATTGCCGATCGGTACCGACTACTTACCGAACGTCCTGTTTACTTTGGCGATCAGGACGGCATATTTATTGTTAAAATTCCGCTGCTTGCCTAGTTGCCATTTTAGGACTTTCGCCTGGAGCCGTGCCACGGCTATCCAGGTGGGACAATTGAACCGTGGCACGGCTCCAGGCGAAAGTCCTACATTTAAAACGTTATGAATGTATTAATCATTGAAGATGAAGCATTAACCGCTCAGCGGTTATCTACCTTGCTTCATGAATATGACCCCAGCATTAAAGTACTGGCTTTCCTGCCATCTGTAGCCAAATCGATCAACTGGCTAACCGCTCCTCAACCTGCTTCGCCAGATTTGATTTTTCTGGATATTTTTCTGGAAGACGACTTAGGATTTAGCCTGATTGAGCAACTTAATTTAACGATTCCAATCATTTTTACGACGGCCCACGAGAACCACGCCTTGCAGGCATTTAAAGCCAACAGCGTCGATTATCTGCTTAAACCCATTGGCATTGAAGAGCTTACGGCAGCGTTAAATAAATTCAAACTATTTCGTCAATTACCCAATGAGCCGGGGACCGAGCACCTTGTTGTAGAGCAGCTCGCAAGAGGAGATGAATCCAAAACCTACCGCGACCGATTTATGGTTAGCGTCGGTCCTAAACTCCGCAGTATTCGAACTGATGCAATAGCTTATTTCTTTTTTGAGAATAAAGCGACCTACTTAATGCCCCAGGTTGGCCCTCCAATATCGATTGATTATAGCCTGGATAAACTAAGCCAACTGGTCGATCCTGGTCAGTTCTTTCGTGTCAACCGTTCGTATTTAGTGGCTATTGATGCAATCCAATCCGTTCATACCTATTCAGGGAGTAAACTCAAAGTTGAGTTACAGCCAGCGGCCCGTCAGGAAGTGTTTGTCAGTGTTGAGCGTGTCACTGAATTTAAAGATTGGCTAGGCCGATAAGCTATTAATACCTCTCTTCTCCTCCCGGTTTCAACCGCCAAAATCCCGAATTCAACCCCCCAAACCCGGAATCAGTCATCTTTTTTTTCGTCTTCACTAACCGCTGGGCAAAATTAGCAATGTCTTTCTGCCAGATTTAGTAGGCGGATGGACAACCTGACAACTGCTGACAGCTGCAATTAGCCACTGTCATCGGTAGTTCTCAACAGTTACACAACTGATTACTGGGGTTATGAATTACTATTTCTATGCGTATTTCCGCAATCCAAAAGTAACGTTACATGTCGGTAGTTGCCGGTTTTGTAACAATGGGAAAGGGATGCAACCCAAAAAGCTTGGCTATTTAACGGGTCGTTGGCGAGGTGGCTATGCCAGCTTTGAACTCGCTCTGGAAGCCGCTCAGGGATTTAGCCAGGATTTAGGTGTACAGCCTGTTTATTGTCAGCGGTGCTTTCCAGGAGTAACGGAATCAAACACGACTCAACAAGCACTATCGCGCAATTAGTATACGTAATCAGACTCGAAAAGATCGATTAAGTCGTCTGATTACTAATGGATTCAGCGAGTCTTAAGGTAACGAATTTCACTAGAGGGATACGTTATAAAGTTCATTTTTCTAAACCCTAACCTTTATAAGACGATACAACAAAAATCACAGTATATACTGAGTAATTTAGTTAAGTATTAACACTTAGTTTTTGTTAATTTAACTAAATATATTAACAAAAAAGCTCGTAAAAAATCAATTTTTCAAAAATGAAGAATTGATTTTTTACGAGCTTTTTTGTTGAAAAAATTGGACAAAAGTGCTTTCGTTAATTAAAATTTAATTCACAAAAAAAAAGATAATTTAATTAACATAAATTGTAGATTAACTAATTGATAATCAATGCATATATATTATTACAATTTAACTTTTTTCATAATTAGATTATTAGATGAAAAAATAGACCATAGTACTATTTATATATCTTTTTGAAATATAAATCTCACCCTCTAATATTGAGCCGATTACTCATTTTAAAAAACCAACCTAATCTTCATGAAAGCAACGTTCTACAGATTTCTGCAGACAGCTTTTCTGGGTGCATTATTATTGCTGGGAAACTTCAAAGTTTCCGCCCAGGACCGTCGCTTGACGGGTAAAATTACAGGCAGTGATGGCGCTGTGCCAGGTGCCAACATCGTACTGAAGGGTACTCAAACTGGTACCAGTTCCGATGCAAATGGTAGTTTCTCGATGAACATCCGGGGAGCTAGCCCAGTGCTCGTTATCTCGGCCATCGGATTTAAGACGCAGGAAGTTTCGGTCGGCAATCAAACCAATATTGACGTCCGACTCGAAGATGATGCGACTGCTTTAAGTGAGGTTGTTGTAACCGGGTACTCCACCGAAAACCGCCGGGATGTAACCGGTGCCGTTTCGACGGTGAAACCAGCCCAACTGAAAGTGGTTCCTTCCGCTAACGTTGAGCAACAGTTACAGGGCCGCGTAGCTGGGGTAACCGTTATCACCAACGGGCAACCAGGTACATCCAGCCAGGTGCGGGTTCGTGGTTTCGGTTCGTTCGGAGGTAACCAGCCACTTTACGTGGTTGATGGAGTTCCTACCCAGAACATCCAATTCCTATCACCAGATGACATTGAAAGCACCACCGTTCTGAAAGATGCCGCTTCGGCCTCTATTTATGGAGCGCGGGCTGCTTCGGGTGTAATCGTGTTGACTACCAAGAAAGGTCAGCGCCGGGCTCAGAAATTAACCGTCACCTATGATGGGTTAATTGGTGCTACCGATCCAGGTAAAAGCTTACCAATTTTGAACCCACAGGAACAGGCTGACTGGACTTGGCAGGCACGCAAAAATGACTTGTTTCAGGCCGGTACAACACCTGATGCAACGAGCTTCGCGGGTATCGCGGGTGGTCAGTACGGTACGGGCTTAACGCCCGTTCTACCTGATTATCTGCTGGTTGGTAGTCGTTCAGGTTTGTCGGCTTCGCAAGTTGATTTAACGGCTGAAGCTGCTAAGTACAACGTTAATCCAGCTAACGGTGCTATCTATAACGTTATTCCTGCAAACAAAGCAGGTACCGACTGGTATGCAGCCATCACACGGGTTGCTCCTATGATGCGTCACTCATTAGGTTTCTCGGGTGGTACCGAATCCAGCCGTTTCTACATTAGCCTGGCTATGCAGAAACAAGCGGGTATCGTTATTTTCAATGATTACTCTCGCTACACGCTTCGCGCTAACACAGAGTTCGATATCACCAAGAAACTCCGTTTTGGTGAAAATATCCAGATGGCTTATATCTCGAATAAAGGTGTTTTGGGTGGTGTAGGTAACCAGTTTGGTAACTCTACGAATAACAACTCAAGCTCATCTTCAGATGAAAACGAGGTATTAACGGCTTTCCGCACTCCGCCGATCATTCCAGTTTATAACTCATTTGGTGGGTATGCGGGTACCGCTGCTCCTGGTTTTAACAACCCGCACAACGCGGTTGCCGACCGGACTGCTAACGCTAACAACGGTAACTTCAATGTCTCTGCGTTTGGTAATGCCTACTTAGAGTACGATGTCCTTCCTTCACTGACCTTACGCAGTAGCCTTGGTGGTAACTATTTTACTAATTACTACAACAGCTATGGTCGGGTACAGTACGAAAACTCGGAAAACAACACGACCTACACTTACAGCGAAGGGTCAGGCTATGGTTTAGCCTGGACGTTTACCAACACGGCTACCTTCAAACAGAAGTTTGGTCGTCATGACATCTTCGCTTTGGGTGGTATCGAAGCGTTAAATAATGGTGCTGGACGCAACATTGGTGGTTCAGGCCAGAACCCCTTCTCGACCGATCCGAACTACGTAACCATCAGCACGACAACGCCTGGTGCTACCCGGCAGGTCAATAGCGGTTATTACCTGGGTAACAAGTTTTACTCATTGTTTGCACAGGCTCGTTATACCTACAACGACAAGTACATCCTGACGGGGGTAATTCGTCGCGATGGTTCATCGCAATTTGCGGCTAGCAATCGTTACGGGGTATTCCCAGCTGTATCAGGCGCTTGGCGTCTATCGTCGGAAGAATTCATGAAAAACCTGCCCTGGGTATCGGACCTGAAAGTACGGGGTGGTTATGGGATCATGGGTAACTCCAACTACCTGAGTGCTACTAACCAGTATAACTTGTATGGTGGTGACGCTAGCCAGGGTTATGATATCAATGGCTCGAACGGCTCGATTGCTTCAGGTTTCTATCGGAGCCAGATCGGTAACGCAGCGGCTAAATGGGAATCCAGTATCACGAAGAATATTGGTATTGATGGATCGTTCTTCAACAACAAGTTAGAAGTCGTTCTTGATTTCTGGCAGAAGGATACCAAAGACCTGTTGTACCCATTGTCGCTGCCTGGCGTAGTTGGTGTTCGCTCGAGTGCTCCGTACAAAAACGTAGCGAGCATGACCAACAAAGGGATCGACATCTTGGTAACCAACCGGGGTACCCTATCGGGTGATCTGACCTATGAAGTGACGGGTATCGCCAGTTTCTTAAGTAATAAAATCACGGCGATTGACCCATCGGTTCCTTACTTCACCGCAGGCGGTACTCGTTTAGGTACGCCCGTTGTTCGTAACCAACCTGGCCAGGCACTGTCTTCGTTCTATGGCTACAAAGTGATCGGTCTGTTCAACAGCAAAGAAGAAGTAGCCGCTGCGCCAACGCAGGATGGTGCCGCTCCAGGTCGTTTCCGCTATGCTGATACCAACGGTGATGGAAAAATCAACGATGATGACCGCCAGTTCCTGGGCAACCCAATTCCGAAGTTCACGGGTAGTATCACCCTGACGCTGAGGTACAAAGGTTTCGACTTGAATACCAATTTATATGCATCTTTGGGCAACAAGATCTTCAACAACCAACGTTGGTTTACCGACTTCTACCCATCCTTTACGGGTGCTGCGGTTAGCGGTCGGGTGAAAGATTCGTGGTTACCAACGCACACCAACACAACGGTGCCCATCTTCGAAAGTGCTTCGAACTTCAGCACCAACACCCAGGCGAACTCGTACTACGTAGAAAACGGTTCGTACGCCCGGATGCAGTATCTGAACCTGGGTTATACCTTCCCAGCGGTTGTGTTGAACAAAGTTAACCTGAGCCGGTTGCGTTTATCGGTATCGGCAACCAACCTGTTCACCATCACCAAATACTCGGGTCTTGACCCAGGCGTAGGCGGATCGGCTGACCAGAACTTTGGTATCGACGTAGGTAACTACCCTGTTCAACGTGGCTATAATGCGGGCTTAAGCTTCGCTTTCTAATTCTATTCAGAGACAACGACAGGATGTGGGATTTACTTGAATTCAACATCCTGTCGCCTAACACACAAACTCATTTTATTTCTTAGGCAAATCGCACTATGAAAAAATATATAACCAAGGGAACCGTAGCCACTGCCATGATGGTCATGGTTACCTTCGCTTGCCAGGACAAATTCCTCGACGTGCCCGCCACCGGACAGCTGGCCGGGGCTAATCTCACGTCAAAAGCTGGACTCGACGGACTCCTGATTGGTGCTTATGCTCAGTTGAACGCCCGTGGCTTCTCCCAATCGGCCAGCTCCTTCAACTGGGTACGCGGTAGTATTTCTGGGGGCGATGCCAACAAAGGCTCCAACTCGGGTGACTTTAACGCCCTGACTCCTTATCAGACTTATCAGTTGCTGCCTTCTAGCGGTGAGGTGAACGCCAAGTGGAATGCCATGTACGAAGGCATTGCTCGCTGTAACTCTACCCTGCGCTCGTTAGCCACCGCTGGTGCCGACGTGACAACAGCTGATAAAGCTCGTATCTCGGGGGAAGCTCGCTTCCTACGCGCTCACTACTACTTCGAGTTAAAACGTGCGTTCAACATGGTTCCTTACGTTGATGAAACCAAGGACTATGGCACAGGTATCGAAGCGGTTCCCAATAGTTCTGATATCTGGCCTAATATCGAGGCTGATTTCAAATACGCGGTTGATAACCTGCCGGTGAGTCAGGGTGCCGTGGGTCGGGCTAACAAATGGGCCGCTACCGCTTATCTGGCCAAGACTTATCTCTATCAGAAGAAATATGCCGATGCTAAAACCCTGTTCGATCAGGTGATTGCCAGCGGTATGACCTCCGATGGCAAAAAGTACGCCCTGGTAGCTAACTTCCAGGATAACTTCAATGCCGCTAAAGACAACAGCTCGGAGTCCGTTTTTGCCATTCAGGCGGCTGCCAACACCGGTAGTTCGGATAATGCTAACCCTGATCTGGTGCTGAACTTCCCCTATAACACGGGGTCGAACGGTCCTGCTGGTTGCTGCGGTTTCTTTGCCCCTAGCTTCGAGTTAGCCAACTCCTTCCGGGTAGATGCCAATGGCTTGCCCTTATTGGATGGTTCCTACAACACGGGCGCCAATCAGTTGAAAAACGACATGGGTATTGCGTCGAGTGCAGCCTTTACACCAGATGCCGGTCCTGTCGATCCTCGTTTAGACTGGTCGATTGGTCGTCGGGGTATTCCTTACCTGGATTGGCAGGTGCACCCAGGTCTGGACTGGATTCGTGACCAGACGTTTGCTGGTCCTTACTCGCCCATCAAGTTTGTCTTCTACAAATCGCAGGATAAATCACTGACCGATGGTAGCTCATGGACGGATGGCTATTCAGCTATCAACTACAACATCATCCGGTATTCGGATGTACTGCTGATGGCGGCTGAGTGTGAGGTGGAAGTGGGTAGCTTGGCAACGGCGCTATCGTATGTGAACCAGATTCGCAGCCGGGCCAAAGGCACGACTTATGTAAAAACGGCCGCTGGTGCTAATGCCGCTAATTATCAGATTGGTTTGTACACGGCTTTTGCGGACAAAACAACGGCTCGGACAGCGGTTCAGTTTGAGCGCAAGTTGGAGCTGTCGGGCGAAGGCCACCGGTTCTACGATTTAGTTCGTTGGGGCACGGCTTCAACTGTGATGAACGCCTTCATTGCCTATGAAAGCAAATTGTTGCCAGTGGGTTACACAGGTGCTAAATTCACGGCCGGTAAAGATGAGTACATGCCAATTCCGCAGACTCAGATTGACTCGCAGGGCAAGAGCGTACTCGCTCAAAACCCTGGATATTAATCCATTACTATTTAACAAAGAAGCCCAGCCTGATCATCAGGCTGGGCTTCTTTGTTGTTTTATGAATCAGGAGACTGACAATAAATCTTCCTTTTTAACTGCGACCTACGCCACCTTACACGTCACGCCATCAATGGCTTCCAACGCCTTCAGGAACGAGTTGGCTGGTGAAACTTTCAGCGTTCTTGCCTGTAAACTGATCTCGATGCGCTCGATTGGGTCGACAACGTTAAAGGAAAGTGTACAGGTGCCGGGGTGCGCATTGGCCAACTCGTTGAGCTTCGTAACGACCTGGGCATTCAAGGCATCGAGAGTTAAGGAGACACGTAATTCTTTGCAGAATTTTTCACGCATGTCGTTCAACAATCGGATACTTACAGGCTTGAATTCCAATTGTTCCGAACCCCATTTGTTCTGGGTTTTGCCTGTAATGTGCAGGAAGCGACCCACCTCAATGTATTGCACCAGTCGGACGTAATCATCTCCGAACAGGGCCATTTCGAGGGACGAGTTGTAGTCTTCTATCTTGAAGATACAGAACGGGTTACCGCTTTTAGTTACCCGCATTTGCACTGCGGACACAATGCCCCCAACTTTAATTTCAGGTTGTTTGGTTTCGAAAATATTGGCCAGTGTACAATTACAGAATCCGTCCATTTCGAGTTTGAATTCGTCGAGTGGATGGCCTGTGATATAAAAGCCGACAACGTCTTTCTCAAACTTCAGTTTTTCGATCTGGTTCCACTCTTCTACCGTAGGAGGTTTAGGCCGGGCGAGCATGGGTTCGCCATTCATCATAGCCCCAAACAGCGACTGTTGGGCAGCGGCTTTCTCAGCGTGGTAGTTGTTGGCGTACCGAATGATTTTATCCAGAAATGGCGATGTATCACCTTCGGCCATGTTGAAATACTGCGCCCGGTGGTACTCGTCGAGGTTATCGAACGCACCCGCATAGGCCAGCGATTCCCAGGTTTTCTTGTTCACGGTTCGGAGGTTGACCCGAATGGCAAAGTCGAAGATGTCCTTGAAGGGCCCACCTGCTTTTCTTTCCTCAATAATGGCTTCGACAGCCGCATCACCCGCTCCTTTGATACCACCTAATCCAAAACGAATTTCCCCTTTTTGGTTAACCCCAAAGAAACGCTCTGATTCGTTTACATCGGGCCCAAGAACGGGAATGTTGATATTCTTACATTCCTCCATGAAGAACGTAATTTTATCGATCGTACCCAGGCAGCTTGTCAAAACGGCCGCCATATACTCCGAACGGTAATGGGCTTTGAGGTAAGCCGTTTGATAGGCAACGAAGGCGTAGCAGGTCGAGTGCGATTTGTTAAAGGCGTACGACGCGAAGGCCTCCCAGTCGGTCCAGACTTTTTCACAAACTTTCAGGGGCAAATTGTTGGATGCACAACCATCCATAAACTTACCCTTCATTTTATCCAGCGTGGCTTTGTCCTTCTTCCCCATCGCCTTCCGCAGAATATCAGCGTCGCCTTTGGTGAAGTTGCCCAGCTTTTGCGAGAGCAGCATTAACTGCTCCTGATAAACTGTAATCCCGTAGGTGTCAGCCAAATACTCCTCCATTTCTGGCATATCGTATTTGACTTCTTCGCGACCATGTTTACGGTTGATGTAGTTCGGAATGTAGGCAATCGGGCCCGGACGGTAGAGGGCGTTCATAGCAATGAGGTCACCAAAGCGGTCAGGCTTCAGGTCTTTCATGTGCTTTTTCATGCCGTCGGATTCAAACTGGAATACGGCGTTGGTTTCGCCCCGCTGGAAGAGTTTGTAGGTTTCGTCGTCGTCTAGTGGAATATCATCGATGTCAGTTTCGACGCCATCGATGAGGAAACCACCATAATTTTGCCGGATGAGTCGGAGGCACTCCTTGATGATAGTCAAGTTGCGCAGACCCAAAAAGTCCATCTTAATTACGCCCGCATCCTCAATAACTTTACCCTCATACTGGGTAATAATCAGGTTCGTATCTTTTGAGGTCGATACCGGAACAATATCCGACAAATCGCTGGGAGCGATGATAATTCCAGCTGCGTGCAGTCCCGTATTACGAACAGTTCCTTCAAGTTTTCGGGCTTGTTTGAGTACAGCCGACACCTTTTCGTAATCGACAATGCGCATGGCCATAGCCGCGCTTTTGTCGCCCGATTCAAGGGCACGCATGCGCTTCACGTTATCGACCTCTTCGGGCTGAATAACGCTGGCTAATCCACCCGGCCCGTCAATTGGATCTTCGAAGATGCGCTTGAGGGTCATGTTGTAGGTCGGCTTGTCGGGCACGAGCTTCACCACGGCGTTGGCATCCTGCAGAGGCAAATCCATAACCCGCGCAACGTCTTTGATCGACGATTTCGAAGCCATGGTACCGTAGGTCACAATCTGCGCCACCTGCGATTTGCCGTACTTCTGCACCACGTAGTCAATCACCTTCTGGCGGCCTTCATCATCAAAGTCCGTATCGATATCGGGCATCGACTTCCGGTCGGGGTTCAGAAACCGCTCGAACAGCAAGTCGTATTTAATCGGGTCAATGTTGGTAATGCCGGTACAATACGCCACCGCACTACCAGCCGCTGAACCACGACCAGGGCCAATCATAACCCCCAAATCGCGACCCGCTTTGATGAAGTCAGACACGATCAGGAAGTAACCCGCGAAACCCATCGTTCTGATTGTAAACAATTCAAAATCAAGGCGCTCCTGAATATGCGGCAGAATATCTACATAGCGTTGCTTAGCCCCTTCATACGTAAGGTGGCGCAGGTATTCCCACTGGTTGAGTACATCATCGGTATGTTGCTGAAACTCCTTCGGAATGGGAAAGTTGGGCAGCATAATATCGCGCTTCAACTTCAGCGTATCCACTTTGCCAACAATCTCATTGGTGTTGTCGATGGCTTCGGGCAGGTCGTGGAAGAGCGTGGTCATCTCCTGCGTGTTCTTGAAATAGAACTGATCGCTGAAGAAAGCAAAGCGTGTATTTTTAGGCATCACATCGTCATCGCTGAAATCCTTCATCGACGGCGTGCTTTGCTTTTCGTTGGTGTTGACACACAGCAAGATATCATGCGCTACCCAGTCGTCTTGATCGACATAGTGCGAATCGTTGGACGCAATAATCTTGACGTTATATTTCCGGGCAAACTTGATCAGTACTTCGTTGGCTTTGATCTGATCAGGAATTTCATGACGTTGGAGTTCAACATAATAATCCTCCCCAAAGCGGTCGAGCCACCATTTGAATTCAATTTCGCCCGCTTCTTCGCCTTTTTTAAGAATTGTTTTCGGAACCGACGCACCGATGCAACAGGTGGATGCAATCAACCCTTCTTTATATTGGTCGATAAGTGCTTTGGTAACACGGGGGTATTTACCGTACAAACCCTCCATATACCCCAATGAGCAGAGTTTCGCCAGGTTTTTATAACCCTGTGCGTTCTTAGCCAACAACAACTGGTGGTATCGGACGTCTTTCTGCTCCTTGGTAAACTGCTTTTTATGGTGATCCTCCACCACGTAGAATTCACATCCCACAATCGGCTTGATGCCCTGCTTGCTGGCTTCTGCTACGAACTCAAATACCCCGAACATGTTGCCGTGGTCGGTGATAGCGACGGCAGGCATATTGTCGGCTTTTGCCTTCTTAATCAGCTTCTTAATGTCGGCTTGACCGTCGAGCAGCGAGTATTGCGTGTGGCAGTGAAGGTGTGAGAATTGCATACGTCTGAAGTGTCTGAACCAGGATTTTCCTGATTAGAAAGGTTCACAGGATTATTGGCTGGTCTGTAAATTTAAGAAAACTGGCGGGGAGACAGACGAGGTATGGTCAGGAATTTTGAAAATATTTTGGTAACGTATTGAGGCTGAAAAGAATGCCAACAAGTTCATACTAGCTCCTTAACGGCTCGCAAAACGCAATCTTTTACTTCGGGCCAGGTAATTCCATTGAGAGCAATTGGATCAATCTGTAGCTCGGCATCCTCAAAATAGGTCAATGAGCGAACTACATACCCTGGATCACTATTCGCGTATTTGGCCGCAAAGAATTGAAGCATTTGGCTCAGTGAATAATGGTCCAGCAATTTGGCTATGTCCCAAAAATCTTTTTTAGCTCCTCTCCCACTCACAGCCCCCAGTTTCATAGCGATAATATCTTCGATTGACCAGAATCGGACGCCTGCCTCTTGCGTAAAACTGGAAAGCAATGGATATCGGTGGGCCAACAGATCGACTTTAATTCCCTCAATGAATAAGCTGAGCGTATTCTTCGCTTCATCTGTTTTGATAGTTGTTGGAAAGTCGACCAATAGCTCCTTAAAAACATCTTGTTCAGAAAACGACTGATCTGTAAATAGGTCAAGATCAACCGATAAACGATGGCCAAAATGTAAGGCTAAGTTTGTCCCCCCTGCCAATGCAAATGATTTGAGGAAAGGTTGACGCATCAGCCGCTTTAATAATTCCAGGGTAGTGGGTTCGACTGTTGCCGAGTATAACATCGAAACTGATCAGGAGTAAGGTCAAATATAGCGCAACAAAATGAAAGGGTTTTCTTCTTGAGATAAACCGCCTGAACAACCTCTGCTTTCACTCGCTCATGACCGTAGTAGCGCAATATTTCCAGGATATCAGCCCACAAGCCATAATTCATCACTTTTTCAATAACGAACCGGGTATTGGTTTCGTAATCAATTGCCCGCATGTCTACATCCCAGAAAGCGGTAGAAGAAAGTCTGGGGGAATCAGTCATATCTATATTGGCATAACGCTTTATACTATCAAGGTTCAAATACGTTATTGCCTGTTCAATATAGTTCTGAAATTACTAATTCTGCAACGCCCAGGCATAACAGCCCGAATTGGCAGTGGGTCGTTTCACAAAGGCGAAGTATTTAGAGGGTAAGTCTTTCCCATTACAGTTGATCGTCACCTGCACAACAAATTTAGGGGCATCTTTTAAAACGGTTTCGGAGATAATGATTTGCTCATTTGACGCATTGGCATAAGAACCTTTGGTCAGGTTATTAGAGAGGGTATCTTTTTGAACGAATATATAATAGATAAACTGAGAGAATGATCCTCCTGCATAATTCGATGCCACTAATTGAGCGCCGGGGTATCCGCTTTCGCAGGGGGCTTTGGCAATAAGGGTAGCGGGCGGCTGGCAGTTTGTTGCCTGAGGGTCATCTTTTTTCTGACAGCTACCAAACAATGCAATCATCAGAAGAGAGCAAGTATAAAGTCGAGCGATGTTCATAGTTCGCTGGCGAATAAACTGTTTGACAGATAACTAATTACAAGCACTTTTGTCTTACTATTTTTACATTATCCCCTTAAAAAGTCAAATAAAGGCCATCAATAAGCGGTATACAGATTGAGGTTAACCGATTTTACGGCTTTTGCTCATCAGTCATTGATCGCCTGATACACCAACGGCTTAAAGGCTTTGTCGGTATTGGAGACGTATGGTCCCCACATATTTCGATAGATTAACACCAGCATATCTTCTTTGGGATCGACCCAATATGAGGTCGAGAAGACGCCACCCCAGGAGTACGTACCTGCCTGACTGGGGGTAAACTTGCTCCCATTTTCAGAAATAACCAGAAAACCGAACCCGAATTTATTATCAAGGGCATGGTCGCCGATATTGGGATTTAGATCGCCAATTTGATTCATGGTCATCAGACGAACTGTGTTTCGAGCTAACAGGCGAACGCCATTGTATTCTCCATTATTTAACAACATCTGTAGGAAAGTGGCATAGTCATAAACCGTGGATGACATGCCCCCTCCGCCCGAAAAATAGTCGTGTTTTTGAAGTGGATAGTTCATATCGAGCACTCCCCCAAAGACGGACGCCTGCTTTTTAATGGTTCCCGCAGAATCACCCTGAAAAAAGTTGACCAGCCGGGAGCCTTTCTCGGGCGGGACGTTAAAGTAGGTGTCTTTCATGCCAAGTGGCTGGCAGATACGCTTCTGAAAAAAATCTTCCAGATTCATACCCGACCATTTCTCAATCAGATAGCCTAATACGTCCATATTCAGCCCATATTTCCATTGTTCGCCGGGTTGAAAAAAGAGCGGCAGGGTACCTAGGCGGGTCATGGCGTCGGAAAGTTTTTGGCCTTTAACACCAACTCCCCCTGTCATATTGCTTTTTGCATAAATGGCGCTTTCTGCCGGAGGCCCGATGGCGGGGTAACCTAAACCCGATGTATGCGTTAGCAAGTCGCGAATCGTGATGGGTCGTTTGGCCGGAACGGTCGTATAGGTAGTGTCTTTGGCGTTGAACGTAGCCAGCACTTTTTGATTAGCAAAGGTTGGAATGAATTTAGAAACCGGATCATCCAGTGAGAATTTCCCCTCTTCCCAAAGCATCATGACGGCCACCGTGGTAAGCGCTTTCGTTTGGGAAGCAACCCGGAATATCCCGGTCTTATCAAGAGGAGCTTTCGTAGCTGGATCGTTATAACCGTGCGCTTTGTAGAAAACAACTTTGCCATGACGAGCGATCAAAACCACAGACCCATTCACCCATTTCTGGTTAACCCAGGCTTGCATGCTAGCATCCAATCGAGCAAGACGAGCCGCCGAAAATCCGCCAGCCGCCGGAGCCGCTTCAGTCAGTATTTTTGATTGTGCCTGTACAGTTTGATCGTTAACGATACTGGAAAACAAAATCAATAGGGCGATTAAGGAACGAGTCATAGCTTTGAAGTAGGATATATTTTTGCGTAAATGGATAATGAACAATGTAAAACAGATAACGATTAACCTATTGACAGTCATAGCATTATTCATCTTACATTGCCCATTTACTTAATGTCAACGAAGTGTTTGTAGATCGACCGCTAGTTTTTTGGAAGCGATCAAAAAGAGGGTTGTTGACCCAAAACTGATAAAGATTACGATCGACATCGCCCATCGTAGCGACTCATTGCCTAAAGTCGGAGTCAGCCAATCGCTGAGCATCCCGACAACCAATGGCCCGAATCCCAACCCAACCAGATTGAGTACAAAGAAGAGAATCGCAGACGTAAGCGAACGCATCGACGACGGAACCAGACTATGAGCTACCGCAATAGATGGCCCCAGATACAGGCTTTGCAGAGAAGCGGTTAGTCCCAGGCAAATCAGTGAATAAGTCGTATTTTCCAGAAAAAGGGCTCCTGTTGCGCACGGAATAGAGATGATAATAGCGTAAGCTGGAATTCTGAGATACAGCCGTTTATCTATTTTTCCGAAGTGATCGGTCAATAACCCACCCGCATAAGAACCGATGGCCCCACCAATACCAAAAAGTGGGCCGAGTAAAGCACCTATTTCAGTATTCTTCATCCCATGAATCCTCGCCAGAAAAGAGGGTGCCCAGTTATTTACGCCATACAGGCAAAAGACATGCAGCCCTGTAGCCAGCGCCAGATACACGAAGGTTTTGGTGGCATACAATCGTTTTAACACCTCCCGCAATGAGGGTGATTCAGCGACCAACGTTGGGTTTGCATCAGTGGCTCCACGTTTAGGCTCTTTCACCAACGCAAAAAACAGCAACGAAAAAACAACTCCCGGAATACCCACCACAAAAAATGCGTTTCGCCAGCCAAGGTGTTGATTCAAATACCCACCCATTAAATACCCTACCAATATCCCGAAATAAATACCCGTTGAGTAAGTCGAAAGCGCCGTGGCTCGTTTTTCGGGTGGGAAGTAATCGGATATCATGGCATGAGCCGGAGGACTTCCGCCTGCTTCCCCAACACCCACGCCAATTCGGGCCAATAGCAACTGAAAGAAATTCCGCACCAGACCCGAGCTGGCAGTCATTATACTCCATAGACCCAGCGATGCGGCTACAATATTTCTACGGTTGGTTTTATCAGCAAGGCGCGCAATTGGAATGCCCAGCGTAACGTAAAACAGTGCAAACGTAAACCCAGAGAGTAACCCGAGCTGCGTATCGGACAATAGCAACTCCTTTTTTATCGACTCCTGAAGGATGACGAGCAATTGCCGATCAACAAAGTTGAAGACATACACGAGTGTCAGCATCCCCAGAACGTAATTCCGGTACAGGCTGCTCACTTCCTCAGTAGCAGTGATTTCACGGGTTTGCATAAAGGTGTTGAGGGGAGTGTACGGTCCTAGCTAAGCGTACTATATCGAAAAGGAAAAGAAGGCTTCCAGTTACTTCGACCTCACCAAAAAAATATAACAAAAACGCGTTAAAGTTGGCAGTAACACAGTTTTTGGTAGCGTGCCAAAATCCAGCATTAACGAAAAAGTACCTAAAGGTGCAGGACGGGTAAATCCAGTTCCTCGTATGCGTGCTTTTCATAACCGCACGAACTGTGGCTTAAAATTGATATAACGTATGACCCCCTTCAGAGTCAAATATTTATAGCATAGATGACCCTACTATAAACATTTGACCCAGAAGGGGGTCATACAAAAACTGGCAACATTTAATTCTACAGGAACACCTACCCGATCAACCGTTTCAACGAAAACTTCTCCAGCTTAGCTTTCTCGCCCGCTACAGTATTGGCAGCCATCTCTCCGAACGAAGCGCCCTGCTTATAGCCGTGTCCCGAATCGCCACCCATCACCCAGAGGTTGCTGGCTTCGGGATGGGTATCCAGAATGAAATCAGAGTCGGGGGTCATGGTCACCTGACAAACGCGCTGTTCGATCAGCGGCTGACCTACCATTTTGGGGAATCGTCGTTTAATGACACCCAAGGCCAATTCAAATTCCTCCGGTTTTACAAAGCGGTTATAGGTATCAAACCGATCCGTTATGTTGTTATCTGGAGGAGTCAACCCCAATTTGAAACCCCGAAAATCGCTGCCCGGTACCCCAAACGAGCGAAACGGCCCAGCCATATCCCGATCCATCCAGGTTGGCAATTTATTCTCCATAAAATCGGATTGGCCTGTGGGACTGGCAAAGAAGAACACTAGGGCTCGGGTCACCACAAGTTTTTTCGTGAGTTCTGGGAAAAGGCGCGTTTGCCACGGACCACAGGCAAATACGAACTGATCGGCCTCCAATACGGTGCCATTGGCAAGTGTGATGGAAGTTGCCTTCCCACCTTTAATGGTTTCCTGTTTTACCTGTTGTTGCAAAAACGTGCCCCCTTCTTTTACAAACAGATTACAAACAGCCTGACAGCCTTTGCGGGCATCCAGATACCCTGCCGTTGGGTCGAACATGACGTGATCCAGTCCTTCAGTACCAATTTGCGGCCAGCGTTTGACAGCGTCATCTAAACTTACTTTTTCGAGCGGAAGCCCCAACCGTTTGTAGATCGAAACGGCGGCTTCGGCTTCGGCCTTGCTAGATGGGTAATTGAAGAGCAAAAGGCCATTCTGATGTAGTATTTTTTGCCCCATCTTCGGCTCGTTCTCTTTCCAGAGTTGTGAAGCCCGTATGGCCATGTCGGCATAAAGCGGGTCGGCATAATACGCCCGAATCAGGCGGGTTTCGCCACCCGAACTTGACTGATTGTTGCCAGGGCCAAATTGATCAACAAGCGTTACGTTGTAGCCTTTTCGTAGTAGATGTAAGGCTGTCCAGCCCCCAAAGGCACCCGCTCCAATGACAACGATTTTGCCATTTTTAGCTGGCTCTTTGATGAAATTTGGAACATGGGCTTGTGCGGATGCAGTAGCGCCCAATGCACTGACAACTGCGCTATGGAGACTCAGTTTCAGTAGTGTTCGCCGGTTCAGCTGATTCGTCTGGTTACTCTCTTGAGTGGGCATGATGTGATCTGGCGCGCATTTACCGCACGGGCGGCCCCGTCGTGTCTTTTAATAAAGCCAGCATTCGCTGGCACTAATGAACAGTAGACCTAGTTAATGCGCCAGTGAATACTGGCGACATTAAAAGGCACGAGCAAATGCTCGCGCCAGTGATGCTAAACTGCATCTGACAAACTCGTGAACGTAAACTCACGAATTTTCATGGACGGAATGAGGTAATTACTAAAGGAGCCTTCGCTACTGACCACCCGTTCTACCTTTCCCAGCGTTTCCAGATTGTTGAGCATAATCACGGGGCTTTCGTTGAACCGGAAATTCTTGATCGGATGTTTGATTTTGCCGTTTTCGATGTAAAACGTACCGTCGCGGGTCAGGCCGGTAACTAACAATGACTGTGGATCGACGGAGCGGATGTACCAGAATTTGGTGACCAGAATACCTCGCTGTGTGCTTTTGATCAGCTCATCTAACGAAGCCGTTCCGCCCACCATCATAAAATTGGTTGGAGCCGGAACAGCTTTGACACCTTTTTTCTGCGCCCAATAGCGGGAATACGACAGATTTTTAACGACGCCTTTTTCAATCCAGTTAAGTTTCTCCTGGGCACGCCCATCAGCACTCCAAGGCGAAGAGGGTAATTCCGGGTTCGTTGGGTCTGAGTAGATCGTTACCCGTTCGTCCATGATTTTCTCTCCGAGTTTAGTCTTTCCACCTGGTTTGCTCAGAAATGAGCGACCCTCATCGGCACTACGCGCATCCAGACTTCGGAATAAGTGTTCGAGTAAAACGGCAGCAGCCAGTGGCTCCAGAATGACCGTGTATTTGCCCGGCTCAATAGCGCGCGCGCCTACCGAACCCAGCGCTTTTTGTAAAGCGATTTGTGTGGCCGACGCCGTATTTAACTTTGGGAACTCGCTTACGCCCTGCGTGGCATAGCCCGAACCAGTTCCATTATCGGTGCGGATGGTGGCGCTGAAATTGACTTTTGTGCTGGGGTAATATGCAAACAACCCCTTGCTATTCATCATCGCCGAATAGCCAACACGGTCTTCCAGATAACCAGCCACCGTTTGTTTCTGCGTCTTAGCGATTTGAATACTCTGGGCCACTGCTTTAGCCCGATCAACTGCCGACATGTTCGCTGTCGAGTCGAAAAAACCACTGGCAGGAAGGTATTGCTGAGGGCCTAACAAGCCAATGTATTCGGGATTTTCGGGAGCTAACTGAGCAACTTCTTCCGAACGACGAACGGCCTTTTCCAAAGAAGCATCGTCAAATTCATCGACCGTAGAAACGCCTACTTTTTTCCCAAAGGCCGATTGAACCGAAACTGTTTTATAGGTTTTTGAGCCACAGGTGGTCACTTTGTTGAGCGCATACCGAATATTGCTCCACTCTTCGCCCTGTAAATTCACTTCACACTCGTCGGCTTTGGAGTAGCTCAAAACCTTTTGCAACAGCGTCTTTGCGTCTGCTTCAGTTAGAATGATTGCCATTTCTTTGAGTATATAGGAGTGAGGAGCGGGGAGTGAGAATAGCTGGCGCAAGCCAATAGCTGCTGGAAGTATTCTCACTCCTAGCTCCTCACTCCTAATTCCTAATACTTATATTTTCCGGGCTGTATTGATCACATTGACGCCGTTGAACCGGGCGGTTGCGCTGCCGTGCGAGACAGCATTGATCTGGATTGGCTGACCCTTTCCGTCGAAAAATGAGCCGCCTAAGCGGTAATCGCGCTCATCGCAGACTTTTACGCAGGAGTTCCAGAATTCCTGCGTATTGGATTGATAGGCCACATCTTTGAGCATACCAACGATCTGCCCATCCTTGATCTCGTAGGCTAACTGGCCGCTGAACTGGAAGTTATAGCGCTGTTGATCAATGGAGTAGGAGCTATCGCCAATGATGTAAATGCCCTTCTTGACATCTTTAATTAGTTCATCAACCGAGATGGGTGTTTTACCGGCGGCCAACGACACATTAGCCATGCGCTGGAACTGAACCGAGCCCCAGCTATCGGCATAACAGCAGCCCTGCGATTCGTTTTCTCCCAACATGTGAACCTGATCCCGGATGGCCTGATAATTGACCAGAATCCCATCTTTAACCAGATCCCAACGTTTGGTTTGAACGCCCTCATCATCGTAACCAACAGCCCCTAAAGAACCAACCTGGGTTTTATCGGCAAACAGAGTAACCTGATCACTGCCGTAATTGAAACCCTTTGTCTTCCACTTATCGATAGTCGCAAAGGACGTACCGGCGAAATTGGCTTCGTACCCCAACACGCGGTCTAACTCCAGCGGGTGCCCAACCGATTCGTGAATGGTCAGCCAGGTATGCGATGGATCAAGGACCAGGTCGTATTTACCCGCTTCAACCGATTTGGCGGTGAGTTTTTGTCTCGCCTGTTTGGCCGCAGCTACTACATCTTCGAGCATGTCGTAGCCTTGGTTGTATCGAGTGGTAATACCCGTTATTTTGTCGGCGGGATTTGTTTGCAGATATTCGTAGCCCATACCCATTGGCGCGCTCAGGGCATCTCTCGTTTCAAACTTCCCGGTTTTGGGATCGATAACCGTAACAGTGAAACTAGGCCATAGCCGATGAATATCCTGATCGATATACGAACCATCAGTCGATGCGAAGTATTTCTGTTCGTTTATTAGAAATAGCTGGGAGTTAACAAAGCTGGCCCCGTTTTTCGTAGCAGCACCGTTAACCGCCATCAGCAAATCAACTTTCTCTTTTATAGGGATTTCGAAGGCGTTTTTCTGGATGGGCGTTTTCCAGCTTATCTCCCCAAAGCCTTTTTGCGGAGCCAGTTGCACTGGATCACCTGATAGTAATAAAGCGTTTGCTTTGGCCATAGCAACGGCCTTCTCAGCGGCTTTAGCCAATTCCATTTCGGTTTTAGCATCGCCAACAGCTGCAAATCCCCAACACCCATCGGCAATAACGCGAATACCTACGCCATACGATTCTGTACTCGCAATATTCTGAACCTTGTCTTCACGGGTGATAACGAACTGATTCAGGTAACGACCAATACGAACGTCGGCATACGATGCGCCTTTTGACTTGGCGGCATTGAGAGCAGCATCGGCCAGACGTTTCTTTACGACCACATCCAGACCAGGAGCGAGTAGGGCTTCTTCGGAGACGGGGCGCCCGAAAACGGGGAGTTGTGATAGCATCAGTGTACCGGTGCCCAGGCCCGCTACCTGCATAAAATCTCGTCGATTCAAGAGCTTTTCCTGCGTTTAGACTATGTATTGGTTGATTTCAATGTTTTGGTTTTCGCCAAAACGCTGTTTCACCAAGAAGGCAATGCAATACCAATGCAGGAAGGTATGAAATTATCTAGCTATTCAAAATATAATTTGTAATATTAAATATATTTATAGATAAAATTCTACAATTTCTATTTAATATAAAATAAAATACAGAGTTTGTATTTATTGTAATCGTTTAGTACGAGCTGAATAGTAGCGGCTTTAACCAACACAAGGTTTCTTAATAAAATACTCAGAAAGGGTCACGACCAGGTTGTCTGCGTTGTAAGAAAGTTGATTGCGGTATCGTTCTGCCATAGCGTAAACCTACGTAAATTTGCACTTTTCGTGCTGGTTTATACTTCACAAACCCGGCACGACGTTTGATAGACATCATATGGACACAACCCATCTATACCAAACCATGACTACTTCTTTCGCCGTCCGGCCTTTCCGGAATGTGCTCTTTCTAGTACTTGCAATCGCTCTACTAACTACATCCTGTAAAAAATCGGGTGGCACCGATGGCGTTGACCCACGCGATCAATACGTTGGTACGTACGTAGGTGGCTTTCAAACCTCGTTTACGGTGGGTGGCGTTGAAAGCGCACCAGAATCAGGAACAGCCACAATTACCATCACCAAAGGATCGAATGCAAAGGAAATTTACATTGAAACAACGGTTCCTCGCCCAACAGCCCTAAAGGTTACGGCTCAGTTGGATGCTTCAGGTAAAGCATTCACGGTTATTGATCGCACACAGGATCAAATGGCCGTGCTGAACAAGACGTTTACAGGTGACTTTACCGCAACAGGCGTTTTTGACAGTAATCAAATTGCCATAACGACAACTACCGAAACGGTTCAAGGTGGCCGCATCAGCCGGTACGAATCAATCACAGGTACCAAGAAATAAAGCAATACTGATTCTGTAATTAGTTATTAACCGGCCAACTGGCCGGTTTTTTTGTACCCACATAAACCGATAAATAAACAAATTGGGCTGGCTATGCTTTTATATTGAAGAGCAACCTGAAATTGTTTAGTGCTGCGCCATGGCCCTAAGCGAAAGTCCTGGTCTTTTTGAATCGTGTTAACCGAGCTGGATACTCCAGAAACGGATGTTCCGGCTTTCTAAACAGTATAGCCTTATGATTCGCTCAACCCTACCTCTGCTGATTAGTTGCATCGGTTTTTACAGTTGCACTACCCCCGATTCTGAACCTGTATTTGTTTCTGCAAGACAATTTCAACCACCTATTGAGCGGGTGAGTAAAATGGTGGTCTACTATACCTCTCCATTAACGAGCCTTAACTATGTCGGAAAAGATACGGTAAATGGCCAGGTTTATAATTTCGTTGGCGCAGATACATACACATTTCAGTACGACGCTCAGAATCGGACGGTTAAACACACACTGACCCAAACCAGTGCCTCGGATATTGGGTTGTACACCCATAAAAATCAGTACCGCTATGCGTATGCCAATGGTCGAATGACCGAGGCCCAAACCAGCGATGCTGGTACACAAACCTACTCGTTCCCGCTCGATAGTACCCAAAGCCGCGTTCTTGCTTATACCAAGCGTATTTACGCAAATGCCCTTCTCGATACCCTTAGGCAATACTCAGCTGAAGGCATTTTGAAAAGTGTGCTTAGGGGTTCTAATCGACAGACTATTACGATCGATACGAAAAATATTACTCAGATCGATGAGTACAGCAACAGAACAGGTAAGTTAGATAACACTACGGCTTTTGTGTATGATATGGATCATTATGCGCCCCCTGCCTATTTTACCTTTCTGGGAGAAACAAGCCAAAACACGGTCGTAAAACGAACTATTAACTATGGCAGTCAGGCGCAGGTAGATGTTTATATTTCAACCTATCAGAATACGTATGATACCCAGAAACGTTTAATTAAACAGGTTGAATTTTCGCAGTATCCCGGCCAGGCTAAGCCTACCGTAGCGACCGTAACCACCTATTCTTATTAATTCAATGAAATTCACGTTAACCTTAGGTTTATTCTTCGCCCTTCAGTTTGTGCGGGCTCAAACATCAGTATCACCCTCAGCCGCTGCGTCGACCTCGTTTACAGCTACATCGGCGGATGAAAAGGCCGTTATCGAAACCGAAAAACAGCGGTTCGCAGCACAGGTAAAGGCTGATTTAGGCGTACTAGACCGTGTGCTTGCGAATGATCTGGTTTACGCTCATTCGAACGGCGGTACCGATACGAAGCAATCCTATCTTCAATCAATTCGGGATGGGAAAACAAAGTACAGCTCCATCGATATCGAAGAGCAGAAAGTACGAATCTATGGCAATACAGCAGTGATTAATGGACTTTGTTCACTAGTTGCCATCAACAACGGCGAAGCACTAAACAGCCATTTACGCTATATCTCGGTTTATGTTCGCAATGCGGGCCAATGGCAGATGGTGGCCTGGCAGTCGTTGAAGCTGGCCAAATGAAACCTGGATTTTTGTGATTTTACTGACCGACTATGATTTTATTATTCTTTTTGGCGAAGCCGTAAAAATCATAGTCGGTCAGTAAAATCATAAAAATCCAGGTTCAGACTTTCAAAAACTCCCGCAATTCTGTGGCATCCTGCGGATTCATGCGTCCGGCCAGCACCAACCGCAACTGCCGCCGACGTAGAGCGCTGGCGTAACGATCTTTTTCTTCGTCCGTTTCGGGTATAACGGCTGGCACTTCAATGGGTCGTCCACTCTGATCGACAGCCACGAACGTATAGAATGCACTGTTCGTGCTAACCCGAATACCGGCAGGAATATCTTCGGCCCACACCTCAATAAAGACCTCCATCGACGAACTGAACGCTCGCGTCACCTGCGCTTTCATGGTTACAATATTGCCTAATCGGATGGGTTCGGAGAAGGATACATTATCGACCGACGCCGTGACCACAATCCGATTAGAATGTTTTTGCGCAGCAATGGCAGCGGCAATATCCATGAAGTGCAGCAGTCGCCCACCCATCAGATTGTTAAGCGTATTGGTGTCGTTAGGCAATACCATTTCGGTCATGACCGTCATGGATTCGTGGGCGTACTTGGGTTGAGGCATTTGTCGATGATTAATAACCAGTGTCTGGCAGACAACTATCTAGTTGCAAACCAACCACCGAAAACCGACTTGGGCAAGCGAAGTATAAAGAGTTTTGCGGACTTCGATGTATCTGACTCAACAAAACGTCCGTTTCACGAAATAGATAAGTTGAGCCAAAATCTGGAAAGCATCACCGAAAAGTTAGCAGGTCAGTAGAAATTGTCAAATTAATGCTGTTGTCAGATGAACAAAACCAACAAATGTCTGTTCTGCCAACAGGCAGTACGTTACTCCCTTACTCATTAATCACCAATTCATTATGTCAATCCGTCAATACACGTCCGCCGGACGTAGTTGGGGCTTACTTCTCACGTTATTTACAGCTCTAACACTTTCCTTTACAGCCTGTAAGAAACAGGACGACACCACACCTGCTTTATCAACCATTACGGAGATCATTAATAACGGCAGTAAGTTTACGCTCCTGAAAGCCGCTCTTGTTAAGGCCGGATTAGATGGAACGTTAAGCCAGGCGGGCACCTATACCGTTTTTGCTCCCACAGACGATGCCTTTAAGCTGTTTGGCTATGGCGATGTGGCTGCTATCAATGCGGCCCCCGTCGATATTCTAAAAGCCGTTTTACAATACCACGTGCTCCCAACTCGTATAGAATCATCGGCCATCCCCTTGGCTGTCAATACCGCTCAGCAAACATTACTTTCTAACGCTGTGCTGTACACCTCTAAAGTATCGTCGAGCACATCGACCTCGTCTTCATCTACCACCTTATCAGTGAATGGCGCTCATATTTTACAGGCCGACGGTCTGGCTAGCAACGGGGTAATTTATGCGATTGATCGGGTTTTGTTACCCCCTCTCTTTGGCAACGTTGCCGCTACGATTCAGAGTATCCCACTCTTGTTGCCTACCGCATCATTTAAGCTCCTTCAGGCAGCCGTATTGAAAGCCGGAACGCAAACCGCAGCCACCTTAACTGCCACTGGTCCAATCACGGTTTTTGCGCCGACAGATGCAGCCTTTAAAGCAATGGGCTATGATTCTGCAAAGATTGCGACAGCCCCAGCAGGTGCGCTGGCGAATGTTTTAAGTTATCATGTACTTAACAGCCGTACATATACTCCACTGATTACCAATGGCTCAAGTTTGAGTACCTTACAGGGTGGCACGATCACGGCAGGTATCAGCACCACGGCACTGACTGTAACGGGACGTGGAAACGCCAATACAGCGTCAAATATTACCGGGCCAGATATTACGGCAACCAATGGTGTTGTGCACATCATAGACCGGTTATTAATACCTTAAAAAGATATTTTTTTACCGCAAAGGGCGCTGAGGTAGCGCAAAGGCCGCAGAGGAAAAAGATTACTATTCCTTTGTGGCCTTTGCGCTACCTCAGCGCCCTTTGTGGTAAATTTTAGGAATCAAAAGCAGCGTACATCTGTTCTGTTTATAGATAATTTCTCCTGTAAAACTTCGCAATTTGTCAGACCAAAAGCGCGCGATTGTCCGCAAGACTGTCGACCTTTGGGGTCTTGATATGTGACCGTTTCGAATGGCAAAACCACAAAAAAAACTCTTCCTGCTCGATGCGCTGGCTCTGATTTACCGCGCTCATTTTGCTTTCAATAAAGCTCCCCGTATTTCATCACGTGGCATTAATACCTCCGCCGTATTCGGCTTCATGAATGCCATGATCGAGGTGTTAACAAAGGAGAAACCCACCCACATCGGTGTCGCGTTCGACTCAGCCAAGAAAACCTTCCGGCACGAGCAGTTTCCGATGTACAAAGCTACCCGCCAATCGCAGCCCGAAGATATTAGCGTAGCCATGCCTTACATCAAACAGATTGTAGAGGCCATGCACATTCCCATTCTGATTCTGGAAGGCTACGAAGCGGACGATATCATCGGTACGATTGCCAAGAAAGCCGCCCTGGCCGACTTTGAGGTGTACATGATGACACCCGATAAAGACTATGGCCAGTTGGTCGAAGAGCATATTCATATTTACAAGCCAGCGTTCATGGGCAAGCCTGCCGAAAAACTGGGGGTTAATGAGGTACTGGACCGCTGGCAAATTGAACGCATTGACCAGGTGACGGATATGCTCGGCCTGATGGGCGATTCGGTCGATAACATTCCGGGGATTCCGGGTATTGGCGAAAAAACGGCTCAGAAACTTATTGCTGACTTCGGTTCGGTCGAAAACCTGATTGCCCGCGCCGATGAACTCAAAGGGAAACAAAAAGAAAACGTTATCAATTTCGCTCAACAAGGCCTGCTGTCGAAACAACTGGCAACGATTCATTTAGATGTTCCCGTTCCATTCGATGAAGAACACCTTCGCCATACGGAGTACGATAAGCCTCGGTTAGCTGCGCTCCTGGATGAACTAGAGTTTCGGCAGATGAAGACTCGGTTACTGGGCGCTGATTATGATGAAAAACCGTTGCCTGCGGCTTTTAAAGCACCGGCAGCAGGGCAAATGAATCTGTTCGATTCACCTGGGGGGAATAGTCCTGCGTTCATACCCTTCCCAAATATGGGAGCGGTTAATCCATCAGGCGCGGATGACTTGCCGTTTGATTTTGGCAGTGCTCCCTCACCCCCAACCCCTCCCGCAACGGCGGACCGCCCATTGGGCGAGGGGAGAGCAAAATCGAAGAAAGTGCCCGTTAGTATACCTGTTGCCTCGGGTACTGCCGAAACACCTAACCAGGTTACAGAAACCATTACGACAGACGACTCTACCGGTGCAGAGGCTCCTGCTTATTTGGATGTGTATCCTGATTACGAGATAGATCCAATACAACCCGAACGTCGGAAAACAATTTTATCCGTTAAGCACGATTATCGGTTAGTCGATACGGCCGAGTTGCGCGCTAGCCTGGTGCATTATCTGGGTCTTCAGGAAAGTATCTGTTTCGATTCTGAAACCACCGCTGTCGATCCTGTAGAAGCCGATTTGGTTGGTTTGTCGTTTGCTTATCGAACAGGCGAAGCGTTTTATGTACCTGTTCCTGCCGATCGTGATGAGGCCCAGTTGATTGTGGACCAGTTTAAACCTGTTTTTGAGAACGCCACCATTGGCAAGATTGGGCAGAACCTGAAATACGATCTGCTCATGCTGAAAAAGTATGGCGTGGAAGTTCAGGGAAAACTGTTCGACACGATGATCGCCCATTACCTGATTGAGCCAGAAATGCGCCATAACATGGACATGATGGCGATGACCTACCTGAATTATAGCCCAGTTGAAATTGAGTCGCTGATTGGCAAGAAAGGCAAAGGACAGTTGACGATGCGCGATGTGGATATTCAGAAGGTGGTAGACTATGCCGCCGAAGATGCCGATATCACGCTTCAGCTCAAGGACGTTTTCGCTCCCCGACTCGAAAAAGACAGCCTTCACAAACTCTTCGATCAGGTCGAGATGCCACTTGTGCAGGTGCTCACCGACCTGGAGTTAGAAGGTATAACGCTGGATACAAATGCGCTGGCCGAACTATCGGCAACGCTGGAAATCGACATGCGACAGGTGCAGCAGGAGATTTTCGACATTGCGGGTGAGCCATTCAACATCGGTTCGCCAAAGCAACTGGGCGAGGTTCTGTTCGATAAATTAAAGCTCGATAAGAACGCAAAAAAGACCAAGACGGGTCAATACGCCACGGGCGAGGAAATCCTGTCGAAAATGGAAGCCGAGCACGAGATTGCCCGGAAAATCCTGGACTATCGGGAGTTAGTTAAACTCAAGAATACGTACGTCGATGTGTTGCCTTTGCTAATTAGCAAACGCACCGGGCGGGTTCATACATCATTCAATCAGGCCGTTGCTGCAACAGGCCGCTTGTCGTCGGTCAATCCCAACCTGCAAAACATTCCGATTCGAACCCCACGCGGAAAAGAAATTCGGAAAGCGTTTGTACCCCGCGGTCCAGAGTTTGTGATTATGTCGGCCGATTATTCTCAAATCGAATTGCGGATTATGGCCGCTTTCAGTGGTGATCAGACGATGCTGGAGGCCTTCAATAACGGCGTCGATATTCATACCCAAACGGCTAGTAAAGTCTTCCACGTCGACCTTGATGAAGTCACGAGCGACATGCGTCGGAAAGCCAAAACCATCAATTTTGGCATTATCTACGGCATTTCGGCCTTCGGGTTGAGCCAGCGGTTAAAGATTCCCCGTAAAGAAGCGGCTCAGATCATCGAAGAATATTTTGCCGGTTTTCCAGCGGTGAAAGACTATATCGACCAATGCATCGAAAAAGCGCGAGGCTTTGGCTATGCCGAAACCATTCTGGGTCGTCGCCGGTATCTGCGCGACATCAATTCGCGGAACCAAACCGACCGGATGTTTGCCGAACGTAACGCCGTAAACGCGCCCATTCAGGGTAGTGCGGCCGATATGCTCAAGATTGCCATGATTCAGATTCACGAGTTCATGCAGCAGGAGAATTTGAAGTCAAAAATGATCCTAACCGTGCACGATGAATTAGTATTCGACGCCCACCGCGACGAAATTGACATCCTTCGTGTACGTGTCGATGAAATCATGCGCAACGCCATCCCAATGGGTGTTAAAATGGAAACCGGCATCGGCACCGGCGAAAACTGGTTGCTGGCGCACTGATATGGCAAGAGATATATTTCACCCCATCGTTCGGGAAGCACTTGAAAAGGATGGGTGGACAATCACGCACGATCCATACTCAGTTAAAATTATGGGCAGAGATTATGCGATTGATTTGGCTGCCGAACAGATAGTTGCTGCCCAAAGAGGTATGGATAAGATAGCGATTGAAGTCAAAAGTTTTGTCTCCCCTTCTATCTCTTATGAATTCCACACAGTTTTGGGACAGTATTTAAATTACCATACGTTTATGGAGATAAAGGAACCCGAACGAGTTCTTTATCTTGCAGTGGCTAAAAATGTTTACAATGAGTTTTTTATTGAAGAAGGTACTCAACTAATTCTGAATAAATTTAGTATCAATACTATCGTCATTAATGCCGAATCAAAAACTATAGAAGCATGGATGCTAAGATCGAAACCTACTCGCTGATTATTGCAGATTGGCTTACTGAATTTGTTAAGAGCCGCAACAATGGCTCAGACACTGATTATGAGTTAGTAATTGATCCTGTTCATCGCCATTTTCAAGTTATGCGTACAGAATGGTATCAAGGTAGTTTCAAGTTTAGAGTTGTTTTCCATTTTCAGATTAAACCAACGGGTAAAGTCTGGCTACTGGTCAATAACACGGATATTTTAGTAACAGACGACCTGATCGAACGAGGTATTCCGGCATCAGATATTGTTATTGGCTTCTTGCCAGAGGCTATGCGGACTTACTCAGGCTTTGCGGTGGCATAGCCGCAACAAACGTGCATTAACTCTCAACTAAAGCCGTCTTACTTTATCTAGGTAAGGCGGCTTTTTTATGATTACTGACCATTTCTTCAGACGCTCAACCGAGTATTAAACGCGGTCGTTGGTAAACGTTAGAAAAATGGCAATCTTAGCGAATCATCTCACTATCAGCTTCTCCCATGAACTATACACGTGTACTTCATCGATTCTGTTTGGCTGCAATAGCCATTCTTTTTATTGCCTCCCCAACCTTCGCACAAACCAAAGGGGCCAAAATCGACGCTCTCGTTCAACAGTACGTTGCTAATCGTCAGTTTAACGGGAGCGTGTTAGTAGCCGAACATGGTCAGGTGATTTTCAAAAAAGGCTACGGGATGGCCAATATGGAGTGGAACATTCCGAATGCACCCGATACCAAATTTAGACTAGGCTCCATTACCAAACAGTTTACGGCCATGCTCATTATGCAGCTGGTTGAAAAGGGGAAACTGAAACTGGATGGGAAGGTAACCGATTATTTGCCGGATTACCCGAAAGCCTCTGGCGACAAAATCACTGTCCATCACTTGCTCACGCATACATCGGGAATTCCCAATTATACCAATTTCCCGAAATTTTTTGAAATGGAGAGTAGAGAGCCAACTACGCCCAACGGATTCATTAAAAAATTCGCGGATATGCCCCTGGACTTCGAACCAGGTTCCAGGTTCTCATATAGCAACTCGGGTTATTTTCTACTGGGCGTCCTCATCGAAAAAGTCTCGGGAAAATCGTATACTACTCTTTTGAAAGAAACTATTCTCACTCCTTTGCAACTCAAAGACACAGGCTATGATTTATTTGGCCCGATTATCCCTAAACGAGCAACTGGTTACGAAAAACAGGGCAGTACCTATGTGAATTCGCCTTATCTGGATATGACAATTCCGTATGCTGCCGGGTCATTGTACTCAACCGTCGAGGATTTGTACCGCTGGGATCAGGCCTTGTATACGGATAAGCTACTGTCGGCAAGCGCAAAAGCAACCATGTTTACACCTTTTTTAGATGGTTATGCGTACGGTTGGGGAGTACGAAAAACAAAGATCGGCGACCTGAAAGATAGCTTACAGATTATTGAACACACGGGCGGCATCAACGGCTTCAACACGATCATCAGCCGAATTCCCAAAGACAAACAACTGGTAGTTTTGTTGAACAATACGGGTGGGGCACCACTAGGCGCTATCCGCAAAAATATTCTCAACATCCTCTACAATCAACCCATCGAACCACCCAAAAAGCCAATTACAGATTTACTACGACAGTCGGTTTTATCAGAGCCGTTGGCCAAATCGCGGGAGAAATTAACTATCTGGAAAAATGATAAAGCCTACAATGTCGATGAAAATGACATCAATAGCCTGGGGTATGAGCTCATGCGGGATGGAAAGCTAACGGAGTCGATCAACGTGTTTACGCTTAACGTCGAAGCCTATCCAAAGTCATTTAACGTATATGATAGCCGGGGAGAAGCCTACATGACGGCAGGTAACAAAGCGGCTGCTATTCAGGATTACAAGAAATCGGTAGAGCTTAATCCACGCAATACTAATGGTTTCGACAAACTGAAAGAATTAGGCGAAACTGTCGAAGCGCCTAAAGAGATAGCCATTACTGTAGACACAGCCACGCTGGAATCGTACGTTGGCAACTATGAGCTTGCCCCTTCGTTTGCGATTGTGATCACGCGCGAGGGTGATAAACTCTTTGGTCAGGCCACTGGTCAACCCAGATTTGAACTCTTCGCCGAATCGAAAACGAAGTTTTATCTGAAAGTAGTTGATGCCCAAGTAACGTTCGAGACGAACGACAAAGGAGAAGTTCAGCAACTGATTCTGCATCAGAATGGACGGGATATGCCAGGCAAACGAGTTCGATAAATCCCCTAATTGCACCGACTAACTAATAAATTATACCTTTCCCAGAACAGGGAACGATTTTGCACTTTTTTTATTTGCCAGATAAAATGGACCTCATTTGATGAGGTTTATTGTGAGTTTTCCAAGTTTAGTAAACTCACGCGCTGTCAGAAAATAGAAAGCTGCAAATGAAAAAAGAATTACTGCCTCTCACGATAGGAGGCTTTGGCATTGGCATGACGGAGTTCGTCATGATGGGTATTCTGCCCGATATCGCAACCTCATTACAAATCTCGATTCCACAGGCTGGCCACTTAATTTCGGCCTATGCGCTGGGCGTTGTATTAGGCGCTCCTCTGCTGGTGGGGTTTGCCGGAAATTATCCACCGAAGAAAATTCTGTTGGGCCTTATGGCCTTGTTTACCTTTTGTAATGCCCTTTCGTCCTTCGCGCCCAATTATGAACTCATGATGGTAACTCGCCTATTGTCTGGCTTACCACATGGCGCTTTTTTTGGTGTAGGTGCCGTAGTAGCCAGCCGATTAGCGACTAAGGGAAAAGAAGCACAGGCCATTTCGATGATGTTTGCCGGACTTACCGTTGCCAACATCATTGGTGTACCGCTGGGTACTTACATTGGTCACACCATGAGCTGGCGCATCACATTTTTGATTATCGCTGCGGTTGGTCTGATCACGTTAGTATCTATTCAAAAACTGCTGCCGGCAATGCCCGTAGCGAACCAGACCAATTTGCGTAAAGACCTCAAACTGTTTACGCACGTAGAACCCTGGATAATTTTAGGCATCACCGCCATTGGTACGGGGGGCCTGTTTGCCTGGTTCAGCTACATTGCTCCCTTATTGACCGAAGTGGCTCACTTTGGTAGCAATCAGATTACCTGGATTCTGGTATTGGCAGGTTTAGGCATGGCGGTTGGTAATTTAATTGCCGGACGCACCGCCGACAGTACTTCTCCAATTAAGGCAACGGCTTTGTTTTTATTGTTAATGACCCTTTGCCTGCTTCTGGTATACTATGTTGCCCCATTTCAGATACCGCTTCTTGGCATGACATTCCTTACCGGAGCGATTGCCTTCTCGTTAGGGCCACCAATTCAAATTTTGATGATTCGGGCAGCCAATGGTTCTGAAATGCTGGCGTCATCGGTTAGTCAGGCAGGTTTTAACATTGGCAATGCACTGGGTGCTTACCTGGGAGGCTTACCAATTGCTGCCGGCCTGGGCTATTCATCACCTCAATTGGTAGGCGCTATGCTGGCATTTTCAGGATTCGGTTTAGCCATGATCATGTACTTCCGGCAACGGGAAGAAGAAAACTTCGAACTGTCGCCCGGACACTAAGCAACGACCGATTATACAAATTTCCAGTTAGGCTATCAACGGATTCCGTACCTTAAATGCGGAATCCGTTTTTGTTTTCTAACCTTTACTATATATGAGCTTTCTGGGCATAATTTTCGTATTAATCATTATTGTCGTTTACCTTTCAGTGGTCATTGTGCAACAGGGCACGGTGGCTGTTATTACCGTTTTTGGTAAATATTCCCGTGTTATGACGCCGGGGCTGAATTTCAAAATCCCGTTTATTGAATTCATTTACCGACGCATTTCGATTCAGAACCGTTCGGCCGAACTGGCATTCCAGGCCATTACTGCCGACCAGGCTAATGTCAACTTCAAGGCTATGCTCGTTTATTCGGTACTGAACCAGAGCGAGGAAGTCATTAAAAATGTGGCCTTTAAGTTCATTGATGAGGCTTCGTTTATGCAGGCGCTGATTCGGACGATCGAAGGCTCTATTCGTAGCTTTGTGGCTACAAAACGCCAGTCTGAAATTCTGGCTCTCCGCTCCGAAATCATCGAACACGTTAAATCGCAACTCGACGTTTTGCTTGAAAGCTGGGGATATCACTTAACCGATCTGCAATTGAACGACATTGCGTTCGACGAAGTCATCATGCGGTCGATGGCGCAGGTAGTGGCCTCTTCCAACTTGAAAGCAGCCGCTGAAAACGAAGGACAGGCGTTACTGATTACCAAAACAAAAGCTGCCCAAGCCGAAGGGAATGCGATTCAGATTTCGGCCGAAGCCGAGAAAACGGCATCTCAACTACGCGGTCAGGGCGTGGCTTTATTCCGGGAAGAAGTTGCCAAGGGGATGGCCGAATCCGCTAAAGTGATGAACGAAGCCAATCTGGATGCATCGCTGATTCTATTCTCGATCTGGACGGAAGCCATCAAGCATTTTGCCGAGAACGGAAAGGGCAATGTTATTTTCCTTGATGGCTCAACCGAGGGTATGGAGAAAACCATGAAGCAGTTACTCGCCGTTGAAACAATGAACCGAGGTGGCGATTCGAGTGGTATCATTACCCCACCGCCAACACCGGGCAGACGTTAAACATAGTTGGAGGTTTACGGTTTTTGGTATATAGTTTTTGGTGATGCGTCGACCACCGAAAACTATATACCAAAAACCGTAAACGTTTTATGACCAACTTACTATTCCCTACCGATTTTTCGGCTAACACAACAGCCGCTCAGGACTGGGTTCGCCTTTTTGCCAGGAAAACAGGTGCAACCATTACGTTGCTACACGTTTTTCAACCTATGGTTCCCGATTCCACATTGCCGACTATGGGCGATCCGGGACTGGGACTTATAGCCTCTCAGGAAATTGAAGATATCAGCCGCGAACGGCTTGGTAAATTAGCTGATGAACTCCGTGCCGAAGGGCTATCAGTTGAGGTAGAATGGCGTATTGGGTTTGTGGATGATGGTATTCTGGATGCCGCCAAGGAACGCTCGGCCGATTTGATCGTGATGGGACGCAGTGATCTGAGCACTTTTTTCGACCGATTGGCGGGTAGTGCCGTTAGCGATGTAGCCGATGATGCCAAATGTCCGGTACTTATTGTTCCCACTACCCCTGAAGGCCATGCCATTCGTCCGGCGCAGGTGCATACAATTGCCTACGCCATGCAGCCGCAGACAACCAATGCGGATGTCACATTCCAGACCAGTTCACTCGTCGATACGTTCGACGCACAATTGCTCATTCTGACAGAAGACAAAATCGAAACCGCTCATGTCGACCTGATTGTGATGCAGTTATATCCTTCATCAGGCTTTCTGGATAGTCTGTTTCACCCGAATCATGTGGCCAAACTGATTGAAAAATCAGAAGTGCCCGTGTTGGTTTATCACGAACAAAAGTAATCCTCAGACCTTTAGTATAGTGGTGTCGGTTACTTATAATCGACACTATAGGTTTCTCAAAACCTACTGTTTGTATCTATAGGTTTTGAGAAACCTTATAAGTCAGATTGAAGAATCTGACTCCACGACATTTATTGCAATACAAGTCGGTTGGTGGTGCACCGGAAAATTGCAGGAATTGGCAATGAAGCAGAGTTTGTTAGCCTGATGATGTAATTCGTTTGCTTTAGCCACCATCGACTCCTCGGCAACAACAACAAGCGGATATAGTGTAACTTCAGTAAAGTGCCCTCCCCCATCTGGCGTTTCGGCCATCGTGCCTGTAGCCTTATCGGTATAGTCAAGAACCACGACGCCAGCCACCGCACACAAGTGCAGATACGACAACATATGGCAACTCGATAGCGAGGCAACCAGGAGTTCTTCTGGGTTATACCTTGTTTTATCGCCCCGGAAGGAAGGGTCCGATGATCCGAGCAAATCTGGTTTGTTTTCGACAGAAATCGTATGACTGCGTTCGTATGAGCGATATGTACTGGTCCCTTCTCCCTTATTTCCAGTCCATTGGATGGTTAAGGCATAAGTATGTTGTTTCGCCATGGTGGTATTTGTCTGGGCCAAGTTCCAGCTTGGCCGTGCATTATGAAATTCAAAGGCCAAGCTGGAACTTGGCCCAGACAATCATGGTCGACGGGCGGCCATTTCATCTGCTAATTCACTTGCACCAGCGTGCCCCGTTTGTCGAAGTTCAGAAATGATATTCTGATAATTTTTATCGTCACGGTTTTGACTCAGTTTAGCCGTTCCCTGTATGGTGTCGATTGTCATCGTAAACGCTATGATTCCACGCATTTCTTTCCGTACATAACCTTCCGTCATACTCTCAACCGATACTGGGCATTTCGAATGAGCCTCGTATTTATCTACTTGTCGACGTAAAACTTCCAGCGCTTCGTCGTCCGACAAAATGTCCGTCTGGCCAGTCACCTGTACTGACAGATAATTCCAGGTAGGCACATTTACGTGATCGTACCAGGAAGAGGAAATATAACTATGTGCGCCTGAAAATACAGCTAGTGCGGGCGTATTATTCCCCAACAATCGCCCTTGTGGATTTGCTTTGGACAGGTGCCCCACTAGTTGAAGCTTACCCGCTGCATCGGGCTGGAGTTCGATAGGAATATGGGTAGCTACTGGAATGCCATCAGTACCCGTTGAGACCAATAAACCAAACGAATTGTCGCGAATGAATTGATACAATGTATCACGATCTGTTTCCTGAAAAGCTTTTGGCGTATACATAGATGTCGTTGTTAATGCGGTTAAGCGATACGGTTTATTTCCCTTTACCAATTATGGGTGCGTATTGTCGGTCAAAAAAAGTACCATCAGCTCTTCATCGTAATAAATATCTCCGTCTTTAATGGCATTTTTCTCGAACGAAAATGAGCGAAAGCCTAACTTTTCATATTGGCGTTTAGCTCGGCTATTGTTCGCCAAAACCTGTAGATTAATCTGTTCTATATCAGGCACTAAGCGCACCCGTCGGATGGTTTCTTCTAACAGAATACGTCCCAAACCCTGACCAGTGTATTTATCGGCTACATACATGCCAAAAAGTAAGCCTCTGTGTCTGAATTTCTCATGATACTGGCCTTCACGCTGAAAACTTACCACACCTGCCAATTCATCGGCGGTGTTGAGCATGCCAAGCGTAAAACTATCTGCTGTGCCATTTGTCGGGAAAGGTTTATTGAGTTGGTCGGCGGGAGTACTCCGAAAACAATCCTGATGTTTTCTTATGCCCTCTACCAAAAACTGTCGGTAGCCAAAGTTTTCCGTGGCGGTCAATTCAACAAGTCTCATGATAAATAATTAGGCAAAGGTGTTTCCAGACTCGTCTCAGCTGGGACCGGAGTAAGGCGTACCGTTTGCAGCGGAATTACCCCCGACCAGGTTGGCAGGTATTCATCTTCCGGATCATCGCTCGGGCCGCCCGTCCGCAGCTTGGCCGAAGCTTCAGCCAGCGAAAACGCCAGTACCGTTGTCTTCCGCATTTCGCTGTCAGTTGTTGGGCGCAGATCGCCCCACCGATTGGGAATCAGATGATCAGTGATCAGGGCAAGCGCATTCATTCGTTCCGTCTCATCCGTCACCTTCTCCGCATTAGCAAAAATTATTACCGACCGATAATTGACCGAATGATGAAAAGCTGATTTGGCTAACACGAGCCCATCGGCCAGCATAACGGTAATACACACCGGAGCCCCATGCTCAATAGCGCGAATAAAATGACTGCCCACCGAACCGTGGATATACAACTTATCATCCTGCCGGGCAAAGGCGGTAGGAATAGCCATCGGCTGGCCATCAACCGCAAAACTGACGGTACAAAATAGAGCTTCATCCAGAATAGGGTGAATCGTAGCCTCGTCGTAATGAGCGCGTTTGGCTAATCGGCTGGGGATTGTGCGAGCTGTTTGCATAGCGTAGAGACGCCACCCTTGGCGTCTATTTACGTGTTCTAGTAATTTTCAAAACAAATGTCGTCCTTTGCCGGACTAGTAAAATCATCCAATTTCAAGAAAATAGCTAGTCCGGTTATGCTACCTTTTAAATCGCTGATTCTGATTGATAAGTCGTCGACTACGCCCGTTTTTTTACAACTAAGCGATCAGCTTGGGCAGCTCATTCGAAAAGGCATGTTGACGCCCGGTCAGCGGCTTCCAGGATCGCGCCAATTGGGGGAATTATTGACGCTGAATCGTCAAACTATTGTAGCCGCTTACGACGAAGGGATGGCGCAGGGATGGCTCGAAAGTCGTTCAGGCAGTGGAACGTATGTAGCGGCTCACGTGCCAGAAGTTAAACCGCAGCCTTTGGTGTTAGAGGGTAGAGATGGTATATCTCAAGGATATGCCATCTCTAATAAACAACCGGGTTATGCTTTCGAATCAATCAATTTTCTAAATCGGCCTGTTCTCACCAATCAGGCTGGGTTACGGTTAGATGATGGGTTTCCGGATATCAGGCTGGCTCCAATGGACGAACTAAGTCGGGCTTACCGTTCCTATTTTCGATGGGGGAATCCGCAGAAACACTTTGGCTATGGAGACACAAAAGGGAATAGATTGCTTCGAGAGCAACTTTCGATTCATCTGAACGAAACGCGCGGGCTCCGAACAACACCTGATAATCTGCTTATTACGCGGGGCAGCATCATGGGTCTGCATTTGACCTGTCAGGTATTATTGCGTCTGGGCGATGTGGTCGTAACGGGCGAAACGAACTGGGCAGGCGCCACGATGAACATACAGAAAGCAGGCGCGTTGGTATTGACGGTTCCCATCGATCAACATGGGATGGATATGGATGCGCTGGAAATTCTTTGCCAAAAACAGCGAAGTGTCGCCCGGCCAATCCGAATGGTCTTTGTAAACCCGCATCATCACTATCCAACAACAGTAACACTGCGTGCCGATCGGCGTGTACGACTCTTGCAATTGTCTGAACAATATGGCTTTGTTGTTCTGGAAGACGACTACGATTACGACTTCCACTACCTCAGTCGCCCGATCTTACCACTGGCCAGCGCCGATCAACACGGCATGGTTGTTTATGTAGGCTCCCTAACGAAGTCGGTAGCCCCCGCCTTTCGAATTGGTTACGTAGTGGCTCCAACAGCCGTAATTGACGAGCTGGCCCGACTTCGGCGCATCATCGACCGCCAGGGCGACCCCATGCTTGAGTTTGCCATTGGCCAATTGCTCAAAACAGGTGATTTGAAGCGCCATTTCCGCAAAGCGCTACGCACGTACCACGCCCGGCGCGATCATTTCTGCGAACTAGTATCGACAGAACTATCGGACATAATTCAGTTTAATAAACCCGACGGCGGGATGGCCGTTTGGGCGCTATTCGATCCGTCGATAGACATGGAATTAATGGCACAACGGGCTGATCAGGAAGGTTTGTCACTGTCGAATGGTATAGCGCACAACCCGCCCGGTCAGCGGCTCAACGGCACGCGATTAGGGTTTGCATCGAGTACGGAGGATGAGTTGGAACAGAGCGTAGCCGTCTTGAAGAAGGTGCTAAAAATCCGGTCATGACCAAGCCTCTGCAGTTAAGAAAATGTGCTCGCCAGCGCATTGCCCGAAAATAAAGGCTGCTAACAAGGTGATGTAGAATTCGGAACTAATCGTTATGAAAAGGGTTTATGTCCATGAAACAAGTTCAACATAACAAACTCATTTCAATCATGGCAGCAGGATCAAATGCCGTAGAAGCAACCGACGCTAATTTTAGCGAACTTATAAATTCAGACAAACCTGTTTTAGTAGACTTCTGGGCCGAATGGTGTGGCCCTTGTCGGATGGTAGGTCCAATCGTTGAACAGCTTGCTGGCGAATACGAAGGAAAAGCCATTGTTGCTAAAATGGATGTTGACCAGAACTCAGCAACACCTGCCAAATTTGGCATCCGCAGCATTCCTACACTGATGGTTTTCAAAAATGGTCAGTTAGTCGATAAAGTGATTGGCGCTACGTCTAAAGGCGTATTAGAACAAAAGCTGGTAGCCGCTATGGAACCCGCTACGATCTAATTTTTAGAGGGAGAAAAGGGAAGAGGGGGAAGAAAGGGAGAATGGATAAAACCACTTACTCCCTTTCTTCCCCCTCTTCCCTTTTCTCCTTTTTATACCAGCATCCGCATTGGATCTTCGAGCAACTGCTTAACTGTTTGCAGGAAGGCCGAACCCGTAGCTCCATCAACCACCCGGTGATCGCAAGAGAGCGTTACTTTCATAACGTTCGTTGGTTTTGCTACATCGCCTTCGAACTTAACTGTTTGCTTGATAGCACCAACAGCCAGAATACAGGAATCAGGCGGGTTGATGATTGCGGTAAATTCTTCGATACCAAACATACCCAGGTTCGAGATCGAGAAGGTACTTCCCTCCCAGTCTTTCGGCTGGAGTTTCTTGTCTTTGGCTTTACCGGCCAGATCTTTTACTTCGCCCGAAATGGTCGACAGTGTTTTCTGATCAGCATTCCGAACAACGGGTACCAGCAAGCCTTCGTCAACAGCAACAGCTACGCCGATATTCACATACTTGTACTTCCGGATTTTATCGCCAAGCCAGGACGAGTTGACATTCGGATGTTGTTTCAGAGCCAGAGCAGCCGCCTTGATCACGAAATCGTTGAACGAAACTTTCACCGGGCTAAGTCCATTGACCGTACCACGCAGTTCCATCGCCTTGTCCATGTTGATTTCCATCGTCAGGTAGAAGTGTGGAGCCGTGAACAGGCTCTCACTCAACCGACGGGCAATCGTTTTCCGCATCTGGCTAACTGGAACATCTTCATAATCACCGGCAGGTGTTGGTACAGGAGCCGGAGCCGATGGCTGAGCCGCGGGTGTTGGCGCTGCGGTTGGTTGCGCAACAGGAGCAGCAGGTTGAGCCGCTGGAGCTGCTTTGCCTGGAACGAACGACTCAACATCGCTTTTTACAATACGACCTTCGGGACCGCTACCATGAACCTGAGACAGATTAATGCCTTTATCTTCGGCAATCCGCTTCGCTAACGGCGATGCTTTCACCCGACCATTCGATTCAGAAACATCACCCGTTCCACCCGCATATGATAAATCAGTATCGGCATTGGCAGGCTCACTGGCCTGTGGATTTTGTTGAGCAGTAGCGCTTCCGCCTTCGCCGGTAGCAGCCTGTTGACCAGCACCACCATCCAGCAGAACTTTGAAGTTGGCACCTTTTTCACCAACAACGGCAATGATGTCGTCAACGGCTACGGATGCACCTTCTTTTACTCCGATATACAGCAGTGTGCCTTCTTCGTATGCTTCGAGGTCCATCGTGGCCTTGTCGGTCTCAACTTCGGCCAGAACATCGCCCGATTTCACGGTATCACCTTCTTTTTTATGCCAGGCCACAATAGTGCCTTCGGTCATCGTATCGCTCATTTTCGGCATCCGAATAACCGACGCGTTGACCTTCTCGGCTGGAACAGCCGGAGCGGCTTTCTGTTCAGGCACTTTGGTTGCCACAGGTGCTGACTCAGCAACAGGCGCAGGAGTTGGCTCTGCCTTAGGAGCAGGCGCTTCCTGGCTACCACCACTTGCTCCATTCAGCAAGGCTTTGTAATCTTCGCCATCCGCACCGATAATAGCCAAAACGCCATCTACCGGAACTGAAGCACCTTTTTCAACACCGATATAAAGTAGTGTACCTTCTTCGTAGGACTCCAGGTCCATCGTAGCTTTATCGGTTTCAACTTCGGCCAGTACGTCGCCGGATTTTACTTTATCGCCCACCTTTTTGTGCCACTCTGCAATGACGCCTTCAGTCATTGTGTCGCTCATCTTGGGCATTCGGATTAATTCAGCCATAATTAGCTATGTATGTAATCGGGTTATACGAAAGGACTGACCGGGTCACCAAAGTATCAGACCGTCGAGGTGCCAGACCGGTTGAGACCCAAAATTAGCGGAAAGCAATTAATGTTAATCTATCAGACCAATAAAGGTTGCACTTTAATTGCTTCTACATATTAACAGCAAACCTATCTATTTCGTTAAGCTACCACCAACAAACCTAAAAATTACTCTACCCAAAGCACTAGCCCTTTCAGGTAGCCGCCTTCTGGGTGGAATAAACTAACAGGGTGATCGGCAGGTTGACTCAGATGATGTAGCACACGAACCTGACGTCCGGCCTCAATCGCTGCGGCCACAATTGTATTATAAAACAACTCTCGGTCTACCACCTGCGAGCACGAAAAGGTAAATAAAATTCCGCCCTTCGCTACCCGGCGAAAACCTTCTGCATTCAATCGTTTGTAGCCTTGCACAGCCCGGTGCCGCGCCGAAAGGCTTTTGGCAAAAGCAGGTGGATCTAGCACAACCACGTCATAGTTATGATCGTGGGCTTTCAGATAATGCATCACATCTTCTGCATAAGCCTCATGCCGCGTGTCGGTCTCACCAAAGTTGGCCTCAATGTTTTGATTAGTCAGGCCAATTGCCTTCTGAGAAACATCAACCGAATGAACCAGGTTAGCGCCCGCTTTGAGGGCATACACCGAAAACCCACCCGAATAACAGAACGCGTTCAGAACATCCTTGCCCTGAGCGTACTGGGCCAGGAGCGCCCGATTATCGCGTTGATCGAGAAAAAATCCTGTTTTCTGTCCTGTAATCCAGTCAACCAGAAACGTATTACCATTTTCCTGGACTGGATGTGGTACAGGGGTTCGGCCAAAAAGGTAGCCATTCGTAACCGTTGCGCCGTATTCGTCGGGCAATGTATCGGCACTTTTGTCGTAAACGGCAGTCAGTTCATTCCCAAAAACGTCTTTGAGGGCATCGGCAATGATGTCTCGTTCGCGGTGCATGCCTATGGAGTGCGCCTGTACAACCGCCACACCATTATACATGTCTATAATAAGGCCTGTACAGCCATCGCCCTCACCATGCACCAGTCGGTAGCAGTTTGTTTCGCCAGTAACGATCACTTGCCGAATGCTGCGAATATGGGCCAGTTTCTTCGTCCAATAGGCTAAATCGGGAATAACAGGCCCGCCTGCCGTTGCCCCGAACGAGAAAATACGCACGGCAATACTTCCGTCGTGATAATGCCCAGTAGCGATATATCGGTTTTTATTATCAAAGACCTCTACTACATCGCCATCGCTCAGGTTACCCTCGTAGCGGCTGATGGCTCTGGAAAACACCCAGGGGTGGAAACGCCGAACAGCCTCATCGCGTCCTGCCTGCAGATATAATTTGGAAAATGTCATTCGTATTGAAGAAAGACCGCAAAGATAGGCAGGAAGGGGAAGAAAGGGAGGAAGGAGGAAAGGGAAGAAGCAAAAGAATAAATTAGAAATTAAATACTGCTTCTGCCTTCGTCCCCCTCCTCCTTCTTCCCTTTTCTCCCATAAATGAGCTTTATTCGCATAACCGAGCCATATTTGCGTTTTAAAGCCGAAAACTTTTTTCTACCTATGCAACGACGTAGTTTTCTTAAACAATCCGGTCTGCTTACAGCCGGAGCCTTCGCCCTTGGTCAATCTGACTTATTAGCCAATGCTTTTGCCAAGCCCATCAACCCGTTTGGGGCACAGCTATATAGCGTCCGGGATGTCATTCCGAAAGATCCTAAGGGCGTCATGACACAATTGGCTCAGATGGGTTATAAGCAATTTGAGAGTTATGGTGGTCCGCAAGGTTTTCTGTGGGGTATGGAGCCAAAGGAAATCAAATCATTCCTCGATGGCCTGGGCGTGAAGATGGTCAGTACGCACTTCAATTATCGCGGTGAAGTCGATAAGCCGGATCAACTTAAGAAAAGTATCGAAATGGCGCATGATGCTGGTTTAACTTACCTGCTCTGCCCTTACTACGGTGCACAAAAAACGTTGGATGATTGGAAGAAAGTGGCCGATCAATTCAACAAAGTTGGTGAAGAGGTGAAGAAGGCCGGGCTGAAATTTGGTTATCACAACCACGACTATTCGTTCCGTCTCCTCGATGGCAAGCTGCCTCAGGAAGTCCTGCTAGAGAACACCGATCCTAAATATGTCATGTTCGAACTAGATCTGTGCTGGATTGATGTGGCGGGTGTAAATACGGAAGAGCACCTCAAAAAGTATGGCAAACGCTACGAGCTTTGCCACGTGAAAGACTATACCGTGAAAGACGGCAAGCCTGTGCAGAACGACCTAGGTAAAGGTAACGTGGACTTTAAAAAGACATTACGCATAGCTAAAGACAGCGGTATCAAGTATTTTCTGGTAGAGCAGGAACAATATCCTGAGTCATCACTGATCAGCATGAAAAACGATGCTGAGTATATGAAGGTGTTGTCGGTCTAAAACCAGGATTTTTATGATTTGACTGACCGACTATGATTTCTTTTGAATTTGCTTTCAAAGAAAGCTAGATAATAAAATCATAGTCGGTCAGTCAAATCATAAAAATCCCGGTTCAGATTACTCCTCCCTTGCCGAAAACAGTCTCTTCAACCAGCTCTTCTTTTCTTCGGCTTCTTCTTTTTGTTCTTCTTCCGTAAGCTGATACTTCGCCAAGGCTCTCAAATCAGGCTGACCGGCATCTACCCAACAGGTGTACCAAAAATTACCGACCATTTTTACGGACGCCCGCATCTGGCGCTCGACTTGCCCTTTCAATTGGTCGTGATAGCGTTGTGAGAAATCGGCCGAATAAACTTTGGTTGTAATACCATTTCGCTCTTCAAAACCGAATTTCCGCGTCTCTCCCATCGCTTCCGTCAGTTTCTGTTCGAAACGCAAGACCGAGTCAAGTGCTGCATTTGCCTTGAATACTGCTTGCCAGGCTACTTTCTGGGGCGAATAAATGTATTCGGCCTGCCCGGTCAGGAAATCATAGTCTGTACTAAATAGCTCTGGCAAACGCGACTCCCAGAAACCATGAATTCCCTGCTGGCCGGTCAACTGGCCATTGTAATTGCGTGTGGTGTGTAGCGGCACGTTGGCATCAGCAATATAATGACCTAAATCGGCAGCTACGCGCAGGATACGCCGGACGTTTCTCTGCTTAAACGCTTCGGTCAATTGATACTTTGTCAATTGAATTTGCCAGGGAACCAGCCCATGCAAGGCTAATGTATCGGCCCCATACCGATCGGTAGCTTCTTTGTAATAGCGAGGGAGCGTAGTTGCCAGGGTATCCGGATAAGCATCAAGGTCAATGAAATGCCGTGGTGCCTCACCTACAACAGCATACCGCCGTTTGTCGGGATTGACAGCATTATCAGCTAAAAAACCAATATGTTTTTTGAAAAAAGGCATCATCTCTACTGGCAACGTAAAGACGGCTAACCGATTAATTTGCTGGTGTGCATAAAACCCCCAAACAGGTCGACCATGATTACCCAAGAATTGGTCAGAAAAGCGCCAATGCAAGGACTTTTCTGACCGAATTTCAGCCTTGGAAGGCGTGCCGTTTACTAAACTTCCGAAAAAAATAGCAGCCGAAACTATCAACCAAATAAAACAATTGTACATTTGATAAAACATGGTACTTTAAGTGGAAAATAGTTAACTATTCAATTAAACAACCATGTTATTCAGAATAATATTTCGAAAAACGATTCAAACTCAAATAATCATGAATGCCAAGTCAAAAGGATATACCCTTGTTATTGTGTTAATGTGCTCTTTCGCTTTAACAATCTACGGTGCCTACTCACCCGCTAGAAAAGCTCAGAAACAGCAAGTTGTGTGTATTAAATTCAAAAAAGGGGTCGAAAGTGCAGCAGTTGAGCAGCATATGAACGGTTTTGCGTCATTAAAGCACGAAATTCCACAGGTCGTCAATTACACATCTGGCAAGACAATTTTGCCAAATCAGGCTGTTGCTGACTATGACGTAGTACATTACCTGACGTTTCAGAGTGAAGCTGATATAAAAACTTTTGAGAACAGTCCAGCCTACAAGCAATTCATTGCTCAGAACAAAGGGATCTGGGAAAAAACGCTGATTGTCAACGCTGATATTCGTCCTTAAGATGGGCTAGCAGAAAGAATTTCGGTTGGAACTATTTGTTATTCCAACCGAAATTCGTATTTTTGCGCCCTCATATCGCGACAACGATCTCATTTATATACCAATGGCAAATCATAAGTCATCAAAAAAAGCAATACGGTCGAGTGCCAAGAAGCGTCTATTGAACCGTTACCAACATGTTACGACTCGGAACATGGTGAAAAAACTTCGTACCACTACCGATCACGCAATGGCAGTTGAACTGTTCAAGACTGTTTCGTCGGCATTGGACAAACTTGCAAAACGCAACATTATTCACAAGAACAAAGCTTCTAACAACAAGTCGAAACTGGCTCGTTTAGTTAATAGCTTGAAAGTTGCCACTGCTTAAGTAGTAGGCATTTGTTATTGGTTTATAAGTTATTGATGGTCATGCCGCGAATAGTAACTTGCTAATCAATAACTGATTTTCACTGACAATACATATAGAACCTTACCTGTTTGCGGGTAAGGTTTTTTTGTGCATTTTGTCAACGAAAATTACGCCGTAACTTACTTAAGCAAATGTCCTATCAGAACTCAGGCACCATTCAGAGTTGGGCCGAAGAAGACCGCCCACGCGAAAAACTCATACTTAAGGGGAAAGCCGCCCTATCTGAAGCTGAGCTAATTGCGATCTTGATTAACTCGGGCACTGTCGACCTGACGGCTGTCGATGTCGCTAAAATCATTCTTAAAAGCGTCAACAATAACCTCAACGACCTTGCCAAACTGAGTATCAAAGACCTTTCAAAGTTTCGAGGTATTGGCGAAGCAAAGGCGATAAGCGTCATAGCGGCTCTGGAGTTAGGCCGAAGACGGAAAGAGCAGGATCGGCCACAACGCGCTAAAGTAACCTGCTCGCGCGATGCTTACAACGAAATGATCCCGCACTTGATCGACAAGCCACACGAAGAGTTCTGGATTTTATTGATGAACCGAGCCAACGAAATTTTACGGCCGGTTCAAATCAGTACGGGTGGTGTTTCGGGAACCGTAGCCGATCCTAAGCTTATTTTCAAACAGGCTATTGAGCATTTGGCCTCATCGATGATTTTATTTCATAATCATCCGTCGGGTAATCTCCTGCCATCGCAAGCGGATAAAGATTTGACAAAGAAGCTCAAAGATGCCGGACGACTTCTCGATATTCCGGTACTTGATCACCTGATTTTTACAGATAAATCTTATTACAGCTTTGCAGATGAAGGGACTTTGTAGCCTGGCCGGCGCACCAGCGTCTACGTCCGGGTTGGATAATTGGGTTTACAACCCGAACGTAGACGCTGGTGCGCCAGCCAGGCCAGGCTACTTCAGCCTCAATCCATTGAGCACCTCCGCCCTACTCAACTCACGAACCTGACCCGGAACCATTCCTTCGGCAGTGAGGCTTTCAATGGCCCAGCGCACTAACCGGAGGGTTGGAAAGCCGACAGCGGCAGTCATTTTACGCACCTGCCGATTTTTACCTTCATGCAGCGAAATAGACAGCCAGGACGTTGGAATGGTAGCCCGGTATCGAATCGGCGGATTCCGTTCGGGCAAGCCTGGTTCGGTTATAATTCGGGTATTAGCCGGTAATGTAGAATAGGCTTTACCATCTACCGAAATAGTAACCCCTTGGCTTAGCTGTTGGCAAGCCCCTTCCGTTAACGCTCCATCCACCTGAACATAATACGTGCGATTATGCCGAAACTTCGGGTTGAGTAAGCGATGATTTAATTGCTTATCGTTCGTTAGTAGCAAAAGCCCCTCGCTATCGGCATCGAGCCGCCCGACTGGGTACACATCCGTCGGAAAATCGAAATCCAGATCAGCCAACGTTTGCTTCTCCCCTTCCCGCGAAAACTGCGAGAGCATGAGGTAAGGTTTGTAGATGAGGAAGTAGTCTGAACCGGGATTCATGTGATTTGACTGATTAAACTGATTTTCTTCTACTGATCAATGTGCTAAAATCAAGAACATCAATTTAATCAGTCAAATCCAGGTTCAGATATACCGGGCAATGATCGGCGTGCACGGCATCGGGTAGCATCTGGCAATCAATGATTTGGTCACGAAGATTATCGGTGACCGAAGCATAATCGATACGCCAGCCTTTGTTATTGCCACGTGCGCCAGCCCGGTAACTCCACCAGCTATAAGCAACCTCATCGGGATGTTTGTAGCGAAACGAATCAGTCATTTCAGAACCGAACCATTGATCCATCCACGCCCGCTCTTCGGGTAAGAAACCGGTTGAGTTTTTGTTTCGTATAGGGTCGTGAATATCGATGGCATTATGAGCAATGTTATAATCGCCCACAACGATCAACTTAGGACGGGTCTTTTTCAGATTTTCTATATAGTCGTAAAAATCACGCAGAAACTCCATTTTCACACCTTGCCGTAACTCGCCCGATGTTCCAGAGGGGAAATAGCAATTCAACAGGGTCAGGTCGCCGAAATCAGTGCGTAGGATACGGCCTTCACAATCATAAACGGGCAAGCCACAGCCTAAAACTACATTGGTGGGTGCGATTTTAGAAAACGTCGCTACCCCAGAGTAGCCTTTCTTTTCGGCAGCATGCCAATGGTACTGATAACCCAGTTGCTCCAACAAAGTCAAATCCACCACATCGGCAGTAGCTTTGACCTCCTGAAAGCAAATAATATCGAAATTCTTGTCGGATAGCCAGTCGATCAGCCCATTTCGGATAGCTGCCCGAATGCCATTAATGTTGTAGGAAATGAATTGCACTTAGGAATTATTTATATCTGAACCACTATTTTTCTTGACCTCGTCAATAATTTCATCAATCATTACGATGTCGTTTAAGTCTTTCGTACGGCGAGCCAATACTTTGGTTTCACGTAGATCATTAATGTGTAGAAAATAGATGACTTGGCCTTCTTTGGCAGTAAATGCTCTGGCTCGTTTACGACAAGCAAAATAATCTAAACGATGATGAACACTTGTCAGAACATCCATCGGAATGTCGTGAATACGAATCATTTGCGGTCGAGTAAAGTCCGTTTCTCGCATACGTTGGACTTGATCTTCCTCATAACCAAATGCTAAAAGTGATTTAATGAAACGATCCCTATTTTCGTTAGTCGGTTCAAGCCAAAGATCAGCGTCCTGCGTAAAGCGTACTGCGCCATTGAGGATCATCGCTAAACCACCAATAAGAATGTATTCTAACTGATTCGCATCAGCAGCCGCTACGAACTCTAGAAATTCCGAATTTTCTACATCCATGACGGCCGCGTGATTGTAATATCCTTGGACAGTTTCGGAGGATCACCTACTAAACCATAGTACATTCGACGCAATTTGATAAAGACCTGCCATCTCTCCTCTGGAGTCATGGCAATTTGCTCCCTTACCTGATCAGCATGGGGGCCATTCAGGTCATCATAGAAAGTAATTTGCCGTTTCCTTCTCATAACTATAGGTAGTTAATGGGCAATGCGCTATAAATTCCTACGCACTGCCTATTATACCGTTCATTATAAACTTCCCGAAACTAACTCCTCTTTTGCGGCCGATTTCCGTGTATTATCCGTAAACAATAGAACGAACACAATCAATACCGCAGCGGCAATACCCGCCGGAACAAGCCAGACGGCCAGCCAATCTTTAGTGCCATCAGGACGGGTGTACATATCCAGCACCATACCCGACAGCTTAGAGCCGATACCCATTCCAATACCATAGGTAGCCAGCGAAATCAGCCCCTGCGCCGACGATTTGATTTTCTCGCCCGCTTTATTGTCAGTATAGATTTGACCCGTTACGAAGAAGAAATCGTAACATACACCGTGCAGCACAATAGCCAGATAAAGCATCCATTCGCCCGATCCACCGTCACCGTAGCCGAAGCATACAAAGCGCACGATCCAGGCTACCAGACCAACGATCAGCATTTTCTTTACACCAAGCCGCGTGTAGGCTAATGGAATTAACAGCATGAAAATTACTTCTGAGGCTTGCCCCAGCGACATTTTGTTCTCCACATTAAGCATACCACCATCCGTCAGCGAAGGGTTAGCCATCGCGTAATAGAATGACAGAGGAATACAGATTAGTACAGACGACAGGAAGAAAATAGCAAACGAGCGGTCTTTGAATAATTTGAAAGCGTCAAGCCCCAGAATCTGCGAGAACGAAGTCGATGTGGTGGCTTTGGGAGGTGTATCGGGTAAGAAAAACGAAAACACGCCCAGCGCAGCGGCTGCGTACATCGACAATTGGAAGATGGTCACCTTATCGCCAAAACCATAGAAACCAACAATATTCGTTACGATAATCCAGGAAACGGTACCTAGGACACGAATACCCGGAAACTCTTTTTCAGGACTTGTCATCTGCTGCATGGCAATAGACGACGTCAGGGCCAGGGTTGGAGCAAACGTGATGCAATAAGCCAGAATCAGATAGAAAAAGTTATCAGCATCTGTATTTTGGGTAATAAAGTACAAAACAACGGCTCCCAACAGGTTCAGGACACCCAGCACTTTTTGAGCGGCAAAGTAACGGTCGGCAATCATACCAACGAAAAATGGAGCAATGATCATAGCCAGCGAGAACGCAGCATAGGCATTACCAACCTGATCACCAGTTGAATGAAGTTGCGTTAAGAGGTATTTACTCATCTGACCATACCAGGCTCCCCACACAAAAAACTGGAGAAACATCATGGCAGAAAGTTTAACGCGGGTTGTTGATAGCATCGTAGGTTTGCGATTTAAAGTTTAAGCCGATGAAGGTAGAAAACACTCGTCAGGCTTGCAAGCCGACTAGTCCCGAAAGTTGCCGATGGTGCAGGAATAGACGTAAAATTCATACACTTATTCGGATTATTGCCTCACTGATCAGACGGCAGCCTGGTGTAGTAAACACCTGCTCAATTTCTTATCTTTGACACAGTTTCTTACTAAACTAATTCATGAAAAAACAACTGATTGCACTCGTTGCCCTGGTGGCAATTCCGGCTATCTCCTTTGCCCAAACAGCCGACGAAATTATCAATAAGAATATTACAGCTCTGGGTGGTGCCGATAAAATAGCTGCCGTCAAAACGGTTCAGTACGATCAGAGCATGAGCATCATGGGTATGGATATGACCGCCAAATCAACCATTGTGGTTGGTCAGTCTTTACGCAACGATATGTCGGTGATGGGTCAACAGATTACGCAGGTTGTTGATGGCGACAAAGGTTGGGCCATCAATCCAATGCAGGGTGGCTCTACTCCGCAGGCGCTTCCCGACGATCAGGTAAAAATGCAGAAAGGAAACACCTATTTAGTTGGTACTGATTTAGCGACGGCTAAAGCCCAAAAGTATCCCGTTGAGCTGGTTGGCAAGGAAAAAGTGAATGATAAGGATGTTTACAACCTTAAAGTAACCCGCCCCGAAGGTGTGGCTAACTACTATGTAGATGCGACTACTTATCAAGTAACGGGAATGAAAGCAACTGTCAGTATGCAGGGGCAGTCGGGCGAAGTTAAAATGCAATATGGCGGTTATAAAACCATTGAGGGTTTAACGATTCCTTCGACCATCGAACTCAACAGCCCAGCTATGCCTGGTTCCATCAATATGACCATCACCAACATGGTATTTAACCCCAAAGTAGACCCGTCTATTTTTGCCATGCCTAAATAACAACTCTGAACGCTAGTCGTAAAAGGAGATGCTCTCAAAAGGCATCTCCTTTTTTATTGACCAAATATTCATTTGTAATTTTTCGTCTTTACCACAGTAAATACCGATATTTGAGAATTATACAACCTAGCTTTCATGAAATTCTCCTCTCTACTCAGAATCACAGCCTTGCCTGCTACGGTTGCGCTGAGCACCGTAGTTGCACTAGCTCAGTCGACCACGAGTCCAACACTCAGCGGTTTCGTTCCAGCCCGGCAAGCCGCGCAGGTCAAACTCGAAACCGATTTCAAGACTAAACAGTCGTCGGCAGCCTTTAAAAATCACCTCGAAAAGCTGAGCAGCGTGCCTCACATTACCGGCACGAAAGAAAACGAACAGGTGCGCGACTACATCGCCGAAACCATGCGGAAAGCTGGCTGGCAAGTGGACATATATCCACATGACGTACTCCTGCCCAAAGGCCCTGGTGAGATTGCCGTTGAGTTGGTTGAGCCCATTCGTCAGCCGCTGAACATTAGAGAATTTCTGTTCAAAGAAGATAAATATAGCAGTGATCCCCGTCTGACGCCTGGCTACAATGCCTGGTCGGGTTCGGGCGATGTAACGGCTGAAGTGGTCTATGCCAATTACGGTCGGAAAGAAGATTTTGAGCAATTAAAATCGATGGGTATTTCAGTAAAAGGCAAAATCGTGCTGGCTCGTTACGGCGGTAACTTTCGGGGCTATAAAGCGCAATGGGCGCAGGCAGATGGCGCTATTGGTGTTATCATTTTTACCGACCCTGCCGACAGCGGCTACATGCGCGGGCTGACCTTTCCCGAAGGCCCTTATTATAGCGAAAGCGTCATCCAACGGGGTTCGCTATTAACAACTCCATACACCGGCGATCCACTCACACCTGGCGAAGCGGCTCTGCCATTGGATGCCAAAAACACCCCAAAACGGCTCGACCAAAATGCTGTTGGCTTGCATAAAATTCCGGTAACCCCACTTCCTTATGGTTCCGCAACCGAAATTCTGAAACGCATGGCGGGTACCAAGGCTGTTCCCGCAGGCTGGCAGGGTGGCTTACCGTACACCTATCGCCTGGAAGGTGGCAAAGACTTGAAAGTACGTTTGATGGTAAAACAGGAAAAAACCATTCAGCGGATTTACCAGGTAGTGGGCACATTAACTGGCGCTGAGTTTCCTGACGAATGGATCATTGCCGGTTGTCACTACGATGCCTGGTCTTACGGAGCCACCGACCCTAACTCAGGCACAGCAATGTTACTGAGTATGACAGAGTCTTTAGGCAAATTAGCGAAAGCAGGCCAGCGGCCTCGACGTACGATCAAGGTTTGTCATTGGGATGCCGAAGAACCGGGCGTCATTGGTTCGGCGGAGTGGAGCGAGCAATTCCGCGATGAGTTGACCCAGAAAGCGGTTGCTTATATGAACTATGATGCGGCTGTGTCAGGCCGAACGTTTGGAGCCAGCGCGTCGCCGTCCATGAAAAAGCTGATTATCGAAGCGACTCAATCAGTTCAGTACCCAGACTCAAATCAAACCGTTTATCAACACTGGATGGGACGTAAAGCCGCAGGCAACCCAACTCGTGTAACGGGTTCTTCTGCCCCAGCTATGGTAGTTGGCGAACCAACTATTGGAAATCTGGGTGGCGGTTCCGATCACATTGCTCCTTACATGCACATCGGGATTCCGGCGTTGAGTGCTGGAATGGAAGGCCCAACGCTCTACCACTCTCAATACGACGACCTGTATTTCTACGATAAATTCGCTGACCCTACCTATAAAATGGGTCCAATGATGGAACAAGTGGTGGGTACCATGACGCTCCGACTCGCTAACGCCGATCTTGTTCCGTACGATATAGCCCGTTACCCAACCGATCTGGAAGTTCATTTGAAAGCGGCCGAAAAAGCCATCCAGGCTTATGCGCCAACCTATTCAATATCTCCCCTGCTCAGTGCTGTAGCCGACATGAAAAAGAACGCGGATGCCTGCGAAATGGCCCGGCAGAATTACTTAAAAAGCGGCCGTACGGATAAATTAGTTGAGCTGAATAAGGAGCTTCGCTTATTGGAACGCTCGTTTATTGATCCAAAAGGAAACGCATTTGGAGGCTGGTACAAATCGCTCTACGCATCCTCCGATCCAAACAGCGGTTATGCTTCCTGGATGCTACCAGGCTTGCTTTATGAAGCCTCTTTGAAATCAACGGCTAACCTACCCGACCTGGAAGTTCGCTATAAAAAGGCCATTCAGACGCTGAGCGATAAACTATTAGTGCTTTCACAGGGCATGGGAACACCGGCTTCTGTAGGGAGCGGGAAATAAGTTTAGTTATGTATGATATAGGGTATATGATGTATGTTTCTGATATACATCATATACCCTATATCATACATAACCATCATAACCATCATAACCATCTCGAATAGCTATTAGTCTGTAAACTCTAACGCAACTTTAATTGCCATATACTTACTTATTTACCAGTGATTGGCAAACTTTTTGTGAAGCTACTTTTCGTAATTGAAACCGTAGCAAGACATGCTAAAACAGGTAATCAGGTTTACTATTTTTTTAGTCTGGGGTTATGGTTGCCCCGGACTAGCCCAATCAACAAGTACCCAATCACCCGCCGAACCCATTGCCACTACCTGGGCTGATATGACGGTCCGGATCATGACGAAAGCCCCTAAAAATACCCCAACCTACGGCTCTCGAGCTATCGGTTATCTGGGACTGACCATGTACGAAACCGTTGTGTATTCATCCCCAAAATATCGATCGGTGATTCAAAAAATAGCCGATACGCTTTCCTTACCCAAACCTGACCTTACGAAAACCTATTGCTGGGAACTGGCCCTTAACGCTGGCCAGGCTTACATGCTCAAAGCGTTGTATGCGTATACTGAAAAAACGCAGCCAATCGACTCGCTGGCAGAGGCTGTACACCAACGCTATGCCGCCCAACTTAGCCCAGCTATTGTTGAACGTTCTGAGCAATTTGGCAGATCAATAGCCGAGAAAATTTACGCGTGGTCGAAGACCGATGGGGGCCATGAAGGCTACGATCGAAATTTCCCCAAAGACTATGTACGACCAATAGGTACCGGCCTATGGGTGCCCCCCAATTGTTGGGCAGTCCAATACCAAAATACCTATGCATCCAAACTGGGGGCAGAATCGAACGTTTTCTGAGCGTAATAGTAAATTACCATTGCCCAAACCACTGGAGTATTCTACCGATACAACCAGCAAATACTTTATTCACTATAAAGAAGTATTTGAGCGAAAAAAATCCCTTACCGAAGCAGAGCACGCAACCGTCATGTGGTGGGGAGATGATCCAACCGAAACCTGCTCTCCTCCTGGACACTCGTATAATCTGGCAACAATTGCCATTCGCAATAGTAAGGCCGACTTAGTAAAAGCCGCAGAAACCTACGCCCGCGTAGGTATGGCCGTAGCTGACGCTTTTATTTGTTGCTGGAAAGTAAAATTTACGTACAATGTAGAGCGACCCTCTTCATTTATCAGAGCCAAAATCAGCGAGAATGAGTTAAGAGGCCCCTGGCTTCCTTTCTTTCTAGAGCCGCCTTTCCCTTCCTTTTATTCGGGCCACGCTGTTCAATCCGCAGCTACTGCCACCGTCCTGACGGAGTTGTATGGTAAGAGTTTTTCATTTACCGATAATACTCACGTGAATCGCCCTGATCTGGTTTATCATGTTGAGGGGAAAGTGGCTGTTAAGCCTAATCCGACCCGTTATGAAGATTATTACCCTATTGCTGTTAAGCACGTGCTTACCTACAAGGCCCGGCACTACAAGTCGTTTTGGGCAGCTGCACAGGAATGTGCCGAATCGCGGTTAATGGGCGGCATTCATACACGTCACGATAACGAAGTAGGATTAGTTGAAGGAACTAAAATAGGCCGCAATATCAATGCGCTTAAGTGGCATTAAGCCGTTTTTACTGTCAATTTGTTTCAAGCTACAGGTTTCAAGTTCCAATCATACTAGAACTTGAAACCTGTAACTTGAATCAAATTAAGCAGTCTTAGCCGCCGGTTTTGCGTGTTCGGGTTTTAACACAACTACGTCGCGCACCGCACCGCCCGCATTGAGCTTTTCTACCATTTTATCCAGCAAAGGGGTAGCCCAGTCGGGTATGTATTTGTCGGTGGTTTGAATCAGGACTTTTGGGAAATCATACAAAGCACGGCCCAATCCAAATTGCACGGCGCAACGCTTCATGGCATCGCTGATACCACCCTTTACTGGCTCGACACTTGTACGGCTGGCGCCATCCGTTTTCCGCACGATTTCACCCCCCGGCAAAATGGCTGTGATGGTACATAAGAAACCTCCTTCAATTTCCTTGATTTCGTTTTGCCAGCCCGCCCAGCCAAACTGATCGTCGAACCGCTGCATAACGCAACGATTGGTGATGTACGGCACTACAATAATCTTCTGACCATCTTTGGTCTGGCTCTGCACCCGCCACTCAATTTCCTGCACAGTGAGCGGGGCGGTTAATACATTTAGGTCCATTTTCATTGTTGTTTACTTTTTACTCATAAATCTGTCGACGATGCCCAACGGCCACCACTTCGACAGTCAATACATCGTCAAGAATATCATAGATGATCCGATAATCTCCTTTCCGAATTCGATAACCTGAGCGTCCTTTTAATTTCTTACATCCATCTGGTCGTGGATCATCAGCTAAATTTTCAATAGCGTCTAACAGCATTTCGGCTACCTGATCGGGAAGTTTATCTAATTGTTTCTGTACCGTTTTGGTTAAAACAATAGTGTATTCAGCCATTTGCCTGCTGCCGTTTCTGCCGATATTCTGCTAGTGAGACTGTTGGCTCATTACGAGCTTTTACGTCATCATAAAGGCGAATGTCATCCAGTTCTTCTAATTCATCAAGAACTTGTTGCCATTGTTGAATAGGAAGCACTACCGAAACTCGTTTACCATGTTCGTCGGTAATATATTGGGGATGAAGGGCTTTGTTCATATTCTAGAGCTAGGTGAAATATACAAATATGGCATAGCATACTTTTTATTTTGTTTTTTATATAGCTGCATAGCCCAAACATACTCTTGCCATTGTTCAGTACTCCTCCGTTTAATAATAGCTTTATAAGCTTGTTTCCCTAGATCAATTATTATTTTAGCAATTTCTTCTGCATCATGAGGATTCCTAAGTTGTTCTAGAGAAATTTGCCCATCCTCCATAGACAAATTTCTACCTGTTAGGCCCGTACCATGTGTAACATTTGATGCATATGAGTACACTATCTTGTAGTATTTATCTTTTTTCAAAAAATCGGCAAGATATTTAAGGCTATTCATTCTTGTAAACAGGTTATACCATTTAAGGTCAACTTTTTTTCTAGTACCATCAGGCTTAAATGCTTTTAATATATATTCTGACCGAATTGGGTCAAAAATTGAATTGTCAATAACTTCTTTAAAGTGCTTAATACGTTCATCCAGATCAGGGATATTCTTCCCAAAATCATCCCCAACCAAACTTTCATAAAATGCTAAATCTTTATCTAAATCTGTTAGAAGATAACATAAACATCTCTTTTGTGTATCTGCCTGTAAGAGATACTCAAATGCTAATGTAATTTCCAGTAAAGCCCGAAGTTGATTAATACATGGATCAATAGAACCTACTTTCAACAACAAGGCAGTAGAATCTAGCAAGTCTAATATTCTTTTAAAAAACACCCCAACAACGCCCCTTTCATCTTCTGATTTGGGTTCATCCTCCAATTCCCAACGTAATAAATGTGTTCCTACTGCAATTAATTGACTAACCGCAGATGAACACGCATCCAAGTTTTTCTGAACTACCTCATCATGGTATTGAGGAAAAACTTCTAAATCTGGTGTATTATAATTTTTCATTCTATCATTTTTAACAGCTCATTCAGCTTTAGTAAGGCTTCGATGGGTGTTAGACGGTTCACGTCGATGGTTCGTAACTTTTCTTTGATTGCTTCTGATTTTGGGTCGCCGGATTCGATGATGCGTAGCGCCAGCTCGCGTTCCTGCGGTACAGCCTGTCGGATATTTTCTTTGTTCGTTTCCCGATTGTGCGACGACTCCAGTTGTTTCAGAATTTCATTGGCACGGCTCACAATCTGGGCAGGCATACCGGCCATTTGTGCTACGTGAATTCCGAAACTATGTTCCGAGCCGCCTTCCTTCAGTTTCCGAAGGAAAATCACTTTGTTGCCCAACTCCTTTACCGCTACGTTGTAATTTTTGATACGATGGTTATCCGTAGCCAGATCATTCAACTCGTGATAGTGCGTGGCAAAGAGCGTTTTAGGGCGACAATCCGTTTTATTGTGTAGGTATTCGGTGATCGACCAGGCAATCGAGACGCCATCATAGGTGCTGGTACCCCGGCCAATTTCGTCCATCAGGACTAAACTCCGTTCGCTGAGGTTGTTTAGAATGCTAGCGGTTTCGGTCATCTCAACCATGAACGTGCTTTCTCCCCGAGAGAGGTTATCGCTAGCACCAACCCGCGTAAAAATTTTATCGACAATCCCGATTTCTGCCGACGATGCAGGCACAAAACTCCCCGACTGAGCCATCAGTACAATCAAAGCCGTTTGCCGTAACAGCGCCGATTTACCCGCCATATTTGGTCCGGTGATGATGATGATCTGCTGGGTTTGGTCGTCCAGGAAAATATCATTGGGAATGTAGTGTTCACCAGGAGGCAATTGCTGCTCGATCACCGCGTGCCGTCCGTCTTTGATATTCAGCACTTTGCTTTCATTAATTAGCGGTCGAACGTATTTGTTCTTCACCGCCACACGCGCAAACGACGACAATACATCGAGTACCGACAACACGCGGGCATTCTGTTGAATAGCCCCAACATATTCGCCAGCTGCCAGAACCAGTTCATTAAACATTCGAGCTTCGATCTGGAAAATCTGCTCTTCGGCATTCAGGATTTTTTCTTCGTATTCTTTCAGCTCAGGCGTAATGTAGCGCTCGGCGTTTACCAGCGTTTGCTTCCGAATCCAATCTTCAGGAACACGATTTTTGTGTGCGTGCGTAACTTCCAGATAGTAGCCAAACACTTTGTTATACGCCACTTTGAGCGAGCTGATACCTGTTCGCTGTACTTCACGCTCCTGCAATTGAAGGAGGTAATCTTTACCCGAGTAAGCAATAGCCGTTAGTTCATCCAACTCGGCATTGATACCTGGCTTAATCATGCCACCCTGATTCGAAAGGGTTGGTGGATCTTCGCGCAATTCGGTTTCTATACGATCAATCAGGAACGAGACCGGATTTAGTTGGTCAGCATATTTCTTTAAGGACCCTGAATGCAGGCCCGTCGATTCATTCTGACTCAAAGCCGTAATAAGTAACTCCTTAATCGGCAACACATGCTGCAACGATCGCTTAAGTTGCAGCAATTCGCGCGGGCTAATCCGCCGGACGGCCACCTTCGAAACCAGTCGTTCGAGATCACCAATCTGTCGCAGATGGCCAACCATTGTATCAGCCAGATCAATATCTGAAACGAGTAAGTCAACCATGTTGAGTCGCTCGTCGATCAGGGCTTTTTCCTTAAGGGGCAGACTCAACCATTTACGTAGCAGTCGGGCACCCATCGGCGTAACCGTCTGGTCAAGAATCTGAATCAGCGGAACACCTCCCTCCTGTTGAGCGGCTGTCAGTTCGAGGTTGCGAATCGTGAAGCGATCCAGCCAAACGTATCGATCTTCTTCAAGTCGGGTGACACGGGTAATGTGCTGAAGATCTTTGTGTTCGGTTTCGTTCAGGTAATGCAGAATTACGCCAGCAGCAATAATACCGTCTGGCAGACCTTCAATACCAAATCCTTTGAGCGAGGTGGTCTGAAAGTGCTGTTTCAGAAAGTTATAACCGAAGTCGTAGGTAAAGGCCCAGTCCTCAAGGGTGTAGGTATGAAATTTATCGCCAAACAAACTCCCAAATTCCTGCCGATTACGCTTGCAATAGAGCACTTCCGACGGATTGAAGCTTTGCAACAGCTTATCGACATAAGCCGAATTTCCCTGCGATGCCAGAAACTCGCCCGTCGAGATATCCAGAAATGAGATCCCGAATGTGTCATCTGTTTTACCAAAATGCACGGCTGCGAGGTAGTTATTGCGTCGCGTATCGAGTACGTTATCGTTGAACGAAACACCGGGCGTCACCAATTCCGTAACGCCCCGCCGAACAATTCCTTTGGCCAGTGCAGGGTCTTCTAACTGGTCACAGATAGCCACACGCTCTCCTGCCCGAACCAATTTGGGCAGGTGCGTATCAAGCGAGTGGTGCGGGAATCCAGCCAGTTCTTCGTTCGACCCACCATTGTTCCGTTTGGTCAGCGTGATACCCAGAATCTTGCTGGCCCGAACAGCATCTTCACCAAACGTTTCGTAGAAATCGCCAACGCGAAAAAGCAGCAATGCACCGGGATATTTGGCTTTAATCTGGTTGTATTGGCGGTTGAGAGGAGTTTCTGTTTTCTTCGCTTGCGGCTTTGCTGCGGTGGCTGATTTCACTGATTTCTGTTGGATTGTCGTAAACAAAAATAGTGTTTTTTGGCGAAAATATGGCTACTTTCCAGCGTTATTATAGGCCTTCTCCGCTAAACTAACTCGCCTTTTATGAACTCCCAGCCCGAACTCACTCTCCCGTTGAAAGTTAGCTTCAATCCTATTATCCGAACCTATCTGCTTTTGTACATAGCCTTTTTTATGGCCATTACAGTTGTTGGCATTTTGCTACTTCCAATCTGGTTTTTAGGCGTAGGCCAATGGTGGAGCCGACACTATTTTCATAACCTCGAATGCGAGTTATCGGAACGGTCATTACGCTTTAAAAAGGGAATTCTAGTGCAGGTCGAAAAAACGATTCCGCTCGAAAACATTCAGGACGTTACCTTTGTAGCTGGTCCGCTACTCCGGTATTTCGATCTATGCATTTTGAAATTTGAAACCGCCGGGCAAAGCCCTAATCAGGCACACGATATGGAATTGATCGGGATCATCGACGCTCAGAATTTCCGCACACATATCATTGAGCAACGTCAACGATTAATTGCTACCCGGAGCAGCCAGAAACCTGCTGATACAGATCAGACACTTCTCACTGAAATACGCGACGCCTTGCGCGACATTCAGCAATTGTTACAGAATAATTTGAAACAGAATAATGCGTAAACTTACCCTTGATGAACTTAATCGGCTCTCTGTCGATGAATTTAAAGACGCTGATAAATTTCCATACTGCCTGATTTTAGACGATATCCGAAGCCTGAATAATGTTGGATCTGTATTTAGAACAGCCGATGCTTTCAGAGCGTCTAAATTGTATCTGTGCGGCATTACAGGCCAACCCCCTCATCGCGATATTACGAAAACAGCCCTTGGGGCTACCGAGTCGGTAAACTGGGAACACACCTCCGATGTAGTTGCTTTAGTACAGGCGTTACAGATCGATGGCTGGGTTGTAGCTGCCGTTGAACAGGTCGAAGGAAGCACTTCACTCAGCAATTTTTCGCCTGAACCAAACAAACGCTACGCTTTTGTGTTGGGTAACGAAGTGACAGGTGTTCGGGATGAGGTTGTGCAGTTGGCTGATGTAGTACTTGAGATTCCTCAGTTTGGCACAAAGCACTCGCTTAATATTGCCGTTACAGCAGGGATTGTCTGCTGGGATTTCCTCCAAAAAAGATAACGAAAACTTAACATTGGGCTTTTGATTGTCATTAAAAATTCGTATTTCTTTGTAAATTTTTTTCATACAGAACAAATGGCCAACAAAACCCTAAAAACCAAGCAGAAGTCGCTTAGCTCGGAAATTCTTAGTTCAATTGAAAGTAAGCTCAGCGAAGCCGGTGCCGCCACAAAAAAAATGAAGAAGTCCATTGAGAAATCGGCGGACAAACTGGCGAAGAAACTGGCGAAATTGATGCATAAGGCTGAAACAAAAGCCGCCAAGCCTGCTAAAGCAGCGGAAAAGAAGGTCAAAAAAGACGCTGCCAAAGCGAAGAAAAACGCTGATAAAGCCGCTAAAAATGCCAAACGCACAGCGAAAAAAGCAGCGACTGCCGTAAAAGAAGTTGTATCTGATGCAACTCCAGCACCTGCAACTACTCCTCGTGCTACCCGCAAGCCAGCTCCTGCACCTAAACCAGCCGCACCGAAAACGGCACGCGCCCCACGGCCCAAAGCAACTACGCCAGCAACATCAACTCCGGCAGAAACAACAACTGAAGCTGCCTAAAAGCCTCAATTAATACCAGATTTTACTATAAGCCCGTAAAAACGGGCTTTTTTTGTTATCAATTATTGCGTTTTAGGCTATACATTTACGCATGCGTTCATGTAGTCTGTTTGTTGGCTTTTGGTTGCCTACTAACCCATAAAAAGACAGCGTTATGCTGCGTCGTTCTATTGTCTATCCGCTATCCGCTCTTACGTTTCTGCTAGTCATTATCATTGGTATAGTGTTCTACGGAAACTGGACATCAGTATCAGCAACATCCTCCCCTATATCATCTTCATTCCGATGGTTGGGTCTACTTGGATTGATCCTGATCACGCAGATATTGATAGGCTATCTGGTCTGGTGGTTTCTTCGGCGACAACAGCAACCAGTTGTTCAGACCGAGGTACTCCACTCCATTGTCCATGAATTTCAGTCGCCTATCACGGCGATTCGGATGGCTGCCGATATTCTTGACTCCCCGATAGCCCGCAATCAGCCTGAACGCACAGAGAAATACGTTCGTATTATCCGGGAAGAAACCGAACGGCTCCAGCACCAGGTCGAAACTATGTTGACGCTGGCCCGTGCCGATCGGAATACGCTCATTTTAAACCCAGAGCCCATTCAGGTTCATCAACTTCTTCGATCAGTAGCCGAACGGCATGGCGATTACCTAACGCTGAATTTGTCGGGTAATGATACCCATATCCTGGCCGATCGTCTGCACTTCACCAACGTACTGTATAACCTTCTGGATAATGCCATAAAATATAGCTCAGAAGAACCCCAGATTACGTTACTTACCAAAACCAATACCGATGGCCTCACGATTACGGTGCGCGATCGGGGCGTTGGGATTCCTCCTAAATTAGTGGCTCAGATTTTCCAGCCTTTTTTCCGGGTGCATGATCGGAATCAACCTAGTGTAAAGGGGTTTGGCTTAGGCTTGAGTTATGTCCAGCGAATTATTCAGTCGCATAAGTGGACAATCTGGGTAAAAAGTGAAGTGGGCAAAGGCAGCGACTTTATGATTCAGGTGCCACCTTCCGCGCTTTTATCGCCCGATGAATCAACAGGTAAATAACGTGAATAATGGATAGAGCCTAAAATTATCCGCTGATTGTCAGTTATTTATAATGTTATTTTTTTGTCATCCCAACGTCAGGAGGGATCTTCGGTAAATAACCAGTTGCCGAAGATCCCTCCTGACGTCGGGATGACAAAAAACTAGTCAAAAGGGTGGCAATCAGGACTTGATTGCCACCCTTTTACTTTCAAACCTATAAGGTCTTGAAGACCTTATAGGTTTACTATCGATTCACGAAATTCTTATTTCGCATTCATGCTCTGCGCTGCTTTCGTAACCCTCATAACACCATTCATAATCCGCCAGTGACCGGGGAATGTGCAAACGAATGGATAATCGCCGGGGGTTGTTGGAGCTGTGAATTTGAGCCGATACGTTTGATCAGGATTGACCAATGGCGTGGCTGCAATCACCTGTGCAATTGACGGTACGTAGTTCTTCTCCGCTCCGTCTTTAGCCGTGATCATCTTATCGGCAGCTGCGCCAATGATCTCCATGCTTTTAGGCTTACCGATCACCAGATTGTGCTGCATGGCATCGGGGTTTTCCAGTACGATCTCAACTTGTTTTCCTGCCGTAACGGTAAATTCTTTTTTATCGTAACGCATTTCTTCACGTACCGTTTTCATCCGCACCACTTCCACATTCGGATCGACTGGGGCTTCTTTCGTAATACCCCACGCTTCATAAAGGCGGCTCAGACGTTCCCGATTTTCGTTCGAAACAGAATTGCTCAAACTAGCCAGGAATGACTTATCGGCATCTTGAACCGTAGCTTTTTGTTTCAAATTCCAGCCTTCCGATGCGCCTTTTACAATAGCTTCTCCCTGTGCTGGTGCTACTTTCTGACTCTGCCGGAGTAAAGCAATAACAGAATCGACAGGAGCAACCGATGCATAACTCCGGGTAGCTCGTTCGAGCGCGTAGGCGCTCAGGCTTTGGGGAGCCCGGTAGATGAGCGTATGGGTAGCATTGTTGTTTTGCTCGTTGCCTTCCGCAATTTTGTTCTCGCGATCGAGCATAACTGTAATGGTATATTGTCCAGCCCGCTCAAAGTTTACACCCATATCACCAACCCAGGGGCCATTGTTCGACTTGCTGATCGTGACGGTTTCGCCGGGTTTGATGCCCGTATTGTGAGTCACGCTCACAAAGTCAATTTTTGCTCCTTCAGCAGCGCCTTTAGGTCCTTCAATACGAAGCGACAAGGGGATAACCGTTCCTTCAGGGATAGCGACTCCACCGTTGTTTTTTACATCTACAAACAGGCGGGCACCCTCGCGAACAAAAGGCGACTCTGGCGTAGTCCGAATTGCGGCCACCACAAGATCAGGCAGATTCGATGAGGAGACCGCCTGTGTTGCCGCAGAAGTCGTAGCAGCTATAGGCGCTTTTTCCATAGCGGCATGATTGTGAGCGGTCATATCATGAGCTGCAGGTGCGTTCGTCGTGATCTGCTTCATATAAGCCTTCAGCAATCTCCCGTCCTGGCTGGTCAGAACAGCCGCAAATGCCTCGGGCAACCAACGGTCGTTAACCTCTGTTGCTTTTTCCAGTCGGGCCAGAATAGCCTGCTGCGTAGCCTGACTTTGTGGCATTTCAGACAATTTCAACAGTGTATTTAGTACGACTAATGGCTCCGTATCAGTCAACGAATTAGAGGCTAATAATGCATTCGCCACTTCTGGAGTAGCTGGCATTACCTGAATCGCGGTTTTCCGAACGGGTGCCGACGGATGTTTCAGCGCCTTTGTAACTGCAACCGTGGCATTTTGATCAGATCCATCCAATGCATGTAAGCCTTTTAATGTCCATAGGGCGTGAATTGCCGCCGGATTATTGCCAATTTCATCGAGAGACTGCTCATTGACCAACGCAATTAGTTGTGGCACTACGTCTTTATTATTCCGTTCGATGAGCAGCCGCTGAGCCGTCATCCGCCAGAACATATTCGTGTTTTTCAAAGCAGCAACCAATTCCGCTGGGCGGTCTTTGCTCAACGTCATTGGTGTATAAGCGGGTGCGTTTTTGTAACCAACGCGGTAAATTCGACCGTGAGTGAAATCGCGAAGTGGCGTTTCGTAAGCGTTACCCGATCCATTGGTTGCTCCTTTAGGTGTCGGGTTGTGCTGGATAATGTAACTATACCAGTCAACTACCCAAACTGCGCCGTCGGGCCCAACTTCGGCAAATACCGGTGCAAACCATTCGTCGGCCCCGGCCATCAGGTTAAACCCTTCCGCGTCTTCGAAATTGGTGCCGTTTTTCTGCATCACGTTCTGGTGCAAAATGTGCCCCGTTGGTTCAGCGACGAAAGCGATATTGTTCCAGTATTTTTTCGGGAAAGCACGAGCGGTGTAAAAATTATGCCCCGCTGCAGCCGTGAATCCACCAAACACGTCAACCTGCCGCACTTTTACCGTAATGGGTTTCATGTCTTTGTGCGTATCGGTGCTGCGGCTACCATTTTCGCGGAGATGCGGAGCCCCATGAAAATACTGGTTGGGAATAGCCATGTACCAGCCGTGCGAGTTGTTAGCTGTCGAACCGAAAATATCACCGGTTTCCTGTAGGCCTAGTCCCCAGGTGTTGTTCGAGGTGCTGGTCATGTATTCAAGCTTCGATCCATCGGGCTTGAACCGGAAGAAGCCCTGACTGAACTTAACGCTATCGGCACCAACTTTCCCTTTGAAACCAGAATAGCCCACGCTTCCCCAAATCCAGTTATCGAAACCGTAATGCAGGTTGCTTGGTCCAGCATGTGTATCAAAGGTGCCAAAACCAGTGAAAACAATCTTTTTCACGTCGGCTTTGTCATCACCATTCGTGTCCTGTAAAAACAGCATGTGTGGCGCTTGCGAAACATATAGACCGCCATTACCGAAGGCCATACCTGTCGGAATACTTAGCCCTTCGGCAAAGTTGGTAAACTTATCGGCTTTCCCGTCTTTGTCGGTGTCTTCGCAAATAACGATGTAATCAGAACCACCTTCGGGCTTGCGCTCGTTAGGATAATCTTTGGTAATGAGGGCATAAAGCCGTCCCCGTTCATCCCAGGCCATCGCAATGGGGTGCATGACGTTGGGTTCATGCGCAAACAGATCGAGCGTAAAATCAACCGGCACCTGAATGTGCTTCATCGACTCTTCAGGCGAAAGTGGATTTTGCTCTAACTGAGCTCCAGGGCGCTTTTCGTAGTTTGGCAAGTTCGCTTCATGATACGTAAATGCCTGCGGCTTTAAGTCGTCGTGTAGCTTTTTGACCTCATCACCCACCGCCCAAAGAATACCTCGTTCCAGCAATTGCTGAAAACCAGGCTGGAGCCAGGTGCGTTCATCGTGACCATAGGCCGTGTAAAACACGCGGCCTTTTCCGTATTGACGTGTCCAGGTGTAAGGTTCTTCCTTAACGCCTGGCTTGTCCTTTTCCTGATCGGCTTTAATTTCCCGGACTGCCAACACGTTGTTGTCGGCTTGTAAATGGCTGTGCAGATACGTTTCGTCATAGGCTTTGAATGACGGTAAACCCGCTACAATTGGGTTGTTTGGTTGCGTAAAGCGAGTTTGAATGGTGTCCATCCGATGCCGCCAGAATTGCCCACCTACCACTTTATCAACGTATTCCGTCGAATTCCGGAAACACCACGACGCGCAATGCACTGGAATTATCCCTTTCCCGGATGCCACATAATCCAGCATTGCTTTTTCCTGCGGTTTCGGGATACTATCCCAGTTGGCGTAAATAAGCAAACCGTCATATTTATTTAGATTCTCCGTATTCAGATCCTCCAACTTATCGGTGTAGGTGAAATTGATGCCTTTATCACCCAGTGCAGCCATAATTTCCGGCACGCGCTCGATCGGTTTATGATGGCCGTTATCACCTAGAAACAGAATTTCTATTCGGCGGGGGGTGGCTTTGCCCAGCTTGGCCCCGCGTTGATTCGCCGATTCTTGTCGGACACTCGTGTTAGGAGCCGACTGGCGGGCGCATTGGGCAAAGACAGTTGCCAGCCCAATCAGAATAAGTAGTTTTTTCATTTTAACACAGAGGGACGGAGGTAAACACAGAGATCACATAGAAACGCCGTGCGCTCCGTGTTTACCTCCGTTACCTCCGTGTTTAAATTTTATACGTTTTTAAAATCTGGCAACTTGATCAACTTTCCTCCCTGCAACGCCGATTCGTGCGCAAGAATACCCACGCTCGTCCAGTTAGCCGATTGAGCGGCATTGGGGAACGGTTCACGATCTTCGACAATCGCCGACAAAAACTCATTTACCATGTGTGGGTGCGACCCACCGTGACCTCCACCCTGCGTAAACGACAGGTGTTGCTGCTCATCGGCATCATAAACGCCCTTTGTGGTGAAGCGCTGGATCGGTTCGGGCAACAGGTGCGCGTAGTCTGGCACGGTTACTTTTTCGGGGATTTCCGGCTCAGGCTTTTTGGCGGTATGAATTACAGGCTGCTCGTCTTCAATGAGCTGCCACTCGAACGATTTTTTATCGCCGTACACCTCAAAACTCTCGCGATACTGCCGCGCTACGTCAAATAGCGACCGATAAACATAAGCAGATAAATCGCTATCTTTAAACTTGATATGCGCCGATTCAACCGCAAAAGGCGAATTGTGAATCTTTGCCAGCTCTTCCCGAATCGTTCCTGAACCAAAGCATGATACGTAATCGGCTTCGAGTTTGAGTAAGCCAGCTACCGGCCCAACGCAGTGCGTGGCATAGTGCATTGGGGGTAAACCAGGCCAATAATCCGGCCAGCCGTCCATGTCCTGCTGGTGACTTGCTTTCAAAAATTGCACTTTACCCAACTGCCCTGTTTCATACAACTCCTTGACAAACAGAAACTCCCGGCTATACACCACGGTTTCCATCATCATGTATTTCTTGCCTGATTCTTTAGTCGCTTTCACGATTTCCAGGCACTCTTCAACAGTTGTCGCCATAGGAACCGTACAGGCAACGTGCTTGCCGGCCCGCAGGGCTTTCAGGCTTTGCTCGGCATGGTTTGGAATGGGCGAATTGATGTGAACTGCGTCGACATTCGGATCGGCCAGTAATTCATCGTAACTGCTGTAGCGTTTCTCGATGCCATAGGCATCGCCGATTTCGTTCAGTTTTTCGACATTACGCTGGCAAATAGCGTACATGTTCGCGTTCGGATGCCGCTGATAAATAGGAATAAATTCGGCCCCAAAGCCCAGGCCAACGATAGCGATGTTGATCATTGAATAAATTAGTGAGTGATTGAATTATTAAATGATTGAGTGATTGAATATGCCGTTTGGTGATTCCTATTCAATCACTCAATCATTTAATAATTCAATCATTTGGTTCTTTATAAAGGCCAGTCCATCAACAGCCAGTTGTTCAGGCGAGTCGAACATAGGCCGGAAAATATGCGTAGCGGCTGCGAGTTCGGGCGGATTTGGTCCAAATGCTTCAATGGCAATCGGCCCTTCGTAGCCAACCTCCTGTAGGGCACCAAATACTTCATCGAAATTGATATGGCCCCGGCCCGGTGTCGAGCGGTCATTCTCGGAAATCTGAACATGAGCCAGATAAGGAGCCACTTTCCGGATAGCATCGGCAATGTTTTTCTCCTCCATGTTCGCATGGAATGTATCAAATGCAGCCCGACAATTGGGGTGATTAACGTCTTCAACGTAACGAACAAGATCATCTACACAGGTGAGCAGATACGTTTCAAATCGGTTCAGGTATTCTATGGCCAGCACAACACCCTTCTCTTCAGCATATTCGGCTACCTCGCGCATACCCGTTACCGACCAGTTCCATTCTTCGGCCGTGGCTGGCTTACCCGTAAAGGTTTTGAATCCCGCATACATGGGGCCCATCAGAATCGTAGAGCCAACCGCCTGTGAGCAATCGACAACCTTTTTCAGAAAGTCGATACCTTCCCGACGCACGCGCTCATCAGGGCTAATCAAGCTATATTCATGTCCGCAGATTGTGCAGGTCTGAACACCCAGGCCCAGATCTTTCAGTTGTTGACCAAGATTCTGCCACTTCACCAGGTTTACATCGTTGATGGGTGTTTCGACAAAATCAAATCCGCTCGTTTTCAGAAATGACAGAGTATCAGACAGATCCTCATCCATTGTCATTGTCCAAACGAACATATTCATTCCTATCTTATTCATATTGCATCTGCATAAAATTACACAAATCTAAGCAGTAGTAAAATTACAGATGTAGCTTTTATTGGCCAATGTCGACTATATTTTTACGCGATTAAAAGGGATTGTCCGTTATTTGCGTTAAAAAAGAAGTAATTCAATGAAACAACCCCTCCGGAAAGACCTTGAACCCGTTTCTGCTTCGTTCACGGTGAAAGAATTGATGGAGTCTCACTTTGACCCAAACTGGCACTTCCATCCACACTATCAGTTATTCCTGGTAGAAGAAGGGACGGGAACTCGTTTTATTGGCGATTCAATCAAGCCTTTTGGACCGGGCGATCTGGTTTTTCTCGGCCCGAACCTGCCGCACCTTTGGCGCAGTGATCAGGCCTATTTTGATAAGCAGTCAGGTCTTAAAACAAAAGGGATTGTTGTGTACTTCACTGGAGATTTCCTGGGAGCTACCTTTTTCGAGCAACAAGAAATGGCACCATTGCGCCAACTGCTCGGTCATGCCCGACAAGGGTTAGAATGGACCGGCCCTACCCGCAATCGAGCCGCTGCCACTCTTCGTCAACTAGCGCAACAGCCCATTACCTTCGAACGGATTCTGAATCTGCTGACGTTATTGAATGAACTTTCTCACGCTACCGATTATCAATATTTGACTAGTGCCGGCTATACGAATACCGTTAAGCCCACGGAAACGGATCGGATGCAACTTGTACACGATTATGTACTGGGGCACTTTCCCGACGATCTGAGTCTGGATAAAGTTGCTGATCTGGCGGGTATGACATCACCAGCTTTCTGCCGGTATTTCAAAGCCCGTGCGAATAAAACCTTCTCGGAGTTTGTGTCTGAAGTTCGGATTGGTCATGCCTGTAAACTGTTGATGAACGGGAAACTGTCTATTACGCAAATCAGCTTCGAGAGCGGGTTCCGAACGCTCTCCAACTTCAATCGGCAGTTTAAAGATATTACGGGCCAAACCCCTTCGACTTATGTGAAAACATACCGGCAATTTTGATAGATCGTCAAATGATTGTCCTGCTTAGACAGGAATTATTAAGTATCGTCGATTCCAATTCTCTTTAGAAACAGAGTGCCCAGCCTTTCAATAAGGCTGGGCACTCTGTTTCTAAAGAAGGCAAGATAATCTAATACAAAGTTGTTGTTCCAACTGATTTTGGCACCGATACACCTTCTAGAATAAACGAAAGTAAATCTTCGTTCAAGCGATCTTTCTGGGTTACAAACAGGCCGTGTGGCTCCCCTTCATAGACAATATATTGAGCTGTTGGCAGTGCGCTAGCTGTCCGCTCGCCCGATGCTTCAATCGGCACAGTCTTATCCGAATCACCATGAATAACCAGTGCCGGGACCTGAATTTCAGCCAGATCATCGCGAAAATCGGTTGATGAGAACGACTTGGCGCATTCAATTGTGGCCTTGTGCGAGGCCACGTAGGCGCGGGCAAAATCACCGTCAAGGTGCGCCTGACTGACAGGCTGACTGACCAGATTTACGCCATAAAACTGTTTGCCAAACGTTTTAAGGAAATCAGCACGGTCTTTCTGTAAGTTAGTTAGTATATCGTCAAAAACGTCCTGATCAACACCATCTGGATTATCATCTGTTTTAAGTAGATAAGGCGTTACGGCACTGATAAACGCTACTTTGGCTACTCGCGCTCCGCCATGACGACTCATATATCGGGCTACTTCGCCCCCGCCCATCGAAAAACCAACCAGCGTCACATTTTGCAGGTCCAATTCATCGAGTACAGCTTTCAGGTCGTCGGCCAGCGTGTCATAATCGTAACCATCCCAGGGTTGTGATGATTTACCAAATCCACGACGATCATAAGTAACAACGCGAATGCCGTGTGCGGGCAATTCGGCCAGTTGATAATCCCACATTTCGTGACTCAACGGCCACCCATGAATTAATACGACTGGCGCACCAGTACCCAAATCCTGATAAAAAAGCTTGATGTCGTTGCCAGACGCATCCGTACCTGCTTTAATGTAGCTCATAACGTGTTTAAATTTATTCTGTTGAGTTATTCTATTTGCTTAGTAGAACTATGGCGAAGTTGGATAGTTTTCAATAAATTTCCCACTCAATCAATTTTAATGACAATTGCATCATTCTTACATAAAGCAGTTGCTACTTGCCATTTAGTAAGAATTGTAGGCCCGACATATAGCGTTCGATTTGCCGATTGACGTAAACCCAACCCGATTAGAACATGTTGACGACGGACTATTTAGATAGCATTAAAAAGCAGTTTGCCTATTATAAGCTGCTTGGAGAGAAGACGTTCGATCAGGTTTCTGAAAATAGACTATTCTGGCAATTCAACCGAGAAAGTAATAGCATAGCCACCATTGTCAATCACCTGCATGGAAATATGCTTTCTCGGTGGACCAATTTCCTGACCACTGACGGCGAAAAAGAATGGCGAAATCGGGATAGTGAATTCGAGAATGACCTTACCACTAAACAAGAGGTTTTGAACAAATGGAATGCTGGTTGGGCGTGCTTATTTGAGACTCTCGATTCGCTGACGCAAGACGATTTACAAACGGAAATTTATATCCGCAATCAGGGTCATACAGTGGTAGAGGCCATAAACCGTCAGCTTGCTCATTACCCTTATCATGTTGGGCAAATCGTATTTATCGGAAAAATGATTTGCGATACCAATTGGACTTCTCTTTCCATACCGAAAGGTCAATCAAAGGAATTAAATGAAGAAAAGTTTGCACAGCCCAAACACAAAGAACATTTTACGGACGAATATCTAGCAAAATAATCAGGTTGTGTTTTTACCAGTAGATAAACTGATAAAACACAACCTGATTACTTCTCTTAAAAACAAACTCCTACTACATCAGTACTCCCTGAAACACCTCGTCCAGTCTCGATACAGGCTTGATACTGATTTTATAATCCTTCGTATCCAATCCCTTCATGTTATACTTGGAGATAAACATCTTCTTGAATCCCAGCTTTTCAGCTTCAGCAATGCGCGACTCAATTCGGCTAACGGCCCGCACTTCGCCACCCAAACCGACTTCAGCAGCAAAGGCAACTGAGGGCGCAATAGCAATGTCTTCGTAGCTCGACACAATTGCTGCACAAACGGCCAAATCAATAGCCGGATCTTCGACACGCAGGCCACCGGCAATATTCAGGAACACGTCCTGCTGGCCAAGTCGGAAGCCGCCCCGTTTTTCCAGCACAGCCAGAAGCATATTCAGTCGTTTGGCATCGAAACCTGTGCTGCTTCGTTGCGGAGTACCGTAATTGGCCACGCTGACTAAGGCTTGAGTTTCGATCATAAGTGGCCGGTTCCCTTCCAGCATCGACCCGATTGTCACCCCGCTTAAGGCTTCGTCGCGCTGCGAAATCAGGATTTCTGATGGATTCGTTACTTGCCTCAGACCGCTACCTAACATTTCGTAAATACCTAGCTCGTCGGTACTGCCGAAGCGATTTTTGGTAGTCCTCAAAATCCGATAGGTGGTGTGTCGATCGCCTTCAAAGGTCAATACGGTATCGACCATATGTTCCAGCACTTTCGGGCCAGCCAACGAACCTTCTTTGGTGATATGGCCAATCATAAATACAGGCACGCCACTTTCTTTGGCGTACTTCATAAACTCGGCCGTGCATTCACGCACCTGCGAAACACTCCCCGCCCCCGACTCTACCAGCGACGATTGCATGGTCTGGATTGAGTCGATGATCAGGACTTCCGGCTCAAAATGTTCTACCGTCCGAAAAATGTTCTGGGTAGACGTTTCGGTCATGACGTGACAATCGCTGGTGGGTGCGTCAAGTCGCTCAGCGCGCATTTTTATCTGCTGTTCACTTTCTTCTCCCGACACATATAACACACGCATACCAGCCAGACTGAGTGCAATTTGCAGAAGCAGTGTTGACTTGCCGATGCCCGGTTCTCCGCCAATAAGTACCAATGAACCGGCTACAATGCCACCACCCAGTACACGATTCAGTTCGGCATCGGTAGTTCGAACACGGGGTTGTTCTTCATAGTTAATGGCATGAATTGCTTTAGGCTTAGCCGCAATTTTGAGTCCTCCCGGACCTGATGATGGACTTCGCCAGCCACCTTTTTCGGGTTCGTCTTTCTGAACGAGTTCTTCAACAATTGTATTCCATTCGCCACACGAGGGACAGCGCCCCATCCACTTAGCAGACTGATGTCCGCAACTCTGACAGAAATAGGTAGTTTTTAGTTTGGCCATTCGGGGTTAAGTGAAGAATGTATAGTGGATAACGAATAATGAATTTATAGGCTGGTTAAACCCCAAAAGCATTTGTGAATCAAAGCTTCCGAAGCGCTTCAATTATGCATTATTCATTGGGCACTATACATTAACTATAACGCCGTTTACTCGAAATAAGTTGACTTTCTGTACCGTATTACCCCGATTCACGTTTAACAAACAGTACTATTATTTTACAGCCAGCTATGAAAAAAATCCTGCTTTTTACTTCCCTAATTTGTTTGCCTGCGTTCACATTTGCTCAGGGCTTCCAGATTGGTATTAAGGGAGGGATAAATCTCTCCAAGCTTACCTTCGGCGATTTTGTCTCTACCGGAACAAACGCCAACGGCTCGCCCAACGTCAGTGTTGATGGTCAGACGTTCCGCAATAATTTACAGGCCAGTCTGGACAGCAAAATGGGAACGTCCTTCGGAATATATGCGCGATTTGGGCGTAACCTATTCATACAACCCGAGTTGTTATATTCTACCCGGTCGGGTTCGTTTAGTGTGATTCGGAATGGTCAAACGGAGACGTCGACCGTAAAAACAACCAGCTTCGATGTACCGCTGCTCCTCGGGATTAAAGGTGGCCCCATACGCATAGTAGCCGGTCCGGTAGCTTCCTTCCGAATCAATGATAACCAGAGTCTGGGCAATGCGCTTAATCAATACACCAAAGGCTCTTTAAATGACGCCTGGGCGCAGGCTTATTATGGCTATCAGGTAGGCGGTGGTCTGGATATTGGCTCTTTTGGACTCGATGTTCGCTATCAGGGCAACATTTCTGATATTGCCGAAATTAAAGATAGCGGTGCCAAATTCAGTCAGGGCATGAAATCCTGGCAGATTACCCTGGCTTACCGTCTGTTCTAAAATTAGTTGTAAGTCAATCCCTTACAAAAACAAACCGTTGCTGTCCGCTCCTGTAAGGAGTTTGCAGCAACGGTTGTTTCTTTCAAATTAACCCGTTAAATCTTAGAATTGATTCACACCAAGGAATCTCTTCTTAATTATATAGACGTTGCCAATATTGCGATAATTGGAACGAGATATCTTTCATTCTACGACGAGATATGGCTACTTCACGGCCATCAGCTAAACGTACCTGACGATCCCGTGTAAAGATGCTTTTTTGTACGTAAGCCAGATTGACAATATATGATTTGTGGATTCGTAAAAACATCGATCCATCTAATGTTTTTTCAAATTCTTTAAGCGTTTTTGACACTAAAAATCGTTTCCGATCGCGGGTGTGCAAAAACGTATAATTCCCCTCTCCCTGTAAACACAAAATATCATCCACCGAAATAAAAATTGTCCGATTCAGATAAGGTAATGCAATGCGTTGGGCACTACGCTGATAAGAAGAAGGAAAATGGGGGACAACGGAAAGTGGTTGGGCAGATGAAAATAGTTTAGCTTCCATGGTAGAGAGTAGTTTTGGTTCGTTTTTTAGTTCCTGATTAGCGAAACAAAGCTACCTCAAGCATGCTGGTTCAAAAAAAAACGACCTGATCAATAAGGGCTCCCATGCAGAGATAACCAATTATTAATCAGGTCGTTACAGATAAAATCTGTGTATTATTTGGGTGGATTTACCCACCCTATTGCGTAAAACTACGTAGTAAAGCAGGCTGTGAATTTGCGCTATAGTTTTCGGAAAAACCCCGCTAATTCAACTAGCTTAGAGCTACAGGCTGAAAGGTCCGAATACGATCGATAAACATTTGCGCACGCCGACGTGATATTTTCACTTGCTGTCCATCAGTCAACTCAAGTTCACCTTCTTTCTTCACAAAAAACTTCCGTACAAAACCAAGATTTACAATGCAGGATTTATGGACCCGAACAAATGCCTGACCATCAAGCAAAATTTCGTATTCTTTTAGCGTACGGGATACCAACATTTTGGTGCCATCTTTCAGAAAAAATTTGGTATAGTTACCGCATCCTTCTAATCGTACAATTTCGTCGACAGATACTGTGCGTTTGCGGTCATAAAATGGAATGAGCAATTTCTGCAAACAGGTCGAATCGGCAATTTTTTCCACACTATTGTGGAAAGGCATGGACAGTGTGTCGAAAATAGAGTCGTTAGCGAATGCGTTCATAATCGTCTGGTTATATAATTGATTAGTAGTAGTTATGAGTTGATAGTCAGTCGATTAGTTTGCAGATTTAAATGCCGAATTAACTAGCTATCACTCATTCTCTATGGAATCAATCTACAAGAATCAGTCCTACTTAGTAAATCGCAGTCATATAATTACAGATATTATCATAACTAATTAATAGTCAGCACCAATTTACCGATTAATCAATAAATGAAAAATTCCATGTACCAGTATATTTTTTTCAGATTTTTACGCGAACTGGTCTGACTCACTCAGAGTCTTCTTCAACTCATTCGTACGCTCTTCCCAGTTTTGCCTACCTTTGTGAAAGCGAATAGCGAAACGAGTAGCGTATGTTGGATAAAGTAAAAGATCTCCACCTCGAGATTGATCAATATAACATTACATCGCCGGAACAATTAGAGGAGTTCCGTATGCGGTTTATCAGCCGTAAAGGCGTCATTACGGAGTTGTTCGAACAACTCAAAAGTGTTCCACAAGCTGATCGTCGGGCGGTTGGGCAAGAGCTGAATGGCCTGAAAAACCTGGCTCAGGAGCGGTTTGACAGCTTCAGCCAAGTTATTGACGAACAGCGGGCATCGGCCAATAGCGCTCCCCCTGTCGATCTGACTCTCCCTACGATTCCGAATCTAACGGGCACGCAACATCCACTCAGTCTGGTCCGCCAACGGATCATTCAGATTTTTGAACGGATTGGGTTTAACGTTGCCGATGGGCCCGAGATCGAGTCGGATTGGTACAACTTCGGGGCGCTCAACTTCCCTGACAATCACCCGGCCCGCGATATGCAGGACACGTTTTTTGTCGAAAAAGCCACCTCGGGCGAAACTTCAGCCGACATGCTGCTGCGGACGCATACCTCCAATGTTCAGATCCGGTTAATGGAACGGCAGAAACCACCGATTCGCTCAATTATGCCGGGGCGGGTTTATCGAAATGAAACCATTTCGGCGCGGGCGCACTGTATGTTCCACCAGGTTGAGGGTATTTACATTGATCGAAATGTAGGATTCAAAGACCTGAAAGACACGCTCTATCATTTCGTAAAGGAGATGTTCGAACCCGGAACCCAAATTCGTTTCCGTCCATCCTACTTCCCGTTTACGGAACCCAGTGCAGAAATTGATATTTCCTGTCAGATTTGTGGTGGTAAGGGTTGCAACATCTGTAAACATTCGGGTTGGGTCGAAATTGCCGGATCGGGCATGGTTGATCCACAGGTGATTGCTAACTGCGGCATCGACCCCGAAGAATACACAGGCTTTGCTTTTGGCATGGGCATTGAGCGAATCACCCAGCTAAAATACGTGGTAAATGACCTGCGCCTATACACGGAAAACGACGTCCGTTTCCTCCGCCAGTTTGAAGGACTTTAATCAATTTTGAATGAGTGAATGATAGAATGAATGAATAACTGACGCAAAACCTATTCATTCATTCTATCATTCACTCATTCTATCATTACCATATGTCTCCCATCCGCCTTTCTGATTTAGCGTTTACGCTCGAAGCCGTCATTGACGAAGCTTTCGGACAGAAGGCTGTGTGGGTCGTGGCCGAAACGAGCGATATTAAGAATTATCCAGATCGAGGCTATTGCTTTTTAACGCTTGTAGAACGCGAATCTGCCGGACGCGAAACCTTAGCCAAACTCGATGCCTGTATCTGGCGACGGAATTATCATACAATCAGTGCCTTTGAACAGGCTACTGGGGTATCTTTCGCCCGCAATATCCAGCTCTTACTACTGGTATCGGTGAGTTTTAGTCCAGTATATGGGTTACGCCTGGAAATTTTAAAAATTGACCCATCCTATACACTGGGCAATCTGGAACGAGAACGGCAGGCGGTTCTCGATTCACTGGTCAAGAATCACCCCGACCTTATCTGGGTCGAAGCCGGACAATACATTACAGCCAATCAGTTGTTGACGCGGCCCGTTGTCTTCCAGCGAGTGGCGTTAATTACGGCTCCAAATTCGGATGGCTGGCGTGATTTTCGGCACGAGCTGGCGCAAAATCCATTCGGCTACGATTTTGTAGTCGATGAGTTTTTGACCCAAGTACAGGGACAAGGGGCAGAAAAGGCAATTTGTGGCCAGTTAGAGCGCATTCGCACGAGTGAAGTACCTTATGATGCTGTTGTCATCGTGCGTGGTGGTGGTTCGCAATTAGATTTCGGTTCGTTCGATACGTATTTGATGGGCGAAACAGTAGCCGGGTTCCCGATTCCCATTCTGGCGGGCATTGGCCATGAGCGCAACGTGAGCATTACCGATTTACTTTGCCACCAGAGCGTGAAAACGCCTACCAAAGCAGCCGCTTTCTTGATTGAACACAATCGGCAATTTGAAGCAGCCTGTCTCCAGTTACACGAACGCGTACGACTGGTTGCTCGTGAAGCACTGCAAACGGCTCGGGAGAATTTAGATCGGGAAACAGAACGATTACGCTTTGTAAGTCAAACGTACTTTCGCGAACGTCATACCGACTTAGCCGAAAAAGCCGTTACGCTGCGTCACCTCGATCCTGCTAACGTGCTTCGCCGAGGATACGCTTTATTGCTTCGCAACGGTCGGATACTAACCCAAACGGCTACAATTCAACCCAATGAAACGCTCCAGGTGCAAATGCACGACGGTAGCATTGGAATTAAAGTTATAGAGTTATAAAGTCATACAGTTATAGACTGGGCTATCAGTGCAGCTGCAATGGCCTGTAAACTTTACAACCACATAACTGTACGACTATACAACTTACTAGAAAGAATGACTTATCAGGAAGCTTATGACCAACTAACTACGCTGGTCGACGAAATAGAAAATGACGAGGTTCCGCTTGATGAATTACCGGGCAAAATCAGGCTGGCTTCCGACCTAATTACCTTTTGTCAGGAACGGCTTCGGGCTGTGGAGACGGAATATCAGGAAGTTATAGAAAGGTTACCTAAACGATAAATCGGTATTTTATTATTCTGGCATGCGCGACCTTTGCTAAACCTTGCCTAATTTTATCCCCAATGTAAACTTCGATGGTGCTTAGAGACCCGGTTTTGGTTGTGATGTAAGCGATAAGCACCTATTTTCTGCCTGATTGAGTCTGTTGATTATATGAATTTATTTGCCAATCTAACGAATGTATTAAACTCGGACGTTCTGTCGCGTATTGCCACATACATCGACGAACCCACCGAAAAAACCACTAAAGCCGTTAACGGGCTTGTCTATACCATTATAGGTGGACTGATGAAACGCACAACCAGCGAAATTGGCGTTAATCAGCTCTACAATCATATACAGAAAGGACGGTATGACGGCAGCCTGACTGAAAATCTGCCGGCTGTATTAAAAGATGCTGCCCTCACGAACACACTCATTACGCAGGGGAATGATGTGATCAGCCATCTGTTACCCGCCATGAAAAGCTCAATTGGCAGCATGATTTCGGGCTATGCCGGTATTCGCAATTCATCGTCCATTGGCCTATTAGGGTTAACAACAACGATCGTACTGCATGTGCTGGGTAAGCAGGTTAAAGATCAGAAATTAGATGCCGACGGACTCGCAGCTTCCTTATTCAGCGAACGTGATGCGTTTGTTAATGCTGTACCAGAGGACTTTATGCCCCAACTCGTCGAAAAAGTAGGATTGCATCAGGTGGTAGCTGGCTTAGCCATGCCCGCTCGTCGAACCACAGCCGAACCGTCGGGACGAACGACAACCACAGTTACTCGCCCCACCATTAGCTACGAGCCTACCGATGACTCTGACTCAGAAAACGAAACCTTAACTAAGTGGGGTGTTGGTGCTTTAATCGCTGTAGCCCTGGCTGTGGGTGGTTATTACCTGTACCAGAACACGCAAAAATATTCGAACGGCGAAGAAGCGATAGAGGTCACATCAATGGCGGATACGGTTCAGACGGATACCGTTGCGCGGTCATTGGCTGTTCCTAAAGATTCAACAGCGAAAACGGCACCAAAACCAGCCCCAGCGGCAACCACGCCAGTTGCAGCTACGTCGGCAGTTGCAACAGGGGGGCTAACGCAGCAACTAGCTCCTTATCTCGGCAATGCGGCTTTACCCAAAGGACGCATATTTCCGTTAACCGGAATAACCTTTCAACCGGGTTCGCTATCCATGACGGCTGGCGCTCAGGCTACTGTCAATGAATTGGCAACGATTCTGAAAACGTATCCTCAGCTACAGATACAACTTGTTGGGTACGCCAATGATGCTACAGGCGAGTTTACTAACAAAAGTTTGTCGTTTAAACGGGTAAATCAGATCAAGCAGCAGTTGATGGCGTCGGGCATTAATTTTATGCGAATCGATGCCATTGGGCGTGGTACAGGAGTGGCTAAAGGAGATACCTCCCGCATTCCGAAACCAACCCTCAAAAAGATTGATTTGAAAGTAGTTGTAAAATAAGTATCTGTTTTCATCGCTAGATTTTAGTCATAAAAAAGCCATTCCTGGGCGCAGGAATGGCTTTTTTATGACCTGCTCTTTTCGCCAATTCAGTTAGACATATTTAGAAATCTATTTATTTTCTCAAAACAACTTCTGGCGGTCACAGTTCATAACGGGTAGTAACGAACAACTAACGGTTATGAACACAGGAACAGGAAAAACTGCTCTGATCACCGGTGCCTCTAGTGGCATTGGCCAGGAACTCGCTAAACTGTTTGCTCAGGATGGCTATAACTTAATATTGGTGGCCCGAAGCGACGATAAGTTGGATCGGTTAGCCGATGTGTTTAAAAGCAACTACGGAACCCAGGAGATCACAGTCATTGGTAAAGATCTGGCGACTGAAGACGCTGCACAGGATGTCTACAATCAGGTGAAAGCCAAAGGTCTTGCCGTCGATGTGCTGGTCAACGATGCGGGCGTAGGGTTATACGGTCTCTTTGCGACTGATACAGATTGGGAACGAGAGAAAGCGATGATTCACCTCAACGTTCTGACATTGACGCAGATGACGAAGCTCTTTCTGTACGATATGCTTGCGCGTAATGAGGGAAAAATCCTAAATCTGGCATCTTTACTGTCCATCACGCCTACGCCACTGATGGCCGTTTATGCAGGTACGAAGGCGTATGTCTACAACTTCACCCAGTCGCTCATCAACGAGGTAAAAGATACCCACGTAACCATCACGGCCCTTTTACCAAACGCCACCGATACCGACTTCTTCTTTAAAGCGGGTGCCGAGAATACCAAAGTAACCGACGAGGTGCAAGACCCGGTTATGGTTGCCAAAGCTGGTTACGATGCGCTTATGGCGGGTAAGTCCAAAGCTATTCCGGGTGGATTTAAGAATAAATCGTACGAAGTATTGTCCTATGTAGCGCCACAGGAAACCCTGGCGGCCGTTATGCGCGATAAGATGAAGCAAAAACCAGAGCCCGACGAAAACGAACCTAAAATTTCATTAGCCTGGGGAATTGGTTTCGGTATTGCGGTGATTGCCGGAATCGCCCTAACAATTGGCTACAAGAATACAAGCGATTTCACGAAGGCAAAGTATAAGTACAAAGCGAAATCGGCGGGCGATACATTGTCTGACACGTTCTCGTCACTATTGGATACCGTAGTCGATTCGGTAGTTGATGCCTACCAGACCACGAAGGCCAAAGCAGAGAAGGTTGTGTCGAAAGCAGAAGATGTGGAAGAGGAAGTAGCCGTCTAATTGATTACATCGTATGAAAAACTCTTCATTCTGGCGAATTGCGACAGCCGCCTTCGCCGTTGGCAGTATCATTTACACAACCGTATCGAGCAGTCGGGCACGGCAGGAAAGTAAGGCCAGAAAAGAAGCCGAGAAAGGCGGACTGGCCTACGAATACGATGTGCCAGAAGAATATGAGCAAGTGTTCGAAAAGAACATGATCGTTCCGGCAGGCTGGGCCTTTGGTGCTGTGTGGTCTACCATTTACTCTGGTCTGACCGCCCTACTAGTGCACCAGGCATTGCCTTCGCAGGAGCACAACCCGCGTTACGAAAAGGCACTACCCTGGTGGTGGGCCAGCTGGTCGCTCAACGCTATTTTCGGGCGGTTCTTTTCGGAGAATGATCCACGGAGCATTGTCATTTCCGACCTCACTACGAAGTTTAATTTACCAGCGGCTTTAGCATTACACCAGAGCCTGGAAATTGGTAAAACCGATGTGCCTTCGCCCGAAAAATACCTTCGCATTCCGGTAAGCCTGTATGCTGGCTGGCTCACGGCCGCTACCGTTGTGGGTACGCCCAACACGATACTAACGCTGAATGCCTGGAAACCTGATGAGGAACGAGATGAACCAATATCGGCAGGTATTCTGGCCACCACAGCACTGGCAGGTTATTTTATTGCCCGACGGCTGAATGACCCCTGGTACATGCTCCCATTCGTAGCTGGCTTTGCCGGAATTGCCAGTCGACAGTGGTCGAAAGAGCCTATTGTTGGTCAGACAGCCGGTGCACTAGCAACGGTTTATGCCGCTTTACTGGCTTACTGGCTCCCCAAAGGCAAATTCCACGATTACGACAATTTTGTTGTGTACGATGCCGAAGCTGAAGTACTGGCAGGTCCCGTTGAAACCAGAGAACCCCATCAAGCCGAAATCGCCCGCGAGCGCATGAAGCCTATAGAAGCTGAAGGGTTGGATTGATAGACGTTATATTCATTACAAAGCGCATCCTGACTATGGTGAGGGTGCGTTTTTTTGTATGTAACCCCGTTAGGGGTGGCCGGTCAATAGAATCTCGCTCAAATCACCCACAATCAAAGCCCCGTTAGGGGCGACCGAACTATTCACACGATTAGGGTCGCCCCTAACGGGGCTCAACTAATTTAACACAACTGGTTTCTATTAACAGGTCGCTCCTAACGGAGCTAGCTATTGAATATGATCGACTTTACAATTGAGTAGGGACAATTGTGATGCTTTCGCTTACCTCAACCGTCTAAGGATTATAAATCCTTGAACTATGCCTAACACTTATACCCAGCTTTATGTCCAAATTGTCTTTGCTGTTAAAGGGCGTCAAAATCTTATTTCCAGTGAACACAAGAATGACCTGCATAGCTACATAACCGCCATTGTCCAAAACCGCGGAGCTAAGTTATTAGCCATCCATTGCATGCCTGATCATGCTCATTTATTCATTGGTTTTGGGCCCACGCTTACCATATCCGATTTAGTACGTGATGTAAAGGCATCCTCATCAGGCTTCATTAAGGAGAAAGGATGGTCTCAAAAGTTTGCTTGGCAGGAAGGTTATGGCGCTTTTACCTATGGCCAATCGCAGGTAAAAGATGTGATTCAATATGTACTGAATCAGGAAGAACATCACAGAAAACGAACTTTCCGAGAAGAGTATTTGACATTTTTAAAGCGTTTCGAAGTGCCCTATGAACCAAAATATATTTTCGATTTCTACGAGTAGTGAGAATTAACTCTTTTTATAACCCCGTATGGGGTGATCGGTCAATAGCAAGACCATAACTCCACACAATCAAAGCCCCGTTAGGGGCGACCCCAATCCTAAGAATAGCTAGGTCGCCCCTAACGGGGCTTCGATTGTAAGGGGCAATTAGTTTCTATTGACAGGTCGCTCCTAGCGGAGCTAAGCTATAATCAAGACATTAAATTCTTAACCATCCACATTACTTGTCATTTTGTCTTAAAGTAGACGCAAATGCATTCAAACCCCGCCAAAATGTCCGAAAAACTACTACGGCCCGTGATTTGTTAATGGATAAGAGACAATGCATACTATGGTTAACTCCCGCAGGGCATTATACTTTATTCATTGCACCTTATCCATTATTCATTCCTAACGCTCATGGACTTTAAGAATTACACCATAAAAGCACAAGAGGTCGTTCAGAAGGCATCGGAGATTGCCCTCGGCAACGGCCAGCAAAGTATTGAAACAGGGCATTTGCTACAGGCCATTCTGTCGGAGGATGAAAATGTAGTTGGTTTCATCGCTAAGAAGACTAGCATCAACTTACAGAATACCAGTGCCGCTTTAGAAGCCATTCTGACCACTTACCCAAAGGTATCAGGCGGTAACGGAAGCGTCTATTTAAGCAACGACTCAGCCGCAGCGCTGGCTAAAGCCAGCAATTACACCAAAGAGTTCGGCGACGAATTTGTTAGCGTTGAGCTAATGTTGCTGGGACTTATGGCGGGCAAAGACCAAATTGCAACGTTATTGAAGGATGCCGGTTTCAATGAGAAGCAAACGAAAGCGGCTATCAACGAACTTAGAAAAGGAAATTCGGTGAAAGACCAAAACGCAGAAGCGAAATATCAATCCTTAGAACGATTCAGTATTAACCTCAACGAGCGGGCTCGTACCGGCAAAATTGACCCAGTCATTGGTCGCGATGAAGAAATTCGTCGGGTGTTGCAGATTCTGAGCCGCCGTACCAAAAACAATCCAATCCTGCTCGGTGAGCCGGGCGTTGGTAAGACTGCCATTGTGGAAGGGCTGGCCCAACGGATCGTATCGGGCGACGTACCTGAAAACCTGAAAAGCAAAACCATCGTTTCGCTGGATATGGGCTTGCTCATTGCTGGTGCCAAATACAAAGGCGAGTTCGAAGAACGTTTGAAAGCAGTTATTAAGGAGGTAACTGATTCTGACGGGCAGATTATCCTGTTTATCGACGAAATTCATACCCTTGTAGGTGCAGGGGCTGGTGGCGAAGGTGCCATGGATGCCGCGAACCTGCTGAAACCTGCTCTGTCGCGGGGCGAATTGCATACGATTGGAGCCACCACGCTGAAAGAGTATCAGAAATACATTGAGAAAGATAAAGCGCTCGAACGCCGGTTCCAGGCTGTTATAGTCGATGAACCTGACATGGCCGATGCCATTTCGATCCTGCGTGGTATCAAAGAAAAATACGAACTCCACCACGGTGTTCGGATTAAGGACGACGCGGTTATTGCTGCTGTCGAACTCTCGACTCGCTATATCACCGATCGTTTTCTGCCCGATAAAGCCATTGACTTAATGGACGAGGCAGCCGCCAAACTCCGGTTGGAAATGGATTCGGTTCCCGAAGAACTCGATGAGTTGAATAGGCGCATCATGCAGTTGGAAATTGAACGGGAAGCTATCCGTCGCGAAAACGACAAAGAAAAGGAAACCGTACTGAACAAACAGATCGAAGATCTGAGTGAACAACGAAACGACCTGAAAGCCAGATGGGAAACCGAAAAAGCATCGGTCAACGAAGGTCGGACATTGAAGGAGCAACTCGACAAATTGCGTCTGGAAGCCGACCAGGCCGAACGCGCTGGTGACTATGGTAAAGTAGCCGAAATTCGGTACGGACGCATTCCTGAAATTGAAACAAAGCTGAATAGCCTGGCTGAAGAAGGGGCTGATAAAGGTTCATCGGACCGGATGATGCAGGAGGAAGTTACGGCTGAGGATATTGCCGAAGTTGTGGCAAAATGGACGGGCATTCCGGTCTCGAAAATGCTGCAAAGCGACCGCGAGAAACTGCTTAATCTGGAGAAAGAACTAGGCAAACGTGTAGCTGGACAAGCCGAAGCCATTGAAGTAGTGGCCGATGCCGTCCGTCGGAGCCGGGCCGGTATGCAAGACCCCCAACGTCCCATCGGTTCGTTTATCTTCCTGGGTACCACAGGGGTTGGTAAAACCGAAGTGGCCCGAACACTGGCCGAATATCTGTTCAACGATGAGAGCGCTATGGTACGGATCGACATGTCGGAGTACCAGGAACGCCATGCAGTGAGCCGCTTAATTGGTGCCCCTCCGGGCTATGTAGGCTACGACGAAGGCGGTCAGTTAACTGAAGCTGTTCGCCGGAAACCATATTCCGTTGTGTTGCTTGACGAGATCGAAAAAGCGCACCCCGACGTCTGGAACATCTTGTTGCAAGTGCTCGATGAAGGTCGCCTGACCGATAACAAAGGTCGCGTAGCCAATTTCAAGAACACGATCATCATCATGACCTCGAACATCGGTAGCCATCTGATTCAGGAGAAATTTGCCGAAGACGAAGGCTGGAATCACTCGCTGGTACTGGAAGAAGCGAAATCGGCCGTGATGGAGTTGTTGAAACAAACCATCCGTCCTGAGTTCCTCAACCGGATCGATGAAATTGTGATGTTCGAACCGCTGACAAGAGCTAACATTCGTAAGATTGTGGACATTCAGTTCCGGGGCATCAAACAGCGTCTGGCCGAAAACGGCATCCAACTCGATGCCACCGACGAAGCCTTGAGCAAAATCGGTGAAGAAGGATTCGACCCCGTCTTTGGCGCCCGTCCGCTGAAACGAGTGTTGCAACGCCGAGTCCTCAATGAACTCTCGAAAGCCATTCTGGCGAACGAAGTCAAAAAAGATTCGGTCGTTCTGATGGAGTTGAACGACGACGGCGAGATTGCCTTCACGAATCTGGACACGCACATCGAAAATTTGTAATTGATTGATTTTCAAAAGCCCGGTTACTGAGAAGTAGCCGGGCTTTTTTTGTATATTTATGCAGATAACTTTTCAGACTCATGAAGTTTATTGTATCCTCTTCAGTACTTCTAAAAAATCTACAGCATATTAAAAGCGTAGTGGCTACAAATCCAATTGTACCGATTTTAGAGAATTTTTTATTCAGAATTCAAGATGGAACGCTTAACATTCAAGTAGACGATAAAAAGCCATTAAAGCTTAATGAGATCGGTATTACTGCAGTTATAATACTTAATGAACTGAGAAGAACATCACAAATAGATGAAGTTGATGAACTGATTTTAGAAATCTATAAAGACAACAAAAAGATACAAAGCATACATCATTATGATTTTGAGAGGATTGTTAGAAAACTCTTTGTTGGCTTAGGTTATAATGTAACTCCTACTAAAAGAACTAGGGATGGCGGATATGATATGATAGCTGTACAGGAAGGTCTTATCCCAACAGCGCACCTAATCGAATGTAAAACTCGTAAGAAAGCCCCTTTAGGTATTGAACTAGTTGAACGTTTTTTATTTAAAATCAATGAGCTAAAAGCTAGTAGTGGAGTAATTATTACGAATTTCAGATTCTCCAAAGAGGTTATAAAAAAATATGCAACTAAAGCGTATCAACATTATCTTAAGCTAATCGATGGTCAAGAGTTATTAACAATGGTAAATAGTTATGTGGCTAGGTTTCTTAGTTACTCCCTATAATTGATTTAATGTTTTTTATGCCGATGACCTCAGAAGCTCCTTCCTCGTCCAGAAACATGTTTGAATTCGCTCAGTGCGTACATTACCACCTAAATAGCGAATTTCTTGTAGGCACCCATCAAGGAACAAAGCTTCGAACTCGAAATATGTATAAGCCTCGTCACGAACTGAGGTATAGAAATTAATAATGCCATTCGCGTCGGAAATACGAAAGCATTCGTTGTGAGGATTAATGACCCAATTTTCGTCTGAGAAATCAGGACCCGGTCTCATTTCCAGATAACCATCCTCGGTGATGTAATAATCCGTCAAATCACGGTATAATGATTTGGTCTGAAAACCTTCATTGCTAATCAGACGATTTCGTTCATCTTCTGCCAAAGGGAGCAACGTCAAATTGACGTGCATGTAATCGAACATACCCATATCTTGTCACCTTTTTCCGTAATTTATAGAAAATAGAAAGATGAGCTGACTGAAACATAAAAACTATACCTCGGAGCACACTACTACCAGGACAAACGATAAATAAGCCGATATTATGAAACAGATAACAGTCGATCAAGAAAAATACAACATCGAAGAGCCGACTAAGGCACAACTTATTACGGAGTTGAAAGAGGCTATTCAAGAATTAAAGGCCATTGAGCAAGGCACCAAGCAAGCTCGACCACTAACAGATCTTCTCAATGAGTTATAAGTATCTTTATCTACATCAAACAAAAAAGCACTCCCAAACGAGAGTGCTTTTTTGTTGACAAACTCCTCTAACCTACCGTCTACGACCAAACAGGCGCAGCAAGTAGAGAAACATATTAATGAAATCCAGATAGAGCCGCAGGGCACCCATAATAGCTTCCTTACGATCTTCATCGGTACCAGCATTCCCGATCACGTTCATTTCTTTGATCTTCTGCGTATCATATGCAGTCAGCCCTACGAAAATCAGAACGCCAGCATACGTAGCAATCCAGTACAGCGTCTCGTTTTGCCAGAATAGATTGACCAGCGAAGCGATAATCAAGCCAATGAGGGCCATCATCAGAAAGCCACCCATTGACGTCAGGTCACGTTTGGTGAAATACCCAAAAGCGCTCATAGCTCCGAATGTCCCGGCCGTAACAAAGAAGGTGGAAGCGATCGAACCGCCGGTATAGAGCATAAAAATCGACGCCAGTGTCAGGCCGTTCATAACGGCATAGCCCAAAAACATAGCGGTTGCCGCCTGCGCCGATACGCGTTGCACGGCTGCCGATAAATACATCACCAGCAGTACTTCACCAATCAGTAACGCGTAAAAAACCACGCGACTTCCAAAAATAATATTCAGCAAGGCAGGCGTACTGGCCACCCAGACCGAAACAGAGGCCGTTATAAGCAGGGCTACGGTCATCCAGCCGTAAACCTGGGTCATGAAAGCAGCCTGCTCACGTTTTATCTGATCGGCTGTTAGAAAAGGGTATTGTCGTTCAGGGTAGGATTGTGATTCCATTGGAGTAAATAGATTTTTATGTCCGAAAGAAAGCTAAATACCGAAACAGATGCAACCCTCTCAAAATGAACTTTATGTCTAGCGCAACAGCCCATCCCGGCGAGCCCGGTCTCGCACTCGTTGTGCGCGGGACTGACTATCAGGGTGCGAGGACAAAATTGTTGCAACTTTACCACCTTGTCCTCCACCGCTTAGCTTAGCTAATTTCTCAAATGAAGTAGCCAATGCCAACACATTGTACCCATAACGTTTCAGGAATCCATAGCTGTAATCGTCGGCTTCGGTCTCCTGCTGGCGACTAAATTTTGCCCCTAGTAGACCATCTGCGATATCGCCCAATTGCGACCGGGATAGTTCGCCTAATTTACCCGATGTTGAACCAACAGCATCCCGGATAGCCGAACGTTGCAACGATCGTTTCATGGCATCGCGTGTATCGTGGTTCACTACGTGACCGATTTCATGGCCCATAACAGCCAGAAGTTCATTATCGGTCATGATATCCATAAGCCCCTTAAAAACCCGAACACTCCCATCAGCCGTAGCAAACGCGTTAACATCGGCGACTTTATATACTTTGTAATTGACGGGTATACCACTAATCGTATGATGGCGACTGACGATCTTATTCAGTCGTACGGTATAGGGGTCGTTGGCTGCAGCCACCGGATTTTTGGCGTCCATCTCAACAATGGCCTGGCGCGAAAGCTCGGCAACCTGCGCATCAGATATAGTCGCGGAGCCCACTGCTTCCATAAGCGCCTGCATGAGGTTAGAGTTGATTTTGATCTGGGCCTGGCTTCCTTCATGAAAGCCGAGAAGAGCCAATACAATGATTATGACACGTTTCATAAGTTGAATTATTTAGTAAATCTGCACGAATGGTTTGGCAATAAATTACATGTATTGACTATTAAAACGACTAAAAGTTTACCAGATGATTAAAAGGCAACTCTTTGGTAGTGTCCCAAGCTTGGTTAGGTAATGAATTATGCCGTAAAGAATTTCTTCTTCCAGCGGATTTGCGTTCAGATTTGCCTGACGACGAATCGTTTGGCATTTTTGCTTTTAAAAGGAACTTGATTTCTTACTAATCTGAAAACGAGAACACCCAATGAACGAGCAATCACGGAGAAGTTTTGTTAAAAATAGCGTTGCAGCCGGGCTGGGTGCCGGGTTGCCAGTCATTGAATCAGCCCCTAAAGAAATGTTTGTTCACCACGTTTTCTTCTACCTGAAAAATGCGGGTAACGAAGCCGATAAAGCCAAACTGCTGGAAGGCTTAAACAAACTGGCCAAATGCCCTACCATCAAAATGGTACACATTGGCACACCCGCAGGCACCACCCGCGATGTCATCGAGCGCAAGTACACCTATTCCTGGTTGTGCTTTTTCGACAGCCCTGCCGATGAAGAAGCGTACCAAAAACACCCCATTCACGACGACTTCCGCAACAATTATGCGCACCTGTGGGAGAAAGTAGTCATTTACGACTCCGTCGGGCCAAAACGATAGAATGCTGTAGCGCGGGTGGAAACCCGCGCTACGAAATTACCCTTCAGGAACAACGGCTACTGGCGGGGATGTCTGTGTGGCTTTCCCACGGGTCAGGGAAATAATTGCGCCTGTTAATACCAGACCCGCCATTACCAAATAGGCGTAATGCATGCCAAGTAGTTGCGCAGCAGGCGTTTCAGGTGTTACCTGATGCGCAATTCCGTAACGATTTCGGGTACTGTACCAAACGGCAGCAGCCAGCGCAATACCAACGACAAAACCCAGATTACGCATAAACGCAATCATGCTACTGGCAATACCCCGCTGCGAAAGTGGGGCCGCATTCAGGGCACTGCTACTATTAGGCGACTGAAACAGACCAAAACCCAGGCTAACCAGCGAACTTCGCCAGATCACCTCCTTCCAGTCCCAACTAGTATTCAAAAACGAAAAAGCAAAATAACCACAAGCCGTAATTAGCAACCCGATGCTGGACAACCAGCGTGTGCTAATCCGACTGGACAAGTACCCACCCAAAGGCGCTATGATACTCAGGGTTAACGGCCCAGCTAACAACACCAGCCCCGCTCGTTCGGGATTTAAGCCCAGTAATTGCTGCAAAAAAAAGGGGATGACAAACAGGTTTCCGCCCGAGGCAACAAATCCGCAAAAAGCGGCCAGAATTGCGGACGTATAGGGGCGAATCTGAAACAGACTCAATCGGAGCATCGGCTCACTAACCCGCATTTCCCAGAAGAGAAACGCCAGCAATAGCACACCGCCAACGGAAAGCAATCCGATGACCAGACTATCATTCCAGCCGTAATCAGGCTCCGGACCGAAATCCAGTCCGGTCAATAAGGTAGTTACGCCAATCAAGAATAGGCCCGCTCCTACCAGATCAAACCGTTGGTTGGTTACTTTGGGGCTTTCGGGCAAAATGGTCCAGGCTCGCCAGATAGCGATTAAACCGATGGGCACATTCACAAAGAAAATACTGGACCAGCCGAATTTACCCAGCAACAGACCACCAATAACAGGTCCGGCGCTGGAGCCTGCAGCCACTACCGAGCCCATTAAACCAAGCGCCTGCCCCCGTTCCTGCGGAGCAAAGGCATCGCCAATAATGGCCGGACCAATGGCGTAAATCATGGAAGCTCCCAACCCCTGTAATACTCTGAACCCAACCAGCGACCAGAGATTCCAGGCCAGGCCACAAAGTAAGGAACCCAGCACAAATACGCAGAAGCCCGTGATATACAATTGTCGGCGGCCTACCCAGTCGGATAATTTGCCCATAATCAGCAGTGTACTCGTCGTTGTGAGCAGATAACAGAGTACGATCCATTCCACATTATCGCCCGCTCCTAACTCACGCCGAATGGTCGGCAAGGCAATGTTGACAATACTACTATCGAGCGTCGACATGAAGGTGCCGAACATAATCGTACCTAGAATAATCCATTTATTGGGCGACGACGAAGTAGTCGTTTGGGCGGGGGATACGGACACAGGGAATCAGGTTATTTCTGCAACCTAACTGGCTAAACAGCTGGGTTGTTTAGAGCAATCTGGCACCTAGTAGGCTAACAACGAGCCTCATTGGGCTCAATTCTCCATTGATTTAGTATCTTACTACGCTTATTCATTGAGCTTGCTCAATCATACAACCTCATGTACACTTCCAGACGAACTTTTTTACGCAAAACAACCCGAAACGGGCTGGCTATTTTCGCAACCAGCGGATTAACCACTACGCCCTTTACGCCAACCTCAGATGAGGTTAATCAGCCAGAAACGCTATCCACTCAGGCAGCAGCCATCAAGCCCGATCATGTGGTACGGTCGTTACCCGAAAATATGGTTTGGGGCTATTATGGGGCCGATGTCCCGCCCGTAGCTAAAGTAAAAGACGGCGACATTGTTGAAATTCAAACTGTTAATCCATCGGGTGTGAGCCGAACCAATCCCGAAGAGTTTTATACTAAGAATAACCTTCCGCTCGATCAACATGCGCAGGAAGTCATTGCAATCCTGAAAAATGTAAAACCTGAGCCATCTGGTATTCGCGGACACATGTTGACGGGTCCGATTTACATTGAGGGAGCCCAACCCAGCGACAGCCTTGAAATCCGCATTCTCGATCTGACGTTTCCGGCTCCTTTTGGCGTCAACAGTGTCTGGCCGGGTGGCGGGGGCATTCCCGACGAGGTAAAAACTCGCGAAACGTTCGTGTATCGATACGATATGAAACGCAAAACGGCATCGCTCAAAGAAGGTATCGAGATTCCGTTGAAGCCATTTATGGGTGTCATGGCGCTGTCGCCACCCGCCGATATGGGCCACCAGAGTTCAATTCCACCAAATTTTTACGGTGGCAATCTGGATATTAAGCACTTAACAAAAGGCTCAACCCTATACTTGCCAGTTTCGGTACCCGGTGGGCTCTTTACAACGGGGGATGGTCATGGGGCGCAGGGTAATGGCGAAGTAAGTGGTGTCGCTATTGAAACGGCCATTAACCTCACCGTCAAATTTATTGTCCACAAAGGAAAAACACTAAAGGTGCCTCGTGCCGAAACGCCTACCCATTTTATTGCTGTTGGCCTGGACAAAGACCTTAACAAGGCGATGAAAAATGCCCTTTCCGAAGCCTGCGCCTTCATTAAAGATGAACTAGGTTTTACCTTCAACGAGGCTTTGTCAATTGCCAGTACAGCTGTCGATTTTGAGGTTAGTCAGGTGGTTGACCAGACGCTGGGCGTTCATGCCATGATTCCTAAAGCGATCTTTACGAAGAAGAAATTTGCATATTGGGCGTAGTAGCTAACTTGACCATTTAACCAACTCATCCTATGCAATGGCTAAAAGGACTTAATCAGACCGTTTATTTTCTACTGGAACTAAGCATGTTAGGCTCTTTTGGCTATGCTGGTTTCCATAGCAGTCAGAATCCATATGGCAAGTATTTGCTGGCCATTGGTCTTCCAGTGGTGGCCGCAACCCTGTGGGGAATCTTTGCCGCTCCACGATCTGCTCATCGTTTGGAGCCAGTCTATCGTTCGCTATTTGCCCTGACTCTTTTTGGAATTTCCTTTTTTCTCCTTTACCGAACCGGTCAGCCTCGTTTGGCGATTATTCTAGGAATTATTGCTTTACTAAGTGTAGTAACAGCGCTGGTTATCAAGCAGTAAATTGAGTTTGTACCCACGGGCTTCAGTCCATGTATGCGTCGAACGAAAGCACGGACTGAAGCCCATAGGTACAAACCCCGTTGAGCGTAGTCTCCGGACTACGCTCAACGGGGTAGTATTGAAGCAGTAGGAGCCACACCTTTAGTTTTCGTTTTATAGGAACGAATGAACGCACTAATCTCTTGACGTTCTGTGGCATTTGGCTGACGATTGACAACTTCTACGTCTATTTCTTCGATCAATTTTGGGGATTTCGGTTTCATAAGTAAAGTTTTATTAAATGACTAGCCGCCTGTGTATCAACAAACATTCGGATTGAGCTACCCAGGCGTTGTGCTCCTAATAAGTCCTGATAATGATTTATCAGTTTTGTTTTAGACTCAAATACAATAAAACCATCATATCCTCTTGCAAACGACTCTTGGCAAGCAATTGCAAATAAATTACCGGCTACGCCCTGATACAAACGCTCAACACCTCGATTAAACGGGGCCGATTCAACGACGTTTATAAAAATGTGATCACCAAAGTCAGACCAACTAATCAAGCCTTGTATGACATCTGGATTTTCTTGAGTAGTTAATTTATAAACAACTCTATTAACCAATTTAATTTCCTTTTTCCAGTCAAACGACCAGAACTTTTTATTCAAACGGGGCAGATCTTTCTTTTCAATTTCTAGAAAGATCGTTTGAAACTGCTCTTGACTAATTCGGTTGGTGATCAATTTTTAGGTGACGGATAGGATCGAAACGTAGTGACAAGATACAAATAAACAAGGTAGTGTTGCCAACCGCGTTCACATATCGTTAATGCAGCGCACTTTCTAAGTTACCCGGTTTTCATAACCTTTGTGGTTTCTAGTATAAGCTCAACCGGCATCTCGACTTCATGACCACGACAACCCCGCATCTTACCCCCGGATTACTGTTTAACAACAAGCAATTACCTTCTCGCTGGGCAGCAGCACAGGCCGCCTTTATTTGCTTCACACCTTTCCCTGCCGGATTTGAGCCTTATGTAGTCGAAGTCTCCTCGGAGCGTTATTTCCTGCATTCACCCTGTAGCGAAGTTCGTTTTTGTGCCTATGAGGGTATTTCCTTTCTTGTTATTAGCGAGGTTTACGGTTTTGAAGTAGGCTCGACTACCGTGGAGGAACTAGTGTATTATGGCATTAGCACCATTATTGGCGTCGGGTACGTAGGCGCCTTCAATGGAGCACCCATGGGGCAGCGATTTATTGCGTCTGCCGCCATGTCCGATTTACCCCTCGGTCAGCACTATGGCGTTGGTGCTTTCGAATTGACTCACCCTGAAACCAGTTTATACCAGACCTTAAGTACGCTGACAGCCGTCGAAGAATTAGATTGGCCTCATTATACGGTCTGGTGTTCCAACAGTTTGTACCGTGAGTATCCAGCAACCATTCTGGCTATGAAAGCCCACGGATGCAGCGTGGTTAATATGGATACAATATCGATCTATGGCGTAGCGCCCCTGTGTGCCAAAGAGTCGGGGTTGAACGTTCGGTATGTGTATGTGGGAACGGTTACGGATGCCGTGAGCAAAGAAGGCACGAGTGGAGAAAGTGACCTCATGGAAACCATCACCAGCTATGCCCGGCAGCCACACGACGACCTAGTCACCTATCTGGTAGAAACGCTTTTGCCCGAACTATAGCGCACCTACCCGAATGAAACGACGTACGTTTTTAACTACTGGACTTGCCGCTTCTTTACTTCCTGACCATCAAGCAATTCCACAAGGGAATACGCAGGCAAAACGCGCTATTCGGATTGCTCATATCACAGACATACATATCGGTCCAGGAAATCGATCAGCTCAGGGCTTTGCCAAAGCCCTGCAATTTATCAATTCACTATCCGACAAACCCGAACTTATTCTGAACGGTGGCGACTGCATCCTCAATGCGTTAGAAACAGATAAGGCCGATGTGAAAGCCCAATGGCAATTGTGGCACTCAGTTCTTCGTCAGGAGAATAATATACCCGTCATGAGTGCAATTGGCAATCACGATGTATTTGGGTGGTTTATGCCCAACGACACGTTAAAAAACGATCCTCTTTACGGCAAAAAATGGGCGCTTGACGAATTAGGCATGTCAGAGCGTTATTATAGTTTTGACCGTCAGGGCTGGCATTTCATCGTTTTAGACAGCATTTACCAGACCCCAAATCCGGCCGATCCAGAACTTGGCCTGGCCGGACGTTTAGATGATCAACAAATGAGGTGGTTAGCCAATGATTTAGCCAATACGACTCGCCCAACCTGCATTTTGTCGCACATTCCCATTCTGTCGGCTTGTTATCAATTCTTCCGGTTCGAAACAAGAGCCGGTAATCAGATACCCGCCAGCCTGCTCACCCACACCGATTCGCTTGAGTTAAAAAACTTATTTAAGCAACATTCTCAAATTAAGCTCTGCATTAGTGGCCACCTTCACATGCAGGAAGAATTAACGTATCTTAGCATAAAGTACCTCTGTAACGGATCAATAGCTGGTCGGCGATGGATAGGGCCATTTCAGGAATTTGAGCCGATAGTGACCATAATCGACCTTTACGAAGATGGGCGAACACAACACTATTGGTACGACTATACAAAGGCTCCTCGTTAAAAAGTTACATGATTCTGCTGTCAGTACTCGACATTATTGTACTACTACAGGAAATTCAAGTTCGATTTAGAAACCGCTTAGATTTCCTGTGTTCTATTAAAATTGTATAGTTTTTGTCATTCCGACGCAGGAGGAATCTCAAGTATCATGTTAGGCAAGCTTGAGATTCCTCCTGCGTCGGAATGACAAAAGTAAGCTAGCAATGAAATAGCCTAATAAATTAAAAATCAATTATGACCACACGAATACTCGTCACTTTCTTATTGTTTCTCAAGATCAACTTTTCCTTTTCTCAATCGGCAGCTACTTATTTTGAGCGAATCAGAAATGATGAAGCTTCCTTAACGGCTTTTTTTACACAAATGCCCAAAGGTGGCGATTTACATCACCATTATAATGGCTCTATTTATGCTGAGTCGTATATTGATTATGCGATTTCTAAAGATTATTTTATCAATAAGAAAACAATAAAAATTTCCGAACAAAAACCATCGGGAGACGACTGGGCTCGACTATCAGAATTAAAAGCGGAGGGTACATTACCCGAATACAAACAGAAGTTATTTCAGAAATGGTCTATCAAAGATTATAATCATATTGACTATCCATCAGACAAATTATTTTTTGAGACGTTCTCTTATTTTGGTCCTGTTAGTCGAGCCGAAGTAGATAAAGGATTATTAGAAATTAAAAACCGTGCGAAAAAAGAAAATGTCAGTTATATAGAAACGCTTTTTGCCTATGCTCCCTGTACAATAAATTTGAGCGATCTGGCAAGTTCAACAACGGCACTCAGAAACTACCAGACTACAAAAGATACCGTTTCCTGTTTACGATTACTGGATTCACTGTATACGCAGCTACAAACGAAAGGCATACGCGAATGCGCAACTAACGTTATTAACCAACCACTTACAAAATTACATAACGAGCTAAAAATCGACGACTCCCAGTTTACGATGCGGTATCAGAGCTATGTTGTCCGTACCGTTGAGCCTCTTGACGCCTTTAAGAGTATGGTCGTCGCCTTTGAATCGGCAGCCGCCAGCCCTCTAGTCGTAGGCGTTAATATTGCCGCACCCGAAGACAACGAAGTAGCCTTAAAAGATTATTGGCTGCATATGGTTATGTTCAACTACTGCCATTCCAAATACCCAACCGTAAAATACACCCTGCACGCAGGTGAGTTGACACTGGGCTTGGTAAAACCCGAAGAATTAACCTGGCATATTAATGCTGCCGTTTATTTAGCTGGTGCCAATCGAATCGGGCATGGCGTCGACATTGCCCATGAAGCCAATTGTTATGATCTTTTACGGTATATGAGTAAGCAGAAAGTAGCTGTAGAAATAAATCTGTTTAGTAACGAATTTATTCTGAAAGTAAAAGACGATAAACACCCTATTAGTTTATATAAAGAGTTTAACGTCCCTATGGTTATTTGTTCCGATGATGCCGGTGTATTGCGTACTAATTTGACCGATCAATTTGTCCTATTGGCAAAACGGTATAAACACATTTCGTACGAAAACATTAAGAAATTCGTCTTCAATAGTATCGAGTACAGTTTCATTAAAGAAGAAGCCATAAAAAAAGCACTTCACGCAGATTTGACACAACGATTTACCAAATTCGAAAAGGCAATTTTGAGCATTCAGCGATAAGGTTGTTATCAATTTTACGGCTACCAAAACCCGTTTTCACCTGGCCGTTACCTGAACTATGTAAGTTCGGATTGTTTGTCCGCTGCCTGCCTGATTCAACGGTTTCGTAGTGAAGATTACGTTGGCAGTACCTACAGTCACCCCTTTTATTTGAAAAACCATTGGGGATTTTTTGTTAGTAAGCGTATCGACCGCTGGCGCAAGTTGGGGTCGGGAAACTTCTACGACTTCCTGGTTATCGGATGTGCCAATTAACTCCGCAGCGCTATCACTCTCAGTAGATAAGGATACTTCTTTGATCTCGCCAACAGAAACACGCAACTTTTTCTGAGGTCCAGAACTCGGCAAACTGCCTTTACTACAGGATATACATGCAAGTACCAGCCAGAAGAGCGCAAACGCTCCAGCCGTTTTCGGGGCTCTGTGAGAAGTAGTCATGCTGCTATAACCACCTAGTTCCGCCAACAGTTTTAAATCTGCACATTTACTCACTTCGCCTTTCGCCGATAAAAAACGAATCCATTTTCCTCTCCTGTTTTTCGAACGTCAGGAAGCGAATCGAGCAGGGTTGGCTCCTCAGAAGCATGGCGAATGAATAAAACGTCTTTATCGATTTTGCCTTTTAGTAACCAATCCAGGTTGTATTCATTAGGATTCGTAACAGGTTGTTTTCGCGTATAGAAAAAGGGGCCGTAGCTATGATAACCGTAGGTTTTCACGTATACATTCTGCCCCTGAGCCCGCTCAAAAAAACGCATAGCGGCATCCTGTGAAATTCCTTCGATACGACCAATGAATAACCAGAGCGTGAACGTTACGAACATCGCTACACCAATGAAAAGTGTTACTGAAGCACGAGCCATTTCGCGCTGATTATACCAGATCAGGGCCAGGGCAATAATAATCAGTAGCCATACACCCGGAAATGCTTCCCAGCCGGTCCACTCTACTTTGGCGTTCAGGTTCCCCTGAGTAAACGCATCCTGATCGGCCGCAGCCTTCACAATATCCATACGTCGGGCCAGAAACGGCAGACCCGCAATAGCGGCCACATAAATTCCACCGATAACCAGCAAACCTGCCCGCATCCAGTTGTTAAACTGAATTTTACGCTCTTCCAACTGTAGGAGTGTCAGCGCAGCGAAGTACGTCAGGGGAAAATAGCAAAGCGACGAATAATGGACGATTTTCGATTGAACAATGCTGAACAGAACCAGTACTATCCAGAACAAAATCAGCATCCACCGCCGAAACTCGCGCTGGTAGTTTCGTTCGATAAACAATGATCCAAACGCACGGATTCCGAAGATTGACGCCGGAAAACAACCAACTAACAGAATAATAATATGGTAGCCCGGAAAGCCAACATGACCCGCATCGGGCGTACTGAATAACCGGATGCTATAAGCTATAAATTCGCGCACCAGCGTTGGTCCGTTCAGATAAATATCGAGGCCATACCAAAGCAACGAACCCGCCGAGGCCGCTGCCGTAAAGGCCAGAAATTGCAGCGGAGTAATGAACCACCGGAAACGATTCAACATCCAGTACGTAACCAACACTAAGCCCACAATCAGATAAGCTACGGGGCCTTTGGTCAGAATGGCCAGGCCCAGTACAATGCCACCCAGCAAAATATAGGTCCATTCGCTTTTGGGTACGGTCATGGCCCCGCCCAGTCGTTCGCGCTTCCAGGAAGCAAAAATCACATTGACCAGGCTGACGAAAATAAACAGATTAAAAAATGGGTCGATGATCCCCGATCGAAAATAAAGATGCGGTAATACGGACCCTAAATATGCCAGCGCCCACAAGAACCCGAACCGATGCCCATGTAGTTTTTTGCCGATATGATAGAGATAAACCAGCGTAATGATCCCGCAGATTGCATTCGGTAAACGGGCCGAAAACTCGTTGATCCCGAAGACATTCATCATCATCGACTGGAGCCAGAAAAACAAGGGTGGTTTTTCGTAAAACGGCTTAAAATCAATGTGAACGTGCAGATAGTCGCCCAGCACAATCATCTCGCGGGCGCATTCGGCGAAGTTGATCTCATCCCAGTCAAACAGTCGGACGCCCCCCAGGAATGGGATAAAAAATAAGGCCCCTAAACCGACCAGTACCAGCGAATAGAAAAGTTTTTGATTCATTAATGGGTGTATTGATGTCAAAAAACAACGATCCCGAATGGAAAAGGAGCGTAAAAATAGCCGAAAAAAGATTGCCGGGATTCACGATATTCGCGCCAGTGAAATGAGTTTCGAGTTTCAGGTTCCAAGTTCCGGGGTAGCTGACACGTCAGTAACGCTGGTGACAGTTGACCTGAAACTTAGAACCTGAAACGTAAAACCTCCTTATGCTCGCCAATCATCGATTTACCGACTTACCGGCTTATGCCCAACTGCAAGCTCATTATGATGGTCTGAAAGATCGCCATCTGCGTGATTTGTTTGCCGAAGACCCAGAGCGGTTTAATACGTTCAGCCGTCAGTTTGAGGATATTCTGCTCGATTTCTCGAAAAACCGCATCACCGCCGAAACGTTGAGCCTACTTGTACAACTCGCCGAACAGGCTGAGTTAAAGAGTGCTATCAAGAAAATGTTCTCGGGCGATAAAATCAACCGGACTGAAGATCGCGCCGTATTACACGTTGCCCTGCGCAATCGTTCCAACACGCCTATCTTGGTGGATGGTGCCGATGTTATGCCAGATGTCAATGCAGTGCTGAACCACATGAAATCCTTTACCGAGCGGATTCGGTCGGGTGAATGGAAAGGTTACACAGGTGAAGCGATTACCGACGTCGTCAATATTGGCATCGGCGGTTCGGACCTTGGCCCCGTTATGGTGACCGAAGCACTGAAACCGTATGCCGATGATAAAAAACTGCGGGTGCATTTCGTTTCGAACGTCGATGGCGTACACATCTACGAAACGCTGCAAACGGTCAAGCCCGAAACTACGCTGTTCCTGATCGCATCGAAAACGTTCACTACGCAGGAAACCATGACCAATGCCCAAACAGCACGTCAGTGGTTTTTAGATGCCGCCAAAGACGAAGCCGCTATTGCCAAACACTTTGCCGCGCTATCAACCAATCAGAAAGATGTGGAGAAATTCGGCATCGATCCCGACAATATGTTCGGTTTCTGGGATTGGGTTGGTGGTCGTTACTCGCTCTGGTCAGCTATTGGTTTATCCATTGCGCTCTATGTCGGTTTCGACAAGTTTGAAGAACTGCTGGATGGCGCTCATGCAATGGACCTCCATTTCCACGACACTCCCCTCGACCAGAACCTGCCCGTTATTTTAGGGCTGGTGGGTATCTGGTACAACAATTTCTTTGGCGCACAAACCGAAGCCATTCTACCCTACGACCAATACATGCACCGGTTCGCGGCTTATTTCCAGCAAGGCGATATGGAAAGTAATGGCAAATCGGTTGATCGGGCTGGTCATCCTGTTGATTATCAAACGGGTCCAATTATCTGGGGCGAACCCGGCACCAATGGTCAGCACGCGTTTTACCAGCTCATTCACCAGGGCACTAAATTAATTCCCTGCGATTTTCTGGCACCAGCCGTGAGCCAACGGCCCATTGGCGAGCATCATAAAATTTTAATGGCCAATTATTTTGCGCAAACCGAAGCGCTTATGAACGGCAAAACGGAAGGCGAAGCGGCCGAAGAACTCCGCAAAACGGGCAAAAGCGAAGAGGAAATCAAAGCACTGACCCCATTCAAGATGTTCTCGGGCAATCGCCCTACGAATTCTATTCTGTTCAAGAAACTGACGCCTTACACGCTCGGCAGCCTAATCGCCATGTATGAGCACAAAATATTCACACAGGGCGTTATCTGGGACATTTTTAGCTTCGATCAGTGGGGTGTTGAATTGGGCAAACAACTAGCCAGCCGAATCCTGCCTGAATTACAGAATGATGAGCCTATTAGCTCACACGACAGCTCGACCAATGGCTTAATGAATGCGTTTAAAACCATGCGAGCCGCGTAACTCTTTTGTCTCTACTGAAAACAGAGTCATGAAGAATTTAGAGAAATCGTTATCGGTTCTTACTGAGGGTTTTGTAACTCTTCGTTTATTAAAATTGAAATAGTTCAAAACATTGCTTGGTAACGGCCTGTTAATGGGGTGTAATTTCGATTACACCCTTTTTTATTTATACACTCAACGAGAGAACAAGTTATGAAAAAGCAATTTTCCCTCCTGGCAGCTTGCCTGTGTGGTATCGGGTTCGTGAATGCCCAAACCACACCCACGTATTCGACAACGAGTACAACAAGTCCTACGTACACATCGCCAGTTACGACTGATAGTACGAACTCGATGAACAGCAGCTCGACGATGGACAACAATTCTACGAATAGCAATAATTCTACGAATAGCAATTCGTCGACTACGAACAGCACCTATTCAACGAACAGCATGGCAAGTCCTGCTGATGGTACAACAACGACCGTTTCAACGGAAACCTATTCGACCACGGATCGGCCAGAACGCACCAAAGCGAAAGATTACAAAAACTTCGTCTTTGGTATTTATGCCGGTTTGAACTCAACTAAACTAAAAGGCGAAACAACGGGTGGCGACATCTCGGGCCGAGTAGGTTACCAGGCTGGTTTCTTTGTGCGGGGTGGTGGCCGACTCTTCGGTCAATTAGGGGCTGAATACTTTGCCTCTAGTTCAAATTATTTCACGAAAGGTGATGGTCAGACAGCTAGCCAAATTCAGGATCAGATCAATATTCAGTACGTTCAAATCCCGGTTTATATCGGTTATAAACTGCTGCAATCAGATCGGGGAATTTCGGCTATTCGCTTGCAGGTTGGTCTTGAATATGCCAATCGGATCAGTTCCAGCAGCGGTAATTTCAACCTGACCAATGCCGAAATCAAAAGCGGTACCTTTAATGGTCTGGGTCAGCTAGGGTTTGATATTGGTCCGTTGCTGATCGATCTGACTTATCACTATGGCTTAAGCGATTCGATCAAAAACCCAACCAATGGTAACACAACCTCAACAGGTTTTGCCGGTTCGCAACGTCGTATCCTGAGTGCTAGTGTAGGATTTAAATTCTAAAGCTGGCTTAGCGCTGCACAGAAAAGCCGCCTTTCAACGAAGGCGGCTTTTTTATAGCCAGTGGCCAACTAAAATGGCTTGCAGACATGATTACACAAACATTCCTCCATATAGGCGGTTTTAGAATTGAATCTTGGTATTCATTTACTCAACTCAACAGGTTATGAAAACGTTAACAAAAACAGCTTTACTTGTCGCAGGGGTCTGTAGTACGAGTTTCGTATTAGGCCAGCAAAATTCCTACAACGACCGATACGATTACAACCGGAACGATAGCCGCGATCAACGGCGTTACAACCAGCGTGATGAACGCCAATTCAACAATGCCATTGACGAACGGCGCGAGTATAATCGTCGGAATGAAGAATATCCACGCTACGACAACCGCTACGAAGGCCGTATTGGCGACAATCGCCGGTTCGATGAACGTGATCTAAGCAAGGCCTACGACGAGGGTTTTGAAGATGGGCAACGCAGCCAGGATGTATCTGAACGTCAGGAACATCGCGAGAAATACAAACACTTTACATTTGGCGTTTATGGTGGGGCCAACTCAACCCGTTTCGAAGGAGAAACAGTCGATGGTAAGAACTTGACAGGTCGATTGGGTTATCAACTGGGCTTCTTAGTACGGGCCGGTGGTCGAATCTATGGACAGATTGGGGCGGAATACCTGACCTCCAGTTCTCAGTTCTATAAAGCAGGCGATGGTCAGAGCGTTAGCGATATCACATCCAACATCGATCAGCGTTATCTGCACATTCCAGCGTATATCGGGGTGAAGCTGGCGCAATCGGAACGGGGCGTATCGGGTGTACGGCTGGCTTTGGGTGGTGAATATGCTACGCCACTGGGCACCGACAAAAACGATTTCAATCTTAATAATGCTGACTTTCAGGCAGCAACGATCAACGGTCTGGTTAACCTCGGCTTCGATGCAGGCCCAATTATGCTGGACTTTGTTTACCATTATGGATTTGCCGATGTGTTGACCAGCGGTAACAGCAAACGTCGAATTCTGGGCGTAAACCTAGGGTTCAAGTTTTAAAAAAGTCGTCAGTCATCAGTCGGGTAAGTTTATTTTAAACTTGTCATACACCCCATCAGTCGATAGTCGTAAGTTTGTTAGTAGAAGTAAGTTGGTCTATCCCTCTTATAACTAGCGACCTACGACTATCGACTTTTTGTATGAATACCCTCTTCCCTATTTTCCTCAAAGCTGAGAACCTGCATGTGCTCATTGTAGGTGGAGGTTATGTAGGTCTGGAAAAACTGAACGCTTTGCTAGGCAATTCGCCTGAGGCTCGGGTTACGCTTGTAGCGCCTGACATCCGGGACGAAATTCGGGAGATGACGCACCTGTTTCCCAAACTCCAATTGATTCAGGAAGCTTATCACGAAATTTATCTGTCCGACAAAGATTTAGTCATTGCCGGTACGAACGACAAAGCCGTTAACCAACAGGTGCAATCCGATTGCAAACGCCATCGAATTTTGGTGAACGTAGCTGATACGCCTGATTTATGCGACTTTTACCTGAGTTCTGTGGTCAAGAAAGGCGACTTGAAAGTTGCTATTTCTACCAACGGCAAATCGCCCACCTTTGCCAAACGATTCCGTGAAGTACTGGAAGATATTCTGCCTGATAGCTTACAGGAAACCCTGGATAATCTGACCGCTATCCGGAATCAACTCAAAGGCGATTTTGTCCAGAAAATGGAGAAACTAAACGAGATTACGAAAGTGTTGCGATAGGTACTAGTCCCAACACGCATGAACATTCTGGCCATCTCGGGTAGCCTGCGGGCAGCCTCCACGAATACATCGCTCCTGCGAGCCATCGCCAACTTAGCCCCATCGGAGGTAACAGTCAAACTCTACGACGGGCTTGACGATCTTCCACATTTCAGTCCCGAACGCGATACCGATCAAGCGCCCGAAGCGGTAAAAAGTCTGCGCACTCAACTTCGAGAAGCCGATGCCGTAATCGTCTGTACTCCCGAATACATTCATGGTATGCCGGGTGTTCTGAAAAATATGCTCGACTGGATTGCTTCATCGGGCGAGTTTGTGCATAAGCCTACGGGCATTATCAGCGCTGGCCCTTCCGATACAGGTGGCATGCGGGCACATGCTGCGCTATCGCACACGCTGGACGTTCTTATGGCGATAACGCCCGGAAAAGCGTCACTGATTGTACCTTTTGTCAAGCAAAGATTAGCCGCTAACGATCAATTAACCGACCCTGTTCTGGCTCAGGAATTACAAGATGTGCTATCGGTCTTAGCGAAGCTAGTTGAGCAGCAAAAACAGGCGGCTTAAAACCTCTCTTACAAAGCCAGTTCAACCGCAGGGTCCCAGAAAACTTTTTTGAAGTCAACGACTTTATCGTTTTTAACCTGAACACCTTCTGCTTCCAGAAGGCGCTGCATAACATCAGGTTCACCAAAAAAGTGTTTGCCTGATAGGACGCCCACACTGTTGACGACCCGGTGTGCGGGCACATCAGGTCGATTGTGACAGCCATTCATGGCCCAGCCGACCATTCGAGCGCCCGCCCGAAGACTTAGATAGCGGGCAATCGTGCCATAATTCGTCACGCGACCTTTGGGGATCAGTCGTACTACTTCATATACCTCTTCAAAATAATCGCGTTGTTCCATGAGCAAACGGCAATCCGTTTATTCTTTTTCTTCAATTGCTTTCGACAAGCGATTATACCATTCCTCGCCATAAGCCCGAATAAGCGCTTCGCGAACAAATTTGTAGATGGGGACATTTAATTGCTCACCAAAGCTACAAGCTGGACTACAAATTGGCCAGCGGTCATAGTTGAGAGCATGAAACGCTTCATATTTGGTAACCCGAATCGGGTACAAATGACAGGAAATCGGTTTTTTCCAGTCGACTTTACCATCATTGTAGGCTTCTTCAATAGCACATTTCAGAATCCCTTTATCATTCCAGGTTGCGTAAACACACTCCCGGCCACCAACCGTATTCGTTACAAAGCCGTCAAAACCGTCGGATTCATAACCCCCTCGTTCTTCAATAACTTTGATCCCTTCGGGCGAGAGATAGGGTTTTATATCTTCGTAGATGCGATCCAGAATCAGATGTTCATCGCCTTCTAAAGGTGCGCCCATGTCACCCTCAACACAACAGGCACCTTTACATTTATCTAAGTTGCAAACGAAGAATTTTTCAGCAACATCATCGCTGATGCAGGTATTATTAATCAGAATCATAGCTTTTTAATGTAAAATGGAGAATGAATAATGTAAACTGCGGGAAAATAGACTTTACACTATTCATTCTCCATTATTCATTTTTCATTAGTTTTTCATAATCTTAATTTTCTGCCCCAGCTTAACCCCAACATCCGGCAAATTATTCCAGGCCTGAATCTGCTCGATGGTTACCCCGTATAGCTGCGAAATACGGAACATGGTTTCCCCCTTTGCAACGGTGTGATAGGTTACTGATGATTCAGTGGGCGAAGTCGTTTTAACGGTTGACGAAGGCTGCACAAGCCGTCCACCCGGTGTAAGCTTAATCGTCAGTTGCTGACCTACTTCAAGCTTATCATTTGCCGTTAGATTGTTTAGTGAGAGCAGTTCATCAACAGTCAACCCATATAATTTTGAGATGCTGTAATAGGTTTGCCCAGCCTCAACGGTATGTGTATTCGCAGAACGATTTGCTGCCGGAGCCGACGGGGTAACTGTCTTAGGCTCTGAGGTTGTCGTGGCAGGCACAACAGGGCGCGTTTCTACCTTGGCAGCTGGGCGAGGAGGAGCTTTCGTTGGCGGTACGGCAGATGGTATGGTCAATGAACCATCGGCCTGCTGTTCACGCGGCCCTTCGTACTTCCCAGACTCTGGCCGACCCATATCGATGTCGGCTGCGGGAGTCAATTTAGGCTTTGGGGCAGTTGCATATGTATCCGACGGTTTGGCTTTCGGTGTACTCGTTGGGGTACTAGCCGTTTGATCTCGCTCGGGCATCGTGGCTACTGGCACCGATTTGGTTGGCTGTGAGCCATCAGGCGTACGAACAATTACGACGCGCTGCGAACCATCCGAACTACTCAGCGTCGAACTACTCGCGACCGGTACTGATCGGCTATTGGTTGGTTGCGTAGCTGGTCGGCTTACTTCTGGTCGAGGAGCTGTTGCGGGTTCCGATGTACCATCGTTTGGCGTTACGCCACCGCCTATCAGTTTAGGTTGGTATAATTTCCGTTCCGATGGATTTCGCGGCACAGCGTCGCCACCGCTCACCGTTCGAGGAGCCCCACCCACTGTGGTGTTAGCAGCCACTTCCGCCCGGCTAGGCGTCGGGGTCTGATCGTAAACAGGAGGAGTTGGCGCGTTAATAATTTCGACAGGTTTGTTACTTGGTCTACGTTCGCGAAGCCACATCACCCGGCCTGTTGCCAGTTTCTGCACTCGATCCAGGCGGTTATAACGCATCAGCTTTTTAAGCCTGATACCATACCGTTGCGAGATACTACGAGCTGTTTCGTCTTCACGAACCGTATGAAAAGGAACCAGCGCTTTTTTCCGTTTCTTTGCCAGATAGTATACATCGTTGACAATAATCGGATCACGATCGGTCATATCGTTATAGCGTAAAAAGCTAGATAGGCTAACCTTTGACTTCCGCGATAACGAGGCCGCATTGTCGCCTGCCTGAGCCTGAATACCCGGCAAGCCGTTAATCTCATACAAAATCGGATCGTTTTTGCTACTTAGGCCCGTAGTAACCCGACGTAAAACGGGAAACCCAACATCGTTCTGGACAAAATCAGGCGTCTTTTTCGAGTCTACGTTCACAATTTTCTGCCGGACATCGTTGATCTGATTGCTAGCCACCGGCACAGCCATCACATAAACTTTGTCGGTTGGCACAGCATCGCCCAAAACCCAGCGGTTATATTTTCGTAGCTCAAACTCATCGACGTTTAATTCCTCGGCAATATTCTTTATGCTTTTACCTCCTCCACTGGGGTACTCAATCAGCGCAAACCGATTGCTGGTCTGGTGCGTTTGGAGTGCGTTTTCTATGGCAATTTTATGGGCGAAGAAGCGCAGAATATACCGATCCGTACGACCATCAAGCGCTACTTCACGCGCATACGACCAATCGGGTGGAATCAGTTTGGCAATGCCACCCGCACCAAGGTAATAGGAATAGAGCGATGCAACCCAGTTGTTGAATTGAGCGTTACTCCGCTTCAAATATTTGGCCGCTCCATGTGTTGAACCTGTAATGCTCTTTCTTTCATCGACAACATCATCTACGCGCATACCATTATCCATAGCGGTTTCGCGCTTAAACTGCCAGTACCCCACCGCTGTCGACGACGATACGGCATCGGGTGTAAGTGAGCTTTCCTGAACGGCGAGGTATTTAAAATCGGTAGGCACATCTTCGTCAATCAGAATCGCTTCGATCATAGGGAAATACAAAACCACCCGATCAAGTTTCGCGGTCCAGTATTGGCGGTTCGCCATCAGTGCGTTGACATCCTGCTGCACGATGCGCCGGGCATCGGGGTCTAACTGTACCGATATATCGGCAAACGTCAGTTGCTCCGGTACCGTTGGCACGCTCGTTTGTGCCGACGCCATAAAGCCTGTAAGCAGGAAGAATAGGGCAAGGAACTGAATTCGTTTTTTCATAAATCGTACCGCTACGGCGGCTCATTTTCTCAATCGCACTTATCGTTTTCGCATCACCATAATCCCGTCTCGCACGGGTAAGAGCACATTTTCTACGCGCGAATCATCCTGTACTTTTTGATTAAACGCCAATACACTCATTGTATCAAGGTCCGATGGTTTTACTGGTTCAACAACCTTGCCACTCCACAAAACATTATCGGCCAGAATGAAGCCACCGGGCCTCACTTTTTCGATAATCAGATCGAAATAAATCGAATTGTTGCGTTTGTCAGCGTCGATAAATACCAGATCAAACGTTTCATTGAGCGTTGGCAGTATATCAACGGCCAATCCAATTCGAAAATCCAGCTTATCCTGTAAGGGAGATTGCCGCCAGTACGATCGGGCAAAATCTTCAAGTTCTTCGTTATGATCGATGGTAATCAATAGTCCATCGTCCGTTAAGCCTTCGGCCAGACAAAGGGCTGAGTAGCCCGTATAGGTTCCAATTTCAAGAATTCGACGGGGGCGAATCATCCACGAAATCATCGATAAAAAACGACCTTGCATGTGCCCCGACAACATGCGGGGCGCCATAATGTGAGCGCGGGTATTTCGATTGAGTTGGTACAACAACTCGCTTTCGGGAGCGGTGAACGCTTCGGCGTAGGCGCTTATGTTCGAGGGTAAAAAATCCATTCGGCTATTTACCTGTACACGCTGGTTTGGCAACAGGCAAGGGCTGGTTACAGTAAAAGTAACGTATCGTTAGCATAAATCGGTAATCGAACCAGGCTAAATCCGGTTTTTCGAGTCTATTATAATCGTAACCGGTCCATCGTTAAGGAGCGACACCTTCATATCTGCCCCAAATTCTCCGGTCTGAATAGGTTTACCCAAGTCGGCGGTTAATTGGGCAATCATGGCTTCGTAAAGCGGTATAGCAATTTCCGGACGAGCTGCTTCGATAAAACTGGGTCGGTTTCCTTTCTTGGTATTGGCATGAAGTGTAAACTGGCTGATCAGTAATATATTACCATTAACAGCCATTAAATCAAGGTTCATTTTCCCATCATTATCACTAAAGATTCGCATACCAATTATTTTTCGACTAAGCCATTCTACATCTTCGCTAGAGTCGGTATGAGTTATACCCAATAAAATTAAAAAACCGGTTTCAATTTGTCCTTTAATCTGATTATCAATAGAAACCGATGCGTTTGAAACACGTTGTATAACAGCAATCATATAAAATTTCAAAAAACTTGCGAGAGCAATTTACAAGAAAATAGCAGGATATAGCCTGGTTCTTTTTGGGGTGAGTGAGCATAAGTTAGCGAAAGCTTATAAAATTATTTAGTGATTGTCGAAAGTAATTAATTCATTAAAATCTCCTTATCTTGCGCCCTCAACCTAAAACCACACGATTTCCATTTCATTTTATTTAATCTATTTATATGATTAAATAAATTATCAGGATGGAAATTAAACTTCTTGATGAGGTAAGTGTCATACACCATATCACCTCTCTTCGGCAGATTCAAAAATGGATAAGAAATTACTGATAGTGCTAGTTATAATAGGAGCAATAACTGCGTTTATCGGCTTTTTTATTGTCTTGTTTGACTGGATACAAGCTTACACCAGCGGAATTTACAGCGTCAACTCTATCGAAGGATTTTTAAAAACTGCCGCTTTGCTCGTTTACGTTTATTTTGGCATTCGATTTTTCAATCGGCACTTCAGTTCGTTACCCTAAATACCTTTTACAAATTGCATTTCCAGAAACCTATCTCTCTTTAATCGCTTTTTGGAGACAAACTTGTGCGCTATTTTTCGGTCACTTTTTTACCATGAGCCAGAAAATAGAGCGCTCATTGCTAAGCAGTTTACAAGTCTTTTTTACAGTAGTTGCTTAATTTCCTCTTCGACAAGTTCCAGTATATAATCTGTTCTATTTCGGTACAAGTAGGTCGACTAAAATACAGTAGATTATTTTTTGTCCTGCTGAGGAAGGAAGCATCTTTGGTAGCCGGATAAATAGCCTCACCCGAAGATGCTTCCTTCCTCAGCAGGACAAAAACGCCTTTTCAAAATAACTTAAGCTATTTATACTTGAGTACGTATAGTCGATAAATTTTCGCTCATAAATATCGGGTAAACCACCCCTATTTAATCAGCTTTTTATTCGATAAAGGCCTGATATATATTCAGTTTTGATAAGCTCCAGCACTTTATTGAAATTTTGTAATGACCTTACGTAAAGGCCGTTATATTCATCACTAGGGTCGCTAAGATTGCTCTTAACTCTATTTTTCGGCTAAACCTATCGACCGATTTAACTCCTTGGCGCATTAACAGGCAATAAGGCCTGCAAGAATAAACTCACGCAGGGGAGAGCCTGATAGAAAACAAGCAAAGATTTGTAATATTTGGGGTATTCAGCTACTAAATATGTCTATTTATAGAGTGACACCGTTGCTCACTAACCAAATTCCAAACCTGTTTTATGTCTGTTTTCAGTCCAATTGTCTCTTTTACTAGCCGAAGTCTAGGGCTGTTACTGATTGGGGTAACTGTCGGCACCCCCCTTTATGCCCAACAAGGTGCTCCTAAAGCCAACGATTCAACCACTCCGCTGCACTTACTGCAACCTGATTATCCAGTTCCCTATGGGCAACCTAAAATTGACGAGGTAACAGGGGTATTACGCCGAATCTATACCTATCTGGACGCAAATACTCCGACCCAGCTCATTGATAAAGAGACGAAAAAAGACATTCCTACAGGCGGACCATTCAACCCAAATGCTATTTTCAAACCGGGCGACTTCCGGCTAATTAGCTATGAATGGGGTGTCACCTATGCCGCCATGTTACAGGCAAGTGAAGCTACTGGCGACCCTCGTTATGCCGATTACACCCATAAACGGCTTCAGTTTATAACGGAACAGGTTCCTTATTTCCGAAATCAGGTAACGGCCGATCCTAAAGCAAATACGCCAATGCGATCGGTACTGGCCCCTCATGCGCTGGATGATGCTGGTGCTATGTGCGCAGCCATGATTAAAGCGAGTCGGACGGGAGCAGTTAAGGCCGACATGCGCCCCTTAATTGACAACTACATCAATTACATACAAACGAAAGAGTTCCGCCTGACCGATGGCACTTTGGCCCGTAATCGTCCGCAGCCCAACACCCTTTGGCTCGATGATTTGTTTATGAGCGTCCCGGCGCTGGCACAAATGGGCAAACTAACCGGCGACAAAAAGTATTACGACGAAGCCGTAAAGCAGGTTACGCAATTCGCCAAACGCATGTTCAATCCGCAAAAAGGTTTGTATATGCATGGTTGGGTAGAGGGCATGGCTGTGCACCCCGAGTTTCACTGGGGACGTGCGAATGGATGGGGCATTTTGACGGCGGTGGAGTTACTGGATGTTCTTCCCGAAAATCATCCTGGTCGGCCAGCCATTCTTGACTTATTAAAAGCACATGCCAAAGGGTTAGCCGCTCAACAATCAGGATCAGGATTTTGGCACCAGTTGCTCGACCGGAACGATTCGTATCTGGAAACATCAGCTACGGCCATTTACGTTTACTGTTTTGCCCGGGCAATTAACCGGGGTTGGCTCGATCCCCTGGCTTACGCTCCAGCAACATTACTGGGCTGGAATGCAGTTGCTACCAAAGTTACACAAGCGGGTCAGGTTGAAGGCGTTTGCGTAGGAACTGGTATGGGATTCGATCCAGCGTTCTACTACCATCGGCCTATCAACCCTTACGCAGCGCATGGATATGGCCCTGCGCTATTAGCCGGGTCCGAAGTGATAAACATGATCAAAAAGCACACCTTTGAGATCAACGATAGTTCGCTGCAATTGACTCAGAAAAAATAAATAGCGATTTATGAAAACGGGTATCGTAGCGTAAATACAGCGCACAAAAAAAGGTGGCCAATAATTGGCCACCTTTTTTGTGCGCTGTATAAAAACACTTAATCTCACTAAACTATAGCTATTTGAAAATCAGGCAGGTGAGTTCAGGAGAGTTTGACTAATAAAACGCACTTCTTTTGTACAATACGTTTTATCATAGGTTTGTTATCGGATAAGCCCATCAGACATCTGATGGGCTTATTTTGTTTACCAGCAAGTTAAATTAGATTTTTACTGCTTGTCGGGCCAACAATTTCCAGGTTCCTTTCTGCTTAATCCACACCTGGAGCACGCTCAATTTTGCCTGTCCTGGTTTACCACCATCGAGCGTTTCGCCCATCAATTTATGGCGCACAAGAGCCGTGTTATCGACTACCGTTACTGTTTGATCGGTAAGTTCGATACTTACGAAATCGGATGTACCACTTGTAAACGCTTCGACAAATGCAGTTTTAGCTTCGATTTTACCGTTCGAGTGCCCATAACTTAGGTCATCAGCAGCAAGTGCTTCCAGTTTAGCTTTATCTGGAGAGATCATCTGTAAACGAAGCGCTTCAACCGCCTGGGCAACAGCAGCTTGGTCTTTACTCTGGGCAAAACTATTTGTGGCAACAGTTAATAAACTGGAAAAAAGAAGAAGGGTAAATGCAACACTTTTCATTGACATAATTTTTTGATTTTGATCTAATTTGGTGCAGTTGCCTCAAAGGCAACCATTCTTTTAAAACGCAAAATTCGAAAAAATTACCCTAGAGTTAACGAAAAGTTATTAAACCGCACCTAGTAGTTTCTCAAAACGCCGAACCGTCCCACTTTAAAACTCACCTTCACCAGGTTCTTTCATTTTCTTTTTGGCCTGATGCAGCCGGTAGTTGAATGTCAGATTGATCTGGCGCAATCGTCCCTGTGAATTACTTTCGGTATAAAAGTTAGCCCCCTCGGTAATCGAACGATACCGACGGGAATTAAATACGTCCAGTACGTTAAGAACCAGCGTGCCGTTATTCCTGAGAATATCCTTGCTGATCGACAAGTCCAGCGTAGCAATCGCCTGCCGTGTGCCTTGCGGTGTTTTCTGTGGCGCTTCGTAATTACCCCGCATCTGGAAATCCGTATTTCGCCAGATCGTAAATCGGGAAGTCATGCGGGTAAACCAACTATAGGTATCACTCTGGTAGCTGGCGTCCAGATTACCCCCGTTTGTAATAGCCCTGAAGAAGTTGACGCTTCCATCGAGTTTCCACCATTTATAGAGCGCATACGAACCCGCAAATTCGGCTCCGTACGAGTGTTCCGTAGCGAGGTTTTCGGGGCGGGTTGTCGAAAAACCCTGGTCATTTACCCGACGAATCCGGATAATTTTCCCTGTGGTGTACCGATAATAAACCGACGAACTAATCGACCCTTTCTCCACATATTTAATATGACCAATCTCAAAGGCATCGGTGAATTCGGGGTTTAGGTCCGGATTACCGCTGAAAAAGTTACGACTGTCGCTAAACGTCATAAATGGGCTCAAATCGTTGTATTGTGGGCGACGTACCCGACGGCTGTAGCTAACTTGTAAGGCATGCTGATTCGGCAGATCGTAGGTAGCGTGTACACTCGGAAACAGGTTTGCATAACTACGAGGGTTAACGTCATTAGTTTGTTTCAACGTCGTTGTTACAGCGGTCCACTCGGCTCGTAAGCCAAGCTGATAGGAAAACTTCCGAACCTTATTTCCCACAATTCCGTAGAGCGCGTTAATCTTTTCATCATACAAAAAATCATTGGTCAGGTTAGGAAGCTGAAACCAGCTGCCATCGGCGTTTTGCTGAATAACGGTGTAATCGTTGGTCATATGCCGCGTGCTACTGCGAAACCCACCCTCCAGCTTACCATCTTTCTTAAATGGCCGTACATAATCAACCTGCACCAAAAATTGTTTTTCGGTTTCGTCGTTAATCGCGCGCTGCAAGGAACTAGGAATGCTCGAAGGTGTACCATCGGGCAAAACTGTTTGCTGGGCAAAATACTGATCCGATTTTTCCCAGTTGTCCAGATAGCGGACATCAGCAGTGAGTTCGTGGCCTTCGCGGGCAAAGGTCTTTTTATAACTTACCACGTATTCCGAATTAGGCTCCGTTTCGGTTTCATCCTGCGTTCGGTTGGTAATCGTTTGCAATGTGCTGGTATTCGGAATATAGTCCAGATACTGGATATCCGAAAAGCGCTTCCCTTTGCTTAGTCGCCAGGTGTAGGAAGCCGTCAAAATACTTTTTGGATTGAAAAAATAGTCGATACCAGCGCGGGCATTGTTGTTTTGCCCTTTTAGTTTGTAGGTTGAATTTTGTCGGTAAGCAAAGGTTGTATCGTTGCTGTAGAGTTCCTGGTAAAGCGAACTCCGGCCGGGCGTATTGCGGTAAGAAGCCGTATAATTAATGAAGAAGTTCAGGTTTTTTCGGCGGTAGTTCACGTTAGCGGCAGCCCCAAAATTGGCAGGATTACCCGTAATGATGTCGAAGGAGCCGTTGAATCCCTCCTTCCGCTCTTTTTTTAGAACGATATTAATGATACCACCCATACCCTCCGCTTCGTAGCGGGCCGACGGGTTCGTAATGACTTCAATCCGCTCAACCATACTCCCCTGCAACTGCTGTAACCCAGCTCCCCCTTTAAGGCTCACGAGGCCCGATGGCTTTCCATCAATCAGAATTCGAACGCTATTGCTACCACGCAAACTGACATTTCCATCGCCATCTACCGCTACTGACGGTATGTTTTTCAGAATGTCCGACGCCGTACCGCCCGCATTAGCTAAGTCTTTGCCGACGTTGAAAATTCGTTTGTCGAGGGATAACTCCATCTGACTTTTTTCGCCCTTCACAACTACTTCATCCAGTTTTTTAGAGCTGGGTTTAAGTACCGACGTGCCCAACTGCATCGCCTTATCCACCAAGTGAATGTCGGAAATGGTTTTATCCTGGTATGATAGGGCCGTTATTTTCAGAGAATAGTTTCCTGGTTTGGCCTGTAATTCAAACTTGCCGGCATCATCCGAAACAACGCCGGTCACCAACACCGAACCCTGATACAAGGCGACCGAAGCAAAAGGCACGGGCTTAGTTTCTTCATCAACAAAAGCACCCCGAAGCCAAACCGAATGTTCTGATTTACTCGACTGAGAAAAAGTTATCGTTGGGAAAAGAAAAAATAGAAGAAGGAAAAAACGTAGAGCAATTTGATGCATAGCTAAGCAGCCTGTTCTGATGAGTCCACCCGAATCAGTCAGAAATTGAAAATTAAAAGAGGATTAACCCATAAAGAAATCGACGCTGGTCATCTACCAGCGTCGATGTAATTTTTCTTTATGGCCGATGGCACAAGGCTGGAGCTTTGTGCCGACTATTCTCCAGCCTCTGGCTGGCTTAGATATAGACCTATCAAAACTGGCCAGAGGCCAGACAATAGTCGGCACAAGGCTGGAGCCTTGTGCCATAACTAGCCATCATTAAGGAAGCATATAGACAATCAGCGAGCGGGCACCATGAGCGCCAATCACCAGGCTTTGCTCAATATCGGCCGTTTTAGAAGGACCACTGATAAACGTACCAAAACCTGTGGTATCAACTTTTATTTTCTTGTACGCATCGTGCATGTTCGCCACAATTGTCGACTGCCGGATAATGATGGCCAGGTATTGCGTAATCATGGGAAGTACCCGGTGCGGCAGTTGCTTCTCATCGACCCAGATAGCGGCATTCTCAGCAACGGCAATTGGCCCTTCGATGATCGCCAAATTCACGCCAGCCAAGTCGTGTGGGTCCGTAATATCCAGACTCACATCGGCCATATGCGCCAGTTCAGGACAAGTCGTTGCGATGTTTGTGAAGTTGGGATAATACTCTTTTAGATGAGTTTCAATGGCTTTATAATCGGGGACGACAACCGGCATACCACCAACAAATGTCAGTGAATCACTGAATTGTTTCGTGAGATCAGGATACGTAGTGGTAAACGTAAATTGCTCAGGCAGTGGTAGTATCGATGGCTGGTTAGCCTGAATACTGGCCAGAATTTTTTCGCGAGTGGTCATGCTTTTTTGTTATTAATGTACCAGTCGCGGAAACTCTCTGCCGGTGGCTCGGGCATTTCGCGCTGATTATACCACGGATTGAACCGGTTTTCGACCGTAACAGGGGCAAATCGTAAGACGCCCCGGCCAACCTTACCGGCCATCCGATACAGTCGGGGTGACTCCAGTACAGTAGCCATTGCTTTCATCGACACGGTTTTTGCTGCCGGACCATATCCTTCCTGCATCAACACCTGACGCCATTTATAGAGCTGGTCGTGAATATCAATCTTAACTGGACACACATTCGAACACGATCCGCAGAGCGTAGACGCAAACGGCAGATCAGCGTTTTGTTTCATATCCAGATTCGGGGCCAGAATAGAACCAATTGGTCCGGCAACAGCACTATGGTAGCTGTGCCCACCCGACCGCCGATAAACCGGGCAGGTATTCATACAGGCCGCACACCGAATGCACTTGAGCGAATTCCGAAAATCGGGGCGCCCTAACTGACGACTACGTCCGTTATCGACAATCACAATGTGCATTTCCTGACCGGGTCTTGGTTTGTGGAAATGGCTCGAAAAGGTCGTAATGGGCTGTCCTGTTGCCGATCGGGCCAGCAAACGCAGGAACACCCCCAGGTGCTCGGCTCGGGGAATGATTTTTTCAAAACCCATAGCTGCAATGTGCACATCGGCTAGGTGAGCACCCATATCGGCGTTACCTTCATTGGTACACACCACAAAACCGCCCGTTTCAGCAATAGCAAAGTTGACACCTGTAAGGGCAACTTTACGCGTCAGAAACGTATCTCGTAGGTGCTGACGAGCGGCTTCGGTAAGGTACTGAGGGTCTGTCGCTCCTTTTTCGGTACCCAAATGTTCATGAAAAGTATCCCCAACATCGGCCTTGGTGAGGTGAATGGCGGGCATAACAATATGCGAAGGTGGCTCCTTCCGCATTTGCACAATACGTTCACCTAAATCACTGTCAATCACCTCAATACCGTGCTTTGTCAGGTAATCATTGAGATGGCACTCTTCGGTCAGCATCGACTTCGACTTGACCATTCGGGTGGCCCCCGCCTTTTGTATCAATCCATGAATGATCGCATTGTGCTCAGCACCATCGGCTGCCCAGTGCACCGTAATGCCATTGCGTTTGGCATTTTCCTCAAACTGCACCAGTAAATCGTGCATGTTCGACAACACATGATTTTTTATTTGCGAAGCGGCCTCACGCAATTGCTCCCACTCGGGTATCTGGGCTACCGCGCGGTCACGTTTCGTACGTACAAACCAAAGCGTTTCGTCGTGCCAGTTAACTCTTGGTTCGTTTTTATTGAACTCAATAGCGGCATGAGCGTGATCTAAAGTTGGCTGGTTCATAGAGGTTAATTTCTTTAGCTTGGTTTACAGTTCACGGTATTTAGTTTACGGTGGCTAAGCAAATCGGCGGATTGACGCGGGCTATTTATGCGTCAGCCAACCGACAACCGAATACTATAAACCATAAACATCAAATCGTAGCCGTTAGGATTTCTGCGATATGTTTGACCTGTACATTTGAGTTGGCCCGTTTCAGGATGCCTTCGAGATGCATCAGGCACGACACATCGACCCCCGTAATGTAGTGAACGCCGTGGCGAAGATGATCAGCCACCCGATCCTTACCCATTTTGGCGGATACGGCTTCTTCGGTTACGCAGAACGTTCCACCAAACCCGCAGCATTCGTCACGCCGGTCGAGTTGAATTAACTCCAGATCTTTTACCAGATTGAGCAGCTGTACGGGCTTAGAATAAGGCGGAGCCACCAGCTCCGACATTTGGGCTAAATGCAACCCACGCTGACCGTGGCAACTCTGGTGCAACCCAACTTTATACGGAAACGTGGCTTCTAATGACGAGATTTTCAGTACATCAGTCAGAAATTCGGTAAGTTCATAGATTCGTGAACGGATCTCTGTAGCTGCCGTTTCATTGGTTCCGTGTAAATGATGCTTGATATGCAGGGTACAACTTCCTGAGGGCGAAACAATGTAATCATAGCCCGCAAAGTTGCTCACGAAATTGTCGTTACAACCTCCCGTCAGATGCTCGTAACCCGAGTTTGCCATCGGCTGGCCGCAACAGGTTTGTTGTAATGGATAGTCAACATCGCAACCTACTTTTTCCAGTAATTTCAGCGTAGCGATGGCTACTTTTGGGTAAAACTGGTCAATGTAACAGGGAATAAATAAGCCAACTTTCATAGACAATTTAGGCTAACTGCATGCCTTGTTGAGTGAGTTCATCGGAGCCTGTATCACCAATCGGGACTTTCGGGTTGTTCCGCCCCAATGGAAGACAAGACTTCTTACAAAAGTAGGGCCTTTCTTAAACCTAACCTTTCCTGTACTCTCCTATAAACCGATTAATATTCAATAAAAGCTACCTATAATCGAATTGTACTTACACAATTCCAGATGGAATGACATACTACCTGGAACTGTCATCGGCTAATGATAATTCATAGCCTACTCTAGCGGACTAAAATCCACCTGATGCCAAAACCGGAAACGTATATAAATTCTTAGCTTTACGACTCCAACCGCTTCCCCTAAAGTGACCCACTTTGCCCTGTTTCACTTTGATAAATACAAAATTTCACCTTTCCGTTTATGGGATAACTTGCCTGGCAACCTATGCTGTTTACTATTAACGAAGTTACTTCTTACAACTAAATTGGATAAGCCTACGTTTTGATAACGTTACCGGAAACGTTTGCATAGAAATAATCAGATATTTTCTTCTTTATATCTAGTATTTTTCAGAAGATTATAGCCTATTTCAGTCAGGGTTAAGGTTAACTATTACAAGGGTTATCATCGAATAATCCAGAAAATATGAAAAATTATGATAGCGAAACTTCCTTCTCCGGTTCAGGGTCGCCGACAAGCATACGGATTTGTCGATGTGGATTGCAGCCCGTCAGTTCCGCTGTATAAACTTCAGTTCAATCCGAAAGACAAGACGCCCAAGTACAAACAGATCGTCCAATCGGTAATCACCGATATTGAGCGGGGTGTTTTAAAAAATAATGAGCAGCTTCCCTCTATAAGTGAGTTAAGCGTTGAATATTATCTGGCTCGGGATACAGTCGAAAAAGCTTACCGGGAACTTCGGGAACAGGGCTACATTACATCGGTGCAGGGTAAGGGGTATTATGTACAGGCCAGTGCAGCGCCTAAACTGAAAATTCTCCTTATTTTCAATAAGCTTAGCTCATACAAGAAAATCATTTATTACTCATTCCTGAAAGCACTCGGCGATAAAGCAACGGTTGATTTGCAGATTCACCATTATAGCGCCTACCACTTTCAGCAAATTATTGAGAAGAATCTGGGAAAGTACAACTATTATGTTGTCATGCCGCACTTCACCCAGGATCTGGACAAGGCTAACTACAGGAAGGTTCTGGAGTCGATTCCGACCAACGAGCTGGTGTTGCTCGATAAAGATGTTTCGGAGTTATCGCCTGCCACATTGAGCGTTTACCAGAACTTCGACAAAGACATTTGCGAAGCCCTCGAAAACGCACAGGATTTGTTGGCCAAATACCCTCGGATGGTTCTGATTTTACCCGGCGATGGCAACCACCCAGCCGAAATTGCGCATGGGTTTCGATCCTTCTGTGTCAACTACAACAAGGAATTCTCCATTAAAGAGAACGCCATGAATGAGAATCTTCAGGCGGGTACTGCTTATGTGGTCATCGAGGAAACCGATTTGTCGGAAGTGGTCAAGAAAGTTCGCCAGTCGAACTATGAGCTGGGTCACGAAATCGGTATTATCTCGTTCAATGAAACGACACTCAAAGAGCTTCTGAACATCACCGTAATCACGACTGACTTTGAAGCGATGGGCTACACCGCAGCGTCTTTATTGCTTGACAATAAGCACATTAAAGTAAAGAATCCTTTTTACATGATCCGGCGCGAATCATTGTAATAGAGAAAATTTAGCTTTCATTTAACCACAGCGGTATAGAGCGCTGTGGTTAAATCTTATACTTGTGTAAGCGAATACCCTACTTCTTCTTCGGCATGGCGGCTGTCATGGTCATTTCGACGCTGGCCCCAAACACTAGTTTAGCCACTCCTACTGTTGTTCGGGCTGGGTAAGCACCTTCTTTAAAGTATTTTTTGTAGACGGTGTTCATCTTTGCGAAGTCGTCCATATTGCTGAGGTAAACCGTTACGCTCACCACATCGTCAAGTGAAGCGCCAGCATCTTCCAGAATACCCTTAATATTCAGAATCGTTTGTTCGGTTTCAGCCTCTATCCCACCGGCCACAACTTTGGACGTTTGTGGATCGGTACCCACTTGTCCAGATACAAACAGCAAACCATTGCTAATAACACCCATGCTGAATGGGTAAGACATCGCAGGTGCTTTACGAGGTTTCACAATTTCTTTGTGCTGCCCTACTGCCGAAAAACTGATACTAAAAACAAGCAGGGAAAGGATAAGGTACTTCATGAGTAGTATGAGGTTAGTTGATTGGATACAAGACTATGAAAAAATCTAGCGCGTTAACCGATAAATATACAGGGCTGCGCGTTGAACCAGCAAGGGAAACTCTTTGGTATTCATGGTTTCTTCGATGCTATGCGCTCCTTTACCCGATGCGCCTAACCCATCCAGGCAAGGCATGAATTCGGCCACAAACGACACATCGCCCGCGCCACGAGCACCCGGATCAAAGGCGCTTACGGGTCCAAGCCCCATGTCCTTACTGAGCTTATCAAGTTGTTTACGCAGTTCATCGTTAGCGGCAGACGGTTCCATACCCGGAATGCCATCGGTAAACGAAATGGTGGCTTTCGTCAATGGCAAGCTTTTCTCCACGATTTCCCGCATTTTGGCCCGTGCATTTTCTTTCTGTTTTTCCGTCAGGAAGCGTAAATCACCTTTCACCAGTGCCGTTCCGGCTACGATGTTCGTTTTGCCAATCGTTTCCGCTTTGGCCGTTTTGTCGTCGTAGTGTACTTCCGAACCACCCACAATCAGGCCAGGGTTGAAGGTAAGGTACTGCTCCTGACCTAGCGTCCGTCGAAACTCATTCAGAATCCGAACGGCTTCATAGATAGCACCATAGCCCAGATCGCTGAAAATTCGGGAGGAGTGCCCCGTTCGCGCTTTTACGTTGAGTGTCCACCCGCTCGAACCCCGCCGACCAGTCGTCACGCTATTCAACCCCTGTGCCGTTTCGAAGGCTAGCGCGATGTCGCATTTCTTAGCCCGTTCGATGAAATCACGGCGACTTTCTGGTCCACCCGAGCTCTCTTCATCGCCCGTGAAATAGATGGTGATAGACGTATCGTCGAGCAATTTTTGCGCTTGTAAAGCTTTGAGCGCTGCAATAACGAGCACATCGCCCCCTTTCATATCGGCAACGCCCTGTCCCGACGCCGTCGAGTCGTTGATGAGCGTGAAGGGTTCCATAGGCAGGCTTTTTTCAAAAACGGTATCGAGATGCCCGATCAGAAATAGCTTTTTGCCTTTTTTACCCTGCCGGGTGGCCACCAAATGTCCCGCCCGATTCAGGGAGTCCGGCAAGTTGACCCACTCGGTTTTAAAACCCAGTTTATCAAATTCATCGGACATCAATTTTCCGACCTTACGTACACCTTCTTTATTAAGGGTACCGCTGTTGATATTGACGACTTTTTGCAAAAACAGATCGGTTTCGGGCATTTGTCCTATTACTCTAGCAATAACTGCCTTTTCAACGTTCGAAAGTGACTGGGCCGATACACTATAACCAGCGATCAGTAAAAGAAAGAAGATTTGTTTCATAGGTAGTTTGATTGGGCTAATGGGCTAAAATACGGAAAGTTAAAGGCCAATGAACCAACGATTTGATTAAGTACAACTTTTACTTCGTTCTGGCCTACTACGACTAAAAATGAACGAGCTTATGAGCTGCCTCCAAATACTATTTGGCTATTCTTCCTATCTTCGATTAAAAATACGTACCTCTCTGCCCGCAATTTTCGCTTAATCGCGTCAACCGACTTCATGAAACAAGCTTTCCTCCTATCGCTACTCTGTTCGTACCTAGTTATTGGTGCTCACGCACAAAAACCGGCCATTACCGAGAAACAGCAGTCCAAAGATGACAAACCGGCCTCCCTCTCGCGTACGCTCAACATTGATTCGCAGGTTACTACCAATGGTCAGGTAACCATCAAAGGCCAACGAGTACCGTACAAAGCGATTGCCGGAACTATTCCGGTCTGGGACGAAGAAGGAAAACCACTGGCCGGAGTCTTTTTCACTTACTTCGAACGCTCCGATGTGGCCGATCGAGCAGCGCGTCCGCTGGTTATTTCGTTCAATGGTGGTCCTGGTACGGCTTCGGTCTGGATGATGATTGGCTATACCGGTCCACGCATTCTGAAAGTTGATGACGAAGGCTATCCTATTCAGCCCTACGGCATCAAAGACAACCCTCACTCGATTCTGGATGTAGCGGATATCGTGTATGTCGATCCGGTTAATACTGGTTTTTCGCGCCCTGTCAATAAGGACGTTCCAGTTGCGAAACTATTCTTTGGGGTCAACGCCGACATTAAGTACCTGGCCGATTGGATCAACACGTTTGTGAGTCGTTACAATCGGTGGGCCTCTCCCAAATACCTGATTGGCGAAAGTTACGGCACCGCTCGCGTGTCAGGACTGGCTCTGGAATTGCAAAATGCGCACTGGATGTACCTCAACGGCGTCATTTTAGTATCGCCAACGGGCCTAGGTATCGAGCGCGATGGACCAGCACAGGGCGCGCTGAAACTCCCTTATTTTGCGGCAACAGCCTGGTATCATAAAGCCTTACCTGCCGATTTGCAAAAGAAGGATCTGACCGACATGCTCCCCGAGGTGGAAAACTTTGCCATTCAGGAATATCTGCCAGCGTTGGCATTAGGCGGCTCCCTAAGCGACCAGAAACGGAAGGAAATAGTTGCCAAAGTAGCTCGTTATTCTGGCTTGTCGGAAACGGCTGTGATGCAGCAGAATCTGGACATTCCCACCAATTTCTTCTGGAAAGAGCTACTTCGAAGCAAAAGCCAGACTGTTGGGCGACTAGACTCCCGTTATTTGGGAATTGACACCAAAGACGCCGGTGTTGCCCCCGATTATAATTCCGAGCTGACCTCCTGGTTGCATTCATTTACGCCTGCTATCAACATGTTTATGCGGGAAGAACTCAACTACAAAACCGACCTGAAGTACTACATGTTTGGCCCTACGTTTCCCTGGGACAATACGAATAACCATACCGGAGAAAGTTTGCGTCAGGCAATGGCTCAAAATCCGTACCTGCATCTATTGGTGCAATCAGGCTACTACGACGGAGCCTGCGATTATTTCAATGCGAAATACAATCTATGGCAAATGGACGCTGGTGGCAAGCTGAAAGATCGGATGGAGTGGGAAGGCTATCGGAGCGGGCACATGATGTACCTTCGCAAAGAAGATCTGGCCACCAGTAACGAACGACTTCGGAAATTCATCCAGAAAAGTACACCCAAAAACAGCGAGCCAGCGAAGTATTCGGGCAGTCGGTGAAAACTGGCGCGGGTATTTACCCGTGCCTTTGAATGAAGTCAGTATTTACTGACGCAAGCGAATGCTTGTTATATAAGTAGGCACGGGCTCAAGCCCGCGCCAGTATGTTCTAGTCAACCATTCATCTCATGGCGAAATTCAAGAAAATAGTAGTTGGCATCCTGATGATGATCGTTTGGGGTGTTCTGTTCGCGATGGTGATCCCCATGAAAAGTCTTCGTGGACAAGTGGTAACTGTACTTATTTGTCTTATAATCAATAGTATTCTGGCAGCTTATTACAGCTGCATTGATCGCCGACCAGCCAGCTTTCGGGAATGGCTTAAGATGTGACACACGGGCGCGGGTATATACCGCTCGGGCGGCCCCGCCGTGCCCACCTATATAGCAAGCATTCGCTTGCGTCAGTAAATACTGACTTCATTCAAAGGCACGGGCCCAAGCCCGCGCCAGAACTCCTAAAAATGACTTTAGATCCTAACACCTTTCGTCAATTTAGACACGAGCTTCACCGGTTTCCTGAAGTTTCAGGGCAGGAAATTGAGACTCAGAAACGAATAAACGCATTCGTCAGCCAGTTTAATCCGGTAACAATTACTGAAGTTGGTGGCACAGGTTTATTGCTTCAATATGGTCAGGGAGATACCGGGCCAGTCACCTTAATTCGGGCCGATATTGATGCCCTCCCCATTCAGGAAGTAAATGCATTTGCTCATAAATCGAAATATGAAGGCGTTTCGCACAAGTGCGGACACGATGGGCACGCGGCTATTCTTGCCCGTTTAGCGTCTTTATTAGCCGAAAACCCGGTTTCGGACGGTCGGGTATATTTGCTGTTTCAACCCGCCGAAGAAACGGGCAAAGGTGCCGAAGCCGTCCTGCGAGACCCCAATTTTGCGGCCATTCATCCCGACAGAGCGTTTGCCCTCCATAATTTACCGGGATTTACAGTAGGGAGTATTGTATGCAAACCCGGTTCGTTTACATCGTCAGTGCTTAGCATCATCGTCACGTTTACGGGCAAAGTTTCGCACTCCGCCGAACCCGAAAAAGGGCTTAATCCAGCCTATGTGATGGCGGATTTTATGTTGCGCACGAAACAGATACAGCACCCAGAGCCACAATCGGATGATTTCGCGTTGATAACCCCGATTTACACCACGATGGGTGAGAAATCTTATGGTATATCGGCAGGTTATGGCGAAGTTCATCTAACACTCAGAACCCGAAACGCCAAAAGGATGGATGTCTTAACTGCTCAGCTACAGACTTTACTCGCTGAGCTTTCAACAGCGAGCGGTATCGATATACAAACGAGCTATACTGAAGCGTTCGTGGCCAACGAAAATGATATGGAGGCTTATAACCTGATCAGGCAAAGCGCTCAGGCACTGGGATATGACTTTATCGAAAAAACGGAGCCATTCAAATGGGGGGAAGATTTCGGTTTGTTTACCCAACATTATCCCGGAGCCATGTTTGGCATTGGCAATGGTGAAGACTCCCCCGCCCTGCACAACGACGACTACGATTTCAACGACAGCCTGATTGAACCAGCCGCCCAGTTATTCCTGACATTGGTGCATCAACTGCATGGCTCAGCATAGCCAATCAATTGCCAGTCAAACCAATTGCTTACACCCAACGTTTACAAAGTCTACAGGTGTATTCAAGATTCCGATGCCAGTTCTTATCAAGCCAACCCGTTCATTTTCCGACAACTTGCTCCAGCCGTATAGGCAGCAAGGCGACTCTCCTGCCGACGCTGCTATTGCAGCTGTGGTAGAGGCAAACGGTCCCACAGGATTACGGTCGCTGATGGCGTGGCTAGCCGATACAACGGACTTTTCAACCGCGAACCAGCATCAGGTTGTTCAGGCCTTTTTTGTGGATCAGGCCCAGCTGCCCAGTTGGGCGAATCCAGATCGGATGCAACGGGGCATGGCCTTTTTTGAAAAACATGCTCAACAAATTGGCCTTGTGCTGGGCTTCTTTTCACTACCCTTCTCCTATCTCGGTGCTCATGGCGCCCAGGTGTTATGGTTGACCGAGCGCATTAAAAACGATACAACCCGTCGATTACAGGAAACCGGCGAATGGGTATTTGGTGTCAATGATTCAAAGGAGTGGAAAGCCGGAAAGGCCATTGACCGAATCCTTAAAATCCGCCTGATTCATGCCGGGGTGCGCTGGTTTGCGATCCATTCTAAAAAATGGAACACAGACTGGGGATATCCTGTCAATCAGGAAGATATGGCTGGCACGAACCTAACCTTTTCCTACGTTGTCCTGTTGGGCCTACGTAAATTGGGGATAGTCGTTAGTGAGCAGGAAGAAGAAGATTATCTGCACCACATTAACGTGGTAAATTATCTCAATGGAGTAGCGGAAGAACTTCTACCTAGGAATCTTCGGGAAGCGTACACCCTTAGTCACGCTATTGGCCGACGTCAGTTCGCCCCTTCCGAAGCAGGTATCGGGCTTACCCGTTCGTTACTGGATGCCATTGCCGAACAACTCGCGCAACATCAAAAAGGCCGACCTGAAACGATTCGGAACCTCGTGGCCGGTGAAATGCGTTTCTTCCTGGGCGACGCTTATGCCGACTGGCTTGAAATTCCAGCGGTACCCGTCGAAAAACGACTGGCTGGACTGCTGAATCAGTTACCCATTTTTCCAAAAACGGTATAAGGTATTCAGTTTGTGGTTTACGGTTAGCTGGCGGATCAACTAGCCTATCAGCCGTTCTATCGTAGCAACGGGCTGCCGTAAACCAAATACCGTAAACCATAAACCAGATACTACAAACTTGTTTCAATTAGATCCCATTGCCGCCCTTGCTACTGCGCCGGGCATTGGTGCCATTGCCGTTATTCGTGTATCGGGCGAAGGTGCCATTGAGCTGACCAGCCGTATGTTTCGGGGAAAAGAACTGACGCAACAAGCGAGTCACACCGCTCATTTTGGCACACTTCGGAATCGCCCCGACGAAACCGGAAACGCCAGCATCATCGACGAAGTACTAGTTACGGTTTTCCGCGCGCCGAAATCGTTTACTAAAGAAGATGTGGTTGAGATTTCGTGTCATGGATCGGAGTTTATCATTCAGCAAATTCTGCGTCGACTTACGCAGGAAGGCGCTCGCCTGGCCAAGCCGGGTGAGTTCACCCAACGTGCTTTTTTAAATGGTCAGTTCGATCTTGTCCAGGCCGAAGCTGTGGCAGATCTTATTGCGTCGGATTCGGATGCCAGTCATCGGGCAGCACTGACCCAATTGCGCGGAGGTTTCTCGAAACAACTGAAAGTACTCCGCCAGCAACTCATTGACTTTGTGGCTTTAGTAGAATTGGAGCTGGACTTTGGCGAAGAAGATGTAGAGTTTGCCCACCGCGACCGACTCCGACAACTGATGCTCGACATCCGGCGGGCACTACATCCACTAATCGATTCATTCTCAACCGGAAACGCCATAAAAAACGGTGTACCAACAGTTATTGTCGGCAAACCCAACGCAGGCAAATCGACCTTGTTAAATGCACTGCTTAACGAAGAGAAAGCCATCGTTTCCGATATTCCCGGAACCACCCGCGATGTCATCGAAGATGAACTGTTCATTGAGGGCATCCGCTTTCGGCTGATTGACACAGCCGGTTTACGGCAAGCCACCGACCGTATCGAAGCCATTGGGATTGAGCGAACGCAGCAGAAAATGCGCGATGCGGCTCTGGTTGTTTATCTGTTCGACGGAAAAAACATTGAACTCAATGAACTACAAACGGCACTTACCGAAGTACGTGAATCGGGTAAACCCTATTTACTTGTCGGGAATAAACTGGATGCGATTGACGACCATAAACGTCAGGCATTAGAGACCGTAGCTGGTGAATCTATTGTCTGGATTTCGGCAGCCAAACAAACGCATTTAGAGGAGCTAAAAGCCGCCCTTTCAGCTCGGGTTCGTACCGATGCCGCAGTACAAACAGGCAGCGCCGTGGTGACCAACGCCCGCCATTACGACCACCTCACCGCCACCGACGAGGCCCTCGCCCGCGCCATCTCAGGCCTGGATACAAACGTAACCCCCGACTGGTTAGCCATGGACCTACGCGTTGCATTACAGCATCTGGGTGAGATCACTGGCGAGATTACAACCGACGATCTATTGGAGTCTATTTTCAGTAAGTTCTGTATCGGAAAGTAACCGCATTGACTAACCATTTTGCAATAGTTTAACGTGAACACGGGCTTCGCTTTCAGCCCTAATACCCCTATGCAAACGCAGATTTCTGAAGAAAACTCATTGATCTAGTTAGTATAGTAAATGCTTTTATCAATCTATTCAATCAATGGCTAGCCGCGCGCTGACCATCCCCCGAAACCTCAATGCTTTATGTAGTTTTTGTGCTCCTCCAGTTCCTTTCATGGATATAGAGGTAGCAGTTGTGCGCTAAAGCGCCAGGAGAGCTTTTCATTATGCAACAAAAGCTGACTATGTCTGCGTAGTAGTATGTACACTGCCGGAGCGTAGATAAGACTAAAGAGACGACTTATCAGTAGTCCTAGCACTTCTTTGTATGCAATTTCAAATAATAGACAACTTGTTAGTTAATAATTTTTTAATAACTATTTGTTGACTATTCTTTTTTTGCTTTGTCTAAACAATAAATCCCAACTCACTCACCCATAATGAAAACGCCTAAAATGCCACTTCTTTACCCCTCGTCCATTAGTAATGTGGATTGTCTTATTCTATTAGGAAGAGTATTAGCTGGATTTCCATCGCCCGGCAAGCCAACTAACGTTAGACCTACGGTAACCCGCTCCCCTAACGCTCTATTTAACCTTCCTGAATTAGTTTAATAGTTTTTGCCACATTGCAAAATGAATCTTTTTTCAAATCCGAAATGGATTAATCAGTACGAATATCCATTTACTACAATAGATGAAGTCCCTCAATCTCTGTTTAATTCTATCAATCTACGGCTCGATAGTCGACTCAATACCAATCCATTAGTTTCGATAATTGTTATAGCCTACAACGAAGAAATCAATCTTCTACGTACGATCAGCACCCTTTCGAAGCTTTGTACAAAAATCCCTTTTGAAATTGTTGTCATTAACAATAACTCCACGGATAGAACTCAGGAGTTAATTGAGAAACTACACATCAGGCATTTTTTTCAACCTATTCAAGGCTGGGGACCTAGCCGACAACTCGGACAGGAGATGGCGTTGGGGAAGTACGTTTTACTTGCGGATGCGGATTGTCTATACCCGCCCAATTGGTTAGATGAAATGATGCAAAAACTGAATCAGCCAGGTGTAATCTGCGTTTATGGTCGTTATTCGTTTATTGCTACAGCAGACATCCCGCGCTGGCAATTTCAACTCTATGAATTATTAAAAGACTGTTTGACTGAGTTTCGACACTATAAACGCCCGTATCTAAATGCATATGGGCTTAGTATGGGCTATCAAAGGGATATTGGGCTAAAAGTAGGTTACGTTCAGCGGTATCTTCGAGGTGAGGATGGTCGGCTCTGCTTTGATATGATGTCCTACGGGAAGGTTGTACAAATGAAAACACGCTCGGCGCGTGTATGGACATTTCCTCGAACGCTACTACGGGATGGCTCCCTTTGGCAATGCTTAAAAATAAGAATTTACAAGGAGTTACATCAATTGTTCTCCTATTTAACTCCTCACCCACCTCATGATACCAGAAACTCGTTCAATTAAACTTGAAGCTAGACTAAAACTATGACAGGTGTAAGACCCAGCTTCTTGAAGAACGAGATGACCAGGTTGAACAGTTCGATATAATGCTAATGTCGACCTTATCTATTCGGCTTACTGCCATAGCCTAATTGACAGTGAGAACCGCTGCCTTAAAGTAAATCTGCCGGATCGAGCAAGCGATTCTTGATCGCGAATAAGACCAAGCCAGCCGTATTGCGGGCGTTTGTCTTTTCGAGGAGGTTGGCCCGATGCCCATCTACAGTCCGAATACTGACGCTCAAACGTTCGGCAATTTCGGGCGCTGTAAGCTGTTTACAGATCAAATTCAGCACTTCTATCTCACGGGCAGTGAGCGTGGCGGGTAGATCATCGGTAAGCAATCGGCGGGGCTTTTTTACCAGCATCCTGTTTTTCAGGGCCGACAAAAACGCTTCGTTGAAATAAAAATCTGTTTCTACAACCGCTCGGATCGCTCGTTCGACTTCGAGCGGTTCTACGTTTTTGAACAGATACGCATTAACACCCAAGTCCATCAGGTGTGTAACAAACCGATCTTCGCCATACACCGACAGAATAATAATTTTCAACGCTGGGTAATTCTTATGAATGAGTTTGGTTGTTTCAACGCCGTTTAACTCTGGCATCGACAGATCGAGCAGGACAACATCGGGCAACGTATCGGTTGTAGCCAGCGCATCGAGCAGTATACGCCCATTGTCGGCTTCGATCGTGATCTGCATGCCGTCAAATCCATTCACAATTGCCATCATGCCCTTGCGAAATAGCACCTGATCGTCGGCAATAGCTACTCTAATCATAGTCATAGGTCACTATTAATAGGCATCACAGCCGTTACGCGCAGTCCCTGTCCGGGCTGGGTTTCAAACGTTACCGTACCCTGAAGCATCTGAGCACGGGTTTCAATATTTTTCAGTCCTAGGCTTCGCTTCTGATAAGCCTGTTCATAATCAAACCCTTTGCCGTCGTCGGTATAAAGCAATGTTAGCTGGTTGTTCTGACGATTCAAACTTAGCTGAATGTCATTGGCTTCCGCATGTTTGATAGCATTATTCAGCAGTTCCTGAACCAATCGATAAACGATCAGATTGGTACGGGCAGGCAGGTCAATTTCTGCATCAACGGTCAGTTCGATAGTTACATCGGCAAGATCCATTGCACTTTCGCACAGCCCTTCGAGCGCGTAGGTCAGACCAAGTTCGTTGAGCCCCTGCGGTAACAAATCATTCGATATACGCCGAACGCTGTCCATTGTATTATCAATAACTCCCTTAAAGCGCGTTGTCAGATCGTTGATCTCGGCAGTTGGCGGACTTGTCTGGACGAGTTGCCCTACCAGCAAACGCATGGCCGACAGAGCTGCTCCCACTTCGTCGTGAAGGTCGCGGGCCACCCGCTTTCGCTCGTCCTCTACGGCATCGAGCGTGCGGTAAACCACTTCCTGCTGGTAGTTCAATTCCATTTGTTTTACGATTAATTCCTGTTCGGAAACCCGTTTCTGATAAAACAATAAAAAACCAACCACACCCGCCACCAATAGCGAGAGAGCCAGTGCTCCACCAAAAACAAGAACATATAAGTCTACCGAAGTCTCGGGCTGAACCATAAACCTACGCCAATAAAGATGTGCATCAGTACCATCAGGAATGAATGAAGTCCGAAAATCATCAATGTAAGCGCTCGATTTGAATCTGTAATGACGGCATTGCTCAAAATGAGAAAAAACAGGCTCCCGGCAAAATAGAGCAGGAATCCTGTATTGATCCAGAACACGGGATTTTTATCGAGCCGTTTGGCCGATAGTTCCGTTAGTATTTTATAAAAACAAAACAAAGCCATTGCCATCACCAGCAAAGCCTCTAACCCACGGGCATAGGTATTGTAGCGATTGAGCGGTTGCAGCAGCAGGCTGTTCAGAATAGCAAATCCGGTAAAGCCCACCATGAGTACAGGAACCAGCCAGCGCGGGTAAAACTGGCCGAAAAAGCTTCGGTAAAAGAGGGCAATCAGGTTAAATTCGAGAATGGTGTACACATGCAGAATGTGCAGATTTCGAATATTCAATTCGGCCGTTATCAGCGAAACAATCTCTCCCAAAGCCGCAAGGCCGACAAACCAACCAACATAGCGAAGGCAATCGATGAGATAACGCCTTCTGATAAGGGCAATAATGACAGAAAATAGCAGGAAGTAAGACCCGTTGCGGAGCATCCAGTGAAAAAAAACCTGCATGATCGTGATTCGTTACAAAGACTGTCTGTTCCCTAATGAATACCCATTAGCTAACAGACAGTCTTCCAATTATGGAGTAGATAGAAAATTAGGAGCAACGCTCATCGGATTGACCGATAAACAAAACACTACCGGTGTCACAATCGGGCGGACAACCGTGCGAAAAATCGAATACCTCATAGGTTTCCTGGACGGTCTTTCCTTCGCTAAGTACCGACATGGTTCCAACCAGGTCGATAATCACATCAGAATCTGGCTGCGCGGGATCGATATCTTTCTCATAAGCTGCCGACACCAGCAACAGGCAAGGACGCATACGTCCGGCATCTTTCTCTTCTTTCCGGCCAACATACATCCGAACAAACTCGGTATCCTGCTGAGCCAGTAATTCAACAAAATCGGCCCGACGCACAACAAAGGCCCGCATTTCGGTAGGATCAAGCGGTTTCCCTGCCGGATCGGCATCGATCCAGTTGGTAATCCAGTTTTGAGCGGTTTCAATGGGAACAGAGAAAGGTACCCAATCGATGGTGTTCTTATCAGTGGTCATTATTGTGTAGTTAATTGGTTCAGAGAAGCGCAAAACAACGCAATTAAGGAAGGCTATACACCCGTAGAACTACCCGTTTTTATACCATAGGCAGAAAAGCCCGGATGCGCCCCTGTAAACTACCTGTTTCGATGATTGGGCAATTCTACTAGTTTACTGATTTTGAAAATCGTACACTTTTGCATCATTAATCTTTCCTATTTCACCTTTTTATAACCAAACAAAATCATGGTACTCGAAGCAGTAACGTTCTCGCCAACAGTAACGCTCCCTAATCAGGATAGCAACAATCAGCCAATTCAATACTATCTGGTATGGGCATCCATACCGGCCAATGACGACAAAGGAATTATTATCGACAACGTGCTGGAAGGTGACGAAATAGAGGTGTACAATACCGCTGGAATAGCCTCTTTCACGAAAGTAAACATGGAGCCTATCAAGGGAATTGTGGGCATTATCAACGCAGTGGCTGGGGGAGCAATCGTTCTGGCTGAGCCCGAAATGGCTCCGCTGGTTGCCGGATTTACGGCGGGTGTAGAAGCCATCATTGCTGCCGTTCCGAGCGAATTAGGTAATGCCCGACGCACAGCCTATGGCCTGGACCCCGGCACCGGCGACTACGCCAAAGACGAAGGCGGTCTGATTGTTTGTATGCCCGAATCGAACGGAGCTATCTATGCCACAGATAAGTATCATCTCACGGGCGACACCAAGAATCAGGGACGGCTCTATAAATATTATAGCGACGCAACGAAAAATGTCAATGCCTTTTTCCCTTGCCCAGTCGTGAATGATTCGAATGACCCTACCAGCCCCAACAACGGCCGCATGAGTGCAACGTCGGGAAAACCAGGACGTGGTGCCGTTAATATTCTGGCTTTCGATGAGCGGTTCGACGATAACGCAGGCTACTACAATGTGGGTATCATCATTACCCGCCACAGCAATCTTGACCAGAGTGCTCAACTCAAAAAGGAACTCATCAGCAGTGTACCGAATACAATTTTCGGTTCGATGTAGTATCGGTAGAATGTAGCGCTCTGGGTGCGCTCAACTACCAACAAGTCTGCCTGATCATTTTCGGCATCGCTGTTCCTCATAGCGGTGCCGAAAATGACTAGAAGGCTAAGGCACGGCAAGAGTTAATCTTTTTTCATTAATGGAACATATGTGCTAATAGATGCAACATATATGGCAGTAATTAATAAATAGTCAGCCGTATTTAGCGACTTTATTAAACGACCTATTTATCGCTTTTTAGCCAGCCCCTGTCTAGTGCTTTGGAGCTAAGTAATCCTATTCCTTCCTCTTTTTACCTTTTAAACGACACGTAATCATGGAACCCTATATTGGTCAGATTCAACTTTTTTCCTTCAATTTCCCACCTAAAGACTGGGCTTTCTGCGACGGACGACTCCTGTCTATTGCTCAGAACCAGGCACTTTTTTCGCTCATTGGAACCACTTATGGCGGTGACGGTATTACGACCTTCGCCTTGCCCGACCTTCGCGGACGAACACCCATTGGCTTTGGGCAGGGACCAGGCCTCTCAAGACAGGAAATGGGTGAAGCGGCAGGAACAGAATCCGTCACGCTTATCTCTAGTCAAATGCCTGCGCACAATCACATGCTCATGGCCTCATCGCAGCCCGCAACCCAGAGCTCGCCAGAAAATCATTTATTGGCCGTATCGAGTGGAGTCGATAGCAGTTCCGACTCCCCAGTCAATGTGAATACCTATGGCACAACGGCTAGTACAACAGCCAATCCAATGGCAATTGGGGTAAGCGGAGGCAGTCAGCCGCATACCAACATGCAACCGTATCTGGCGATGAACTACTGTATTGCGCTGTATGGCGTATTCCCAAGCCGGGGTTAACGAATGCGCTTTACGATCGACCAGTATGTATAGGCCTTTTAGGCGATGCATACTGGTCGATTTACCTATTTCTCATTGTTTGTTTCACTCCTACCCAATACCTCATCTGCGTATGAACACTTTATACTCTTCTCAGCCTGTTGGCTCTTTTCAGTCATCACAGATCCGTACTTTTTTTCGACGTGTGAGCCTGCTGGTGTGGTTATTCTGCTTGGCAACAACAGTGAATGGGCAGTTGTATTATGTATTGAATGATGGAAGTGCAAGCACACGAAACGATCAATTCAAGAAACGCGCTGCAGATGGATCAAGTGACTCATTTATCATCGATAATTTTGCCGACTCTCCTGGCTCGATAGCTATCGACAGAACCAACAAGAAGGCATTTATCATCGAAAACCGGGTAACGACTTCATCCCGGATTTACGCTATAAACTTGACGGCAGCCACCTCAACTACCTTCCTGACCTCAACGAGCATTGTTACCGGGTTGGCTGTCGATAATGTAAACAATCGCCTGTACTATACCGCTAGCGACGGATTGGCATCTAGCCAGAACGATTATTTACGTCGGATTAATCTGGATGGCACCGGCGATGCTGCTGTTGGTTCGGGCTTTGCTTATTCGGCGGGGAATATTGCATTAGATCTGGCGAATAACCGTGCGTTTGTTGCTGATCGTCGATTTGGCAGTTCACAAATTTATTCGGTTAATCTAAGTACCGGTGCTTCTTCAACGTTTCTGATACCAACACCACCAGCCTCTACCACTGTTACGGTACGGGGAATGGCAGTCGACGCAGCCAATAATTACCTGTATTATGCGGTCAGCGACAACGATGCCAACCGGGCCGACGATGCTTTATGGCGAATTAATCTCGATGGGACAGGTAATACACAGCTTTCAACCGGCAATGTCTATAGTATGGGCGATATTGCCCTGGATAAAACCAACAACCGCGTTTACATATCGGATTTACTAGCAACTGCTCCCCGTGTTGCCTACCTCAACCTCAACAATAATGCAACCGCTACGTTTCTTACCCCTTTGAATACATCACAGGTAACTGGTATTTCCTTTGATGCCCCCTCCTGCCCTACTAGCTTTATTGTTAATAATCTGGGCGATGGTACCGACGCCAATCCGGGCGATGGTGTCTGCGCCACATCGGGCGGTGTCTGTACACTGCGGGCTGCTATGCAGGAAGCCAATGCGCTAACCAGTTGCCCCGGCTCCTTAAGCATCTCGTTTAGTGTAACGGGAACCATCAATACCACGTCGATCCTGCCAACTATTGCCCGAGATTTAGTCATTACCGGACCCGGTGCCAGTCAGCTTACCGTTAATGCATCCGGTTCACCCCACCAGTTGTTCAATGGAAGCGGCACGATCACGATAGCTAATCTGGCTATCACCAACGGATCGGGAGGGGATGGAGCTGCCATCACTGTCAATAGTGGCTCATCCCTAACGGTGGCTGGTTGTGCCCTCATCAATAACACAGCTGAATATGGTGCCCATATTTACGCCGTCCAATCATCCGTATGGATTCAAAACTCGGCCATCACTGGTAATACGGCAACGGGCGGGGGAGGTGTAACTATTGATAGAGCAACTCTCACCCTTATTAACTCGACTATAGCCAATAATGACTTAGGTATCTTCGCCTTTGGCAGTCCGTCAATTAATCTCCTGAATGTAACCCTGGCTAATACCAGCAACGGTATTGTGTCTCAAAGTGGGACTCCCACGATTACCGTTAAAAACTCGATTCTGGCTAATGGCGCCCCGGCGTTTGCCACCCTGGGCGGCTCCTCCCAAACGATCACATCACAAGGGAACAATCTCTGCACCGATGCGTCGCTAACTCCCACCGCTTCGGGCGATCTGGTCAACACGAATCCATTGCTGGCTACGCTAGGCTATTACGGCGGATCGACCCTTACCCGTGCGTTGTTGCCGGGCAGCCCGGCTATCAATGCCGGCACCAGTACGGGAGCCCCAACCACTGACCAGCGCGGGGTTGCCCGGTCAGGCAATACCGACATTGGCGCTTTCGAATCGCGGGGTTTTAGTATGGCCATTACCGGAGGAAATAACCAGTCGACAGTTGTTAATACTGCTTTTACGAATCCGCTCGTCGTTTCGGTCAGTAGTGCCAATAGTGAGCCGGTGGCTGGAGGCATAGTCACTTACACAGGGCCGGGCTCGGGTGCCAGCATTAATCCGGTTTCTGGTACAGCCAGTATTGCGGGGACAACCGCGTCGGCTTCGGTGACGGCCAATGCCACGTCGGGTGGATCGTATAATGTGACGGCAAGTGCCAATGGAGCGAGTTCATCCGTCAATTTTGCGCTTACCAATACGGCATTAGCGCCTAGCTTCACAACCATGCCCACCTCTAAAACGGTTTGTTCAACGAGTGGTACTACATTTATTGTAGCGGCTTCGAATGCTACTTCCTATCAGTGGCGGGTTAATACGGGTAGCGGGTTTACGAATCTGAGCAACGGAACCCCTTATTCAGGGGTTACCAGTACAACGTTAACCATCAGTAACGTAGCGGGATTGAATGGCTACCAGTATCAGTGCGTAGCTACGGGAGCCGGATCGACTACGTCCAGTTCTGCTACCCTGACCGTCCCCCCCACTCCCAACGCTACGATTACGTATGCGGACTCTCCTTTCTGTAAGACTGATGGCGTAGGAACTGTAACCCAAACGGGTACAAGTGGTGGCACTTATACGGCCAGTCCAACAGGCCTAAGTATCAATGCGAGTACGGGTCAGATCACCCCTGCTAGCAGCACTACCGGCATTTACACTGTTACCTACTCAATGACTGCCAGTGGTGGTTGTCCTCAGGTTACAACTACCACCAGCGTAACGATTAACGGCTCACCTACAGCAATCCTAAGCAACAATGGCCCGCTAAGTTGCACCCTCACCACGGTTACTCTAACGGCCAGTGGTGGCAACTCCTATACCTTTGTCAATAGTATCGGGACAGTGCTGGCCGGTACCGGCAACACTCGACAGATAACCACACCGGGTACTTATTCAGTCACGGTGGCCAACTCGAGTGGTTGTGTGAGTACCACCTCAACCACCGTATCCAGTAATACCGCTTCCATTACGGTCAGTAATCCCACAATCACCACGGGTACAACGGGTATATCCTTCACCCAGAGCTTCACGGCCACAGGAGGAGTAGCACCCCGAAGCTTTACCTTAGCCGGCGGTACGTTACCCTCGGGAATAAGTCTGGTCAGCGGTACGGGGGTTTTGTCAGGCACACCTGTCCAAAGTGGTACTTTCCCCATTACGGTGCGAGCCACCGATGCCAATGGCTGTTCAGGAACCGGTGCTACCTATACGTTGGAGATCAACAATCCCACACCCACACTTAACAACTTATCAGCAAGTTCAGCTACACTCTGCGTGGGTAGTCCCGTCACGTTTACAGCAACAGTGGGCAACATATCGGGTAGCTATACCTACACCCTTGCTAACGGGACCAGCACCACCCTGACCGGTACAGCCACGAGTACCACCTTTAGTCAATCCTTAATTACGACCGGCTCGGGTGTGCAAACCTTTACTCTGACCGTGGCCAGCAGTGGACAAACGACAACTGCCACTACTACTTTGACGGTCAATACACTACCATCCCTAAGCGTAACCCCAACTAGTGCTACCCTGACCAACGCTAGCCCAACCACCACGCTAACGGCTACCGGAACCGGCAACTTCCTGTGGTCGACCGGGCAATCTTCATCAATCATCTCGGTTACGGCCAGTGGTCTTTACTCGGTCACGCTGACCAATGCCAGTGGTTGCAGTAGTACAGCCAGTGTACCCGTGACGGGTTCTGATCTAACGATAAACCTCGACCTGCCTCAGGCTAATTTTGCGGCATCGGGCACGGCTTCGGTAGGTAACTTTGTGGTTAATGTTTTTGAAGTGGGCGGTTTACCCACTTCCTCAGGCAATGTCCGAATCACCATCAGTGCTCCGGTGGGTTATACTTTATCCTTCCCTCCCTCGCTGACCTCGATTCAGGTTTCAGGAGGCAGCTTAACGCCGATTAACAACGCCCAGTGGACAGTGAGCACGAACCTAGCCAATCGGCAGTTGACCCTAACGATGGCTAGTGGAGCTTTCATTGGGGCTGGTGGAGAATCAAGTCTAGGCTTTAGTATGACCCGGACCAGTGCTAATTCGGGTAGTGTGTCGAACATCACGGTAAACGTAGCCGATGATCTGACTATGACCTATGACGGCAATTTAGCCAACAACGTCTACGCCCGAATTATTAGTGGTTTATAAAGACGAAACCTGCGGGGTGATGGTAAGTGCTTGTAGTCACCATCACCCCGCAGGCTTTCATGTCCAGAAGGTCACTTATCAGTCTTACCATCTATGAATTTCCCAATTGGCATCAAGCCAATGGCCTTTCTCTGATAAGTTTTTTGCTGTATGTGGGCCAATAAGTCTCTTTTACCTGTTTTACCTCTTCGGCCTCTTCAAATTCTCCCCACTCTTCAAGCCGGGCAAGAAAGACTTCAAATAACAAAGCACTTGTGTCTGGATTGCTTGGGTCTGGAATGTGCCTGATCCGCGTAATATTAGCCGCTACATAAACAGGTAATTTGTCGGCTAGTGGTTCGTCATCTATGCGATAAACTAATCCATAACGATATAAAGGGTATTTGTCCACTAACCTGTCGGTTCCCAATTGAGTGAAATGCTGGCGAGATGGACCATCATAAACTTGAAAGCGTAGAACGTACTGCATGATGTAGATTTGATGAAAAGCTTCATAGTTTCATAACTTCTAGTAGGTTGAATTTTACGAACAGTTAAGCTCCCAATAGGATACTCCTGTACACCTACATTTGTCAACAGAGTTTTATCTCACTAAACAATAAGACTTCAAATCAACCTGAATGGTTGCTCTCATTCACTTTTTATTGATTAAGCGGTTAACGGGAGAAAGATACTGATTGGCTCGATTATTGCCCATTATATTTTAACTACTACTAGCCTAAACCGTTAGACCAGAAACATTTAAAATACGTAGAGTGCGGTCTCGGTATCAGCTACTCATATAGAAACAGGAAAACTCTCAACGAGAGAACGACATACAACCCATAAATAACTAAAGCCCCATCGTAACTGATGGGGCTTCGGTTTTACTCACTAATTATATTCTTATACGATATATACCTGACAATTCCCTCTAAATCAACGCTTTTCTAGCATATAAACGTTGTACTTTCTCTCGACTTCTCTTTAGCCGCATCTTAACTGCGCTTGATTTTAGACCATACAACTCGGCAATTTCATCGATACTCATGCCGTCTTCATATTTTAATCGTAACAACGACCGCTCCTCAACCGAGAGAGTTCCCATAGCTTGCTTAACCATCTGAAGTGTTTCTTCATGCAGCAAAGCTTCATGCGACTCATCTATACAATCAACATCGTCATTAAGTCCGGTGGTGGTCAGTCGTTTAGCTATCCGAAGCTGATCGGCGCAATAGTTATAGGCAATAGAATATAACCAGGTTGAAAAGCTGGATCGCTGTTGAAAACCATCGAGTTTATCGAACACTTTCAGAAAAATATCGTGTGTAAAATCCTCGGCTTTCTCAGAATCCTTGGTCATTGATAAACACCGTTGGTAAACTTTACCTACATATCGATTATAGAGGGTTTCAAAGCACTGATTGGGTTGCGTAGTTAAGCATTGACGAATCATTTCTTCGTCTGTCAATGAAGTCATCATAATAAATTATATCGTACAAGTTAACTAAAATCATATTCTTTAAACAAATACAATTGTCGATTGAACTTTAGAATAAATTCAGTCAATTAAGACACAATAAATCTATTATACGGTAGATATATTTTCTATATCCAGTTCTGGGTCTTTAACGGCCCCAATTACTTACCTTAGCTCAGGTTACAAGACGTTTACGCTCCTATCCGAAACAAGTACATTTTCTCTATAGCTAATTAGCGAACGATTTTTAGTGAACAAATAGCTACCTATATGTTATATACTGATGAGCCACTAACCCGCTTACTAATCATGAAAACGAAACGATCGGGCACAGGTCAGCCACAGTATAGTTCCGATATAGATTTTGCCAGTATTACCGAACACCACCTTAGCGAATGGCTTCACTTACTGGATCATTTGCAGGATATCCATGCCCCAACCGATCAGTTAGCTTATTGCCGTAATCAGGTAACCCGGCTCCAACTCGAACTGTACCAATTGCGTAATACTAACTGGCGGGAAAAGGCGGGGTAGGGTATTCAGGTTCGTTTTTGGTCTAACACCTTTATTGCTCATACGGTGAAAAAAGTAGCTCCCCTTCTCTTACTCTTAAAACAGGCATTCACCAACCTGCAAGCAAATGATCCTATCCGGATGGCGGGGGCCACTGCTTTTTTCTCTTTTTTTGCCTTACCGCCTATTGTCATCATTATTAGTAGCGTACTTAGTCGGCTTTTTAACGATCACTATCAGCACATTAGCGGCCAATTTTTTGACGAACTAGCCGACCTGTTTGGGGCCAGAAGTGCCAATCAGCTTGAAGACATTTCGCATCGTCTTCAGGGCTCGAAACCTAGTTTTCTGTTGACTGTACTGAGCTTTCTCTTGTTGCTGGTAGCTTCTACTACTTTATTAGCCATCCTTAAAAGCTCCCTGAATCAACTGTGGAGCATTAAAAAAAAGGAAGGGAGAGCCTTTCTGGCCACTCTGATCGATAAGCTTATGGCTATGGCCATCATTATAGGCTCCGGGTTCCTGTTTAGTTTGTCATTAACCCTTGAGCAATTCACCGCTCAGTTAAGTCTACAGTGGTCACTTCCTTCATTTGCCTACTATCAGTCAATAGCTAATGTTGGCCATTTTTTGGCTTCCATACTTATCCGAATGATTTGGTTTGCGCTATTATTCAAGTTTTTACCCGATGTCAGAATAGACTGGAGAGCTGTTTGGCCAGGTGCATTTTTCACGAGTATTCTGTTCAAAGCAGGCGAAGCCATCTTAAATAATCTCCTTATTCATAGCCAGATTGGGCCACTTTATGGCAGGTCAGGGGCAATTATTTTATTGCTGTTGTTTGTCTTCTATGCGTCACTATTGTTTTATTATGGAGCCTCTTTTACCCGTCAGTACAGCGAGTGGATTCATTTAGCCGTCAAACCCAATAGCCGGGCAGTGGCTTATACAATTAAGGAAGTTGGTGGATCAACTTCATGATGGAGAAACTCACTCTATGAAACAGTAAAAAGTTTTTTATGAGCTGAAAATCTGTCGGTTAGTTTACTGCGTATATAAACTAACCGTTAACTTTTACAGCCGTGAATAATCCTCGTTTTTCTTCGTTTGCCTTGGTTCGTGTCCTAACCTGGGTAACTGTGTTCTTGATTACCTTGATCTATACTTACAGTGTAGTCAAATTCTTGCTCTAAACAGTTTGACTCTATAAAGCCAGTGTAGCAATTTTGAACCATTGCAAATCAGTATCAGTGTACTTCTTCTACCGATTCCGTCAGCATTAGCCAATCCTTAACTTCTGTTAGCATAAGCGCGGCCGACTTTCTGGTTGCTTCTACCTCGCTATACAGTTGTTGCAGACGGGTATTCACGGCTCCCTGTACATTGAGCAATACACTATATTCGTTGATGTGTTGGGGGCCACTAGGCAGATCACGGCCCGAAAAGAAATCGACTAACTCCTGGTGTTCACGACTAAGATTCATAGTACGAAAGTAGGGAGTCAGCTTCTTAGTTCCATAAATTGTCAATGCATTATTGGCAATAATTCTGCTATTACCAGCTCGTCTATACCAAATCCAGTGGCTCCTCTACCCACTCATTCTCCAAACAAACCGTTCTTTCTCTATTTTTTCGGCTACATATATAAGTCTCCGTTACAGGCATTTTCTACCCATGACTAATGCCTGAATCTAAGTACATACAAATTGGTATGTAAAGGCATTGACCGTGAGACGAATAGACTTTTTAAGGCAATCGATAGGAAGTTTTTTAGACTAAAATAACCTTCATTAATGCGGGCTGGCTCAATTATTGAGGTTTTTCGCTCGAGAATTTACAAACCAACAGGTTTGGTTTGTAGTTGGATAGTTCATTAATCGCTGACTCTTTTAGGGTCAGCGATTTTGAACTATAATGCTCGAAGGCTACCTCCTAACGATTACGCTTTATTCAGGAACGGCCTTTAACAGCAAAAGCCCTGCCAATATGGATAGGGCTTTTGCTGTTGTATAATATAGGATCGAACCCTGTCAACTCTGCTTGAGCGGTTCGATTCAGGCTTTGGCCTAATTTTCGTTTAGTATAGCTGGTATCGTTTTTCAACGGCCTTATTTTCCCTTTGCCTCATAAAATCAATTAAGTTAAATCAATCTTCTATTTATCTTCGTTAGGTCATATGTAAGGCTTTTATTCGTTGCTCTCAGATTAATAAAAGGCACGAATTTCGCTATAGATTCACTTAAAGCTACCTATAGTTCGTTTGTTTTAACATGACTCTTACATTTGCTCAATATAGTATTCTAAAGGCCACAGAAAAAGGGGTGACCTATCCTCAATTGGAACAGGAAACCAATTTTGACTACCTCATGATTAATTACTACATTGAGGGATTATTAGCCATTGGCATGCTGTGTGCAAATGATAAAGAAGAGAGTAATACGATTAGTTATCAACTAACCGATGAGGGTACCGATTCGCTCGATGAATACGAGCGCGCGAATCCAGCGTTAGTTATCAAGGACTTCCAATAACGCAGTACCGTTTTTACTCAATACCACCCATCCACTTTTTCAGGGGTTTCGATAAAAGTAGTAGCAGAAAACCGAAGCCTAAACTGAAATACGCAACACTTTGGAACATTTCCGGCATCTGGTGAACGTTTTCTTCGTCAAAACCACCCGCAAATAGCCCCGCAATCAAATTCCCCAACGACGTACCCACAAACCAGACACCCATTAACTGGCTGGTGTACCGTTTTGGTGCCAGTTTAGAAAAAGCACTCAACCCAACCGGACTCAAAAACAACTCGCCAAGGGTAAAAAACAGGTAAGTAAACGACAGGTATAAAGGCGATGTACGGGTACCCGTCAATGCTATTTTAGACGCAATAACCATGATAACATAAGCCAGACCAAGCAAGAGGAGGCTTGTTGCAAATTTGGCAGGTACCGAATAATTTAGTTTTCGATTCGCCAGAAAAACCCAGAGCATGGCCAGAATAGGCGAAAAAGTCAGAATGAAAGCTGGGTTAAGGTTCTGAAACCAGCTCGATGGTACTTCCCAGCCAAAAAAGTTGAGGTCCGTATACCGATCGGCAAAGATTTGTAGCGACGATCCCTGCTGCTCATTTCCCGCCCAGAACAAAGCGGATGCCAAAAAGAAAACGAACAAAACAATTACCCGTTTTTTTTCAACAGCATCCAATCCTCCTGCCGCTAAAATGTACACAAAATAGCTTACGGCTATCAGCGAAATGATCGTTCCCATTGCCCGCGCCAATCCTTGGGCGGTAGTCATATCGATCATGCCCGTCAGTTGCAGCGCCCCTAGTACCACAATTAAGAAAACGACAAAAGCTAGTATGGAGCGATTTCCCGTCTGAGATTTCGGGCCATCCGTTGCTGGCCGGGCTACGTAGTTACCATACTCCCCCAGAAACCGTTGTCCTAAAACCCGGAAGGTAACTAACCCAAGGGCCATTGCTATAGCAGCAGCGCCAAAACCATAATGCCAGCCGACTCGCTGCCCCAGATACCCAACCGTAAAAATGCCAAGCAACGAACCTAAGTTGATCCCCATGTAGAAGATAGAGAAAGCCGCATCTTTACGCGCGCCCCCTTCAGGGTATAACTCCCCAACAACACTGCTAATGTTTGGTTTCAGTAGACCAGTTCCCATAGCAACCGTACAGAGACCTACATAGAACAACCCCGGCCCCGACGGAATAGCCAGGATAAGGTGACCAAGCATAATAATCCAGCCGCCGTACCAAATAGACTTCCGCTGGCCCAGAATTGTATCGGCAATAAAGCCCCCCGGTAAAGAAAGTAGGTAAACGGATGCGGTATAGATTCCATAAATAGCCGCGCCTTCTGCTTCACTAAGCCCCAACCCTCCCCGAACGTTATCGATCAAAAACAGGAGTAAAATAGCCCGCATGCCGTAATAGCTAAATCGCTCCCACATCTCGGTAAAGAATAGGACGAACAGACCTATAGGATGACCAAAGAAGGTGACGTTGTTAACGGGTTTTTCAATAGTAGCTTCCATCTAGTTAGGTTAATTGATCAGTTTGCCGAAGAATCTGCGTAAATAACGGGTAAAATAGCATCAAATATACCCTCAACATACGAAAGCAGCAAAGTCCTCAATAGCTCGGATCAAACTCCCATAAATCATCAAAACGAGACTTGCCAGTTGCCCCCGTAGTTATATAGCCTTTTTGGCCAATTGAGAATCCAACCGCTTTAGTCCGTGTTGATCCCTCAAAAGGTTGTAGCTCTGTCCATGAATCATCTTCTGGTCTGTAGGCCAGAACTCCTTTCCTATCCGTACCCACGAGAAGATAACCGACTGCATTGATCGAAAAGCCTGATCCATATGAATTCGTGCGACTTACCTCAGGAATACTCCGCCGTAGAGTCCAGTTATTCGTATCAGAATTGTACATCCAGAAGTCGTTAAGATTGCTACCCTGTGCGCTCCCTCCGCCAACGTATGCAATGTTGTCGATCACAAACGCTGTTGCCCCAACGCGTGCGGGACCTCCTATATACTGTCGTTCTGTCCATTGATTATTCGAAGGACTATAACGCCAAAGATCAGCCCGTTCACCCCCATCGAATCCAAAGGCCACAAAACCAACGTCAAAGAGACTAAAAGCTGTTGCTGAACGGCGGGCTGAGCCACTAAAATCGGCAATGCGTTTCCAGACATTCGTTGTCGGATCATATTCGTAGAAATCACGAAGTAGGTTCCCCTGAGCATCTATGCCCGTTCCGAGGTATCCTTTTTTCTGTCTGGTAGCAAACGCCACAGCTTCGCTTCGGGCTTTGCCAGGAAAATTGGCGACCTGTGTCCAGGCATTTTGGGCGGGGTCGTATTGCCAGAAATCAGCCAGTGCATTATTCGACACATCCAAGCCCGTTCCGATGTAGGCCAGATTGCCAATTGTAAACGAAACAGCCGAACTTCGGGCTACTCCCTCTAATTCTGCTCGTGAATCCCAGTTACCTGTAAGCGATCTTACGGTAGTGTCAGGCGGTGTACAATACTGCAATAAGAGAAGTACACCAACGCATAAACTAAAAAGTATATAGTTGATTTTCATTGGATTAAGGAAATTTGTTTGATCGTTAACTTATGCACCTGCTTGTAGTTTGTTCGACTTGCCCTATTTTGAGATAAAGTTTCGCTACTTAGCCCGATGTCGATGCTGCTCCCTTTCGATTTTCAAAAAGACCCTTTCTTGATTCTGGACTTCTCAGCCAGCAATCCTGACCTTAGCACACTTGACCTGACCAATACTGCTCTTTTTACCAACTATGTGTTTGGTAAACTAAAAGCAGCAGGTGCCAAAGTTGGTGTCGGTGGCTATAATGAGCATCGGGTCATCTACCGTAGAAGCCCACATTTTAATGCATCGGTTGAAGAGCCTCGTGAAATTCACCTCGGAATCGACCTTTGGGCCGATGCTGGAACCCCCGTTTTTGCTCCCCTAGCCGGACGTGTGCATAGTTTTCAGGACAACGCGAACTTCGGCGACTATGGTCCCACGATTATTCTGGAACACCCAGGTAACGCGGCTGGAAAACCGCTGTATTCTCTCTATGGCCATTTGACCCGCCAATCGTTGGATGGGTTGTATGAAGGTAAAGAATTTAATGCAGGCCAGAAACTGGCCGAAATAGGTCCCTACCCCGACAATGGCGATTGGCCTCCACACCTTCATTTTCAACTCATGACCGACATGCTCGGCCTGAAAGGCGATTTCCCTGGCGTGTGCTCACTAACGAATCGGAAGAAGTTTATAGCTCTTTGCCCTAACCCCAACACGCTGCTACATATCCCTGGGCTAGATTAATTAGGACTTTCGCATTCAATCTTATCCCTACCCAAAAATCATTTCTTTCAAAATATTTTGAAAATACAAAAACTACAATTTACCTTTGACGCATGACATTCGACGAAGCCAAGGATAAATTTATTCACACCTGGGGTACACTAGCTACTCAATGGGGTATCAATCGGTCGATGGCGCAATTGCATGCGTTATTGCTGATTTCACCACAAGCATTGGCTACTGAGGATGTTATGGAGCAGTTACAGATTTCGCGGGGTAACGCCAGCATGAATCTCCGCGACCTGATGGACTGGGGACTGATTTACAAGCAACTCAAACCGGGCGAGCGTCGGGAGTTTTTTATGGCCGAAAAAGACATCTGGAAAGTAGCCCGTCAAGTAGCTAAAGAGCGTCGTCGTCGGGAAATTACGCCGGTTGTTGACGTACTGAATGAATTAAAAATGATCCCGACTGATACACCCGAAGCACAGGAATTCCAGCGAGTTATGGAAGGTTTGAGCAGTGTTGTTGGTTTCGCGGATGGTACGCTGAATGCGGTCATCAAAGCTGAGGAAAACTGGTTGATGAGTCAGTTTATAAAAGTATTTCGGTGATATTTTTTTGTAACAAACTTTCAATTATTTCTGAAATTTTAAAAATTACAGAGTTATGAAAAAGTTAATCATTTATGATGAAAGCTGCCCGATGTGCAAACTTTATACAAAAGGTATGGTGGCAGCTGATACAAGTGGCTGTTTAACTCGACTAAGCAACGGCGAATTACCCAATTCATCAATCATTAGCCGTCTAGATCAGCAACGGGCACGTCATGAGATTCCCCTGATCGATCTTGATGGTGGCGAAACCTTATATGGAGTTGATACGTGGATTTATGCGTTTGGCCATCATAACCAGAAACTAGCAAGGCTCTTATCGCTACGTTGGTTCAGGGCTATCCTTCAAAAGTTGTATGCCTTTATCTCCTACAATCGCCGAATCATTATTACCGCTGCACCCAGGCGTTGGCAGCTATTAGATCTTCAACCCGACTTTCATGCTGGCCAACGTCTGGCCTTTATTCTTATCACGTTCAGCCTCACTAGCTGGCTATGGTTGCTTGGTCATTCTACCATTTGGCCGTTAGCCGTAGTGATAATTGGCCAACTAGCAACTGCCAGACTTTACCTACTTACGCAACCCTCTGTCAATACGCTTGAAACAGCACTGGATTACACAGGCCATTTGGGCATGAGTGTTCTGATTGGGGAAATCATCATCACAAGTAGCGCAATTACAAGCTGGCCCACCCTTAGCCTGGTTGGTTATTCGCTAATGATTGGTCAACATTTCATCCGGGCTTACCGGCTTGGCCTGAGTCCCTGGCTAAGTGTTTGGTTTACAATCCTGGTCTTCGCTTTACTGCTTCCGAAATAAAACTAGCATAACTCGAATTGCTGTTTTTAAACGATACAGACTATGAATTCCAACTTCGATTCCTATACTTGGTGGCACAACAACCTGCGTATGTGCTGGATTGTATTACCTGTTCTGGCCCATATCATAAGCTGGTTGACGGGAATGGGCGGGATATTTTTCTTCCCAATTCTGATAACTATTGCACAGTACCTCATTTTCAAAATTCACCCTGCTGTTGCACGACCCGGCCTCTGGTTTCTGACGCTGCCTCTCACTTTTTTTATTTGGATGAAATGGGGACCATTCATAGATTATTTAAAACCAGATGGTGTTTTGCATGGAGTAATGGCTTACTATGCAGGTCAACTCGTCAACGCGTTGTTCATTCCACTGGTAGCTCAAAAAGAGCGGCCTGAATTCCTGCTAAATTGGTTAATATGCACATCGATAACTGCTTTAAGTTGGTTAGGAGCTTATTGGGTTGCAATTCATTGGCTAGGCATTGATGAACTACATTACGGTCTATTCATTATGTACCCGACAATAGCGTTACTTGCTAATTGGATTAGCAGTTTTTTCCTTCTGGAAGAATAGTGAATAAAATTTAGCTGTCGAGGTATATGCACTACTTTGTCAAAAACTCCACAACAGCCTTCGAAAATTCAGGCGTCCGCATCGCTCCACCATGGTTGCCTGGAACAATGACAAGCTTAGAGCCAGGGATAGCGTCGACCAGTGTTTGTGGATCGCCGTTATCTTTATCCTCATCACCATTGACAACAAGCACCGGAATTTTAATCTTTCCTAAGTCGGCTCGGCTCGTAACGGGTTGAAATTCCTGTAATCGGGCCAGCACAACCGTATCGGCTCCTGCTTTTTTAGCATTGTCGACGGCCGGTTGCAACTCTGGATGACTGCCGGGTTTGGTAAGAGCTTCGTGAAAATTTTTGCGCCGAATCCAGTTCGGGTCCGAGAAATCGACACTAATGCCACCCATCACTGCCCGACGAACCTCCTTGTCCATCGTCAATAACTTAGCCGTCAGGATAGCCCCGCGCGAATAGCCAACTACGTCGTAGCTGGTGATACCCAGGAACTGTACCAACGCCATTACATCTTTCAACTCAGCATTGTTATTATAAGCCTCAGCTTCATGAGGTTTATCGGAAAGGCCATTACCGCGCAAATCGAGCGTTATAACTTTGAATCCCGCATCGGCCAGAGCCTGTCGTACGTGCGCCCGTTTCCAGCTTTCGCTGGTCGAAATAAAGCCGTGCAATAACACAACGGGCTTGCCTTCTCCTATAATATCATAATGGATTTTGGTCCCATCGAACGAGATAAACAGCGGATCGCGGGTGGTTTGGGCGCGCGTAGCGGAAACGATGAACAGGATGAACAACAGCAGAATTAATTTCATAGCGTATATCGAGTAAAATGCGGAGAAGAGGCAGCGACTTAAGTCTAACTTTTCGCTATTCTAACGAGTTATCTTGTTATAACCAAATTACGCAACGGATATGATAACCTCACTAAATCACCCAAATCCTAGCGGTACTGCCCTGGTCGATGCACGAATCGGCGGAACTGACGCGGACACCATTAAGAACCAAAACGGCGACGAGACCGAAGAAGAAGCAGTGAATGAAGAACTTGACGATGAACCTGTAGACGAAGATGGCGATCCAACCGGCGAACATGATCACCATCAGGACGATAATTATGCCTTAGGAGGCCATGTAACCCGCTCTGGTAGTGTGTAAGCAAACCTATAAGGCTTCAAAAACCTTATAGGTTTAATGATAAATCCCTAAAAATCAACACCATGAACACCAACGACTATAACCCCGCTGATGATGGAAATCAGGGCATTATTCAACCAATGGCCCAAAGCGAAGAAGCGACTGCTGGAATTCCACAAGACCAGCAACTAAATCCCGTCCACGCATCAGGCCCTGAACCCGAAAAAGCAGAGGTTGCGCTTGATGAATCGGACGGCGATTACGGCCTTAACGATGATGTACTGGAAGAAGAAGCAGTAGAAAATGGCGATGCAGATGAAACTAACGATGACTAACGGCCAATTAGCCAGGCTTGTAATTCGTATTGGTCTGGGCATCAACATGCTCATGCATGGACTGGTACGCATTCCCAAACTAAACGCGTTTGTGGCAAAAACAGAAGCTGGCTTTGCCAGTACCCTCCTCCCTCCCATTCTGACCAAAGCCTTTTTATATACCCTACCATTCGTTGAACTCACCGTTGGGGTTCTGATCCTGCTGGGGGGACAATTTAGCCGATGGGGCTACTTTCTGGGTGGACTAACGATAGGTGCTTTATTGTTTGGCACAACGCTGAAAGAAGACTGGACTGGTGCCGGAAATCAATTAATTTATGTCATTGCTTTCTATCTCGCCTTGAGAGGATTAGACGAATCGGCACGTCGGCGTTAACGATTTGCACCTTGCTAGTTGCAACCGTTGGCCTGGTGAGCGGGTCAACGGAAACAAACCAAACAAGACAAGTATGCGTTTAAATTCATTTTTGCTCATCGTTACCATTATCTTTTCGCTCATCGCTTCATCCTGCCAAAAGGAGCTGAATCCGGTGATATCCCCTAACATTATTTATCAATCCAACTTCAAACAAAACCAGGATGGCTGGCAAGCCGACATTGCCGATTACAGTACCCAGCAACAGGATATCCAGTTTGAATCGGGATGGTCTGCTTTACCCAGTCCGCTGGATTCGACCCGCAAATCGATCCGGGTATCGAGCATGAACCGAAGCGATGATCTTTTTATGTTTCTTAAGAAGAAAATTTCCGGTCTGCAGGTCAACGCAGAGTATAAACTGGTTTTCGATATTGAGCTAGCATCGGCATACGCTACGAATTCAATAGGAATTGGCGGTTCTCCAGGGGGAAGCGTTTATCTGAAAGCGGGAGCCACCGCTACAGAACCTACTAAAGTGCTGAAAAATGGTTTTTACAGCATTAATCTGGACAAAGGAAATCAGTCTACGGGAGGTAAGGATGCCACCTTGCTAGGCAATATTGGCGCTGGTGACGACGTAACCAGTTATAAACTAATCACCCGTAGTAATGCTGACGCTCCACTTACCGTTCGCACCAATGCCCAGGGTGAACTCTGGCTCGTTGTTGGAACCGACTCGGGCTATGAAGGTCTAACTACACTGTACTATAGCACCATTAAGGTAACCGCGAAATAGTTCGTGTTGATCTAATCAGTTTACGAATGCCATCATCCTGGGGTGATGGCATTCGTGCTTTAATGGGAGGATATTTCGTTGTTATCGCTTTCTGTCTGCGAGCTTCTTTAGCATCGCTATAAACAGATAGACTATAGGCGCTAAAATAACTGACGTAACGGAAAGTTTCCGATATTTGTCCAACCTGCCCGGAACGTACATATCGGGCAAATTGTTAAAAAAGTATTGCACTGGTTGAGTACCGGGCAATTAACCGAGACTATGAGCAAGGACGTTGAAATTTTAGAGAGTATTACCAACGCCGAATATAAATACGGATTTGAGACGCTGATTGAAGCCGATGAGGCTCCTGTTGGTCTTGATGAAAGTACGATTCGATTCATTTCTGCGAAGAAAAATGAACCCGACTGGCTTCTTGAGAATCGTCTGAAAGCATTCCGTATGTGGCAGGAAATGACTGAGCCTACGTGGCCCAATGTTTTCTATCCAAAGATTGACTATCAAGCCATTAAATATTACTCGGCTCCGAAGCAAAAGAAGACTGTTAACTCCCTCGACGAAATTGACCCCGAACTGCTGGATACGTTTAAGCGGCTCGGTATTTCGCTGAACGAACAGAAACGGCTGGCCGGTGTTATCGAACCGGAAGGTGACCGCCCACGCGTAGCGGTAGATGCCGTTATGGACTCGGTGTCGGTAGCCACTACGTTCAAAAAAGACCTTGCCGAACGGGGTATTATTTTCTGTTCTATTACAGAAGCCGTTCATGAACACCCTGAACTCGTTAAGAAATACTTAGGATCGGTTGTTCCAGCCAAAGACAACTACTTTGCAGCCCTGAATGCGGCTGTCTTTACCGATGGCTCGTTCTGCTACATTCCGAAAGGGGTTCGTTGCCCGATGGAGTTATCGACCTATTTCCGGATCAATGCAGCCGGAACGGGTCAGTTCGAACGGACATTGATCATTGCGGATGAAGGTTCGTATGTGAGTTACCTCGAAGGTTGCACGGCTCCTATGCGCGATGAAAATCAGCTTCACGCTGCCGTAGTTGAACTGATTGCGATGGGCAATGCCGAAATCAAATATTCGACCGTACAAAACTGGTATCCAGGCGATAAAGACGGAAAAGGTGGAATTTACAACTTCGTGACCAAGCGTGGTATCTGCGATGGTCCGAACGCTAAAATTTCCTGGACGCAGGTTGAAACCGGCTCGTCCATCACCTGGAAATACCCTTCGGTTATTCTAAAAGGCGACAACTCGATTGGTGAGTTTTATTCAGTAGCTGTTACGAATAACATGCAGCAAGCCGACACAGGTACCAAAATGATCCATATTGGTAAGAACACCAAAAGTCGGATTGTTTCGAAAGGTATTTCGGCGGGAAAAAGCCAGAACTCTTACCGGGGTTTGGTGCAGGTTTTAAAACGTGCCGAAAATGCCCGGAATTACTCCCAATGCGACTCGCTTTTGCTGGGCGATAAATGCGGTGCCCATACCTTCCCCTATCTGGAAGTAAACAACCCTTCGGCCACGGTTGAACACGAAGCAACAACGTCTAAAATTGGTGAAGACCAATTGTTCTATTGCAACCAGCGCGGCATTCCAACCGAGCAGGCTGTAGCCCTGATTATCAACGGTTACGCCAAAGAAGTCTTAAATCAACTTCCTATGGAATTTGCGGTAGAAGCCCAAAAACTACTGGCTATTAGCCTTGAAGGTAGCGTTGGGTAACTAGTATATAGATTATGCTTATATTAGAGCCTCTGCGGAAACGTGGGGGCTTTTTTATAAACAAATCGCTATGGACTTCCAAAGTTTAGATAATCTAATCAAAATGATATCTACGTCTGCGGATTTAACCACTTTAATAATTAACCTAAAGCAGCTAGGAGTTAGAATTAGTGGAAAAACGCTTCAAGACATACGAAACGATCATTTCATTACTGAAGATATCTTACATGAATGCTTTATGAGAAAGGAAATAATGTGGCAGCGATACGAGTATGAAAATAAATATTGGTCCATCAACAGTTTGATTGATCTTCAAGAAAAATGCGACCGTTACCACTCTACATTTCGTACTACGAATAATGAGAAACATTATTTTTTCTCTCAGTTAATGAGATCATGGGGCAACTACTGCAACGAGGCATATAAAGAATTATATCGAAATCAAAATGATAATGACTATCGAGAAATTGTAGCTTTAAAGCCATTCCGTAGAAAGTCGCTCAAAGTTGTTGTCACACTAATACAGGCTTTACCTGATAGTAGTTTTTTGAAGCAACAGGCATTTGACAAAATTGATGTAGCTTGCAAAAACAGCGTAATTACATACAAACAAATTTTGCCGGAATGGCTAATAGATCAGGCTTAATCTCAAAACTTAAATAACCTAGCCTTATGACAGCTGCCGAAGAAAAAATTAAGGTAATCGAGAAAGTGCTCGAAACGAACGATGCTTTACTGCTTCGCGAGATAGCCAGTTTGTTATATACGCCCTCTCTCACAGATTACCCCAGCCAGCCAATGAGCCAGGAAACATTTCTGGCAAAAATTGAACGGGCCGAAGAAGCTGCTCGCCGTGGAGAAGTAACTGATCATGAAGACGTCAAAAAATTGATCGCTACGTGGGGCAAGAAGTAAGCATTACATGGACAAATCCATCGCTGGAGGATTTGCAAACTATTTTCGACTTTTATGCTGCTCATTCTACTACACTGGCAGACCGAATCGTAAGTCGAATTATAGACCGAGTTGAATTACTCAAAAAAGGCTTTCTTGAAATTGGTCAACAAGAACCTTTGCTAGCCGAACACCCAGGCAAACCTCGCTATTTGCTGGAAGGCTATCATAAAATTATTTACCGAATAGTTGATCCGCAGCATGTATTGATACTGACGGTATTCGATGTAAGACAAGACCCAAATCGGTTGACAGAACGATTCGAATAACCTTATTAAAAGGCTACTCCTAATGCCATACCAAAATCAGTATGGTTAAAAAACACGCCCAAATACCCTTTTACCAAAAAATAGCTGAATTTTACCGCATGAAACTTTTCCGCTTCGGCTCGCCCGACCACGAACACCCCGGCGTTGTATTACCTACCGGCCAACATATTGACGTAACCCACTTTGGTGAAGATTACGATGAATCATTTTTTGCCAGCAATGGTCCAGAACGTCTGGCTCACTGGCTTACTGCTCATGCACACACTTGCCCCGAAGTGTCTTCCGACGAACGCTTCGGCCCTTGTACCAAGCGCCCATCTAAAATAGTCTGTATTGGCCTGAACTATGCCAAGCACGCTGCTGAAACCAATGCACCTGTTCCGGCAGAGCCCATTGTTTTCTTTAAATCAACGACGGCTTTTTGTGGGCCAAATGACAACGTCGTAATCCCTAAGCGTTCCGAAAAAACAGACTGGGAAGTCGAATTAGCCATTATCATTGGTAAAAAAGCCAGCTATGTTGAGCTAGATGATGCTATGGATTATGTAGCAGGCTATGCTGTGCACAACGACTACAGCGAACGCGCCTGGCAGTTGGAGCGTGGTGGACAATGGGTGAAAGGGAAAAGTGCAGATACCTTCGCTCCTCTGGGACCCTATTTGGTTACGAAAGATGAAGTGCCTGAGCCTAATAACCTGAATCTCTGGCTAAAAATCAATGGCGAGGAATTACAAAACTCCAATACGGACGATATGATTTTCAATGTGCCGACTTTGGTTAGCTACCTCAGCCAGTTCATGACGTTACTTCCTGGTGACGTTATTTCCACAGGTACGCCAGCAGGTGTGGGCATGGGTTTGAAACCACAACGTTTCCTCAAACCCGGCGACGTAGTCGAGCTGGGCATCGAGGGTTTAGGCCAACAGAAACAAACGGCGGTAGCATTTACTTAATTTACGATGTACGAATTACGATGTGCGATTTTGCTGGCGCAGGAAGAAATCGTACATCGTAATTCGTACATCGTAAATAAAATAATTCGTACATGACTATCGACGCCCACCAACATTTCTGGTATTTTGACCCTATCCGTGATAGCTGGATTACGGATGATATGGCTACCATCCAGCGCGATTTTCTACCTGCTGATTTAGAACCGGTTTTGGCTCAAAACGGAATCGATGGATGTGTAGCCGTTCAGGCTTCGCAATCGGAGGAGGAAACGCTGTTTCTGGTCAACATGACTCAGAATTACGACATCGTGAAAGGCGTTGTAGGCTGGGTTGATTTGCAGTCGGAGCAGTTGCGGGAGCGACTGGATTTTTTTTCTCAATACAAGGAGATCAAAGGCTATCGACACGTAGCCCAAGCCGAACCCGACGATTTTCTGGCTCGTCCAGAGGTTATCGAAGGTATCCGACAACTAGCCGATTATGGCCTGACATACGACATTCTGATTTACCCCAGCCAACTAAAAGCAGCTTTGCAGCTAGTGCGTGCTCTTCCCGAAATCAACTTTGTGATCGATCACCTGGCAAAACCCTATATCAAAAAGCAGGAGATCAGTCGCTGGTCGAATTTTATGGCTGAGATCGCCAGGAACAAAAATGTTTCCTGTAAACTGTCGGGCATGGTAACCGAAGCGGACTGGCACAACTGGAGCAAGAAAGATTTCTTTCCATACCTGGATGTTGTCTTCGAACATTTCGGCCCCAACCGATTGATGTTTGGCTCCGATTGGCCCGTATGCTTAGTAGCTGCCAACTATACGCAGGTTAAAACGCTGGTCGAAGAATATGTAGATGCCTGGGGCGAGGAAGTGCGCGCGAAGGTATTCGGCGAAAATGCGGTGTCGTTTTACAACTTGACTACATAAAGTAAATGGTTTTCAGTTTACGGTTTACGGTAAGCTGACGCAAGAACAATAGACGCGTTAGCCTACTATAAACCATAAACTGAAAACCGAAAACACCAAGCTTATGAATTGCTTCGTTGGCGTTGACGTCGGTACTACCAACGTAAAAGCCCTGGCTATGCCGCCGGATTTGAGTCAGATTCTGGCTCATGCATCCGCTCCACTCACAACGCTCAATCCCGAACCCGGTTATGCCGAACAGGACCCTAATGAAATCTGGTCTGCTTTTGTACAAGTGATTTCGGAGGTATGCCGGGAGGCAAGCCAAAATGGCCATACAATTACGCACGTTGCTTTTTGTACAGCGATGCATAGCCTTTTACCCATGGATATTCATGGGGCGTCATTAGGCAACGCAATCCTTTGGTCCGACAATCGAGCGGAAGCACAGGCCAACGACTTACGAACGAAGCACGCTGATTTAGGAAAGACCATTCATGAAGAAACGGGCACGCCTATTCACCCCATGATTCCGCTTTGCAAACTGGCCTGGATGCGTGAACACGACCCACGTTTGTTGCGCCGTACTGCTCACTTTGGCTCGATTAAAGAGTTTTTGTGGCAAAAACTGACGGGTGAATTTGAAATTGATTTCTCAATTGCAACCGCAACCGGCCTATTTAACGAGAGCAAACGCCACTGGAGCAAACGCGCGATGGACTATGCGGGCGTCCGGGTCGATCAACTATCGACGCCCGTTCCCACAACGTTCCTGCGAACATATAAACCCCGGCCCGATACAGCCGGAACAGGCTTACCAGATGGAGTTTCGCTGGTTATTGGGGCTTCTGATGGTTGTCTGGCAAATCTTGGGGCCGGAGCCATAAAACGTGGTACCGCTACGCTTACCATCGGCACAAGTGGTGCCATTCGCCAAACTGTACGCAAACCCCTTCGTGACCCCAAAGGACGACTCTTCTGCTATTTTCTGGATGAAGGCTACTATGCCGTTGGCGGTCCAACCAACAACGGTGGGAACGTGCTGGAGTGGGTATCCGAAAAATTGACCCAACAGGATACAAAAGCCGTTTTGGAAGAAGCCGAAACTATAGATCCCGGTTCGGATGGGTTATTGTTCCTACCCTATTTGCAGGGCGAACGCGCTCCTTTATGGGATGCGTCGGTGCGGGGGGCTTATCTGCATGTCGATTGGCAGCACACCCGAGCCCACTTTGTCCGGGCGGCACTGGAAGGCGTCTTGTTCAACCTGCTTAGCATTAACGAATTACTCAAAGAATACACAGGCCCAGCGCGAGTCATTCACGCCAATGGCGGCTTTGCGCAGTCAACCTTGTGGGTACAGATGCTGGCCGATATGGCGGGGGTTCCAGTACGCCTGAATGCCAGCAACGAAAGCGGATCGATGGGCGCTATTCTATTGACCATGAAAGCCATTGGCCAGGTAAAAACGCTGGACGAAGCGGCCGATCGTGTGGCTTTTGGCGAAACATTTGAACCCGACTTAGATCGGCACAAAGTCTACCGGGCCGAGTTTAAAAAATGGCAGGATGCCCTGACGAGGTTATGAGTTGCTGATTGACATGCCGAATAAGAAAACCTCATCGCCGGTCGTAAGATGAACCTTTCGTTCAAAACAAAACCCCAGTTTTTCGAGCAGGTGAATGGAGTTTTGGTTGTCTTGGTTAGTAATGCCGACAATCCGGGAAGCTTTTAAAACGTCACGTGCGTAAACCACAACAGCCGTTGCTGCTTCAAAGCCGTACCCTTTTCCTATGGAATCGGGTAGAAACGCAAAGCCAATATCCATATCTTCCAGCGTGTCACGCTTAAACAAGCCACACATGCCGATGGGCGTTCGCTCGCTTTTTAGCTTGACCAGGAAGGGGCCAAAACCTATTTGCTCGTAGCTTTTAATTGCTCCATTTAGAATGTACTGCCGAGCATCATCAAGCGTTCGCACCTTCCTATCGCCAATAAACTGTAGCCACAAAGGCGAATTCAGAAGCTCCAGCATAAAGGGAGCGTCCTCAACGGTGAGCTTCTCCAGTACAAGGCGTTCGGTTTCAAGCATTTTAGTAACGCGGTTGGAAAACCGCGCTCTAGATACAATAAAGCGCGGTTTTCCAACCGCATTACTTCCTTAAAACGCAACCGATTTCAGTCGTAGCCCAGTATCTTCTGGCAAACCAAATATCAGATTCAGGTTTTGAACGGCTTGCCCCGACGCCCCTTTGGTCAGGTTGTCGATGATACTTGTGATGAGTAGTTGACCGTCGTGCACTTCCAAATGTAACAGGCATTTATTCGTGTTCACGACCTGTTTTACATCAATTGATGCATCGCTGACATGTGTAAACGGATGGCCTTCGTAATAGGCTTTATAGAGCTGTTTGGCCTCTTCCAACGTACCCGAAAATGGCGTATACACATTGGCCATGATGCCCCGCGTATAATCACCCCGATAGGGCACAAAATTAATAGCGTGGTTAAACTCCGGCTCCAATTGTGTTAGACTCTGACGGATTTCAGCCAGGTGCTGATGCGTGAAAGCCTTATAGATCGATACGTTATTGTTCCGCCAGGTGAAGCCTGTTGTGGGTACAAGCGCCTGACCTGCCCCGGTGCTACCCGTAATGGCACTCACCTGAACAGCATCAGTTAATTTTCCTGCTTTAGCCAATGGCAAAAGGGCTAGCTGAATGCTGGTAGCAAAACAGCCAGGATTGGCAATACGCGTAGCTTCCTGAATACGGTCCCGCTGCAATTCGGGAAGGCCATACACAAAATCGTCGTGCTCATCGCGGAAATCAGCGCTGAGATCGATAACAGCCACATCATCAGATACTTCGTTTTCTGCCATGAACGTAACCGAAGCCCCGTGTCCTGAACAGAGGAAAATAGCATCGACAGTCGCTTCGCCATCCTTCAACGAAGGGATTTCGCCCGAAAATGTAAGGTCTGTATCGCCCAGCAAGTCGGTGTGTGTTGCCCAGACGGGTTTCCCTGCCTGGCTGTTGCTATACACAAACGCTACGTTTACAAATGGGTGATTTATAAGAATACGGAGTAGTTCGCCACCTGTGTAGCCAGCTCCGCCAATGATACCAACATTAATTGTTTCCATACTTTTTAGCTAACGACCGCTTTACCGGATTGATTCACTTAGACGGGGTAATTCGGCTGTGTGTATTCACGCTCCGAAACCATTCCAGTGCACGATCCAGAACGGTATCGTCAAAAACTGTAACGTATTCACTACTAAAGCCAGGTCGATCAATGGTAAGATCTCGACTAAGCTGGTGATTATGCACCACGACCGTCGGCTGACTGGCAATCGGGAAGAATTGAACGCCCATGCCATTTTTCTGAAACGAGAATGTTGGACATCCTAAACAGCAAAGGTGCATCGGTAGCGAGTCGAGTGTAAAAGCAACCTGTGCCTGTTCGCTTAAACTGGCAATATCCTGAAGATTCAGCGTACCAACAGCCGGTACCAATCGGTCGGCATCGACCGGATGATCGTTCCGAACACGCTCATATAATTCGGTTGTAAATGCTTTCTGTCCACTGAATACTAGCGAATTCGGGCTTTCGATCAGTAGCCTACTTGCCAATTTAGCCCAGTATTCAATAGGTAACATCCGAAACTCTCCACCCGATTCGGGGAAAATCAGAACGGGTTTCTGCGTCGGAACCGGGCGGTTCATCTTGGCCCACAACTCAGTTGGCGAGAGGGCTGGGTGAACAAAGTACGGCTCTACGGTCCGTAAATCGCCTTCAACGCCCATCGGTTTCAATACCTTCAGGATCAGATCGAAGTTGTGAATCTCCTCATCGGGCATGAAAAATTCCTCATCAAGCAAGCCGCCGAAACCTCGGGTACCAAAACCGAATTTGCGTTTGACCTTCAGATAAGGCAACACAAAGTGCATGGGAGAATCGGAGAACCGAACATCAACCGAGTAATCATACACCGTATCACGCAGTTCGCTTATAGCCGATCGGGTTGTTCGGTAAAACTCCTGCCACTTGCCCCATTTCGACAAAGGTCGTCGGTTTGTGCTAACATGGTTGAGGTGGACAACCTTACGGATGTACGGGTTTCCCTTCCAGATAGGATCGCACCAGGAGCCCGCCAGCACGTCGATTTGTGCTTTAGGATAGCGTTTTCGGATGAGAGGGAACGCATAGGATAAAATCAGGGCATCGCCCAGATGCCCCGACGTCATGAGCAGAATAGACGGCGCTTCGGTATTTAAAGAGCCGTAATCGCGCTGGCTATAGCTTCCCCGTGCGTATTGGTCAACCACTACATCAAGGAGTTGCAGCGGGTAACCAATACGTCGAGGAGCACAATATTTTCGCGATTTACCGATCACTGATTGTTGATTTTCTCGTAGATCATTACCTGATTGGAAGCTACTTTCGAGAAGCCCCGTACATCGTCGCCAGTCCAGGCATTGTTCATTTCGCCGTATGAACCAAATTTCGACGACATCAGATCATGATCCGACTCGATACCCAGCACCTGGAAACGATAAGGTGCCAGCAACACATGCACTTTACCCGATACATGTGCCTGTGAATCGGCCAGGAAGGTTTCGATGTTGCGCATAACGGGGTCCATAAATTGGCCTTCATGCAACATCGTACCGTACCAGTTCGCCAGTTGCTCTTTCCAGTACAATTGCCACTTGCCCAATACGTGTTTTTCAAGCGTGTGGTGCGATTTGATCAGAATTAACGGAGCAGGTGCTTCGAAACCAACGCGACCTTTGATACCAATAATCGTGTCGCCTACGTGAATGTCGCGACCGATACCATACGGCCCAGCCAGTTCGGTTAGTTTCCGAATGGCATCGACTGGGTTGGCAAATTTCTCATCACCGAACGTCGGCCCGGCGATCGCTTTGATTTCACCGTGCTGGAAGGTAAGCGTAATGGTTTCCGGCTCAGTTTTCGTCACCTGAGTTGGCCATGCCGATTCGGGCAGAAACTGGTCAGACGTAAGGGTTTCTTTACCGCCAACCGACGTTCCCCACAAACCTTTGTTGATCGAATAAGCCGCTTTGTGCCACTCCTGATCAACGCCTTTTGCTTTTAGGTATTCGATTTCGGCTTCACGCGACAGCTTCAAATCACGGATTGGCGTAATCACTTCCGCATCGGGAGCAATGATCCGAAACGCCATATCGAAACGTACCTGATCGTTACCAGCTCCGGTGCTACCGTGCGCAATGGCCGACGCACCAATTTCCCGCGCATATTCAGCCGCAGCAATGGCCTGAAAAATCCGCTCGGCACTCACCGAAAGTGGATAAGTGTTGTTTTTCAAGACATTACCGAATACCAGGAATTTCAGGCATTGCTGATAATAATCATCTGTTTTGGAGATGGTTACGTGGGATTTAACGCCCAGCGAGTAAGCCCGCTCCTCAATTGCCTTGAGTTCGGCATCGGAGAAACCGCCCGTATCGACAAGCACCGAGTACACATCCATACCCCGGTCTTCGGACAAATATTTAACGCAGAAGGAGGTATCGAGACCTCCGCTGAAGGCAAGAACTACTTTTTGAGACATCAGACAGAAGACACCGAACGATATCGCCCGGCATCAGTATAGTTTTGGAGGGGCAAATATCGGGCTTTTGACGTTTAGTTGCGTCAATGTGTTGAGAGACTTATAATAAAACCAGCAAACTGCCCGCTACTATCCGTACTTCAGCCCTCCCTGTAGGTAGCGTCAACGGTTCGCCATCGGCATGAATTAATAACGGTTCGCCAGTTTCTACGGTAGCTGTCGTAATCGAATTTCCGCGCCAGTAGCTCGACTGATTGAGCGTTTTGTTGAATAATCGCCAGGTGATCATGGGGGCTGCCTGTGCCGGAAATGGTCGAATTTCGCATTGTTCCAATCGCCCGTCCGAAATATTGGCCGTTGGTGCCATCCAGGCATTGTTGCCAAACTGCCCCGCATTGGCAAACGTTAAGGAAAACACTTCTTTGGTTTGCCCATTCAGCAACAGCTTTTGCGGCTTATAAGCCTGAAACGCCCGAAAGGCGGTGCGTACATACGTTGGCAGACCACGCACAGGCTGTTTGGCAAACTCATGAGCTACGTAGGCCTCAAAGCCCAGGCCAGCCGTACAGAAAAATGGATATTCGTTAATTTCTCCACTATCGATCACCACAGGCCGACCGCTTAAGGCTCGATCAATGGCTTTCATGGGATTGAGGGGCACGCCCAAATGACGAGCCAGTCCATTGCCCGACCCAATGGGTACAATTCCCAACGCCGTAGCCGACCGCCGAAGTGCCTTGGCGATTTCATTAATAGTTCCATCGCCCCCAATGGACAGTACGCGCGTAACACCCCGTTCAACGGCGGCCGCGGCCAATTCGGTAGCGTGCCCGGCATGCGTTGTATGCGCAATTTCGGGGGCGTAGTCCAGAGCCGTAGCCTGACGCATAAAGGCATCCTGAAGCAGTTTTTTCTGCTCGGCAGATGTGGTGCCAGAATTTGGATTAATGATGGCCAAAACAGCCGATCGGGTAGCCACTTACGAAAAAAATATAAATAAGATGAGAATGAAAACAACGATAAACACATAGTACCAGCCGTCCGAAAAAATGTACGGCTTATACTCATTATAAAATTTTCGGATTCTGTTCATGGATCGTTTACGGCAAGTACGACGGCAAAGATAAGGACGGTTTGGGGTTTGTGGTTTACGGTGAGCTGACGCGTCAGTAACACTTGCGTCAGCTCACCGTAAACCACAAACCCCAAACCGTCTACAACGCCTGCCCTCCGTTGACAGACAACACGTGCCCATTCACGAACGACGCTTCATCCGAGGCTAAGAATAAATAGGCGTAGGCAATGTCTTCGGGTTTACCAATACGACGCACCGGAATAGTCGCGACCGCCTGATTACGAACTTCGTCGGGCATGGCATCGGTCATGGCCGTTTGAATAAATCCGGGAGCCACAGCATTAGCTGTAACACCTTTAGGACCCAGTTCTTTAGCCCATGATCGCACCATACCAATGATGCCCGCTTTTGCAGCAGCATAATTTGTTTGTCCGAAGGCCCCGTGAACCCCGTTGATCGAGGATGTGCAGATAATTCGGCCATATTTTTGGTCAACCATATAAGGCGCAACCACTTTGGTACAGTTAAATACGCCCGTCAGGTTTACATCAATAACCTGCTGCCACTCGGCAAATGACATTTTCAACAGGGTCTTATCGCGCGTGATTCCGGCATTGTTGATCAGGATATCGATCCGGCCATAACGGTCAAACACATCACGGGCTGCCGCTTCGATGGCTGGCACATCGGTTGTGCTAACGTGTTTGAATTCGCATCGAAATCCTTGTGCAACCAGCGCTTGTGCCGTGCTTTCGCCTTCGTCGAGCACATCCCAGATAATGACGGTTGCCCCTTCCTGGCAAAATACTTCGGCAGCTTTCTGGCCTATTCCTCGGGCAGCACCGGTTATGATGGCTACTTTATTTTGTAATCGCATGGTTTGTCGTACCTAAAAGTCTACGTAGAATACGCGTTAAATAACGGTAAAATATAGGCTATTTGCCAACCACGAACAGGCTTCCATCGTTTCATTAAAAAATAGCCATCATGAACCGAATTATCGTCGCAGTCTTACTTACGTCAATCTGGTGGCCTGTCCTGGGTCAGCACACCATCGAATCCGAACAAAAGGAACTATCGAAAGAACGTCGAACTATTCTGCAAATTCTGGAGCGCCAGACCGCCGACTGGAATTCTGGACGAGTCGATAAGTTTATGAATGGCTATTGGCCCTCCGATTCGCTAACGTTTGTCGGTAAAGCAGGCATTACGTATGGGTATGAGGCAACGCTCGCCAACTATAAAAAGCGGTATCCCACTCGCGTTTCTATGGGAACGCTCAAATTCGACATTTTACAATTGGATTTCCCCGCACCAGACGTCGCCTATGTGATCGGCCGCTTCCACCTGACGCGTCCTAAAATTGGCGATGCTGATGGCTACTTTACCCTCCTATGGCGTAAGCTTAATAACCACTGGCTAATCGTTAGCGACCATTCGAATTAATGTTGAATGAGTGAATGATAGAATGAGTGAATAGGTTTTGCGTCAGCTATTCACTCACTCTATCATTCAATCATTCTATCACTCAATCATTCAACATTGATCAACTGCGTAGGCTCCTTGGAGGATAGGCGATCGCGGAGTTCGGTGACGGGCTTCTCGAAAAGTTTGTACAGAAGGGTTGACGATACCAGTACTAATGCCCAAAACAGGCCAACTTTTAGCCAACCAGTTGTATAGGAGGTTGTTGGTATTCGCTCAACTATGTTCAGCATAATGGGGGTTAGATTCAGCAAATACATCGAATACGAAATCAGGCTGATATGCGTGATTGCCCGTGCAATGCCAAAGCGAGCCCATACGCCCGTTGCAGTTCGCCAGCCATCCATGTAAGGCATAAGCAAAGCCATACTTAGGCCAATAAGTGGGAAATAGAATGTGCGTTTAAAAAATGTGTAAGCCGGAAAAAGGCCCAGCTGGCCATAGTAACCGATAATGACAATAGAAGCCGAGAAAGAAGCGATTACCGTCATGATCAGGCCGATAACCAAAAGTCGGCGACGCAGCGATTCATTTGTCCATCGGGCCGGAAAATAATGTCTGGCGTAAGCCGCCAGCACCCCATACGAAATAGCATCCAGCCGTGTTATTACAATACCCCGATACCCCAGTTCTCCCTCCGAAATCGGGATCTGTAAAGCCGTTATAAATCGGTACAAATTCGTACTAATAATAATGGTTAAAATAGTTGTCAGCACAATTCGCTGTCGAGGCCACCGAGCCGAAAATAGGCTATGCATGATCCATAACACCAACGGGAGCGTAATGTACGACCACTCTTCGATGGCTAAACTCCAGGTTTCGGTGAAGAAATCAGGAACGTATTGCGCAAAGTTCTGGACGAAAAAGAAGTACTTAATCAATGTTCCTGCTGGCGGCAAATTATGATGGAGGCCACTACGCCAGGCCCTTACCAAAGCCATTAGAATCAATCCACCCAATACCAGGTAATAGTTGGGTAAGGTCCGAAACCACCGACGTGTCCAGAAATTAAGCAGTAGCTCCCGATCGAAGCGTTGCTTTTTTTCATAGGATCGAATCAGAATACCGCCAATTAGAAAACCACTCAGGACAAAAAATAACTCGACGCCGTCGGGTAGCAGATGATGCAGAAAGATTCCATTATAGTATTCTTTCAAAGCAATCGTTGCATGGGCATCCACCACGATCAGGATGGCCAACGCCCGCATCACATCTAATCCAAATACGCGTTTAGCAGTCGCCGTATGGAGCGAAAACAAGTTCGTAAGCATAAGTAACTACGAAGGTAATGATGAATGATGAATGATGAATGATGGCCGGACTGGTGGACCAGCAATCTGTAGTGCCGAACTATTCCTGAATCATCATTATTCATTGTACATTCGGGTCCGCTTTTGTAGCATATTATTCATCATTTATCATTCATCATTCATTTTCCTATGGAATTTGGACTCAATGCTGTTCATCGCTACGCCTTTCAGTTTTCGCAGGCCGATGTAGTCGATTTTGCCCGCGTTACAGGCGATAATAACCCGCTTCATCTTGATGCTGACTTTGCCGCTCAAACGCCCTTCAAACGCCCAATTATTCACGGTATGTTAGGTGCCAGCGTTTTCACAAAAGTGCTGGGTACGGAGTTTCCAGGCTACGGCTCCGTTTATTTAGGGCAAACGCTGGAGTTTTTACGCCCTATGTTTGTTGATGTGGATTATGAAGCTACGTTCACCGTTCAGTCAATTGATTCGGTTAAGCACATTGCCCAAATCCTGGGTGAAATCCGGGATGTAAAAACGGGGAAGGTCACAACAAAGGGCGTTGCTACACTTATGCACAAAGAAAAGGTTCAGTAAAACGAGAAGCAGCTCGTTCGTACAAAAATAGATGAAAGCCGTGCCATGGTTGTTTTCAGATTAGGAGGCAGACCGTGGCACGGTTTTCATCTATTTTTGCGAAAGGCCTAAAAATTTAAAACTCCCTTACCAGCATATCATCTGGTGAGGGAGTTTTAAATTTTTGGTCTTAAGGACCTTTGCTTACGCAGCCGCGTTCTTGGTATTTTGAACTTCTGAACGGATTTCCTGCGCCAGCGTTTTCAGATCCTGCATTCCTTTACGAACGCGAGTACCGGCAGCCTGGTTATTTTTTTCGTAGAATTTTTCGAAATCACCTTCTAGCGACATAACCAAATTCTTTACTTCATCGAAGCGTGCCATAGCGATAAGTATGGGTTTAAATGTGTGAAAAATGCCCAAATTCCGCTAAAAACGCGGTTTTCGACTGAAATTTAGTCATTCTCTTATACAGCGCAATAGCTTAGACAAAAAAATGACCAAAAAATCCAATTTTTCACTCAAAACCCTACTCAGTGGCTGCTTCGGCCGATACTTCCAGCGTTTTTGGGGCTACAGGAGATATATTTTCCCGGTAAACACCGCGCTTGAGCTTATCACCCATTTGCGCGAAGGCATTGAGCGTATATTCCACATCTTCCAGCGAGTGAGCAGCCGTTCCGAATAATGCGCAACATGATCGTGCCTTTCGGAACAACGGGGTATACAACGATCGAGCAGAACACGCCCATATTTTCGCGAAGATCCTTCGTTAGGGTAGCCACTTCGGCAACGCCCCCCTCAATATGGTGCAGGAACACAGGCGTTACGGGCGATTCTGTTTCGCCAATATCGAAGCCTCGTTCGCGCAGACCATTCTGGATGGCCCGAACGTTCGCCCAGAGTTTATCCCGGAATTCCGACGAGTTGCGAATCATCTCCAGACGCTTCAGACCACCGACCACATAAGGCATCGGGAGCGCTTTAGCGTACGTCTGCGAACGCATGTTATACTTCAGGTACATGATGATGTCGTGATCGGCCGCGATAAACGCACCAATGGCAGCCATCGATTTAGCAAAGGTTGAGAAATACAGGTCAATTCCCTTCTGGCAGCCGAGCATTTCGCCTACACCAGCACCCGTTTCGCCCATAGTACCGAAGCCGTGCGCATCGTCAACTAGTAAGCGGAATTCATATTTCTCTTTCAGTGCAACAATCTTATCCAGGCTACCAACCTTACCCGACATACCAAACACACCTTCGGTAATCACCAGAATGCTTCCTCCCTTCTCAGCGGCTAGCTTAGTGGCCCGCTGAAGGTTTTTCTCCAGACTAGCCATGTCATTATGGTTGAATTTGTAGTATTCACCCATTTTTGCTTTATGCAGGCGGATACCATCAATCAAACAGGCATGACACTCAGCATCGTAAACGATTACATCCCGGTGATCCACAACAGCCTCGATGGCCGACATAACCCCCTGATAGCCATAGTTGAGCAGGAAAGCGTCTTCTTTTCCTACAAATTCAGCCAGCTCCTTTTCAAACTTCTCGTGGAGATCGCTGTTTCCCGACATCATGCGGGCACCCATTGGGTAAGCTAGGCCCCATTCTGCCGATGCATCGGCATCCGCCTTCCGAACTTCGGGGTGGTTCGCTAAACCAAGGTAGTTGTTCAGGCTCCAGTTCAGTACTTCTTTGCCCCGAAAACGCATGTGGGGGCCAAGCTCGCCTTCTAATTTAGGAAATGCGAAATAATGGTGGCCATTGAACTCCCGTGCCGGCGAACCGATGGGACCTAAGTTGTTACGTAGCTTCTCAAATAAATCCACTTTTTATTATTGTTTATCAGGGCAAACCCTTGTTTTTTACAGAGTAAATGCAAAAATACGGTTAACTTTCGGTAGCGCAAATTTTCGATTCGATAATCGTTTTGTAACAATCATGTATTATTGTTACAAAGTAGTCAGGAATGGTCAAGAATAGTCATTATTGCAACTTCTTGACAATCTTTGACTACCCTTGACTATTCCTGATATTTTCTGACTAGCAGCGTGGCTAAAATCAATAAACTCCTTATTGCCAATCGGGGCGAAATTGCTTTACGAATTATGCGAACTGCCCGTGAAATGGGTATCCAGACGGTCGCTATTTACTCCGAGGCCGATCGGAACGCACTTCATGTTCGCTATGCCGACGAGGCTGTATGCGTTGGTCCGCCCCCCTCAACGGAATCGTATCTGCGAACCGATGAAATCATTGATGTGTGTAAACGATTGAACGTCGATGCCATTCATCCGGGTTACGGTTTCCTTTCCGAAAACGCCAATTTTGCCAGTGCCGTTCGGCAGGCAGGGTTAATTTTCGTTGGACCTTCTCCCGAAAGTATTGAGGTGATGGGCAGTAAACTGGCTGCTAAAGCGGCCGTTGCCCACTATAATATCCCGATGGTACCCGGTACACCTTCGGCCATTACCGACCGGGAAGAAGCCAAAGTTATATCTGCCCAAATTGGTTACCCTATTCTGATTAAAGCCAGTGCTGGTGGTGGTGGCAAAGGCATGAGGGTGGTTGAGAACGAAGCGGAATTCGATGAGCAGATGGATCGCGCCGTGAGTGAAGCTCAATCGGCTTTTGGCGACGGTTCGGTATTTATTGAGAAATACGTCACGTCGCCCCGACACGTTGAGATTCAGGTATTGGGCGACCAGCACGGCAATATCATTCACTTGTTTGAGCGGGAGTGTTCGGTACAGCGACGGCACCAGAAAGTCGTTGAAGAGGCTCCTTCGGCCATTTTAACGCCCGAAATTCGGGAGGCTATGGGCCGGGCAGCTGTCGATGTAGCTCGTGCCTGTGGCTACTACGGCGCTGGCACTGTCGAGTTCATCGTCAACGATAAACTCGACTTCTATTTTCTGGAGATGAACACGCGCCTTCAGGTCGAACATCCAGTTACTGAACAGATTACGGGGGTCGATCTGGTGAAACAGATGATTTACATCGCCGAAGGCAAACCCCTCACGATTAAGCAGGAAGAGTTACAAATCAAAGGTCATGCGGTAGAAGTACGGGTGTACGCCGAAGATCCGGCCAATAACTTCCTGCCCGATGTAGGCACGCTCGAAACCTACATACGACCACAAGGAAACGGGGTTCGCGTTGACGATGGTTTTGAACAGGGCATGGCCATCCCAATCTACTACGACCCGATGATTGCCAAGCTCATCACCTACGGCGACACGCGTGAGGAAGCCATCCAGAAAATGATTCGTGCCATCGACGAATATCAGATTTCGGGGGTACAAACAACACTCCCTTTCTGCCGGTTTGTGATGGAACACGACGCTTTCCGATCAGGCCAGTTCGATACGGGTTTTGTGAGTAAATACTTTACCCCCGATAAATTAACGCCTGTACCGAATATTACTGAAGCGGAATTGGCGGCTGTGTTAGCAGCTTATCTGATGGAGAATCAGAAGCCAAAGACGAACGGACCGACTACCCAGATAGCGACTAAAGGAAGTAAGTGGAAAGCGAATCGGCTGAGCTAAAGCTTGATACCCCCGACGCCCTTAAATTGATTAATCGCTATTTCAAACTTTGACTAGTATGAGCCTTATTAGAGAACCAAAAGATGTTGACTTTATCGTTGATAGTCGCGACTTAACTCCTGAAGAACATCAGAAAATCAGCGAATATATACGAATGCAAAAAAAAGCGCGCCAGCCGAAAAGCATGAAGCCAGAGATGAAACACGGCAAGAACTACGCTTAAAACCTATCAAAATCCCATTTTCACCTCGTGCCGCTCGCCCGAAACGGTTTGCTCTTCAAGATTGAAAATATCGGCCAGGGTCATAGGTTCTTTGGTCCGGTATTCCATACCGAGGTTGGAGAGCAGGTTATTCGCCTTGATAGGATCTAGTTTGCCAAATGCGTAATCGACCATCAGACGCCCTTTTCGAAGCAGTGCTTTGTCTAAGAGGTGTTTGCTGGCGTTAAATGTGGCAATGACCTGTATGTGCATACAGTCGGCAAGGAGGCCATCGGTCAGGTTCAGTATGTTCGAAACGCTATTCGTGTCGCCACCGGCCTCACGCGACTGTAGAATTCGTTCGGCGTCTTCGATGATCAACACAGAATCTTTATTATCCAGCAAAAACGGAATAATTTCAGGCGATGTCAGGTAATTGGTCATATAAGGTGGCAGAATGAGCATGTCCTTTTTGACCAACGAACTGAGGTGCTTGATATAAGTCGTTTTGCCCGTTCCAGGCTCACCGTGGAGCAGAATCAACCCCTTGCTTTTTGGCTGAGCCAACAGGTTAACCAACCGCTCGTGAACAACCGGAAAATCATCGTTGTAATGCAATTCCAGATCGATAGTGGGTGGTAGAATTTCTACGCGTTCGGTGTGCAAACCACCCAGACCACTCTGAATCAGATAGATGTGCGTCTGATTGTCTTCGTGTACATATTTATGATCCTGAAATCCATCCAGTAGCTTCTTTGCCGATAGCTCGTCACGATAGTAGCCGTAGAGTCTAAAAAAGCGATCACCCACAAACTCTGCTTTCAGTAGAATGCCATCTTCGTGCTGATAAATTCGCTCGATAGCATGCCAGCCCTGATCCGTAACCCGAATAGAGTGGTTAATTAACACAAACCCCCGTCCCTCTAACAATTGCTGCCCAGAGGGCTTAAAATCGTCATTGAAATGAAGATAATTCGGGTAGGAACCGAACGTCTGCACAAAATGCGGAGCAAGCGGAAACTCACGATCAAGATCGCTGGGTATATACAAATTCTGAATAACAGATTGATTAGGCATACGACTACTGGCCGATAAATAGCGCAACATGTCGGCCCTGAAAATCTCAGTAGAAGGTTTCACACGGGCATTTTGTTACGTTTCAAGGGGGACAATTTACTACTTTTTTCATTGCCTTGCCTATCTAAAAAACCAGGCAATAGATCAATACTTAAAGGTCAGCACGTTGGGCGAAAAACGAAGCATAATCTCATGAACGCTCTTCTGATCATATTGCATGGCGTTGGGGCTTTCCGGGGTTTGGGAGTTGAAGGTATAAGCCAGCCGGATTGCTTTTGTTAATTGGTATTCGGCTATTGCCTGCACATAGTTTGTTGAAATTACTCCTGGACTATTCTGCCGGTACGACAGTCCTAATCCTATCTGCTCGTTGAACCATGCCCGAAGGTTGATATCAAAACCAAGATCTCGGTCGGCGATTTTTGAAATCAGGACTGAGGGAATCAACACCGTATTTTCAGCGACCTCAATGGGCATTCCTGCCTGAATCATAATCGGCCGGACACTTTTGTAGATATATCGCCCCGTCAGATCCGTCACCTGTCCGCTCAGCTCTGGCGCCGAAACTCCTGCAAAGAGACGATCTGACTGGTAGTAAACTCCCACGCCCAGGCTGGCAACCGCTTTATTTATACTTGTGGCTGTAGTTACGTCGTAAAGAGGTATTACGCTTACTCCTCCCTGGACTCCAATGGACAGTTTTGCCAGGGCCGGCAAGTTGAAACGGTAGGCAACGCTCCCGTACGCTCCCTGCGTTGTGTATATACCCATTTTATCGTTTAACGCCTGGAAACCCAGCCCTACCTTGCCATTGGCTACAGCCCCATCAACTGCCACGCTCTGCGTAACGGGTGCATACCGAACACTAATCCATTTGCGTCGGAGGAAGGCCGATAGATGTAATGATTCACGACTTCCGGCATAAGCGGGGTTGATACTTAAGGGGTTTAAGAGGTACTGTGAGTACAAAACTTCTTTTTGTGCGTAAACACACTGGGCCGATAGCAGTAAAAAGCCAGCGATCAAAAAAGAAATAGTTGAGGTAAGGAAACCTAAGCGCATAGAGTCGTTGAAATAAAGAAACAAGTTGCGAGGTTTTGCGTGGAAAACCTAAAGCATTAAAAAGGTAAAACGCAGAGGGCACAGAGAAAAAACGGAGTACACGGAGAAAACCAATAATAGCGCTCTGTGTACTCCGTTTTTTCTCTGTGCCCTCTGCGTTTAAAATTTGTTAATCCAACTTGAGAATTTTAATCTCGGTCCGACGGTTTTGCTGATGTTCTTCTTCAGGACAGTTCACGCCATCTTTGCATTTATTCAATAATTCGCTCTCCCCGTAGCCTTTGGCCACCATTCGTTTAGCCGCAATACCTTTCGATTTTAGGTAAGCGACGGCAGCCCTTGCCCGACTGGTCGACAATGTATTGTTGTATTTGGCCGTTGCCCGACTATCGGTATGGGAGCGCATTTCGATGGTCATAGTTGGGTACTTCTTCATCAAGTCAACCACTTTGTTCAACTCAACAGCCGCATCGGGACGAATATTCGATTTGTTAAGGTTGTAGTAGATGTTATCGATTTTAACAACATCACCCTTCTTAAACATAGTCAGGTCGGTTGAGCCAACACCTTCTTTGGAAATACGACTGCCCATTGTAGCCATATTGTCCTTCATGGCTTCGAGCGAATAGTTGCAACCTGGCTTTACGGAAAACTCATAGCTACCATCCTCACCTGTAATGGCTTCCTGCTTACTACCATCGCAATCATTCACTAACACAACTTTTACACCGGCAATTGGAGTTTTGTCGGTTTGAGTCGTTACCCGACCACGCAAGGTAGTCATGGCTGTAGACTCTTCTGCTTTCGGTTTTGTCAGAGGAATTTCTAAACGAGAAGGCTGATCATCAGACAAATCCTTTGTTGAGAAACCAACTTTACTGTCGGTGTATCCTTCGTGGCTGGCCAGGAATTTAAAGTCACTATCTACATCCAGACAAATACGAACCAAGCCCTCCGAATCGGTTTTCAGTTGCTTTTGTTTATCGTTGGCTGCATTATCCCAGGCAACAGAGGTATTTGCTAGTGGTTGCTTCGAATCGGCATCGGTAACACTCACCGTTAACTCACGACATGGATAAAGTGATCCCTCACGCGTGAAACGATACACATCATCATCGGCACCCCCATTTTTACGGTTACTGCTGAAATAACCGCGCATCCGGTCGCCATCTGTTACAATACCAAAATCATCTTTAGGCGAGTTAAGCGGTTCGCCCAGGTTACGTGCGAGTACGCCTTGCTGGCCATCGGGCGTGAGTTGTGCGTAGAACATATCCAGATCACCCAGACCAGGACGACCATCGGACGAGAAATAAATATTCCCTTTTTCATCAACAAATGGGAATAGCTCGTTCCCTTTTGTGTTCACTTCTTTACCCAGATTAACCGGCTCACTCCATTTCCCATTGGTCCACTTAGAGACATAGATATCGGTACCACCTAATCCACCGGGCCGATCTGACGAGAAGTACAGAAGTTGATCATCTTTAGAGAGAGTTGGGTGCCCCGTCGAATATTCGTCGCTATTGAACGGCAATTCTTCTGCTTTACTCCAGATACCATTTGTTTGGGTTGCGGTATAGAGCTTTAGTTTATTCACCCCATCGCTACTCTTCCGATACTCGCCTTCATTGAAGTTGTTTCGCGTAAAGATCACCCGCGAACCATCTTTTGTAAACGTAGCGGGCCCTTCGTGGTATTTGGTATTCAACGTCCGGCTAAACCGATCAGATTCGCTAATTGGCTGATCTTCATAGCCTAGGCTAAGATTGGTACCCCCATAGAAACCTATTGTTTTTGAGTCATTGGCAGTTGGAGCCGTGAAATCATCACTACCCAATGGTCGAATCAGTCGGGTTTGGGGCCGTTTTGTAACTGTTTTACTTCCCCCCAAACTTGAGGCTTTACCGCGTAACGTTTGCGCATCAGGCAGATAATACAAATCCAGGAAAGGGGTATTGTTCCATTTGAAAACGCGCTTGATACCATTTCCACCCGTACCCGCCGACACAAATACAAGCCCCTCTTTATACAGTACCGGACTGAACTCGGCCCGTTTTGTATTCATACTTAGGAATTCAACTTTATAGCTACCCGCATTTTTCGTTAATGCGCTTACATCGCTATAGAGCTTTGAAAATGATGGCGCCCGTTTGTCGGAATTCTGTACACTACCATATTTATCGTAGGCTGCCTGAGCTTCCTTGTACTTACCATTGCTGGCCAGGGCCTGTGCATAAAAAAGGTAGCACTTGGAATAATCTGCCGGTAAATCTCCCCCACTCACCAAGTCATGGTAAACCCGTTCGGCATTGGGCATATCACGAGTTTGCTGATAGCTATATCCCAGCTTGGCTCTCGCGTCCCGACGGTCGACGTCTGACATAGCGGTTTGTTTGGTAAGAGCCTGCTCGTATAACTCTATGGCCTTTGTATAGGCTAACTGGTCGAACTGGCGGTCGGCTTGTTTAATCAGCGACTGGGCCATCAGTGGACTGACGAACAGCCAGAGAAGAGCGATGATAGGAAGAATTCGTGTCATACACTAGTGTAAGTTGGTAACCGGCAATACAAAAAATAAGGTGTACTCCACCTAACACGTTAGGAGAATACACCTTACTAACAAGCAAATACTGAGCCGGAATTAGCAGAAGAAAGCGTAAAAAGTCGAAAATACTTTCGACTTTTTATCACATTTCCCGAAAAATAAAAAAGCAGAAATCAGGCCATTAAATCATTGAAAGACAAATCTTTACAACAATTCAACAACCTAATTTCTGCTTTTATTTTCTACTTAAAAATAACGCGGTGTCAGGATTTTGTTTTTACCAAAACCGAACTCATACCGAATCATAATTTCGTGCGAACTAGGGGCTACACTCTGTAAGCCGTTCATCGTGTAATCATAGGCATAGCCGAATCGGAACTGGTCCGTTAGCTGAACCTCAAGCAAGCCAACGACAGCGTCGGTGGTGTACTTAGCCCATGACGAAAACTGATTTCGGCGAATCGATGCACCAATAGAAATACGATCGGCAAACCAGAAGTTGATGTTTCCATCGAAGCCCAGTGGCGCACCTTCAGCATATTTTACCAGCAACGATGGCTTCATTTTGATGCCTGGTGTTAGCCCAACCACAAACCCAGCGGCTAAATAAGCCTGGCGAGCCTGCACCGACCGATAGTCGCCTACGTTGTACTCGCTCAGTTTGTTTTTAATCAAGCGAGGCACCGATAAGCTCAGATAAGCCCGGTCATTGCTCAGGTAGACACCCGTACCGAAGTTCGGCAGAACCTTTGAGATGTTGGAAGCAAAAGCTGGGTCAACTTGATTATCAGGCGACGTTTTTACGTCCGTTAAATTAAGTTGATAGCTCGATGCACCTCCTTGTAAGCCCAACGCCAGGGTTGTCTTAGCGCCTACTTTGATACGAAAGGCGTAAGAGGCAAAGCCACCGGCTTCCTGCAAGACACCAATCTTATCGCTGTAGAGCTGCAATCCGACGCCAACCCGTTCATTATTCAGGGGCATATCCATCGTGAACGTAGCGGTCTGGGGCGCACCCGGTAAGCCAGTCCACTGGTTCCGGTAGAGTGCCGACATGCTCAGCACATCTCGACTACCGGCATAGGCCGGGTTAAGGGCCATCATGTTGAACATGTACTGCGAGAACATCTTGTCCTGCTGAGCCCGGACCTGGCTGCTACCGATCCCAAGGATCAGTAGCAGCACGACTGCCCAATGTTTTTTTGAAAACTGATTTGACATCGGTATTAGCGGTTAATCGTCATGTATCGTACAAACTTGCGTCCATCGCTCAAATTAATCACGTAGTAGTACGTTCCGTCTGGTACGCCGTTCGCATCGGCATCCACTACAGTACCCGAGTTAGCTTTACCATCCCAATCATTGTGGTAATCGGCATTGCTGTACACCAAGTTACCCCAGCGGTTGTAAACGTCCATACTAACGGTCAGGCCAGCGGTTCCACGAATCACGAACAGATCGTTGACACCATCATTGTTCGGCGAGAAACCTTCTGGGATGAAGATTGTCTGGAACGTTGGTGGCAGGTTCAGCGCAGTTGCTTCGCGTTCATTCGAATCGGTTGGGTTGCCATTACCATTCAAGTCTGGGTTCAGGCCACTCGTCGACACATCACTGACCGTACCTGACTTAGCGACTGCCTGCGCATACGCTGAGTTCAGGAACGTGGTCGTGCTACCGCTCGAAGCGACATTTACTACCACCTGAATTGTGTCGACTTTACCTGCAGCCAGCGTACTAGTGCTGTCACCCAGAACAACCAGCGGATCGGAACTACCGTTGAAGTTCGGGTTCAGTTTCAGCGCACTACCCGTTGAGGTGATAATCGGCGCACTTACTACTCGGTAGGTCGACCCTGTCAGGTTATTGAAGACCTTCGACAGTGTATCGCTCACGCTCACACTCTTCAGCGGATCAGGACCGTAGGCTTTCACCACAATCTGGTAGGTTACGTTGAAGCTACCATCCGATTGACGAACCGTATCGCGAATTGCCATCGCCACCCCAATATACGAGTTAGACGAGAGACCATTCAACACAATCGGCGTTGTCTGGCTGTTATTCCGAGGGTCCAGGTCATTATCTGGGTCATCGTTCGTACCAGCCGTCGACACATCTTCGACTACTTCATCGGTCGGTGTCAATGCCGAAGCCAGGGCCGTGTTGTAGAAAGTCAACGAGTCAGCACTTCTAACGTCCACCCGAACGGTGAAGCTCAGTGTCGCTTTCGCACCAACGGCCAGTGTACTTGCCGAATCAACCAGCATTTGGGTGATCAAGCCCTGACCTGAGTAGTTTGGATTAACACTTACTGAACCGGTGCTTGTAATCGCAATTTGATTACTAGCAATCAGGGCACCATGGCCAAACGTTTCAGACAGTTTATCCTCTACCTGAACCTTCTTGAGGTCTACACTACCCAGGTTACTCAGGATAATCGTGTACGGAATGTCGTAGACACCGTCAGACACCAGCGTTGGCGTACCCACCGATTTGGCTACCCCAAGTAAGCCTTTTGGTAGATCGAAGCGAACCGTTGTCGAAGTAGAACCTACTGGGTTTGGATCGATTCCATTGTTGGAGATATCCTTAACCACCTGCGTACCGTCGAGCGTGCTACCTTCAGCCGTTGCAGTCGAGTAGAACGGACCGTTGTTTCCATTGGCCTTCACATTCACGACGAACACAACGGTATCCAGAACACCAGCGGCCAATGTACTGGCACTGCCCAGCAGATTTGGCTGCGTATTTCCATCGAAGCCTGCATTCGCTACTAACGTGCTACCCGATCCGGTTACGGGAGAACCCACAACGCTATACGAAGCCGGTAACGCAAATACTTTGCTCAGGCTATCTGTCAGGCTGATACCTTTCAGATCCACATCGCCAAAGTTCTTAATCGTTGCCTTGTAGGTAACGTTGTACGAACTATCAGGCTGCTGCTCTATTTTCACAACCGCCAGCGCCAGACCAATACTTGGGCCCTGTGGCTGTGCTGTGCTCAGCGTGAAGCTGGCTGCACTTGTGTTGTTGGTAGGATCACCATCACCATCTGGGTCAGCATCACCACCGCTCGTCGAGATATCGGAAACGATTGTTACGCTGTTGAAGGCAGTCGCACTACCATAGTTGTTAAACGACTTGGTCGAATCACCCGCAGCCCGTTTCACCGTCACGTCCAGCACAATCAACTCCGAAGCACCAGGTTTGATATAGCTCGTGTTGTCAAGAAGGTCACTGTTGCTTCCCGTTCCAGTAAAGGCCGGATTCAGCTTCAATGTCGATGCACTGTTCGACAACGTCAGTTTGGTAGAAAGCACCGAATTTGGCGAGAACGCATAGGCCAGATCATCACCAACCTGCACATGCGTCAGAGTGTCATCGCCGAAGTTCGTTACCACGAATTGGTACGAAACCTTGATCAGTGAATCACCTTCAGCACGTGGCGTACCAAGTACCGCTTTCGCTAAACCAATCAGGCTGTGTTTCTGCGCCGTTGTGTCTTTAACCGTTACACTTGAGGTGTTATTAGCCAGGTTGGTGTCTTTATTGTCGAGATACGTAATCTCGGCTGTATTGACAACATCCTTGCCTTTCACCGTCAACTTAGCAGCAAACACAATATCGGTAGATGCACCTGCCTGCAGGCTATCGATCGTTTGCGTGATCACACCATTCGACACTTTGTACGATGGTGCCGATGCTGGCACCAGCTCAATGCCTGTTGGCAGTACGTCACGAACGTCGATGTTTTTCGCTGTATGAGAACCTTCGTTTTTCACCGTGATGGTGTATGTAACAGGCTCACCATTTTTAACGAACGCCGTGTTAGCTGTCTTAGCAATGCTCACATCGGTATCGAGTGTGTCCGAAGCGCAGTTGAAGACTTTAACGACCACTTTAGATGGCTTGCTTACACAACCCAGCGCGTTCTTCTCAACGATCCAGTACGTACCATCACAAACCGAATCCGGACGAATCACGATGTTTGACGTGTTGCATTCGCAAATCCGATACGTGTACGTGCTACCTGGGTTTGTCGAAGAAAGAGCCGTTGTCAGGTCAACAATTTTCGACGGACAGGTATTCCGCAGATTGTGCACCAGCGGAGGTAGAACTGGCTCGCTAACATGTACGACCACATCATCCGATTTAGCCGAGCTACAGCCTTTGCCATCATAAAGTTGGACACTGTAAACTCCGCTCTTCTTAACGACGATGCTCTGAGTCGTTTGGTTATCACTCCATTTGTAACCTGGAGCACTTGGTAGTGCTTTCAGAACTACCGAGTCACCGTAACACAGGTTCAGTGCGCCAGAAACTACTGATATCGAAACCGGCGATTTAATACCGTCGATGGTCAGGAGCATATCATCCGTCGCTACTGCACAAGCTGTATTGTTCGTGCTTGCCGTCAATGTCAGCGTTACTTTACCCGACAGTACATCTTCTGGACTGGCGGTATAAGTCGCGTTCAAGGCATACGAGTTATCGAAGGTACCACTACCGCTGGTGGTCCAGTGGGCGGTTTTACCCGCACCACCAATGACACCACTCAGTTGGAAACTCTTCGCAGCACACACACTGGCATCAGCGCCAGCGTTGGCCGTTGCCGGATTCTGCGGATCACAAGGCTGCTCTTCGCAAGTTGTGATCTGAACATGAATCGCTATTGGCAGACCGATGCAACCGTTGGTCGTACGTTCAACTACGTAGTACGTTCCGGTACCTACGTGTGCTGGGTCAGCCACTTTCGATGCACTGCTTAACGCTGCATCCGTATAGTATTCAAACACACCACCTGTTGTTGCAGGGTTGCTGCTAACCGCTCTCGACAGATCGGCCGTCAGGATCGGACAGGTATTGGTAATGTCGCTTACCGTTGGTTGTGGAACCTTCGGCAGTACAGTCACCGTGATTTGGTTCGAAGGCACGCTCTTACAAGCGTTCGAGTTGCAGCAGCGAGCAAAGAAGGTTTCTGTGCTGGACAAGGATACAGTGATCGAGTTACCTACCTGATTGTTCGACCAGGTCACGTAACTGTTCGGACCACAACCTTCAGCTACCAGCGTTACTGGTGCACCGAAGCAGCTTGTTATGTTACCAGAACCACCCGCGATCGAGATTGTCGGAGCAGATGGAGCACCCACTTTGATGGTCGTATAAGCTGACCAATCGCCGAGGCACTCACCTACTTTGCAACGTACCCGGTAGCTAACATCCGATGTTGGTGTTACAGTCAGCGCACTGCCTGTTGTTCCATCCGACCAGATGTAGGTTCCACCTTCGCAGCCAGTAGCCGTTAGAGAAAGCGTTTCGCTTACGCAGACGGAAGGCTTGTCGCTCACAATGATCGGGATAGCAGGAGCGGCCAGAGTAACATGTACGCTTGCCGATGGGCTGCTTGAGCAACCGTCAACCGTACAGATGGCGGTCAGCCACTGATCGGTATAGACTGGTTTCGTGTAAGCAGCACCTTCAGTACCATCCGACCACGTTACTGTTCCCGTGCAGCCGGTAGCGTTCAGAGCAACCGTTCCACCACTGCAAACGGTGAGCGATGTCGCCGATAAGGTTGGCGGAGCAATAACATGTACAGTCACTTGAGCACCTACTCCATCCAGATCAGCACACTTCGTACCAATCAGAGCCAGTACATCGGCCGTTGTGGAGATGTCAGGGTGTATTGCAGCATACAGATTAAGGTAGTTATTATCACCTGCGTTACCGTTATAGACCAGCGTTTGGATGGTATATACTCCACCATTACTTCTTCCGTCTAAGTATGGTATGGTATTGATAGTGAAGCTTGGCGTTGCACTGATTCCTCGAACCACACCCCCTCTCATCAGCAGATAGACAACTGAGTAGCCCGTAGGCTGAACGAGTCCGCCGTTGAGCGTTGCCCCAATCGTTACTGTACCGCTTGTACCACCGCAAATCGTACCATTTACCGCTACCAGCGTACCCGCTTTCGCTACACAATCGCCTGGGTTGATCACAATCGTGACAGATGGATCGCTCAGACAGTTTCGGAACTTACACTGTGCGTAGTAGGTCTGTGTGCCTTCTGGACGCACGACGATAGACGCACCCTGGTTGTTTCCGTTGATGTCGTTGGCCGACCAGATCACCGTACCATTACAGCCAGTAGCTGTCAACGTAACCGTTTCACCTGGTGCAACTGTTGTAGCAGATGCGGTGATGGTTGGCTCCGTCACTGGGATTACCGTGATTTTGTAGCCATCCGTTGTCGTGCTTCTGCAAACACCATCCTGACAGTAAACTGTATAAGAAGTGGTTACGGTCGGCGATACAACGATGTTCGTGGTTGTTTCACCGGTGCTCCAGTAAGGCGTGCCCTGACAATCTTTCACCGACAGTTTCACTTGCTCACCTGGGCAGATCGTATCCGCGCTACAGAGGCAACGAACAATGCTTGGTGTTGGGGTCGGGGTTACGTTGATGTTCACAACGTTCGACTTACCAGTACCACAAGCTGTGCTGCTGGTTGGCAGGCAAAGCGCGTAGAACTCATGGTTGCTCGTTGTTGCCGTTACCGACACAACTGAACCCGTCTGACCATCCGACCATTTCACGGTACCAACGCAGCCAGTAGCTGTCAGCGATACCAGACCATTGTTACAGGTAGCCAATGTTGATGCAGCAACTGTTGGTGCCGGAGCCGTCGAGGTATTGACGGTTACACGAACCTTGGTTGATGGATCGCTTTCACAAGAACCCTGCTTACAGGTAGCATAGTATTCTTTGGTCTCCGTTGGGTAGATGTTAATCGAAGCCCCAACTTTATCCACACCGTGCCAAACCACCGTACTATTGCAACCTGTAGCTGTTAACGATACGAGATCTCCGCTACAGATGAGTGTTTTGTTCACTCGTACAATTGGCGTTGTTGGTGCTACAACCGCAACGTTCACCGTGTTCGATGGATCACTTAGGCAGGTCCGGAACTTACATTGAGCATAGTAGCTAATGTTAGCCGTTGGGCTTACCGTGATGCTTGGACCCGTTTGGCCACTCGACCAGTAAACCGTTCCGTTACAATCAGCAGCCGTCAACGTTATCGAACCACCAACGCAGATCGTATCGGCGCTAGCTGTTATCGTTGGTCTAACTGGAGCTACCACGTTAATGGTATACACAGGAGACGATTTGCTCACACAGGCACCATTTTTACAGTATACCGAGTAGGTATTGTTGCCAAGTGTTGGCGTCACAATGATGCTGCTCGTGGTTGCTGTAGTGCTGTTCCAGACTGGCGTACCGAGGCAATTCTCAACCGTCAGTGTCATGGTTTCACCTGGGCAAACCACCGTGGTGCTACAAACGATAACTGGTGTTGGAATGTCGGTGTTGACGTTGATCGTCTTCACAGCTGGGTTGCTTAGGCAGTTCGCCAGACGGCACTGAGCCGTGTAGGTTGTTTTGCCGTAAGGCGTCACCACGATCGAAGTACCCGTTTGCGCTTTATCAGACCATTCGATGATGCCACCCGCACAACCCGACGCCGTCAGCGTCACCGATGTACCTGGGCAAACATTATCGGCACTAGCCGTGATCGTTGGCGTTTGTGGTTCTACGATTGTTACTGTAATCGCGTTCGAAGCAACGCTCTTACACTGACCAACTACGCAGCTAGCGGTATAAGTCGTTGTTACACTTGGCGTAGCAAAGATTGTTGCTCCCGTATGGCCATCCGACCAGACAACCGTACCATCGGCACAACCTTTCGCACTGAGCGTTGTGGTTCCGCCTTTGCAAATCTCGGTGATTGCGCAGACGATCGATGGTGGGTTAACCGCACATGCGTTAACTGGAATCGTAACCATTGAGGTATCGTTGTACGCCAGGTTCGGATCATTGTCTGGGCTACCTACAATCGCAGTGTTTCTAACCGAGCCGGTACCTACGATACCTACTTCGATTAACAAGTTGCGATCTGAGTTTGCCGTCAAATTACCGACTGTCCAGATACCCGTTGCTGGGTTATACTGACCAACTGGTGTCGAACTTACATACGTCAGCGAAGCCGGTAATACGTCGGTCACTTTAACGCCTGTGGCTGTTATTGGGCCATTATTCGTTACCGTGATAGCGTACGTAATTTTCTGACCGATGCTATATGGACCAGGCGTGAGGATCGATTTCACAACTGCCAGATCAGCCCGGCATGTACCAACTGTAATTGTCAGTGACGAGCGTTCGCTTACGCAACCAGCATCACTGAAGGCTTCAGCAGAGTACACTACAGCGCCAGCTTTCGATGGGGTCACCACCAGTTTACCACCGCTTTGTGTTGTACCAATCAGCTTGCCATCACCATCATACCAGTTGATTTTGAAGCCAGGAGCAAAACCAATCAGTTTCGTGCTGCTACCCTGGCAAACCAGTGTATCGTCGCAGGCTACATTGAATGGAGCATCTGGCCGTGGCGTGATTTGCAGGATCAGCGAGCTAGTAGCTGCCTGACAAACACCACCCACTCCGTCTGGATCGTTGGTTGTTGCGGTGATCAATACATTACCAGCCGTAATATCAGCTGCCGATGGCGTATAGGTAGATGTCAGACTGGTTGGGTTGCTAAATACACCCGTACCATTCGACGACCAGGTTACGCTCGTTGCCGAACCAGAAAGTACTGCTTTGACTGGAATAATATCTCCAGAGCAGGCAGCGACACCTGGGCCTACATTCACACCAGCAACATTCTGGCAGTTACAATCAACAATCTCAACAGTCAGTACCGTTGGGTTGCTGTAGCAATTGCCCGATTTCGCAAACAGATAGTATTTACCTGCACCCACAGCCGTCAGGTTCGTTACTCGTGTAGCCACCGAGCGATTGATGCTCGTGTACCACTCGTAGGTCAAACTGGTGTCGTGGTTTTCAATTTCCATCTTGGTCAGATCGACCGTGGTAGCTGGACAGGTATTTTTCGTGTTACCCAGGCAAATTGGTGCTGGTACATACGTCACCTCAATAACAACTGGCTTACGAGCGCTCTTACAACCATCGGTCGTAACAACCTCAGCGTAGTATACAGTCGTTGTTGTTGGATGAACCGGAACCGCTTCACCACTATTGACGGTCGCAAAAGCAGTTCCGTCATATGGCGTCAGATACCAATTAACCTTTGCTCCCTGAACCGAAGTTGTAGCCACCAGGCTAAGTGTATCTCCGTTACAGAGCGTTGCATCATTTGATACGACCAGATTAAAGTTAACTGGGCAGGATGGGCGGAAACCAGCATCCAGATTTCCGTTAAACTCACCTGATGTTAACGTTACCGACTGGGTACGGCCTGTAGTCGGGTCAGCATCACTATCCAGCGCATCATTGCCACCCTGGTGAGCCAGTACAGCAGTATACCCTGAAGGTGTTGTGAAACCAACTGAGTAAGAAAGGCTGCTGCCTGGGGTCAAGCCCGTGAAGCTGTAGAAGCCAGAGGCATTCGTGACCGTGGTAGCGGAAGCAACTCCGTTTGTATACAGAGTAACCACAACACCAGCGATTGGCGTATCACCTGCATCTTGGACACCATTGTTATTATTGTCAGAGAAGACATAATCGCCAAGACCTGCAACAGGATCGAAACCAGCATCCAGGGTTGGGTTGAATTCACCTGGAGCTAACGTGATCGATTGAGTACGACCTGTAATTGGATCAGGATCGCTGTCTAAAGCATCGTCTGTACCAGCGTTAGATATGGTAAGCACGTACCCTGGAGATGGACCAAATCCTACCGAGTAAGAATAGCTGCTACCAGGAGTTAAGCCGGTGAAGCTATAGAAACCACTCGCATTACTTACCGTTGTTGCCGAAGCCACACCGTTCGTATATAAGGTCACTACGACACCGGCAAGTGGCGTATCGCCTGTATCCTGGATACCATTATTATTGTGATCAAGGAACACATAGTCACCCAAGCCAGCCGATGGAATGTAGAAACCAGCATCCAAAGTCGGGTTGAACTCACCTGGAGCCAAGGTCACCGACTGAGTACGACCCGTGATCGGATCGGCATCGCTGTCTAAAGCACCATTACCACCCTGATGAGCCAGCGTAGCCGTATAACCAGCCGGAGCAGTGAAGCCTACTGAGTAGCTCGTGCTGCTACCTGGGGTTAACCCGGTGAAGCTGTAGAAGCCGCTCGCGTTGGTCACTGTCGTTGCCGAAGCAACGCCGTTCGTGTACAGAGTAACCACTACACCAGCGATTGGGGTATCACCACCGTCCTGAATACCGTTCTGATTATTGTCAGCAAAGACATAATCACCCAAACCAGCACCTGGAATGTAGAAACCAGCGTCCAAAGTCGGATTGAATTCACCTGGCGCTAACGTCACTGATTGGGTAAGGCCCGTAATCAGATCAGCGTCACTGTCCAGCGCATCATCCGTGCCTTGGTTAGCTAGCGTAGCCGTATAACCAGCCGGAGCAGTGAAACCTACTGAGTAAGAAAGGCTGCTGCCGGGGGTTAAACCGGTGAAGCTATAGAAACCGCTCGCGTTAGTCACCGTCGTAGCCGAAGCAACGCCGTTCGTATACAGAGTAACTACGACATTAGCGATCGGGGTGTCACCACCATCCTGAACACCATCTTTGTTAGCATCGAAGAACACATAGTCACCTAAACCAGCCGATGGAACGTAGAAACCAGCGTCCAGGGTTGGGTTGAACTCACCGGGTGCTAATGTTACCGATTGAGTACGGCCCGTGATTGGGTCGACATCGCTATCCAGGGCACCGTCTGTACCTTGATGAGCCAAGGTCGCGGTGTAACCCGATGGCGTTGTGAAACCTACCGAGTAGCTTGTGCTGCTACCAGGGGTTAAGCCCGTGAAGCTATAGAGGCCGCTCGCGTTGGTCACCGTCGTAGCCGAAGCAACACCGTTCGTGTACAGAGTAACTACAACACCGGCAAGTGGTGTATCACCACCATCCTGAATACCATTGTGGTTATTGTCATTGAAGACATAGTCACCCAAACCGGCACTTGGGATGTAGAAACCAGCATCCAGGGTTGGGTTGAACTCACCAGGAGCCAAGGTCACCGATTGGGTACGGCCTGTAATCAAATCCGCATCACTGTCCAGAGCATCATCCGTACCAGCGTTCGCCAGCGTAGCCGTGTAACCCGATGGGGTCGTGAAGCCTACCGAGTAAGAAAGGCTGCTGCCAGGAGTCAAACCGGTGAAGCTGTAGAGACCAGATGCATTCGTAACCGTCGTGGCCGAGGCAACGCCGTTCGTATATAAGGTGACTACTACACCAGCAATTGGGGTATCACCACCATTCTGGATGCCGTCCTTATTGTTATCAGCAAAGACGTAATCGCCCAAGCCAGCTTTCGGAATGTAGAAACCAGCATCCAACGTTGGGTTAAACTCGCCTGGAGCCAAGGTCACCGATTGAGTCTGGCCTGTGATTGGATCCGCATCGCTGTCTAAAGCACTGTCTGTACCTTGATGGGCCAGCGTAGCCGTATAACCTGCCGGAGCAGTGAAACCTACCGAGTAACTCGTGCTGCTACCTGGGGTTAACCCGGTGAAGCTGTAGAAGCCGCTCGTATTGGTCACTGTCGTAGCCGAGGCAACGCCGTTCGTGTACAGAGTAACCACGACACTAGCAATTGGGGTGTCACCACCATCCTGAATACCGTTCTGGTTATTGTCAGCAAAGACATAATCACCCAAGCCAGCACCTGGAATATAGAAACCAGCGTCCAACGTTGGATTAAACTCACCTGGAGCCAAGGTTACCGATTGAGTCTGGCCCGTAATCGGATCCGCATCGCTATCCAAAGCATCATCTGTACCAGCGTTCGCTAGCGTAGCCGTATAACCAGCAGGAGCAGTGAAACCTACTGAGTAAGAAAGGCTGTTCCCAGGAGTCAAACCGGTAAAGCTGTAGAGACCAGAAGCATTCGTAACCGTCGTGGCCGAGGCAACGCCGTTCGTATATAAGGTAACTACGACACCAGCAATTGGCGTATCACCTGTATTCTGAACACCATCTTTGTTGGCATCGAAGAATACATAGTCACCCAAGCCAGCCGATGGAATGTAGAAGCCAGCATCCAACGTTGGATTAAACTCACCTGGAGCCAACGTCACTGATTGGGTACGGCCTGTAATCAGATCCGCATCACTGTCCAGAGCATCATCCGTACCAGCGTTCGCTAGCGTAGCCGTGTAACCCGATGGGGTCGTGAAACCAACTGAGTAAGAAAGGCTGCTGCCAGGGGTTAAACCCGTGAAGCTGTAGAGACCAGATGCATTCGTGACCGTGGTGGCGGAAGCAACTCCGTTTGTATACAGAGTAACCACGACACCGGCAATCGGAGTGTCACCACCATTCTGAATACCATCTTTGTTGGCATCGAAGAATACGTAGTCACCCAAACCAGCCAATGGAATGTAGAAACCAGCGTCCAGGGTTGGGTTGAACTCACCTGGCGCTAACGTTACCGACTGAGTTTGACCTGTAATTGGATCAGCATCACTATCCAAGGCGTCGTCGGTACCAGCGTTCGCTAGCGTAGCCGTATAGCCTGAAGGTGTTGTAAAGCCTACCGAATACGAAAGGCTGCTGCCAGGAGTTAACCCGGTAAAGCTGTAGAAGCCGCTCGCGTTGGTCACCGTCGTAGCGGAAGCGACTCCGTTTGTATATAAGGTAACAACAACGCCCGCGATTGGGGTATCACCACCATTCTGGATGCCGTCCTTATTATTGTCAGCAAACACGTAGTCGCCTAAGCCAGCGCCTGGGATGAAGAAACCAGCATCCAGGGTTGGATTAAACTCGCCCGGTGCCAAGGTCACCGATTGGGTACGGCCCGTAATCAGATCCGCATCACTGTCCAGGGCGTCATCCGTACCAGCATTCGCTAGTGTTGCGGTGTAGCCCGATGGGGTTGTGAAGCCGACTGAGTAAGAAAGGCTGTTGCCGGGAGTCAAACCGGTAAAGCTGTAGAGACCAGAAGCATTCGTAACCGTCGTGGCCGAGGCAACGCCGTTTGTATACAGAGTAACTACTACACCAGCAAGTGGCGTGTCACCTGCATTCTGAACACCATCTTTATTGGCATCGAAGAATACATAGTCACCCAAGCCAGCCGATGGAATGTAGAATCCAGCGTCCAGATTTGGGTTGAACTCGCCTGCGGCTAACGTTACTGACTGGGTACGGCCCGTAATCAGATCCGCATCACTGTCTAAAGTACCGTCTGTACCCTGATGAGCCAGTGTCGCGGTGTAACCAGCCGGAGTCGTGAAGCCTACTGAGTAGCTCGTGCTGCTGCCGGGAGTTAAGCCCGTAAAGCTGTAGAAGCCGCTCGCGTTGGTCACCGTCGTAGCTGAAGCCACACCGTTCGTATATAAGGTAACTACGACACCAGCGATTGGGGTATCGCCCGCATTCTGAATGCCGTCCTTATTATTATCCGCAAACACGTAATCGCCCAAACCAGCCGATGGGATATAGAAACCAGCGTCTACTGTAGGATTATTACGTGCGGTGCTGGATTCTGGCTGACTCGTATCAATTGTATATACACCCGTAAATCCATTTACGCCAGCATCACTATCTAAATCATCTGTTACACCAGCCGCATTAGCCGATGTAGACTGATAGCCAGATGGTGAAATGAATTGCACCACGTAACTACCATCGGTTAAACTATCAAACAGGTATTTACCGCCACCAGCAGTAACGGTTGAGTCTAACTTAGTCGTACCGGTCTGATCGTATAGATAAACTTTTACGCCATCTATCCCAGGCTCACCAGATGTTTGTGCGCCATCCTTATTCGTATCTAGCCAAACAAAATCACCTAAACTACCATAAGGTCCCTGAATCATCTGGATGTCACAGCAGTTTGTTGCCGGACAGCCATTGCGGTAGGTTATAAACCGATAGACACCAGGGCTCTTAATGGTCAGCGAAAAATCACTATTCACTTCTGCTAACGACGTAGATACCGCCGACGTACTAATTGGTGTGTTGTCACGATACCAAACAATCTGGTCATAGCCAGATGGGATCGTTACGGTATATTCATCACCAACATACCAAAGGATAGGAACCGAAAAACAGACAGCGTCGTAATCATCTTCCAACAAGCTCTGATTGTTAGGAACTGAATTCGCATCTGTCTGATCGGCCGCAGCCACCTCAGCCGTATTGAACCAAACACCCCGTTGTAAAACGGTTGCTTTTAAAACGACAACTGCCGAATCACCGGGTGCTATAGAAGGAATAGACCAGGTACCCACCGTAGCCGTTGCCGAACCAGTTGGTGTATAGGTACCACCCCCACGTGTAATAGTAGCTGACCCTGGCACGAAGGCCACACCGCCAACTGGCAAATTATCGGTTACCGATACATTCGTGGCTGTAGTTGATGCCGTGGCGGCATTAGCAACAGCTATTGTATAGGTAACAACATCACCAATAGCGGGAGCCTGCGTACTGATACTCTTGTGGAGACTTAAGTTGATGGTTGCTTGCGCCTGTGCCTGCACGGGCGAACCAACAAGCCAAATCAACAGAAGAGAAAATACCGACAACGCCCCTGTCAAGGCGGGTCTTGTTGTACCATGAACCGCATTCATCAACAAAGATAACAACCGATTAAGGCTGCCTCCCATTGATGATTTGGGTATCACGGCTACAGAAATCCCACCCGTATCAACTAACGGAGGGGTTTCATGAGGTGACTTACTTAGTATAAATTGCTCATTCATTGGTTGTTGTGCAAAAAAATGATAGGCTTTTTTCGTTATAGAAACGTGCTTCCCAGGTGGACCCGAATCGAGTATATCGGGCGGCTCCGGGTCGAACCCTACCAAATCCTGCGTACTACTTCTTAGACATTCAGGCTTTGTAAATGATGATGAGAAAGATGCCGTCGAAACAATCTGAAACGGAAGAACCCTCCCTTGAATCAGTTCCCAGATGTAGCTTATTATCTGCCCGACAAAGCAAATTATCTGGTTCTTCTTCCCTACGAATTGGCGACGCTGTTCCGAAGAGGTACCGCCAATCACAGGCTTAAGACGTTCTGTGTGTAGTGTAGACATTTCTTCCATCTGCAACTTAATTTGGGACAATATCATAGCACAAAATAGACCTTACAGATTATATGATGATTAAGACCAACATATCCCTCTGTTAGTAACAGTGGGCCGTTCGGGCATAAAAAGGCTATTTTGCTTCTTAAAATTTAACTAAAACTATGCCAAACCACAGTTACTTTTCGGATCTTAACTCGAATGAGGACTAAAACACTGTAAAATAGACACTTAACACCAAGTAACTATTTTGCTGTTATGTTATTGTATATTCGTAAAAGCATGATAGAGTCAGCAGATAGGGTATAAGGAGGGTTGGCAGACGATTAGCGAAAACTATGCCAACTGCATTGTATACAGCCTTGTCTCGTTTATTTATTTGTGATGCAATCATTGCTATAAGACAGCCATAAATAATCTATTAGCCTATTCAGGAGCTTAAAAAGAGGGATAATGCAGCAATTTATGGGAGGGGAACCTTCAGCTCAATCAATGGCTGGAGTGTGGCGAAGATACTTATCAGCCTTCGGAATAAAGCAATAATTTACTTTTCGGCGACATTCGGCAAACAAAAAAAAGCCGTTCGTACGAACGGCTTTTTGTCTCATTATCAATAGTTTTTCTAGAAATCGTAGCCAAGCGTTAAATAAGGAATGGGCTTCCCAATGGTCTTGTCTTCAAGACCCCAGGCGTAATCAAACTTAACAAAGTAGCCAAAAATCATGGTCCGTACGCCCGCTCCATAACCAATCAGGAATGGGTTTTTAAAGTTTGTTACAATAGCCCGGAATGGAATATTTTTTCCACCCACAATCTCTGTATTCAGGCTGTTCTGTTGGCTAAAAGGCCCACTGCCAGTCCAGGCAGTTCCAATGTCGGTGAAGGCCACCAATTGCAGATTACGCAGGAAATTTGACGTTATATTCCCTCTGTACAGATAGCGAACCAGCGGTATACGAAGTTCGGCATTGAACAGCATAGAACTGTTTCCGGTTAACTTACCCTGCCGAAATCCGCGCAAGGGAGCAGCAAAATCCAGGAAGAACACATCCCGATAATCATAGGGAACATTAACGTCGCTTGTCAGTGTATTAGGAACCAGTAACGGATTCGACGCAACCTGCTCTTTGGTATTGGAGCCAATCCAGTTTTCCATACCGCCTAACGTGCTCTTTTTGGGAGCGGCTCCACCTGACTGATTAAACGAAAACCGTAAGGCCAGAACCAGATCACGATGGATTTTCTGATAGTGTCTCAAATCGAGTGACAGACGCCGGAAACCATCGGCAGACGATCGCAAACCGGCATATTCTTCATACCGAAGTTTGGCTTTTGTGCCCGTCAGCATATTCATCCCGTTCACCTGCGTATTGTCGAATACAAATTCGCCCCGTAGTCCGGCATAATCAGACACTAAATCTGGCGCGTCCAGGAATGACAGATCGATCAGGCGCGTCATGGCGTAGAAAGGCGATAACGTGAAACGGCTATTGACCGAAATAGGATACGAAGCAGATACCGAAACCCGATTATACCGATACTTCTGGAGTAACCCAGCACCATCGACAAACAGCGTTTGTCGGTCAACTCGAGCACCGTAATCAATGCGGTGGGTCAGGTTAGTATATTCGGCAAATAAGTCGCTGTTACGCAGTGTATTGGTCAGACTAACAAACCCTCCCGCACGCAATACATGGTTTTCCAGTAAGTCCGTTAACGTTACATCTTGCGCATAACCAAATCCTTTAATTGGATCAATACGCCAGTTCGAAGGAGCTTCATTAACGCCAAAAGTGCCTTTATAATCAAATGGGCCACGAATCGTGATGTTCTCCCGACGGCGATTTCGGGGCAGTGTTGTTGCCAGACTTGGCATCGTGTTACCCGCCACTGTACGGCGCTGACGATATTCCGTCGATTTCAACACGTCGGGGTCAAACTGATAATTATCGGTATCGACTTCTCCGGGTTCCAGTGCCGTTTTTTTAGTTGGATCAACCACAGCTATATTCCGCCCAGCCTTGCTTGTGTCGGCTACTGCACGCTCAATTGGCTTGGTTGTATCAACTTTCGCCTGGCCCATCCGAGCAGCATTGGCGCGAACCGTACTTAGGCTACGCTGCGTGGGTGGAACCTGTACAGACTGGTTCAGATTGAGTTGCGAACGGAAGCCAATAACTTCGTTCCCATTTTTCAAACTGCTATAGACAAAGCCCCCATTAGCCGGGTTAAGATCGTATAAATGAATACTTTGTGGGAAAGCCGTTACCTGAGATACTGCTTTACTTTCAGTCTCGAGCCGGTATAGGTTTTGGATACCATACACGTCATTGAGGAAGTAAACGGTTTTTTCGCCAGCTGGAATAGGTTGTGTCGCACGCGACAGTGAATCCGTTAATCGGACAACCGATAAATCACGGGCACTCCCCTCGTGCGTGAACAGCACCATGTGGTCACGGATAGTTTTATACGATCCTTTATCTACCCCAAGCGTATCTTCCCGCCGGTTCGAACTAAATACTACCTCTCGAGCAGTACGCCCAACGAAGGAAGGGTACAAATCGTCGTAAAGGTCATTAGTCAATTGCTGATAGGAACCCCGGTTAATGCTATACAAAAACAGGTCATTCTGCCCTTTTCGTTCTGCACTAAGGATCAGACTTCCCCCATCTTCAGATGCATCCATCCAAACAACCTGCGACAGTCCATTCACCTTACGTTTGAACTGACGCTTTCCCTTCTTTTCAAAACCACTGTATTGATACAGGTTCGTTTCGCCAAGTTCATCCGTGATAATCAACAGGTTATTATCTTTCTGCCAGGCTACCAAGGGCGTGCTGGTACGCGTTGCCTGTCCATCAAGCCGATAGCCACCCGACAAAACGGTTGACTTCTTGTGGTTCGATGTGTTAACTACCTCGACATGGAACTTCCCATCCCGTAGAATCGAATAGGCAATAAACTGCTTGTCGGGGCTTAGTTTAAGGCTAATCAATGACGACTTATCGTCGGCAGAACTTACTTTAAGCTGGAAATCGTCGCTACCCTGTTGATACGACTGCGATACACTGGTAGCCATACCCGCATAGTAATCGCGCCATTCGCGCAGGAACCGGCTATAAGGTACACCAAGCGTGCTGGAAATGCTGCTTTGCTCATTTCGGATAATGCGCGTTAGGTTCAGGATATTCGATACATTATCCCGGCCGTATCGCTGAACAATGTAATTCCAGATCGAATGTCCAACTCGCTCAGCTTCAGCCCCTGAAAGCAGCGATGGTTTTTTAACAGGACGAGTCAGCGAAACATCCCGCATGTAATCGTCTAACTCCAGACTATTCCCTTCTGCCAAATAGGAGGCAATACCGGGCATAAACCAGTCGGGCAACGTAAGCAAAAGTGAACTCTGAAGTGCATCTTTCAGGCTGCCGCCGTAGAGCATATCATACACGAACAACATCGAAATATCGTGGATGATTTGACGCCGAAAACTAATCTGATCGCCTGTAAACGCGAGTTCAACACGCGATTTAGACAAATTCTGCTCTTTGCTGCTTAGTCCACTCTGCGCATTGAGGCCAATGTTGCTTTGAGCTAGTTCGGCGGGTGAATTAAACAGGAAAATTTTGACCCGATTATAGGGTGTATAGCCCAACAACTCGGTAATGCGATCGAACTCTGATTCAGCATACTGCGCCGTCAGGTTGGCAATCTGATTACCGTCCTGATAATAGTAAATCTCAAAATTTGAGGTTCGAACGATTTTCCACTCAAAATTCCGGTATTGAATCCGGTTCTTCCCAAATCGTTCCAGCGACGGATAGTTTTGCGCCATAGCCACGCTTAACCCGCCCAGCCACAGGCCTACTAACAGAATGTATTGATTTCGCATACGTGTTTAGCAATCAGAAGCGAGGACTTAGGACCGAGAAACGATCATGCTGGTTCCTATTTTTCTTGTTCTACCAGCATTCTCTCTCCCCGTTCTAACTCCTAACTACTAAGTTATTCACTTCTCGATAATAACGAAACATAGCGGCTAATATTCGCTTCCGGTTCCAAATCTTCGCCATCTAATAAGTAACGCGCAAACTGTTCAGCCAGATAAGGAGCCAGTGATACACCTTTTGTACCCATACCCCCAAAAATACCCACAACGGGTTGAGTTGGATGTAAGCCAATAAACGGTCGACGATCTTTGGTTGATGGGCGAATACCGGCTTGCTGCGCAACAACCTGATATGGTATTTTTAGCAGTTCACGAACCTTCGATTCTAGAAACTCGCGACCGTCCTCCGTTGTTTGCCAATCTAAATCGTGCCAGCTATAGGTAGCACCAATTTTTAGCAACCCATCCCGAACAGGCAAAATAAAAATCCCCTGATTAACTATATTTTTAATAGAGTACCCTTCGGCAAGAGCTGTCAGAATCTGTCCTTTCACGGGATTGTACGGAAGCCAGTCAAATAACGGATTCTCGCGGGCTTGAACCCCATCACAAAATATAACTTTTCCGACAGTAACTCCTTTCAGCTCTGCTTTATTATCATTGATCTTCAGATCGTCCAGACTAACACGACCCTCATAATATTGATTTTTTTTAATAAAATAGCCCTTGATAATTCTGACGAACTCAGTTAAATCCAGCCAGCCTGCCTGGGTTACTTCCAATCCGCCAAATGGATTATTAATAAACTGACTATATTGCTGGTTGTCAACATCTTTAGAAACATACGCCTGTACACCAGGGTCGTTTGTCAGCTCCAAATAAGCCGTTTGCTCGGCCAATGACCGGAATGGACGGTAAATATTTTTAGGATGAAAGAAGCGAACACCGAGTTTTTGTTCGATGCCGCTATAAAAATGATGTAGGAACGGGAACAGCTCGTCTGCTTTCCAGGTATGAACGAGTTTACGGCCCGTCAGTGGATTGACGACCCCGGCGGCTACTGCCGATGCCGAAGGAAGCGAAGGGTCATCGGCCAGGATAACTGAACAACCTCGTTGATCGAGTGTCCAGGCGAGTGCCGACCCTGCCACTCCCTGCCCTACTAGTAAAAAATCGGCAGTCATTCGTTATGGGTGTAGTGTGTGGAGTATGTATACCTAGCGAAGTGTGTTAACCACTTGGCTTACTCCACTAGTGACTTCCTGCTTCGCTTTCGATGAAGTTGAGCCAGACATTGATCGGCCTGTTCGATTACCCAATCAACCTGCTCTTCAATAGTCATGTGCGACGTATCCAGGAGCTTGGCGTCAGAGGCTTGCCGAAGAGGACTTTCGGAACGCGTTGTATCGATATGGTCACGCTTTTCTAAATTGTCGATAATATCCTGAAGATTAACCAGTTCGCCCTTAGCCAGTAGTTCCTGTTGCCGACGTCTGGCTCGGGTATAAGTGTCGGCAGTCATGAATACCTTCACTTCAGCATCGGGAAACACTTTTGTACCAATGTCCCGTCCGTCCATAACAACACCCCGCCGACGTCCCATTTTCTGCTGCTGTGCAACCATCGCCCAACGCACTTCCGGGATGGCGCTCACTTCGCTTACAATGTTGGATATGTACATTTTACGAATTTCCTCTTCTACGTTCAGGCCGTTCAGACAGGTCTCATTCTTACCGGTGCGAGCGTTGTGATTAAACGTAATATGGATTTTCTCCAGGGCGTCGGCTACTTCTCTTTCATTGGAAAGCGCAACATGTTCCCGTATAAAGAACAGACTGACAGCGCGATACATAGCGCCCGTATCAATATAACCATAGCCCATCCGGGCGGCTACCGCTTTAGCAGTTGTGCTCTTCCCGCAGCTGGAATATCCGTCAATGGCAATCACTATTTTAGACATGAATAGTGGGTCCGCCGAAGCGGTAATGGTTTAAAGAGTTAACCACAAAAAATGGTTATAGTTAAGTAAGTTATTCGTCAGTACCTTATTAAACCCCAGAAAGCAGGTTACCAATGGCTAGCTAACGGTTGCTAGATGAGGGATTCAACGCTCTATGCTCGGCGCGGAGAATGGCGAAAATATGTTCGTCCAGGTACTGATTGTTTTTAACCGCAGCTTTCCGATGAATTGCTTCATGGGTATACCCAGCGGTTTCGAGTACGCGCATCGAGCCGATATTCCCTTCCAACACGCATGCAAAGATGCGATTAACCTGGAAATTCTGAAAGATATAATTTGTCATAATCGGTACAGCCTGCGTCATCACTCCCTTTCCCCAATAATCTTCGCTGATCCAATACCCGATTTCGGCATTATACCGATAAATATCATCTTTCACCGTAAAGCCAATGTTCCCTACGGCTTGCCCATTTATTTCAACCGCCAGGTTGTTGGGCTGCTGGTACGATTTGTTTGAACGTACCCATGAATGTGCATCTCTTGGCGTATAAGGATAGGGAAAAAAGTCACGTACGTTGTTCCAGATATGCCGATTGCTGGCATGCCGAACCAACGACTCTTCGTCGCCCTCACGCCAGGGTCGAAGTTGGCCGATAGAAAGAGGAAAGGAAATCAACGCAGTAGTCAATGGAGCTCAGGTTATTATGTCACTAACAATGCGTACAGCTAAATGTTAGCCTGACAAGGTGTTTTGAAACACAATTTGCATTTGTTTTTCAATACTACGAAATAACTTCATCTCTCCCCTACCCTATTTCACACCTTATCAGCTGACATTCGTCAGAAAATGCGGGCAATCCGCACAGGCACAGTCTAGCTTTGTCTTATCCAATCGGGAAATAATTCTTTCAGAAGCAGATGGTTACCTACATGAAAGTCCTAGAAGAGCCTCAACCAGAAGCAAAATCAGCTAGACAGGCAGACGAAGTTGCTATTCATCAGGTTTTCACTCAACTGGCAACCGCCTGGGATATGGGCGACGCCAACATCTTCGCCGAATGCCTGACCAACGATTGCGACTACATTACGTTTGCGGGTCAGCATATTATTGGCAAGGAAGCAAATCGCCAGATACACCACGATTTATTCAATTCATGGGCGCTCAAAGGCTCAACTATGCATCCGGCCCAGAAGCAGCCATCTATTGTTTTTTTGAGCGATACGATCGCGCTTGTTCATTCAACGGGTACGATTAAATTACGCTTTCAGAAGAACCCACCCCTGAATCGGCGCTCGATTCAAACGATGGTAGTAGTTAAAACCGATGGCCAATGGAAAATCAGAGCCTTTCACAATTGTCGGATACAACAACCGGGCTTATTCCAACGACTGCTCATGGCTTTAAAAGGCAAATAAGCAGTTGAAAAATTTACTACTTTTAAATCAGCCAGCGATCTGTTGCCAAATCGACAACCGTAACCCGAACTCAGTAAATCTAGACTAAAATGACCCGCGAACAACTCATCGGCACGATTGGTAAAAATGGCCGACGGCTCAATATGATGGGCTCAGACCTGGCTAATTTCGATTTTAGTGGTCTTGACCTGACAAAAGCAGACTTTCGATTTTCAAACCTCGATAAAGCTAATTTTCGGGGAGCTATTCTCCGGGGAGCCGATCTGAGTTTCTCAAATCTTACGGGGGCTTCTTTCGCCGATGCTGACTTATACGAAGCCAACCTGAATTTCTGCTCTCTGGAAGACGTCGATCTGAACGGCGCCAACGTGGAAGGAGCCACATTTAATTTTGCCGGACGCAGCAAATACCGTAATCCCGCAACCGAATCCCGCCCGGAGCCCATTACGCTGACTACTGTTCTGCAAAAATCAGGCTGGGGGACGCTCATTGGCATTTTTTTAGGAGCCGTGCTGGTATATGGCAGCAGTGCGATTATTTATTTTACAAACCTGATTATCACCGCTAAAGACCCCATCTTGGCGGGTTTATATCGGTTCCTGATCATTCAGAATATAACCAATGGTGCCCTTGTATTTCTCTTAACATGGGCGTTATCAGGATGGCTTACTCATCAATTTCCCGCCATCTGGCAACGCCATCTGGTTATTAGTTTTGTTGTTCTGGTCAGCATTTTCGCTATCAATACAAGCTTGTATCTTGTATTACTCAAGCCTTATATCGACGAATTAGCCAAGCGGCCAGGGATAATCGGAGAGACAGCTCCCTGGTACATTTATATGCTGGGCGATTTGCTGATTACCAACATTTTCCTGTATGTACTGCAACAGGGGCGGCAACTTACCCGAAAACTATCAGAGCAGGAATTTCAGTTGCTCAACATGGAAAAGCTCAAAACACGGGCCGAATTAGATGCGTTGCAGGCAAAAATCAATCCTCATTTTCTGTATAATGCCCTCAACAGCATTGCCAGCCTGGTGCATGACGATCCTGATAAAGCTGAGGAAATGACGCTACTTCTATCGAAACTCTTTCGGTACTCGACGGGGCGGGATGGCGAACTCTTTTCTACACTGGCCGACGAACTGGAAATGGTACGCACCTACCTTCAGGTTGAACAGGTGCGTTTTGGGAACCGGCTTTCTTTTAGCGTAGAAGTCTCCGATCCAGCCTTGAATGATCTAAAATTACCGCAGTTTCTACTGCAACCCATCGTTGAAAATGCCATTAAACACGGTATCGCCAAACTTGCTGACGCGGGGCGAATTGATGTCCGGATTTACGAGAAAAATGGCGAGTTAAACCTCTGCGTCCACGACAATGGCCCTGCTTTTCCCGACGATATGGATGGTGGTTATGGCCTGCGCAGCATTCAGGACAAACTTAAATTACTCTATGGCAACGACGCTCGGGTTGAGCTTCAGAACTGGCCGTTAAAGCAGGTTCTGCTCTCTATTCTGATGACGAAAATTCGAAGTAGTCAGACCTATTTAACCCCTGAAGCGTAACGTACAATCACCTCTCAACTGATTATGGCACTCCCCTTAAGAACGATATTGGTCGACGACGAATCGCTGGCAATTAGCCGATTAAAACGCCTGTTAGACAAACACCGGGACATGGTAGAAATTGTTGGTGAAGCCTCCAACGGAGCCGAAGGACTTACACTCATCGAAGCCGAACGACCCGATCTAATTTTTTTTGGACATCGAAATGCCCTTGCTCAACGGCTTCGAAATGCTCTCCCGACTGACGTTTATGCCGATGGTTGTCTTTGCAACGGCCTTCAACCAATATGCCATTCGGGCCTTTGAAGAGAACTCGATTGACTATCTCCTAAAGCCAATTGAAGCTGAACGTCTGAATCGTACCATCCAGAAGATCAGATCATTAGTGGAGCGAAGCGATGCTATCCAAACAACGCAAAACCCAATGACGGAGAGCGTTATGCGGCTTCTGGCGCAAATGCAACCGAAGAAAGAAATCTATTCGATCTCGGTGAAAACGGGCGATAAAATCAAGCTGATTCCCCTCTCCGACATCGCCTATTTTGAAGCTGAGGATAAATATGTTTTCCTGTCCACCATGGATGGGCAAAAGTTTCTAACGACCTACACCTTAACAACCTTGAACGAAAAATTACCCGATACCTTCATACGCGTCAGTCGGTCGGTGATGGTTAATCGGCATAAAGTTGCGGAAATCCATCGTCATTTTGATGGTAAGTTTATGCTCGCCATGAATGATAAAAAAGGGACCAAAGTAACCAGTGGCAGTACTTACGGTGATGCCGTTCGTCAACTGATGGAACTTTAAAAAGATGGAACGCAGGTTTACATTGATAATAAACCCTCTAAAATTCAGTTTAATTAGTTTTTATCATTCCGACGCAGGAGGAATCTTAAGGTCTCCTTACTCTCAGATGAAGATAATTGAAGATTCCTCCTGCGTCGGAATGACAAAAAATTCAGATAAATCATAAAAATCTGCCGCACTGGCAGACCAGTCATCTGCGTACTATACTTAGCTTTGCTCATAAATAGAGTTTTCCATGAGCAAGAAAAATCGCACCGGTGTTGTCTACTCCACCAACCCCGATTTCCACTATCAATCCGACGAGCAATCTGAAGCCGAAACCTTACCGCCTGCCCAACAATCGCTTAAAATCTGGGTGGTTAAGTTGGGTGGCAACAAGGTAGTAACCGCCGTGCGTGGGTTCATTGGTACAGAAGCCGACTTGGCTGATTTGGGAAAGCAGCTTAAAGCGGCCTGTGGCGCAGGCGGGTCTAGCAAAGACGATGAAATTCTGATTCAGGGTGACCACCGCGATAAAGTACTGGCCTGGCTAACGGGCAAGGGGTATAAAGCAAAAAAGGCTGGCGGTTAACTGCAAAATCGTCTCATCAGAACTATTCCATTCCTAAACCACATCCACGCCAATGAACCGATTTTTACTCTCGCTTACGTTACTTACTGCTTGCTGTTTAAGCGCTTTCGCTCAACGATGGCAGGGGCAAATTGGCACCAACCTGGCAGCCCTGCCAGGACGTTCTGCTGAACTAGCAACTGCCTGGAGCCCTAACCTGGATACGTGGGCCTTAACGCTCAATGCAGGCTATACCTATCAAAATCATGCCGCTGCTGCACCTTCCGACTACGCCTGCGACTGTGGCTTTAGTGCTTTAAACTCATCAGGTGCTTTTGTAAAAGTAGGCTCACGAATCGATGCGATTCGAATGGTAAAATCCAAAGCTCGAATTGGGTTGCCAATCGGCCTGATTTTGATTGGCTCGCAGTATCAGCAAGACGCCACTATACGGTCATTTCCTTCGGGCCATGACCTCTTCTCTACTCAGTCGGCCCAAGGCTTTATTATAGGTGCTGGCGTAACGGCTGCCATGAATATCCGGCTCTCCAACCACTGGAATATTGACCTGGGCATTCAGAAATTCATCGGCCTTCAAAAGCGAACAGATTATCTGCTGTTTGCGAATTTTAGAACCTATCAACCGGGTATTGGCTTAACGAGCTGGGATAAATTCTGGCCGGGCCTACAAGGTATCGTTACCGTGAATTATCGTTTGGGTGGGTTGTGATTCTAACCCTAGATGTCAATCGAGGCACATTTAATAAATCTATTTAAGCTTCCTGGCTCTTTTTAACCGCAGAGTTCACCGAGAAGTATTACTTAGCGAGCTTGGCGAATACCTTTGCGTTCTCTGTGGTTAGAACATAAACCATTTTCTCCGTAGACACTACCTTTCGACCGAAAACCTTTCCATTTCCTTTAGGGTTATGGCCGAAAGTTAAAATCCATTTCGTTTACAATACCCATGGCAGATAGTACAAAAACAGCGCTCATTACGGGCGGTTCGAAAGGCATTGGCTACGGCATTGCCGAAGTTTTAATCAACGAAGGTATTAAAGTAGCCATTACCAGTCGCTCGTCGGTGGCGGCTGAGCTGGCAGCGGCTAAATTGAACGAAATCAAACCCGGTTACGCCCTCGGTGTAGCAGCTGATGTTCGCGATCTGGCATCTCAACAGAAAGTAGTAGATGCTATTTTAGGCAAGTGGGGTCAACTCGATTATGTGATTGCGAACGCAGGCGTAGGGCACTTTGCATCCATTCAGGAACTCACTCCCGAGCAATGGCATGAAACCATCGACATTAACCTGACTGGCGTTTTCTACACCGCCAAAGCAACCTTGGAAGCGCTTAAAAAGTCAGAAGGCTATTTTATTACGATTGCCAGTCTGGCAGGTACGAACTTCTTCGAAAACGGAGCGGCTTACAATGCCAGTAAGTTTGGACTGGTGGGCTTTACGCAGGCCGTCATGCTCGATTTACGCAAAGAGGGCATCAAAGTATCGACGATCATGCCAGGCTCAGTAGCCACCTATTTCAACGACCATCAACCCAGCGACAAGGACGCCTGGAAAATACAACCCGAAGACATTGGCCAGATCGTTTCCGATCTGCTAAAAATGAATCCGCGCACGCTACCTAGTAAAATTGAAGTACGTCCAACCCGGCCGGGCGGAAAATAAGCGAGCTGATGGCGCAAGGCTCTTGCCTTGTGCCGCCTATTCCCCGGCCTCTGGCCGGATTTATTCTTAGCTAAACCGGCCAGAGGCCGGGGAATAAATGGCACAAGGCTGGAGCCTTGCGCCATCTTAGTCATCTAATTTTATGCCAGAATCCCCGAACAAGTTAACAACACGATGCTGCATTGTTGGCGGTGGGCCAGCTGGAATGATGCTGGGTTTTCTGCTAGCCAGATCGGGAATCGAGGTTGTTGTTCTGGAAAAGCACAAAGATTTTCTACGCGATTTCCGGGGAGATACCATCCATCCGTCAACGTTGGAATTGCTGGTTGAGCTAGGTTTATTAGATGAGTTTCTCAAACTGCCCCACCAGGAACTTCGGGCCGTTCATGGAACCATTGAAGGGCAGGAAATACCCATCGCCGACTTTGCCCATTTGCCCACAAAATGCAAGTTCATTGCGTTCATGCCGCAGTGGGATTTCCTGAATTTCCTGGCAGAAAAAGCCAAACAATTTCCCACGTTTCACCTGCATCTGGAAACAAAAGCGACTGATCTGATTGAAGAAAACGGGCAAGTTGTAGGCGTCCGAGCCACCAGTTTAACAGGTGAATTAGCCATTAGAGCCGATATCGTTGTAGGTACCGATGGCCGTGCTTCCCTCATCCGCGAAAAAGCGGGGTTACCTGTTCAGGATTTCGGGGTTCCCATTGATGTACTCTGGATGCGGATTCCGAAAGACCCGTTGCTTGGCGAACAGTCATTAGGCTATTTTAAAGCGGGGCAATTTATGGTTCTGATTGATCGACAGGAGTATTTCCAGTGCGGCTACATTATCCCAAAAGGTCAATTTGAGACGCATAAACAACGAGGTATAGCGGCATTACAAGCCGACATTCTACGTATGGCTCCTTTCATCGGCGATCATATTCGAGAGTTAAAATCCTGGGATCAAATTAGCCTGCTCACCGTGAAAATCGATCGCTTACGTCAATGGGCCAAACCTGGCCTATTATGCATTGGCGATGCCGCTCACGCCATGTCGCCAGCGGGTGGTGTGGGCGTCAATATGGCGATTCAGGATGCCGTTGCCACAGCCAATTTATTGACGGCTTCGCTACAAAAAGGTCCGGTTACGATGACTGAGTTAGACCGCATTCAACGCCGACGTCTGTGGCCCATTCGCATTATTCAGGCAGGCCAGATTTTTGTTCATCGACGCTTTATTAATGCGTCGATAGACAAACCCTCCTCCTTTCCACCTTTTGCGATTTGGTTTCTCAAACACGTACCTTTCGTACGTCGGATACCCGCTTATCTGGTTGGTGTTGGGCCGCTACCCGAGCATATTCAGACGAAGGCGAAGTAATTTTCATTGTCTGGGCTAAGCTCTGGCTTGGCCACTAGTTTTAAGAATTCGACGGCCAAGCCAGAGCTTGGCCCAGAAAAATATCACATGACCGTACGATTTGGCGTCGACATTTTCCTAAAACAGGCCGCTCGTTATTCTTCTCAACGATTAGCACTTGTCACCAACCAGGCAGCCACAACCTCAACTTATATTCCAACAAGACAAGCATTATGTTCGGCTGGCTTTAATCTGGTAAAATTATTCTCGCCCGAACACGGTCTGGAAGCGATTGGTGAGGATGGGCGATTGATGCCGAATGGAATTGACACCTTAACCGGTTTACCAATTATCAGCCTGTACGGCGACAAACTCCAGCCCACCGCCGAGGATTTAGCCGATGTCGACGCGGTTATTGTCGATTTACCCGACATCGGTTGCCGCTTTTACACGTATCTCTGGACGCTTACGTACGTTATGCAAGCGTGTACGCTCCATCAGAAACCCTTAATTCTCCTTGATCGACCCAATCCACTTTCAGGCAACATGGAGTTGGCAGAAGGCCCTATTTTGGACGAGACCACCTGCTCTTCGTTCATTGGTAGATGGCAATTAGCGTTACGACATTCCTGCACGTTTGGCGAATTGGCTAGCTATTGGAAACAGCAACGATTGCCCTCTCTAAACCTTATTGTTGTAAAGACTGAAGGCTGGCATCGGGAGGCTTTTTCGCGCGACTGGCAGTCTTCTTTTGTGCCAACTTCGCCTGCAATGGTCAATGCCGAAGCTGCTTTGCTTTACCCTGGTCTGGGGCTACTGGAAGCCACCAATCTCAGCGAAGGGCGAGGGACCGCTACACCTTTTCAACTAGCGGGAGCGCCCTGGTTAGACGCAAACCAATTGGTGCAACAATTCAATGAATTAAAGTTGACAGGTATGGTCGGAAGAGCCATTACGTTTACACCACAAAGCGGCAAATACGTAAGTCAGTTATGCCAAGGGATTATGTTTCATGTTACAGAACCGACCCACGTTAAGCCCGTTTTATCGGGACTGTTGTTGATCAAACTGGTGTATGATCACCAGCCTGATCAATTTGACTGGGCACCTTACCCCACTCATGTCAACCCGACGGGAAAACATCATCTGGATAAACTATCGGGCATTCCTGATTCGGAGTCGCTATTTGAGCTACCGATTGCTTCGTTCAAAAAAACGCTTCACAAACTACTAGCTTGTGAAGCGTGGATTGAGGAAATAAAGCCGTATTTGCTGTACTGAGTATTGAGTATAACGTTGAGTAAGTTACGTTGAGCGTAGTCTAAGACTACGCTCAGGTGTTATCCGGTCTCTGACCGGTGTAAAAGCAAGATGAAAATCCGGTCAGAGACCGGGTAACACATCGACGTAGTATTCACTACGTCGAACGGCAGCATTCAGCGTTGTTACTTATTCACACCTTTAACTTCCTGACCATCACGAATTTCTTCCGACGCTTTTTTGACAATGGTCATACCCGGTTGTACATCGCCAAATACTTCCACCAGACTGTCTAGAACGTTCCCTTTTTGCACCGATACCCATTGTGCCCGGTTGTCATTCACTTTGATGACGAACATTTTTTCGCTTGAACTCACGACAGAAGTCGTCGGTACGAACATCGTTTTACCTGTTCGTTCGATAGGCATCTGCACTTCGGCATACATACCGGCTTTCAATTCGTGACCGGGATTAGCTACGTCAAACTCCGCCATCATAGAGCGGTTAGCCTCAACCAGACTTTCCGCTGAACGGGCAAGCTTAGCATTGAACTGGCGGTTAGGCATTGCATTGACCGTGAACGAAACGGCACTTTTCGACTTTAACTGATTCGCAAATGATTCCGGAATGGCAACCGTTAAACGCAACGTTCGGCTATCTTCTAAAACAAAGAGCGGTTTACCACTATCACCAGCTCCCACTAATGCACCAGGGCTGATATTCCGTTCAATCACCATACCATCGAATGGAGCTGTAATCGTGAGATACTGCCGAAGTTCGGTTTTGGCCTGGTAGTTGGAACGAGCCGCCTGTACCGTGCCTCGTGCTACGGCCACCATCGCGCTGTCGCCCTGCATTCGGGCCAGCGCCTGATCTAGTTCATTGGCCGATACGGCGCCTTCCATTTTAGCCGTTTGCAGCAACCGATTGTAAGTTAACCGACTGGCACGGGCACGAGTTGTTTGCTCGACCAGCGTAGCCTCCTGCGCCTGAACCTGCGCCTGTGCCTGACTCAGTTCCGAAATCACTTCGGGCGCATCAAGTCGGGCTAATACCTGGCCTTTGTGAACCATCGTGCCCCGATCGACCGAAATATCACGCACAAAGCCTTTCACTTTAGCATACATATTCACTCGGTTCCAGGGCTTTAACTCGCCCGGCAGTGTGACTCGTTTGCTGGGTTGTAACTCCTGCACAGTCGTTACGGCCACCTGCTGTACTTCTGGCGCTTTCTCGGCAGTTGATTTCGTTTCGCTACTGGCCGACGAACAGGCGTTGAGGAGAGTGCCTGCAATGAGTGAAAGAGTTAATAAGCGAATGAGCGAATAACTACGTCGCGGGTTAACGCTTGAGCGATTTATGATTGACGAATTCATGTCGATTTCCTTTGACTAGAGACAGTTGATAGATGATACTTTTATTACCTCTAAATCCCTTGAAGAAACTTTGTCTACAAGTGAGCCAAGTCCCCTTCAGGGGATTTAGGGGTACATATGTTACAAGCTGTGACTCAGCTCCTGATGATAGTATTTGCTTTCCGGATCTTCGGGATCAAGCGATACCGACTGCATGGTGGCCTTGGCCTGTAGTTGCGTAAACACACACGGTAGAATCAGCAGAGCGGCCAACGTAGAGGCAATCAGTCCACCGATAACGGCCTGACCCAGTGGGGCAATCTGATCACCGCCTTCGCCCAGTCCGGATGCCATCGGCACCATACCCGCGATCATGGCAATACTGGTCATCAGAATCGGGCGAATCCGGCTATTGGCAGCCAGTACAACGGCTTTGCGTGTATCACCGATGTCCAGGCGTAGGTTTTCGGCATTGGTTACCATCAGAATGGCGTTCGCTACCGATACCCCTACCGACATAATCAGTCCCATGTACGATTGCAGGTTCAACGTAGCACCGCAGGCCAGCAACATGAGCAAGGCCCCCGCCACCACCGCCGGAATAGCTGCTAGAATCACCAACGACAACTTAAACGACTGGTAGTTAGCAGCTAGTAAGAGAAAGATAATCACAATAGCCACGAGCAGACCCGTCTGCAAACTGCTAAGTGTATCCGTCAGGAGGTTGGTTTGACCGCCCATTTCCACAATGACACCACGAGGTGGTTGACCCGCTTCCTTAATAGCCTGCTCAACAGCTTTACGAGCTGACCCCAGATCTGTTTCCTGTAGGTTAGCTGTAACCGTTACCAGATTGTTTGGCCCGGCGCGGTCGTATTCGCCGGGTGCGGTACCTTCCGAAAAGGTCGCTACATCCGACAATACAGGGCGCATTTCGCCACTACGTAACGGAATGTTCCCAATGTCGCTGGCGCTTCCCATCTGATATTCAGGAATCTGCACCTGAACCTGATACGCTAGCCCTTTCGATTCATCAAGCCAGAGGTTTTTATCCGTAAAACGGCTCGACGACGTAGCCGCTACCATAGAACGAGCTACCTGTGTAGACGTAACGCCCAACTGGCCAGCCCGTTCGCGATTCATGGTCACGTTTAGAATCGGATAATTCAGCGGCTGAGCAATCTGCACATCACGCAGGAAGGTGATTTTTGCCATTCGCTCCCGAATCTTGTTGGCAAACTTACCTGCTTCTTTCAGGTTCTTGGCGGCTACCTTCACTTCTATAGGTGTGTTGGCACCCTGACTCATGATCTTTTCGGTCAGCTCAATCGGTTCAAACGAAATAGCAGCCGTCGGTAAGGCCTGGGCAATTCGTCTCCGTAGTTCTTCTTTCAGATTATCCATTTTAACATGATAATCTTCTTTCAGGGATACCTGCAAGACCGCTTCGTGCGGACCACTGTTAAACACGAAGATGTTGGATGTACCATAGCTGGACGGGACTGTACCGACATAAGCCGATGAAATTTCAACATTGTCACCGCCCACTGCTTCTTTGATAATCCCCAGAACTTTTAGCATGGCTACTTCCGTACGCTCTACCCGCGTACCGTCGGGAATCCGCAGGCGCATCTGAAACTGGTGACTATTGCCATGCGGCAGAATATCGGTGCCGATGACCATAAAACAGGCAACGATAATCGCCAAACTACCAACCAGATATCCGCCAACAACCAAGCCTCTACGATTCAGAATTTTTTCGAGCGCTGCGGAATAGCGCTGCTTAAATTTCTCAAATCCTTTGGCGTCAGTTGGCGCATGTTCCTCTTCGATCATGTGGCGCTCTTTAGCATCCAAAGCAAGAGTCGGCGCTTCATGTTCAGGATGGCTTTTCAGCAACCAGTTCGCCAACACAGGTACGAACGTCTGCGACAGCAGGAACGACGCAATCATGGCAAAACCAACAGATAGTGACAACGGCAGGAACATCGAGCGAGGCACACCACTCATCACGAATGCGGGCGCAAATACAGCCAGAATAGCCAGCAGAATCAGGAATTCAGGGAAAACGATTTCCTTACAGGCATCCCAGATGGCTACAGCCTTAGGCTTGCCCATCTCCAGATGCTGGTGAATATTTTCGATCGTTACGGTAGCCTGGTCAACCAGAATCCCAATAGCCAGCGCTAACCCGGATAGGGTCATGATGTTGATGGTCTGGCCAAACAGATTCAGCATGATTACGGCCGATAGAATCGAGATCGGAATGGTCATTACCACGATGATTACACTTCGCCAGTCGCGCAGGAAGAGCAGCACCATCAAACCGGTCAGTACAGCGCCAAGAATCCCTTCGGATACTAGACTTTTCAGGGCGTTGGTTACGTAAACCGACTGGTCGAATTGGTACGAAATTTTCACATCTTCGGGTACAGCTGCCTGCAACTCGGGCATGGCTTTGCGAAGGTTATTGACAACGTCGAGGGTCGATGCATCCGACTTTTTGACGACAGGAATGTAGACCGCCCGCCGACCATTGACCAGTGCATAACTCACCGTGATGTCAGCAGCATCTTCTACAGTACCAATGTCCCGCACAAACACTGTTGGTCCTGAACCAATCCGAATGGGGATGTTCAGAAAATCTTCGGGCCGTTTAACCAGTGAGTTAACGGGCGTCATCAAGGTTTTATCACCAACCCGAATATTACCGGCTGGCGACGGCTGGTTGTTGGTCACGATCGCCTTAATGACCTCCTCAGGCGTTAACTGATAACTGCGTACCAGTTGAGGATTAACTTTAATAATGACGGACCGTTGATTCCCCCCAAACGGCGGTGGACTGGATACGCCCGGAATCCGGGAGAACATGGGTCGCACCCTCGAATGACGCATAATCCTGAATTTCATTTAAGGAGCGACTCGGACTTTCAAAAACAAGTTGCCCCACTGGCACCGAACTCGCATCGAATCGGACAACTTGGGGCGGTACCGTTCCTTCCGGCATGTACGCCTTCGCCCGCGATACGTTGTTTGCCACCTCGGCCGCAGCCTGCGCCATATCGGTACCTGGGTAGAACGAAAGTTTGATCAGCGATAGCCCCTGAATCGTTTTTACATTGAATGTCGCGAATACCCGACACATACAGAAAGTGATCCTGATAACGCGTCGCCATGAAGCCATCCATCTGATCGGGCGACATACCGCCATACGACTGCACCACGTAAATCGTTGGCAAATCCAGATTCGGGAAAATGTCGACCGGAATGGTAAACAACGACATCACCGAGAAAAACAGAAGCCCCATAACCATCACAACCACCGAAATGGGTTTACGTAACGCGGAACGAATGATGTTATACATAGCTTTTTCGTATTCGGTTTATGGTATTCGGTTTACGGTTGGCTGGTGCATGAGAGCTTACGCGTCAGCCAACCGTAAACCGAATACCATAACCTGTAAACCTTATTTAACTTGATTCATAAACAGCGACAAGTCTCCATCAGCGGCTGCTTTCAGGAGTAGGAAACGCCATACGTTGCTGACAGCCACATAGCCATCGACCTCCGCTCGGTTGAGTGTGAGTACACTTTGGAGCAAGGTTGGCAAATCGGTTAAGCCACTTTCGTAGCGTGATTTTGCCTGGTTATAGGCTTGCCGGGCGGCCTGCAATTGAATAGGTGCCTGTCGGGCTTGTTCCAGGGCAACCTGATATTGCGTCTCGGCTTCCTGGTATTGGCGGGTAATCTGCAATCGTTGCGTGTTGAACAACTGGCGGGAACGTTCGACCAGAAATTGATCGGCCTGATAATCGTGTCGGGCACGTAGTGTGTTGGTCAGATTCCAGCGAGCTACCACGCCAACGAGGTAGTTACCCACCTGATAACCAAGGCCATTTAACTGATTCGATTGAAAAACATCCCCCTGTTGGTTAGAGAAACCGGAACCCCGCGCATTACCCACACCAACAAACGAAATAACCGGCATCCCCGAGCGCTGGGTAGCCAGACTACGAGCCGCCGACAGATTTATTTGCGATTCAAATAACCGTAAGGTTGGATTCTTGGGGGAAAGCGAATCGGATAGAAAAACTCCATTCGGAAGCGTCGAATAGAAACTCATACTGTCTACCCGCATATTGTTTTGCAATTGACCGGCCAATTCCGAAAGACGCAATCGCTGCACCTGTTCCTGTTGCTGGCTGCCCAACAGAAGCAGTCGGGCACGAACGGCTTCGGCAGTGGCCAGCGAACTATCGACACCAGCCCGCATCCCCGACCGGACACCTGCATCGACCACCCGTTTGAAGGTCTGCGCCCGATCCAGATTCGTGCGTTGGATTTGAACTAGTTTCTGATTGATCAACAGTAGCAGATAGGCATCAATTGTGCGTACCTGATGCTGAAAAATCTCGTTTTCGTAATCAACCTGACTCCGCTGAAGGTCGGCTTTAGCTACCCCCACATTCGCTTTGATACGACCGAATGTAATGGCCCGCCACTCGATAGACGCGCTGGTGTAACTACCAAAACTAGCCTGCGAAATCGCATTAGCCCGCACACCACCCGAGGTCGAGATATTCGTACCCTCGTTTGGAAAGAACGAGTTATTCAGGCTGTTGCTCGTAGCGTAGTTGTACTGATCCTGAAGGATCATCGTAGGCAGTAACTCCGTCCGGCTGGCCTGTAACCGCCGTTCGGCGCTACTAACCTCAGCCTGTTTGGATTTCAGGAACGGATACTGTCGAACCGACTGCTCGACTACCTGATTTAGTGTAAGCGATTGCCCCGATGCCTGGAATGTCAGCAGGCTAGTACCCAGCATTAGGAGGCAGCCCACCCGTTTTTGGTAAGCAAGACTACCGGAGAATCGCTGTCGGGAGCAATGAAAAAGAGCGTGTTTCATTCACAACAACCTGACCGACCTTAGGCGCCGGTACGATCAAGTGTCTACAAAACACGATCTCAAATTTGGAAACATTTGGGAAAAAGGGCCTTTGGCAGAAAGAATTGGGGGTGATTGGAAGGATTATGGAATAAGAAAATCTATTTGATATAGATGCCAATATAAGGTGCCTTGATTTAATAAAAATTATAGCAAGTCCCCCAAATGTCACATTAATAAAGATAATAAATACTAATATTTCTCTAACTTAGTTTTTATAGCTAATCTTGAGCCATGGAAACATTGGAAACTAGTGATTATCGTTTTATTCCCATTATATCAGACTATGGTTTTAAGGCTACTTTTGGGAACGAAACAAATACTCTTTTTCTACGAAGATCACTACAGGCGCTTACCAAATCTGCTATACCTATTCGTGATATACAGTTTGAAAAGAATGCTTTTGAAGCTTTAACAATAGATAGCCGAAGTGGCATTTACGATTTAGCTTGTACCGACGAGAAAGGAAACCAGTTTATCGTTGAAATGCAATTAGCACATTCGCCTAATTTCATTCAACGCATGAAATTCTATACGCTTCACAAGTTCAATACGCTTGTCGAACGTGGTCAATTCGACTATTCTAACTTGCCTAAAATATACTGTATCGCCTTTCTAGAAAAGAGTATTTTGCCTACAATGAATTACCATACTATAGCTAATCTGCGAAGTGAGTCTGGCGAACTGGTTGATAGTCAGATATCGTTTATTATCATAGAATTAGCTAAATTTGACATAGAAGCCGCTACTATCCAAACCGATTTAGAGAAACTAATTTTCACCATGAAGACTTTGCATACAGTGACAGAAGCAACACAGTATCCAGCTTTTTGGAATGAAGAATGGCTGAAGAAGGCGATCGATGAATTAGACACTCGAAAAATGTCTCCTGAAGAGCGATTTCAGTTTGCCCGAATTACAGCTATTAATGCAGAAGCGGTAAATGAGGAGAAGAGAAAGATTGAGGAAATGAAAACCGAAGCTGTGAAAAAAGCCTTGATTCGACAAAAATTATCAATCGAAGAAATTGCTGAGGATAATGATGTTTCGATTGACTTTGTACTCTCCGTCCAAAATCAATTCGAAGACCAGTAAGCATCTCCCAGAAGGTTCTCACCATGCTCCTCCTCCCCATCCTTCCAACCCTTTCCGAAAACACGCAATTTTTCAATCATCCCGATTGCGAGCCAAGTCTTTTGATGACGATTGAGTTTTTCAATAAAATAGGCTACAACCCACCCTGGATTGGCTACTATGTTCAACTCGATGGTCATTTAGTAGGCAGTTGCGCGTTCAAAGGAAAGCCTAAAAACGGTCGGGTTGAAATTGCGTATGGCACCTTCCCAGACTACCAACATCAAGGCGTCGGAGCCGAGATGTGCGCCCAATTGGTACAACTTGCTCTAAAGACTGATCCTACCGTTACAGTTACAGCCCGAACATTACCCGAGGAAAGTTATTCCACACGTATTCTTCAGAAAAATGGCTTTGTAAATCTCGGAACAATCTGGGATGAGGAAGATGGCGACGTGTGGGAATGGGAATTTGTTCGATCAAAATGAGCCGAAATTAGTTAACCGTTTATACACTACATTTTATTCGGATGACTATAGAACTGTATACGGCTCCCATCAACGAATCGGAGGAGCCAGCCGACTCCCCCATCTCTAACACAACAGGAGAACTCCCCGATCAGGAGCCAGCCCTTAACTTAGGCGATTTACTGGGTAGTTTCGACTCGCAGGACGAAGCACTTGAGTTCATTAAAACCCAGACGTTATCGCAAGGCCAAGCCATTATCGACAGTGTAATCGTTTTGTTCAGCCCCTACACACACGTTTCATTTCTGACGGTTACGATTCAAAACGACGATCAATCGACTTATCCCAAGAGTTATTATTTAGTTACGGATGAAGGGTATTAGCGTACGGTTTTATCTGTGCATCCTCGGCCTGTGAGGACACCTAGAGTATATACACATCTTTGGCATAGTCTTATCAGCCCTGTAAGGGCGTCCTGTCGATAGATGTTGTTGCTTAGTAAGAATCCTTAGCACCATAGGTGCGACCGATATGAGCAGAAATAAGTCGCACCTACGGCGCTTCAGGCTATAGCCAATTCTGTGTTTTCTATTAACAGGCCACTCCTAACGGAGTTTTAAACAGGTTCAGAAGATGTGCATATACTGTATGTGAGGACACAAACCGAGGATGCGTATCATCAAAGACCATCATTTACGCGCCACCTGCGCCCGAATTCGACTCAACGATGGACCTTTGATACCCAAATAAGACGAAATGTGACCCAACGATACGCGATTCAGAATATCCGGCTGACTTTCGATTAAATCGACATAACGCTCCTCGGCGGTTTGCGTCAGTAAACTTTCGGATCGCATCTGATTGAACAGAAAATACTGCTCAGCCAGTATCCGTCCGAAGCGTTCCCAACTGTGCGATCTTGGGTAAAGTTGCTGTAAGTCCTCCCGATCAATGACCAGCAATTCGGCATCTTCCAGCGCTTCAATCAGGTATGGGCAGGCTGTTTTGGTGAGCAGACCCTTTAGCGAAGTCAGGAACATATGCTCGGGAATGAAATAGAGATTGTGCTCCAGTTCCGTTTTCGGATCGATGTAGTACACCCGGAACAACCCTTTCAATACAAACCCCACCTGCCGACAAACTGAATTCTGGAAATTGAAGTAGTCATGTTTAGGCATTTTCCTAAAGTGCCAGAATTCGTTAGCCAGTTTCATATCAGCTTCAGGAAGTTGCGCAAACTGTTGTAAGTGTTGGTACAATATCTCGTGTGAGGTAGAAATCATCTTTTTTAGTTTGTTCCAGCGCTTTTTAACATAGGTGAAAAATAGGTAGCTATCGCTCCTCTACTTTTGTCCTATCAAAAACAAATCGCTAACAAATCTAAATCATACAGACATGAAAATTGCACGGAATGCATCAGCACATTGGGCCGGAACAGGTAAAGAGGGTAAAGGAAATCTGACAACAGCCAGCACGGTTCTGAATCAAACACAGTACTCATTCAATACCCGTTTCGCCGATGGCGTAGGTACCAATCCGGAAGAGCTAGTAGCGGCTGCGCATGCAGGTTGCTTTGCCATGCAGTTAGCCTTCAATATTCAGGGAGCGGGCTTCGCGGCTGATTCGCTCGATGTAAAATGCACCATTACGCTCGAAGAGGCTGGCATCACCAGTTCGAAACTGACACTTACGGCCAGCGTACCCGGTTTAGACAAAGCCAAATTTGACGAGTTGGTTGATCATGCCGAACACAATTGTCCAATCTCGAAACTGTTCAACACCACGATTAGCGTTGATGCGACCTTAGTTTAAGGCATATAGTTAATTGAATTGTATACTGGCGCGGGCATTTGCCCGTGCCTTTTTATTTAGTCAGCATTCGCTGGCGTCAGTAAATACTGACTTTATCAAAAGGCACGGGTAAATACCAGCGCCAGCAAAAACCAGCAAAAAACTACAACCAACTCATTGACAGTCAATCCAAAATGCAATAGATTTGAGCAAACGAGTTTTCCTAAAAATCAATTCCTTACCATGATAACCGCGCTAAACTTGTTCAAATCGCTGGACTGGACCATTCATACCATCCGGTTTATCAAAAATCACTTTTGGGTCATCTTTGGTCTGGGTCTGATAGCCGCATTTGGACGAGCTATTCAATTAAGAGCCTTCGGGCCAATCAGTCCACTATCGCATACATTGCTTGAAGTAGTGGTTGAGTCAGCTCGGGTGTTGATTTTCGTTTACGCCTTAGGTCTTACCAATGTTAAAACCGGTGTCCTTCGTCTTGTTCAACTCGTTACAAACAAGCAGAGTCGTAAGCAAAACTGGCGAGTGGCTGTCCAAAAAGTGAAAGATAAATGGCCTAGTTTGCTGATAAATCTAATTGTATTTTCAGTTATCGCACTGTTATTCAACAAGCTGATTAATCACATTGCGTATGAGACCTGTCTATACATTACACTGCAGGCACGCCAGGTTATTTCCAGTCAATCGTCTGAATGGGCGCTCATTCTGTTTTTTAAGAATATCTCCGTTATTCCATTCACCTTAATTTTCAATGCGCTGTTTTGCCTTTGGCTCGTGAATCGACTTCCTAAACAGATGGCCTATAGTTAACTATGTAATCCTAGGCCTATTTATCGACCCGTCGTTTTCGCCATACTAATCGTGATATCGTGAGGGGCTGTCATGCTTAGTGTGATTAGGGTACCAATGAATAGTGAAGCGAAAATAACTCCCAGTAATAAGCAGTGTTTGAATTTCATGAGCAGTGTTGTTTCTGTTAGCAGGATGATACAAAAATGAATCATTACCGTCCTTACTCACAGCTTAAATTGCCCAAGCGCCTATTCTGATGGATAAACTGCCCAAAAACGTGGATAAATCACAAAGGGCCGTTTTTGTCTTATGATTTTACCACTGAATTAATCTGTAAACGCTTAGCACGGCTTCACTTCTTTAGCAACTGCTGTAGTTTCTCGTCCAATTCTGAAACAGACATATATCGACCGATCATTATTTTGTTGGCATCGAGCAACACATTATCGGGCATCCCTTCAACGGCAAACTCGTCCATAATCTTCGATAAATCCATCATATTCTGTACTTGTATCCAGGGCAACTTATATTCTTTTAAACCCTCTTTGGCCGATTTTTCGTCGGGTTCAAAAGATATCGTAATTATTTCTAAACCAAATGTATGATATTTCTTATAGAGCCTTTTTAGATCGATATGCCGCTTCTGGCAACTAATCAGGAATCTCTGCGAGAAATCCAGCAGAATGTAGCGACTGTTGAGTTTGGATAACGTAATGTTGGTACCGTTTTCACTTGGTAAGCTAAAATCTGGCGCTTTGTTTCCCAATCGCTTTCGAGTCAGTCTTTTGGCAATTTTCTGATAAGAAGGATACATCGAAAAAGAATTAAGATTGGTAAACAGGCTTTCCGTCTGTTGATACGAAAAGCTATTCGATACGAACAGATACCAACTGACGGGTAGCGAAGGATGATTCAAGATCAGTTTGGCAATCCTGTTTCTTTCAATCGTTTGTAATGAATCGAACCTATGTTCTAGCCTAAAAGCGGTTAGTGAATCTTTATTCAATAAGGCATTGTACATGTCCATTTGAGCATCAGCTTCAGGTTCTCCAGAATTTCTCAAAAGCTCAAACTCTTCTATCCACAGTTCGCTACTGGCAGAGCCCGTAATTACAGGTTGGTTGAAGGCTGCCGGATCAACACCAATGTTGATTTGAGGTGAGTCGATAAAAAACTGGATATCGTCAGGATTCCCTTCAACCCAAAGATAAGCCGGACAGGGTTCGGCTAGTTTGATTGTAAATGTTGCACTGCGACCAACGATAGTAGTGGTATCAATAACATTTGACCCATCTACTGGCTTCGCAACGATCATTGCCTGTTTACCCTCCCAGGATTTAGGGAAAAAGCCATTAACTCTGCTAATAAATTGCGCCTGTAAAGCACCTGGTACAATAAGAAGAAAGCAAACACATAGTTTAATCAGCGTAGGAGAGTTATTTTCTTCTTGTAAACTAAAGCTCATGTCAGTTAGTGTAGAAGGGTATGAATCAATACGTGCTGGATGAATGAGAACGTACAATCGCGATTATTTAATCTACAAGAATCAACTCATTTGGCTGGCCGCTAAAAAACTTCAACTTTCTCTTGACTCTCCCCTTACGTCATAGCCTACATTTGTTTTGTCAATCAAAGTAAGGCGTTAAAAATGAGGCAGTATTCAGTTAAACATCTGGCGAAACTAGCGGGTGTCAGTGTCCGTACGCTGCACCACTACGATCGGGTGGGCTTGTTAAAACCATCTATTCGTACCGAAGCCCGGTATCGGCTATATGGCGAAAACGAGCTAATTCGGTTGCAACAGATTCTCTTTTATAAAGAACTCGACTTCTCGCTCAGTGAGATTATCGACATTCTGGAAGACCCGAATTTCAATATGACCAGGGCGCTGGAAAGCCATAAACTGGCGCTTCAGGCTCGGCAATATCGACTCTCAACGCTATTGACCACGATTGACAAAACCATTTCAAGCTTAAAAGGAGAACAAGTCATGCTAACCAATGAAGAACTATACGAAGGCTTCCCCAAAGGAAAAGCGTATCGGCAGGAAGCGGTAGACAAGTATGGCGCAGAAGAAATTGAAGCCAGTGAGCAAAACCTGCGTCAACGTGGAAAAACGGGTTTCGACCAATTAAAAATCGACCAGAAAGAGATTGCCCAAATGCTGATGAACATGCTGAATCAGGACCCAACCAGTACAGTGGTCCAACAGCAGATTGCGCGTCACTACGCCAACATTAGAGGCTTTTGGGGTGAATCGGTTTGTCAGTCGAAAAATATGAAAGAAGCCTACAAAGGGTTGGCTCAACTTTATCTGGATGAACCACGCTTTACGAGTCAGAATGGTCAGGAGAATCCCGACTATGCCAACTTTCTGCATAAAGCGATGGTTTATTTTGCAGATACACAGATCATGTAGAGACGCAACCCTTTGCGTCTCCTCACGCGTCAGCATTTTTTAATCAGTTAAAACCATCTGGGTTAGGAGACGCAAAGGCCGGGCCGCCGGTGCGGTTGCGTCTCTACAGAATCTTTCCAACATTGCGGCCTACATTAGCGCTCTATTAGCGCAGACAACGTCATGAAAGTACTGGTCGTAGAAGATGAACAGGGGTTAGCAGAAAGCATCACTGATTACATGGTGAAGGATGGGTACATCTGCGAAACAGCAGCTACGTTTCGGGATGCCGAAGAGAAAATCCACCTCTATACCTACGACTGCGTGATTGTTGATCTGACGTTACCCGATGGCAATGGATTTCAGATTATCGAAACGCTGAAACGGCTTATTGCGACAACAGGCGTCATCATTATATCGGCCCGTAATGCACTGGAAGACAAACTAAAAGGACTCGAAATTGGCTCCGATGATTACCTGACTAAGCCCTTCCATTTGTCGGAGCTGAATGCCCGTGTTAAATCGCTGCTTCGTCGGCGGCAGTTTGGCGGACACACCGAAATTCGGTTTCAGGAAATCGTAGTGGTGCCCCATACTCGCAAAGTATTCGTCAATGGGCAGCTCACAACATTGTCGCGAAAAGAGTATGATTTACTGCTTTATTTCCTGTCGAATGTGGATGTAGCCCTCACAAAAGCCTCTATTGCCGAGCACCTTTGGGGCGATAATATCGACTCCGCCGATTCGTTCGATATGGTGTATTCGCACATCAAAAATCTACGCCGGAAATTGCTGGAAAAAGGAGCTGCCGATTACGTACAATCCATCTATGGAATAGGCTATAAATTTTGTCAGCCTTGAAACTGCTTACCAAAACCAACCAGATTTACCTGACGTTTTCGCTGGTTATTTATCTGCTGACCGCGCTGGCCTTTTACCAGATTATCCGGCTTCTTATTTACGATGAGGTCGAAAGTCGGTTAAAAGTCGAACGGCGGGATTTCGAAACTTATGTCCGTAAACATAATGCCTGGACGAGCGCTCCGTATTTTGTTGAGAATAAGATCGAGGTAATACCCGTTAGTAAACGTGTCCCGATTCGGGAAGCCTTTAAAGACACACTTATTGAAAATCGCTACGACGGCGAACTGATTCCGTTCCGGCAATTGACCTTCTACGAACCGATTCACGGCGTTATTCACCGGGTATCTATCCGTAAGTCACTGATTCAGACCTATCGGCTAATCGAAGTGATTAGCGTTGCGATGGTACTTTTTCTGGGTTTACTGTTGCTAGGCATGTTCTGGTTTCAGCGGAAACTCTCCGGCCGACTCTGGCTTCCGTTTTATGGCACGTTGGCGCGTATCAAGCAATTTGACCTCAACAACGATACATCTCTGCAATTGAGTAAGTCAGAAATTACGGAGTTCAATGAGCTGAACGATGTGTTGCAAAAAATGGCAGCGAAGATGCAGCAGGACTATCAAAGTCTGAAAGAATTTACCGAAAATGCATCGCATGAGATGCAAACACCCCTGGCTCTCATCAATGCCAAAGTGGAGCAACTCATCCAGACCGAACAACTCACCGAAACCCAAACGAACTGGATTGAGTCAATCTATCAGGCATCCCGACGCATTTCTCGGTTGAATCAGGGATTACTCCTATTGGCTAAAATTGAGAATCGGCAGTTTAGTGATACGCAATCGGTCGATTTATCGGCACTCCTGACAGAAAAACTAACCGACATGGAGGAGGTTCTGTCGTTCAAACAGTTATCAATAAATCTACAAACGACTGCGCCCTTTGCCGTCCAGCTACCCGCTTCTCTGGCAGATAGTCTTGTCACGAATCTGGTCAATAATGCCATCAAACACAACCAGCCCAATGGTCGAATCGAGCTGACATCGACCGCCGATCAGTTGTGTTTAAGTAATACAGGGGGGCAATTAATCTCAGACCCTGAACGATTATTCGAGCGTTTCAAAAAAGAAAGTACTGGACCCGATTCGGTAGGGTTAGGACTGGCTATTGTCCGGCAAATCTGCGACAGTTACGGCCTGCACATTGCGTACCGGGAAACGGGTGGCATCCATGAATTTTGTATTTCCCACGTGTTAACGTAGCCTGGACGTCTACGTCCGGATGGACATGCGAGCCTTAGTTTAACACCCGGACGTGGACGTCCAGGCTACGAGATTAATCAGGTTGCGAAGGCAGTTTCTCGGAGTTTTTACTGCGCTTCAGTCGGTAGGTCAGCCCAACTACGATGTTGTTCTTACCCGTTGCCAGCTGCGGGGTAAATACACCACTTTCAAACGTAGCCGGATTGTAATTCGTCTGGTTTATAAGGCCCAATTGTATAATCCAGCGTTGATCGAACTGGTAGCCCACACCTGCATACAATCGATTTCGCTCAAACGTTGGTCCTAGCGGATTAACGAAGATTTCGTCGTACAAAGACAGGAAAGCTGTTTTATCAGTAATTGTCCGATTATTAAGGGGCACGAACATATTCAGCCGATACCGAACCCGGTTGCGGTAGGGTGTTGTACCGTCACGATATGTAAACCACCGCTGCTCAATGCGGTACCTGTGTTCAAACTTAAGCCGGGTCAGGTATTGATTGATAATGAGCTGTTCCCAAATACGCTTTTCGGTATTGAGTGGACCAGCTGAGAGGTCCTGATAATCATAGGTGGCATAACGCCCACCGGCTACCATCAGCGAGAAATTTTTATCAAGGTCGTAACTAACGCCAGCCTTCAGTTCATTGTAAAAATATTGGCTAAACGTACCATTACTACGGGCCTGTAATTCGGCAAAACCGCCCCATTTTTTATCTCCAGCGGGCAACTGAACCGTGGCAATCAGCCAGCTTCCTAACGGAGTTGCCGGCGTAAGAGATGTTTGTGCAAGTGTACGACTAATCGTACCAATAAAGAAACTGATTACCAGACAAAAAGCTAAAGAACGGCGAATCACAAGTTCAAGAATTACGTAGGGTACTCGTAAGTAAAATCACTTACAAAAGTACAGGCAATTAAGCATGCATTACCTTGCTTACCTCATTCTTAACAATTTGATAATTTTACCAATCGCTGTTTACCTCGTGGGAACCTCAACCGTAAACTTGTACTCTTTCGATTTAAGGATTAGCATTTTGTCTGGGCCAAGCTCCAGCTTGGCCCAGACAAGAACACTAGTTTCTAGTAGGCTTCTTTTTGATCTCTAGTTGGGTAATGGGAATTGGCACGGGTGGGTTTGTCTGATAAGGTTGGAGTGGTAACTGAAACCAGGACACACTATGCCACGCCCCCAGCTTGTAGCCAATATTCGTATACGTCCCGATGTGTTCGAAGTCGAATGAACGATGAAATGATTCGCTCTTGTGATTAGGCAACGTAATACCCGCATAGGCATTGTAATAGCCTTGCCGACGTAATAAATCAAATAATGTATTATAAAGCTGACGAGCGATCCCTTTCCGATGACCATCAGGATGCACATACACCGATGTCTCGACGGACCATTGATACGCGGCTCGGTCCCGGTGCTTCGACGCATAGGCGTACCCTAGCAATCGCCCGTCGATTTCAGCTACCAGATAAGGAAATTGCTGCTGAATGGCTTGAACACGTTCGGTAAACTCAGCAACAGTCGGTACGTCATATTCAAACGTAATGGTCGATCCTGTAATGAAAGGCGCATAAATAGCCAGAATAGCGGGCACATCGGCTGATGTAGCAAAACGAATGGTCATAGTTCAGGCAAGATAAGAAAAGCTTGCCAACGATTAATTAGAAAATCTGGTATGCCATATCTTAGAGATATGGCATACCAGATTTTCTAATTAATCTGCCGATGGCTCTATTTTGCTCAATATTTTCTTGTCGATGTAGAACGTACCAAAGGGAACCATACAGGCAAGCAGCACTTTCCAGGTCGTCGTTTTAAACTTCCATCGGTATTCGACTCCCACGCTTAGCGTATTGAACACGAATAGAAGAAATAACACGCCATGAACCGGCCCAATTGCTTTTACGAGCGTCGGGTCACCCAGCAGGTGTTTTGCCGGAACGGCAATACCAATCAGTACAAGTAACGAAATGCCTTCTAAAAGACCAATGAGTCGAAGACGGCCGATGTTTGTTGTGAGAAAGTTTTTCATGATTTGTTGGGAACCGCACTGGCGGACCGGCAGATTTTATGATTGGTAAGATTTCTATTTTTTGTCATCTCGACGTCAGGAGAGATCTCAAGGTGGCAATTTGAGATCTCTCCTGACGTCGAGATGACAAAAAAAATTAATATACTCGCAAATAAGGCCGATTTGCCAGCGGTGAAAATGGCCAGGGAATGGCAATAAAAATGATGAACAACGCAATTGAAAACCAGATCAGCATCGTTCTGAACTTCTCCTGATCGGTTGGTCGGCGTTTGGCCAGAGCCGAACCAATGGTCAGAACAATTACCGAAATAAGCATTAATAGCATGTGCACAAGTCCGAAAAAGGCGGTATCGATATGCGTAATTGTGTTCTTAAAATCATGCCAGAAATAGCTAACAATCGGGCTCTTGCTGTACAAAATAACGCCAATCGTCAATTGCAAATGGGCAATGGTAGCCGTCCAGTGGCGAACCGAGTTATCCGCTTTCGAAAACACCGCCCGAGTTGTGAATCCTTTGTATGCCCTGAAGATGGCGTAAAACAGACTTAGTAAAACCAGCCAGCGAAAAATTGAATGAGCAACAAGTAGGGACAAATACATTTTCTAAAACCAATACATCGGCCTGTTTATCAGGTCAATCAATCCAATAAAAAGAGTGCTGCAAAGGTCGCTACCAGCACTAAATCAGGCTAGGACTAACAACGCGACTTTTAGGACATTTCAATCATCTTACGAAACGCTATAGGCGTTACACCTTCGTATTTTTTGAACAGACGACTAAAGTATGATGAATCGAAAAGACCGACTTCGGCAGCTATTTCGCTGATTGACAATGTACTCTGATAAAGCAGTACTTTGGCTTCCAGTACAATGGCTTCATCAATCCATTTGGTGGGTGATTTTCCAGTGATTGCCCTGACTGCCTTATTCAGGTGGTTTGGCGTAATGTTCAATTCGGATGCATAGTCCGTTACCCGATGATTGGTCCTGATTCGATCAACCAATAATTCCCGAAACCGATTCGTAATACTCACCGCGTTGGTCTTCGTACTGACCGACACGGGCTTGTACACCCGATTCACTTCGCACAACATCGCGATAAAATAGGATTGGATAATGTCCAGATTGGCTAACCCGTTTTCTGAATAAGCGAGCAATATCCGTTTAAGGAGTCGACGGACAAACTTGGCCGTTTGCTTATCCAGATGAATACGAGGATTGCCCCAAACCCGCAAAAATTCGAAGTCCTTGAGCAGCTCATTTTTACCAAACTTGCCAATAATGAAGTCGTTATGAAAGTTGCACAGGTAACCGTGGTTTTGATCGACATTATTGAACGAATACACCTGACCGGCTGGCACAACCAAGCATTCGTTTTTGTAAATGGTGTAGGTTTCACTCCCAATCGTCATCACTGCTTCGCCATCAGTGAGGAAAATAAACGTGTGCGTTGTCGAGCGAATCGGCGGAACAGGAAGCTTTATTAGACGAATGAGTTTTTCGACTTCTACGATAAAAAACTTCCCGAAATCAAGTTTCAACATAGCATCCAGTTTCTGTTCAGGCTGCATATAGGCATCCCGAAACGTTTCTGTGCTATATGTTCGTATTTTACTTTTCGACACGTGCAGTAATAACAATCACACTTCCGTTAGTAACAATTGTGCAATCAGGAAATAAACACCAATGCCGATCAGGTCGTTTGCCGTTGTGATAAAGGGCCCGGAAGCTACTGCCGGATTAATCCCGATTCGGTTGAGCAGCAAGGGCGTAACCGTACCCATAAATGACGCCAGCAATACCACGGCCAGCAATGACGTGGCCACAACGAAAAACAGACGTGGTTCGCCAATGATGAAGGTATAGGTGCCAGCAATCAGGCCCACGACCAGGCCGTTGATAATCGCTACCAACAGGGTTCGGAGCAGCCGCTTGGCCATTGTCATACTTAGGCCCGTTGTATCAGTAAGGCTTTGCAGAATAAGCGAAGACGTTTGAATTCCCACGTTACCTCCCGTCGATCCAATGATTGGAATAAACGCTGCCAGAGCCGCGACTTTCCCCAATTCGCTCTGAAATCCGTTGATAACCGTTGCTGCCAGCAAACTCCCAACGGCCCCGGCAACCAACCAGGGAAGCTGCACTTTAGAACGCTGCCAGACAGTATCATCTTCTTCTACTTCGCCCGATAAACCCGAAATGACCTGAATATCTTCTTCGGCCTGTTCAGTGATGACGTCGACGACGTCATCGAATGGTAATCCGGCCAAGCAACCGCTGCTGTACGTTTACAACCGGAATGGCATCCAGGTCATATTTCTGCATCAACTCAGCTACTTCGGCAACTGGTCGATAGGTTTCGACAAACACCACATCTTCGTCGTAGAGATCAGCAATCTTAGCATTCTTCCGGGCAAGCACGATTTTTTTGAGCGATATCAGCCCAAGGAGTTTGCCCACTTCATCGACCACATAGACGGCGTACACATTTTCGACGTCTTCGGCTTGCTGGCGGATTTCTTCAATGCAGGCGTTGACCGTCAGGTTGACACTGATTTTGATCAACTCCTTCTGCATCAAGCTACCTGCAACACCATCTTCGTAATGCAGCAAATCCAGAATAAAGCGGGCCTGCTCACGATCTTCCAGGAAGCCGATGACCTCTTCCCGCACCTGAATAGGCTGCTCATTCAGCAAATCCACGGCATCATCCGAATCCATTTGGTTGATGAATGGAGCCAATTCTTCCGACGTAAATAATTTAAGCAGATCGGTTCGTACCGTAGGGTCGCTATTAGCCAGAATTTCGGCGCCAACCGATTTGTCCAGTAACCCTAACAGGTAGTGTGCCGATTCAGGCTCCAGTTCGTCCAGAATCCCCGAAATATCAGCCGGATACAGCTCTTCCATTTCGGTCCGAAGCAGCGTTTCATCACTCGCTTCAATCGCCGATTGAATATGATCGAGATAGTCTTTGGTGAGTTCGAAAGTCACGGTTTCAATGATGAATTATAAATGATGACCGGGTCGCCGGAGCGATGATGAATTAATGACATGGAAGAGAACCACTCCATTCATCATTTATAATTCATCATTCATCATTAATTGTGTCAGCTCTACAAACTGAGCCACACTCAATTGCTCGGCACGTTTATCCATGAATGGACTGGCAAGAGCGGCTTCCGTTGGATTTAGGGGTTTCAGGGCATTACGAAGCGTTTTCCGGCGCTGGCTGAACCCATGTTTTACTACCTGCGTGAATTTGCGCACGTCGCAGCCGAGATCGGTGACCGCATTACGCCGAAGCGACAACACACCCGAAAACACTTTTGGTGGAGGATTGAATACGGATGGATCGACCGTGAATTCGTATTTGATGTCGTACCACGCCTGTAACAATACGCTCAGAATACCATAATCCTTGTTACCTGGTCCCGACGCCACGCGTTGTGCCACTTCGCGCTGAAACATACCCACCACTTCGGGCACCCGATCGCGCATGTCCAGTATTTTGAAAAGAATCTGGGTCGAAATGTTATAGGGGAAGTTACCGATTACGGCAAACAACTCGGTACTATCGGGCTGTTTGGTCGGGAGTAAATCGGGTCGAATATTCAGAAAATCGGCGGGTAAAATATGCCCATCGAGTGCGGGGAAATGCTGCTTCAAATAATCTACCGACTCACGGTCAATTTCAATCACATAGGTCTCAAAACGGGTATCGTTCAGGACAAACTGCGTCAGAACGCCCATGCCCGGTCCAATTTCGAGGACTTTTTTATATTCACCATGCCCGGTCAGCAGTTCAGCAATGCGTTGAGCAATACTCAGATCTTTCAGAAAATGCTGGCCGAGTTCTTTTTTGGGTTTGACGTACATCTGTGGCTTATTTTCGAACGGTTCGGCGTTCCGACGGTTCGGCGTTCTGGTACAAAGGTACGGGGCTATGCGTAAATTATTGGCGATTACTTATGACGGAGTATTGCTATTTCCTTGATTATAGACGGCAGCCTAGTTGTTTGGCGATATGTCCCTGTTTATCAACACCAAACGAACGATCGGCACACTTCTCTACTTCCTAAGCTCACATTATAAAATCTGTATCTACCGTTTAGTCATTTCACTAAACGAACGTAGAATGTCTCATACCTTATGTATTGCTTTACCAGTAAGTCTAGTTGCGAAATTCAATGATCCGATGAGCTAAAGGATGATGATAATGTGTAATTTAAAGTTCTAAGATGTTGCGGGCAAGTTATGTTGATCTCAGTAGAACAACTAATAACGTAGTGGACAGCATGTATGCGGTAAGCAGATTTGGGCTCTTTTTCAGCTTTCTTGGAACATAGAGAACCTACCAGTCAGGCAGCCATTTTTAGTCTACCTTTACCGCATGAATTTATACAATGACAACGAGCGATTTATTTCCATTCTCTCTGATTATGGTTTCAAGGTGACCTTTGGCAATGAAACCGACACACGGTTTTTACGCAGAGCACTACAAGCGCTGATTCAATCGCCCGTAACGATTACCAAAGTTGAGTTCATTGAAAGCGAGATTCCGGGACTAACCAAAGACAGTCGAAGCGGAGTTTACGATATAGCTTGTATTGACGAAACGGGCAATCAGTTTATCGTTGAAATGCAGTTGAGCAAGTATCCAGACTTTATTCAGCGCATGAAATTTTACTCATTCTATAGACTGAATACTTTGATTCGGAAGGGGAAATACCGATTTGAGGGACTGCCCAAAATTTATTGCATTGGCATTTTAGCTGCCAGTATCTTTCCAAGCATAAGTGATTATCATAACGTCGCCGTTCTGAAAAATGAGAAAGGCGAACTGATTGACGATCAAACCACGTTTATTACAATAGAACTGTCTAAATTCAAGAAGCGGTTAGCCTATATACAAACTGATTTGGACAAGCTCATTTACACGATGAAGACCTTACATAAAGCCACCAACCTCAAGCAGTTCCCTCAATTCTGGAATGAGGAGTGGTTGGAAGCAGCCATCAAAGAGTTAGACACGCGAGCTATGACTCCTGAAAAGCGAATGGCTTATGAAATGACTCTTTCGGCCAATGCGCTGGCAGTTGAGAATGAGAATAAGAAGATTCAGGAGGCAATTAATTTGAAGAATATTGAGACGGTTACTAAGTCTTTGAAGCGCGGCAAACTCACAATCGAGGAAATAGCCGAAGACAGCGGAGTTAGTGTTGATTTCGTTCTTGAAATTCAGCGGAGTCTCGCCAAAAATCAGTAAGGTAAGTTTCTAAGTAACAGTCAGCAGGCCGAAAATCAAGGCTTGACAGCCATTCCCATCGCCCACATCCTTAAATCAGTATCTATTGGTTCAATCTTTGACCTTCCAACTCCTTATGGCAATCTTATGTTGATCTGGATGTCCAGAATCAAAAAGAGAAATAGAGTCACCGCCGTTTTGGAACAATCGTTCTCGATTGAGCGTCTCTATAAGTGTACCATTCTCGGAGTTTATGACTCGCCGTCAGCATTTTGTTATTATCCTGATTTTAGGGACACTCTCTACTATCAGCCCATTCTCTATCGACATGTATTTGCCGGGCTTTCCGGCTATTGCCAAAGATCTTCACACGTCCATATCGCAGGTTCAGTTGTCGCTGACCGCTTATTTAGTGGGCATTTCGGTTGGACAACTTCTGTATGGGCCTTTGTTGGATCGGTTTGGCCGAAAACTGCCGCTTTATGCCGGTCTGGCCGTTTATCTCCTGGCCTCAATCGGTTGTGCCCTAAGCACCTCGATTGATATGCTGATTATGATGCGCCTTTTCCAGGCATTGGGCGGATGCGTTGGTCTGGTGGCGGCTCAGGCGTTGGTGCGCGATCTATTTCCAGTCAATCAGATTGCTCAGGTTTTTTCGCTGCTTACACTGGTGATCGCCGTTTCGCCAATGATTGCTCCAACCGTTGGCGGCTATGCTACCATTGCGCTGGGTTGGCATTCGATCTTCCTGATTCTGGCTGTAATAACAGCGCTCATTCTGGTCGGTGTGTACTTCGTTCTGCCTGACGGTAAAGCGCCAGATACGGCTCTGTCTCTTCAACCGAAAGCAGTACTGGGAAGCTTTTTCACAGTGTTGAAACAACCCCAATTTCTGATCTACGCGCTGGTAGGTGGCCTGGCAACCTCGGCCCCCTTCGCGTTTTTGGCGGGCTCTTCTGATGTGTTCATGAATATTTACCACGTAAACGAACAGGAATACGGCTGGATTTTCGCCATTCTGTCCGTAGCCGTAATTGCACCCACGCAATTGAATCGGTTTTTTCTGAAACGATTCACCAGCGAACAAATCATTTTTGCTACACTCCGGTATCAAGCTGTAGTCGGAGCTTTGTTAGTGTTTGGCACCTGGGCGGGCTGGTATGGACAATATGGCCTGATGGTCATGCTGTTTCTGTTCCTATGTGGTCAAGGAATTACGGGGCCCAACGCATCGGCTCTCTCATTAGCTCCCTTTGTTCGTCATGCCGGGAGTGCCGCAGCGCTGATGGGAAGTTTCCGCATGGGTTTCGGAGCCTGCGTTTCGGCGGCTGTCAGCGTGTTGCACAACAATACCGCCCTCCCGATGGTGGGTGTTATGCTGACGGTTGTGGTTAGCGGATTGCTGGTTCTGCTGATTGGCCAACGAGCCGTGCAGCATCGAAGCCGTCAGGAAGATGTCAATGCGCCTGTGGCTGAGGTTATGTTGTGAGTTTTCAGCCCCAAATTGATTTTCATAATCACCGGGTTAAAACCCGGCGCATCTGATCCATGCTGGGTTTTAACCCGGTGATTATGAAAAAATGCCCACGATTATCTACTAAAAACCAATATTCTGCGCCATGCACGATCATGCCGATAGCTTTGACCCTGATCACGACTATTGGTTAGAAGGCATCACAATCCCTACGCTGACCGATATCCTATTGGCTAAACATAGCGCAGGGTACAATTCCTTCTCCGATGGGTATATTGATATCCAGCCGCAGGAAATTGCTGTCAATCAAGGGCTATTTACGGGTGCACCTCGCTTAACCTACTTCCCGACGGTTACCGTTACGCAAACGGAGGAATCGCTACTAATTTCCTGCCTTTGTGATGCGCCAAAAGATAAATTGTGCGAACACCAGGTGCAGGTTTTATCGAGTTTGCTTAGGCGCAGGGAGTTCCGCATTTTCTTCGATCAGGCACTTCGGCACGACGCTATCAAAGCGGTTGCCAAAGATTATGGCCTGGAAAATGAAGGACAACTGGATGATTTTTTCGACGTAGATTATCAGAATAAAACGCTAACTATCAAGCCTAAACGAAAGGAACTCATTCCATTATCGCAGGCAGATAAAGATGTTCTTATTACCAGCCTTTTGCCGAAAAAAACGCATCTGGGACCAGTGGTTGGTCAGCCTATTTCGAATCTGAAACGAATTCTGGTTTTTACGAAACATCGCTACTATAATCAGTTCTGTCTGGAGCTGTTTGAAGCTGCTACGGCGCGAGATGGCCGAATCAAGAATCCGTTAGCGTCTGTTCAACCTTTCGAAGTATTACCGAAAGTCGATAACCTGAACGACGTAAAATTCTATTCGGCCGTTGCCAGATTCCAGAATCAGCACCGCATTAAACAAGAAGAAACGGATTTGGAGAGCTTACGTTTAGTAGCCTCGAATCCGGCAAAGCTGGCCGTTTTTTATCATTCGAATAGTATTTCAGAAAACATTACGGCCCATTCGCTTACGCCCGTTAAGCTAACTGTTCTGAAAACGAAACTAGCCTTACTGGTTCGGCAGATCGATCACTTTTACGAGATTTCTGGATCGCTGACTATTGATGGTGGAACCTACGAACTTCACACGCTAACCCTTAAATACGATTATTTCATTCTACTCGATGATACGCTCCATCTAATCGGAAATCCTGATTATCTGCGCGTTATCCAATTTTTCACGAAGCAGAGCAGTAAGATCATTCTTCACCAGTCAAAATATGAAGCTTTTCAACAGGAGGTTCTGGCTAAACTGGAAGATCAGATTCAGATCAATTATGCGTATCTGAAACCGGCAACGCCAGCTCAGTTGATCGAAAAAGGCTTTAATCAGGTTCGGGAGCGAATTATTTACCTCGAAGACACGGAAAACTATGTCGTATTGACGCCTGTCATGAAATACGGCCCTGTTGAAGTACCCGTACTATCGACCCGGCAAATTCACGCTGTCGATAGCAAGGGGAAACCATTCACGGTAAAACGCGATGACGATGCTGAAATTCAGTTTACACTGGCAGTGTTAGCACAGCACGCTGATTTTCAGGATCAGCTTCATCAAAATCAGTTTTTCCTGCACAAAAAACATATGCTCGAAGAAGGCTGGTTTCTCAATGCCTTCGAAGCCTGGCGGACTCAGGATATTCAAATCAGAGGCTTTAATGCTCTCAGGAACAACAAACTCAATCCACACAAAGGGAAAGTTTCGGTTATTGTTAGTAGCGGTCTGAACTGGTTCGAAACTTCACTGGGATTATCGTACGGGAAGCAGCAGGTGACACTGAAAAGCCTGCACAAAGCCATAAAGAACAAGAGCCGGTTTGTTACCCTCGACGATGGAACGCAGGGCCTGTTACCTGCTGAATGGCTCGACCGATTTACCGCCTATTTCCAGGCCGGAGAGGTTGTTGACGAGCGTATCCGAACACCGAAGGTTAGCTTTGCGAGCATTGGTGAATTGTATGCCGAAGAGCAGTTGATGAATGACGTAAAAGATCAACTGGCTTTGTTTACGAAAGGCTTCGCCGACTTTAAAGCGATCAAGCCTGTCGCCGTTCCCAAAGAGCTGAATGCCACGCTCCGGGACTATCAGAAAGAGGGACTGAATTGGCTGAACTTTCTGGACGATCTTGGTTTTGGGGGGTGTCTGGCCGATGATATGGGACTCGGAAAAACGCTTCAGATTATCGCTTTTATGCTGCTCTTACGCGATAAGAAAAAGGCTATGACCAACTTAATCATTGTACCCACCTCGCTCCTATTTAACTGGCAGGCCGAAGTGGCCAAATTTGCTCCAACCCTGAAAATCCATACGTTTTACGGTGCCGATCGTGCGTTGACCAAAAAGGAGTTTGGCCAGTACGACATTATTCTGACATCTTACGGAACCCTCCTGTCTGAGATCCGATTTTTAAAAGAATACCCGTTCAATTACATCTTCCTGGACGAATCGCAGGCGATCAAAAACCCGGAGTCGCAACGTTACCAGGCAGCGCGATTGTTGCAGTCTCGCAATAAGCTTGTGCTGACAGGAACGCCCATCGAAAACCACACATTCGATTTATACGGTCAACTGTCTTTTGCCTGTCCGGGTCTTTTGGGGAGTTACAAACATTTCAGGGCTCACTACTCTACGCCCATCGATAAGTTTGGCGACAGCAATCGTGCCCGGGAACTCCAGAAAAAAATCAGTCCGTTCATCCTGCGTCGAACCAAGGCGCAGGTGGCCACCGAGCTACCCGACAAAACGGAGATGATCCTCCATTGCGACATGGGCGTAGACCAGCGGAGTGTGTATGATGCCTACGAACGTGAGTTTCGGAATTTCTTACTGACAACCAAGGAAGGAGATATTCCCAGAGATCGGCTGCATGTGTTACAGGGCCTGACCAAGCTACGACAGATTTGTAACTCACCTGTGCTGCTGAACGACGATGAATTTTATGGTGATTCATCCGCCAAAATCGATATACTGATGGAGCAGATCGAGAATAAATCACCAAATCATAAAATCCTGGTTTTCTCGCAATTCGTGTCCATGCTCGACTTGATTAGAAACGAGTTAGCGAAGCGCCAGATTGGTTTTGAGTACCTTACGGGGCAAACGCGTAATCGGGCTACCATCGTTGATCGGTTCCAGACGGACGACACTATACGCGTGTTTTTGATCAGCCTGAAAGCGGGGGGAACGGGTCTTAACCTAACGCAAGCCGACTATGTATACTTGGTTGATCCGTGGTGGAATCCAGCTGTTGAAAATCAGGCTATCGACCGGAGTTATCGCCTTGGGCAGAAGAAAAATGTAGTTGCCGTTCGGCTAATCTGCCCCAACACGATTGAAGAAAAGATTTTACTACTCCAGGAATCGAAAGAAGAACTAGCTGGCAATCTGATTAAGACCGACACGGCCATTGCTAAATCGTTGTCCAGAAAGGATTTATTGAATTTACTGAGCTAATGATGTCGTGGTGTCGGTTATAAGTAACCGACACCACAGAAAACTAGTCTTACTCGTCCATTGGCTCAATAGGGCCATATTTAGCTTCACGGATAGTGATCCACTCGCGAGCTGTACCGCCCTTTGAAAAATGGTCATCTTCGTCCTGAATTTCCTGATCCCAACTAAACTCAGTCGAGAATTGGCCTTGAGCTGTCAGATCAATTTGAAGCCGATTCGCGGGCGGCAAACCTTCCGTTTTTCGATGTAGATATAATTCCTGAACAGCCTCTACCAGTTCATCCGGAAAATCGGTCGACAAAGGTTCTGCTTCACCAGCTGGCGTCAGGTAAGTACCTTCAAATTCAATATCTTGCCCATCCGACAAAATCTGAACATTCAGTCGGACAATAGTCCATTCGTCGGTGATAATGCTGCTGATACCATCAGTCAGCACATCATAAATTTCATTGGTAGTCATGCGTATGCTATAAGGCACTTACACGCTAAATCGTTCGCGAATCGTATAGCTTGTTGTCATGGAAGGTGGAGACAGGTTCTAAACCTGCCTTAGTGAGGTTTCTTAAAGCCGAATTATACAAACCGCTCGGTTTTAAGAAACCTCACTAAGGTCAGATTTAAGAATCTGACCTCACGAAAAAGAACAAACGAGACAATTAGTTTTTCACCTGAACAGGCAGATCTTCCAGTTGCGCGTAGCTCAGTTTCCAGGTATTATCACTCCCTTTTTTCCAAAGCAAAATGTAGTTGCCTTCGCCGTACGCATGTGGATCTTTCGGATTCAGCGGCAGTACATCGACAGAAAATGTACCGGCTTCGTACGCAATTTTGCTATCTGATTCCGAGCTTACTACATTGGTTTTCAGGTCGGTCAGTGTGGGCAACGTTTCGCGCACCCATTTGTCGGCAACTTCTGCTTTCCCTTTAAAGTGCGTACTACCTTGCAGGAAATGGGCATCATCGGCCAAAAGCGAGATTATTTTGGTTGAGTCTTTATCGTTCCAGGCGTTAATAAATTGGCGATTAAGATCCTGAATATTAACCGTATCGGTCGATTGCGAACAGGACGCAAAAAGGGTGGCCGCGACTAAAATGCGGATGGATGTGTTCATGACATAACGTTTTAGAAGTGAATGATAAAAAAGGTGTTGCCGTAAACGGAGATTCTGTGGATTCTCATTGATTCTAATGAAATCAAGATTCTATTGATTTACGGCAACACACAGGCACTAGTTGTTACCAGCTTTTCCGGCGGTATTCGGAAGTTGGATAGGGCGACAGCGGATCACCGTAGGTATCGTTCGGCAGATAGCCCGCTTTCAACACGTAAGAAGTGGTAGGTTGAGTCGTGTCGATCAGGCTAGCTCCCTGTGTCTGGGCAACAGCAGCAACGGCAGGCATACCTGGCTGTGCGGCTGGTGTTGCAGGAGCCGTTTGCTGAGCTACAGCTCTTTCGTGGGCAGCCTGATTAGCCGCAGCGCGATCGGCGGCAGCTTTCTGAGCCGCAGCCCGTTCAGCAGCGGCAATCCGGGCGGCTTCGGCTTTGTTTTTATTGTCTTTATGCTTACCAATAGCATAACCAGCAGCCCCCCCAACGACCCCACCAATCACGCCACCTACAACCCGGTTACGTTTATTGATGATGGCACCCGCAGCGGCACCCGCTCCTGTACCAATGGCCGTTCCGGTTGCCTGTGGACTCCAGCGTCGTTTTGATTTTTTACCGATGGCATACCCAGCAGCACCCCCAACGACTCCACCTACCACGCCACCGACAACCCGGTTACGTTTGTTGATGATAGCTCCTATGGCAGCACCGCTACCGGCACCAATAACAGCCCCATTTGTACCCGTTCCCCAGCCTTTTATAGCCTGGGCTTCAGCGTACTGACCAAGCGAAATGATTGCCAGCATAAGTAGCGTAACAATCTGATGTGTCTTTTTCATAGTCGTAATTCTTAGTAGGATAAGTTGACTTACCAATGACAATTAACGCGTTCGCCTTCGTCATTGTTTAGCATAAGACTATGATGAGAACAGATGGTTTAATGAAGATCTCTTTATTACACTTGCCTATACAGAGGTAATTCCGCAGCCAATCAGACACAAAATAGAATCGGGCTGTTCATTGGTTTAGCCAATGAACAGCCCGATTTAAACGTTCAGAATAATGTTAGTCTACAAATTTTTCTGCCAGATTTCGCGGAGTTGCACTTGTTGTGGCGTAGCCTGAGGGTTCAACTCGAAAACATATTGTTTAAGCCCCTCCTTTTCCAGCATCGGGCATTTTACGGTAATATCCTGCCCGTTTCGCCGAACCGTGACTTCGTAGGTATCGCCCGGTTTCAGTTGCTTCAGGTCAGTCTGAATCTTGCTGATATTGTCCATACTCAACGGCTGACCATTGAACGAAACCCATTCATCGTTTTCCTGTAAACCAGCCTTCAACAGGGGGTCAGTTATACGCGTAAGGACAAATTTGGTACCGGTAAAAGCGGGCTTCATCCCTAGCAGGGCAACTTTCTCTCCGGTGGGAATAGCTGGCGTATAGGTGATTCCCAGTTTACCATAGTAGTCGCTAAAGGGCAGTGGTTCAGCCGCTTTGATGTACCGATTAAAGAAATCACCAATTTCAGGATAGGTCTTTTCGGTGAAAACGGTGAAGAACTCTTTTTCCGGGAATGATTTATCCGGCCCGTAGGTAGTAGCTAGTTCATTGATAACCTCGCGCAACCCTCGTTTCCCGCCCGACAGTTCTAACAGGCGGATATCCAGCAACCCCGCAACCAGAGCGCCACGGGCATAAATGTTCCCGTATTGACGCTGGCCTTCGTCGGTATAACAGGTCAGACCTAATTTGCTCAGGCTATAGGTTGTATCGAGACTTTTGTCGTAAGCAATTTTCTGGCTTAATTCACCGAAATAAGTCGGCAAATCCATAATCTGACCGCGCAATTGCATGGCATCGCTGGCCCATTCGGTCACACCTTCGTATAACCAAAGGTGCTCCGAAGGCGTAGGTGTTTCGAAGTTGAACTGCTGAATGATTTCGCTATGAATGTTCAATGGAGTGACTACGTGAAAAAATTCATGCGCAGCAATCGACGTCATCTCATCGGCCAGTTTCTTCGAAAACTCTTCCTCTTTGATCACGTATTCTGAGCTATATGAATGCTCCCAGGCACCCCAGCTTTGGTCCTCGAAGTGATACAGAAACGTATAACGTTTTACGGGCAGTTGCTTCAAAAACTGACCAGCCGCCGTCAACATCGACTGCATGTTGTTCAGTAATTGATCCGACTTGATTTTGTCGCTTTTTGAGTAGGTGTACACATCAATCTGCGCACCAGCAACGGTTGTTGTGGCTTTCGTCAGGCGGCCCAACAAAATAGGTGAATCCACAATCCGGTCGTAGGTTGGCGCGATGAAATTACCCTTCGCATTTTTGTCTAGAGCCGTTCCAACTACCCAGCTAGCGGGGTAATTTAGTTTCAATTCGATCGGTGCCGATTGCATGCCCATTGGGAAACCAAATACCCCCTGCCCGTTGATCAATACATGATCATTTTCGATAGACGTACCGCACATGTTATACGGTTTGTGTTCATTTACAGGCGTATCCCAGGTTTCGGCAACACTGTATTGAACCGTCCGGACTTTTTCGGGTTGGTCAAACTTCCACTGGTTGGTCGATACTTGTGTTGTTTTCACTTCTTTTCCTTTACCGTCAAATGCCTTGAACGAGCGTACATATCGGCCAATATCCATAACCTGATAAGTTCCCGGCGCCGTTGACGCAAACTGATACACAGCGTTATCGGCAGTTAATCCATTCACGTGCAACGTTACTTTGAATTCGTCGTCGGCGCGGTCGTTAAGGTTCACCTCATACAGTAACGGAAGCGTTGGTTTGGCAGTAGAAAACTGAAAAAACAAGCTGGCGCAAACCAGCAGAAGCAGACGTATGATCTTCATAAATTTTGGCACTACTTGAATACGAACGAGCAAGTTAATGGAATCGCGCGGTTTCGTAATCAGGCACATTTCTTACGGAAGTATTTGCGGATGAATGGCAGAGCTTTCTAATTCAGATTAATCCGCTTTATGAAAACCATGTCAATAGCAATAACCAGAACCTGATTTGACCAATGCTATCTTTTAACCATACAACTTGGGTAATTACTCAACGTAGAATCTTCTTATCTCGGACCTCGTGCATTAATTCGTACCTTCGCTCCGAAAACTAAATATATCCTGCACATTATTTTTCTTTCATGAAAAGCAATCTATTATCTGCTATTTCGGCAATCCTTTTGCTGACCGTAGTCTCCATCAACATCGCTACCGCACAGTTAAAAATCCCTGCTGCCAGCCCACTTCAAACTACCAAACAAAGTTTTGCCTTAGGCGACATCACCCTCGAATACTCGCGACCTGCAACCAAAGGACGAGCCATTTTTGGCGATCTCGTTCCGTATGGCAAAGTATGGCGCACAGGTGCCAATGCTACCTCGAAAATCACGTTTTCGAGCGACGTAAAACTGGGTGGCAAGGATGTAAAAGCGGGTACATACGGTCTGTTTACGATTCCTGGCAAAACCAGTTGGGAAGTCATGTTGTCCAAAGATTTGAACCTGGGTGCCAACGTAGCCGATTACAAACTCGACAACGAAGTAGTACGGGTTCAGGTAAAACCAACTACCCTGCCCAACAAAGTAGAGACCTTTACGATCAATATCGCCGATATTCTGGCCAGTTCAGCAACTCTGGAAATCATGTGGGATAACGTCCGTGTTCCAGTTCCTATCACTGCCGACATCGATAATATCATCACTAAAAATATCGAAGCGTCGATGGCATCGGACAAGCCAGCTTATTTTGAAGCGGCCAGCTACTACTACGAAAACAACCGGGACTTGTCGAAAGCTCTGGGTTGGGTCAATAAAGCGACGGAGCAAAACCCAAAAGCTTTCTGGATTATGCTGCTGAAAGCTCGAATCGAACTGAAGCTGAAAGACAAGAAAAATGCCATTGCAAGTGCCGAAAAAACCGTTACTCTGGCAACTGAAGCCAAAAATGGTGATTATGTTAAAATGGCCAAAGATCTGATCGCCAGCGCTAAAAAGTAACAAGCGCCAGCATCTTTCTATAGAAACACATCGTGCCCCGTAATATTGGATTTATACCATATTACGGGGCACGATGTGTTTGAGGACTTCCGATGAATAAGTAAATAATTGCTAACGGCTAATCTATTGACAAGTCTCTACGACGTGGAGTCAGATGCTCACATCTGACATAGTGAGGTTTCTCAAAACCTCGTGTATTGTGTTTATCTAGGAGAATACGCTTCAAAAGGTGTTAGCAAACTGTACAACGGAGTGGTACTCCGTTGGGCATGACGCCATTCGCTACCCCATTAGCCTGTCGGCTCAACGGAGTACCACTCCGTTGGACAAACTTAACCCACATGGAAATCCACCGAATCTGTAGAATTATTTCTATTTGATTAAAAAAAAAGTACCATAGCTATTGACTTTAGAACATTCAGACTTATATCTTTGCAAGCACTAACTTAGTGCGTTAAGTAGTATGAACAAAAATCTCCGCTGGCTGATTGTTTTCCTCCTGTTTATAGCGACTGGCTTAAGTTTTCTGGATAGGCAGGTGTTATCGATTGCGATTATTAAGATCCAGCAGGAGTTTCACATCACCGATGTGGAATACGGCATGGTCAATACCAGCTTTCTAATCAGTTACGCACTAATGTTTACGCTTGGTGGTTGGCTGATCGACCGGGTGGGTGGTAAGCTAGGACTGGCCATTTCGGTAGGTGTATGGTCAGTGGCGAACAGCCTGCATGCGGTCATGACTACCTTTTCGCAATTGCTGACCTTCCGATTCTTCCTGGGTATGGGCGAAGGTGGCTGTTTTCCCGGAGCTGCCTGGACGGTCTACCGCTGGTTCGATAAAGAAGAGCGGGCCCTAGCGAATGGAATCGCTATTGGGGGTTCGGCCATTGGTGCGGTAGTTGCCCCTCCTCTAACGATCTGGTTATCTACTAATTATGGCTGGCGGGGAGGCTTTCTGATTCCGGGCTTGATTGGTATTGCCTGGGTAATCGCTTGGTTAGTAACGCCCTGGAAGAAAGAAACTATGGCCAACGTTTCTCAATTGGAAGATGGCCCCAAAGAAACCGTCTCTTTTTTGGAATTACTCAACAAACGGCCAACCTGGATATTCATCATCATTCGATTTATGCTCGATCCGGTATTTTATTTCATGATGTTCTGGATTCCGAAGTACCTCAGCTCGGTTCGGAATGTCTCGTTCGAAGAGATTGGCAAGCTATTCTGGATTCCTTTTCTAGCGTTGGGAATTGCGAATATTCTCGGCGGTTGGTTTTCTGGCCAGTTAATCGCTCATCAGTATACGGTCAATAAAGCCCGAAAAACGGTGATGGGCATTGCTGCCATCTTGACACTTTCAGCACCAGCTATTTCGTGGGTTTCGTCGGTAGACGTAGCTGTAGCGCTGATGGCGGTATTCATGTTTGCACATGGATTCTGGATCACCAACTACATTACCTCCATCTCCGATATGTTTGGTCAAAAGGCCACCTCAACGGTTGTCGGGCTATCGGGTACGGCAGGGGCCGTTTCCAGTTTATTGCTCAATCCGCTGATGGGTGTGGTTATCCAACGGTATTCGTACACGCCCCTATGGATTGCTTCAGGCTTGCTTTATCCATTGGCGTTTGTGTTGCTACTGGTGTTCATTCCCAGGATAAAAGCGCTGTCATTTGGGAATAAACAGGAAGTAAAGAATCAGCCTTTATTCACATCAACTACATAATATCTTATTGATTTACAGTGCTTTATCAAACAATAAATCAAATCAAATCTTGTGTGAGTCTAAATTGATTTACTAGTAGATCGAGCTTTTTTTGCCCCGTTGGGGGCCAAATAGCGTAGCGTCGGTAGAAGAAATGCCATTTCCAAACACCTTCGTGCCGTCAGTTACGTAACTGCTTTGAATCGTCGCGTACCTACGGCACGCTGGATCCACTCTGCATTTACTTTTTCTACCGACGCTGCGCTGTTAAGCCCCTAGCGGGGCGAAAAATGGCCAGGTTATTTTAGGAAACTCAATAGGGGATCATACAATCAAAATCAACTTAGTGCACTAACCAAAACTAACAAAGACACCAACACTAATTTATATGCAGAATCAATCATTGAATGGGCTAGTATCGGCGAAAGAGGGCGCCTTTGTAAAACGGAAACCAACGCGTGCCCGAATCGGGGTGTTTGGCGTAGGCTATTTCAAATACTGGGGCCAGTTCGACGGATTATTAGACGATCTGTTGAAAAAACAGGCTGTATTCATCGATAAAATTGAAGCACAACACGACGTGGAGATCGTTGATTTTGGGCTTGTCGACGATGTTACGAAAGCTTATGAGCTTGTTCCGAAACTCAACGCGGCCAATCTGGACCTGATTTTCTGCGACATGCTAACCTACGCAACATCGAGTACGTTCGGCGTCATTATCAAAAGCATCGACACCCCAATCGTCCTCGTGGCGTTGCAACCCGACAAGGCCATGAATTATAGTCAGGCGTCGACCTACTTGCAATTGTATAACGACGACATCTGCGCTTTACCTGAGTTTGCCGGGGTAGCCGTTCGGATGGGGAAGAAAGTGCCCCAGATGATTATTGGGACGCTATATGACGATCCGGCTGCCGATGCCGAAATCAGTGAATATTGCCGGATTGCCGCTGTCTTGCATGATTTAAAAACGGCAAGAATCGGGCATATCGGACACCCGATTGAGGCCATGCTGGACATGCACTCCGATTCGACCATGCTGACCGCCCACTTCGGCGCGCACATTGTTCAGTGCGAAGCACATGAAATTGTGAGTCAGTATCAGCAGGCTACCGAAGCCGAAATCGATGCCGTTAAAGAGCGAATTCTGGACTTTTTCGATACCCCCGATCCCGTTTCCGACCCCATCTCCGAAAAGCTCCGGGATTCTGATCTGCACATTGCAGCCCAGGCGGCTGTAGCCTTGGAAAAATTCATCAAAGCCAAAAAACTGGACGGACTAGCCTATTACTACGATGGCCCGGATAACAGCGATACCCGCGTCGTTATGTCGAACCTGATTGTGGGTAACTCCCTGCTCCAGGGCGCGGGCTTCCCAATGTGTGGCGAATCAGACCTGAAAACCTGCATTGCTATGCTCATTATGGAACGGCTGGGCATTGGTGGCAGTTTCGCCGAGTTTCACCCGGTCGATTTCAAGGAAGACTTTGTGCTGGTCGGCCACGATGGGCCCCATAACATCGCCATTGCTGAAGGACAGCCGGTGTTGCGCAGTCTGAAAAAATATCATGGCAAACCCGGTTTCGGAGCGGGTGTCGAGTTCAAAATCAAGGAAGGGCCAATTACAATGCTGAGTATCAGCTCGACTTACGAAGGCAAAATGAAATTCATCATTGCCGAAGGCGAGTCGATTGCGGGACCTATTCCGCCAACTGGCAACACCAACACGCGCGGCTTTTTCAAACCGGATGTTCGCACGTTCCTGAAACGCTGGATACAGGCAGGCCCAACGCACCATTTCGCACTGGGTGTAGGGCACCACGCCGAAACGATTCAGAAAATCGCGGATTACCTGAAGATCGAATCTGTGATTATTAATGGATAGATCAGTAATGGATAATGTAAAATGAATAATGGACAATGCTCCTTCTAAAGAGATAACCAACTCACTAACAATACATTATACAGCAACCTCATTATCCATTTTACATTGTTCATTATCCATTCTTTTACTACTTAAACCTTAACCAATTAATCATGAATCATTTTTTATTCCATCGGCTGCGACTCCTGGTGATTGGCAGCATGTTAAGCGTATTGTCTGTCGTGCATAGCGTATCTGCTCAATCGACGAAAGGGTTGGTAAGCGGCAAAATCACCGCGGAGGAAGACGGAGAAGCTCTGGTTGGCGCAACTGTTACTGAGAAAGGCACCACAAACGGTACAACGACCGATGTGAATGGAAACTTCAAGCTGAATGTCGCATCCAACGCCACGCTGGTCGTCAGTTTTATTGGCTATGCCCCTCAGGAACTGGCCGTTAATAAGCGAACGACCTTCAACCTGTCGTTAAAAACCGATCAACAGCAGTTGCAGGATGTGGTTGTCGTGGGCTATGGTACTCAGCGCAAAAAAGACCTGACGGGTTCGATTGTCAACCTGACTAGTAAAGATCTGGTGCCCGTACCATCGGCTACGAGTGTCGATCAGATGATGCAGGGCAAAGTGGCGGGTGTCCAGATTACCCAAACGTCGGGTGCGCCAGGCGGAAACGTTAACGTGATTGTTCGGGGAATTAGCTCCATTACGGGTGGCAACTCTCCGCTGTATGTAGTCGATGGCTATGCGATTGGTACCGGTGGGGGTGGCTCTGATCTGAGCAGTTTTAGTGCGAACTCCTACACCGCCAGCGGCATTGCCAGCAGCAGTTCGACCAACCGGATCAACCCACTCAGCATCATCAACCCCGCTGACATTGAGTCAATTCAGGTTTTGAAAGATGCCTCAGCAACGGCGATTTATGGCTCTCGCGGTTCTAACGGCGTCATTATCATTACCACCAAACGCGGTAAGTTAGGCAAACCGACCATCAGCTTCGAGCATTCGAGCGGCATGCAGGAGCTAGCCCGAAAAATGAAGCTCCTGACACCCCGACAATACGCTGAGTTTGTGGCCGAAGGTCGCGACAATGCCTGGGTATTTGCGGGTGGAAAAGCTTCTGACCCAAACAGTGTTCGCAGCACGGCGACGCAGGTTAAACCCGAGTTCCGCAATCCATCCCAATTTGCCGATCAAGGGTACGGCACCGACTGGCAGGATGTCATCTTCCGAAAAGGCATGGTGCATAATTACCAACTATCGGCCAGCGGGACTAGTAAGGATGTAAGCTACTATGTATCAGGCGGCTATTTCAACCAAACGGGTATCATCATTGGCTCCGACTTCAACAAATTCACGCTGCGTACCAACATCGATGCGCAGCTTACTCCGTGGATGAAAATTGGGGCTTCCTTTTCTGGGGCTCACTCCTACGGCAATTTCGCCCGAGCCGAAGGGCACCTGCAATACCGGGGTTTGATCTCGGCAGCTCTGGCCAGCGACCCAACCATTCCAGTCACGAATCCCGACGGAACGCCTTATTCTGAATTCTCCAGTCCGACGGGTATTCCGGTCGAAAATCCGTTGGTGATTGCCGCTGAATTTTCGGATAAGCGCAACAACACCAACGTGTTCACAAACAATTACCTGCAATTTGAACTGGCTCCGGGTCTGATTTTGAAAACCTCCGTTGGGGTTAACTATTCCAACAACGTCACGCGTTTGTGGAAATCATCGAAAGTCGGCTTGGCGACTAGCCGGACAGGAGCGGCTACGGCGGGGTCTACGGAAGTGAAGAGCATGAACTGGTTAAACGAAAACACGCTTAACTACCGGCATAAGTTTGGTGGCAAGCATGACCTCGATGCCTTAGTTGGCTATACCGTCCAGAAAAATTCGGACGAAATTTTGCAGGCGGGCGCTACGGGATTTTCGACGGATTATGTGCCTTATCTGGCCGCTGGCACCGTTTCGACGGGCACGAATTACATCAGCGAATGGGCCATCATGTCGTGGCTAGCACGGGTAAATTACACCTATGCAGGCAAATATTTGTTAACCGCCACGATTCGGCAGGATGGTAGTTCGCGCTTTGGGGCCAAGAATCGCTGGGGCACGTTCCCCTCGCTGTCGGCCGCTTACCGACTGTCGGATGAGCCGTTCATGAAATCAGCAAGTTTTATCAACGATCTGAAAATCAGAAGCCAGCTTTGGCGTTTCGGGAAACAATCTAATTCCGAACTATGCCACTCAGGGTTTGCTGGGCGTAGCCCGAACGGTATCGAACGGGCAGATCGTTTCGGGTATCGTACCAACCAGTTTGGCCAACGACCAACTAACCTGGGAACAATCGGTGCAATCGAATATAGGCATGGATTTGTCGTTGTTCCATAACCGGCTCTCGTTCACGGTCGATGCTTATCAGGCCTACAAAAAGAACCTGTTGCTGAACGTAACGCTACCGTCGGCTTCGGGATTTGGTAGCTCGGTTCAGAACATTGGCGAGGTCGAAAACAAGGGACTCGAGCTGACTATTAACTCGCAGAACATCGGCAAAGGCCCTTTCCAGTGGAACACCGATTTCAACATCAGTTGGAACCGTAATAAAGTCCTGTCGCTCAATTCCGATGCCGCCCGAATTGTCACTTCTGATTATCAGGTAGCGCAAGTGGGTTCACCCATTTCCAGCTTCCGGTTATTGAATATTCTGGGCATTTTCCAGACGCAGGAAGAAATCAGCAAAAGCCCGCTTCAAAACCCCAGAGTCCAACCCGGCGACTATAAATACCAGGATGTAGACGGCAACGGTACGATCAATACGTCCGATAAAACCATTGTCGGCAGTCCCTGGCCAAAATTCACTTGGGGTTTAGGCAACCGCTTCAGTTACAAGAATTTCGCATTGAGTGTCAGCCTAAACGGCACCTATGGCAACCAGATTTATTTCCAGGGGGGCGAAGTAAATCTCAACGATGCCGGGGTTCAGAACCAGTTGGCGTCCATAGCTAACCGATGGAGATCACCAGACAGTCCGGGCGACGGTTTATACGGTCGCGCCATTCGGAACGATTATGCCTTTGGATTCAGCGCGGGCACAACCAAGTACCTGTTCGATGGCTCGTTTACCCGCATTCGGGATGTCAATTTATCCTACACCTTCCCGACAACGATGGTTAGCAAATTGAAACTTCAGGCGCTTTCTGTCTATGCCGATGTCACGAATCTGTACACCTTCACCAAGTATCCGGGTTATGACCCGGAAGGCAGTACGGGTGGCGACAATCTGGCCAAAAGTGGCGTCGACTTTTTCTCGTACCCAAACCCACGGACGTATACGCTGGGACTGCGTGTGACCTTCTAAACTAATGAATAATGGAAAATGAATAATGCACAATGCAAAGCTATCGACCTGACAATGAGCGCTAAAAGTTATCCATTATTCATTGTTCATTCTACATTACCATCAACCCTTTAACTGTCATGAAAAAGAAATTATTGGCCATACTCTTTCTGACGGCCACCTTGACCTCCTGCCAGGATTTTCTGAATCTGAAGCCGGCTTACCAGATTAGTGATCAGAGTTTTTACCAGAATCAAAATGATTTTGAAACGGCGCTGGTTGGCGTGTACAGCACCTTTCGGGGTTTGTATAGCAGTAGCAACATCATTTATCTGGCAGAACTGACCACCGACAATACGGAAATCCAGTGGTCGTCGCCATCAGCCGATGAAATGCAACTGGATCAAAATGGCGTTACGGCAACGAACGCTTTTACCAGAGCGGTCTGGAGTACCTGCCTGTATACCATCTCGCAGTCCAGCAATATTTTGAACCGGATTGATGCGGTCAATTTCGACCAGACGGCCAAGAACCGCATTAAGGGCGAAGCGCAGTTTTTACGGGCGTTCAGCTATTTCTATCTGGTACGCTTATTTGGCAACGTACCCATCGCTACCCAGACGTTCACCAGCCCCGCGCAGGTGTCAGCCGCCGATTTAACGCTAAAGCCCAAAGAGGAGGTCTATAAATTGATCCTCTCCGATTTAACCAGTGCCGAATCGTTATTACCCGCCACCCTGGTTACGGATAAAACCAAGACCTCGCAAATGACCGTGAAAGCGTTGTTGGGAAAAGTGTACCTGACACAGCAGAACTACGATCTGGCTGCTACGAAACTGAAAGAAGTAATCGATTCCAAGCAGTATTCGCTGGTAGCTGACTATAAAACGCTGTCGACCAATGGCAATACGAACCTGGCTGAGACAATGCTGGAAGTCGATTATTTATCGGGGCAAACGCTGGGCAACAACTATTCCTCGTTGTTTACTCCCGCCATCACCAGCATGGCTATCTTCCCCAATAATTCGCAGGGAGCAGGTCGTATTGTGCCGACGCTGGATTTAACCAGAGCTTACGAAGCGGGAGACGCTCGCAAAGCGATTTCGGTTAACGATTCTGTCGCACTCATTGGTGGCAAGAAATCATATAGCCGCTACGGGTTAAAATTCGTCGATTTTAAAGCTGTCGATCCCAATGATGGCAGCATCTCGTTCACCATTCTCCGCTTTGCCGACGTCTTGTTGATGTATGCCGAAGTGCTCAATGAACAAGGTAAAACAACCGATGCGTTGCCTTACATCAATCAGGTTCGTCAGCGGGTTAAATTACCCGTTCTGGCTGGCCTTACCCAGGCTTCCTTGCGACTGGCCCTTGAACAGGAACGACGCGTTGAATTGCTGTACGAGGGTCATCGCTGGTTCGATTTAGTCCGAACGGGTCGGGCGCAAACGGTCTTAAACGCCCATTATGCCAGTCAGAAACTTAGTTTTTCGGTGCAGGATTTCGAATTGGTGTTCCCGATTCCACAAGCAGAAATTGACTTGAATCCGGCACTGAAGCAGAATCCGGGGTATTGATTGTACCCATGGGCTTCAGCCCGTGATTTATCCAGCATTGGTCACGGGCTGAAGCCCATGGGTACATCACCTAAACCTAACTTTTTCAACCCATGCGTACCCAAATCCTAACCTCCCTCTGCCTGTTAAGCATTGTCATTCTGGGCTTTACAACTACGGTAGATACACCCAATCTGGACAATTCGACGCTACGAGGTAAGAACTTCAACAACATCACCCTGGAAGCATCGCTGAAACCGTTTAAGAAAAACGACAAGGCGTATATTCAACAGGTGGCTACGGAGTTGTTTACCCAATGGTCATCATTGCTGCGTCATACCGACACGGTTTCGGTGATGCTCTGGACGTCGGATGGATCGGAAATTCTGGACTATAAAGGCAAGTTGACGCAGCCGCTAGAATGGGCGCGCTACATCGGCAACCCAAACACGGAACATGAAGTGGGTTCGGGACCGAAAGAGTTGTCCCTTCACGAGCGGGCCTATCTGTACATCGAAAATCCACCCGCATTCACCTACGGCGATTTGAAGTTTATCATTCAAACCCTGAAAGAAACGGGCAAGCGTATCACAGGCAAACCCGTTATGATTGGCGCTACGTTTGACCCCGGCCCGGAGTTCGCCAAATCGGAGTTTAAGTACAAAAAGCACCCGGAAATTTTGGGTGGCAACGCGATGGGCCACAAGACGATGGTCAGTTGTTATTCGACCCTGAACGCCGATGCCGACGCCTATGCTGGTTTCCCCAAAGGCATTCCGGCCAATACGCCTTTTGGTACGTTTTTGGGGCGGCAGAGTCAGCATTTCCTGACCGATTTAGGCTACGATTTCATCTGGCTCAGCAATGGATTCGGCTTTGGGGTTGAGGGCTGGTCATCGACCGGGGCTATCTTTAACGGGAAAGCCTTTGCACCCGAAAAATTGGCGAATACCAAAGAATTGATTGCGGGTTTCTGGAATCTGTTTCGCAAGGAATGCCCTGCGTTTCAAATTCAAACCCGAGGCACGAACCTATCGACTGGTGCCGACTTAGCGCGTGATGGCGTCGATTTGAAGCAGATTTACGGGGGCCATTACAACATGCTCCCGCCCCCCAATTCGCCCTGGGCAGCTCTGGATGGTGATTTTGGTCTGGAAATGGTGGGGTATATGTCGCGGATGGCGGAGTTGCCCGACGAGCGTTATCTGTTTCGCTATTACACGCACGATCCTTGGTGGGTGAATAGCCCGTGGCTGGATCGCTACGGGCAGGAGCCGCACGATATTTACCTGCCAATGGCGGTGGCACGTATCAACGCGAAGGGCGAAATAAAGCTGCCAACGCATTTGAATTTCCTGACTGCCGACAATTCCTACGGTGAAATGCCCACTCAGGTACCCGATGAAGTAACGCCCCACATCCTGAAAGCCCGCTACGATGCACCCACCGCGCCAGGGCCGCTGGTCTGGGTCTATCCGTTCGATGAATACCATAGTTGGGCCTACAAACAGCCCGAACGACTCCCGGAAATCTATTACGGCGACTGGCTTATCCGGCAGGCCATCAACAACGGTTTTCCGTTGAACACGATTACGTCTACGGGTTCACTCCAGAAAGTGTTGGCCACAAAGCCTACTTACTTCAATGAGTCGATTCTAGTTTCCATCGTACCCGATGCGGGTTCATCACTCGAAAAAACGCTGATCGACTTCGTTCAGAATGGCGGCAAACTCCTCATCTACGGCCCCGCCGACCATGCCGGAGCGGCTTTCCTAAATCTGCTCAATCTTCAAAATACCAAAGCGCTTGACGGGGAATTTCAGGTTAATTCAAGCATAACATTGGACGAACTGACGAAAAAATACCCGAACAAGATCATCCACAATCCGCTCTTTTCGGGAGGTGGTATTGCGACGCAGGTGAAGAATAAAACTGACGTTGGAACGAAAGTACTGGCAAAAATGAGCCAGAGCCAGCATGAACGCGACGTGGTTTGGGTACGCGAAAAACCGGAGTGGAAAGGCGGTAAAGTCGCCTATGTACGGGGCACCAATTCGAGCAAGTTTACAGGAGGTAAACTCCTAACGCCAGATGACCCGGAACAACTGTTTACGGGACCGCTTTTGATGCGTTACGTTCTAAACCAGTTTGGTCTGGATTACCGAATCGACAAGCGAAACCCATCCGTAAAGAATCCCGTACTCACTATTTCCCGAGGCAGCAACGGCTTTTTCTTTTCGGGTTACTGCCCCAATACAACCATCACGCATCGGTTCAAATTACCGCAGGGCGCACCTATTCTGACGGGTTATGAAACGGAATTGGCGAATGGGTATTCCGTCTACTCAATGCCTAAAGCCTGGCATCGGGAAAGCCGTGTGTTTATTGATCAGGCGGATGGAATCGTGTCGTGTCAGGAAATGACGTCGGGGGTGAAGCACATGAAACGCTGCATCCGATTGATGGGTTTAAAGAACGCTACTGTCCGCATTTATCCTGATGACAAGGTTACGGAACAAGGACTGAATGTTTATTCGAACACGAGCTACCCGTGGAAAAAGCCCCAAACGGCCTTCAAGCTCGGCGATAAAAAGTACGGTAAGCATTACGTCGTTGAAAACGTAACGGGTGATTTGGTAGCGTTTTGGTAGCGTTTTTTAAACGCAAAATTGGTCGCTCTTTTTTGTCATTCCGACGCCAGGAGGAATCTCAAAAAGCTCTCTATATTTTATTTTCAGAAAGTTCAATTGGCTTCTAAGGAAGCTGTTAAAACTTTCTAAAATCGACTACAATCAGGGTGTTTCTGTCATTCCGACGCAGGAGGGATGACAGAAAATGCGAATACAAAAAGAAGTTTAAACAACTTTAATACACAAATACGCTAATGATAAATAGAATCTATAAAATGCTTGTTTTGTTTCTGGGAGTATCCTTGAGCACACTGGCCCAGCAGGCGGATTCTGCTACGTATCTGAGCACTCTAAAACAAGAACTCACAACGCAGTGGCCGAAAAACCGGACGATCAATCTGGTGTTTCATGGGCACTCGGTACCAGCGGGTTATTGGCACGATCACGAAGTGCATACGCTGGAATCGTATCCAAATCTGCTGCTGGCAAAACTGAAAAAGCAGTATCCGTATGCCGTTATTAACGTGATTGTGACGGCTATTGGCGGGGAGAATTCCATCAAAGGACAAACTCGTTTTGAACAGGATGTGCTCGTTCACAAACCCGACGTCCTGTTTATCGACTACGCCCTCAACGACCGTTTCTCGGACATTGGCAAGGTAAAAGAAGCCTGGGCAAGCATGATACAGACGGCACTGGCCAAGAACATAAAGGTAATTCTGCTAACTCCCTCTCCCGACCAGCGGCTGGACATTCTGGATGCAACCAATCCACTGGAGCCACACGTTCAGCAGATCCATCAACTAGCCAACCAAAACCACATCGGAATAGCCGATCCGTATTCGAAGTTTAAGCAGATTGCCAAACGGGGTGAATTGACCAACTACATGTCGCACGTGAACCACCCGAACAAAGCAGGGCATGAGATCATTGCCGACGAAATTCTGAAGTGGTTTACGAACTAAGCGGATTGGCGGGCCGATAATCGAATTCGGGATTGGCAATAACGGCGAATTTATACTTATCGCCGTGGTAATAGGACTGCTCAATTTCAACAACTTTATCGCCCGTACAGATCACGGCACTGTCGAGCAAAAAGACGGGTGTTGGCTTATTGAGGTCAAAATTAGTGGTGTTGGGTTCCAGAATTTTCACGCCTAGCGTCTGCTGAACCTCGTTGATTTTCAGGTGATAGTTGTTTTCGTAGACTTTGAAATACGAAACCTCGGTCGGTATTTTATTGATCTTCGGACAAAGCGTCAGGGAAATGTACTTGACCTCATCTTTAATCAGCAACTCATCAGCATAGCGCAGTTGATGAAGCTTTAGGGCCGGGCCTTCAATAATAAAATGCCGTCCGTTGATCTCCGACGAAATCCCATCCTGTAAAATCGTTTTCTCCAGAACGATGTTTTTGGGCGTAAACCCTTCGGCAATCAGGCTATCGTGAAAACCACGTCGGGTAGCGTAGATTGAGCCTAACGTGCGGAGTAAATGATGATCTTCTGTCCGATTGAGTACGTAGGTACCTTTGCCTTTTATACGCCGTGCCCAACCTTTGGATTCAATTTCGAGGAGCGTTTTTCGGGCGGTTGTGTTGCTTATTTTAAAGGTTTTAATCAGCTCATTTTCAGAAGGTATCTGGTCTCCTGGCAATAACTCCCCCGTTTTTATTTTATCAATAATGCTTTCACTCAGCGCGATAAATTTCGCCTTACCTGTGGTTAGCTGAGCAGTTGCCCCTTTCTTTTCCATCCAGTTCAATCGACCTATAATCCGTTAACATTCGGTGTGTGAGCCTGTTCCGTATAACTAATCGTGAGTTCGTCGATACGTTGCAGGTTCTGTAAATATACAGCTTCCTTTTCAGGATTAATCGAATCAGTAGAGCCAGATGCAGGTCGTGTTTAGTGAGTAATAGACCGCTGATGTTTATGATCGTTTAAGATTAAAAAAGATCAATTGACTAAATGGTAAAATTCCGTCAATTGGCAGTAGTATAAATGTGGAATCAGATCATCCCTATAAATCATAGAGTTCATAAAAATCTGTGTTCTACTTACAGACCTCCATTTCCTAAACCATGATGAGTCGTTCCTTTCTGTTTTTCATATTTAGTCTATTCGTAGTAACCTCTGGCTCCGGTCAGCAAACCGCGTTTCAGTGGCAGCAGATAGCGCCCGGCGTGTGGAAGTCTGTTATTGGAAGCCCGGATGGCATTACGCCACTAGCAGTTGCAGACGTAAAACCCCGTCTGGATGGCTTACAAAAGCTGGGTGATATGCCATTCCCGACACTTCTAGGCGAGAGTGTACACGAAAAAACAGACAACAAAACATTTCTACGATTTCCCCTCCAACAGGGCGAACAACTCTTTGGCCTAGGCTTAAATTTTAAAACCGTTCAGCAACGGGGCACCATCAAAACGCTGCATGTAGATCATTACAACGGGAAAGACAACGGCCGAACCCATGCGCCCGTTCCGTTTTACGTGTCCAGCCTCGGGTATGGTGTTCTGATTAATTCAGCCCGGTACATCACGGTCTACGCGGGTACGGGGGTGCTGGCTGAAGGCAAACACACCCCAGCCGAAATGAACCGGAATACCCAGCGAAACTGGAGTGCGCAACCTTACTCAGATGCAGTAGAGATGGTGGTTCCGGCGGCTGGTACGGAGGTTTATGTGTTTGCCGGACGTACGCCAATGGAAGTTATGCAGCGCTACAATCTTTACTGCGGAGGAGGTACGTTGCCGCCAAAATGGGGCTTGGGTTTTACCCATCGAACGCCAACGCTATTTACCGACAAACAGATTCTGAACGAAGTTGCCGAGTTTGAAGCCAAAGGCTATCCGTTAAGTTTTGTTGGGCTGGAACCCGGCTGGCAATCCCACTCCTACCCAAATAGTTTCGTCTGGGACAGTACGCGCTTCCCTCACCCCGACCAATTTCTGAAGCAATTAGCCACTAAAAACATCCGATCCAACTTATGGATCAATCCTTACGTTTCATCGCATTCACCCATTTTTAAGGACGTGCTGCCGTATACCGGCTCGCATACGGTTTGGGTGGGACGCGTTCCCGATTTTAATCTGGCACCTGCCCGCGATTTATACAAGAGCTTATTCACGAAACAGCACCTGTCCATTGGCGTGTCGGGCTATAAGGTCGATGAAGTGGATGGGTACGATCACTGGCTTTGGCCCGACGTTGCTAAGTTTCCTTCGGGCATCGGTGCCGAGCAGATGAGGCAGATTTACGGTCTGCAATTTCAGAAAATGACCGACGGTTGGTTTCGGGAAAAGAACCAGCGAACCTATGGACTGGTACGCGGTTCAAATGCGGGCTCTCCATGGATGCCCTACGTGATTTACAACGACTACTACGACCACCGCGATTTCATTACAGCCTTGTGTACCAGCAGCTTTGCCGGTGTACTCTGGACACCTGAAGCACGAACATCTAAAACCTCGGAAGAATGGCTACGCCGGATGCAGACGGTATGCTTTTCGCCGATGGCAATGCTCAACGCCTGGGCCGATGGCACCAAACCCTGGTCGTTTGCCGATGTGGCCGACGAGGTAAAAGCGGTGATGCAACTACGGATGGAGTTACTGCCCTATCTCTACACAACCTTTGCTCAGTATCATTTCGAAGGCAAGCCGCCAATTCGAGCCATGAATCTGGTCGATGGTTTTTCCTTTGATGATAAGGCGACAACGGCTCAATTTAATTCTACCGATAATCCCTACGCGATGGCCGTGAAACAGGATATCAAAGATCAGTTTATGGTGGGTGATTTCTTGCTGGTAGCTCCTCTATTTGCCGGTGAAACAAGCCGAAAAGTGGTACTACCACCTGGCAACTGGTATGATTTTTACACTGGAAAATTGGCGGGCAACGGCGAAGTAATCGACGTTAAGCCAGCGTCGTTAGCTATTCCGGTATTTGTAAAAGAAGGGGGTATTATTCCGATGATCCCATTCCAGTTGCATACGCCGGGCGAAACCGAAAAACTTCCGTTACAAATCCGACATTACGGCACTACAGAAGCCAGTTGGAACTTGTATGATGACGACGGCATCACCTTCGACTACGAAAAAGGCAAGTTCAGTTGGGCGCAACTCACCGTCAAAAAAGATAAAAAGGGGAAGCTAACCGGCAGTTGGATAGCGCCCAAAGACCCTTCGTTTCATTATACCAAAGCAACCTGGGAATTTATGACGCGGTAAGCGAAATAGTGTTGAGCAAAAATTACTTCGGCGAAAGCTGTACAGCTACTCGCCTGCTTATTGTTTTTGTATCCTCCTGATTCTCAGCAGATGCTTTTAGCTCCGGCTCTTCCCACTTGACTATAATCTGGTCGGGATGCACACCGCGTTGTTTTAAATAATCTGCTACGGTTTTAGACCTACGCTCCGCTAAAACCAGATTCAACTCGCGCTTGCCTACGTTGTCCGTATAGCCAGTTACGGTTGCGATCCAGGCTGGTTGTCCGGCAAGTTGTTGCGCTATCGAATCCAGTGTGACTTTAACGCCGGGTCGTAGTTTGGGACTACTTTGGTCAAAGTACAGAATATAAATACTCAGCGGCAATTCAGCTGCATTAGCATTGGCTATTGCACGACCGGCCGAGCGCATCTTAGGGTCTTGCCCGAAGGAATAGCTACCGCCTATCCATTGCCAGGCGTAGAAACACAGTAACAACCTGATAATTAACAGCATTCTCATGATCTAGTTTTGCGTAAGTTCTGTTCAATCCAACCTACAACATTCTAATGTATTGCCTTACGTCAACTTAAATAACGCTGATACGAAACTATTAACTGATGAGTTCGTTCCTTAATTTGGCCGGGTTGGGGAAGTAGTAGAATTATATTCCCGATAGATTTATAAACATGTATATTACCCATAGAGCGCCGTATTTCTTAACTTGCGCTTATGTAAACCATTATAAGGACTGCTGTTAATTAAATGCGAAGTAAAAGAGCATAAATTGTAACATTATCAGCTCACGATTTAATAGTATTACCTTATTGGTTCCTGTCTGATCAGATAAAAAAATTCTGATTAGCGATCTTGATATTATTTAATTCTGATTTAATCATATGTCCTCTATTTTTGCCACTCACTCCCTTTTCCATCTCTACTAATGGCTACTACAATTTCGGAATTACTTAAAAAGAACAAGGCCCAACTGCTGGATACCTGGATTCAAAAGCAATTAGCCAGTGAAAGCCTGCGGGACGATCTGATGACGAACGACGAATTGCGAGCGCAATCGGAAGAGTTAGTTAATGCCCTGGCCAATATCATTACAGAAAGCAATATAAACCAAGTCGATTCTACAGACTTCGACGAGATATTTGAAATCTTATCGGCGGTTTCACTGTCTCGTGCCCGACAAGGTTTTTCTCCCCGCGAAACAGGCTTGTACATCTTCGGTCTGAAAGAGGCTATTCTGGATTTGCTACAGGATAAATTAGCTGATAACCCAACGCAGCTTTTTACAGAGGTCCGAAAAATAAACCGGCTCCTCGACAGTTTCTCCGTTGTTACATTCGAGACCTTTATTAAAGGTCGGGAAGAAGTCATTTTCCGCCAAACCGAAGAAATCACCGATATCTCGACCCCAGTGATTCAAATATGGGATGGCATTCTGGCACTTCCCATCATTGGCACGTTAGATAGCGCCCGAACGCAGGTTGTGATGGAAAGCCTGTTACAAAAAATTGTTGATACGGGTAGCAGCATTGCCATTCTGGATATTTCGGGCGTACCCGCTGTCGATTCATTAGTGGCGCAGCATTTAATGAAGACCGTTAGCGCAACTCGCTTGATGGGGGCCGACTGCATCATTAGCGGTATCCGACCTGAAATTGCCCAAACAGTTGTTCATCTAGGTATCGACTTGTCCAATATCATTACTAAAGCCTCTCTCGCCAGTGCGCTTAAGCATGCGTTTAGTATGCATAAGTTGATCGTTAAGCAAGGGGGAACGGACAAGACTATACGCTAAAATACCCTGCCCATGGAAAAAATACCTATCCTTCGAATGGGGGCCTTTCTGCTGGTCACCATTCAGGTTGATTTATATGACCGGCTGGCGTTGACTCTGGAAACCGATTTGATCAATATGGTCCACAAAACAGGTGCCCGTGGTGTATTGATCGATATCTCGGCTGTATCCATTGTAGACTCATTTATGGGTCGAATTTTGGGAAATATTGCCAGCATGACCAGAGTGCTGGATGCCGAAACAGTGGTAGTTGGTATGCAGCCAGCTGTAGCTATTACTCTGATTGAGTTAGGATTATCACTCAGTGGCGTGTATACCGCACTCGACGTAGAACGGGGGATGAGTCTGTTACAAACAAAGCTTGGCCCAAACGACGAACTGACGGATGATGACGACGACGCTGACGATACTGAATAAAGACAGTATGACCATTACCCGCGAGCAGGACGTTGTTCCATGCCGCAATCGGGTTAAGGAGGTAGCGATTAAGATCGGGATGGGCCTCGTTAACCAAACGAAGCTCATTACGGCAGCCAGTGAGTTATTGCGGAACATGCTTCGCTACGGCAACGGTGGAGAAGTATTGATCGAAGCCGTTAGTAAAGGACGCGAATCGGGTGTGCGCCTGACATTTATAGATAAAGGCCCTGGTATCGCCGATATTAATCTGGCTATGCAGGATGGATTTTCTACTGGCAAAAGCCTGGGTTTAGGCTTGCCGGGCACCAAACGCCTGGTCAACGAATTTGACATTAAAAGTACCGTTGGTCAGGGAACAACAATTACCATTTTAAAATGGAAAAATGGATAACTCCGTACATGTACGCTTTCAGGCACCCGATCGGAGTTATTTGGCTCTACTCAAGAAAGGAATAAATCAACTAGCGGTACAGGCTGGTTTTCAGCACCAACGTCTTAGTGAAATCGACCTGATTGTGGCCGAAATGGCTACGAATCTAATCAAACATGCAGGCGGGGGCGACATCCTCGTGCGTCATTTTCAATCAACCAATCAGTCGGGAATTGAATTGATTAGTATTGATAACGGTCCCGGAATGGCTGATACCGCTAAAATGACAAAGGATGGCGTTTCCACTACAAGTACGCTGGGACATGGCCTGGGAACCATCAATCGATTAGCCGATCAGACGCAGATTTACTCGATAAAAGGATGGGGAACAATCCTGTTAGCCCGGATATTTCTCAATCCAGCGGCTGCACTTATAAGCGAACGATCGTCTGGGTTTGAGTTCCGTTCCTTACTGGTTGCTAAACCCGGCGAAACTATGTGTGGCGATGGTTGTTATCTGAAAATGACACCAGGCCATATCAAGCTATTTCTGGGAGATGGTTTGGGGCACGGCCCGGAAGCTCACCTGGCTGTGCAGACTGCAATCAACTCGTTTCGTCATTGTCCGGATCATCGCCCGGTCGATATTCTGCGGTCGATGCATCGTTCGGTTACAAAAACCCGCGGATTAGTTGGTTCTGTAATTGTTTATGATGTGGCAACTCAGCAATGGAACTGGTGTGGTGTGGGTAATATTTCAACCCGGCTCAGCGGGGTAACTTCTTCCAAAAACTTCCTGTCTTACAACGGAATTATTGGGATGAATCTGCCTGCCACCATGAACGATCATATGCTGCCTTTCGAACGAGGGCAATTACTCATTATGTGTTCAGATGGGTTACAATCGCGCTGGGATCACACCAAATATCCGCTAATTCATCGGTATGATTTGACTATTTTGGCCGCAGCTTTATACAAAGATTATTCCCGGCAAACGGACGATACATCCTTAGTTGTTGGGCGTGCTCACGGAGATCATGGAGGAACTAATTAAGATTTCGCTCGACAACGAGATGGACCTGATTCTGGCCCATAAACGGGCTATGAAACTGGCCGAATTGGTTGGTTTGTCGCTGGCCTCCCAAACTACCTTTGCTACGGCTGTATCAGAGGTAGCCCGTTATGCCATTGAGCAGGGTACCGGCCCGCTGCTGTCGCTCAGCACTGATCGGCTTCGAGGCAAACAGTTTTTAGTGGCGGTTATCGAAGACAAGAACCTTCCCGTGGCAAATCCACTCAATCAGGGGTTGCTCTATGCGCAACGACTAGTCGAGAAAATGGAGATCACCAACACGGGAAAAGGTGGGAAAATCATCCTGTACTATAGCCTGCCCACTTCCCGAAAACCAAGTCCTGAACAGATCGATTATTGGCGGGCCCAATTCGATGTCAATCACTCCCTTTCGGCTTATGACGAAATCAAGCGAAAAAACGAGCAGCTACAGGAGCTTGCCTTACGATTACAAGCCAGTGAGCAGCACTACCAACGGGTAACCAACTCATTACCCCTGCTCATTTTTACAGCGAATCAGGCAGGGCAGTTACTGTATACCAATTCCTGGCTCACAGAACTTACCGGTCACACCCTCCAGGCCATTAATCAGACCAAATGGGCAAAAATCATCCATCCCAGCGATTACGAGGGTTTCTGGGCATTGTGGAATAAACAAGCCGCCAACTATTTGCCGTTTCAGTATGAGTGTCGATTGCGCGACGCAGCCACCCAAACCTATTTATGGCATCTGTTCACCGCCCAACCCGTAAAAAGCGATGTTGAAAAAGTAGCCGCCTGGACGGGCTTTGTGGTGAACATCCACGCACAGACACTTGTTACACAGACACTTCGACAAAACGAAGAGCTAGCTCAGGCAAAAGAAAAACTGGAACAATCGCAACGCGAACTAGAGTCAACAGTACGCGAACTGAACCGGAGCAATGAAGATTTAAGTCAGTTTGCCTACATTGCCAGTCATGATTTGCAGGAGCCCCTACGCAAAATCCAGCAATTTGGCGATCTGCTCCAGACTCGAAACAATGAACTATCAGGTGATTCACGAACGTATCTGGGTCGGATGCAGTCGGCGGCCAACCGGATGTCGGTACTGATCAAAGATTTGTTGAGTTTTTCCCGCCTGTCGACCCGTCGCGAAGCACCAGTTCCAGTGGCACTTACAGCACTGATTAACAACTGTCTGGAGAATTTGTCTTTACCCATCGAGGAAACGCAGGCGCAAATTCATATACATACTCTCCCGATCATTGAAGGAGAAGCCTCGCAGCTTGGCCAGTTGTTCCAAAACTTGCTGAGCAATGCGCTTAAGTTTCATCAGCAGGATGTACCTCCTCAAATTCATATTCAGTCGCAGGAGATAGCCTCTGCCGATTTACCCGACACTATTAAGCCAGCACGCCAATCGTCGCTCTATCACCGAATTGAGGTTCGTGATAATGGAATTGGTTTTGACGAAAAATACCTGGACCGTATTTTTCAGGTTTTTCAGCGCCTACACGGCAAAAATGAGTTTGAGGGTACGGGCGTCGGTCTGGCCATTTGCCAAAAAGTAGCCAACAATCACGGGGGTGCGATTACGGCTACCAGTCAACCCGGCGAAGGCTCTACGTTTCAGGTTTATTTGCCGATAATTCAAGTGGCGAGATAGTAAGCCTATAAATTTTTTGAAACCTGCTAGGTTTATAACCACCATTACCTGCTTCTTCAGCGTCGCCTTAAACTGCCCCCTGGGCGTGGTAATGTTGAACCCAGTTGGCTTATCGCCGTTCATTTTTACTCCCTTGCAAGGCATCCAGTTTTTGTCGCGATTCGGGGTTTTCCTTCAGCGACAGGGCTTTTTTTAGCTGAACGATGGCATTGGTCGTGTCTTTCTTCGCAATAAAGTAATCGCCGTAGGAATCATACACATTATAGCTGTCGGGATAATTAGCCACGTTGAGCTTAAAAAATCGTTCGGCTGTTTTGAAATGCTTGCCCGCTAACGCCTGATAACCAAGGCTATTTATTCTATTTTCATCAGGACTCACTTTATAGCCCAATTGCTTCGACACAGTAGCAAAATGCTTTTCGTATTTATCGGCCAGCGCAGTCGTTGTATCGGTGAAGTCTTTTTGGGTTAGTTTCAGATTGTAGTCTTTGAAAATAAAATGCAGGGCATCGTACTCGGTAATGAGTGGAACCGAGCCGTGGGTATCGTTCTCGTAGTATTTGCTTTGGTAGTGCAGGCCGTTTTGATTATTCGCTTTCAGATGACGGTCCAGGTCGAAAATAGAGCGAATATGAAGAGTACTGGCACTTGTATCTTTGGGCAACTTCGAGAGCGTCATGCCTTCATTCATCGTGTTGGCAATACCCACATACAACGGAATTCCGGCGTACTTTTTATTGGTTAACTCTTTCTTTGTTTCAGCCAGAAATCGTCGTTTATCGTACCACATGCTTGGGTCAATCGCAACATACGCATTAAATAGATTCGTGTGCTTCGTGAGCGCCTGCATAACTGTCAAACCACCAAACGAATGGCCGATGAGCATTTTGTATGGTTGCGTCGGGTACAACGAGTCAATGTGTGGCATCAGTTCTTTTTCGATAAACGACAGAAACTTTTCACCCCCGCCCGAATTTTTCGAGAAATTACGATCCATAAAAGGCAGGTCGCTCTCTACGCGTGTTGGCGTCAGATCCCGTGTTCGGTCGGTGTTTGGAATAGCAACCACGATCATTTCGGGGCAGACCGTATTGCCATTCACCGAACTCAGTTGTTCAATCATGCCCACTACCGACGAAAAATGGCCATCACCATCTAACAGGTAAACAACCGGATAGCGCTTTTTGCTATACAAACCATCAGGTCCACTATCAGGAATATGCACCCAGATCTTCCGTTTCTCGTTCAGTATTTTCGACTGAACACTATCTATTTTGCCAATAACAATTCGATTGTCAGGTTGTGCCTGAGCAACTAATGGAAACGCAGCAAGAACAAGGAGCAAGGCAAGGTGTTTCATGAGTTGGCGAAAAAGAGAATGGCAGTTATAAAAGTAACGAAAACCAACACATTTCCTAATTGATCACTGTGGCTACCATTGGTGTGGTTTCGTGTTCTTAAAACCTCTCAGTGTCAGCTATTCATCTCTGGCATAGTCTAATCAGCCCGGTAAGGGCGTCCTGTCAATAGGTATGTCGCTAACTAAAAGCCCCAAGCGCCGTAGGTGCGACCTAATTATTGATATATCGGTCGCACCTACGGCGCTTGGGGTTATGTCGAATCTTCTGTTTTCTATTAACAGGCCACTCCTATCGGAGTTTCGAACATGCGCAAAAGATAAATATATACTGTAGCTATTAGTAGCTGACACCACGGAGATAAACCCGTCCTACTTCTTCTGTTGCGACAGGAAGGTGATCAGCGAGGCAAATTCTTCGTACGACAGCGCATTGGCCAGACCGTCGGGCATCATGGACGTTTCCATCTCTTTGCGTGATAAAATATCACTGGCTTTGATGGTATATACTTCGCCGACAATGTTCCGCAGAACGACTCTGCTTGCCGACTCCTCGGTAATGAAACCGGTGTAGCTCTTGTTGCCTTTGGCCGTAACGAACACCGTAGCGAAACCCTGCGAGATAGACGCGTTGGGTTTCAGAATCGACTCGGCAATCTGCTCACGGTTCATGATCGATCCAATCTGTCCCATAAACGGACCTTTCATGGTTTCGCCTTTCGTGATGCTATGACAGGCAATACAACCCTGTTGGGTGAAGAGCGCTTTTCCTTTTACGGGATCGCCGGGAATTTTGGCCATCGCTAACATGATATCCTCGATAGACGATTTACCAATCTGGCCTTTCTGGTTTCTGATTTTCTCCAGATCAACTTTGGGTTCTTCTTTGGTCGCAACAACTTCCTCAACCCCAAATTCAGGAATATCCATTCGAAGGCGGCTGTTCAGATCAATAAAAAACGGCTTTCCGCTGGCATCGGCTTTCGCCCATTCTGATTTCAATAGTTTTTCGATGGCTGGCGAGGATTCCCAGGTAACGCCTTTATAGTAAGGCCCGTGCGTGTCAGGGCGCGTTCCCCACCACCAGGAGCCGTCGTAATCAGCTTCTTTTTTGTACAGACGTGCCAACGTAACCAATATCTGTTTTTTCAAGGTGGCATCAGTAGTACGCTGATAGGCGGCAATCAAGCCGTCTACTGCTTTCGGGTTGTGCATGTAGCGCAATGCCCAGAGTGCAAGGGTAGAATTTCCCGTTCCGATGGCGCTTAGGCAGGCATCTACAGCGTTCAATTTCACCAAGGTTCGAACAGCAATATGGGCAGGTACAAGAGCCGAATTAGGTGTGGCATGTGGACCTTCTGTCCCTTTAGCGGGTTCAACAAATGAAGCCGGAACTGCAACTTGTAACAGCGCAGGTGCCGCTTCTACCTTACCAAGCCGCCCTAAACCAATCATAGCTGCTAGCCGAACACGATCTGATGGGTCTTTCAACGCCTGCATGAATGGTTCAACCGGAACTGATTTGATGTATGGCATTCGGTCGCTGAGCGCGCGTAAGGCGTATTCTCTGAATTCAGGATCTTCGGTCAGTTTAACTAGGTTAGTAATTCCCGCTTCGCCCACAGCCTGCGCATAGGTGTACATCGCAGCGATTCGGGCATATAACGGAGCACTTTTGTCAGCGGCTAGTTTCCAGACCGCTTTAGTAATTTTATCGGCAGGGCGAGCCAGCAATTCCTGCTGAGCATACTGACGGGCTGCAGCACTCCCCGATTTCAGGTAGTTCGTCAGTTCTTTTACCGACGCCTTTTTGAGTGAAGGAAACGCTTTATAGGTCCAATCGGCCGGAACAGCCCGCATCACATATCCTTTAGATGGACTACCCGAATAGCCCGCGCCATCCCAGGCAGCCAGATACATACGTCCTGACGCATCGAATGTCGACATCCGTAATCTGAGGCAACTTGATAAACTCCTCTTCCTTTTGGGTGTAGCTTGGCCCATCGGGCGTAACCCGGTGAATGTACAACTGACTACGCCCCCAGTCGGCCATCATGGGCACATGGTTGTATTTGTCTGGCCAACTGGCGTCATCCATAAACAACGATCCCGTACCCGAACCGCCACCTACATCGACCAGCGCGGGAATAATTTCGTCGGTAAAGTGCTTAAACAAAACGGGATAGCCGTACTCACCCGATTGAATCTGATGGCTAAACCGAATGTTCCAGCCACCCCCATCGTTGGTGTTATCCCGCGTGAAAATATTCATGTACGGATCAATGGCGACGTCGTAAATGTTGCGCATCCCGTGCGAGAAAATCTCCATTTCGGTACCATCGGGCCGTACCCGAACAATGCCACCACCAAGCATCGTCAATTTTTTACCACTGCGATCAACGGCATCGTGGAAACCAAAATCACCAACGGCAATGTAAATCCACCCGTCAATACCCATCCGAATACCGTTCGTTGCGTGGTCCGTTCCCCGGCTCTGTAGGAAGTTAGGGTTACTTAGGTTTTGAACGAGTGGTTTAGAAGGTCCATCGGCAACACCGTCCTGATTGGCGTCTTCGAATACAACCAGATCCATATTGCTGGCTTTGCCGGTTTCTTTCGAGAACGTCGTGTGCAGAACAAAAACCTGATCACGAAGAGCGATAATACCGCGAGGGTTATCGACCATAGCAAATTTGGTATGCTGATCTACCTTCCCGTCGTTATCCTTGTCAACGAGCTTGATAACGTAGCCCTTACCAGGTTCTTTCCCCAGCGATCCAATCATATCAACACCCACGAAAACCTCGCCGGTTGGAGCAACTGCCAGACAGGCAGGACTTGGGGTAAGATCGGGGCCTGCGAAGTTAGTAAGTCGAATATCGGCAGGGCCATCTGCCAGTAATCTGGGTCGGCGAGTTGCTTGGGGTTCAGAATTACCTAATTTTTCAACAAAGCCAATCAGGGCCAGCACAACATAAACCAGACTCAATGAAATTCTCAACATTAGTGCTATTCGTTTGGGGGCGGAAACAAATCCTATTTATACAGTTTTAACTTCTTTCATCAGGAAAGCAACTAAAGTGAGTAATTTAACTAGTACTTTGGCAAAATAGATCATATCGACCCTCTCGACATCTTACCCACTGATTATCAACACAATAGACCCAAAATAGAACTTCAACTCAGATCTCTGGGGCATAGCCGCTGACGAGGCATCAACGTTCTCACGAAATGTGTCATCGAAAAGGTTTACCCAGTAGAATAAGGGAGCCCAGCCAGTAAAGAGCAAGCCGACATGCCATACCTAGTTGTCGAAATCAAATTTTGAGTGCTATAGCGGGGTACGTGTCAGTCCAGTACACTATAAATCGGTTTTTTTGCCATTTCGCAGGGCTGACTATCCGCATAAGCAGCTCTGCGTAAAATCCGTCATTTGATCGCCATCAATATGTCTCACAAACTCAGTTGATAGATGATGTCATGTCCTAAAATAGGTTTACACCCTTAACTGAGCTGTAAAATGAACAAACGACAAAAAGCAGTACGAGAATACTTGCTGGGTGGGTGTACCTACCTGCAACTGGAGAAAAAGTATGGTATCAGTAAAGCCACGATAAATCGGTGTGTGCTCAAGTGTATTCCTCTGAAATAGCTTGACACTAACCGTGTAAAGTTATGATCGAGAACAAATTGGTGTATTACCCTAGTTTTACTTGACAGATTTTACACTCATTTTAAGCGACAACCTTCGTTTCCTCAGGCTGTACTTTTTCCGACTGGGGGCGCTTTCGAACTCGCCATTTTTTTGTTAACTCACCCTGCATCTGATGGGCTTGTTGAGGGGTGTAATAATTGCAACTACGGTGCGGTCGCAACCGATTGTAGTTATCAATGGCTCGTCGGATTGCCTCCTGAGCGGCTTCGTAATTGACAAAGCTCCGATTCAGCAGCATCTCCTCTTTAATCGTTCGATTCATCCGCTCGGCTAAAGCATTCTCATAAGGGTCGCCCTGCTCAGTCATACTAATGGCAATCTTGGCTTTGCATAATAGACCGGTATACTCACGACAGCAATATTGAACGCCCCGATCCGAGTGATGGATGAGATCATTACTAACTTTATTGGCATTCAAGGCCATTTTTAGAGCAGCCAACGGCCCCTCCATTTCTAAGGAACGATGGAGCTTCCAGCCCACAATCTTTCGAGAGTAGGCATCCGTAATCAAACTCAGATAAGCGAACCCATAATGGAGCGGCACACAAGTAATATCGCTGACCCACAATCGATTCGGCGCCACTATTTTTTTCCCCTTTGTCAGATTTGGATATTTTCGGAAGGGATGATCGGACCAAGTAGTTCTTGCCCGCCGTGTTTTTCTCCTGACCAGTAATGCGTTCTTTTTCAGGAACTTATTAAATTTATCTCGCCCAATTTTAATCCCATGCTGCTGACGAAAGTCCGCCAATTGATGATGCAATATTTCAGTACCAACCGACGGCAAGTTCACTCGTAACCGACGGACTTCAGCCAGCAATATCGCTCCTTGAAGATCTCCCTTATCCTTTCGTTTCTGTCGCTCCGGCGCCCCGGTCATCATACCAAGCCTGGCGGCTCTTCCCAAACAGCCCGCAGAGCGTCTGCATACTCACCAATGGATGGTGCAGATGCAGATAACTCACTGTTTGGAACCGCACGGGCGGCCCCGCAGACTTTTTTCGAATTGGCAAGTTGAACTGCTGCTCGGCCAGCTCAATAACAGTCGTTAAGGCCTGATTCTTTAACCGCTCTTGTTTCAAAGCCGCTTCGGTATCAGCTAGTTTTTGTTTGAGCGCTTGGACTTCATCAGTGATGGGCTTTTTCATGACAAAACAGGGAAAGCGGGCGGGCTTAAACCGCACGGGCGGCCCCGCACCACACAAGTTGATAGCGTTGGTAGGTTCGATTCCATTGATTGAGTAAGGTACGTGAAATGCCAAATTCGGTCAAGACCTGCTGTTCAGTGACCATCTGTAAGCGTAGGCGCTCAATAATTCGCCGTCGAAATAAGGCGGTTTTGTACTTTTGCTGGCTTCGAGCCAATTTGTTCTCGATCATAACTTTACACGGTTAGTGTCAAGCTATTTCAGAGGAATACAGTTAACACTGAACCGGATTCGTTATGTACGAATCCTTGATTCGAGTTTTCTACCGTTTCTATGTCGCTACTCGTTACAAGCATAGGTAACTACGTGTAATGGACTCTTCAGCGCAGTCTACTCAGTAGGCATACGACAGACTTACGTTCCAGACAAAGTCGTCACTTGGGATAGTCGACTGAATTTTTTGATTGATAAGCGATGAGATAGCCAGCGGGAAGCGGTTACGGGTCACCATAAAAGCCGATGCAACGTAGTAGCCTTTTAGCGCATCGATGGTCACCAGATACAGTTGGGGAGCAATTCGTAATTCTACGTCTTTTAGTAACGGAATTTGAGAGAAATTGCCGGTAAGCGATATGAAATTGGTGACTTTGGGTGCGCCAGAAAATCCTCTTGAGTGGAGGTAGTAAATGCCCAGGCTGGCTTTCTTCGACAGGTGATACGTTGGCGTTAATTCACCGACAAAATACCGAACAGCCGTCAGGGCTTCACCCGTGGGACCACCTGGGGGTAGTATCGTATTGGTAAATACCACCGAGGGGTGAACCCCCACGTTCATGCTAAATTTTGGCGTTTCTATCGCTTTGTAGCGTACCCAAAAAATAAAAAACCAGGGCTTGGCATTTTCCAGTGCGAACGTTAGCTGCGGCTCGAAGCTGAAGCGGCCCCGGCGGGCGGTCATATCAAAGATGGCGGCTGGTCGGCCCAGGTTGAACGTTGGGATCAGGGATATGCCATTGTTGGTTACGGTTACTGCTCCGGTAAACGTTTTCTGTTGCTGCTGCAAACTATCGGTTTGTTGCGCAACAGACAGACCGGGAAACCAGCTAAGAAAGCCAAGAAATAAGATAAGTAGTAGTTGTTTTTTCATCGGGTAAACAGATCGGATCGGGCGGGAAAACGGGCGGGCAAACCGCAGCCCGTTGCATCCGGCTCCTGGCTTGCCTTCCCTTTCGTAAAGGGTTTTTAGTTTTTGACGATGTACTGTTTAAGAAAGGCTTCTACCAGATCGAACGTTTCTTTCGTCCAGAATTCCGCGCTTCCATGATCAGCCCCTTTTAGTTGATAAAACTGATACCGGTAGTTATACTTTTCGAGGGCATCAGCTAGCAGCACACTTTGCTGGAAGGGCACTAACCGGTCTTTAGAGCCATGAATAATGAGGATGGGTGGTCCATTTTTGGCGTCTTTGATGTACTTGATTGGATTCGTTGCAGCGGCTAATTCTTTATTTTCCAGCACATTCTTCCCACCCAACAACTGGCCTTCGGGACTCTTGGGACTTATATGATCAAAAATAGACGGCTCTACATTCATCTGGGTGATATCCGTTGGACCGTAGAAATCGACGACGGCATTCACCGTTATGGGATACTTGTCCAGATCCTTGGTATCCAGTTCCGGGTTGTTTTGCGTTAAGCCAGCCAGTAGTGCCGTATGACCACCGGATGAGTCTCCCCAGATAAATAGATTGTCCACATCGACATGATATGCGGCTGCCTGCTGTCTCATAAAACGGATCGCTGTTTTGGCGTCCTGAAGTTGGGCGGGAAACTTGGCGACCGATGAGGGGCGATACTCCACCATGGCGATGACATACCCCCGCCGGGCAAATTCGGCTAGTTGCGGCAAATTCGCATAGACATTTTGCTTCATCCAGGCAGAGCCTTGGACGTAAACGATACAGGGCATTTTACCGTTGGCCCCTGTGGGTTCAATAATCTGCAAGGTCAGATCCAGCCCATCGCGGGTAGTATATTTTATGTTCGGTCGATAGGTTACCAGGGGACTATCCTTACCAATCGAGACGACTTTCATGTTTTTTGACGAAGCCTTCGATTCCGGGAAATCGGCATAGGTATAGGGTTTGGGCGGAATCGTCGGGCTTATTTGCGCCAAGCCCCGAATCGTCAACAGGCAGGCGAATAGGGAAAAAACAGACGTTTTCATGGTCTTACTCGAAACAGATTTACTATAGATTTCATCGAACACGGCTTGTAACTGAGATGCTTTATGTTGCTCCTGAATGCGTAATAGGGTTATACAGAAATGAATACGGTAACCCGTTACCGGTGGAAAATAAATGGAATCCTCCTCCCGGCTGAACACCCTAAAGTAGTTTACCCGGCTCCTGGCATTCGTTTATCCCTGGGTAATGACCATCAATACCCGTCTGGAGAATGGACCAGACAGGCCGTTTGCGGACCAGGAAATCGTTCCGAGGGCTACAGGTGTTTGACAACCTTTGCCGGAACCCCGGCCACCACCGTATTCGGCGGGACATCCCGGCTGACGACCGCCCCGGCCGCTACGACAGCGTTCTCGCCGATGGTTATGCCGGGCAACACAGTAGCTCCCGCTCCAATCCAGGCGTTGCGCTTGACCACGATGGGACGTGGTATCAGCGTTTGACGGTCACTGGGATCAAGCGGATGGTTTTCCGATGTCAGATTGACGCGGGGGCCAATCTGTACGTCATCTTCAATCGTAATACCGCCAATATCCAGAAAAGAACAGGCGTGGTTGATAAAGATGTTTTTGCCCAGCTTGAGAAACTGGCCGAAGTTGGTGTAAAACGGTGGGAAAATCGTCGTTGACTCGTCGATCTCATTCCCAATGATGGCACTCAACTGCTTTCTTACCTGATCTACGTCGGTGGCGGTGGCATTCATCTGGACGCATAACCGGATGGTGCGGGAAACGACTTCACCAAATTCGCCGTAATCTGGATCATCCTTTCGCAAAAATTCCCCCGCTCGTAGCCGCTCAAAAAGGTCTGAGCTGGCTGGTCGTTGTTTCTCAGTCGTTTCACTCATCTTTTCCACAAATCCTATATATCAGTTAGTTTTTGAAAGCTGGCTTATCGCCCTTGGTTCCGGGTTTTTCCATGCCGAGGCTTTCGTTAACATGCAGCCTTGGGTTCTCAATAAGTTTTACCACCAGGTCAGCAACGCTTTTTCTGGCTATTTCTGTCCCAGTGACCGGTTCGCCTTTTTGAGTTAGGGTATAATCAATCTCATCGGTATCGGTGTACCAAGTCGGTCGAAGGATTGTATACACCAGGTCTGATGCTTCAATGAGACGAGCCGCTTTTTTGTAGCGCTCCAAAATCGGGCCGATCATCCGCTGGTTCCACCGGCCAAAAGCGCCGGGCACTTCGTCATAGATACCAAGGGCTGCGATGAAGACCAAGCGCTTAACACCCGCAGCCTGCATGGCCATCACCGTCTGCTCAGCGATAAGATCTTCCTGCCCGTTGATGTTGACGTAAACCAGGTCCTGTCCCTGCATGGCTGTACGGGGCTTCTGCGAATCCAGAATATCGCCTTCAATGAGGTTCATCCGGCTTGTATTGAGGTCGTTCAGGCGGGTGGTGTCACGCAGATACAGCGTGAGACGAATCGAATCGGTATTGACGAGTCGGTCAATCACGTGCCGGGCCACGTGTCCACCGGCACCAAGAATTAATACGTGAGTCATGCTACTTTTGCTTAGATAATGCTTAAGCCGCCATCCACTGAGATGGGCTGGCCGATGACATAGCTGGAGGCTGGGCTAAACAGCCAGAGTACGGCGTCAGCAACTTCGGAGGCTTTCCCCAACCGTTTGGCAGGTGCCCCTTCCGTGGTTGCCTCCCTGGACAGATCGCCATCGGCAAACATTTTATCAACCATCGGGGTCTCGATAGTACCCGGGCAAACGGCATTGATCCGGATGCCTTTGGGGGCGTATTCGATAGCCGCACTTTTGGTAAGGCCCAGTACACCGTGCTTGGCAGCAATGTAAGCCGAACGGCCAGCTCCCCCAACCAGTCCCCCAATCGAGGAGTTGTTGACAATCGCCCCGCTGCCCTGTTTTTGCATGTGCTGGAGCTCGTACTTCATGCACAGCCACACCCCCTTCAGGTTTATAGACACAACTTTGTCAAAATCTTCCTCCGACATCTCCGCCGTGTTGGTATTGGGGAGCATGATACCGGCGTTGTTAAAGGCAGCATCCAGTTTGCCGTATACAGTCACCGTGCGGTCAATGGCCGCTTTCACCTCGTCGGCAGACGTGACGTTGCACTTTAGCGCCATGGCTTCTCCGCCGTTGGCCGTAATTTTGTCCACTACCACCTGAGCCGCTTTTTCATTCATGTCGGTCACGACGATTTTGGCTCCTCTTTCGGCGGCCAGCAGGGCAACGGCTTCTCCCATACCCATGGCACCACCGGTTACAAATACGACTTGTTCGTTCATGTTTTCTTTTAGTAGGGGGCTACTGGTTTTCAGTAGGACCGGTCTTCATCGAACCGCATGCCAGTTAGCGGTTCGATGAAGCGGAGGCCGTCCTCCAGTACCCTGGCCTTTGGCTATTTCTGAGTGCCCTATGCGAGCTTCTGCATGACTTTATCGGGGGTGATGGGCAGGTCTCGTATGCGCTCTCCGGTGGCATTGAAGACCGCATTAGCGACAGCTCCGGCAAACCCGATCAGGGCAATTTCACCCATACCTTTCGCCCCCATCGGGTTGATGATCGGATCAGGCTTATCAATCGTGATGGTCTCAATAGCCGGTACATCGGCATGAACCGCTACGTGATAATCCGCCAGATTGTTATTGACAAACCGCCCGTACCGGTGATCGATGACAGCTTCTTCCGTCAGGGCCATGCCGATGCCACCCGCTACCCCGCCGATCATCTGGCTGGCCGCTGTCTTGGGACTCACGATCCGGCCCGAATCGGCCACGCTAACGGCTTTGGCTACTCGCACCACACCCGTTAGGGGGTTGACCCGTACCTGCACGAAATGCACCGAGAAGGAATACATCGAGTACTTCTGTTGCTCGGGTCCGCCTTTCGAATCTTTCGTTTTATCAATAACTGTCAGGTTGTTGGCCTGCATCAACTGGCTTACGGCTACTTTTTTAGCAGGGTCATTCTCTACCGAAAGTACGCCATCCGCCAGCGTCAGTTCCTCCGCCTGCCGACCCGATAGGGGGCCGCCTTCTTTCGTCGCCAGTTCGACCAGGGCCTGTTTAATCGCGGTGCAGGCATCGAACACCGCCGAGCCTACCGCCGAGACAATCGCCGAGCCACCCTGAGTAGGCGCTTTGGGTAGCGATGTATCGCCGTATTCTACTTTAATCTTCTCAAACGGAATGCCCAGCACGTTATGGGCGACCATCGTCAGGGCCGTTCCCGTCCCTGGCCCGATGTCGGTCACCGCACTTTGCACTGTCAGCGAGCCGTCGGCTTTTAGTAGAGCGCGGGCACTGGCTTCCCACCGGAACGCACTAAACACGCCCGTACTCATGCCATAGCCGATCAGCCATTCCCCCTCGTGAAGACTACCCGGCTCATTTTTACGGCCATTCCAGCCAATCGCTTCCGCTCCCCGCTGATACGCTTCCTTCAGGTGCTTGCTCGAATACGGGCGGTTATGCTCGGGGTCGGTTTCGGAGTAATTACGTAAGCGAAATTCAATGGGGTCCAGGTTGAGCTTATGAGCCATCTCATCCATGGCAGATTCCAGCGCAAAAGCGCCCGTTGCTTCACCCGGCCCGCGCATCCAGATGGGTACGCTCCGGTCGAGCCGAACCAGCCGGTATCGGGTACTGACGTTCGGACAGGCGTACATGAATTTGGTCATGTTGACGGTTGCTTCGGTAAAGTCCTCATAGCTGGCGGTTTCCGCCGTAGCCGCGTGGGCAATACTCACCAGCTTACCGTCTTTGTCCGCCCCCATCTGAATCGTCTGGACGGTGTAGGGTCGGTGGCCCACCAGCGTAAACATCTGGCTACGGTTCACGACCAGTTTCAGCGGTCGGCCAATTTTTTTGGCGATGGCGACGACCGCTGTTTCCTGGGGCCAGGTCCTTAGCCCCATACCGAAACCGCCCCCCATAAATTCGGTATGCACATGGACATTCTTGGGATCGATTTTAAACGCTTGCGCCATCGCCTGCTGGGTAGCGTTCACCCCCTGCGTTTTGGCGTAGATCATTAGCGTATCTGCACCCGTCCAATGCGCCAGAATACCGTGAAGTTCCATCGGGTTATGCACCTGAATGGGGATCGTATAATTGGCTTCCAGTGTTACGGGGGCCGTCTGAAAGGCATCGGCTTTTCCCCGCGAGTAATTACCTCCCTCAGCCCCTTTGGGAGCGACGCTTTCGGCGACGTGTTTTTGTAAATCGGTCCGGGCAGTTTGTTTGTTATACGTCGCTTTGATCAGCGAAGCCGCGTAGGTAGCCCGTTCAAACGTGTCGGCTACGACGATGGCAATGGGCTGTCCGTCGAAGAGAATCTTGGGGCTGCTCAGGATACGGTACGTTTCCTCGGTTTTTGGCTTAGGCGCAGGGCCGTCGGCTTCACCGCCCACGGGCGCATCCCAACCCGGAATGGGCGGCATGTTCTGGTGGGTAAACACGCCCAGCACGCCGGGCGAAGCCTGGGCTTTTTTGGTATCCAGGCTGGTGATGGTGCCCCGGCCGATCTCGCTGCCCACCAGGACGCAATAGGCCATACCCGGCAAGTCGAAATCAGCGAAGTAGTTGGCCCCGCCGGTCACTTTCAGTCGTCCATCAATCCGATCAATGGGCGGGTTCTTCGTGTCTTTGCTCATGATCAGGCGGTTTTCGTGGCGGTCCTCAACGCGTCAACAATTGAGTTGGGAGCCAGCGTTAGTTTAAAATCGTTCTCGCCGTAGCCTTTGGCCCCTTTCATCGCCAGCGCAGCCGCCTGTTTGAAGTTGGCTTCCGTCGCCGGTTTGCCCTTCAGAAACTGCTCAGCCGCCGTCAGCCGCCAGGGTTTGTGCGCGACGCCACCCATCGCCAGCCGGACGTCCTGTATCGTGTTTCCCTGCATTTTTACACCCGCACCGACCGATACCAGCGCGAAGGCGTAGGAAGCCCGGTCGCGAACTTTGAGGTAGTGTGAATTCTCGGCAAACCCGTTCATTGGCAAATCCACCGACATAATCAGTTCGCCGGGTTGCAGCGTATTGTCTTTCTGGGGCATGTCGCCGGGCAGGCGGTGGAACTCGCTAAATGGAATTTTACGATCGCCTTTCGGTCCCGAAATGTTCACGGTTGCATCCAGTGCTACCAGTGCAATGCACATATCACTGGGATGTACGGCAATACACTTGGCCGAACCGCCAAAAATGGCGTGCATGCGATTATGACCACCCAGCGCTCCGCAACCCGTTGGCCCGTTGACCTGCCCTTTGTCGGGTCGGAATGCCGCACCACCCGCCTGCACCGGGCTTCGCTTGTTACAGGGCATCGAGTTGTCATAGAAATACGAGCAACGCGTGCGCTGCATCATGTTCCCACCCACCGTGGCCATGTTGCGCAGTTGGGCCGAAGCCCCCGCGTTAAGCGCCATCGAGAGGAGGGGAAACTGCTTTTTGACTAGCTCATTATCGGCAACGGCTGAATTTTTAGCCAGGGCACCAATGCGCAGACCACTACTCGTTTGCTCAATCGTTGCCAGGGGCAGCTTGTTAATATCAACCAGCCGCTGGGGAATAATGACTTCGCGCTTCATCAGATCGATGAGGTTGGTGCCGCCCGCCAGAAAGTACGTGCCCGACTCTTTGATGATCGCCGAAATGGCCGCTTTGGGGTCGGTAACCCGGGTAAACTGAAACGGATTCATACCTTAGCTCCTCCTTTTTTACGGCCATGATGGCCTCGACAATGTTGGCGTACGCCCCGCACCGGCAGATGTTGCCACTCATGTACTCGCGGATCTCGTCGGGCGAGCCCGCGTGACCTTCCCGGATGCAGGCCACCGCCGACATGATCTGTCCGGGGGTACAGTAGCCGCACTGAAAGCCGTCGTGTTTAATAAAGGCTTCCTGCATCGGGTGAAGCCGGCCCGTCGGTCCATCTTGGGCTAAGCCTTCAATGGTGGTTACCTGACACCCGTCGGTGGTCATGGCCAGGGTTAAACACGAATTAACCCGCTGTCCGTCAATATGGACTGTACAGGCTCCGCATTGGCCGTGGTCACAACCTTTCTTGGTGCCCGTCAGGTGCAGCTGTTCCCGTAGCAAATCCAGCAGCGTGACCCGGGGTTCGATGCTGAGTTGCTGGGCCTTCCCGTTAACGGTCAGCCGAAGCGGCATCTGCTCAATGGCCAGCGCCATTTTCTCATGGAGATCACTGTCCACTGCTTTTACCGCAGCGGGAGGGGTCAGTGCCCAAGCTGCCAGAGCGGAAGACTGCTTTAAGAAATACCGTCGGGATGAGTCAGAACTGCCTGGCTCATTCTCAAAATGTTTGTTAGATTCCATAAGGCAAGGGTTGATTCCATGATTGACTAGCGGCTTTTGCGTTCCTGTACAGATAGATCGGATTGGTCCCGAATCAGGCGTCAGAGTTATCCGGCTGATTCTACTTCTATTGAACAGGGGAAGGCGTTCACTTGTTGGATTCCGTGACCAAGTTGGCTTTTTCGTTCGGCTTCGGAGCTAAATATTGCGAAAAGAAAGCGGTGAGCTTATCGAAGGGAATCATATCGGTTCGGTCGTACAGATCGATGTGCCGGGCGTTGGGAACGATATAAAGCTCTTTAGGCTCAGCTGCCTGCTGGTAAGCCTCTTCACTAAAATAGCGGGAATGGGCTTTTTCCCCTATGATCAATAAAATCGGTCGGGGCGAAATGGTTTCAATATAGTTCAGCAAGGGAAAGTTCATAAAGTCCATATCGCTGGTTTTGGTAAAAGCCCCAATCGAATTCGGATGAAAGCCCCGTTTCATAGCATAGTATTCAAAGAATTCACTGGCGATGGGGTCCATTCCGGCGGGGATGGTAGTCACCGGTTTACTTGGGAAGGAAGCCGTTAATTCAGGCTGTCCCGTGTCCACGTCTTTCCAACGCTGCCGGGCCAGCTCGTTAAGCGACTTAGTACGCTCTTCGGCCGTCATAGCATTCATCCACCCGTTGCGCTTTACCCCGCTGATATCGTACATGCTGGTGGTAGCCACCGCTTTAATGCGGTGATCAACCTGGGCGGCTTTAAGGGCAAAACCACCACTACCGCAGAGGCCAATAGCCCCAATCTGGTTTCGATCCACAAAGGGACGGGTGCCTAAGAAATCCACACCAGCACTGAAATCCTCAGCGAACACATCCGGTGATGAAACGTGCCGGGGTGCTCCGCCACTTTCCCCGTTATAGGATTCATCAAAGGCCAGTGCGACAAATCCGCGTTCGGCCATGTTTTGCGCGTATATACCCGCTCCTTGCTCTTTTACCCCACCATAAGGCGTACCGACGACCAGGGCCGGATACTTTTTAGACGCATCCATATTTTTGGGCGTGTATAGATGGGCGGCAAGGGGGATACCATACCGATTTTTGTACTGAACATTTTGCTTGGTAACCTTGTCACTTAGCGTAAAGGTCAAATACTCTTTCAGCTGAGATTTCGGTTCGTTTTGGCCTAGTAACCCCTGACTATAAGCCTGTCCTATCATCAGCAGAAAGGCGGCTAGGGCTATAGTTAACTGGTTCATATGGTTTCTGATTTGATTCATGGTTAAGTTTATTCCAGAGCAAAGCTGACCGTTACGTTTCCTGATCCCAGGGCAGCCGCCAGTCCTGACGGGTTATCGATGCGGCCAAGCTTGGTATAGCTGTACGAGGTCCGAAATGACTCATAGAAGAGCACCAGCGTGTTAGCCCCGTACAGCGTTAGATCCCCTGCCTGTATCGTACCGGGATTGGTCGCATTTGTAGGTAAGCTATTGGATAGATCGGCAAACTTTTCGTTCCCATTCAGTTCTTTCATAGAAAGGGTTAATGGCAAGCGGGTTTTGAAAGCGGTTACGGTTGGGTTGCTCAGCAGCGTCGCGGTAAAGGTGCTGGAGCCAACCCGAATCCGTAGCCGGTTGGAAGAACTATCGGTCACTGGATTCAGATCGGGGCTGACGGGGTTGGGCATACTGGGTTGATCGGCGGGGATTGGGCTGTCTGTTTTGCAAGCCATACTGCCCATGATAAATACCAGGAAAGGCAGCAGGAATAGCTGGGTCCGTTTCATACGTGTTGAGTTTGATTTACTTCATGGACAGGCGATTAGTGCTAACTTCGCTAATCACACCGCAAAATTACCCGGTAGCCTTAGTCCGGCTTTTATACATTTTACGGTTTTACTTACCACTTTTACTGATACCATCGTGAGGCATGGTTTCGGGCTGTAGATTTGACTAAAAATCGGCTGGCAGGAGTACCAGCAACGGCTGACCGTCGTACTCCGCCCCGAACCGTACGCTATGATAGTCTACGACACGATCAAAAAATATGCGGATGCGTTCAACAACAAAACCCAGCACCCGCTCATTAGCCTGGTTGATTTTAATCAATCAATCCCACTCCCACGAGCGAAGTTTACGATCAGTTTTTATGCCATTATTCTCAAAGAAACCCGCTGTGGTGATTTGCGGTATGGGAACCAGTATTATGATTATGCCGACGGAACGATGGTCTTTTTTGGGCCAGGCCAGGTGATTACCAATGAACCTGAGGGCGAGATGCATCAGCCCTATGGCAAGGCCCTCATCGTTCATCCCGATTTGATCAAAGGCACCAGCCTGGGTAGACAGATTCACGAGTATTCGTTTTTCAGTTACCAATCTCACGAGGCCCTGCATTTATCGGAGAAAGAGCGAGCGGTTGTAACGACCTGTTTTGGCAACATTGCGACTGAAGTGGGCCATACGATTGATCGCCACAGTAAAGAGCTGATTGTGGCCAACCTGGAATTGCTTCTAAAGTATTGTTCCCGCTTTTATGACCGCCAATTCATTACCCGTGAGCATATCAATCATGGTATCCTTGAGCAGTTTGAACAGAAACTGACGGAGTATTTGGTGGGCGAAAAGCTCCGTACCGAGGGGATTCCAACGGTTTCCTACTTTGCTCAGGCGTTACACCTGTCGCCCAATTACTTTGGTGACTTAATCAAGAAGGAAACCGGCAAGACGGCCCTGGAATTTATCCAGCTTAAGCTGATCGATCTGGCCAAGGAACGAATTTTTGATACGGGCAAATCCATCAGTGAAATTGCGTATGAACTAGGGTTCAAGTACCCTCAGCATTTTACTCGTTTCTTCAAACAACAGGTTGGCACCACACCCATTGCCTATCGAAGTGGATTGAATTAGCACGTTTGGAAATGTTCACATCGGTTCCAACATCAAATCGATCCAGTAGGCGTTGGATTAAATCCATTAGCTACCAGGTGCTGTTCAACCAATCGAGGGGAAGAGCACAATACAAACGACTAAACACATGAAAAACCTAGGGGCACGGACAGGCTTTCTCATTACGCTGGGCCTGGTAAGTCTTTGCCTGGCTCCCTGCCAGGCGCAAACGCAGGGAAGCGGGACAAAATCGACAACGGCGAGCGCTATTTTTCCCAACGGGGAAAAGGGGTCCGCCCAAACCTTTACCGGTACGGTATGGGTTCAGAATCTGGTAGCAACCGATTCCATTTATCAATTGGCTAGTGGCAGCGTTACGTTCGAGCCGGGGGCTCGCAGCTTTTGGCATTCACATCCGAGTGGGCAGATTCTACTGGTAACGGATGGGGTTGGCTACCACCAGTTAAAAGGCGAGCCCCGGCAGACCATTCGGAAGGGGGACGTAGTGAAGTGTCCGCCGAAAATTCCTCATTGGCACGGCGCTTCCGCGGACAGCCCCATGACCCACATTCATATTGTACCCAATACCGAAAAAGGGATTGTTAACTGGCTTCAGGCCGTCACGGATGCTGAATACCATGGGGCGAGGTAGCTATTCAAAGCCGTGACCGGTACACGAACTCACGTTTACTGTAAAATAAGAAAAGAGAATGATTTTAGACGAAACCTATACGCTATCGAATGGCGTAGAGATCCCCAAACTAGGTCTGGGAACCTGGTTTATTAGTAATAGCGATGTTGTACAGGCGGTCAAGGATGCGGTACAAATCGGTTACCGCCATATTGATACGGCTCAGGCCTACCAGAATGAAAGCGGAGTTGGCGAAGGCATTCGGGCCTGTGGGGTAAACCGGGAAGCACTGTTTGTGACCACCAAGCTGGCTGCTGAAGTAAAGTCGTATCAGGAAGCCGTGGCGTCCATTGATGGCTCGCTTCACCGGTTAGGGCTTGAGTATATTGATCTAATGATCATTCATAGTCCCAAACCCTGGGCAAAATTCAGTGGGAATGATCCTTATTTTGACGGAAATCAGCAGGCTTGGCGAGCGCTTGAAGAAGCCTATAGGACGGGGAAACTTCGTGCCATTGGCCTGTCAAACTTCGAACAGGCAGACATTGCCAACATCCTGGGCTCATGCTCGGTGAAACCAATGGTCAATCAGATTCTGGCGCATATCAGCAATACCCCTACCGAATTGATTCATTATTCGCAGGAAAACGGCATGCTGGTGGAAGCTTATTCCCCCATTGGCCACGGTGAGTTGTTGAAAAACAAGTCCATAACGGCTACCGCCCAAAACTATGATGTTTCGGTAGCCCAATTAAGTATCCGGTATTGCCTACAGCTTGGTCTATTGCCATTACCGAAGACGGCCAAGCCGGAGCATATGAAAACTAATGCAGCCGTGGAGTTTGTTATCTCGGAAGCGGATATGGCTACCTTAACGACAATGGAACAAATTGAGCATTATGGCGAGGCAAGCCACTTTCCTGTATTCGGCGGAAAATAAGCCTGAAAACCAATCATGCCTATCCCCCTGTTGTGGTCAATCACCAGCTTGTTAGGCACAATTAGCCTTTAGTAGACGAACTAGTTAAACCGTTATGAACATCACAAGAATAGGATCGCAACCCTCGGATAAAGGGCCAGAAGACTGGTTTACGGGATCGGTACGTATCGATCCGTTGTTTGCCGCCAACGAGGCAAGACGTGGGGCAGCCGCCAGCGTTACCTTTGAACCCGGGGCTCGAACCGCCTGGCATACCCATCCGCTCGGTCAGACGCTCATCGTGACGGCTGGTTGTGGTTGGGTACAGCGGGAAGGTGGCCCTGTCGAAGAAATCCATCCGGGCGATGTGGTTTGGTTTGAACCGGACGAGAAGCACTGGCATGGCGCTACGGCAACCACGGGGATGACGCATATCGCCATCCAGGAAAATCTAAATGGGAAACAGGTGGAGTGGCTGGAAAAGGTGACGGATCACCAGTATCAGCCTATTAACTAGAGGAGTTGACAGGAGCCATTACCAAGAAGGTAGTTGCTCCTTTTTAGTAGAAAACCAATCAAGCGAATCTGTCTCAAAATACGCTCCCTCGTGAGACGAAAGGGGCCTCATCTATATGTTCACTCAGCCAAGAGCACGAAGTGATTAGTAACTTTGCGAATGAGCTCGTCCGTTATGCCGGTTACAACCGTGGAGCAGCAGGCTTAGTGGGCTTGTCCCAGGCATTAGCCCCTTGCGCATGCAGCTTCCGTTTGTATACTTTATCACCACAGGCTGCATAGAGGATATCGAAGTTAGCCCCACCAAAACAGATGCTGGATACTTTTCCATTAGGAGTCGGTAGAATTGCATTAACCCGACCCGCCTGATCGCATAGTTGAACGCCCATTCTAGTCGCCACATATAATCGCCCGTCACGATCCGTTCTGAGGCCTTCTGCTCCTGCATCGTCGGCGGTATCAGGCGAATGCAGCCAGTAGTATTTCTGTTTATTAGCCAGCGTTCCGTCGGGCTTAATTGAAAAGCTATATACCCAATGTGAGCGCTTATCGGCTACATAGAGCAGCGTTTGATCAGGCGAAAGCGCGACCCCGCTGGCAGAAATAAGGCCCGCGTCGACCTTAACCTTTTTGCCATCGGGTCGAATGAGCCACACGATACTCTGCTCACTAGCTGCTGTAGACGGACTGGTAGCATACCCATTTCCATTGCTGGCAACTACACTCGTATTCACCTTGCCATCAAACCGACTTAGTTTGTCATCCAGACCTACTTTCCATTGTTTTCCCCCCGACCCCTCTCCAAAAAATACCTCTCCTTTGGCATTGGCACTTAGCCCTTCTGCAAACTTGTATCCTTCTCCAACGAGCTGCCAGCCTTCAGTAGGCAGCAAAATATCGGTAAGCATCTGATTTTTCGAAGTTCCCGTTTTGACTGGCTCGGGCCAACCTTTCCATAGATAGCGCATGGCATCAGGAAAAATCGCGGTTCCATGTTTACCATTATGGCCTCCTTCGCCCCAGACATGCTGCACCTCATAGCCCGAAAACGTCAAGGCTCGTTCCAGGGTTTGGTTGGCCATCCACCAGTCTCCTCCGTAGATGTTAAGGTCGTTGGCACCGTCCTGTAGAAAAATGCGAAGCGGCTTAGGTTCAAACTTCCGGATGAGTGTATGGTCGCGATCGGCCCCGCGTAAACCGACATAGGTGCCAATAGTGCTGAACACCCGGCTAAAGGCTTCAGGACGCTCCCAAGCAGCTGTAAATGCACAAACTGCCCCGCTACTTGATCCACCAATGGCGCGATCATTGCCATTGTGAGAAAGGTGTATGGCTCGCCCGTCCGACGTTTTTCTGGTCTCTACATCGGGCAGAAGTTCTTCCAGCAAAAAACGGGCATAATTATCACCCAATCCATCATACTCAAAACTACGATTGAACCGATCAAGGGCCGTATCGGGGTTATCCGCCTTGACGCGTCCATGCATGACAAATACGCCAATCGTAACGGGCATTTCTTTTTTATGAATCAAATTATCAAAAACTGCCGGAGCCTGCCACTGAATTCCATCCTGATTTATATAAACACAAGCGGATTGAGAAGGCTGATATTGGGCAGGTATGTAAACCCAATACTCACGCCATGTTCCAGGGAAAATTTTGGACGTTTCAAACGTAAATTTGAGGACTTCGCCCTTAGGAACCCCATCCTGTGGCTGAGCATCAGGGTGAACTGGGTAAGAATCGGATGTTTGGGCTAAAAGCAACAACGGGAAAAAGGACAAGAAAACTAAACAAAGGGTTTTCATGTAAGTGAGTTTAGGGGTTAAAGACCACCAAAAGGATTCATTTACAGAGATTTACTGAAAAATAAGTCTAAGCGACTTCAACCAATTATCCAGTAAAAACGATCACTCATCCAGCATGTAAAGAATTCGTTAACTATTGATAATCAGCGACATATCAATGAGGACTACACGTTAGAACAGTATACCAGACAATTCCGATGGCAAATCATTCCGTGTTATGGAACATGCCAAGCGCTATATAAGCCTCTATGCCGAGATCGAATAATACAACTCTATTTATCCATTTGATAGCTCAATCGGCACCGACTTACCAAAGCCTTCTCGTAGCGCAACACGGGCCGCATGGTACCCACACATGCCATGAACGCCCCCACCTGGAGGAGTGGCCGATGAGCAGATAAACATACCGGGTTCTGAGGTTTGGTAAGGCGATAGCGCAATGGTCGGGCGGGTATACAATTGGCCAATATCGATGATTCCTCCGTTAATGTCGCCCCCAACGTAATTCGGATTCCAGGCTTCTATCTGTGCCGTGTTCATGGTATGACGAGCCAGAATTCGGTCGCGAAAACCCGGTGCGAACCGCTCAACCTGCTTTTCAATGGCGTCGGTACGGTCGAGGGTTGAGCCATTGGGTACGTGGCAATATGCCCAGGCGGTTTGCTTATCCGCCGGAGCACGAGTCGGATCGAACAGACTCTGTTGAGCCAACAGAACAAAAGGTCGGTCAGGATGCTGCCCATTATAGGTACGTTGTTCAGCGTCGACAATTTCTTCGAGCGTACCACCCAAATGAATCGTTCCGGCCCGATGGCAATCAGGCGCCGTGAACGGAATAGGGCCATCCAGTGCCCAATCTATTTTGAAGATACCCGGTCCGTAGCGGTAATGTTCGAGCTGTTTTCGGTAAATCTGATTCGTCAGCCCATTCGAAAATCGATCCCCGACAACAGACAAAAGTTGCTTCGGTGTAAGATCGAAGAGCACAACCCGCGATTTAGGCAGATCATTCAGGGAACGAACGGGCCGATCAACCTCAATGCTCCCCCCTATCGATTTAAAATACGAAGCCAGCGCATTGGCAATTGACTGGGCACCACCTTTGGGCATGGGCCAACCGTGAAGGTGCCCCGCCGTCATCAGCACCAGCGCAATGGCTGCCGTAGTCAGATTTGTCAGTGGCTGAATCGAATGAGCCGCCATGCCCGCCCACAATCCTCTTGCCTCTGTCGTTTGAAATCGATTCGCGACAACAGTTGATGGAAGCAACGCATCCAGACCAAACTGAGCCAGATCGAGCGGGTGTTTAGGAAAACGTAGTGGCCCCAGCACATCGGCAGCCATTGTAGGCCAATGCCGCACAACAGAATCGAACAGTTTATGATAGGCTCGTTCGTCAACCCCAAGGGTTTGGGCGGTTTCGGCTACTGAGCCAACCAAGGTGGCTGCATTGCCCGTATCAAACGGATGAGCGGCTGCAACAGGTGGGTAAATAAACTCCAGCCCGTGTTCGGCTAAGGGCAAACTCTGGAATAAAGGCGAACCAGCCGCCAATGGATGAATTGCAGAGCCAATGTCATGCACAAAACCAGGAAGCGTCAGTTCAGCAGAGCGCGCACCTCCGCCAATTGTTGGTCTGGCTTCCAGGACAATTACGGATAGACCAGCTCGCGCCAGCACAATGGCCGCACTTAAACCATTTGGCCCAGAACCTACAACGACTGCATCGTAATCACGCTTCTCCATCAAGTTTACTCCTGTTTATCCCTGTCGATTTGCGGCACTGCACCAAAGATACCGAAACCAACCATGCGCTGTATTGAGTCGAGATTTCAGTTAGCAGTAAACCAGCAATTTATCCTTAAATCAGTGTGGTTACAACGAATGAACTGGGTCTGCCTGCACGCTTACCATTCCCCGAACAGATCGTAATCGGTCGTGTATGGTCGTAAGCCATTGCTGGTGCCGCACCCGGATAATAAGCCAGCCGCGGGCTTGTACGCCATCAGCCTCAAAATCCAGTCGGGCAATTTGGCAGGCATCGTCCTGCGGGATGGCGTTGGTAACGTCGTTAACAAAATTCAGTCGGTCGAACCCAGCGACTCGGTAGCTTATCTGGTGCCAGTTCATAGTGTTGGCTGACCTACTTTCTAAAGAGATCACCTGCTTTTCGATTTTTAATTCGACAATTGGAAACTTTTTATAAATCCCCTATATTTATAGACAAAGGTGGCTATCAATTTTTCTTTTCACAAGAAATGATACAAAAATCTGAAAAACAGACTTTTACCTAATACTCTATCGAGATATACCAGTATACGTTGCAGCCTATAAGATTTACATTTTCCTTTACGTCAAGGGACACAATCCATTAACTACCCACAAAAATGATTTCAAAAAAAGCGAAGTACGCCATCAAGGCGCTGAAAGTGCTAGCCCAGGAATTTGGGAATGGGCCTGTGTTGATTGCCACTGTTTCGGCTCAGGAAAACATCCCAAAAAAATTTCTGGAAAGCATTCTGCTCGAATTACGGAATCATGGTATGCTACAAAGTCAGAAAGGGAAAGGTGGTGGCTATAGTTTGAGAATCGAGCCCGAACGAATCAATCTGGCTCAGGTAATTCGGGTAATTGATGGCCCAATTGCGCCAACACCCTGTGTCTCACTCAACTTCTACGTCCGATGCGATGACTGCGACGATGAAGAAACGTGTGAAATCCGGCCCATCATGGTCCGTGTGCGCGACGCGAATCTGGCCGTCTACGAAAAAACAACCCTCCGAATGCTCATCGAAGGGGCTGTTCCTGTTAGTTTATAAATGAACTAAGCAGCCTGAACTACGCTTGCCTGGTTACAAGCGTAAAAATGAACCGTATAGTATAGTTATGAAAAAACGAATTGGTAATTCAGATATGTTGGTAGCCCCTTTGAATTTGGGCGGGAATGTGTTCGGCTGGACGTTGGACGAAAAGGAATCGTTTGCGATTCTGGATGAGTTTGTAGCGAATGGTTTCAATTTTATCGATACAGCCGATGTGTATTCCGCCTGGAAGCCTGGTAATCAGGGTGGCGAATCAGAAACTATTTTGGGCAAATGGATGCAGCTTCGGAAAAATCGAGATAAGATCGTGCTCGCCACCAAGGTTGGCTGGGATTTCGGAGACGGTCGAAAAGGCATCAATGCTACTTATATCCACTCTGCCATTCAGGATTCATTACGCCGGTTGCAGACGGATTATGTGGATCTGTATTATACCCATATCGATGACGAAGTAACGCCAGTGGCAGAAACCCTGGGTGCCTACGCTGAATTGATTCAGGCGGGTAAGGTCCGCTACATAGCGGCTTCCAATGTAACGGCACCTCGTTTGATCGAATCGCTGGAACTGGCTCAACAATCGGGACTTCCCCAATACCAGGCGCTTCAACCACACTACAATCTTCTGGAACGACAATCGTACGAAGAAGTCTTAGCCCCTATTGCTAAACAATATAATTTGTCGGTGATGCCTTATTGGGCATTAGCCGCTGGTTTCCTGACGGGTAAATACCGATCTGAAGCTGATTTAGGAAAGAGTGTGCGCGGAGGTGGAGCCAAAAAGTATCTGAACGATAAAGGCCTTGGCGTGTTAAACGCGCTTGATCAGGTTGCTGCTAAACACGACTCGCAACCCGGCACGGTTGCTCTGGCCTGGCTACTGGCGCAGGATCAGGTTCTGGCGCCCGTTGCCAGCGCGACATCCAGTGCGCAATTGAAAGGCTTATTTGATGCAACTCAATTGGTACTGGATGCTGATGATCTGCAACGTTTGGATAGCACGAGTAAGTAAGTGAATAGTTTTTGTCATTTCGACGATAGGAGAAATCTCAAAATTCCTCATTAGGCAAGCTTGAGATTTCTCCTATCGTCGAAATGACAAAAACTATCTAGTGTTTTCTATAAATGGAGAGTCAAAACAGATTCAGCCCTAAATCTCGTAATAACCTATAATTCAACCCCATATCACCACCTACATCAGTTAGATATCCGTATCCCCTACTCACTTTTCAAAACGTCTACCGGATTACTCTTAGCCGCCTTCATCGTCTGTGAGCCGATCAGTAGGAAGGCGATTAGCAAGACGACCAACAAGCCAGCTAGCAGCTCGACGACATGCACTGGTGTGTGATACGGGAAACGGGTAAGCACCATGTTTTCGAAGAAAAGGTACGTTATGGGCAGTGCTATAAGGGCCGATATTGACAGTTGTACGAGAAAACCACGGCTCAATAAGTAAATAAGGCTACCAGAACTTGCACCCATCACTTTACGAATACTGATTTCTTTCAGCCGGGTTTCGGTCGTGAACGCCACCATCCCGAACAAGCCCATCGATGCGATCGAAATGGCGAGGAAAGCCAGAAAGCCAATGATCTTGATCATGGTCGAAAATTCGCTGTAAGCTTCTTCAATGGCTTCGTCATAAAATTCAGCCTGAAAAGGATGTACACGATCGATTTTCTTCCAGGCCGACTCAATCTTGGCTCGGGTTGCCAGCATGTCTTTGCTTTGTATTTTGGCATTGATAACGGCTCGATCTTCGGGCGTCCAGAACATGAAGGCTACCGGTCCAATGAGGTTGTCGACTTTGCCATAGTGGAAGTCTTTCATGACCCCAATAATGGTCATCTTGCGTGTTCCATGAAAGCTACTAAAGGTGATCTCCTGCCCAATGGCTTTCTCGGGGTCATTGTTCGCAATGTTAAATCGCTTCAAGATTTGCTGGTTGACGATCACCTCTCTGGCGGCTGCGGTCGTTGTAGGTCGCGCCCTGAAATTTCCTCCGGCAATGAGTTTATAGCCATGCAACGGCAGGTAGTTCTCGTCGACGTGGTTGGTCATCACCAAAACAGAGTCGCGTGAATCAGTATATTTCATATAGCCACCCCAGGCGTTTCCAACACTAGTCACGATCAACGACCGGGATAAGGACGTTACTTCGGGCATTTCGCTCAGTTCTTTCAAAAACGCATCAGGCTTGTTGCCCTGCATATTGATGTTCAGTATGTTTTCGGTATTGAATCCCAGATCGAAGGCCAATATGTTTTTATACTGCACATAGCCGATGGCGGTTGTTGTAATAAAGATCAGCGTGAGCGTGTATTGAACCACTACCAGAGCCCGCCGAAGTGTTAGGTGTTTGAATACTTTTACAGAGGATACATTCCGGAGCGCATTGATCGCACTGACTTTTGAAAAGAACAGGGCAGGCATGAAGCCAGCAATAACCCCTACGGTAATTGAAAAGATGATAAAGGTGATGACCATAGTGGGCGTAAGTTCGAGTTTCACCGTGTGTTGCATTTCCGGGGCCAGATTTATCAGTTGCGGCCGCAAAACAAGAAATAGCACGAATGAAAGAAATAGGGCTGCCAGAGAGATCATGATGGCCTCGGCCAGAAACTGTTGCCACACCTGACTCTTCCCGGCCCCGATCGCCTTACGAATACCGACTTCCTTAAAGCGTCGCATGGCGCGTGCCATCGACAGATTGGTATAATTAAAACAGGCCGACAGAATCACCACGAGTGCCAGCCCGCCCAGTATCCACAGCACAATTGGCGGCATATGAGGGCCCATAGACCCAGGCCCGCCTTCGGAGCGACGGAGATTCTCGCCAACCACGATCTTGTTTAACGGCAGCAGTTCGAGCTGGATTTTCGTGTTTTGGTCAGCTCGGTTTTCCTGCTCAGCAATGGCGTCGAGCTGCGTTTGGATTGAGGCTTTGTCGGCGTTCTCTGGCAGCAGGAGGTACACCGAGTTCGACGACATGCTGGTCCATTTTTCGAAGTTGTGGTTGTTTCGGTTGAGTTGCTCGGCCGTCGACAGTGAGACTAACGCTTCGAAGTTGATGTGCGAAAAGAAAGGAACGTCTTTCATGACGCCAGTCACCTGATAGTCAAGCGTATCGAACCGAATTGCCTTACCCAGTGCCGATTGGGTACCGAATAGCTTTTTCGCTGCCGTCTCTGTCAGAACAATCGAGTAAGGGTCTTTCAGCGCTGTTTCAGGATTGCCTTCCAACATCGGAAAGGTAAAGACTCTGAATACAGACGGATCAGCCCAAAAGCCTTTGACCGGGAGGATATTATCGCCAACCGTCGCGTCCTGCGAAAAGTCGTTACGTAGAATCGCCACCTGGTCAATGCCAGTGACCTTCGCCCGAATAAGCTTTCCGGTCTTTAAGGATGTGGTAGCAAACTTGCCGCCCTGTTCCCGATTTTCGGTCAGTACGCTGGTGATGCGGTAGATTCGCTCCCCATTCTGGTGAAACCTGTCGTACGAACGCAGGTCGAGTACGAACGCGATGAGCAGTAACCCGACGGACATACTGATGGCAAGACCAACAATATTGATGAACGAGAACAGCTTGTTATGCAGTAAGTTGCGTCGTGCTGTTTTGATGTAGCTTCCGATCATGATCCAGTTGATTAACCTACTGCAAGTATACCTGGCAACTATAAATCGAATGAAAAAATGGGTTGAATTGAGCTAAAAATGGGATGAAAAATGGACAATATTTCCAGGCAGTAAAACAATATGGCCTACTTTTCGACTCTTAGCATTCCTGTAAAGCCTAGACTTTTTTTATCATCCCGACGAAAGGAGGGATCTTAAAGCATCCCTGCCAGAGAACTAAAAGACCTTAAGATCCCTCCTTTCGTCGGGATGACAAAAAACCATATAACTCACATTATCTTCTAGTTTTCATTAATTAACGTACTGCCTGTAACGAATCTCTGGAAGCCAAGTTTCCAGCTTTGAAAGCTGTCCTGTATCGTACAGAATATGTCCGTTAATGGACAAGTCTTTCTGCTCTGTTTTAGCCCAAAAGCCTCTAGATTCAATCAGAATGACCTTTTAGGGAGTTGGCAATTTATTTGCTATACAAATGTGGAGCATATAAGTCTATGCCAGAATTTACGCCATCATATAGTTATGAAAGGCACGCAACTCGGTGAATTTGAGGAATTGATTCTGCTAACCATTGCCCTGCTTTACGATGACGCCTACAGCGTGGCCGTTGTGGAAGAACTCGCCCAGCGATTAGAGCGGCCAATGAGTCTAGGGGCCGTCCATCGAACCATGCAGCGGCTGGAAGAAAAAGGACTCGTACAGTCCCGTTTCGGCGAGTCAACAGCTGAGCGGGGAGGTCGGCGCAAACGGCTCTTTACCGTCACCACAGCAGGCGAGCAGATTTTGCAGGAAGCACGTAAAGTCCGTAACGACTTGTGGGCGGGCATTTCTAAAGCCGCTTTTGGAGGAGGTGTCGTATGAACGAAGAACAGTCAACCCCAAAGCGTGATGCAATTCCTCGTCCTCCCCGCTGGGCGCAATACTTGATGGAGCGTATTACGGCTTCACATCTATACGAAGAACTCGCGGGCGATCTGGATGAGCTGTTTCACAAACGAGGTCGGCGTTACGGATACACTAAAGCCCGGCTCCTGTATGTGTGGGATTTTCTGTTGTTGCTGCATCCCCGACTCTGGCGACGAGAGCCCACCCCCTATTTCAAACCTCGACACACCCGATATAATGACATTTCCAAAACCTTTTTTTTTCACCCTACTATGATCCGTAATTATTTAAAAATCGCCTTTCGTAATCTGCTCAAAAACAAGTCGTATTCGGCCATCAACATTGGCGGATTAGCTGTAGGTATGGCTGTGGCAATGCTCATTGGTATCTGGATAACGGATGAGGTGTCGGCCAATAAGCACCACAAAAATTACGAAACCCTTTATCAGGTCAAAATGCACCAGACCTTCGATGGTCGTCGGGGCACGCAGGATGCACTACCCTTTCCAATGGGCGACGAATTGAAGGCTAAATACCCTGATTTTAAAGCAGTAGCCATGTGCGATTGGGGGAGCAATCGATCGCTGGTTGTTGGTAATCAGAAGTTTTTAAAGGATGGTCATTTCATTGGACAAGATGCCATCGATATGTTTTCGCTGAACATCCTCAATGGTGATAAGCAACCCTTAAAAGAGCCTTATTCAATTGTACTGACGGATGAAACGGCTCATGCCATTTTTGGGAATCAGGACCCGATTGGCAAAATGCTCAAGCTCGACAATACAGTCGACTTAAAAGTGACGGCTGTAGTGACCAAGCAACCCAAAAATGCCACCCTCCAATTTGATTATTTACTGCCCTGGCATCTACAGGAAAAAATGTATGACTGGATCGCCAAATTCCATAAAACGAACTGGGGTAATAACTCCTGGGCAACATACGTCCAACTCAAAGATGGCATCAGTCCCGAGCAAACCAATGCTAAAATAAAAAATGTGGTCTTGTCTCATTTATCGGATAATGCCAATACGGTAAAACTCATCAAGCCCGAAGTCTTCATTCATCCGATGGCCAAATGGCGGCTTTATTCTGACTTTGAGGAAGGAAAAAATACGGGGGGCTTCATTAAATACGTTCGACTCTTTGGCATTTTCGGCTTGTTTATTCTAGTGATTGCCTGCATCAATTTTATGAACCTCAGCACGGCCCGTTCCGAAAAACGAGCCAAAGAAGTAGGCGTTCGGAAAGCCGTTGGATCGGGTCGGGAGCAGTTGATTGGACAGTTTTTGAGTGAGTCTATTCTGATTGCTACTATGGCCTTAGTACTGGCGCTGGTTATCGTCCTGATTTCGCTGCCTTACTTTAATACACTCACCGAAAAAACGATGGCCATCCAGTTCGATAGTCCTATTTTCTGGGTGGTTACGCTGGTGTTTACCTTATTCACGGGTCTGCTGGCGGGCAGTTATCCGGCGCTCTATTTGTCGTCGTTCAATCCCGTCAAGATCTTGAAAGGGGGCGTTCATGTCGGGAAAAGTGCCTCCTTACCCCGTAAAGTGCTGGTGGTTGTTCAATTCACCTTTTCCATTGTGCTGATGATTGGTACCATTATCATTTATCAGCAAATACAACACGGTAAGAACCGACCAATTGGCTTTAACAATAGTGGCCTTATTTCGGTGAATTCTTCCAAAGACTTAATTGAGCATTTTGACGCACTTCGTAATGAACTGCTGGCTACCGGAGCGGTAACATCTATTTGCAAATCCAATTCACCACCAACACAAATCTGGAGCAACAACAATGGCTGGGAATGGAAAGGGTCAACGCCCGAAGAGAAATCGGTCGTTTTCAGTACGATTGCCACCAATTTCGATTACATCAACACAATTGGCATTAAACTCAAGGAAGGGCGTGATTTTTCGCGGGATTTCACGACCGATTCTTCTGGCGTCATTTTAAATGAAGCAGCCGTTAAACGGATGAGTTTAAAGCATCCGGTAGGTGAAATACTCAAATGGAATGGGAAAGCCCGAAAGGTAGTGGGTGTTATCCCGGATATCATGATGGAATCGCCTTACCGGGCTATCTCACCGCTGACAATTGTTTTTGAGAAGGATTGGGTAAGTTTTGTTTGTGTACGTATAAACCCAAGCGTAGCGTCTTCAGTCGCTATTAAAAAAATTGCCCCGATTTTCGATAAGTACAATCCAGGGTTTCCATTCGATTATAAATTTTCGGATACCGAATACGCCAAGAAATTCAGCTACGAAGAACTTATTGGTAACCTGTCGGCCATTATTTCGCTGCTAGCGGTCTTTATCTCGTGTCTGGGTTTATTTGGGTTAGCCTCCTTCATGGCCGAGCAACGCACCAAGGAAATTGGTATCCGTAAAGTACTGGGAGCCAGCGTTGCCAATGTCTGGCGATTACTCTCGAAAGACTTTGTTCAGCTCGTTATTATTTCCTGTTTAGTGGCCTCTCCCATTGCCTGGTATGCCATGAGTCAGTGGCTCAAAGACTACACCTACAAAATTGATATTCAGTTTGGTGTGTTTTTGATGGTCCTTATTATGGCCCTGGCAATTACCTTATTAACGGTTAGTTATCAGGCCATCAAAGCCGCTTTGTTAAATCCCGTAAAGAGCCTGAAAAGCGAATAATGTTGTAACGCGGACGGTTCGGAAACCCGCAATTCTTGGCAGATAAGATAGGCGCGGGTTTCCACCCACGTTACAATAAACCCTCGTACTATGCCCCAAAACCCACCCCGCTGGGTGCAACGCCTACTGGCGCGCATCACGGCCCCGCATCTGTACGAAGAACTCGCGGGCGATCTGGATGAGCTGTTTCATAAGCGAGCTCATCGTTATGGCTATGCCAAAGCCCGGCTCCTGTATGTGTGGGATTTCCTGTTGTTGCTGCATCCCCGGCTTTGGCGACAAGAATCCAAGACGGCCTTCTCACCCCGTCACAGTCGATATAATGATGTTTCTAACCCCTCATTTTTTCAACTTGCCATGATCCGTAATTATTTAAAAATTGCTTTTCGCAATCTGTTCAAAAACAAGTCGTATTCGGCCATCAACATTGGCGGATTGGCTGTGGGCATGGCTGTAGCGATGCTGATTGGCATCTGGATCGATGATGAAGCATCGGCCAACCAGCACCACAAAAATTACACGACCTTGTATCAGGTCAAGATGAATCAAACCTTCGATGGTCGTCGGGGCACGCAGGACGCTATACCGTTTCCGCTCGGCGATGAATTAAGGGCAAAATACCCCGACTTTAAGGCGGTAGCGATGTATGAGCGTTCAGATAATAAGCGTTCGCTGATCGTTGGCAATCAGAAGTTCCTCAAACACGGGATTTACATCGGCGAAGATGCCATTGATATGTTTTCGCTGAACATTCTCAATGGCGATAAAAAACCCTTAAAAGAGCCTTATTCGATTGTACTGACAGATGAAACCGCCCATACTCTTTTTGGGAATCAGGACCCCATTGGCAAGGTTGTAAAAATCGATAATTCGGTCGATTTAAAGGTGACTGCCGTGATCGCCAAACAACCCACTAATGCCACACTTCAGTTTGAGTATTTGCTGCCCTGGCAGTTGCAGGAGGCCAGGTATGATTGGGTGCGGGAACATGCAAAAACGGATTGGCGAAATAACGACTGGGGTGTTTTCGCCCAACTCAAAGAGGGTATTGACCCAGCCCAAACCAACGCCAAAATAAAGGATGTGGTGCTGGCTCACCAGAACACGGACCCTAATGCAAAGAGTCTGGTCAAGCCCGAGATTTTCCTGCACCCGATGGCCAAATGGCGGCTTTATTCTGACTTTGAAGAAGGAAAAAATACGGGTGGCTTCATCAAATATGTTCGACTGTTTGGCATTTTCGGCTTGTTTATTCTGGTGATTGCCTGCATCAATTTTATGAACCTCAGCACGGCCCGTTCCGAAAAACGAGCCAAAGAAGTGGGTGTTCGGAAAGCCGTTGGGTCGGGTAGAGAGCAGTTGATTGGGCAGTTTTTGAGTGAGTCTATCCTGATTGCGCTCCTGGCCCTCGTACTGGCGCTAGGCATTGTCCTAGTTTCGCTGCCTTACTTCAACACGCTGACTGTCAAAACAATGCATATCCAGTTCGATAGCCCTATTTTCTGGGTGGTTACACTGGCGTTTACCTTATTTACCGGCTTACTGGCAGGCAGTTATCCGGCGATTTATTTGTCGTCGTTCAATCCCGTCAGAATTCTGAAAGGCGGTATCCATGTCGGAAAAAGTGCTTCGCTGCCCCGTAAAATCCTGGTGGTTGTGCAGTTTACCTTTTCGGTTGTGCTGATGATTGGCACCATTATCATTTATCAGCAGATACAGCATGGCAAAAACCGGCCGCTTGGTTTTACCAAACAGGGCCTCATTTCGGTCAATTCTTCGAAAGACTTACTCGACCATTTTGAAGCGCTTCGGGCCGAGCTATTGGCTACGGGAGCAGTAGCCTCTATTTGTAAGACAAACTCACCGCCCACGCAATGGTGGAGCAGCAACGGCGGCTGGGATTGGAAAGGATCAACGCCCGAAGATAAATCGGTCATTTTCACGACCATTGCCACGAGTTATGACTACACAAAAACGATGGGAATTAAACTCAAGCAGGGTCGGGATTTTTCGAGAGACTTCACTACGGATTCCACCGGCGTCATTTTAAATGAAGCGGCTGTTAAACGCATGGGCTTAAAACATCCGGTAGGCGAACTCGTAAAATGGGCGGGTAAAACCTGGACGGTGGTTGGGGTCATTCCCGATATTGTTCTGGAATGGTCACCCTACCGTTCCGTAGCGCCAATGACGATTATTTTTGCAAAGGATTGGGTCAATTTTATCGACATGCGCATCAATCCGAACATGTCTCCTTCGGTGGCTATTCAGAAAATCAAGCCCATTTTTGATAAATACAATCCTGCTTATCCGTTTGATTATACGTTTTCGGATACTGAATACGCCAAGAAATTCTATTACGAAGAACTCGTTGGTAATCTGTCGGCCATTGTTTCGCTATTGGCTATTTTTATCTCGTGTCTGGGTCTATTCGGTCTGGCCTCGTTTATGGCCGAGCAACGCACCAAAGAGATTGGTATCCGGAAGGTGTTGGGAGCCAGCGTCACCAGCGTTTGGGGATTACTATCCAAAGATTTCATTCAGTTGGTCCTGATTTCCTGTCTGGTTGCTTCGCCCATTGCCTGGTATGCAATGAATCAGTGGCTGGAAAGCTATACCTACAAAATAAATATCGGGGCTGGGGTATTCCTGATGGTCCTTGCGACGGCGCTGGTCATTACGCTATTAACAGTTAGTTATCAAGCCATTAAAGCCGGTTCGCTCAATCCTGTAAAGAGCTTGAAAAGCGAGTAAACGTAGGTTTAAACACAGAGCCACGGCGAACACAGAGGAAATTATATATCTGTGTTCGCCGTGGCTCTGTGTTTAAACCTACACTCAATTATGCATGCTGCCGAGCGTGTTCACCTTCGCGAATTTCCTCAATCATCTTCCGATTGAAGGCCGGAATATCGTCAGGTCTACGGCTGGTTACTAAGCCCTGATCGGTTACCACTTCTTCATCAACCCAGTTTGCTCCGGCATTTTTCAAGTCGGTTTGAATCGACGGGTACGACGTAAGTTTTCGCCCCTTCACCACACCCGCTTCGATGAGCATAATTGGCGCGTGACAAATGGCGGCTACGGGTTTATGGGCTTCAAAGAAATGACGCACAAACTGCACCGCCTTCGGATCTGTCCGTAGTTTATCAGGATTCATCACGCCACCGGGCAGAAGCAGTGCATCATACTGGTTAGGGTCGGCTCCAGCGATGGGTAGATCAACCGGAAAGGTATCGCCCCAATCGGTTTCGTCCCACCCTTTTACTTCGCCCCCTTTTGGCGCAATCAGGTGCGTTGTAGCACCGGCATCCTGTAATGCTTTACGAGGTTCGGTCATTTCGACCTGTTCAAATCCATCGGTTAGCAGAATCGCCACTTTCTTACCCTGCAATCGTTGCTGCGTTTCCATAATACGTTGAGAATTTAGTTACCCTAGTATAACTATGGAAAAAGAAGAAGGTTAACAAAGCAGCTCTTAAAGTATGTTATCTAACCACGGAGGCACAGAGATTATGGAACAGTAAAAGAATACTCTCACCGGGTTTTAACCCGGCGAGAATGAAATTTACTGCCAACCTTTGTTGGGCGTAGTCCATACTACACTCAACGTTAGAGACAGCGAACAAAAAAAGCGATTCACGAAGAATTATCTTCTCCATGAATCGCTTTCCCATAATCGCTACTGTAGGCTTATCGTATCTTGGTGATGACCAAAGGCACACACACGTTTGGCGGACAAGGGCAGGAGGTTGATGCCAGTTGTACGGTCACATCCGTGTAGCAACCCGAACCGCTGTACACGCGAATGGTATAATCCTGAGCCGTTGCCGGATTTGCCAGATTGTTCGCGATTATCCCGTTGGCCGGAATCACCTGAGCGGGTCCCGACAACGAAGTGGTAAAAGTTGCTCCCGCCGAGAATTGATATGTATGACTCGCCGAGAAACCACTTAACACAATCTGCCCATTGTTTTGTGCGGTACTGCCTAAACAGGTAGCAGCTACTGTATTCGCCTGAAAACTGGGCTTAATACAGCAATTTGACGGTTGTACCGTTACTTGCTGTTCGGCATAACAGGTCGGATCAGCCGGATTGAATACCCGAACCGTATAGGTTTTCGGTAATACGCTGTCGTCTAAATTGGCAATAATTACCTGCGAGTTGCCGCTCAGCAACGTGGCAGCAGCAGGCACTTTGGTTCCGGCAGAAAAGTCCGTTCCCTCTACGTACTGATACGTGCTACCAGCCGCATAGTTCGACAACGTGACATTACCTTTCACCGAAGCCCCGGTTCCATTGGTACTACAAACCGGAGACGTAGGCGTTACCACAAAATTCGAGTAAGCCGTAAAGGAAACGCTAACGGGTTTAACAGTCGTACAGAAACTGTCTGCTGACGCCGATTTGATGTAATACGTAGTCGGCAACGATACTGGGTTCGTAACCGGGATGGTAGCGGCTGCGTCGGCATAATAACCGATACTGCCTCCCGTATTCGAAATGACTGCATTCGCCAGATCGAACGTGGCGGTTCCGTCGACTGTCTGACAGGTGGTGTTCAGCGCTTTGACCGTTAGCGTGGGGTTCACCGTCGTTACCTGCACGATCATCTCATCTCCGAACGTACAACCGGTATTGGCGTCATAATAGCTCAACTGATACGTAGTTGTCCCGCTAGGACAAACGACAGGCTGCGATGAGCTAAGGTTCGAAATCTGCCCTACTTTGGTTGCATCGTAAGGTAATGTGGTCCAACTATAACTGAAGCCAGGTAGTGGAGACGCCCCAATCTGAACACAGTTTCCTAAACAAACAGACTGATCGTCGCCAGCCAGATTAAGCTTTTGCTTGCCAATTTTCACCGTTATCGACGCCCAGGTTGTACAGCCACTTCCGTAGGTTACCGTAGCCGTGTAGGTATAGGTTCCAGTAACGGCTGCTGCAATATCCAGCGTTGGCTGGCTGGCCGATGTAGAACTCAGGTAAGCTAGCGCACTAGATGGGCTGGCGGTCCACGCTACTGTACTTCCGGCAGGTGGGTTACTTAAAGGCAATACGGTTGATGCCCCATCGCCTTCGCAGAAGTTGAGTGAACCGGGCAGCGTGGCCACATAGGTGGCTGCTGGCACAGGAAATACAAACGTTTTTACGCAACCCGTTGCATGCGTTGCAGTCAATGTATAAGAGGTGGGTGTTTCGGGATAAACCTGCACCGTAGACAGGTTGCCTGCCGATGCCACAATACCCGTAAAGGGCGCCCACGAATAACTCCATCCGCCATCGGGCGAGTTGTTTACCCCAATGGTAATCGGTCCATTACACGGAGCGGGAATTGGATCATTGGCAAAATTGACGGTCGGTGGTGTAGCGGAGTTAACGTTTATCGTCGTCGTAGCCGAACAGGTACCCTGCCCAACTGTTACGTTATACGGTCCCGTTGCCGATACGCTGATTTGCGCTGTCGTTTCTCCAGTCGACCATCGATAGGTCATATTGGGGTCAGGCACGGGACCTATGGTTACCGAGCCTCCTCCCCCATCGCACAAACTTCCGGGCGCGTGAATAGTCAGCGCCGGGGCCGTGAAGGATGTATACTGAACCGTATCGGCATACGCACAGTTGGCTGCCGTATTTCCGTTAGTAGCATTCCGAATCAAAAGTACGGGACTATCGGCATTCGCAGGAATTGTGACGGACGATGTAGCGCTACCCGGCGAGGTAAACACAATACCCGGCGTTGGCGAAGTCCACGCATAGGTATAACCTGCTTTTGCCGCAGAGCCAACGGTGTAGGTACCACCCGATGTTACACAAAAGGTTCCATCCAATCCTGCATTGTTGTCGACCGGTGTAACCTGAATATTCACCGTATCCCGAATCGAACAGCCGGTCGACGCATCCGTTACTTTTACGTAGAGCGTTTTATCGGTAGTCAACGCGACTGTGGTCGGATTGGCAATGGTAGAATCAGAGACCAGTGTTCCGGCAGACCAGTTGTAGGTATAGCCCGGAATGGCGTTTTGCTGAATCTGCACCGTCCCACCTTTACAAGCGGCTAACGGCGATGTGTAGTTTGTAACGGGTAACGAGGATTGCCCCGGAAATACTTTCACGAAAATCTGGCATGTATCCGGCACGCCCTCTAATACCAGCGAAAGCGTATAGGTGACGGCAACCAGCCCCGATGGATTGGCAATAACTTTAGCTGGGTGGGGTACTCCTTCTACCAAAGGCAATCCGGTGTTCGGGTCTGATAATCCGGCCACTGGCGACCAGGTATAGGTCCCGTTGCTGGCAGCTGTAATGGGCCCAATGGTAGTAGTTTTTCCGCCACATTGCCCATCGGCTCCCCCTTGCTGATCTAATTTACAGAAGTCAGTACCACCGGGGCCGCAGCCTACGATGTATCTGATTTCGGCAGTATCGGCCCGTGCGCAGGATGGATTTATCGCGTTCTGACTAGTCCGAATATATAAAATCGTATACGGTCCATCGGCCAGTCCGCCATTGGGTATGCTGGTACCGGTCATACGCATCGATACCTGCGAAGCCGTCGTACTACTCAGGTATGTAAGGGCTTGTTCGGGCGAGGGTACCCCCTGTGTTGCCGACACGCTGGTAATGACAGCGCGCCAGTTGTAACTGATTCCGCTTTCGTCGGGAGTCCCGAAACTAGTCTTCGCCACAAAACCTGAGGTGGGACAAAAGACATAGGGTTCTTTCTGATTAAATACGTTGTTTGGTGTTTTATAGACCGTAACCTGCTGGGTTGTAGTCTGCACGCAACCCGATATACCATTTGATGCCTGAACGGTAAATGGTAGTATGTTTACCCCTTGTGGCGCATAGGTAGCTGTAAACACGGGTCGTACAACGGTAGGCTGACTAATACCAATGCCCGGAAACCAGCCATAACTAACACCAGCCTGTTCGGTAAGTCCCTGCCCTAACCGGGCGCTATCTCCCTGGCATAACGTCAGGCTGGGCAAGGCAGGTAAAGGCGTTACACTCTGGCCTGTCACGGTTACGGTATCAACTCGGCAACCGTTAAAATCCAGGTAGAAATCTTTCGACGCTCCATTAGCTGGCAAGTCCGATAAGGTAGGATTAACGCCATTGGGCGTATCTAAGCCCGTTGATGGCGTCCAGGTAAATGTGTTTGTCGACACGTTGGCATAAGCTGGGGGCACCGAAACAGGCCCAAGTTTTACCGTCGGGTTGCCACAGGTAAAGACCGTTCTCGAAGGCACTATTACCTTAAACTGAACCGTTTTCAGGGTATCGTAACTCGTACATCCCCGGCTATCCGTCACGCTTAACCGATAAGTCCCCTCGGTGGTCAGGTTTAGCGAAATTGGTGTTGCCGCTGTTGCCACGGTGCCCGAAAGTATAGGGGTTCCTCCCGCTAACGGAACCAGCGTATAGGTATAAGCCCCCCGCTCTCCATCGCCCCCAGGGGTAATGGTAGCGGTTATGGCTAACGTCGTGCCCGCACAAAATCCGTATGGCTTACTGGCCAAATCAGTCGAATGGACTTTACTGGTCGATAGGATGTATTCTACCGTATTACTGTAGTTAACCACATCGCAACTACCCACGACCGAACAAACCGCATCGAAAGGCGACTGACGGACCGCTCGTCGAAAAAACACCGATCCTGCCACAGTTAGGCCATTAGGTGTATAATCTTTAGACGTTGCACTGGCAATATCTATCCAGGGACCAGACGCGGAACCGCTGCGTTGCCACTGATAATAAATTGATGCAGGGGCTGGATTCGCATCGGAAGCACCTCTAACGTTTGGTGTTTTGTATATTGGTTTAGACCCTATTATGGGAAACAAACCGGCTCCTTCGCAATAGTTAGTAATTGTTGCCGCAATTGTGTTGGTATTCTCTACGTACTTCGCATAGTTAAAAGCGGTGAGGTAAACCGTCATCCCGACAGAGTTCGGCACCACGTTATAGCCTGTTAAGGTAGTCGTGCCATCACTAGCCAGACCAGCCGGCGTAACCGGATAATTCACACTAGAGCCTGCCGTAGACAGAATCGTTGCCCGACAACCCTTTAATTCGACATCATAGTTTCCGGTAGTGCTCCCATTCTCCCCCGAATTCAAATAGGTAGCATAGAGTACTTTACTAAAATCGCAGTCAATAATCTGGTAAGTAGCGTTGCTCGAGCCAAATATAGAATACAGGGCACCAGCCGTTGGACTAATACTGGAAGCCGCATTTGCTTTTCCACTGATGTGCACTCTTCCCTGCTCATCGAGTTCCATATCCGATGCTTCTACGCTCCCATTTCCTACCACGGCACTCCGGATTACGGATGTAAGGGTTGAGTTGAATTCGGTTAAGGTTAGCTGCCCTTGCGTCCAGGCCATATTTGGCGATGAACCGACCTGTACAAATTCTGCGGGCGTTGTGATAACGCCCATGACCACGATATTTCCGTTGGGGCGTTTGCGAATGCCCATGACCTGCGTACCCGGCAAGGCCGTTGATTGTAACAATTGCCCCGAAGCGCCATAATGGGCGATGTAACCCACCTGATTTGCCAGCGAAACATTCGCATAAGCGGCTCCTGCTGTTATTGGCAATATGGCTCCGTTGCCATTCCGGTACGTTGCGTAAAAGCTACCATCCGCATCTGGAACAATATCGGTCACGTATTGAACCGGAACCGAAGCGCTTGTCGAATAATAAGATGCGTAACGAAGGGTGCCATCAGCATTAAAAATGGCCATATAGGGATCATCGTTACCCCCTTTTGGCGCTGATTGGTAGGCATTCGATGTAGTCGGTAATACGCCCGAGCCACTGTTCTGTAGCATTAGAATCATCGATCCATCCGGCGTAATAATCAGATTTTGAAAATAAGGAGCTTCATTCCATAATCGAACACGTACGTTAGACGAACCACCAACAGCCCCCAGATAGGAGCCATAGTTAATTGTTTTCCCATCAGCCGATAGTTTCATCAAAATGGCCAGATTACCTCCTGCCGTATTAGGACGACTTGTTTGAAAACCATTGGGGGTGATCAGGGCAGAGGCCGAAGCTCCTCCATTACTTACGCACAAGAGGACGATTTCGCCCGTTGGCGAAAAATCAAAAGCAAGGGGAGTGAAGCTACTATTCTCACCATTGAATAGGCGTACCCATTGCAAGATATTGCCATCCGGCGAATACTTGGATAACACCGCATTGTAGCCATCGTTAGACCCCGACAAAGGGGGACCAAACTCTTTGATATCGGCAACAGAATAACCAGAAGCATTATTTCGGCCTTCGGTTAACACATAAATAGAACCATCCGAACCAATTTTCTGTACCGCTCCCTGATTTGAGGATCTATTCGCGATTGCCATGCTCCACTGTAGCGATTGAGCCTGCGAAATGCCACTCCCAAGGCAAAGCAGACCGAAAATCCCTACTGCTACAGCTCTACAGATTAGCCGAATTTGTATAAATCTACCTAAAAAACTCGTGTAATTTTTTCTTATACAATAGAGATAATAGAGAATTGAATCAGTAAAATTAATCATAGAGGTGGGAGATAAATAGATATAAAAGCGCAAAACAGAAATAGCCTTTGTGCTCCTCAACTGAACACAAAGGCTATGCCAAATGGCCAAACGGCCATATAAGCGCATGACTAATCTATTACTCTATGTCAATTGGTTTATCCCGATTTCTAATCCGTATACTTAGTATTTTAGTTTTCTACTGCTATTACTCACTAACAAATTACGTACCAATTGTTAATTAGCCCCCAATTTGTTACTAAGTCATAATTGTTATTCACATGAAATGTACAAAATCAAATATTCGGGAGTATTTAGCGACCTAGCGCTGCTACCCATTCTGTATTGAACGCACCTTACTAAACCGTTTTTTGTTAGGTTTGTACTATGGATTCTAAATCATGCGAGAAAGCAACGGGCGCTATTGCCGACAAATACCGGCTCTCGATTTTATTGGAATTAGCCCAACGAGAAAGCATGACTCCGTCTGAGATTCAGGAGTTAACGGGCTTGTCGCAGCCTTGTGTATCGCACCATGTTCGCCTGCTGACAGAAAGCGAGTTGGTTGCTGCAACCAAAGAAGGGCGTAATGTTCATCTACGTTTGAACAAAGACACAACCCGGCAATTATCCGATTTCCTGGCGAAGCTGACCTAAGCTTTTCGTTAAAATCATATTCGTATTGGATTGCTAGGTTGTACCCACGGACTTCAGCCCGTGTATGTCTGACTTGAACACGGGCTGAAATCCGTGGGTACAACATAATCAGGTGATTTGCGCAAAATCAGGTGTATTGGTTAACTTTGGATACGAGGTATCCTACTCATAAAACCAAACAACAATCTGAAATGAAAAAGCGCTTTACACTTTTATTTCTCCTGGCTCTTCTGGCGAATTTAAGCCATGCCCAAACAACCTCCATCTCTAAGATGGTAGGCCCCGAAAAAGGTTCGTTGATGATTGTGGGAGGAGGTGCTATGGGCACCGACTTATGGACGCGATTCGTCGAACTGGCGGGCGGCCCAGCTGCTGCCAATATTGTAATTATTCCAACCGCAGGCGAAGATTCGTCGGCTAACAGTGCTCCTCGTGAAAAAGAAAAATTGATCAGTTTAGGTGTCCAAAACATTACAATCCTCCATACCCGCGATCCGAAAGTAGCAAACCAGGAATCCTTTGTTGCTCCCTTGAAGAAAGCGACGGGTATCTGGTTCGTCGGTGGCCGTCACTGGCGGCTGACTGATTCGTATCTCAATACGTTGGCGCACAAAGAATTTAATGCGGTACTCAGTCGGGGTGGGGTTATTGGAGGTACTTCAGCAGGGGCTACGATTCAGGGATCGTTTATGGTTCGTGGCGATACCAAAGGGAATTCAATAATGGTAGGCGATCACACACAAGGGCTGGATTTCATTCATAACGTCACCATCGATCAGCATTTCCTGCGACGAAACCGTCAGTTTGATCTCATCGACGTTATTAAAGCTCGTCCGGAATTACTCGGTATTGCGATTGATGAAGGGACGGCCATTGTTGTGCAGCAAAATACCTTCGAGGTACTGGGCGTCTCTTATGTGGGCATTTACGAAGCGAATCAAATTGCAAATAGCACCAAATATCCGTCTGGTCAGAACAGTACGGGTGGACCTTTTTATTTTTTAGGCAAAGGGCAAAAATTTGATTTGCAAACCCGAAAAGTCATCGACACTCGGCCAGCACGGCCAAACGAACCAGCAAAATAGAACGCAGATGACGCGGATCAAGCTGATTTTCGCAGACATAAATCCGTTAAAATCAGCTTGATCCGCGTCATCTGCGTTCTATTTATTTAAACCAGTACGGCTTTGAGGATTTGATCCATGATGAGCCGTCCATCCATATTGCCAAGAGCTGGATCGGCAGCACGCTCGGGGTGAGGCATCATGCCAAATACATTTTTGCCACTGTTGGTCACACCGGCAATATTTTCCAGACTGCCATTTGGGTTGGCAGCATCAGTAATGGCTCCGGTTTCGTCACAATACCGGAACAGCACCTGGCCATTATCGTTCAGTGATTTTAGCGTATCGGCATCAGCGAAATAACGTCCTTCACCATGCGCCATCGGAATTTTATAAGCGGGGCGATCAAGACCGGCCGTCAACAACGCGTCGGGCGATTGGGGAGTCAGGTAAATATTTTTGCAGACGTATTGCTGGTTCGCATTACGAAGTAGTACACCCGGTACCAATCGGGCTTCGGCCAGCACCTGAAATCCGTTGCAAATGCCCATCAGGTAGCCGCCACGATTGGCATGAGCAATTACTTCATTCATAATGGGCGAAAACCGGGCCACAGCCCCTGTACGAAGGTAGTCACCGTAAGAAAACCCACCTGGTAGGATGATAAAATCACAGCCTTGCAGATCGTGATCTTTATGCCAGAGTTTAATGACCTTCTGGTCCATCAATTCCAGCGTATCCACAGCATCCTGATCGCAGTTAGAGCCGGGAAAAACAACAACGCCAAATTTCATAGAAACTTAAAGTGCGAAAGTGTGAAAGAGCGTAAGGGCAAATTGTGTGGCATCAGCTTTTCGCTCTTCCACTCATTCGCTCTTTCACTCTTTGAATACGCAAAGATACTGACTTTACTTCACTTCAACGGACTTTCCAGCACTCGAAACAGCTTTACCGCGCTCAAATGATAGGTCAATTCGTCCCAGATTGATGCCTGCAAACCCAACCTGATTAATCCAGACAGGCTGCCCATCTAGATTATTGATGGCTACGGGCGCATCCAGGAATGTATGCGTATGTCCACCAATGATCAGATCGATGTTTTTGGTTTTGGCCGCCAGTACATTGTCCGAAACCGTAGGCTCATTGTTATATTTAAACCCTAAGTGCGACAGGCAAATTACGTAGTCGCATTTTTTGTCATTCCGCAACTGAGCAGCGGTATCGCCACCTAACTCAATGGGATCGAGGTATTTGGTTTCTTTATAGGCCTCCTTCGGGATCAAACCTGCCGGCTGAATTCCCAAACCGAACACCCCTATCCGAACGCCATCTTTCTCGAAGATTTTGTACGGCATGGTTCGCCCGTCCATAACCGTGTTTTTGAAGTCGTAATTGGCAATCAGCAAAGGGAACGTAGCCTTCCCGAATTGGGTGACCATGTTGTCAATGCCGCCATCAAAATCGTGATTACCAATGGTTCCGGCATCGTAGCCAAGCTGGTTCATGGCCAGAATTTCGGGCTCACCTTTGTAGAGATTGAAATAAGGCGTTCCCTGAAAAATATCGCCCGCATCGAACAGCAACACATTTGCCTGCTCCTGCCGGATTTTTTTGATCAGTGTAGCTCGTCGGGCAACACCACCTTTACCCGCATTCCGACTTCCATCCATTGGGAATGGGTCCAGCCGACTATGCACATCGTTGGTATGCAGAATCGTCAGCGAGGTTGTTTTATTGGCCCGCCCTGTAGTAGCAAGCACGTCTGGCACCACAGAGCCGACAACGGCAGCCGTGCCCAATAGTTTCAGAAACTGGCGTCTATTCGATGCTAATGCGTCCATCAGAAACGGGATTAATAGGTTGACCGCTTTTGCCCTGTTGTCGGAAATAATCGATCAGGGAATCACGAATTAAGTAATTCATATTTTCGCGTTTGACGGCGTTTTTCAGAAAATTAGCATTGTCGCCCCCATCGGCTATATAGTCGCTCATAGCCACTGTATAGGTCTCATTCGGCTGTAGCGTCCGTCCATTGGTAAAGGTTACGGACTGCACTTTTTTATTCTGAATTTTAACCCGCAAGCCACCAACAACCAGTCCGTGGGAATTGGCAAAATGATTGAGTAACTGCAACAACATATCGCCCTTAACGGTCAGAATAACCAGCTGATTATCAAACGGCATAACGCCAAAAACCGAACCGATAGTGATGTTGCCCTGAGGTAAATTATCGCGAATACCGCCATAATTCAGGTGCGAGCAATCAATAGGTTTGCCATATCGTTGCGATGCTTGCTGGAGCAACGCGTCGGTCAATAAATCGTTGAGTGGACCATCGGGTAAGGCTTTTTCAACAGGCTTGGTTGAACTGGTCAGTACCTCGTTCATGGCCTTATCGAGTTTCTCCCGATAAGGTACCAGGAAACTAGCCACAGCCGGATCGGACGACGCAGCCAGCGAGTCTACTCCAATGCGGTTAGCCGTTCGTTGAGACAGGTGATAGCCCGAGTGGCAGGCCGACAAGCCAGCTAAGGCCAGCAGTAGAAGGTATTTTTTCATACGTATTCGCAAGTTCGGAAACTCTTGGCAAACCTGCGTTAACAAATCGTTAGAATGCATTCGTAGAAGTTGATGAACTGATCTTATATGACCTTACCCGGTACCATAATCACGGTATGCTCTGGTTTGTAGTGTACTTTACGCATTCGCCCAAAGCCGCCCAAGCCAATTTGAATGTTAAAAATCCCCCCCGTAAACGGCTTCTGGTCTAACAGTGGACTGTAGGATACTTTCGTTCGGATAAACCAGAAGCTATGTTCGGAGAGATCCGGCTTAGGTGTGTTATCGCCCAGTTTAACATCGAACACAAGTCCGAGCGTTGGTGAATGAGTTAGCAACGACAATCCCTTGTAGCGTTCATCTTTCTTATCGCGGGGCGATAGGTCGAACAAAAGATAGCCAACATATGGAATTAACCGACTGCGCGGCCCTTCGTAAATAACCCGCCCCAAACCAAGTTCGAACAGCATCGGGCTTATGGGCATATCCTTTTCCCATTGTTGGTTATTGTGCCAGAACCCCGACCGTAATGTTCCGTTGTACAAAGTAGGATGCAGCATGATCATTGTTCGCTGTAGGGCAATATCAATCCCAAAAACAGCCCCTACCGACTTATTAAGCGTCTGTGCCAGCGAACCCGTTGTTAAAACTCCCCCACCCCCAAAAAATACACCATACCCCAATTTTGACATACTAAACGTAGTAACGAGATCGGGCGTATCATAAAGTCGTAGAGCCACCTGCTTCTCCCATCGTTCCAGCGCTTGTAAATCATCGCCCCCGCCGGTTTCTGCGCGAAACCGATTGACCTCGGCCCCTAATTCGGAGTTAGTCAGGTATTCAATTTGTCGGGCTTGCTCCTTAAACCGACGATCGGCGCCCAGCGCAATTAATTTGGCCTTCATCTGACGCGTATGCACTTCCACCAGATCGAAGAGTATCTGATTATAGACCAGGGTTCGCTCGTTTCTGGCGGTTTCAGATACCCACGACAGATTCCGGAACATCAAACAAAATGACTCAATATCTGGCTGACTCCATATCGATGTTGGCCGTACTTCGTAACCAATCTGATAATAAAATTCAGAGCCGCCTAAGCCTGGTTGCGTAGGTGAATGAAAGTCAGAAAGCTGCAAACGTCTAGTTGCACTCCAGTGTAGTGTGTCGATGGTTACCTGTGCTGAACCGAGCAGAGGAGACAGTAACAAGAGCAGAAGCAAACGTTTCATGGCAAGAGTAGCAGTTCCGTCTATCAATACTAGCAAATCTACTATAAAAAAGCGCGACCTCGTTTCCGAAGTCGCGCCAGTTATGTATGATGTATGATGTATGACGACTAATTATACATCATATATCGTACATCATACATCTCTTAGTACCGATACATTTCCGATTTGAACGGACCTGCAACTGGTACTCCAATATAATCGGCTTGTGCCTGCTCCAGTGGTTCCAGTTTAGCGCCTACGTGAGCCAGGTGCAACGCAGCTACTTTCTCGTCAAGGATTTTTGGCAGAACGTACACTTTGTTCTCGTATTTGTCTGAGTTAGCCCACAACTCCAATTGCGCCAACGTCTGGTTCGAGAACGAACAAGACATCACGAACGAAGGGTGACCCATAGCACAACCGAGGTTCACTAAACGGCCTTCGGCCAATACGATGATCTCTTTGCCGTCAACCTCGTACATATCAACCTGTGGTTTGATCTGGCTCTTGGTTTGGCCGTAGTTTTCGTTCAACCACGCCATGTCGATTTCATTGTCGAAGTGGCCAATGTTACAAACAACAGCCTTATCGCGCATCGCTTTGAAATGGCGGCCTTTAATGATGTTAACGTTACCAGTCGCCGTTACGAAAATCTGTGCGCGGGGAACAGCTTCGTCCATTGGAATAACTTCATAACCATCCATAGCCGCTTGCAGCGCACAGATTGGATCGATTTCGGTTACCAGAACCCGGCAACCAGCGCCACGCAGCGACTCAGCCGACCCTTTACCTACATCTCCATAACCAGCAACAACGGCTACTTTACCAGCCAGCATCAAGTCGGTAGCACGACGGATCGCATCAACCAACGACTCACGGCAACCGTATTTGTTATCGAATTTCGACTTCGTTACCGAATCATTTACGTTGATCGAAGGCAAGTGCAACGTGCCATTTTTCATCCGCTCGTACAAACGGTGAACACCCGTTGTGGTTTCTTCCGACAAGCCTTTGATGTTCTGAATCAGTTCAGGATACACATCGAAAACCATGTTGGTCAGGTCGCCACCATCATCAAGAATCATGTTCAATGGCTGACGCTCTTCACCGAAGAACAACGTTTGTTCGATACACCAGTTGAATTCTTCTTCGTTCATGCCTTTCCACGCATAAACCGGAATGCCAGCAGCAGCAATAGCCGCAGCCGCATGATCCTGCGTCGAGAAGATATTGCAGGACGACCAGGTTACCTGAGCACCCAGTTCAACCAACGTTTCAATAAGAACGGCGGTTTGGATGGTCATGTGCAGACAGCCCGCAACACGTGCGCCTTTCAGCGGTTGTGATGGACCGTATTCAGCACGAAGGGCCATCAGACCTGGCATTTCGGCTTCAGCAAGTTTGATTTCCTTGCGGCCCCACTCGGCCAGCGCGATGTCCTTAACCTTGTAGGGGACGTAGGTTGAAGTTTGCATATAGATTTGAATTAGCGAGATAGTCAATACGATCCGTATTGCTTCGCGATCTTTGGTTTCTTAGTAAAGTGCAAAAATAAGAAGCAACCCGTAGAATCCCTATCCGAATCGAAATACTTTAGCGTTCGGTTTAGGGAAGACTAATGATTGTTTTGCAAACTTATTTTAAAGGAGTGCTTCTCAACTCACAAGAGAAAAGCGTCAAATTGTTTTATAGCATCCTCAGAATTATAAAACACGGCATCCGGTTTGGTATCAAATCCAGGATTATCCTCAGTAATCTCTGAAATCCCTACTGATTCAGAATCGATTTGAATAACATAAAAATGACCATCATACCAGATATCAATCATTTTAGCACCTGAAGCAAAGCTATGAACATCATGCCTGATTGATCTTTTGGTAAGTTCATCAATTATATATCGATAAGTAACTTCAGTCATAATGTATATATAGTTTACGAAAACGGAATCTGCTCGTTTTGAAATAGCCAAGCTATAGAGTTAGGCCCTCGCTTGTTAAAGCTTTCTGAAATAGGGGCTATAAGCTCTTTATTAACAGCAAAGGCGCTCATTTTAACGCAACCGTTGCTTCAATTTCGATCAGCACATCTTTGTCATACAAGCCCTGCACCCCAACATAGGTACTGCCCGGTGGATTAGCTCCTGTAAAATACTGACTCCGTACTTCCCGCACGATGCCGATCTTTTCCGGATCTGTATTGACAACATAGGTCGTTGTTTTAATCACGTCGGCAAAGGTGGCACCTATGGAAGCTAAGGCTATTTTGAGATTTTCGAGCACCTGTTTCGTCTGGCCACGGAAATCGCCTTTATAGACAATCTCTCCCTTCGCATTGGCCGAGACCTGCCCTGAAATGTAGGCAACCCGACTGCTTTGTGCAACCACAACCTGCGTGTAATTTTTAGACGTAGGCAGGCCTTGTGGATTATTATATTGAAGCTGCTGGGCAACTACAGCATTAGCGCCTACCAAAAGACTGGCAAAGAGAATGAATGGTCGAAGGGTGTTCATAAGGATACGTTTTTTAGCAAATCTACCGAATGCCATTGGAACATCCTTATGCTGAAATTGCTCAAGTATACTGGCGTTTTTGTAAGCGACCTTCGCCTAAAAAGGCCGATCCAAGCAACGAAAGGAAGTTCCCATTGGTGTTTTTACCCTGTTTTGACAATTGGGCTCAAAAGTGATAGTAATTGACTCATTTGAGCTAATCCGTTTTCCTGAATCACCCGACCTTTGACCTATCCAAAACGGAAAACGAAATCAAACTCTTAAATATAAACTATCATGAAAACGCTCATCAAACCTCTGTTCGTTGCTTTTGCTCTGGTTCTGTCTACTAGCTACGCTTCTTTAGCCAAACCTACTAACGACCCACAACCTGCTACTTTCCAAAGCGGTATCTTTACGAACAAAGCTGGAAAACTTCAGGTTGCCCTTGACAAACAAACAGGCCAACCCCTGCAAATTCGCCTGACTAGTGCCGACGGCCGTATGGTCTTTTCCCAACGAGTAAGCAAAAAACAAACCACTGTCCGTTTAGTATTCGACGTAAGTGAGTTACCCGACGGCGCTTATCAGTTAACCATCACCGATGGTAAGGAAACCAACCAACACACGGTAACCCTGGAAACCCAGAAACCTATGGATGTTAATAGACTGGTAGCCATTAACTAACGTCTGTTTCCGCCAACAATTCTTGAAGCGCTGATCTAACGCCAACAACCTATCAAGGTCTTTACCTGGTTGGTTGTTGGCGTTAGATCAGCGCTTCATTCGTACCTTAGCTTCAGAACCGTTTATAATCGGTCAGAAAGAACAGCTCTGCGAAATGATGACGAAAATACTTTTGGTCGATGATGAAGCCGATTGGGAAGCGCTATTCCGGCAACGTTTCCGCCAACTGATCGTAGCAGGTACCTACCAGATTTTCGTGGCGCAAAATGGTTCGCAAGCACTCCGTTTACTTCAGGAGCAACCAGAAATTGATGTAGTGCTGACCGACATCAATATGCCCGGCATGGATGGGCTTACACTGCTGGAACACATTACAACTGGCTACCCTCAAGTGCCAACAGTGATGGTTACTGCTTATGGCGATATGACCAACATTCGGACCGCCATGAACCGAGGGGCTTTTGATTTCATTACCAAACCGATTGACTTCGCCGACCTTAAAGCCACTATTGATAAAGCTCGACGCTACGCCGAGCAGCTTCGGCAGACTCAGGCGCTTAAAGCGCTTAATGACATGAAAACGCGGTTCTTTGTCAATATGACGCACGAGTTGCGCGCTCCCCTGTCGCTGATCCTTTCTCCCGTTGACCAACTCCTGGAACAGGCAGCGCTGACCCCACCTCAACAGGAACGGTTACTGAGTATTCGCCGAAACGCACAGCAACTATTGCGGCTTATTAATCAGTTAATGGATCTCCACCAACTTGAAGATCAACCGCTTGAGGAAGTCCATGAAGTGGGCGACTTAGCGGGTTTTCTGAGCCAGATTGTTGATCTATTTCGCCCCTCGGCGGAGATTAAACGGCTGGCTCTTAACTTTCACACCGATCTGCCAACGGGCAATTATCGCTTCGATGCGGGAAAGTGGGAAACCATTCTCTATAACCTCCTGACCAATGCCATTCGCTTCACTCCGGCTGGGTCAGTCACTGTAACGTTACATGCGTTACCCCAGGGTGTTCGTTTGGTCGTACAGGATACGGGTATTGGCATTACGGCCCATAAGCTTCCCCATGTATTTGACCCGTTTTATCAGGGTGATAACCAGCGCATTCGGGCAAACGATCCAACAGGCCTCAGTCTGGCCCTGGTCCAGGCCTTAACGCAACGTATGGGCGGGCATATCCAGGTGACGAGTCAGGTCGATGTGGGTACCGAGTTTAGTGTCGAACTGCCTCTTCATCGGATTGGGGGCAATCAATCCGTTCAGTCACTGGCGACTTCCTCTCTGTTGATTGAACTACCCGTCTTACCTCAACCATCAACCGGCCGACCAATAGAATCAGAGTCGGATGCCCCTCCGCTGATTCTGATTGTTGAAGAAAATACCGAGCTACGGGAATACATGGTAGCCGAGCTAACCACCCTGTATCGGGTGCGAACAGCGGCCAATGGCCATCAGGGTTGGGTAGTGGCTAAAGAAGAACTGCCCGATCTCATTATTACCGATTTGATGATGGCTCGCCTGGATGGCTATGGGCTAATTGAACAGCTCAAAGCCGACCCCGTTACCAATCATATTCCTATAGTGCTGCTAACGGCCAGCGCCGATGAAGCGAGTCGGCTTAAAGGTCTGGCGGTGGGAGCCGATGAGTACCTAACCAAGCCCTTTCATCTGGGAGAACTGCAGTTGCGACTTCGAAACCTGTTAGATCGCCAACAACGGTTGCGGGATCATTATCGGAATCAGTTGGCTCAGCCCACCAGTGCGTCTTCGCTCGAGCCAGTGGGCGATCAATTTCTTCGTCGATTCTATGGGCTGATTGACCAGCGACTGGACGACTCGACGTTGAGCGTCGAATGGCTGGCGGAAGAACTTGCGCTAAGCCGCAAAGCGTTGTACCTGAAAATACAAAGCCTGACGCATTTGTCGCCCATTGAACTCATCCGGCAGTATCGACTGCGGAAGGCCATCGATCTGTTGCGGGCGGGTCACGGAGCTTCCGAAACGGCCTATATGGTGGGATTCGACTCGCCCTCCTATTTCACTAAAGTTTTCCGGGAGTTCTATCAGCAAACGCCCTCCGCGTTCGTAAAAGGGTAGCTAACCAGAAATAATTGACGCAATTCTTGACACAGATAAAAGTTTTATCTAATTATGTAAGAACTTACGTAAGTTCTTACATACTATGGATTTTATGGCCGAAATGGCCGAGTTGGCGCTTGCCAGCCGACTCAGGCGATTAAGTGATTTATACTGGCAGGGAGTAACCGCCACTTACCGACAATCGGGAGTGGATTTCGATGTACGCTGGGCCACCATTTTTGTGCTTATCGCGCGTCAGGGACCAGTAGCCGTTATGGAAATAGCCGAACGATTGGGCATTACCCATCCAGCGGTTATTCAGGTTATTAATGAATTGGAAAAACGAGACCTGATTACCTCAGCAAAGTCGGAGCAGGACGGGCGCAAACGCCTGCTTGCACTCAGTGAAACCGGTCAGGCGATGCTCCCTAAACTCCAGCCGCTGTGGGACGCCTTTATCAGCGTGAACCAGGAGATGCTTGGTAATCAAACGCATAACCTATTGACTTCGCTTCAGGAGATGGAAGACCAATTAGCCAAACGTAACTTCTACGACCGAATTCAGGATCAGTTGAACCGAACTAAATAAATGGATAATGTAAGATGAACGAAGTTTCTATCATCCCCTACTCACCCGAATATCAACCGGATTTCAAGCGTCTGAATATTGAGTGGATTTCTCATTATTTCACCGTTGAACCACACGATCTGGAGCAGTTAGATCAACCCGAAACCTATATTCTGCCGAACAATGGGCAGATTTTCCTGGCCAAAATTGGTGATGAAATCGTAGGTTGTGTGGCTATGATCAACATGGGCGAAACCGGTTTCGAGCTGGCGAAAATGGCAGTTTCGCCGAATACACAAGGCAAAGGTATCGGCAAAAAACTATGTGTAGCCGCTATCGACTACGCTCGGCAACTGGGCGTCAAAACTGTTTGGCTTGAGTCAAATCGAATACTTACGCCCGCCCTGACCATGTATGCGCGTGTAGGTTTCCGCGAAGTTCCCAGTGTTCCCACGCCTTACAGCCGTGCCGATATTCGGATGGAGATGACGCTGTAAAACGGGCTTGGTACATTAAGAAGCTGTTTAAATCCGCCCGACTGATTATGAGGCAAAAACAATCCGTGACTGTCAAGGTTAAGCCTAAGCTCAACTATCCAGTTTTCTACGCTGGAACCTGAAAATAGATTAACCATGAAACTGAATCATACGATTGTTTTTTGCCTGGCCGGATTCGTCATTTTCGGCTTTCAAGCGGTTGCCCAGAACACGCCTTCGACCACTTCGACAAATCCAGTTTTAACAACAAGCGGTGTCAAGACAGGAAATACGCTGGCCCTCAGTGCTGCCGAATCCCCTGACCACACGACGCTCTTTCAATTACTAAAAGCATCAGGATTAACCAAACAGGCATCAGGTGCAGGGCCCTATACGGTTTTTGCCCCTAACAACGGCGCTTTTTCCGAATTCTCGAAGGAAGATCTGGATGATTTACTGCTTCCTTCCAGTAAAAATAGACTTATTAAGCTGCTGGCTTATCACGTTGTAAAAGGGCGCATAACCTCCGATCAATTGAAAGACGGCCAGACACTTACGAACCTGGCAGGCCAGATACTAACCGTACATAAGCAGGAAAACTACATTACCATTGAAGATGATCGCGGTACGGTTGCCGATGTTATTCAGGGTAATGTTCGGGCTACCAACGGTGTAGTTTATTCCATCAATAAGGTGCTTCAACCAGCCTCGAACAAAGGGCCAATTGTCCGGTAATCAGACTATTGATAGATCAATTCACGTCTCTTCAACCCCTCTAAATTCTCTAAAAACCCCTAAATCCCCTGAAGGGGACTTTGCTCGTGCTTGAACAAAGTCCCCTTCAGGGGATTTAGGGGTTTTTAGAGCGCATCAGAAATCTCTACCCTACTTCTCAACCAATGCCTCAATAGTTTTCAGGATCATAGGTAGTTTTTCGTGAGCGTTGTTACAAAGCAGAATAATGGTTTTATCAGCGTCGATAAAGCGCATAATCTGGGTTTTGTAGCCAGGATTATCGCCGTCATGCCAGACAACTTTACCCAGCTTAGCATTCTGTTTCAACTCCCAGCCAAAGCCATAGTGTGTCAGTGAACCGTCGTTTAATTTTGCTGGTGTAAATGCTTCTTTAAGGGTTTGTTGGCTCACCAGTTGATTGGTGTAAAGGGCACGATCCCATTTCAACAAATCGCCAACGGTCGAACTAATTCGGCCCGGTCCTTTGCGATTACCCAACCAGATGGCATAGTTGAATTCTGGAAATGAGTCGGCCCGAACGTAGCGCTTTTTTTCGGGCACATACATGTAGCCCCAGGCCATATCAGGGAGTTTGATTTTTTCGGCACGCGTACGAATGTCCGTATGCGTCATGCCAACTGGTTTGAAAATTCGCGTCCGGCAAAATTCGATAAAATCCTGACCAGATGCTTTTTCGGTGATACTCGCCAGGAGCATATAGCCCGTATTGCTGTACTCGTATTTCACGCCCGGCTCAGCCAGTTTAGCTGGATGATACTGAATCAGATAGGCAATATTATCGGCGTTATTGGCCACTTTGCTTTTGTCCCAATACTTATCCATGACATCCTGATAATCAGGCAAACCTGACGTATGGTTGAGCAGATGTCGAATGGTGATACCTGGATACGGCAGGCCAGGAATGTATTTTTCAATCAGGTCATCGTAAGCAAGTTTACCCTGCTGATTCAGCATCATGATCGTCATGGCGGTAAACTGTTTCGACACTGACGCCAATTCGAAAATGGACGACGTTGTTATGGGCGCTTTCGTCTCGAAATTCTTATAACCGAATGCCTGCTGATAAACAGGTTTACCCTTGTCGGCAATGAGAACCACACCGCTAAAATCGGGGACGCTGGCGAAGAGTGTATTCAACTCTTTTGTCAATACAGCAGGCGAACTGGTCTGTGCATACGCAACGAAATTCAGCCATGAAGTTAGAATGAATAAGATCGTAGTAGTTTTGGCTTTCATATAGGAGAGGTTGTATCGTGTTCCCAAATTAAGACCTAGCCGGGATTAATTCGATAACTGCCTACAGAAAAGCCTCGTAAACTCGACAAAAAGCCGAAAAGCGGTGCCACGGTTTGGCTCGAAGTAATGTCCAAACCGTGGTACCGCTTTTCGGCTTTTTGCCGGGTTCGCAAATCATTATAATTATCGTCAACTCATTTCCCAGCGCCTTTCAGCAGAAAATCCTTTACCAGCACATGCTGATCTGTGCTAATAAAATCAACACCAGATTTCCGAAGTTTCGCCCAAACGATGGGGTCTTCGGGGCTTGCCCAGAGTCGTAGCTTTTTACCTTCTTTATGAACTCGCTCAACCAGTTGGCGCAACTTCTCGACCTCATCGGCAGGCATCTCCCCTGCTCCCCGCCATTTAAGCTGATTCGGATACGAATCGCTAATGAATGCCATCACTGCTGAATTGTACCCTTTACCAAGATCACTCGGACGACCATCAACCGACATAAGTCTGGATTTGGCTTTGGCAAGTGTTGGTATAGGTCGATTACCCGAAAGGACAACAGTAACGATACCGGCCTGATTTTTAGTCGGGTTTCCCGTGGTGAGTATGGACCGATATCGTTGTAGTAGTTTTTCTAAAGCCTGATACGTACTATCAGCACTTGTCTTTGCATCGATCATCAGGTAAAATGGCCCTTTGTAACCAGCTAATGCCTGACCACCATGTTGCTTTATCCGCTCAGCCAGCGGCTTTAGATACAGATTTTCGAGGGTTGACGCCGGGTTTCTAAACGAAGGTCGATCATGGGCCACATACAACGTATCGCCAATCAGATGAACATCGGCTTCGACACTTGTAAATCCGTTGTCGAGCGCATCCCAAAGCGGCCTTGATTGCTCATAATCGTTGTGCGCATGGGCATTCGGCAAAGCAACAACTCCGGCTACTGGCTGTGGAACTACTTGTTGGGCAATAGGTTGCGTCCAGGCAGTTTCCACATCGCCCGGCATGAATGGATTGTACTTAGCCTTACTCGAGATAATCTTGGCTCGAAGCACCAATAGATCATCGGTTAGGGCGTAGCTGGCCACGGTATCCGCTACTTCGCGTAGCAATTCAGCCTGTTGACTGCCCTTCCGAATACCGAAAAACTGAATCTTGTATGTTACGTCTGGTTCTGTTTTGATGCGTACGGCAAGCGTGTTGCCAACCTGCGGCAATTGCTTTAGCATCACTCCTGAACTGATGTAGAACCGACCAGCTTCCATAGCCTCGATCAATGCTTTAGGGGTTAACACGGGTGCGTTGACCATGACCCAGCTCCGCCCTGAATTGGCAAACGAAGGGCCGAAAAAGTAATAGTTATGACTATCGTCGGTGCCCATGCCATACATCAAAGGCCGCCCCTGTTGCACGAAATGAAGGTTGATTTTATCCCACATCGACTCGGTACCTTCGTGGGTGCTATCACCGTAATTGTTCACCAGATGATGGCCGTTGAAAACCTCGAAAAATCGCTCATACCGAAGTTGCATCAGGTCTTCGGCTTTAATGGCGTAATAAAAATTGGGGTGGTTGATATGCGTGAACATGGGCTGTCCCGTCAGTCGCCGTTGGGCTACCACCAGATCAATGTTATTCTGCATTACATCGGCCACACTATTACCCGGCAACGGCCGAATGAGGTTCTTTACGTTCGTGACATTAATATGAATCGGTTTACCCTGATATCCCGTCGAAAGTTCTTCGTTTTTCAGGATCAGAAACTTACCCGGCTCTTCAAAATAATTCCGGTATTCGTCCAGTTTTTTTAGCCGAACCTTAAGCGAGTCATTTGCCCCTTTCTGATACACCACCCAATCAGGCCCAAACGTGCGCAGGTATCGGTCAAACGTCCGTCGCCGGTCTTTTTGGTGTGGTACGTTAACCCACTTATCGACGTCCTGCAAAATATTATGATCTGACAGACCCACAAACTGATAGCCATTGGCTTTATACCAGTCCATAATCATCTCCGGGTAGTCGTCGCCATCGCTCCAAAGCGAGTGCGTATGTAGATTCCCTTTGTACCAGTTTTGCGCCTGTGCCATAGTCATCGCAAAGCACAGTATCAGGAGGAGTAAGCCTGTTGTTTTCTTCATTGAATTAAGTGGGTATAGTCGCTCTAAAAGTACAGAAAGGGCCCCAAATACCCGATTTCGTGTCATTAAGGTTGATTGTTACTAAAAGCGCAGGCGGTCATGCTGGGTTAATGCGGACGTTTAATCGGGTAGGAATGATAAGCAATCGAGCAAATCTAAATCGGGTTATGCTTCTGGTATGACCCCATCGGGGTCGCACCACACCATATACCCTTACTCGTTTAACTTACACTCATGCATGTGCGTTGGTTTCTCAAAAGCGACAGTAGGAATTTGAGAAACCAACGCACATGCATGAGAAGGTTTTGAGAAACCTCTCAATGCCAGTTGTAAGCAGCTGGCATCACAAAAAGAGAGCTAGCATCTAAAAAATAGCCCTAAATTTCCCAGACGCTTTCATTGAACGTACATTTACACCAGCAGTCTACAGACGCATTCATTTCGAATCACACATTGTGTCCTATACTCAACCTGAACTCCGAACCGTCAATGTGACCCGCTACGCCAAACCTTTGCGCGAAGGTGGTTCACTCCCTGCTCTTGTCGAAGCCGACGATGAGTTTTTATATGTACTCAAGTTTCGTGGAGCTGGGCAGGGAGCTAAAGCCCTGATTGCCGAACTGGTGGCGGGGGAAATCGCCCGCGCGCTTGGCCTCCGCATCCCCGAAATCGTGTTTGTTAATCTCGACGAAGCCTTTGGCCGAACCGAGCCCGACGAAGAAATTCAGGATTTGCTACGGGCTAGTGAAGGTCTGAACCTTGGGCTTCATTACCTATCTGGCTCCATCACATTCGACCCGATTCTGAACGAAGTCGATCCGCACCTGGCTTCGAAGATTGTCTGGTTAGATGCGTTTGTGATGAATGTGGATCGTACTGTTCGCAACACGAATATGCTCATGTGGCATAAGGAATTGTGGCTCATCGATCACGGTGCATCGCTCTATGTGCATCATACTGGCCCCACCTGGCCCGAGCAAAGTCGGCGACCATTTGCGCAGATCAAGGATCATGTATTGCTAGCTCAGGCCACCCAGCTTGATGCCGTTAATACGGAATTTCACCAACTGCTTACGCCCGATCATATCCAGCAGATTGTGTCGCTGGTGCCCGACGAATGGCTTATGAACAATGGGGTATCGGAATCACCATCCGAACAGCGGGCCGTCTATGCTCAGTTTTTGAAGGATCGCCTGGCCGCATCAGAAATTTTTGTTAACGCAGCTAAAGATGCCAGAAATGCACTTGTTTGAGTACGCCGTTATTCGGGTTATGCCGCGTGTTGATCGGGAAGAATTTCTGAACGTTGGCGTTATTGTTTATTGTCGCTCGCAGGGCTTTTTACAAGTAAAATTTGCGTTGAATGAACACCGCCTTCGGGCGTTTTCGGCAGAATTGGATATGCAGGAACTGGCGGATCGGCTCAGTGCTTTTGAGCGAATTTGTGCGGGTCGTGCACAGGGCGGCCCCATTGGAAAACTCCCCATTGCCGAACGTTTCCGCTGGTTAACGGCAACTCGCAGTACAGTTGTGCAAACCTCGCCTGTTCACCCCGGCTTGTGTACCGATGCAGGCGAAACGCTGGTTAGGTTGTTTGCGCAATTAGTTTTGTAAAGTGTAGCGCGGACATCCTGTCCGCATAGCCTCAGTAATTATTGCAAATGTTCACAGCAATGCGGACAGGATGTCCGCGCTACATCAAACATGAAACACTTCATCCTTTTTTTAGTCCAGTATTGCCTCCTCACATCTAGCTTTGGTCAGTCACGCACTGACTCATTTCTAACAAACTTATTCTCAGCAAACAAGAATCCTGTTTTTCAGGAAGTTCTTAAGCATCCAGAAACATATCGACTGCAAATCATTTACACCCAAATTAATCGGGATAAGGCCAATAGACCTTCGTTTACGAACTATTATTTCCACGTCGATAGCACTGAGTATTTCAATCCGGCATCGACTGTAAAATTGCCACTAGCGCTGCTGTCCTTGGAAAAGCTCAATCGGCTTAATAAACCTAACGTGACCAAATTCACGTCCATGCAGTTCGACAGCGCGTATAGTAAGCAAACGAAAGAGTGGACCGATAAAACGGCACAAAGCGGCTTCCCGTCCATAGCGCACCTGATCAAAAAAGCGTTTCTGGTGAGCGAAAATGATCCATATAGCCGCATGTATGAATTTGTTGGCCAGAGCGAAATCAACCGATCACTCCACGCGAAGGGGTATCTGGATACGCGCATCACCCACCGTTTCGTGCGCATGACCAATGACGAAAATCGGCATACCAACCCCATTCGGTTTATTCAGGACGATGGAAAACTGATTTACGAGCAACCCGCGGCCTTTAATCAGGACCCATTCGATTTCCGACGGGTAGCCAAGCTGGGCAAGGGCTATTACGTCCGCGATAGCCTGGTTCATCAACCGTTTGACTTCACTGAACGCAATAAATTCCCGCTGGAATCTTTTCAGCAAATTCTCCAGTCGGTCATGTTTCCGATGTCGGTTCCGGCTAAGCAGCGGTTCAACCTAACGAAAGACGACTATCGCTTTTTGTATCAATATTTGTCACAATATCCCAGCGAAACCAACTACCCCAAATACGACGCTAATCAGTATTACGATAGCTACGTGAAATTCTTTTTCATGGATAGTCTGCATCACCAGATGCCTGAAAACATTCGTGTCTTCAACAAAGTGGGCTGGGCTTATGGGTTTCTAACCGATGCGTCGTACGTGATCGATTTCAAAAATAAGATTGAGTACATGCTAACTGCCACTGTGTACGTAAACAGCGATGGCATTCTGAATGACGACAAGTATGATTTTGATACAATCGGGCACCCATTTTTGTATCAGCTAGGGCAAACGATTTATCAATACGAATTGACCCGTAAACGCACGTATAAACCCGATTTACAACCATTTCGTATGCCGTATGAGAAGCGACTAAACGATACGCGACCGGTTGTTAAAGATGTTGATAATTGAGTCTGCGATGTGATGCTGGCGCGGGTATTTACCCGTGCCTATTAATTTAGCCAGTATTCACTGGCGTTCTAGCTATTCATATGTCAGCGAATGCTGACGAGATTAAACGACACGGGTAAATACCCGCGCCAGATCATGCCAAAATCCCTAACTTACTCCTTTATTCCTTAAGCCTTAATCGTATCGATATGTTCCTCAAATCTATAGCTAGAACAGTAGCGTTCGTTGCGCTCACGATCAGCACCTTATATGCCCAAACGGGTACGAAACAGAATCCCCCTTTATTGACGGTAGCAACCTCTGAAAGCGCTGGATTCTATACCGAACGACTCAATAAACTAGACGGCCTTATTCAGTCGTATATCGACAAAGGTGCGTTTCCGGGGGTGGCCGCTATTGTGGTACGAAACGGCAAAATTGTGTACCACAAATCCTTCGGCAAATCGGATCTTGAAACCAACAAGCCCCTAGCGAAAGATGCCATTTTTCGGATTGCATCGATGACCAAAGCCATCACATCACTGGCCGTCATGATGCTCCACGAAGATGGCAAAATTATGCTCGATGACCCCATTAGCAAGTACATCCCAGAGTTTGCCAAACCTGTTGTTCTTGACAAGTTTAACGAAAAGGACAGCACCTATACAACTGTTCCGGCCAAACGGGAAATTACGATTCGTCACTTGCTATCTCACATGTCGGGGATCAATTACAATGTCATAGCCAGCGATCCAAGGATGCGGGCGATTTACACAAAAGCAGGTGGCATTCCCGACGCTTTCGTAACGGACAATATCAAACTTGGAGATATGGTGAAGAAACTGGCCAAACAGCCACTGAACCACCAGCCCGGCGAAAAATGGACGTATGGACTAAGCATCGACGTGCTGGGTTATCTGGTCGAAGTGGTGTCGGGGCAAACATTGGCAGATTTTTTCCAGAAACGCATCTTCGAGCCACTGGGCATGAAAGACACGTACTTCTATCTGCCCGATACCAAGAAAGATCGACTGGTGGCCCTTTATTCGGAAGATAAAGACAAAAAGTTGATTAAAACCGCTTCGATTAAAACGCTCCCGGTCGATCCGGATTTCCCAATTATGGGTGCTAAAACCTACTATTCTGGTGGAGGTGGTTTATCCAGCACGGCCTACGATTACGCCATTTTCCTGCAAATGTTGCTCAACGATGGCGTATATAATGGCAAGCGTTTGTTGAGTCGAAAAGGTGTTGAGTTGTTTACGAATTCGAACCAAACCGGCACGTTGTTTCCAGACCCGGGCAATTATTTCAGTTTAGGATTTGAAGTAATTAGCGAAAAAGGACATTCAAAAGATCTCAATAGCATTGGCACATTTTCGTGGGGTGGCGCTTTCAGTACTCACTACTTTGCTGATCCTAAGGAGAAAATCAGTGTAGTATTAATGAAGCAAATGTGGGGGACAACCTACGGAGGTGAACTCGATAAAAAGTTTGACGTATTGGTTTATCAGGCATTGGATGAGTAGATTGTTTTCTCGACAGGATTAACGGGATAAAACAGAATTTTCTAATTCACTTTTAAATTCTGTTTTATCCCGTTAATCCTGTCAAAAAATATAAAAATGCATCGTTTCTTCTGGCTTTTCAATTGCTGGTTATTGGCAACCAATACGTTTGCCCAAATCCAATCTTTACCAATTTACAAACCTATCCCATTTAAACAAGATTGGCTAATTATGCCGGTTTCGCAAAAAGCAGGGGTCTTTCAAGCCAATAATGGTAAAGATTTAGTCGTAGCGAATGGCCTCATCAGTCGTCGGTTTCGGATTGGTCCCAATCTGGCTACAGTCGATTACCAGAACCTGTCGACCAATGAGCAATTTGTTCGTTCTGTAAAGCCCGAAGCGAAGGTCATTCTGGATGGCAAAACATATAATGTAGGTGGATTATATGGTCAGAAAGAACATGCTTATCTGCGCGAAGAATGGCTTGATGGATTAACCGCGAATCCGTCTGATTTTCAGTTTAAGACCTTCTCCATTTCGCCTATTAAGCCGTATGTTAACTGGAAATCGCGAACCTGGACCATGAACCGAAATCAGCCTGGTGGTCAGGAAATAACGCTGGTTTTTACGTCCCGTCTTCCGGAGTTACAGGGCGTAGAAATCGACGTTCACTATGCGATTTATGATGGTATTCCAGCGCTTTGCAAATGGGTAACTCTTGAGAACAAGAGCCAGAAGTCGCTTCATATCAATCAGGTTATCAACGAGATATTGGCAACTCCCGAAGAAGAATCGGCGGTGGTGGGCAAGCCGGAGCAGATGAAGAAACCGCAACGGATTTACATTGAGAACAACTTCGCGTTCAACAATGCCATGCGCTACGATCTGTCGGATCAGGCTACGCATTGGAAAACCGATTCGCTCTACACATCCCAGGTAAACTACAACTACGAAACCCCCTGTTTACTGGAAGTATACCCAACTCTGGGCGTCGGCATTGATCTGTCTCCAACGCAAACGTATACCTCCATACGCTCTTATGAACTGCTCCTGGACTCCTACGACCGTGAACGCAATGGCTTAGCTCGCCGTCGGTTTTACGCGACGGTTACGCCCTGGACAACGCAGAATCCCATTTTTATGCACCTGGTCAGTACCGATCCAGCAACGGTAAAAAACGTGATTGATCAATGTGCCGAAACGGGCTATGAAATGGTCATCCTTAGTTTTGGCAGCGGCCTGAACATGGAAGATGTCAGTGATGCGAACATTCAGAAATTCAAAGCGTTGGCGGATTACGCTCATAGCAAAGGCATTCTGTTAGGCGGCTATTCCCTGTTTAGTAGCCGCCGAATTGATGATGAGAATGATGTAATTGATCCGAAAACCGGGCTACCCGACGAAGGCGCGTTTTTTGGTCATGCGCCCTGCTTGGCCAGTCAATGGGGCATCAATTACCTGAACAGTCTGAAAAAATTCATTACCGAAACCGGCTTTGATCTACTCGAACACGACGGGCCTTACCCTGGCGATGTCTGTGCGTCGACAAAACATCCGGGGCACAAAGGGCTCGATGATTCACAATGGGTTCAGATGGACATGCAGAAAGGCTTTTATCGGTTTCTGAACGAAAAAGGCGTCTATATCAACGCACCCGACTGGTATTTCATGGATGGCACCAACAAGATTGCGTTAGGGTATCGTGAAGTCAATTTTTCACTATCACGCGATCAGCAAAAACTCCTGAACCGACAAAATATCTTTGATGGTACCTGGGAGAAAACGCCCGCCATGGGGTGGGGCTTTGTACCGCTCACCAAGTACCAGGGCGGTGGCCCAGAAGCTGTACTAGAACCACTTAGCGAGCATCTGTCTGATTATGAGCAACTCATGATGCAATACTACGGAGCGGGCGTTCAAGCCTGTTATCGAGGTCCGCGCTTATACGATACAGAGGCTACGAAACAGACCGTTCAGCGTGTGATTAGCTGGTACAAAAAATACCGCCCAATTCTCAACTCTGATTTAATTCACCTCCGCCGACCCGATGGCCGCGATTGGGATGGCATTCTGCATGTGAATCCTTCGCAGAAAGAAAAGGGATTGGTAATGCTCTTCAATCCCTTAAAAACTAAAATCACCCGAACAATAAAGCTTCCTCTCTATTATACTGGCCTACGCGAAATGGCCCAGATACGGCAAGGAGAAGGCAAAGCAAAATCATATCGACTGAATCGAAATTACGAGGTAGAAATTCCGGTGGAAATTGGGCCAGAGAGTTACGCTTGGTGGGTTATTGAGTAGTGAAACATTGGAGGATATTTTTGTCATCCCGACGCAAGGAGGGATCTCTAGCGTCAGGCAATTAGAGATCCCTCCTTGCGTCGGGATGACAAAAACTCATCAGTATACTAGAGCAAAACCTAGACTAACTATCTCATTTTCAAAACCTCTCATCATCTATCTGATCAAGCGATTCGTGGTAGGAAATTATCTGATAAAGCACCTCTACGGCAATGGCAAAGTTATCTTCACCTACCAGCTCTTTGTACGTATCAGTAAGTTTTTCCTGCTCCCGTTTAGCCACCAGCAGTAATTTCTTACCATTATCAGTCAACGTAATTTTAGAACTACGGCCATCGCGTTTACTTTTTTCGGCCTGAATCAGTCCCTGGGCTTCCAGCTCTTTCACCGTCCGACTCATGGCTTGTTTGGGTTGCATGGCTCGTTTTGCTAATTCCTGATTCGTAGTTCCATTGAGACTAATATTAGCCAGGAACTTCATGAACGACGTTTTGAAAGGTATATCCGTTGAACTATTCATGGAACGCTGCATCCAACCATCGGTCAGTCGCTTGGTAACAGCAATTAACCGAACCCAATTGCGCTCGTTATTCTGCATGTAGTCGATTAACTCCGCCAGGATAGCCTTCTTTTTTTTCGCTCCCATTCTATTTTAGTACGAGCTATAGCAAGCAAACTCGTGCTTACAAATATAGTCACACATGATTACTAATTAGTCAACAAATAGGACTATATTTGTAAGCGACTTAACTAAATCGAAATCCTAAAACAACAAATAATACATCAATGGCTCTTAAACATTTAAACTTAGCCGTGCCTGATGTGGCGCAAACCGTATCCTTTTTCGAGAAATACTTTGGTTTTCACACAGACGAAGTAAAAGGCGACAATGTTATCGCTATTCTGGAAGACAACGACGGCTTTATCCTGTCGATCAGTAATTTCAAGAAAGATGTAATTCCCCAATACCCAGCCGACTTTCACGTTGGTTTCGTGCAGAAAACACCTGAGCAAGTCATGGAAATTTATCAAACCATGAAAGCTGATGGCATCGACGTTGGAAAAGAACCGCACAACTATGGCGGTCGCGGAACCTACTCGTTTTACGTAACAGCGCCGGGTAATTTCCTGATTGAAGTTTTGTGCGTGATTTGAGAAGCGGCCATTCATACCGTTCACTCAATAGGTGCTTCGAGCAGAAGTTAGTTGCCCTTACTTTCGCAAGTACTCTGTTTATTAAACCCTAACCGTACGTTTCTCACCATGTCACAGCTCGATCACCTCCTAACGGAAGTCGCATTTGCCCGTACCCGATACATTGATGAAGTGCGCAACCTCACCGAAGAACAAGCGCATTGGAAACCATCAGCTCACGTATGGAGTGTAGTTGAAAACACAGAACATCTGTACTGGGCTGAACATGGCGGTATTTGGGGAATCTGGCGGGCATTTCATGCTAAACAAGCAGGAACTCCCGTTTGGGAAGGCGAACTGATTCATAGAGGGCTACCCATCGAAACCATTATTGAGCGCACCTGGCAAGCCAAGGAGCAAGTACCTGCTATTGCGGCTCCCCGGATGGGTGGTTCACTGTCTTTCTGGTTATCTGCTTTCGCCAGTTTACAACAACCTTTGAGTGATCTGGCAACTGCGCTAGCCAATGAAGATCTGGAAACAATCATTCATCCACACGCCCTGTCTGGCCCACTGGACATCCGACAGCGCTACGAGTTTCTCCGCTTCCACATCGACCGGCATCGGAATCAGGTTATGGCATTAGGGTTGAGTTAAACCAAGTCAGGGAAGTTGGCACGAACCATAGCGGAGATTTATATAGTTTGCTACTTTTTTCGTAAAATTAACCCAATTTCAACCGTCGATTGACGAAGCAACCTTAAGCAATATGCAAATAACAATTGAGGTAGAAGACAGTGTCATTGAATCGCTGGGGTATGAGCGGGTCAGAGACTTACTGAGTGATTCGGCAACCCATCTGGAAATGAAGGTGGCTGCTCTGGAAATTCTTAGAGAACTATCAGAAAACGATCCAGTGAATGACCCAACCTGGAAAACCGCCCGAGAACAGGCTTGGGAACAAGAAAAATATAAGTATTTAGGTAAACACAAGGAATGAGCTACGTCATCGATGCCAATGTACTAATGAGTGCTTTAATCAGTGGCAAAGCGTTTTATAAAACTATTTTCGGATCACTTGATTTGTTAGTGCCCGAATTTGCTCTCGTTGAAATTGAGAAGTATAAAGAAACTATCGTACAAAAATCAAAACTGGATGAGATAGCGATTCGACGTTATACATTTGACGTATTCCAACAGTTAACCATCTTGCCCAATTACTTTCTCTCAGCAGGTGCATTAACCGAAGCAGATCGACTTATCGGTCACATCGACGCCAAAGACATCAGCTATCTTGCCTTAGCGATACAAACCAATTCAGTATTGTTAACGCGCGATCAACCCATTTACAAAGGAGCCCGCCAGAATGGGTTTCGTCGGATTATATTATTTGACAACTTTCTACGGCAATACTTATAAACTACACTTCCTCCGTCTGTAACTGCTTCTCATACAGTTCTCGGTAGGCGCCGTTTTTGGCGAGTAGTTCTTCGTGCGTGCCTTGCTCAATGATTTCGCCTTCGTCGAGCATGATGATGTTGTCGGCCAGTTTGGCAGACGAAACCCGGTGCGAAATCACAACCGAAGTTCGGTCGGCCATGATGCGCTGGAGATTGTTCAGAATGATGTTTTCGGTGTTGGTATCTACCGCCGATAAACAGTCGTCCAGAATCAGGATTTTGGGGTCGCGGGCAATAGCACGGGCAATACTCAACCGCTGTTTCTGCCCACCTGATAACGTAACGCCCCGCTCGCCAACGCGCGTCTCGAACTGTTCCGGGAAATCCAGTACATTCTGATATAAATCAGCATCACGAATAGCCTGATCGACCCGCTCTTGTGGCAGATCGGGTTTACCGAAACGAACGTTGTTGCTGATGGTTTCCGAGAACAGGAATACGTCCTGTGGTACATAGCCCATTTGCTCCCGCAACGAGGTCAAATTGTAATCTTTGATCGGAATACCGTCGATTAGAATTTCCCCAAACGTTACATCGTACATCCGGGTTAGTAGATTCGCCAGGGTGCTTTTCCCTGAACCAGTCGTTCCCAGAATAGCCACGGTTTCGCCTGCCCGAACGTGCATCGAGAATTCCTTAATGGCAATAATTCCCGAATCAGGATAAACGAATCGAACGTTTCTGAATTCTATACCACCCTGAATTGTGTGGACAATATTCTTCTGAGATACAATATCGGTTTTAATGTTCAGGAATTCGTTGATGCGCTCCTGCGAAGCAGCCGCCCGTTGGGTTTGGCTCGTGGTCCAACCCAGTGCCATTACGGGCCACGTTAGCATGTTGACATAGAGAATGAACTCCGTAATGTTGCCGGGGGTGAGTCGTCCGGCCATAATTTCCTGACCACCGACGAAAATAACCAGTACGTTACTCAAGCCCACCAGAATCGCGACAATCGGAAAGAACAGCGAATCAACCCGCGTCAGGCTCAGCGATTTATTCCGGTATTCGTCACTCTCAATTTCGAACTTGGCCGCCGAATTAGCTTCCTGTACAAAGGCCTTTAAAACGCGAATACCCGAAAACGCTTCCTGCACATACGTCGACAATCGAGACAATGACCGCTGGATTTCCTCCGACCGCCGAATGATAATATTGTTGACTATGTAAATCGCTATCGACAGAACCGGCAACGGCAACAATACATATAGCGAGAGTCGAGCATTGATACTCACCATGTAGCTGATCACCAGAATAAACAGCACAATCAGGTTCAGCCCATACATGATACTCGGCCCAACATACATTCTGACTTTGCTGACATCTTCTGAAATCCGGGCCATCAAATCGCCCGTATTGTGCTGCCGGTAGAAACTGAGCGGCAGCGTTTGATAGTGGTCGTAAATCTCGTTTTTCAGGTCGTATTCAACGTGTCGGGACATAACGATCAGCGTCTGTCGAACGAGGAATAGAAAGAACCCTTTCAGTAAGGCCAGTATAAGCGTTAGTACGCCAAAAAGCAGGATACTAAAGGCAAACACCTCATAAAGTCCCGATTGCAAAGGCGATTTATCGTAGAGATAGTAAACGTCCAGCGTTTCTCGTACCAGATCGAGCGCGTAACGCACCAATTGCGCGGGGAAAATGCCAAAGAGATTGGAAATAGCAGTAAAGGCCGTTCCCAAAATCAGGTACCATTTGTATTTGAGGAGATATTTATTGAGGTAGGAAAGTGCTTTCACAGAACAACCAACAGCGTTTCATTCGTAACGGAAGGTAGTTTGGAAAAGTTGCAGGAAATATAGTCGACAGTCAGTAGTCAATAGAGTATAGTAGTTTATACATCTACAACTATCAACTACACACTATTAACAATTGACTGTTGACTATCGACTAAAAAGTCCGTACTTTTGCACCCGATTTCAATCAAGCAGTTCTTTTCTTACCGGTAGATTTTAGACTTAGGCGGATGCTCAACAGGCGATTACTCCGAATAAAGGTCATGCAGGCGTTATACGCCCTTCGGCAGGCCGAATTTTCAAATCAGCAAATGGCCCTCGATGGCATTAATGATCTCTTCCAACCCGACCTAAACTCGATGCTTCCGCAGGACAAGCGGCAACTCGAAGGCTACCGGAAACTCGCCAGCTTACTCTTTGAGGAAGCCATCAAAACCAATCAGTCCGCTAAAGACGACGATGCTCCGAACAAGGTTCTGAAAGCAGCTAACGATGGCTTTGTTTTCTATCAGATTCGGACAAAAAAAAGATCAGCAGCACCTCGCCCAGATGTTACTGAAGCAGGTAAATGGCATTTACGACGATTATTTGCTGGTCATGCAGCTACTCGTTGAGCTTGGTCACGTAGCCCATATCGACAGCGAACGTAAATACCGAGACGTTGACGAAGCCCCGTTTCCGTTCGAATCAACGCTCAATGATAATACGGTTGTGCAGGCACTGGCCCAACATCAGCCCCTAAAAAATGAAACCCTTCGGCATGGTATCTCGTGGAGCGATGATCTCGCTTTTGTTCGGAAAGCGCTTCGCGAAGTACTGAAAGCCGATGAAACCTACCGAGCCTATTGCGAGAAGCGTACGCACACGGCAGATGAAGATCAGGCATTGGCACAATACGTGCTACGTACCTTAATATTCAAGCACGAAACCATTCGCGATCATCTGGCCGAAATCGACTTAAGCTGGGCAGAAAACAGCGAAGTTGTTCGTGGATTAGCCATTCGTACCATTAAATCGGTCCAAACGCCAACCGGTTTGAAACTTGAGCCGCTTACCGACGATTGGGAAGAAGACGAATTATTCCTGAATACGCTGTTTGACAAATCTCTGGAAAACGATGCTGATTATGAGCAGTTACTCGCCGATCAGCTTCAAAACTGGGATGTAGAACGAGTAGCTATGCTCGATAAAATCATTTTAAAACTGGCGGTTTGCGAGTTACTCAGTTTTCCAAACATTCCGGTTAAAGTAACGATTAATGAATATATCGAACTAGCAAAGGCGTACAGTACGCCTAAAAGCGGTAAGTTTGTCAATGGAATATTAGACAACCTGTCTGAGAAGTTACAAGCCTCAGGCCGTCTGCGTAAAAGCGGACGCGGGTTGTTGGACAATAAGTAGCGTTATATAGTTGTAAGGTTGTAGGCGGTTCGCCGTTGGTATAGTTAGCTTCCTTTTAAACTATATAACTCTATACTCCACAACTTTATAACTTTAAATACAATGAGCAGAATTGGCCGTGATTTAACCTTTTTGCTGACCGGTATTGCCGCCGGTTCTCTGTTTGGATTACTGTATGCGCCCGACAAAGGCAAAATTACCCGTGATCGACTTTCATTCCGCTTGTCTAAATATAGAGAACAGATTAATCTGTTGCTCGAAGATTTAGGCAACTCAGCAGAGCAGCCCGAAAACTCATCGAAGAATGAAGGGCAACGCGTCGTAAATGATGCCCGCGAAAAAGCCGAACGTCTACTCGAAGACGTAGATCGGCTGATGGCTCAGATTAAGCAACAGAATACATAATACGTTTTGTTAAAAGTTTGTAGTTTGACGTTTGTAGTTCGCTGAAACATCAAACTACAAACGTCAAACTACAAACTTATTTAAAATGCATCTCAGAAATTGGCTACTCATAACAACCTTAGCTACCATTGGCTTTGGGCAGATTAGCTGCGATAATCGTCAACAAGGAAAAGAATCGAAAGAAGTGGCTTCCGGAAAGATGCCCAAAATCACATTTGCCGAAAAAGGTATTTATGATTTTGGCACACTAACCGAAGGCGATACAGTTGAGCACACATTTGCGTTTACAAACACGGGTGAGTTTCCGCTGATCATCAATAACATTACCGCTTCCTGCGGTTGCACTACTCCCGACTGGCCACATGAGCCAGTAGCTCCCGGCGCGAAATCGTCGGTACGGGTACGCTTTAATAGCCGCGGAAAAAGTGGTGAACAGAGCAAAACCATCACCATCTTTGCCAATACAGAACCAGCCATGACTGACCTTCACTTCAAAGCGATGGTGAATACGAAAGCTGATTCGACCAAAAACTCATAATACCACCAAAACTATGTATTCGATTTTATTACAAGGCCTGACCGGTTCCAATACATCCATGATTTACAATGTGCTGCTATGGGTGGGCATTATTGGCATTTTTTACTTCTTCATGATTCGTCCGCAACAGAAAAAGCAGAAGGATCAGAAGAGTTTTGTTGACAACCTCAAGAAAGGGGATAACGTTGTCACGATCGGTGGCTTGCATGGCAAAATTGCCTCGGTAGATGGTACAACCGTTACTCTGGAAGTAGACCGGGGTGTTAAAATGGTATTTGAAAAAACATCGGTTTCGCGTGAGGCAACGGTTAAGCCAGCCGAAGACGACAAGAAGTAATTTTGATCAATAAGTAAAATAGGTGGAGTAAGTGAAGTAAGTCCAATTGGTCACTCTTCCACTGATTCCACCTATTTCCATTAGTCAACCTATAGCATCCTCCACCTTCGTGAACTCTCACCCTCAAAACGTCCATTCGTTTCAACCCACGAAGGCTCTGTTGTGTCTGGTAGCAGCCACGTTATTCTGGATTCTGAATGCGCTCAACAAACCGGGCTATACGTTGAATATCGACTATCCACTGCGTTTTGCGTATGATGATTCGTTGTTCATTCCCACTACAGAATTACCGAAAACGGTCCGGGTTAATGTATCGAGCGATGGTTGGGGATTGCTCCGTCATGCCTGGATGCCTTTTCGAATCGACCCGGTAACCTATGTTGTTCGGAACCCACTTCAGGTATCTGCAATCAATACATCGTCTTTAACAGCAGCGTTGGCTGAACACATCAAAAAGCTACACGTCAATTACGTTATTTCCGATAAACTCGACATCCATTTTGATCGACGATTGACCAAAACGATTCAGTTAAAGGCAGATAGTCTCCACATCAATATGGCCCCTCGCTTTGTGGTGACAAGTGTCATCAATCTGACACCCCATAGCATCCAGATTGATGGGCCTGCAAAACTAGTGCGCGGCCTACCCGATACGCTACTTGTGAAAATTCCTCGCAAGCGTATTGCCGATAATTACGACGACGAAATTCCACTCAATCACCTGCGTCATCCGCTCTTGCACACTAGTGCCGATCGCGTAGTGGTTAGCTTTGAAGTAGGCGAATTGTTGTCACCTACAAAATGAATAATTGATAATGTAAAATGAATAATGGGTAACGCATAGACGCACTATCTATTTTACATTGTCAATTATTCATTTTACATTATTAATTACTTCATGAAAGCTCCCCTTCAAATTGGTGTAACGGGCGGAATTGGCTCGGGTAAAAGTGTTGTTTGCCAGGTCTTTCAATCACTAGGTGCTCCTGTTTATGAAGCCGATGAACGGGCAAAATGGCTCACCGAACACGACCCAATCCTGAAGGCCGATATTAAACGGGTACTCGGTTCAAACGCCTACGATGCAGCAGGCCATTACAACCGAGCCTGGGTAGCTTCACAAGTATTTGCCAACCCTGAACTCTTAACAACACTCAATGGTGTTATCCACCCCCGCGTATTTGCCGACACAGCCGCCTGGGTTAATCAACAGCTAGGAAAGCCTTATGTAATTAAGGAGGCTGCAATCATGAAAGCTGCCGGCGACCATAACACGCTCGATAAAGTTATCGTTGTGCAGGCTCCAGTAGCCCTGCGTATTGAGCGCATTCACAAACGCGATCCCCACCGCTCTGAAGCCGAAATTCGGAACATTATTGCTCGTCAGGTAAGCGATGACGAACGGCTCAAATTGGCCGATTATGTTCTTGATAACGACGAAAGTCAATTGCTACTTCCGCAGATTATCAGGCTTCATGAGGATTTTTTGCGGCAATGGGAAAAATAATGCAGCTATCGCTGTAATTTGGGCTATCGCTCATCAATAGCCCAATCGAATGAAACAACGATTACTCCTCTTTGGCTGCTGCATCGGTAGCTTCCTGTTTGGTGCATTTATCACCAACGATGACCCCAAAAAACCGCTGACCTCCGAAATGGTTGAGGTAGCATCGCGCGTATTTGACCTGGATTTTACCCCCGCTGAGCGCGATTCAATGCTAGATAATCTGAACAACGCCCGTAAAAACTACGAAGCGTTACGCAAGATTGATTTACCGAACGATATTGCTCCTGCCTTGTATTTCAACCCCCTTCCGGCAGGCTTCACTATGCCTACAGGCGCTTCGTCATTTAAAGAATCAGTTCTAGGCAAGGTCACCTTGCCCGCTAACCGTGATGAACTGGCTTTTTATAGCGTTGGACAATTGGGGCAACTGATCCGAACGAAACAAATTTCATCCGTCGAACTCACGAAGTTTTTCCTAAATCGGCTCAAAACGTATGATCCGAAATTACACTGCGTTATCACGTTAACCGAAGACTTAGCCCTCAGTCAGGCTAAGCGAGCCGACGATGAGCTGAAAGCGGGAAAATACCGTGGGCCCTTGCACGGCATTCCGTACGGAGCAAAAGATTTGCTGGCCAAAAAGGGATACAAAACGACCTGGGGGGCCATGCCTTACAAAGACCAGACGATTGATCTCGACGCAACAGTTATTCAACGACTTGAAAAAGCGGGGGCGGTTTTATGCGGTAAAATGACACTGGGCGCTTTAGCGATGGGTGATGTCTGGTACGGCGGCATGACGCGTAATCCCTGGAATACAGACAACGGTTCCAGCGGCTCGTCGGCGGGTTCAGCATCGAGCGTATCGGCGGGCTTGCTTCCTTTCGCAATTGGTACCGAGACACTTGGTTCCATCGTTTCACCATCTACCGTTTGTGGTACTACGGGTCTTCGGCCAACGTTCGGGCGGGTAAGTCGGCATGGTGCTATGGCACTGAGTTGGAGTATGGACAAAATTGGGCCGATTACGCGTTCGGTTGAAGATTGTGCTTTGGTTTTCAATGCCATTTATGGCCCCGATGGTAACGACCCAACCGTAATGGCCGCTCCATTTCGCTACGCACCGCTTGCATCGTTGAAAGGAACACGCATCGGTTATGTGAAAAAGGCCTTTGAAAACAATTACCCAAATCGCGCCAATGATTCACTAACCCTGCAAACACTCCGTACGCTGGGAGCCGAGTTGGTTCCGTTCGATTTACCAACGAGCGTACCTCCCGGCCGGATTTCGTTTCTACTCACGGTTGAAGCAGCGGCAGCCTTCGATGAGTTGACTCGTTCAGGGCGCGACGATCTGATGGTTCGGCAAGGAAAAGGTGCTTGGCCGAACTCGTTCCGCTCCGCACGATTTGTACCAGCTGTAGAATATATTCAGGCGAATCGCGCTCGTACCAAGCTCATTAATGAAATGGCGGCCCAATTGAAAGCGGCTAAAATTGATGTGTATGTATCACCCGTATATTCAGGTAGCAATCTGACGCTAACAAACCTCACAGGTCATCCCTGCGTCGTTTTACCCAACGGATTCACCAAGCAAAACTTACCGACCAGCATCACCTTTATGGGACAATTGTTCGAAGAAGGTAAAGTGCTAGCTGTTGCCAAAGCGTATCAGGACGCTACAGACTGGCACAAAAAACACCCTGTTTTGCAGTAGATTCTCATCATTAAAAAAGCAAACCTTTCATAGCTCCATTCGTTTAGTAGGGTAAACTAAATAAACAACGCTATGAAACGCTTATTAATGATTTTCGGCCTATTGACCGCTATATACGGTTGTTCGCCCCGTGTAGCTGTCGACAGTAGTAGCCGGACTGACTTCAGCAAATACAAAACATTCACCTGGATGGATAGTGACGTTAAGGCAGGCCAAAATCCGTTGTATTATAATCAGTTAGCTACTGAAAATGTCGAAAATACGATGTCCAGTGTTTTACAGTCGAAAGGATTGCAGGAAAACGCGAACAACCCCGACCTGTTAATTGGCTATCACTTCTTTGTCGAGAATAAAACACAGACAGTGGCTACTCCTTCACCCGTTTACGGCCCCTATTTAGGTTGGGGACGTTGGGGCTACCGAGGTTGGGGGCCCGGTTGGTGGGGCTGGGGTGGCACACAATATACCCAGCAACAGTATCAGGCGGGTACATTGGTTGTCGATATGGTCGACGCCCGTACGCGTAAGCTAGTATGGCGTGGCTCCGTCCAAAATGCCGTTGGTGACCCCGCACGGATTGCTGCTCAATTACAAAAAGAAGCCGAACGAATTGTTGAGAAATTCCCGGAACGCACCAGCTAGGTCAAGCGTGTGCTAAGAGTAAATCCCCGTTGTCTGTTTAAACCTAAACAACAACGGGGATTTTTTATGCCTGCAACTCAGACCGCAAATAATTGAAATTCCAGCCGCTGAGGTGACGAAAAAAACTTACCCCGTCTAATCCCTTGTCCCGACCAAAAGGCAGTTACTATTTGCCTGATAATGTACAAAAGAAGCGATATTCTTCGCCCACCAACGGCACACCAAACCTTAAAAACCAGCTAGTAACATGGCAGAGAATCGCCGGATTGCCGTTCGGGTAACGAAAAAGTAATTCCAACGAAGATATACACCCCATAAATGTAGCGAAGGGCGCTTTATCTGTTAGATAAAGCGCCCTTCTTGTAAACTGATGGCGCAAGGCTCTTGCCTTGTGCCTATTATTCATCGGCCTCTGGCCGAATTGAAATGGCTTTGTTAAATATCGGCCGGAGGCCGGGGAATAGTGGGCACAAGGCTGGAGCCTTGCGCCATCAGATTACCACAATTTGTCTGGGTACGCGCCATTATCGTGCAATTCCTTCAATGCAGCCTGTACGGTTGGCTTATCGTCTGGGTAAGTCACACCGAACCATTCCGAACGGCTACGGAACACTTTGCAATGTCCCGTATCGGTTTCAATCAGATTTGTCATTACCGTTGGAATATAAAACTCAGCTTTGGGCGAGTCGATATTGGCAATGGCGTAGCTTTCAAACTGATGAAGTACTAACGGAAACACACTTGGCTTGAAACCCCAGAAATTCATCGACACGGGGGTATCTGGTGATAAAGGAGTTAACGATTCGCCTTCTTCAAAGACAATCTTTTTACCATTCGAATCTGTCTCGTAGATTTTAGTCCGCTCGATTACCGAGATCAAATTTCCGTTTTCGGCTACTTCGCATACACCCCGCGACACCGAACCATTTTCGGATAGGGTATTTTTTACTTCGTAACCAACCATCGCATGCAGTTGATCGTCTGTATCGGTTGTTAGAAAGTTGCTGATCAATTGAAACGCTTCCAGACCGTAAAAGTCATCAGCATTAATAACCGCAAAGGGTGTGCTCGTATGGTTTTTAGCACACAACATGGCGTGACCCGTCCCCCAGGGTTTGGTGCGATTCACCGCGCCTAATTCTGACGGAACATATGAGTTAAGCGCCTGAATGGCATAATCAACCTCAATTTTGCCAGCTAGTTTTTTGCCAAAAACCTCTTCAAAATCTGCCCGAAGTTCCTCGCGGATAATAAACACAACCTTGCCGAAACCAGCCCGAATTGCGTCGAAAAGTGAATAATCTATAATGGTTTCACCATTTGGCCCAAACTGGTCGAGCTGCTTGATACCACCATAACGGCTGCCCATACCGGCTGCCAGAATCAAAAGCGTAGGTTGCATTTTTTCAGTTAGCTAAGATCAAACCTATAAGGTCTTTGAGACCTTATAGGTTTATAATGAATCGTCGTATCAAAATTATAAAAAAGGCATTGTCTCTACTATCTAAACTACAGTTGACTCTATTTTATAGCATATAACACATTTTAATAAAATTTTTTCTAAACAATATACTATTCCATGTAGTTGTCGTTATAATTGTACGCCAAACAATAATTGTCTTAACAACAAAATAAGGTCATGCCTTTTTATCACACTCTCGGCCAGATTCCACCTAAGCGACATACGCAGTTTGCGAAGCCAAACGGTCTTGCACTGAACGGGCAGGGTTATAAGGACACGTTCTACTATGAGCAATTGTTCGGGACGATTGGCTTCGAGGGTATGTCGTCATTGCTGTACCATGTTCATCGTCCAACAATGGTGCGCGAGGTGTTAGAAAGTGTGGATACGACGCCTAAATTGGCTGTCCAGAAAAATATGCTGGCACGCAAGCTCATCGGTTTCAACATTGCACCTACTGATGATTTTTTAGAAAGTCGGGTTCCGCTGCTTGTTAATAACGATTTGATTTTTGGACTAGCTGCACCCCGCCAATCGCTGATAACTTATTTTTATAAAAACGCCGATGCCGACGAGTTGCTGTTTGTCCATCGGGGATCGGGAAAGCTGCGAACCTTATTTGGTACGCTACCCTTTCAGTACGGCGATTACCTGATTATTCCACGCGGGGTAATTTATCAGATTGACTTCGATACCGACGATAATCGGTTACTCTACGTAGAGTCGCATTCGCCGATTTATACGCCTAAACGGTACCGTAATCAGTTCGGTCAATTGCTCGAACATTCGCCCTTTTGCGAACGCGATATGATCCGTCCAGGCAATCTGGAAACCCACGACGAAACGGGTGATTTTCTGATAAAAATAAAGAAACAGGGGTCGTTACACACACTTGTTTACGCATCGCATCCGTTCGATGTGGTCGGTTGGGATGGTTACAATTATCCGTACGGATTCTCCATTTTCAACTTTGAACCTATTACGGGACGAGTGCATCAGCCACCGCCAGTTCATCAAACTTTTCAGACGGATTCGTTTGTGGTTTGTTCGTTTGTGCCACGACTGTACGACTATCATCCACTGGCTATTCCTGCCCCTTATAATCATTCAAATATTGACTCCGACGAGGTCATTTATTACGTAGATGGCGATTTCATGAGTCGCAACGACATAGCTCAGGGACACATTACGTTGCACCCTGGCGGTATTCCACACGGTCCGGCGCCGGGTGCGATGGAACGCAGTATTGGCAAAAAAGAAACGCAGGAATACGCGGTCATGGTCGATACGTTTCGGCCACTCATGCTAACAGAACAGGCCGTTCAACTCGATGATGGAACCTATTATAAATCGTGGCTAGAGTAACGTGGACCTCTGGTCCGCATAGTCAATCATACAGTTGAAAATTAGTAGCCTATAACTATGCGGACCAGAGGTCCGCGTTACAAAAAACATCAACAAACAATGGAAACGCTCGAACTAGTAGAACCAAAAACAACAGCCGATTTTCTGCCTCTCAACGGCACGGATTATATTGAGTTGTACGTGGGCAACGCCCGACAATCGGCGCATTATTTCCAGACAGCTTTCGGTTTCCAACCTGTGGCTCATGCAGGTTTGGCAACAGGCATACGCGACCGCGAATCGTATGTGGTCCAGCAGGGGAAAATCCGACTTGTTCTGACATCTCCGCTCTATGGCGAAAGTGAGATCGGGCACCACATTGATCGACACGGCGATGGTGTTCGGGTAGTTGCGTTGTGGGTTGATAATGCGACGCATGCATTTGACGAAACCGTTCGTCGGGGAGCCAGGGTCTATATGGAACCTACTCGTTGTCAGGACAGTCACGGCTATGTAATCCGTTCAGGTATTCATGCGTATGGCGATACACTGCATGTATTTGTTGAGCGAAATAACTACGATGGTGTTTTCCTGCCCGGTTATGAACCCTGGACACCAGCCTATCAACCAAGCGATGCCGGGCTTAACTATGTCGACCATATGGTTGGCAATGTAGGCTGGCACGAAATGAACCATTGGATGGATTTCTACCACGATGTGATGGGCTTTCAGCAACTGGTTTCGTTCGATGATAAGGATATTTCGACGGAGTATACGGCCCTGATGAGCAAGGTCATGAGCAACGGCAACGGGCGGGTAAAATTCCCGATCAACGAACCTGCCGAAGGCAAAAAGAAGTCGCAGATTGAGGAGTATCTGGATTTTTATGGAGGTCCCGGCATTCAACATATTGCCGTGGCTACCGATAACATTGTCGAAACCGTACTGACCCTGCGCGACCGGGGTGTTGAGTTTCTGACCGTTCCCGATGCTTACTACGATGATCTGGCAGATCGAATTGGCCAGATTGACGAAGAAATAGCGACGCTACGTCCTCTCGGCATTCTGGCCGACCGCGACGAGGAAGGCTATCTGCTCCAGATTTTCACAAAACCGATCTGCCCACGTCCAACCCTATTCTTCGAGATCATCCAGCGAAAAGGTGCTAAGTCCTTCGGAAAAGGCAATTTCAAAGCCTTGTTCGAAGCCATCGAGCGCGAACAGGAATTACGGGGAACACTTTAAATTTTGAATGATAGATTGATTGACTGATTGAATAGGTTGTATATGAGGCTATTCAATCAGTCAATCAATCTATCATTCACTCATTAATCATGAACCAGACATACACATACACCCCTGACGAACAGGCCGTTTGGCGGTTATTGTTCGAACGGCAGATGGCGCAATTGCCAGGAAAAGCTAGCCAGGCGTACCTGGACGGCATTTCGGCGACGGGTTTTCGGGCTGATCGTATTCCTGATTTTGAGCAGGATTTGAACCCACGACTACAGGCTTTAACGGGCTGGCGAGTGTGCGGTGTAGAAGGCTTAATTCCCAATCGGGAGTTCTTCGAGTTGATGGCAAATCGGTGTTTTCCGGCTACGACCTGGCTCCGACGACGCGACCAACTGGACTATTTACCCGAACCCGACATGTTTCATGATACATTCGGGCACGTTCCGATGTTGTCGAATCAGGCTTTTTGCGATTTTCTGGAAGCGTTGAGCCAGATTGCCCTGCACCATATCGAGAGTGAAGAAGCTATTGCTATGATTTCGCGGCTGTATTGGTATACGGTTGAGTTCGGGCTGATTCGGGAGAGTAACGAACTGCGTATTTATGGGGGCGGCATTTTATCGTCGGTTGGTGAAACGACCTATAGTTTGTTCAGCACCGAACCCAGGCGCGTACCTTATGATGTGCAAACGCTACTGAAGACGCCCTATATAATTGACCATTTTCAGGAGCAGTATTTCGTCATTGAGTCGTATGAGCAGCTCTACCAATCCGTGCCTCTGATTGAAGCCACACTGGAAGAACTGCTAATCATTAATAATGTATGATGAATAATGAATAATTTTGAACTACTTACATATCCATTTAGGCCTAAGTAAAGGTCCATTAATCATTATCCATTAAACTGTGACGCACCCATCCGATTCGCGTGCTTATTTCTTCAAGATTGACACCACAATCAAGAAAATTCGAAATGCCCTACAAAAGCAGTTTACCGATGCTGGTTTTGATTTAACTGTTGATCAGTGGGTTATAATTGATCACCTTTATCGAAATCCCGGCATCAGTCAGAATACGATTTCGGAAATGACGACTAAGGATGCGCCAACCGTAACCCGTATTATTGACCTGCTCAGTCAAAAAGGGCTAACCGAACGACGCATGGCGGATACCGATCGGCGCAAGTTTCTGGTTTATCTGACCGAAGCCGGAGAAGCCAAATACAGCGAGATACTGCCTGTAGTATCGGCTATGCGACGGAAAGGCTGGGGTGATTTAAGCGAGGAAGACTACCAGCATTTTGTGCGGATTATGGATTCAATTTACAGCAACATTAGCGAATGATGGATAATGTAAAATGAGCAATGGATAATGAATAATGCTGCTGGAGCGTAACAACTTGGCCTTATCCATTAGTATACATTATCAATTGTACATTATTCATTCATCATGTACGGAATTTTCAGCTACGACATTGCCAGCCCACGTGTGGGCCTAAAACAGGACGACTACATTCTCGACCTTGAGGTAGTTGCCCTGTTGGGTTATTTCAATGATCTTAAAATTGATCCTACCGTATTTGCCCAACCGGTACTAAATGATTTTATCGCCTTAGGCAAACCGGCACACCGCGCTATTCGTCAGCGACTTAATGAACTCGTAAGCAGTGGTACACCCGCTTTTTCGGATGTTCATGACCAGGTTTTCATCCACGAATCACGCGTGCAGATGTACTTGCCGGTACATATTGGCGACTACACAGATTTTTACGCTGGCATTCATCACGCCGAAAACGTAGGGCGCATGTTTCGCCCCACAAGCGATCCACTTTTGCCAAACTACAAACAGTTGCCCGTTGCTTATCACGGTCGGGCATCGTCAATCGTTGTCTCAGGAACCCCCATCCGCCGACCCAAAGGCCAGTTTTTGCATGAGGGCAAGCCTGTATTTGGCCCATCGGAAGCACTGGATTTTGAGCTTGAGTTAGGGTTGATTATTGGCAAGAATAATCCGCTTGGCGAGTCGATTTCAGTAGAGGAAGCCGAAGATTATATTTTCGGAGTTACGCTGTTTAACGACTGGTCGGCACGCGATATTCAGCGATGGGAGTACCAGCCATTAGGGCCATTTCTGGGCAAAAACTTTGCTTCGAGCCTGTCGGCCTGGGTCATGCCGTTTGATGAACTGGAATCTTTTCGCGTAGCTGGACCTCCTCAGGACCCAATACCCCTACCCTATTTACAAACCACTGGTGAAAAGCACTTTAGCTTTGAGTTGGAAGTCTGCCTGCAACCTGCTGAGGGTGAGAAAATCTGTATCTGTCGCTCTAACGCTAGGTACTTGTATTGGAACTTCGCCCAGATGATTGCGCATCATACCGTTGGTGGCTGCAACCTGAATATTGGCGACGTATTGGCAACTGGCACCATTTCCGGCAGTACACCGGGCAGCTATGGTTCACTGCTTGAACTAAGCTGGAATGGTGAACGGCCACTGCATCTGTCAGAAACCACAACGCGAACATTTCTGGCAGACGGCGACACAATAACTCTACACGGCTGGGGCTTTTTAAACGGCGTTCGCGTAGATTTGGGCGACGTAACCGGAACGATTTATTCATGATAACCGTCAACCCTGCTGACTTAAAGCCCAATGAGTTCTATCGCTACATGATTAGCACCATTGGCCCGCGCCCAATTGCGTTTGCGAGTACAACAGATGCCAAAGGGAATGTTAATCTAAGTCCGTTTAGCTTCTTTAATCTCTTCGGTTATAATCCGCCCACGCTGATTTTTGCCCCGACCATTAATCGGCATGGGCATAAAAAACATACGCTGCTCAATCTGGAAGAAGTGGGTGAAGTGGTTATCAATGTCGTGAATTACGCTATGGTTGAACAGGCTTCGTTGGCTAGCGCTGAATTTGAACGAGATGTCAACGAGTTTGAGAAAGCGGGATTTACAGCCATTTCGTCTGAGCGGGTTCGTCCGCCAAGAGTTGTCGAATCGCCTGCTGCGTATGAATGTGTTGTCAGGCAAATTATCAATACGAATCCCCAATCAGCCGCCGATTCTCCCGGAACAGGCTATTTGGTGATCTGCGAAGTTGTGCTGGCGCATTTTCAGGAAACAATTTTCAACGAGACCGGCGGCATCGATCAGGCAAGCGTCGATTTGGTGGGGCGGCTTGGTGGCGATTGGTACAGTCGGGCAAATGCCGATGCGCTCTTTACAGTTAGTCGACCACAAATGGGTATGGGAATCGACCAGATTCCGTCCGCTATTCGCAATAGCGCGATTTTAACTGGAAATGATCTGGGAAAACTAGGGAGCTTTCTAGCAATGCCCACACGCGAAGAAGTACACACCTTTCGGGCTTCAGGTATATTGAATGATTTAATCGACGAAGCCCGAAATGGCTGCCAATACTTGCCTGATTTACTGCACCTTCGGGCCAAACAGCTGCTCGCTGAAAACAAGACCAAAGAAGCCTGGCTGACATTGCTGGCGAGTCAGTTGTAGGATAATTTAATAGCTTTATCCTCGGTCTGGGGGGACACCTAGAGTATATCCGCATTTCTAGTGATGCCGTTAGGCATCGAATGTTTATAGAAAAGTAGGCCTCTGTCTCCCCCTTTTGGTCGCGTAGCGATCGAATATGGCTTGGTTGGATCGCTATGCGACCCGAAAACATGCAACAAAACACCATTTCTACAAACATTGGATCGCTACGCGATCGAAATATGATGGGTATATACCAGACCGAGGATACGATGCAAAACGCAGAATCAACGTAGCCTAGACAATATCAACCTTCACAATACCCCGAATCACATTGTGTAAAAACGTCTTCAATTGCGCAAACCGAGTTTCTGTTTTCATGGCTTTTCTATAGTTAATTTTTAGTATTAATTGCCTGTTCGACCCCTTCGGGGTCGTATGTTTATAGCCTAACGATTTTCTATAAACATACGACCCTGAAGGGGTTGAACAAATATTTTTACGATTATTCCTCAACGCTTTTCACCAAGATACTGTACCAAATCTTCAATCGACTGGATGCCTAATTGTTTTGCCTGCTCCCGTCGCATCATCAGACAATAGCTATTATTAAAGCCTAATGGCTTCAACCAATCTAGTTTATATTTCTCTTGAAACTGCTGTTCGACGAACTGATAAACCGAATCGGTTTGCATGGGTAACTGCTGCAGTATAGCAGTTGATGGTTGCAAAATTACGAGCAACCCCGTGCCGGTATACTCAGGATAGAAATCAATAGAACCTGTTCGGAGGGCATCAAAGCAGATTTGCGTGCCGCCTAACCCCGTTTTGGTAACGACACGTAAAGAAGTTTGTCCTTCAATCAATTGGCGATAAATTTCGGCCAGAATATACTGCTCTGTGAAGACTTTTGATCCCATCACAACCGTTGCCGTTCGCTCCCCCATTTTAGGAACGTTATACAAACCAACCTTCTTCAAAAAGTTAGTAGCGATAACTTCTGGTGATTGTTTTTGATAATCGGCCTGATAGTTCAGCGCCGTCATTACAGAATCGGTTAGTTTTCCGGCCAGCTTATTCAGTGTTGGTCCTAATTCTGGGTAGCGATTTAGCGTTGCTTGTCGGATAATGGGGGCAGCTGCGTACGGTGGAAACGCATGCCGATTATCGTCCAGAACAAGTAAATCGAATGCCTTAATACGTCCATCTGTCGAATAACCACTAATGATGTCAACCTGACCCTGATGAATGGCTTCGTACATCAAATTCTGATCAATTAACCGGGGGCGCAGTTGAAGACCATAGGTTTTTTGCAAGCCGGGATAGCCATCGGCACGACCATAAAATTCATGAGCAAACCCGGCAATTAATTTATCCTGTTTACCCGGTACTAGATAAAACGCCGACAGAAAAGGGAGTAAAATCACAAAAACCAACGCCCCTATGCGCAGCTTTTTAACGGATAGCCGTTGCAATTGAGCCAGGCCAAAATCAAACCCAACGGCCAATAACGCAGCTGGAATGGCTCCCGCCAGCATCATGTTTACGTTGCTCAAGGCAATACCACTGAAGATAAACTCACCGAGTCCGCCAGCTGCCACATAGGCTGCCAGCGTAGCCACGCCTACGTTAATGACCGTTGCCGTACGGACGCCAGCGAAAATGACAGGCAATGCGAGCGGGAGTTCAACCTTGGTCAAAATCTGGTTATCCGTCATACCAACACCTCTGGCCGCTTCTTTCACCAACGGGCTAACTTCTGTAATGCCGACATACGTATTTCGAATAATCGGCAATAATGCATACAGAAACAAAGCCACCAATGCAGGCCCAATGCCAATACCGAGCAACGGAATCAGGAAACCTAAGAGCGCAACGCTGGGCACTGTTTGCAATATTCCAGCCACACCCAGCACGCTGCTCGCCAATTTGGTTTGTCGCGAAATCAGAATACCAAGCGGCAATCCAATCAGCAGCGCCAGCAACAGCGATACAAACGTCAGACCAATATGGGTCAGGGTTTGTTCCAGCAATTTATCGGCATGATCGCGGATGAACAAGAAGAAGTCAATCATGCAACCGATGGGGTTTATCGTCCAGAAAATCCCGAACGAAATCGTTAACGGGTCGTTTCAGCAACTCATCTGGTGAGCCAATTTGCACAATGCGCCCCTTGTCCATCAGCGCGATACGATCGGCCAGTTCGAGAGCCTCATTTACATCGTGCGTAACGAGTACGACCGTTGTTTCCTTTAATTCGTTTAACCCAAACAGCTCCCGACGAACGTGTTTACGCGTGAACGGATCTAGCGCGCCAAACGGCTCATCCATAAGCACAACCGGTGGTTTAGCGGCCAGCGCGCGAGCTAGCCCAACCCGCTGACGCTGCCCGCCACTGAGTTCAGACGGATAGCGAGTCAGCGTCGATTTTGGCAATTGCAGTTTTTCGATTAATTCATGGGTTCGTTGCTGAATAGCAGTCGGTTCCCAGTTGAGCAGTTTGGGAACAGTTGCAATGGCCTCAGCAACGGTATAGTGCGGAAACAGGCCACCATCCTGAATGACATAGCCAATCTGGCGACGAAGTTCAGACCCGATTTGTTGCTGAACATCAATACCCGCCACACTGATTGAGCCACTGGTTGGTTCAATCAGGCGGTTGATCATTTTGAGCGTTGTGGTTTTTCCGCAACCGCTTGTTCCGAGCAGAACCAATGTCTCTCCAGGCCCAATGCTTAGCGAAACCCCATCGACCGCTACGTGCGAGGCAAATCGTTTGGTTAGCTTCTCAATCTGAATCATTCGACAACCTGAACCCCCTTCCAGAATGCTACCCGATCTTTAATCTGATTCGCAGCCGATTTAGGGTCAGGATAATACCAGGCCGCATCGGTATTGGTCTTGCCGTCAACGGCCAACGAGTAATACGAAGCCAGCCCTTTCCAGGGACAGGTCGTATGCGTTTGACTATCAGCCAAAAATTCAGGATTCACCGATTCTTTTGGGAAATAATGGTTGTTTTCGACCACAACCGTGTCGTTGCTTTCGGCAATTGTTTGGCCGTTCCAGATGGCTTTCATACGTTGTTTTTTTAGTTGCTTAACTCTTTTTTTGTAGTATTTTGTGGTGCCAGATGCTTACATCTGGCACCGTGAGGTTTCTCAAAACCTTCTCTACTGTTTATGACTAAGTTTTAGGCAACCTCTCGGTGTCGGTTTTGAGAAACCGACATCACAGCCCCCTTTCAACAAGATAACTCGTCAGTTTGTCTTATTTCAGTACCTGCACCTCAATAACTGAGCTATCATATACCCGATGCGTGGCTTTCTGAAAGTCTTTTTCGTCGGCTTTAAAGATGTTATCCACATACTTCTGTGGGTTACGGTCGATAAGTGGGAACCAGGTACTTTGCACCTGAATCATGACCCGGTGGCCTTTTTTAAATGTGTGCAAAACATCCTGCAAACGAAAATTCACATTCGTTACTTCGCCCGGTTTAAAGGGTTCAGGTTTCTCGAATGAATTACGGAATCGCCCCCGCATTACTTCTGAGCGAACCATTTGCTCATAATTTCCGAGAGTAATATTCTTATTCGGCATATACGGATGATTCGGTTCATCGGGCGGATATACATCAATCAGCTTCACCACCCAATCGGCATCAGTCCCAGTGGTACTCACTTTCAGTTTAGCCATAATTTCGCCCCCCAATGTTAAGTCTTCCGTCAGCACATCGGTCTGGAACGCTAATACATCGGGGCGACGACCCGCAAAGCGCTGATCCTCCGACATGTAGTTAAAGGGTGTAAAACCCTGAGTTGTCGTAATGTCTTCGGTATAGGGAACCGGCTTCATCGGATCACTGATAAACTCCGAATAGCCGTTGCCTGCCTGTTGGGCTAGTTGGCCAGAACTAGCCAGGAAAAACTGCATCGATTGCGCATTGGCGGCAGGCCATTTGTCGAACGTTCTCCACTCATTGCGACCCGTATTGAACAGGTAAGCTTCAGGTAAGCCAGTCTTGCCATCACCAGCCCCTTTCAGGAAATGCGTAAAGAATTTAGCCTCGATATTCCGCTGGTAAAACGTTGCGATGCTATCGCCGAAATACACATTACTATGCAGTGTGTGACCTGTTTCATGCGACCACCGGCCATGTCCAAATGGGCCCATCACCAATGTGTTATATATACCCGGATTATTCTTCTCAACGGTTTTGTAGATGTTAAGCGGTCCGGGTAAATCTTCTGCATCGAACCAGCCACCAACAGTCATTAGCGCATGGTTAATGTTCTTCAGGTGCGGAATAATGCTCCGTTTCTGCCAGAACTCATCGTAGTTCGGGTGATTGATGGTTTCCTGCCAATAGAAGTTATTCTTGTAGTATTTATCGACATTCTTGAGCGGGCCAAGGTCTAGCTGCCATTGAAAACCGTCTTTCGATTTCGTATTGATAAAATCGCTGTTATACCAGGCTTGCGTTGTAGGCTGTGGGTGCTGAATACCAAACACAGGGAATGTGAACAGATACGCCTGAATAAACGCGCCGTTATGGTGAAAATCGTCAAAGAAAAAATCGGAAATAGGCGCTTGTGGCGATGAGGCTTTCAATGCGGGGTGAGCGGCTACAGCACCTGCAATGGTGTAAAAGCCAGGATAGCTAATGCCCCACTGCCCCACCCGACCGTTGTTGTTCGGTATGTTTTTGAGTAGCCACTCGATGGTATCGTAGGTATCCGAGCTTTCATCAACCACCGTAGTGTTCACTGGTTTTGTAACGCTCTTTTTACCTTTCGCTACGGGAGCTGATTGCTGATCGGTAACGGTTGGCGTCATGTTAGTCCAGGTCCCTTCCGATGCCCATCGACCCCTAACATCCTGATAGACAAAGATAAACTTGTCGCGCATGAGCGTTCCCGACGGGCCAACCTGCGCCGGATAGGTATCGGGCCCGTAAGGTGCCACGCTATAGCACGTACGCTGCATCATAAATGGGTATTTCGTGCTTGCAGAGGCATCTTTTGGAACATAGACGGTGGTGTGGAGTTTTGTGCCATCACGCATCGGAATTTTGTATTCCGTTTTCTGGTAATTCTCCCGAACGAAATTGCTGGGCGTAGTGGATTGTGCCTGAGCCGGAACGATGAACGCAAACGCGAGCAATGCGTAAAGCCAGTGTTTCATAAAGGTGACGTATTGATGGAGTTGGTCTTCGTAAAGATAGCGATATACCGTACGCAGTAACAACAAAAAACGCCCGTTGAAGATGGGCGTTTGGAGAATGTATTTAGTAACGATGGCCTTACAGGTCGCGGGCTTTAACGCGCACAGGTTTGTCATTGTGAGCGATAACTAATTCTTCATCATTACACTTCGCCTGGTCGACTACTTTCTGAACGGCTCGTCGGACACCAGCCAACACTTCGTCGTTACTTGGTCTCGTCTTTGTCTGATTTATTTCCATGGTTCAGAATGGTTTCCCAAATGTCTTTATTTAACACAAGTATCTCGCTATCAATTCCGCCCGTTGCTATCAGATCAGAAACAATGCCAGCGTTATTGAAAATAACAACGTAATCGCAGACTGGAATATATAGTTTAGTCAGATTTACCAGACTCCTGGCATATCTACGTTCAATCACATCGGGTGGAATGTTATGGCCTCCCCGAGACACACGCATCGCCACTCGTTCCTTTGATACCTCTGCCGATGGTATCCAGAAATAGTAAAGGCTTACAGAATAGCCAAGTTGCTGAGCACGACGAATAGTTTGTACGTATGAGCGCGTAGACAACGTTGTTTCAATCGCAAAATCAATCCCTTGCCTCATAAGTTGCTCAATACGTTGCAACATGATCCGCGCAGCCTCAAACGCTACGGCTTCCACATTGAATGGGGATAATCCTCTTGCTATTTCATCAGCATTGACGAATTCCTTAATCTTCATGACTTCAGGTAGCAGCGTGTAAGCAGCGGTTGTTTTTCCGGCTCCGTTCGGACCAGCCATGATATACAGGTTTGACATCTTCTCAATCGGTCTCTTCGAGCGTAAAGATATGCTCCACCGATTTACCAAACACCTGTGCCAGTTTTAGTGACAAAATTGTAGAAGGAACGTAACGACCCGTTTCAATCGAGTTAATCGTTTGCCGACTTACACCAATGCGGTCGGCCAGGTCGGCTTGCGACAGGTTCTGTTCAGCTCGTTCAACTTTAAGCCGGTTTTTCATAGAGCCAACAGTTGATGGTTATTTCGGTAGAGAAGCCAGCGAAACCGGAAAATAAAGACCAGCAATACAGTAAACATGTTATAGACCATAACATTAAAAAAGGCATTGTCATAGAGCGTCAAAATGGCAATAGCCAGAATGATATAATTGGCATAAACGCTCCATTGCAGGGCTTCGAGCCGAAGTTGACCTATCATTTCATCCTCAACCTTCTCTCGTGAGAATGCAATCAGCAGTAAGCCAAGAATAACGCCAATAGCAGCTATTTCATCGGTCATATTTTGGCTACCAGCAGAAAAGAAACCTTCAAGCGTAAGAGTGCCCGTTGGTGGCTTAGCATTAAATAAAATCTCCTTAATTAAGGAAATGATATCTAACTCGTAATACATTGCTGCCAGCCCGAGGATAGCTGATGGTACGAAAATAATCCAGCCAATAAGCCGGAATCGATGCGGGAAAAGCCACTTTGTTTTCATAGATATGTAAAGTTTATTTGACACATCAAACGTAAAGCTAACTATTCAACATGTCAAGCAAATTTTACATTATTTAACAAAAAATTTCGAGTTTCCAGAAACTCGAAATTTTCACTAGCGCTAAGTCTGGCGCGGGTATTTACCCGTGCCTATTCATTTTGTCAGTATTCACTGACCCCCGCGTTAAGGACTAGTTTTTGCGTCAGCAAATGCTGACGACATAAGAAGGCACGGGTGAATACCCACACCAGATTGACACTCACATCTGAAAAATCTGCTTCATTAGCATCCACTTTTCGCCGGGCTTGGCCATCGGTAAAGACTGCTGATAACCCCACATTAAATTCTCCCATTCCTGCACCTTTGGGTTAGCAGCATCGGCGGCCGCTTTGACCTCAAACGAGAAGGTTTCGTCCGTCTCCATAATCATAAACAGTCGATTTCCGATCCGGTAAATTTCCATTTCGGTAATTCCGTAATCACGAATACTGGCTTCAATGGCAGGCTGGAGCTTTTTGTGGTATTGTTCATATTCGGCAATCAGAGCCGGATCATCTTTGAGGTCAAGGGCAAGGCAATAGCGCATTTTATCTGAACCAGGATTTATAGGATTTAAATGATTTTACAAGATTAAAAGATTACGTACGATTAACTCTAATCCTGGAAATCATTTAAATCCTATAAATCCTGGTTCAGACATTAAGGTACATACGTTTCCAAAACGGTCATATCACCATCAGGAATGAGGGTTACATTATTGATAGACGCCGGAATCAGGGCGCATTCACCCATTTTGAGTGATTGACTAAATCCGCCGGATGTTTCAATGGTGAGACCACCAGCTACACAAATTAAAATCACGAACGAATCGATGCGCGAATAGTCCTGTGCGACTTCTTCATTGAAATTCAGTACGTTAGTTATAAAATAGTCACTTTTTACAGCGTTAACGCTCTCGTTCTCCTTCTTTTCGTACTGTGTTTTGTAATGATCGTAGTGATGGTAATCGATGGCATCGACAGCCAGATCGGTATGCAGTTCACGCTTCTTACCAGTCGTTGCATCTACCCGATCGAAGTCATAAATACGGTAGGTCGTATCTGATGTTTGCTGAATTTCGGCCAGTAAAAGCCCTTTACCAATGTAGTGAACCCGACCAGCTGGCAGGAAAAATACATCGCCGGGTTTCGCAGGCTCAATGTTCAATAAATCCTGAATGGTATTGTCAGCAACAGCTTTCACGTACTCATCTTTAGTCACTTCCCGATTGAAGCCCGAATTGAGTTTCGCGCCTTCATCGGCCTGCATGATGTACCACATCTCGGTTTTACCGAAGCCGGTTCCACGTTGTTTAGCCAGCTCATCGTTCGGGTGAACCTGAATGGAAAGATCGTCATTGGCGTCGATGAATTTTACCAGTAACGGAAACCGATTACCGTATTGCTCGTACACATGCTTTCCAACCAGCTCACCTTTGTATTGCTCCACCAATTCGTGCAGCGATTTTCCCTGCAAACTGCCTTCTTTTACAATCGATACATTACCTTCTACATCAGAAACCTCCCAGGTTTCTCCACAGTTGGGTAGGGGACGGTCCGGCGATCCGGAGAAGTCTTTCTCCAGAATCGTTTTGATTTTCTGGCCTCCCCAGATTTTGTCTTTAAAAATAGTTTCGAACGTCAGCGGATATAGCATAAGGGAAATGTGCCGCCGGGCGGCTACGACTGATTAATAGATGAGGAAATTAACCGCCAAAATACGGCATTTGTTGGTCGATTCCTCTTTACTAGTTGTTTTCTGTGATGTCAGTTGCTTACATCTGACATGCTAGGTTTCTCAAAACCTATAGATGCTCACGAGGTTTTGAGAAACCTCCCAGTGGCGGGTTTTAGAACCCGCCACCACGATACTGCAATACCTACTACTCTTCACTGTTGTTTAACTTGGCCAATAAACTATAGGCTCCTTTTACTACAATTGGGGTTTGTTTGGGATTGATATCAGCCGAAAGAGCGATAGCAACATAGCCATTATCCCGTAGATCGGGCTTTACTTCCACCTGTCGAAACTGATACGTAGTGGGATTCACTTCTTTTTTCTCCAGGATATAAATGTAGTTTTTGCCCCCGAAACTAATAATAGCCTCTTCGGGCAGGGCCGATAAAGGCTGAGTTTTCACATTGATTTGTGCAGAAATATACCCCCCCGGAATAAAATCACTGGCGTAGCCATCGGGGTGTGCCAGCACCGAAATGGTTCGATCGGCAGCGATCGATTTACCAATCAGGAAAACTTCGCCCCGATGCACCAAACTGGCATCGCCACCCATGCCAAATCGAATAACCTGGCCCACATGAATGCGACTAATGTCTTTCTCGAAAATACTCAATCGAACATGCGGGTGCGTCAGATCGGTGATTTGCACCAGCACATCGGCAGGGTTAATGAAACGGCCATTATTGACGGGTACATCGGTCACAAAACCCGATACGGGCGACGGAACGTTAATCGTACGTGTGAGTGTGGCGGGTGTAAGCGTGGCAGGATTAATATGCAATAAAGCCAGCCGTTGCGTCATTCCTGCCAACTGAGCCTGTAAACTCTGACGATTGGCGCGAATCTGCTGAAATACCTTCAGCGCATTGACGTTCTCGCGGCTTAATTCCTGCTGACGAGCAAACTCCAGATCAGCGTATTCCAGTTTTGCTTTTGTATCCAGATACTCCTGCTGAAACTGAATGTATTCGGGATTTTCGAGCACCACCAGCGTTTGTCCCTTGCTAATACGCATACCGGGCTCCAGATTGATTTTTCGGATATAGCCGCCAAATGGAACCGAAACCGATACCTGATTCTGAGCTGGCACATCAAGCGAGCCGTTCACTTTCAATGTCGTGCTTAAGGTATGTAAACCAGGCTCTCCAAGCTGGATACCCGCGACCGTGTATTGGGCCTGTGTTAGCGCTACCCGAACGGTATCGTTAGATTTTTCGGTAGAGTCAGTGGCGGTAGTAGCCTCAGTGTTTTTTTCGACCGCTGTGTCGGCCGCTGTTTTTTCGGTAGACTGGCAAGCCAAGCTACCAGTTAGTAGACTGATTAACAGCAGAAAAAGCCGGAAATGACGAATGGATAATTGAATGAAAGTCATATAAGTATATACAATGGCGAAGGCTTATGGATTGCCAGCCAGGTAGTTAATGTATAAAACCGATTGATTGTATTGATTCAGTAAATCGAGGTGATTCAGGCGAATGGTAAGCGCCTGCTGAATCGCTAGTGAAAATTCGACATAGCCGATATCGCCACTGCCAAATGCTCGCCGAGCGTTCGTCTGAATGAGGTCTGCCTGCGCCAGTCCGTTTTCTTCGTAATACGTTAACGCATCGCGATATTGCCCATACTGAGTCACAGCCTGCGTTATTTGTTGTTGCAGGGCCAGTTGCTGGCTTTGCAGTTGCGTTTGTGCCAGTTGTTCGCTAACGCGGGCAGCTTCGACCCGAGCCCGACCAGCTCCACTTACTAATGGGAATGTTACGCCAATTTGACCACCATAAAATCGGTGCCCCGCACCGAAATACAATTCCTGCCCGTCGATCAACTGGCTCCCTACAAGCGTTTGCGAGAAAAGACCGACCAGAAAATCCGGCTTGAGTCGCGCCTGTTCGACAGAACGGGCTTCCTGAGCAACCCGAATCTGTTGCTGTAACTGACGTAAAAGTGGGTTTTGCGCCAGAGCGCTACTATCCGTTGGGAGGGCCAACGTCAGTTTAAGCAACACCTGATCTGGAATACGAACCGGTTCTGTCCGATACAGCAACGTTTGTAACCGCGTTCGCCCGGCCGTCTGATTACTTTCGTTCTGGGCCAATCGTACGCGCTGATCGGCTAGTTGGCTTTCGGCGGTTGCCTTTTCAAGGCTTCCGGTTTCGCCTACCCGGTACCGCAAATTGGCAGCCTTGACAAACTCCGCCAGAATGGTATCCTGCTGGCGATATAAGCGCGTTTTCTGCTGAAGATAGACCAGATCATAATAAGTCGATTTCACCTGGTACTTCACATCGTTTTGGGTAACGAGCACCTCCATCTGGCGCGCCGAAACAGTCTGATCGTTCAAGTCCGCCAATCGACGCATAAGCGTGGGATTCGGAATAGACTGCGTTACTGTCAGGTTGTTATCGAACCGACGGCTGTTGTATTGACCCAGCATGCCAACCACCGAGAACCGCCCAGCATCGTAGGCCGTTCGGCGCAGGGCCTGCTGTTGACTTACACCCAATCCAGCTATTCGTAGTTGCGCATTTTGGGTTGTGGCTTGCTGCAATGCCTCCTCAAGCGTAATGGCTTTTAAGGGAGCAACTTGCGAAAACCCGGTTGTCGATATGGCTAGTAACAATAGGATAATCGTTGCAGCAGAAGGTGCTTTTTGAGAAGACCTCTTAGCCTCATTATCAAGCGATTTTTTCTCCATGAGTGAATACAGGATTGGTAGAACAATCAGCGTTAACAGGGTTGCGGTGAGCAGGCCACCAATGACCACTGTAGCCAGGGGTTTCTGAACTTCGGCCCCTGCCGAGTTAGAAACCGCCATCGGAATGAACCCAAACGAAGCAACAAGGGCAGTCATGATTACAGGTCGCAGGCGAATCTCTGCGCCTTTCCGAATAATCTCTGTCATATCGGTTAAGCCTTCCTCATGCCGTAAGCGATTGAATTCGGCAATCAGAACGATACCGTTCAGCACCGACACGCCGAAGAGGGCGATAAAGCCAACTCCTGCCGAAATGCTGAACGGCATACCACGCAGCAGCAACGCGAAGACTCCGCCGATAGCGGCCAACGGAATCGCCATAAAAATCAGGAGACTCTGACGGACAGAATCGAACGTAAAAAAGAGAAGTGCAAAAATTAACGCCAACGCAATTGGCACAGCAATACTTAATCGTTGCTTGGCATCGACCAGGTTCTGAAACTGTCCGCCATATGTCACATAATAACCCGCCGGAAACTTTATCTGCTGATCCACTTTCTGCCGAAGTTCAGTCACGATACTTTCCACATCTCGTTCTCGAACATTAAAGCCCAGCGTGATGCGTCGGTGTGTATCGTCGCGCTGAATCTGGCCAGGCTCCTGTTCCATCGACACCGTCGCGACTTCGGATAAGGGGACCTGCTGCCCGGTTGGGGTAGCTATATAGATAGTCCGAATATCCTCAAGGCTCTGCCGTTTAGCCGCGGCTAGTCGCACAACCAGATCGAAGCGTTTCTCACCCTCGAAAACCAATCCTGCCGATTGCCCCGCCAAAGCCGTATTGATTGTCCGGTTCACATCGGTGATGTTCAGCCCGAAGCGTGCAATCTGATTCCGATCCAGTTTAATTAAAATCTGTGCCTGCCCTGCTACCTGCTCTACATACAGGTCTTTAGCTCCATCGATCTTTCGAATAATGGCACTAACCCGGCCAGCCAGTTTTTCCAGTTGGTTAAGATCATCGCCATAGATTTTCAACGCGACATCCTGTCTCGCTCCGGTCATCAGCTCATTAAATCGCATTTGCACCGGTTGCTGAAACCCAAATGTGACGCCCGGAACTACCGACAAAGCTTTAGCCATTCGATTGGCTAATTCATCGCGTGTACTGGCTGAAGTCCATTGATCTTTCGGTTTCAGAATGGCCATCAGATCGGCGGCTTCAATTGGCATAGGATCAGTTGGTATTTCGCCCGATCCAATTTTAGCAACAACCTGCTCTACCTCAGGAAACTGCGTCAACAAAATTCGTTCAGCCTTAAGAGTAGCATCGACGGTTTCTGATAGTGAACTGCCGGTTAATGTTCGGGTATCGATCGCAAAATCACCCTCGTCGAGCTGCGGAATAAATTCACCGCCCATACGACTGAACAAAATGCCAGTCAGTACCAGCAACCCGACAGCGCTCAATAAAATGGGCAGTCGATAACGCAACGACCAAAGCAGAACAGGCTCGTAGAATCGCTGAATTTGCTTCATCAGCCTATCTGAAAACGTAATTTTATGGGCAACTTTCTTATCCAATAACAAGGCCGAAATCATGGGCACATAGGTTAATGACAGGATAAATGCGCCCAGAATGGCAAACGCTACCGTTAGTGCCATCGGTCGGAACATTTTCCCTTCCACGCCCGACAGCGCCAGAATAGGCAGGTACACAATTAGAATAATGATTTCTCCAAAGGCAGCCGATGATCGAATCCGGGAGGCAGCCCCAAATACTTCATCGTCCATTTCAGATTGTGAAAGAGTGGGATCTAGCCTTCCGGTCGGCGCCCTGGCTTCACTCTTTCGTTTGTGCAAATGATGCAAGGTGGCTTCTACAATGATTACTGCCCCATCGACAATCAATCCGAAGTCGATAGCGCCGAGGCTCATCAGGTTACCCGAAACACCGAAAAGATTCATCATCGAAATGGCAAACAGCAAGGCTAACGGAATCACGGAAGCCACAACCACTCCCGCTCGCCAGTTGCCTAATAGCAATACCAGAACAAAAATGACAATGGTTGCCCCTTCCAATAGGTTACGCTCTACCGTACCTATAGCACTGGTAACCATCTTGGTACGATCCAGAAATGGAACGATGGCCACTCCTTCCGGTAGTGTTTTGCTGATTTCGGCGATCTTTCGTTTTACCGCCCGGATTACTTCCGATGAATTACCACCCTTAATCATCATCACAATAGCGCCAACGGCTTCACCCTGCCCATTGCGCGTTACTGCCCCATAGCGCACCGCCGATCCCAGACCCACCTCTGTAACATCACGCACGCGAACTGGTAATTGCTGGTCATTTAGCCGAATCACGATATTGGCGATGTCATCGACGGAGCCAATAAGCCCATTGGATCGGATAAAGAACGCATTGGGCTTTTTGTCAATGTACGCTCCGCCCGTATTCTGGTTGTTTTGTTGTAGGGCCGTAAACAGGTCGTTGATCGTGACACCCATACTACGAAGCCGATCGGGGTCAACGGCAATTTCGTACTGTTTAACAAGTCCCCCGAAACCACTAACATCGGCTACACCGGGAGTTCCAAGCAGTCCCCGGCGAATAATCCAGTCCTGAATAGTTCGTAGATCGGTTAGGGAATATTTATGTTCATAGCCTTTCTTGGGCACAACCGTATATTGAAAAATCTCGCCCAGTCCCGTCGTAACGGGTGCCATCACTGGCATACCTACGCCCGGTGGAATCTGTGTCGTTACGTTTTGCAACCGCTCAGCGATCTGCTGACGAGCCCAGTACACATCGGTTGCATCGCTAAATACAACTGTTACGATGGATAGGCCAAAACGAGAAAACGACCGAATTTCAATCAGGCCAGGAATGTTCGACAGGCCAACCTCGACCGGAAATGTGACGAGTCGTTCGATGTCCTCAGCCGCCAGCGACGGGCTATTGGTGATAACCTGCACCTGATTGTTGGTAATATCGGGAACAGCATCAATCGGCAACTGAGTAGCCGACCAGCCCCCCCATATCACCAGGGCCAGCGTCAGGAACCCAATGATGAGTTTATTATGAATAGAAAAATGAATAATGGCGTTCAGCATAGCGACTACCGTAAATATGTCGGATAATAATAGCCTCAAAGCAGGCCCAAGTGGCCAGCTATAGACAGGAATCGATTGGGCCAACCAGACCGACGTAGCGAACTAGTCGTTTCAGGCGAATCGATAAAGCACCAGGATGGAAAACAGGAAACGTAAACAGACTAGAACAAGCTGTTCTATCGACCCGAATGGGCACAATTTGGCCTCCAGGTACGTAGAACTAGCATCTGGGTGGGTTAATCAGTGAGAAAACGGATAGAAACGAATACAGATTTGTATACCGTGAAAGCACCGTTTGAGAAGAAAGCACTGTCGGTAAGTAGGCCCGACTAGTTAACTGAAGATAATTGATTGTAAAGCCAGTAATCATGTGCCCTGTTGACGGCAGATTATGGTGGCTATGATTAGGATGCTTCTGGTGAGCTGAGTTTTCGCCATAGTGCATCGCCATGAAATCAATAAAACTCAGGTTATGATCTGATTCTATATGGTGCTTATAATGCTGAATCAGCTCAACCAGTTTGGTCGACTGCTCAATACCAAAACCGGGCAACAAACTGTTTCCCAGAATTAGGCCTGCCAGCAAAAAAGCAACCATTGATTTCATGAAGCCCCTTTCTTTACATGCTTAACGCAAGGTAATTCTGAAAGTTTATTCGCCCTACTTAATCAGGATAATTTAGAAGCAATCTAGCTGAGCGATAGCGCGAGCGTCTACGCTTATGCTGATTATTCTTCGGCCTCTGGCCGATTGGATATTAATTAATACTGGCCAGAGGCCAGAGAATAGTCAGCACGAGCGTAGACGCTCGCGCTATCGTTATTCCCGCGCCGATGCTTTATAAACGCCTACTTCTGCCAGTTCTATGGGGCCATTGGCGTTGGTTATAAACAAACGAAGCTTCGATGATTTCACCTCTGGGAATCGCAGTAGTCGTTTATAGCCTACCGTTGTGAATGTCTGGAGCGATTTCCATTCCGAACCATCCCAATACTCGACCCGACCACTGGCAATGCGCTGGCCATTAGCTATATTCTCCTGAATCGATATGCGATCAAAGGTTTTTTCGCCATTCAGGTCAATCGTGATCGGTTGATTGGCGGTCAGCGTGGTGAAAGTACCGAGCTGCTTATCGGTTAGTTTGGGCTGTTTTGCTACCAGATTCTGCTTAAACGTCTCATCCAGAATACTGCGAAACTCTTTCAAACTTGCCAGATCTGGCGCAGAAAAAAGTCCCTCACGATTAGGCGGCACATTCAACAACAACAAACTATTTCGCCCCACTGACTGATAATAGAGATTAACCAGATTTTTCCCCGAGCGTACTTTATCGTCTTCTTTGGGGTGATAAAACCAACCTGGTCGGATTGATACGTCTGTCTCAGCTGGCACCCACTGTTTGCCCGTCGCATCGCCCCGATTCAGGTATTTCGAATCAGCCACGCCGGGGGCCAACCCGTCCGTATTGATGGTCGACCAGCAGGTTTCACCCGCGTTCCCCGCTTCGTTACCCACCCAGCGAACATCGGGACCTGCATCCGAAAACATGACGGCATTGGGTTGCAGCTCACGAACTAATGCCCAGTAACCCGCAAAATCGTAAGTCATGTCTTTGGCATTTTCGCCCTTCGCCCCATCGAACCAGACTTCCGAAATAGGGCCGTAATTAGTTAATAGCTCGCGTAATTGGCTCTTATAGTAATCGTTGTAAGCCGCTGTTCCATAACGCGGTTCATGCCGATCCCAGGGTGAGAGATACACCCCAAATTTCAACCCGAATTCACGACAGGCATCGGCCACTTCACGAACGACATCTCCTTTACCGTTCTTCCAGGGGCTATTTTTTACCGAATGCTCAGTCATTTTAGATGGCCAGAGACAGAAACCATCGTGGTGTTTTGCTGTAATGATGGCCATTTTAAAGCCAGCTTCTTTCAGGGCCTTGATCCACTGTCGGGCATCCAGTTTAGTTGGATTGAAAATAGCCGGACTTTCGGTGCCATCTCCCCACTCTTTATCCGTAAATGTATTTACCGTGAAATGCAGAAAGGCTGTGGTTTCGAGCGGTTGCCAGGCAAGTTGACGTGGAGTTGGTTTAACTGTCGGTTGAGCGGTAAGGCGGGTTAAGGCAACTGAAATCAATAATCCAGTAAAAGCACGAGACAAACGCATAGGAATAGGTTAATTTTAGGTCTTAAAAGTAAGTAAAAACTACCTTTCTGATGAGATTAATCAACCAAAACGGTACAAACCACAGAGCCTTTTTCGGCCCATAGATTAATCCATTGTACCTTAGAGCAATTTTCCGACTACATGGTATAATCTAAAATAACAATCACCTTCGCCACCTACTTAGTGGTAAGAATCAGTAATGATTTATAATTGATTCTCTCGCTAATTACTCGTCAGAATAAAATAGCGAGCTATTTTTACCTGACTAGACAACTCTGCCCAGCTTTGGCTCATTACCGACAAATCGCCCTCTTTCTGACCCTGTTTTTTCTAACATTAGTTGGCAAAAACGCGGTATCGGTATGTGGACAGAGCATTACGTTACCCAAGCCTGAGGCCATAACGAGTGAACAAGGTTTACCGCAAGCCTTTGTTCCTGGTATTGTACAGGACCGTCAGGGCTTTATCTGGATGGCTACTCGTGATGGCCTATGCCGTTATGATGGAAAGCAGTTTAAAGTATTTCAGCCTACTACAGATGGTAAACCGGGCATTTCTTCGTTAAGCCTTTCTGGTCTGGGTTTCGATAAACAAGGACGCATCTGGGTATTCAGCGACTATAATGATATCGATATAATCGACCCCGTTACTGAGAAATTTGTCAATATTTCGAGGCAACCTTTTTTTAAGCAACAGCTAGGTCAGGACCACATTCATCATCATTACGTTGATCAGCAAGGTCGATTATGGATTTGCCTCCGTTCAAACAGAATTATCTGCATTGAGCCGGATACCTATCGGGTACAACAATATCAATATCAAGCCCCTTTACCCTTAAGCTCTTTTGCCGGAGCGGGCATTTTCGTGCAAGACAAGCAAGGAATCATTTGGACATGCGCTACCAATGGTTTGTATAGACTCGACTCGCCAACAAAACGTTTTTTACGCTATCCACTTCCCAACAACAATGTTAAAGGAATCAGCATACGGCCTAGTGGTGAGTTGTTTATCTTATTAGACAGCTCTGTATTATTGCTCGATCCTCAGTCGGGCCGTACACGATCGATTACCTTACCTAGCCACGAAGTCGACCCGGTAAAACAGTTCCAGGTTTCTTTCGTAACAGATACAGAAGGGAATGAATACTTTTATCAATATGGCATTCTGTTTCACTACAACGAAGCAAAGGGCGTAAGTGTATTGGCAAAATTGCCCGAAGGAATAGGCTTCGAAAGTCTGTTCATTGATCGGTCTAATGTGCTATGGACAGGCACTAATGAAGTCGGTGTATTTAAATACAACCTCAATGCCGGAGTGTTTCAGGCTGCTCCTTACCAGCTCAATTTTTACGAAGATCTATTCCATCGCGAGTTAGGCGTACCGACATCCCAATTACCGAAAATATCTCCTGCCGCCTATCCTTACTTTTTTCGTTACACCATTGATAAAGCGGAAAAGCTGTGGTTCAATATGGGCGACAGACGCTTTTATCAGCTTGATCTGAACACGAAGCAAGTTAGTCCGATCCCTTTTCCAGCTCATTTATTGGCAAACTCGACCTGGCTGGATTTAATAGTACCCATGGCTACCGATCCTGCAGGCCGTGTTTGGGCAGTAACGCAATCGTTGGCGATGTGGTATGAAAATGGCAGGTGGGTTTCGTTTCAATATCCCATTCGGGCAGCAAACCCGCCCGACAGTTCGAAGCAGCAACTTCGTTCGTCGCTGGGAGTAGACGGTACCATTCTTCAGGTAGTGATTGATAACCAGGCAATATGGCTGGCCACAAATACGCAAGGGCTTTATCGGATCGATCGGGTTAGTGGGCAAATTCGTTCCTACAAAAATCAACCAGCCAATCCAAATTCGCTGAGCAGCAACCAACTGTTTTGTCTTTTCGATGATCCTCTTGACCCAGCCATTTTATGGGTGGGCACGTTTGGGAATGGTTTGTGTCGTTTTGATAAGCGAACGGGCACCTGCCGCCGGTTTTCCACCAAAACAGGCTTGCCCAATAATGTAATCTATTCGGCAATTCCTGATAAAAAAGGCTTTTTATGGATTGGCACTAACCAGGGGCTTTGCCGCATGGACCGCCGATCTTTTCAGACCTGCGTTTATAAAAAAGAAGACGGTCTTCTGGAAAACGAATTCAACCGGTTTCACTTCTTGCACCTCCCAAACGACCGTATCCTGATGGGTGGCCTGGGTGGAATCACGTCCTTCTATCCTTCCCAATTACACGACGATACGTATCAGCCACTTACCCAAATCACTGACATTCAACTAAACAATCAGTCAATTTCCCCTGGGCCACTAACCGATTCGCTGCCTGTTCAAGCTATCACCCACCTTGATTTACCGTATAATCAGAACTTTATAACGATTGATTTTGCGGCTATGCAATACAATCGTCAGGGGAAAATCCGGTATCGTTATCAGTTAGTTGGCTTGGATCAGCAATGGATTGAACCGCGTGAACCTATCGTTCAATACACCGATTTACGCTGGGGAGCGTATACGCTGAAATTAAATACATCGAATACATCCGGTATCTGGAGTAAACATATTCGGGAGATTACGCTCGTAATTCGTCCGCCCTGGTGGGCCACCTGGTGGGCAATTCTACTATACATTTTTGGCATAGCCGCCTTGGGTTATATGCTGGTCAACGCCTATCTGACCAAACAGGAAACCAGGCAACTTAAGGCCGTTGACTTAATGAAAGCCCGGTTCTTCACCAATATTGCGCACGAATTCAGAACGCCACTAACCTTAATTCTGGGTCCTGTAGAAACCCTAAAAAAGCGGCTTCACACCTACGATGACCAGTATCAACTTAACTTAATCAACCAAAATGCAGGGCAAATACTGGAGCTGGTTAACCAGTTAATTGATCTGTCGAAAGCCGAGGCAAATGGTCTTCAATTAAACGAAAGCCTCGGTGATCTTAAGTCTTTTGTCCATAAGCTCGTTTCCGTACTAGAGCCTCAGGCGAAGGCAAAAAGCATTGAACTAACGTTTCAGGCCGAAGATATGCCTCCGCAGTACTGGTTTGACATGGAGAAACTGGAACGAATTATTAATAATCTGACCGTTAATGCCCTGAAATTTACGCCCGTAGGCGGCAAAGTAGGTGTCGACCTGGCCATTAGTCCGCTACCTTTAGGGAAGTCTATACCTAAAAATAAGGAGCAGACAGACGTTTCCTGGATTCAGCTATCCGTTTCTGACAATGGCATCGGCATTGCGTCCGAAAACCTACCGTATATTTTCGATCGATTTTATCAGGCAAAAAACAACCAGATAGAACTACTAAAGTCGGGGCAAGCGTATTATTTACAACAAGAAGGTTCAGGCATTGGCCTGGCTTTAGTGAAAGAATTAGTTGAATTTCAATCGGGTACAATTCAGGTAACTAGCACTGTAAACTCAGGAACCACGTTCATCGTTCGTTTACCCTATCGATCCGTTACCACCGAACTTTCTACCCCATCAGTTACAGCAGTTAAGTCTGCTACACAACCTGTTGACATAGAAGTTGAACCTGTTGTGCAGCGTATTCCCAAAAGGAAACCAACAGACAAAACCTCATCTATACTTGTCGTCGAAGACAGCGAGGTGCTACGAGATTTTATTGTTAATAACTTACTGGATTCTTATTCGATCCATCAGGCTGAAAATGGCCTGGCAGGCTGGGAACTGGCTACTAGTCTGGTACCCGATTTAATTATCAGCGATATCATGATGCCTGGTATGGATGGGTATACCCTCTGCAAGAAGCTAAAAGAAGATTCCCGGACCAATCATATTCCGGTTCTTCTATTGACAGCCAAAGCTGCCGTTAATGAACGGCTGGAAGGTTTGGCTTTAGGAGCCGACGCGTATATCGCCAAGCCGTTTCATATTCAGGAGTTGCAGCTACGTATCCGCAATCTTTTGGAGCAGCGTCATCAGTTACAACAATGGGTACTAGCCAGTCTCACCAGTACCGCTCCAGTGGAGGAGGCTCCTGCGCCTACCGATCCACTTATTGAGAAACTCTGCCAACTAGTTGAGGAGCGCCTGGATGAACCTACCTTTGGTGCTGAAGAACTCACGTTAGCAAGTGGCATGAGCCGCATGAATTTACACCGGAAGTTAAGAGCGCTGGTCGATACCTCAACGGGCGAGTTCATCCGCAATTATCGACTAAAACGAGCAGCTCAATTTCTACGTGAAGGTCACTCCGTATCTGAAACAGCTTATCTGGTTGGTTTCGAAGATCCCTCTTACTTCGCTCGTTCATTCCGAAAAGTGTATAAAATGTCGCCCTCCGCGTTCGCTCGTACAAATTAAATCAAAAGCAAAGAAAGACACATTCACTATACACTAACAAAGAAAATATATAGTAGATCATTACTTTATGTAGCGGTGATGAGGTATTTGGGACAGGAGTACCGGTTTTTGATATAAAATCACCGGACTTTGTAAGGACAGAAGTTGACCTTTGAGGATTCGATCTGTTCTAATTTACAAACCTCGTTCCTGTAGTCGAGCAGCCTTCGTAATACTTACCATCTATTTATTTACCTACCGTACCTTAAAGTTATATAGCGTACAGGCCATTCTGGTCTGCTACGCTATATAGCGCTTAACTTCTTCATTACACCATGGAAAATGTTTATCTAACAGAGAAAAACTTCACGACTTTTTGCCAAAGCTCGAAAGAAAAAGACGCATTTGAAGCCATCTATAATCGGTATGTTGGCAAAGTCTATCTGAAGTGTCTGTCAATGACCCAGGACCCGGAAGCCTCAAAAGACTTTACGCAGGATATTTTTGTTAAGGTGTTCTTTAAACTGCAAACCTTCCAAAATCGCTCATCATTGGCAACCTGGCTTTTTTCAGTTGCTCATAATCATTGCCTCGATCAGCTTAGGCAACGTAAACGAATGTCAGTTGAGTTACTATCCGATGTAACACTGAACATAGCGGCCGAGCCCGATTCGTCTACTACCACCCAATGGCAACTCATGGAGCGTAAGATGAACGATTTATCAATACAGGAAACCAATCTGTTAAGACTCAAGTACGAAGACGGCTTGTCCATCAAAGCCATTAGCGAGCAACTCCACATGTCGGAAAGTGCGATCAAAATGCGGCTATTGCGGACTCGCGATAAGCTCCATACGTTGTGCAGCACCACGTTGTATGACAATTAAGCGCTACTTACTTGTTCAGATTATCTGTTCCAGCATCTGGATGTAACCCGTTACCCCTTCTGTAATTTCCCGGATATAAATAAACTCGTCAGCCGAATGCGACCGTCCCGAATGGCCCGGTCCGCATTTGAGCGATGGGCAGTTCAACACGGCCTGATCAGATGTTGTTGGTGAACCATAGGTATGACGTCCTAATGCAAGCCCAGCCTGCACAATGGGATGATCGGCTGGAATTGAGGACGGTTTCAGGCGAATTGACCGAGGTTTTACCTCAGCCTCAATATTTTTCCGGATCGTATCAATAACCTCTTCGAGCGTATACTGCTCGGTTACACGTACATCGATTGTAAAGGTGCAGGTATCCGGAACAACATTATGCTGCGTTCCCGCATTGATAATAGTTACGGATAGTTTAATGGGGCCAAGCGTTGGTGAAACTTTCGGGAATTGGTAGGTAGTAAGCCAATTTATATCCCGAATTGCTTTATAAATGGCATTATCTCCCTCATTACGTGCCGCATGACCGCTCACGCCATGCGCCGTGCAATCAAGTACGAGTAGCCCCTTTTCGGCGATGGCCAACTGCATTTCGGTGGGTTCACCCACAATAGCAAAGCTAATCGGCGGAAGTTCAGGCAATAACAATTCCAGTCCATCACGACCCGAAATTTCCTCTTCGGCGGTCGCTGCCATCACAATGTTATAGCGCATACCAGGCCGATCGTAGAAGTAAGCAAAAGTGGCCAACAGCGACACCAGACAACCGCCAGCATCGTTACTTCCCAACCCAAACAGCTTATCGTCGCGCTCAAGTGGCTCAAATGGATCGAGTGTCCAGGATGGATTTACCTTAACCGTATCGTGGTGTGAATTCAGTAACAGAGTTGGCTTATCAGGATCGAAGTGATAATTCTGCGCCCAGACGTTATTTTTCAGCCGATTGAACGGAATCTGTTTTTCCCGCAAAAACGCTTCGATTAATGTTGCGGTATGCTCTTCCTGTCGGCTAAACGACGGAGTCGCTATTAATTGTTTGAGCAGCGCACGAGCATCAGCCGAAAGAGCGATTTGGGTTGCCTGTTGAGCGTCGGGTTGAGTCATAAAAAAAGCGTTGACCGCGCAAAGATACAGTCAACGCCCCAAAGTCTTACGTAATATAATTAGTAGAGCAGGTTGCTATCCTTCATAAAACGTTACGCCTTTCTCGCGTAAAAAGGCTTTAATCACGTCAACATGAACGCATTTTCCGACGTTTAGAAACGGGTAATTAGACACTCTCCGTTTTCGTCCGTTCACCAGCACTTCATGATCTTCAATATCGAAACCAAGGTGCAAATGGCTCGTAGCCGACTGCATGCCATAAATCAAACCGTTACTATCGAACAAAGGGCCACCACTTTGCCCACGTAAGCCGGGCGTACTCATTTCAATACCCGTAATACTGTTTGCATCGCCAACTAATCGGGTTACAATACCGTCAATGGGAAAAGAAGGAGAATTGGTGCGCCCTAATGTATTCCACTCAATATCGTCGACAGATGGGTTGTAGCGAAAATTCGTAAACTCTGGGAAAGGATACCCCAACCGGCACAAACTACGACCCGGTTTGACTCGACTTGTATCGCCCAGAAACGTGGCGTGCGATCGATAGAGTAATCGATTATAGCCTTCAAAACGTAACAGGGCTAAATCCTGAGTGGGGTGTCGTTCGATGTGCAATTGCTGAAATTGATCAACGCAGCCAACAAAATTATTCCGTATGCGAATAATCGTATCGACACTGAGTTTAAATTTCGTTTCCAGCTGACTAACCAGATAAGCGGCATTTTTTTCTTTCAGCACATTCCGACGTGCCCCCTGAAACTCCTGATAATGTCGAAAAATAGAGTCGGCCTCAGCCACTAAATCCGCAACGTGTTTGCAGGTGATCGCATAGCCTTCCTGGTTCACAAAAAAAAGAGTAGCCGTGCCGGGTATAATGCCATCATGACCGTAGAGTCTGACAATTGAATGCAGCGGTCGGGTAAACAAATCAACGCGTTCAATGGCGTCAACAAACATAAAAGATAAACAAGTTAGCGAACTGCCACAGCGGCAAATTGATCGGCAAGTTAACCAATCCCGGCGCACTTACCGACCAACCTATTGACAGATTAACTTACTTTTTTGGCGTAGTGATGGACGTATCTTGCGTCCATACTTCTTACCGCTTCATCTTCGTGGAATCACGAATACCAAGCGGACCGGGTACTGTTGAGTCTGATACTTGTCCGTGAGCTTGCCGTATGCTTGCCTTGGTAGCCGCCGATGTGTCTTCAACCGCATCGGATTCGACACGGGCTGTGGAGTCCGTGCTGATGCCATCGACACTGTTCTGGTTTTCGCGGCATTGCTGTACAAACATAAAACCGACCAGTAAGGCAATGGCAATTAGTGCCCAACGGAGCCAGCGCACATTTTCATGTCGCCTTTCACCTTCGGTGCTTTTAGGAATGTTCGGATTGATAATCGTTCCACTAAGATTATCAGTCCCTTGAACCTCAGTTTGTGGCCCTGTAGGGGTAACCAGATCGTTGAAACCTAAAAGGCTCCCAATTCCGTCAAGTCCACTCGGTAATGCCTGTTTGAATTCGGTAGCCTGCCCCAATAGCAGCGTTTGCAGATTTTCGGCACTCAGTCCTTTTTCCTGCTCCTGACGGCCTAAAACGCCCATTAGTATTATGCCTGCCTGAGTCAGAATCGTGTGCACCGATTGCGGTTTCGTACCACTGTATATACTAATGAGTTCAATAACGCGAGGAAGCTTATCGTCAAAAATATGATCCAGGAAATCACGACTGTTAGCCGTTGTATTCGCATTAATGATATGTTCACTAATCGACTGGCTCACATTGAGGGGTGTTTTTCCATAATCCTCTTTATCCAGGAACGAAATAATGGATGAACTTCCACCTGTGGCCTGAATATGCCGTGTGAGTCCTCCTAAGAGAGTTGGTAGCACGCCATTAATCGCTTTAAGCGTGCTAGCCGATGATTCGCTTAGTTCACTCCCCAATTGATCGACTACGGCTGGGGTGAACTGTTCTTTCAGATATGACAATAAATGAACGGCCATGAGTTCTTCGTTGAGTTGAGACCAATAGAACCGTTCCTGGGGCCAAATGTTATGGCCAACAAACGTAATAGGGTTATTGAGTTATAAAGTGGACTTGAAGCCCTAAAACTTTATAACTCAATAACCCTATTACTTTATAACTCTATACTTCTATAATTGCGGAATCCGTAATACCTGATCAGGATAGATCAGATCAGGATCTTTCAGCATTGGCTTATTCGCTTCGAAAATAATGCCGTATTTCATCGGATCGCCATATACTTCTTTGGCGATTTTCGACAGTGAATCGCCCGATTTTACTGTATAGAATTTACCTTCTGGAGCGGGTGCATCAACAACCAGTTGGTTATCAACAGCCGATACGCCTTCAACGTTACCAACGGCCAGCGCGATCTTCTCAGAATCTTCCTGCGTTTTTACAGAACCTGTTATGGTGACGGTATCTCCTTTTGTTTTAACCGTCAAGCTATTGTAAGCAAGTCCCAGCTGCTTTACGTGGTCAAGCAGAGCCTGAGCGCGAACGGGTTCAACTTTTTCAGCTTCTGCTGGTTGTGGAACCACCTCATCTTTGTGAAAAATCTTTTCGCCTACTCCCTTAAAAAATGATAACAGACCCATTGGCTTAGTATAGTTTTAATGAAACATGTATAATGATCGGCAATAACGCCAACTCATTCGTGACAAACAACAGATTGGGTTTAAGGTTTGTTTAAGAGCCTCTCGCCTTCTGGTAACGATTTGACGATTAAATGGGCGTGGGGTAACAGAAAGCCACTACTTTTGCGTTCTTTTTTTACAATTTTATCTTTCTTTCAACCAACCTATATACGCTAATGAAAGTCAAGAATAGGTTTCGGTGGGGATTAGTGCTGACCACAGTGGTTGGGCTAACTGCCTGCACGAATAATGACATTGATCCGAATGCCGGTGTTGTAACGCCGACCCCAACCAAAGGCAGTGCCGACTTCACAAAGTATGTGGCCGTGGGTAACTCACTAACAGCTGGTTATGCCGATGGCGGTCTTTATCGTGACAGCCAGCTTAATTCGTACCCTAGCATTCTGGCAGGTCAGTTTACAACTGTTGGTGGCGGCAGTTTTGTGCAACCGCTCTTCACCGAAGCTCAGGCAGCCGGTTCTGGTTATCTGAAACTTATTCGCGTGCCCTCCTTGGCTGATCCAACTACCCTGATCACGTCTATTGCGCAGGTAGCACCCGGTGCCGCACGGGGGGGAAATACAGCAGGCGGGTCCCCTTTATTAACCAAATTCACAGATGCGAATCAGAATTTAGGGGTTCCGGGTATACGGGTATCGGATATATTGACAGTTGGTTATGGGTCCACACAAGGGAATCAATATTTCGAACGATTAGTAGCGAATCCAGCAACTACCTACTTCCAGTATATGAGTGATAACCTGAGCGGGGCTACGTTCTATTCCTGCTGGTTAGGGAACAACGATGCGCTTGGTTATGCAACAAGTGGTGGTGTTACGCCCCTTACGCCTGTTGACCTGTTCACCACAAATTTCACGGCTGCAATGAACAAATTAGCCGAAGGTGGTCGTAAAGGCGTTGTTATGGGCATTCCCAACATTATCATAACGCCATATTTTTCAACGGTAACGGTATCTTTGGCAGTGGCACAAATCAACTTAGTGCTTAATAACCCTACACCAGCGATTACAGCTTTAGTGATCCAAACAGCCCAGGGTGTTCGCGCTACGAAGACTGGCGATTTGCTGATGATTCCAAACGCTCTGGAGTACGCTAAAATTGGAAGTACAGCGGTTGGAACAAAAACTGGCCCTTATGGTCTTAGCGCCAGCAATCCATTACCTACCCAGTATGTACTGGATGCCGATGAGGTAACGGCTCTAAACACGGCGATTACTACTTACAACGGCATCATGAAAGCCCAGGCAGACGCCAAAGGTGCCGCCTATGTTGATCCAAACACGGTGTTAAGTCAGGCAGCAACCGGTTTTACCCAAAACGGCATCAGCTACAGTTCCAGCTTTATTCAGGGGGGCGTATTTAGTCTCGATGGCATTCACTTAACCCCTGCCGGGTATGCACTTATGGCCAACGAAATCATTAAAGGAATCAATACAAAATACGGTTCGACGGTTCCACAGGTTAATCCAGCCAACTATCGTCGTGTACTGTTGCAACAATAAACTCACTCATGAAACTACGTCAACTTTCATTGGCCACGCTACTTCTGGTGAGTGCGTCGGCAGCCTTTGCTCAGAATACCGTTCGATCTCTTGAATTTGGTATCAAAGGCGGAGCCACGTTTACCCACGGCTATACGACCATTCCTGGCCAAACGGTGGGGAGCGTTCAAGTTCCTAACCTGGAAAATAAAAATAATGGTATCGGCTACGGCTATTCAGGTGGCTTGTGGGCACGGAAAAACTTCAACACCTTTTTTATTCAGGCTGAAGTCACGTACAATCGATTCGTACTGAAACAGGTTGGCGCTCTTACCATTGATGTAAACGCTAGCTCTACTTTAGCCAATGCTCTCCCCATCACTGTTCAACCAGGAATACTCAATGCAACGCTGAATGTTGTATCAGAGTCGGTATTGCAGGCGGTTGATGTTCCCGTACTGATCGGTAAACGCTGGATGGGCGGGAAACTCCGAGGCTATGCTGGGCCCAACTTTATTTTTGTTCAGAAAGCCACCGCCACCCGAACTACGTCAGGGGCCATTAATGCCAACTCAAGCGTATCTTTCCCTAAAACGGATATTCCGGCCAGTACAGGCACAACAAATCTGCTGAATAAGTACGAAGCGCAGAATTTAGAAGTAAAAGATTTTACGTACGCGTTGGAAGTCGGTGTAGGTTATACGCCCGTCCCTTTCTTAGATGTTGACCTACGCTATGCCGCTCCCGTTGGTGGTGTATATAAAGACACGGGTATCAAGGGGTTCCTGGGCATAGCAACCCTCTCGCTCGGCTTCAAAGTATTTTAGGAGTATCATGACTTCAGTCCGTGTATAAGTTGGATTTATACACAGACTGAAGCCAATGGGTACATTTTTTATTCGGCTACGAGTGCAAAGCTCGTGTTGACAGGCTTAAGTCGGTAGCGAGCCATTTTATAACCGCCAGAGGGTTCTGCGTTTGCATCGCCCGATTGGTAAATGGGGTATTTTCGACAAAGAATATCTCGTTCAACCCATAGGCTATCGTGCCCCATATAGCCCTCAACCGATGCCGCACGCCAGTTCGGTACGATAACATCCGCTTTTCGTTCGGGTAGGAATTGCCAGGCATAAACGCGACCAAATGAGCCACTGCCATCACTGGCACTATACACATATAGCTCAGGAAATCGGTTATTATCTAAGTCTGCAACTTCGGCTCCAACAACAGCGCCATCAACCCGAACTCGAAAGTTCGTTAAGAGCAACTCCCCCCTATACGCTTTCACAATCACATCGCGCACACGCCCGCTATCGGCCGCGGTTACGTTGAAATTGTATACATTGAATTGTAATGTCTTCGTATAGGAAGGAGCCCAATGACCAGAATTGCCAGATAATAAGAGCTGTGCTTGTTGAGTTGTAACTACCGTCTTATCAGTATGTTGCTGATTGTCCACAGCCAGGTGTTTACCAGCCAATTGGGTCAAACCCAGGACGATCACTAAAAAACAACATAGCTTACTATTCATTGACTCCAATTGCCGTGTGTTTATCATCAACGACACGAAGTCGAAAAAAGTTGATTTAACTAAGGCTCCAGAAAAGTTTCGCCAATTGATGTCAGGTCCAACAGTGTTGGTAAAACTTTTTGGCCTTTTGCGGTCAGGCTATATTCAACACGAGGAGGTACTTCATTAAACGCCTTCTTTTCAATTACGCCCAGACTAACCAATGCCTTCAGTTCCTGAATCAAAACTTTTTCACTCACATCAGGAATCATTCGTCGTAATTCACCATATCGGCGAGCTTCTGTACCTAATTGATAAATGATGTACAATCGCCATTTTCCGCAAATAATATCTAAGGTTTTTTTCAGCGCTAATTGGGTAGCATCAATGTTTTTTTGAGTAGTCAATTGTTTATTCATGAGAGGTTTTTTCACTAACCTTTTGGTAGGTAAAGCGTTGATTAAAAGGCACTTGCAACAATATGAGCAAATATAGATATTTGTAATTAATCTATAACACAAACTGTTTTTAGCAGCAATACAAATAAAAATAGTTTGTGTAACTATCTGCTAATCAATCAGGATAACCACGTGGAAAATCCAAACCGAAATAGGTTTAATCCGGCGCTACTTAACGCTTATCAAGTGTGAGTTACAATCGATAAAGATATCGGTTCCTCACTCAGATGATACTATCGTTTTAGCCCCTAAATTTTACCATCTGACCAACCGATAAAAAGAGGCCTGGAAGTAGCCGTTTAGCTCAGATTCGCCGACACAAGTTGCCTAAATAATATTCTCACGTATAGCTATTAACGAATGAGAATACTAAATGGATTTTTTTCCTAAAAAAATGAGGGAGTGGGCCACGCTTTCGAAGACAACCAGCGTAACGTAATTTTGCCGGATTTCTAATCTGGACAACGTTTGAAAACACTGCTCGTTATAGCTGGCCCTACAGCTGTTGGTAAAACCGCTTTATGTGTTCAATTGGCTAAGACCCTTCAGACCGATGTGGTTTCGGCTGATTCCAGGCAACTCTACCGTGAGCTCAGCATTGGTACCGCAAAACCCACTCCTGAAGAGATGGGCGGAGTACGCCATCATTTCATCAATTCGCATTCCATTGTCGATCCGGTTAATGCCGGACGGTACGAACGCGAATGCCTTGCTTTGCTAAACGAATTATTTCAGGAAACAGACGTCGTTATTTTATCGGGAGGTACAGGTCTGTATATCAATGCTGTTTGCTTTGGCCTTGATGATATTCCGTCTGTCGAACCCGCCCTTCGCGAACATTTATTCAATCGACTACAACAGGAAGGATTAGCTGTACTACAGGAAGAATTACGAGAACTTGACCCCGTATATGCCCAAACGGCAGATTTACAGAATCCAATTCGCGTGACACGGGCGCTTGAAGTTTGCTTAACAACTGGGCTACCTTATTCGTCATTTCGTCGGCAACAACCTACCGAACGGCCTTTCCGATCCGTACTGATTGCCCTTGAGCGGCCACGTGAAGAGTTGTATACGCGAATTGATACCCGAATGGACGCTATGCTTGCGGCAGGTCTGATTGATGAAGTAGCCTCCCTTGTACCTTATCGCCATTTACCGGCGCTTCAGACCGTTGGCTATCAGGAAGTTTTCCCGTATCTGGACGGCCAATATGATTACGAGGAGATGGTCCGCCTGCTGAAACGCAACTCTCGGCGTTATGCCAAACGACAGCTAACCTGGTTCCGTAATCAGGGAAATTATCAATGGGTTAGCCCTAGTGATGAGAAAGAAATACTTAGCTATGTATGATGTAGGATATATGATGTCTTGAGAGACATCATATATCCTACATCATACATACTTATCTTACTGTGCTCGGTAGGCCAGCATTCCGCCAATTACATTGCGAACATTATTAAAGCCATTCTGTTCCAGAATCTGTTGTGCCATACCACTCCGTTTTCCAGACCGGCAATGCACAATTACTTCTTCATCCTGCAAACCATCGAGTTCATCTAAGCGATATGGTAAATCGCCCAACGGAATAAGCGTTGCGCCAATGTTGTCGTCCTCATATTCGTCGGGTTCGCGAACGTCAAACAGATTTAACTTCTCTCCTTTGTCGAGTCGTTCTTTTAACTCCTGTACGGTAATGTCCATGATTAATTAGTAGTCAATAGTTGTTAGTCGTAAGCTAGTGAAGGTTGATAAGTAACAACGATTGACGGGTTTAATGTTGAATGATTAATTTTTGCACGGTTGTCTGCTGTTTGGCAAAAAGCCGAATTAAATACAGGCCATCGGGCAGATAACTCAAGTCTAACGTTTGCTGCCCGCGTTCTGGTTCAAGCGCATGCACCAGCCTGCCCATCGTATTTAACACCTCTATACGAGTTAAGCGTGGGTCGTCCCACTGAATAACGCCCGTTGTTGGATTCGGATACGTTCGAAGGGGAACCACAGCTTCCGGTTCGGTGGCCGTTACAACAGCCAGCTTCCCACCCATTACGGGCCTGAGCATAAAGGCGCCCTGCACTTGTAAGGCAGAAGCGGTAGCACCCGGAGCTGCTTTTTGCAAATTCTGCTCCCAGTTCGTTCCGCCGTTGTAGAAAATGTTTTCACCAAACGGGCTATTCTTATCAAATCCTAACCGCAAAAGTGTGGTATCGCTACTACTAATTTGCTGGTATCCAACGTAAAACGTATCCTTTACGATGACACCCCGGGTAAATTTATAATCTACGAATCCATTACGCGTGGTAGGATACTGCATCGAAAACGACTGTTGGTACAGGGCAATACCTGGCTTACCATTCTGATTCGCATACACCGTAAGCACAAAAGGTTGCCCATTCTGATTCGTCGTAAACGGAACAATACACGCCCGAACGCTCCCAACGGTATCGGGCTTGTTCAGAATAAAACGCACGGCAATCTGTTCGCGCTGCCTGATTTGCTGCGCATACTCCCAGGCGCCATCATCGTAGGCGTAGTAATTGTCGAGGGCCGCTACGGCTGAGATCGTATCATTCCGCAGAAGCGTCTTTGGATCACGCTGAAAAATTACATTCTGGTCATCACTCGTTTCCAGATCTAGCTCGTAGCGTAACACCGCTTTTTCTTTTGTAATATCAACTTTGTTCCTGAAGTATGGATGTACATTTCTCTGCTGCAAACCAAGTACGGATATAGGAACGGTTACGGTATCCTGTAATACACTCCCCGATATTTCATCACGGACTCTGAAGCGAGACGAAATTGGGTTAGGGGCTTCGATCAAGTTTCTGATTACAAATCGAACCGTATCGGCAAGCTCCTTTGCGCTAGCGCCGTTTACTTTATACTGCGACATCGGCATAGCCGTATAGCGTCTCAAAAGTGGGGTAAGTAGCTTTTGAGTGGCCACGTCGATCATCGATTTAAAAAAGGGACTACTGGGATTTCTGTTTTTATCCAGATAAACATAGTCAACATTCCAGGTATCGAATGGGCCGGAGCGTCGACCATAGGAGCAGAACTGAAACGTGAAGCCATCATAGAAATAAGCAGCATCAGTAAGTTGAACAGACGCCCAGTTAAACGTGCTATCGGCATTGCCACCCACTTTTCCCCACACCGTTTTCCAGACACCGTTTACATCCTTAAATTGGAGTAAAAGGGAATCGCCGGGCAGAAGAATTGGGGGGCTTCCTTGTGGTGTAGACAGTGTATCGCCAGGATCGGGTAACTCCCCAAGCCCTTTGGCCTGCCAATAAAAAGTGAGATATACACCACTCGCTGCCGATAAGCCTGCCAGATTAATTGGTTTCGATTGAAGCGTATCGGTGTATCCCTGGTTCAACGGGTCGTTACTAACATAAGGCTGTCCATTGTCCTTAAGCCCATCAAATGTTGCCACATTGATAGTAGGCTGATCGATCGCCATTGTATTATTGATGTATACGCCCTTACCCGGTACCCAGCGCGCAGGATCGGGAACTTCAGAACCAGCTCGAGCTGCCTGGGTGGCAAAATCATCAAAAAATGGCAGTTGCAAGGACGTTTGCGCGCTTGTCACTAACGTCTGTAAAGTACAGATAATCAGCAAAAAGCTACGCAAAAGCCGTTGAACAATTCCTGTGTGCGATTGATTAAGTAAAGCAATTCCCATTAGGCATTCGTGCCGAAAGTTTTTTATTGGTCTGGCTCAATTGGCCCCACGATCCACAAATCCATTGTTTCACCAACGCGGATACGTTCGCCAGATCGGGCTTCGGGTCGCTGTTTCACAACAGTTCCAACTTCCTTCTCTGGATCATCAACGGAAATTTTCGTGCCAACTTTCAAATTAGAACCACGAATAGCCGCTTCCGCTTCGTCGAGGGGTAATCCTACAACGTTTGGAATCTCAAACATCGTACTTCCAAGCCCATCACCAATTTCAAGATCAATCTTAGCTCCTTTCGGAACGGGGGTTCCGGGGGCAATTTGTTTACCGTTGTACAATTGCCGAAGCACCGCATTTTTGGCGACATCGGGCACATAAATTCGTTCGCCTATGGCTAATCCCAGCGATTGTAAATTCAGTTCTGCGCTACGAAAGGTCAGGCTCTCTAACTGCGGCATTGCCACCATAGGCGCCACCCGTTTTACGAGTGTCACATAGATTTTACGGCCTTCTTTCACTTTGGCGTTAGCCCGAGGATACTGTTGAATGACCGTCAGCGGCTGTGCTCCCGCCACAAACGTGCAGTCACTGACTTCGTACCGAAGATCGCGATCTTCCAGAAGGTTTTGCATCTCATCAAAGCTCAGTTTTGTAACATCCGGCACGGTGATCGTTTGCCCGTGGTTGGTCGTAAAAGGCAGATACACAAAGAAGAAGGCCAGAAACAAAACAGCCATCAGGGCCGCAATAATGCCAACGTTAATCAGCAGGTCAGAAAAGGAGCGGGTGCTGATTTTAGTCATTCGGGAGTTCGTGAATTAGTGATAGGGTAAGCTGAATAGTACAAAGAAAAGAATCCTAAACCGGTTATTGATAGCCGCCAAGCATTTTTTTAATGTACTTCCCGATAATATCAAATTCCAGATTGACTACATCGCCGACCTTGAGATCACTAAATGTGGTATGCTCATGGGTGTATGGAATGATTGTTACCCGAAACTGATCGGTTTGCGAGTTAAAAACGGTTAAACTAACGCCATTAATACAAATGGACCCTTTTTCGACGGTTACATTGCCCGCCGTGTCGGGTTCATACCGAAAGTCGAATAGCCAGCTACCATTTAAATCCTGAACATTCGTACAAATTCCGGTCTGGTCGACGTGCCCCTGTACAATGTGCCCATCAAAACGGCCATTAGCTGGCATACATCGTTCCAGGTTGACCCGATCGCCCGTTTTAATCTTCCCTAAATTGGTTTTTTTGAGGGTTTCGTCAACAGCCGTAACGGTATAACTTCCGTCACTCACACTCGTTACCGTCAGACAAACGCCATTATGGCTTACGCTTTGATCAATTTTTAACTCAGAAGCCATCGCCGATTCAATACGAAAAGTCAGGTTTGTACCTTCTGCTTCAATTGCCGATACACGGCCAGTTGTTTCAACAATACCAGTAAACATAGAAGTCGATAGAGATTAGTCGATAGTCATCGGCTGTTGTTTTTACTTGACAGACGGGTGCTGACTACTGACTACCATAAACAGCGAACTACCAAATGGGGTTCGGCTCATGAATTTTTGTTCGGTTCGGACAATTCGATACAGCGTCTCGTTAAGCCAGTGGCTAGGCAAGTACACATCCGATTGGGCATTTTCGGGCTTTTGCCAGCCGAGTCGTAGTTGTAATCGTTGCCATCTACGCATAAGCAAAATCATGGGCGATAACACAAAGCTCCAATACGTTGCCCGCTGTATTCGTAATCCAGTTGGCGGCATTAGTTGCTCAAAATCGGTTAGAACAAACCGTCGTAGTATGCCAACAGCAATATCGTGCTGCCCCTCAAATACGGAAAACGCATTATTGTTGCTCACCAAAATACCCTCAGATTTTAACCGGCGCGCTAACGCCAACAAAAGCGGTGGCAGCTCGGATTCGGTAAAGTAGCAAAATACATCATTGCAGATAATGGCGTCATATTGAATTGCAGGCTCAAAGCTGGCGAGTGTCGTCAAATCCAAAAACGTAACCGAGAAGCCACGCTCGTTGCAAAACGCCACGGCATCTGTCGATCCATCAATTCCACGAAGCTGTGTGTAACCCCGCCGACGTAAGAAATCGAGCATCCCACCTGTACCACAACCGGCATCCAGAATTTGAATATCCCGGCGATCACCAAATTGTCGCTCAAGAGCTGTTACAACACGTTCGTGAAGGTTTCGGTACCACCACAATTGGCCTTCCAGCTCGAACATTTTCGCATATTCTTCTGAACGACCAATCATAGTTTAGGAGATAGGGCCAAGGGGTTCGGGGCAGAGGGCGTTGCCACAGCTTGCTTTTTTTCTACATAGGGCGGCAACCCACTATAAGCCATGAATAGTTTGCCAAGATATTCGCCCAATACACCCAGAAAAAGCAGTTGCAAACCCAGTCCGGTGACAATGCCCCATAGTACAATACTCCATCCTGGTAGAATGAATGCACTGACTAGCCAACCTATCAACAAGGCCAGACCCGCAAGTAAACCCAAACCAAATAGAACTAGGCCAAACACCGTAAACACGCGAATTGGCCACAGAGAATACCCAATGAATACATTTAGGGTTAAGCCAACTAATTTTCGAAAGGTATAGCTTGAGCGTCCTTCAGCACGGGCGTTATGCGGTACCTCAACGCTGCCAACGTTGCGCGTCACCCGAAAAATAAGGCCGTCAATGTAGGGGTACGGGCCGCGATAACGAATAATTTCCGCAACCACCTCACTCCGAATCAACTTAAAACTCGATAAATACAGATTTCGGGGTTTACCAATCGAATAAGTGGTTAACGTGTTAACCAACCAACTTCCCAGATTCCTAAACCAATGATGCTGCTTTTGCGCATAGTGACTGTAAACTACATCGTGCCCATTCGCTTCAGCATGGGCAACAAGCGTCAGGATCGCTTCGGGTGGATTCTGAAAATCATCGTCGATGATAACTACGTATTGACCATTTGCATGATTGAGTCCACACAAAACGGCATTAAACTCGCCAAAATTTCGACGGAGCGACACAAACTTAACATTCGCAAATCTGGTCTCCAGCTGTTGACAAATCATCTCTGAACCGTCGGCACTGCCATCATTGACCAGTACAATATCAAATACCTGGCCAGCCAAACACGCCTGCAATCGATCAACCAACGGACCAATCGTTCGTTCACTGTTATAGACGGGAATGACAACAGACAAGTTCATGGTTGAATGATGAATGATGAATGATGAATGATGAATGATGAATGATGAATAAGTAGTAATCTACATTCGTCATACACCATCCGTCACTCCTTAAAATTTATTAATCGCATCAATAATATAAGCCACATCGGTGTCAGTTAGGGCCGGGTTAAGCGGTAAACTGAGGACCTCCTTGTGCAGTTGCTCGGAAATTGGGAGCGACAAATGCGCGTACGATTCATAAGCTTTCTGATGATGCGGAGGAATCGGATAATGGACATCTGTACCAATACCCCGATCACGCAGGTAGGTTCGTAAATTGTCACGCCGAGGGTGTCGAATCACAAATAAATGCCAGACATCCTGATCAAGCTGATCGGCCGGAGGTAGCAGTATATCGGTGTTTCGAATACCCTCCAGGTAAAAGCTGGCTATGGTTCGCCTACGGGAATTTTCACGGTCGAGATATTGCAGTTTCGCCGAAAGTATGGCAGCCTGTAGTTCGTCTAATCGACTATTATGGCCTCTATAATCGGTGATGTATTTCTGTGCGGAGCCATAGTTTCGCCAGGCCCGAAGCTGCTCGGCCAATGCGTCGTCGTTCGTGGTAATAGCTCCAGCATCGCCTAACGCACCCAGGTTTTTACTCGGGTAAAAACTCCAGCCAGCAGCATCGCCGAGATTACCCGCCTGCTTACCAGCATACGTAGCCCCATGCGCCTGGGCCGCATCTTCGAGCACCTTGAGTTGATACCGTTGCGCCAGTGAATTGATTGGCCCCATGTCACAACAACGGCCGTATAAATGAACCGGCAGAATAGCCTTCGTCTTTCCCGTTATGGCGGGTTCAATTTTGGCCGGATCGAGCAGGTAAGTTTGCGGGTCGGGCTCTACGAATACAGGCGTCAGCCCGGCATGCGTAATACTAAGTACCGACGCGATATACGCATTTGATGCGATGATCACTTCGCTACCCGCCGGAAAATCCCACGCTTTCAGCACCAATGTCAGCGCATCGAGCCCGTTGGCAACGCCAATGCAGTGTTTTGTTTGACAGTAATTGGCAAACTGACGTTCGAATGTCTCGACTTCACGCCCTAAAATATACCAACCCGACGCTATAACTCGCTCAGCAGCCGCTTGAATAGCCAACTGATGAGGTTTATTTACATGCGTAAGATCCAAAAAAGGAATCATTGCGAATCGGCCATAATCGCTTCATTAATCTGCCGGCTATTTGGATAAGGCTCGTAGATGTAATCGTCTTTATCATATAGCTCATTTGAAACTACCAGCAGGATGGCATCAGGCGAAAACTCATCCATGATATGCCAGTCTTCAGGCTTCAGGACAAGGCACTGGCGCGGATTTGTTAGCGTGTAGGTAATTTCTTCGGTACCATTATGGCAGTATACTCGGCAACTTCCGCTTAAGCAAACAAGTGCATTCCAGGATTTTACATGCCGATGGCCCGCACGAGCTGCTTTCCCGGCTTCATAAATGTAAAAAACACGCTGAATAGTACCTGGAATGACATCTTCAAAAACAGTTAGATTGCCGTTTCCTGACGTAAATGTTTTTAATTCGCAAAGCTGTGCCATTCATTGATAAGTTACGATAAAGCTCAAATGTTTAATTGAAGGCCATAAATATATTAAAAACCAGCCTAAGTATAAGTACCTAAAAGTAGTATAATCTAGACATGAACGAATTTTCACTAAAAATACGACTTTCCTGACCAGATATAGTATATGCAGACTATTATATTTCTTTTCAGTAAAGTTATTCTCTATGGTATAGTATGAGGGGAAATACTTCATAACCGCCGTTTCTTTGCGAAAACACTGCGGCACATATATTGAGTTTTGACTTGAAAATCGGTTACTAGTCATTTATTTCCAGCGATTATGTTAAAAAATAAGTTTTTCCTTACAGGGCTCTTTCTGGTTGTTCTCATTGCGCTATACTATAGTTTTTTTGATGGGGGAAGTATTACCTCTGCCGATGGGTTAGATGAGTCCATTAAGCCCGAGACATACCGCCAGCAAATTGATGCTGAACGTACCAAGAAAGATCAGTTCTTCCGTACCGATGGCGAATCACCTATTAAAGACAAAGCAGCTTTTACGGGTCTGCGCTATTTTGCTCCTGACCCAACCTATCGGGTTATAGCCCGGTTAGAGCCATTCGCCGATAAAACGCAGAAGCTTGTGGTTCACATGAGCGACGGGAAAGAAGAGGTTTACGACAAATTCGCGCATGCTGTCTTTAGCTTGAATGGAGAAACCTGTAGGTTGCTAATCGTAAAACTCGAGAATACCTATTCGATTCTGTTTAGGGATGCTACTTCTGCCAAAGAGACCTATGGGGGTGGTCGCTATCTGGAATTAAATCCGAATCAAATGAGCGCGAATCGGGCTATTTTGGATTTCAACTCGGCTTATAATCCCTATTGCGCCTACAATCCAGAATACTCCTGCCCCCTCCCTCCTGCCGAAAACACGCTCCCCATTGCCATTAAATCAGGGGAAAAATATGTGACACATGAATAGTACAAGAAGCGGAGCTTTCTATTCGGGAAACGCTACGATAAAGTAAAGCTCGAATACAGTACAGCTAAGTATTTCGAATGCAGCCATCTAAGTTGCATTTGTCAACAGAACGTTAATTAGTAATACAATAACTGGCATGAGATGCCAAAAAATAAAAGAATAAGCACAAACCTGATTCAGTTTAATTCACTTGTTAAACTTGTGCCTGTAGGGTAAAATAACATCACAAAAGAGGAGTAACTCACCCAGTCATTTAACTTACTAACAGCCAGTTACATTTCTATAAAAAAGCTTACATGGCTCCTTAAAAGGAAAAATACGGTTCTTCTCTAGAGCTTTTAAATGGAGCAAAAAGTGCTAAATAAGCTACGAAAAAACCACCTATTCAGGAAAAAAATACACCAAATTCAAAAGATAGTGGTATAATTGTACAAGACAACTTGTCTGATATAGATACGAATGCTGAATTAAAACAACAACTCGACGAGTATATCCGGGAAATAGAACGGTACATTGCTCATTTGAGTAGTTTGTCATAAACCCAAATTGGCTCCGGGGAGTAATCCCCATCTGAGCCGACTGCAGCGATGGAAGAACTGCCAATTCGCGTAAAAATTGCCGACCGTGTCTACAAATTGTATGTAGAGCCGGAAGCAGAAGCCGTTGTGCGCGAAGCCGCCAAGCTGATTCAGGAGGAACTGAAGCAATACCGGGAAAAGGGCTTTGCTGAAACGCAGGAAGCTCTGGCAATGATAGCCTTCGACTGCTTGGTTACCAAGCTCAGAGGAGAACGACAGATGCAGCGATTACAACAAATGGTGTTTGACAAAATAACTCAATTAGACCAGGTCGTCACGCCGGTCATTACGGGTTGATCCAATGAATAAGTAGTAATGTACAATGAACGTTAATAAGGTCAGTTTTCACACAAAAACCATTTTACATTCTACATTATAAATTATTCATTACTAATTCGGTACTCGTATCGCAGCAGGTTGATGGTTTATTTGTTCAACCCTAACGATATAGTCCGATGGACATTTGGTTAACAATTCTTGCTACCCTCGTAGGGGGTGGTATTGGCATAGTGATTGGCCGTCAGATGATGGCAACGGTTCGTGGAAAGCACGAAAAAGAAGCGGAAGAGAAAGCAGCATCCATTTTAAAAAATGCTGAATTACAGGCCGAAACGATTAAGAAAGAACGAATGCTGGAGGCTAAAGAGAAATATCTGAAGCTGAAAACAGAGTTTGAAGAAACAACCAATCAGAAGCGAAATCTACTTTTACAAAACGAGAGTAAGCTCAAACAACGGGAACAACAGCTCGCTCAACAGGCCGATCAGCAACGCAATCGTGAAGGAGAATTAAATCAGCAACGCAACGAGCTGGGTCAGCAGAAAAATAGCCTTTCGCAGCAAATAGAAGCCCTCAATAAGCGCCGTGAAGACGTTGATCGTCGACAACAGGAAGCCGATCGCATGCTGGCCGATCAGGTAGCTCAACTCGAAAAAATTGCTGGTCTTTCAGCCGATCAGGCCCGGGAGCAACTAATTGATACCCTCAAAGCTGAGGCTGAAACCCGTGCTTCCTCCTACATCAAAAATATCGTTGAAGAAGCCAAATTGACTGCCACGAAGGAGGCCAAGAAGGTCGTCATCGAAACCATTCAGCGCACCGCTACCGAACATGCCATTGAGAACTGTGTGTCGGTTTTTAACATCGAATCGGATGATGTTAAAGGTAAAGTAATCGGTCGTGAAGGCCGTAATATCCGCGCTTTAGAAGCAGCCACTGGTGTCGAAATTATTGTTGATGATACGCCCGAAGCCATCATCATTTCGGGCTTTGACCCTGTCCGACGGGAGATTGCCCGCCTATCTTTACACCGTCTGGTACAGGATGGTCGTATTCACCCCGCCCGTATTGAAGAGATTGTAGCCAAGACTCGCAAGAACATCGAAGATGAAATTGTGGAGATTGGCGAGCGCACAGTTATCGATCTTGGTATCCACGGACTCCATCCCGAACTGATTAAAATGGTAGGCCGGATGCGTTTCCGGTCCAGCTACGGCCAGAATCTGCTCCAGCACTCGCGTGAAGTAGCCAAGCTTTGCGCCACAATGGCTGCCGAGTTAGGGCTGAATGCGAAATTAGCCAAACGCGCAGGCTTGCTCCACGATATCGGCAAAGTATGGCCCGAAGAAGCCGAACTCCCCCACGCTATTCTGGGCATGGAATTGGCAAAAAAATACAAGGAAAATCCCGAAGTCATTAACGCCATTGGTGCTCACCACGACGAAATTGAGATGACCAGCATGATTTCGCCAATCGTTCAGGTTTGCGATGCCGTATCTGGCTCGCGTCCGGGTGCCCGTCGCGAAATGATGGAGTCGTATATCAAACGCCTGAAAGAACTTGAAGAATTGGCGGGCAACTTCCCCGGCGTTACCAAATGCTACGCTATTCAGGCGGGTCGTGAACTGCGAATTATGGTAGATGCCGACCACGTTTCTGACGAACGTGCCGGAGTTCTTTCGTACGAAATCTCACAGAAAATCGAGAAAGAAATGCAGTATCCGGGTCAAATTAAAGTGACCGTTATTCGGGAAATGCGGGCCGTGGCTTACGCGAAGTAAGTTACTTTGTATGGTTTTCTATGTCAAGAAGGTGCCCAAATTAGGCACCTTCTTGTGCATTTATGGAAACAGTACTGAGTTTCACTGACAACGGCTTACTAACTCCCAACGAAGCAATAGAAGTTACTACGTCTATTTTTTATGAGAGATTTGTAGCGTTATTTTCTAATTCGAGTACCCGTGTTCAACTTTTTAATGAATGGCTAAAATATAATAAATTGCTACGAAGCGAAATTGGCCAAGACTTTGTTCAGTGGATAGATGGAAGTTTTGTAACCCTAAAGCAAAATCCGAAAGACATTGATCTGGTCAGCTTTATTCCGTATCAACTTTATAATCTTCACCACCATGTACTGGATAATTTATGGTCTGACAAGTGGGAGCGAGAGGGCCTTGATGCTTATTTTGTGACAGTGTACCCTGAAAATCATCCGGCTTTCACCCATAAAACAAAGCAAGATAGAGAGCAATGGATGACGCGTTACTCATTGACTAAACCGGACGATACCTTTGTACAACACTCGAAAGGCTTTCTAACGATTCAAATACAATGAACGAACAGGAACTGACACAAAACTATATGAAAGCCTTTGAGCATCTTCTTCGGTTGATGAGCGATGTCGACAATGCAATTGACCGCTCCAGGCAGTCCAATGATAGCCTAGGAGTTCGACAATACGAGCATCTAAAAAAAGATTATGTCCAGCAGTTGGCTGATTTGATTAGTAAAGCGCCCAAATCAGTCACTGTACAAGCAGTGATCCACTAACCATCTACATGGATTTCTTAACCATCATTTTACTGCTACTTGTTGGGGCAGGCGGAGGTGTTGCTCTGGCAAATACACTACGCAAAAGTACGGGTACTACCGAAGTTCAGCGAGATTCGGTTCTTTTGCTGGAGCGGATCGAGAAGGTATTTAAGGTCGTTATGGCTGAAGGTTATTTCTCGGAAATTTACAATTATCAGGATCAGAAAAAGATATTATACCTCCTGAACGACCCAAAAAAAGCGATGGTCATCGCCAAGTCGAAAGTATTGGTAGGCTTCGATTTTGCCAAGGTACGATTTCGGGCACCTGATAACGGGGAGAAAAAATTGATTATCGAAGCCTTTCCCCAACCCGAAATTCTGTCCATCGATACCGATTACAAATTCTACGATATTCAGGCCGGTATTCTCAACCACTTCAGCGGAGCCGATTACACGCAAATTTTAGAAGAAGCCAAACAGGCCATGAACGATCGGGCCATGCAGAGCGATCTGCCTAAAATTGCCAACAACCAGATTCAGTACATGATGTATCAGCTGGCCAGTTCGATGGGCTGGCAACTTCAGTTACCTGAAGCCGATCAGAAAAAGCTGGAAGCCTTAAAAGCAAAAACAGAAGATACACCTAACTTACCAGCCTTCCTGAGCCCCGAAGAAGATGATGAAGACGTTTAACCAATTGCGGGTTTAGTGGTTAAGTCAATACTGACGCAACTTCATGAAAAACATATCCTTCTGCCTTCTATTTTTTTTGCCGCTGATCTCTTTTGCTCAGTTCGACACGCAGGGTTGGCAATTCTGTCAGGCTGGAAAAATACGCTACTTCGGCCAGTTGGCATCCAACCCTAAAGCAAGGCTCGCTTACCCCGGTGATGCGTCTATCGACGTTACCTATTATGGCCTCGATCTTCACCTAACAACCACTCCCGCTAATTTGCGTGGAGCGGCAACCATAACCTTAAAGAGCACAGTAGCTACACTGAACAGTTTTTTCCTGGACTTAAATTCAACCACAGCCACTACGGGCGAAGGGCTACGAGTTGATTCAGTAAAAATGGGCAACCAGAAGCTAACGTTTCAGCATGCCCAAAATAAGCTGACCATTACCCCTTCGCAACCGCTCGCGACTGGACAAGCATTGACTATAACGGTATTTTACCAAGGCGTTCCGAATAGCAGTGCTCAGGGAAGTTTCAAATTTGACAAGCACGAGACAACTAGTGATCCTGTTATTTGGAGTTTAAGTGAGCCCTATGGCGCTCCTGATTGGTTTCCCTGCCGAGATACCCCTGCTGATAAAGCTGACTCCTCCTCTGTTCGTATTACTGCTCCAGCGCAGTTCGTCTCCGTTTCCAATGGCAAACTGGTTAGTACGACAAGCAACGCTGACGGCACCAAAACCTACTTTTGGAAAAACAGCTACCCGATTGCCCAATACCTGATTTCGATAGCGGTGTCAAACTACGCGCAATACGACACGCCTTTTACGTATGGGAGTCAGACAATGCCCGTTACGCACTATATCTATCCTGAAAATCTGGCCAGCGTGCAGAATAATCTCGCGCTGACACCCAGTATGCTCCAGTTGTTTACCAATCGATTTGGGCCTTATCCATTTCTGCGAGAGAAATATGGACACGCTCAATTTGCCTATGGAAACGGGGGAATGGAACATCAAACCATTACATCGATGGAAATCCGATCGCTCATTCCGACCGTGATTGCCCATGAGCTTGCCCACCAATGGTTTGGTGATAAAATCACCTGCCGTGATTGGCAAAATATCTGGCTTAATGAAGGCTTTGCCTCGTATGGCGAAGCCGTATATACAGAGTCCGTCGGTGGTCAGGCTGGTTATCAATCCTACATGAATACGTTTATGTCGGCGGCCCGTCTGGCAACCGGGAGTATTTATGTACAGGACATTAGTAACGTGAATAATATTTTCAATACCAATAGGACTTATGCAAAAGGGGCAGTCGTGTTACACATGCTTCGAGGTATAGTGGGCGATAGTACCTTTTATCGCACGTTACGCACGTATGCCGCTACGCCCGCATTGGCTTACAATACTGCTGTTACAGAAGATTTTCAGGCAGTTGCTCAACAAGTCTCCGGCAAAGATCTGGCGTATTTCTTTAAGCAATGGATTTACGGCGAAGGCTATCCTACTTACAAGGCAACCATTACCGGCGGAGGCAAATCCGTTACGGTGCGTTTACAACAGAGCAATACAAAATCCACCAATCCAGCTTCCTTTACGATGCCTGTGCAAATGCTGGTTCAATCGGCGGCAGGTGATACAACGGTAACTGTCTTCAACGATCAGGCCGATCAAACATTTACTGTATCTGGCAAAGGAGTAGTTACGAACGTAGTTATTGACCCAAACAACTGGATTTTAAAAACTGTCGAATCAACGACAAACTCCATTGTGACGGCAACAACAGAGCCTGCCCCAATGGGGTTGCGTGTTTATCCCAATCCAACCACCGAAACGCTGGTCGTCGATTTTACGCAATCCGAACGAGGCTCAGTCACCTTATCCTTGGCAAATCTACTCGGCCAGCAAGTCAAGGTAATCAATGAGATTAACTTGGCTCCTGGCGATTATAGCCGAACCCTAAGCCTGCGTGGATTAGCGGCTGGACGATATACGGTAACCGTTGAAACACCTGTTGGGGCACAAAGTCGGGTAGTTTTGGTTCGCTAGCGCCTTTGTCGGAGCAGTACTTGAAATCAAAAAACATACCCTATCATCGGCAAGTTCGCTTTGATGGCATTGTACAGGTATACTTCTCCGATCTGGACGGCTATCTATTTGAACTCAATCAGGACAAGAAATAAGTGGCTAATTAATCAGTCACCTTGCGGGTTGCGCTACGATAACAACTTCTTGAGCAGGCGATGGAGTAGGATTAGTTGAAGGATCAAGGAGAGGGATTACTACTCCCCCCTCCTACTGTTCGCTCATAGAAGAACTTCGTGAACCTTCCAACACTCCCTTCGTAGGCAGACGTAGTATTCGTTTTGACCAGGTCAAACTGGTAGTCATAGTTCGTTAACCTCACAAGTACCTCTTTGCTGGTCGTAGATTGCGAGCCATTTTGCCGATACGAAGTTTTCAGCATTGACCGGTCGGAGTCAGTTGCATTGATCTCTATAATAAAATTAGAGACGCCAAGCTTATTGACTCCCGGTAGATATCCTGAAGAGCCGGGTATAAGCGAGAATAGTGTATCGCCAGACACGATATATGATGTAACAACATACAGACCCGAGGCCCCAGCGGCTACGCCTGTAAGTTTCTCGTCTGGCTCACAGCTTACTAAGCCTGCGATTGTAAAAAGTACTAGTAGTTTGCTAATGGAATTAAAGGGCATAAAGTAAACTCGGAGAAAAAGAGTCTGCTCATGTTCATTTATTGTGAGCGAGCAAAACCGATAAGGTCTCCAAGACCTTATCGGTTTGTAATCATTCTCTACACTTCAATTCTGAATAGGTGCATGGGCAATACATAGGGATCAAGCTCAACATAATTCTGCTCGCCTGTCCAGGTATAGTAAGCCCCCGTCAGCAGATCATGAACGGTGTAAGCTTGATCGTGCCCAATACCTAGTTGCCAGATGGGAACTTGCACAATACCTGCCCGGCGATTGTAAGCATCAGTATTGACAATAATTAGCAGTCGGTTATTACCTGAAATTTTCAGATAAGCCATAATCGCGTCGTCGTTGACAGCACAGAACGTCAGGTTATTGGTCGTTTGTAAGGCCGCATTTTCGCGCCGAATCCGGTTGACGAGCGTAATCAGGTAGGTTAGTTTATTAGTTTTCTCCCAGTCCCAATACCGGATTTCATACTTCTCCGAATTCAGGTACTCTTCTTTATTCGGGAACGGAATATGCTCCATCAGCTCAAACGACGGACCGTAAATACCGTAGTTGCTCGACAGCGTAGCCGCCAGGAAATAGCGAATCAAAAACTGCGGTTCATGACCACCTTGTAAACTGTAGGGATTAATATCATGCGTGGTTGGCCAGAAGTTCGGGCGGAAATAATAGCGCATTTCGCCCTTCGTTAGCTCATTCATGTACTCTTCCAACTCGTACTTTGTGTTGCGCCAGGTGTAATAGGTGTACGAATGAGCAAACCCTCCCTTCGCCAGTTCCTGCATTACTTTGGGCTTGGTAAAGGCTTCGGCCAGGAACAACATATCCGGAAACTCTTTCTTGACTTCGGCAATAACCCACTCCCAGAACGCAAATGGCTTTGTGTGTGGATTATCGACCCGTACAATGCGAACTCCCCAGGATGCCCATACGAGCAAAACGCGTTTCAGCTCTTCCCAAAGATTCTGCCAGTCGTCCGTTTCGAAGTAAACCGGATAAATGTCCTGGTATTTTTTAGGTGGATTTTCGGCGTATTGAATCGTACCATCAGGTCGTTTCTTGAACCACTCCGGATGATCTTTAGCCCAGGGATGATCGGGAGAGCACTGAATAGCCAGATCCATAGCCACCTCCATATCGTAGTTGGCTGCAATGGCAATCAGATGCTTAAACTCATCGACAGTGCCTAGTTCTGAATGAATGGCATCGTGCCCGCCTTCTGCCGAACCAATTCCATAAGGAACGCCCGGTTCGCCGGGTTGACAGATCACGGAGTTATTTTTGCCTTTTCTATGAGCGGTGCCGATGGGATGAATGGGCGGCAGATACAGCACATCAAAGCCCATAGTCGAAATTCGTGGCAATAAGGCCTCTACATCTTTGAATGTACCATGTTTGCCCTCTTCGCGGGCAGCTGAACGAGGGAACAAACAATACCAGGTGCTAAATCCGGCACGCGCACGGTCTACTTCTACGCCCAACTCGTGCTGGTAGCGGGTTACGTGTTGCCGTTCGGGGTAGCGAGCAGCGTAAAAGGTGAACTGATCACTTTCGGCAACGGACACGGCTTCGTCATACCGACTTTCGTCACGAAAGAGTGCGGCCATTTCCCGAAGTACCTTTACATCTCCCGATTCCTCAACTGGCTCTGCTTTCTTTTTACCCCTTGCTTTGGCGCCGTCCAGCTTCCCTCCTGCCCGTACCAGCATACCATCAACATACGTAGCACCCGCCAGCAATTCGCTGGTAATGCGCTGGCCATCGGCTACTTTCAAATGCACTTCGTGCTGCCACGAAGCCAGATGATCGATCCAGGCTTCAAATGTGTACGTATATCGGCCTTGCTTTTCGGCGATAAAGGATGCGCCCCAACGATCGTTACCGAGCAAAGCCATACCACTTTCGGTCCAGGATTCGTCGCTGGCATGTTTATACAAGAGAACGACGGCCAGGTAATCGTGTCCATCGGCAAAAATGTCGGCTTCAACAGCCACGACATCGCCGGGTAAGGCTTTTATAGGAAACTTGCCACCATCAAGCTCGGGAGTTACACGCTCGATCACAACGCGCGATTGACCCTGCGTGGATTGGCTCAATGTAGATTTGCCGGAAATAGTTGTAGGAACGCTCATGCAATCAAGGTTTGATTGATAAATCGTGAATGACGGGGCAATGTTACAAAAAAGCCGGGTTTATAAGCCCGGCTAGTTGTGCTAAATCAATGTCAGTCTAGTTAAATCAGGATTAATGGTCGGATAAAACGACGGGAGCATTCGATTTAGCACCCGCCCGAAAAACCAGTAAAATCAGAGGCATGGCCGCCACGAACAACAAGCCCACGGCCATATAGGCATCCAGATAACTCAACACAGCTGCCTGACGGTTAACCGATTGATCCAGTAACTGGTAACTCTGCTGGAGTCCATTTAATTCAGTAGATCCCTGTGCCACAAACCGACGACTCACTGCTCCCACCCACTGTACGGTCTCCAAATCATTGAGCGTTAAATTTGTTACTAAGTCTGTTCTATGTTCAGCCATCCGATTGGCTAAAAACGTATTTACGCCCGAAATACCAAATGAGCCCCCAAGCTGCCGCATCATATTGTTAAAAGCCGCTCCCTGCGGAATTTCATCGGGTCGAAGCCCCGAAACGGCCAAGGCGGTTAACGGCACCGTCAACAACGCCAACCCGACTCCGCGAAAAATTAACGGAACATAGAAATCACTCTTGCCCGCATCTGGCCCTAAATGACCCATTTTCCAGCTAAACGTTATAAAAAGGGCAAAACCCGCCATAATAATCACTTGCGTAGGTACACCAGCCTGTAGCAGTCGGGCGGTCATAATCAGGGCTAGAATAGCAATCAACGCACCCGGCAATAATAAAAGACCAGTATCTAAAGCGGGGAAACCTAATAAGCGCTGGGCAAAAACGGGTGTTAGAAAGACGCTGGAAAACAACCCTACGCCCGTCACGAAGGTAAGCAATGAGGCTACGGCCAATGTAGGGCTACGCAATACCCGAAGGTTGACAATCGGTTTATCAATCCGCAGTTCCCACCAGATAAACCCCAGAATGCCTAAGCCAGCCGTTAAGGCCAGGTAACGGATGTAGACTGTTTCGAACCAATCTTCCTGATCGCCCCGCTCCAGTAAAATTTGCAATGACCCTACACCAATGATCAATAAAAGCAGACCCAGATAGTCGATATGGGTGACGCTCTGCGATTGTTTCGGGTCTTCTACCAGAAAAATGGCGCCAATCAATACCGCCAGGCCAATGGGAATATTCACCAGAAAAATCCAGTTCCAGGTTGTTATGTCCAGAATATACCCGCCCAGTGTTGGACCGATGGTTGGTCCCGTAAAAACGCCAATTCCAAATATGGCACTAGCCACCGAACGCTTATTAACGGGAAAGGCTTCGAACACAATTACCTGTGAGGTGGATAAGAGCGCCCCTCCGCCAATGCCTTGAATGAAGCGAAAGGCCACCAGTTCCCAAATGTTGGTCGATAAACCACAGGCTAGCGAGGCCAGCGTAAAGAGCGCTACTGAGCCAATAAAATACCTCCGTCGACCTAGCAGCGCAGCCAGAAAACCAGTTAGCGGAATCACAATGACGTTGGCAATAGCATAGGAGGTGATTACCCAGGCGGTGTCTTCCAACGTTGAACCCAGATTACCACTCATGTGTGATAAAGCAACGTTAACAATGGATGTATCGATCAACTCCATTACAGCCGCAGCAATAACGGTTGTAGTCAGTAAAATTAAACGGGAGGATTTCATAAAATACCGATTGGTATATTTACTAATAAAAAAAAGAAAGTCAGTCTGAAATCGAATGGCTAGTTCGACTCCTGACTGACTTTCATGTGTGTGATGAGCATCTCTACCGTTTGTAGAACTTTATCGAGACTACTGGGGGTGTTGGTCACTTTGGCAATCATAATGCCGCCTTCAATCAACGCAATAATGGACAGGGCCATTTGATCGACTACCACATCTTGCCTGAATTCGCCTACCTCTATACCTCCTTTGATAAGATCGGTCAGGCGTTTTCGCCAACCCAGAATGGCTTTAGCCGCTTTATCCTTCAGTAAGTTATTGGTATCGTCGGCCTCTGTTGCGGTATTCAGAATGGGGCAGCCCCCATCCAGAAAAGAGGAACGCGTGAAGCTATGATAAAATCGAGCATAGACCAGTAGCTTCTGATAATAGGACGTTGCTTCGGCAATTTGTGCTACCACTGCCTGATTGATCCGACTAAGATTGTAATCAAAACAAGCCAGGGCAACTTCTTCTTTATTCTCGAAATTACCGTAGATACTGCCTTTCGTTAAGCCAGTCACCTCCGTCAGATCGGCCAGCGATGTACCCGCATATCCTTTCGTATTGAAAACGGGAGCCGTCTTTTCGATAATAAACTGACGAGTCCGTTCTGCCTTCGACAATTCGTTCTTCATGATATAAATATACCAATTGGTATTAATACCAACAGACACAATTCATGAATCGTTCACCAGAGAATTATTTCTCCATAAGAAAGGCGGGTATTTTTTCTAAACCCGAAAAAGGCTGATAACGCTACTTTGCCCCATCAGCCTTTGCGCCAGTAATGGCTAATTGCCCGATGGTACTTCCCAGCTTCGCGCCTTCTTCTGTATCAAAACGAAACTGAGTACCACTGTACAAGCCCGATATTGCGGCTTCAGTTGCTTGTGCGTTCAGGCGAGTAGCTTCGTCCGGAAACAAATAAGCCAGTACGGTAGCGGCTGCGGTCGAAACAGCAGCCCGATCGGCTACGTATCCAGGCGTATTGGGAATGGCCGTAGACGTTTTAATCGTCGGGTCAATCTGCGAAGGGCGTGGCACAAAATAAGTATACATTGTTTGCCAACTCGCGGTTGTTGCATCCTGCATCGCTCGATTTAGTAAAGCATAGGTTCGGGCTGTTCGTAACTCATTCTGCCCTTCCTGCCGGCTCAAATCCTCGACCAGAAAATTCCAAAGTCCCGACAGCGAATACGTACCGGGCCCATTATCCCAATAACTGGCAATACTCCACTGGTCGCGGGTACGCGAGCTGGCTATATCACGAACTTCACTCAGGGCTTTCTGAAACGTTGCCGATGTAGTGGCCGGTGGAACTGCAGGCGCTGCCCGAACAATGGCCGTTGAATCGTACCAGGTTTTTACTTTACCTGCCAATGGCAAAATAGGCGCGCGTTCGGGTAGCTCAGTACTTTTCCATTTCTGGTCGTAGGGCGCTTTAGCAAGCGTGGTTTGCCAACTGTTTGTTTGATCAAGAGCGGCACTAAAACGGTCGCTTTTCGCACGATCAATAACTTTAGCGACTAGCGTTGCGCCCAGGTCTTCACCCGCTTTGATGTCGCTGGGCACATTCCCTCCGGCCCATAGCCGACTTTGCTTATGTTCGGTGGCTTTCGCCTTAAGCCAGTTTAGTTCATTAGGAAATAAGTATGCCAACAGCTGACAGGATGCCTCTGCAATGGCCGCATCTTCGGATGGATAAGAAGGCACATCGAGTATGGGTATCCTCGCAACCACACCCTGCTGTTCCAGTGATGGTCGGTTATACTGATACTTAGCCCGCCATGCTACGACCAGCGCATCATACTGAGCAACACTCAACAAGGCATACACGCGGGCAGCGAAGGGCGGGCCCGCATAGGGATTTCCAGCATCGGCCGAGGTTGTCTGACCAGTAGCATAATCATAGCCGGGTGCCAGATTGTATTTTGCGACCAGCTGCCGGGCAATCTGATTCCAACGGATAGTCCCTCCCGCAGCCCAGTAGTTAACGGCTGTGTTCTGTTCAGGCGTGGCGGCTAATACGCCATTTTTCACATCCGAAAATTCCTTTTTATAGGCATCCGACGTAACCGCTACAGGTTGCGGAACCGTTATATCTGCCGCCGATTTCAGAATGATGGTTCGCCACGTTCCCCCATCGGCATCGACAGACGTAGGAACGATAAATGGTAGTACGCCCTCGTCGATAATCGGCTCTTTACAGCTTATCATCCACAGCAGAAACGTACTTAAGACAACTAAAAGACTACGCGTTTTCATTTGAATGACCTCACCCCAACCCCTCTCCTAAAACAGGAGAGGGGCTTTTTCATGCCCCGGAGTGTTTAAAAAGCATGAATCTTGTAGCGAACGACTAATTATTTGCGGTCCAGTGTCCAATGACTAAGCCCGCATTGATTTGTGTGCTTTTACCGATATTCCGGCCATCAAGTGTCGTGTTATAGCCTGCCGTCAATCCGAATTGCTTTAAGAGTCGCAAGTAAGCCGTTGCTCCAACCCGTGTAAAGCCGACAGCATTGGTTGGGAATGGAATACCAGGACCTATATTGGTCCCGTCGCTATGCGGTGTTTGGCGCTGCCCCCAAACATCTATGTTAACTACCTTCGACACAAAGCCCGCCCGGATGATCAGTTCCGTAACATCGGGCACATTGACTTTGGTACCGCTATTCGGATTTATCTGACTTGGGTCGTAGGTATTCACGATGTGGTCGAGTTTCACCTGCCCACGCCGAATGTAGCCGTATTGCCCGGTTATGAAAAAGTTGGGGGCTTTAAAATGCAATAGCGTTCGCCCATCCAGATTCTGCGATCCACGACCAATGGCTACCATCGCATCGTTCACATAGTGCTGCATAGGCATGGAATAGCCTACTGCAAACTCCCAGGAGAGTTTCGTCTTCCCAAATTTATAGTCATAAGCCTCCCACCGAAGCGTGCCGGTCAAATCCTGAAAGCCTTCCTGTTTCGGGAAATAGCCTGCGCTGGCCTGCGTGCGGACATAAGGGGCCGATACAATCAAATCAAGATCGTAGCCCAGGCCATAAGTACCCACTACTGTCACGGCCTGGGTAGTGACGGTACCAAGGTTAGGATTTTTTGTTTCGGTGGTATTGATGTAGTAGGTATCGTAGGTCTCTTGCGAGCCAAAGATGGCCAGGCTGGCTTTTCGTTGTCCCCGCATAAAGCCATCAATTGATCCCTGAGCATAGGTTTGCCGGGTAAGGCTCAACAAAAGACCAAGGCTAGTTATATAAGCTACAAATCGCATAAATCTAGGGTAGGTTATACAAAAGTAGCCGTTCAGCCGTAGCATCTGGCATCGATTGACGTTTTCCTCCTAAGTGGACACTAAAAAAGCCAGGCGATCGGCCTGGCTTTCTGTTCTTACTGAGTAATATCTCGTTCCGTATCAGGGTGAAAACTGCGCCACGAATGCCAGAATTCCTGATGTGCTTTGGGTATAGCCGTCAATCTCTGGCCGACCAATGCCCCTGCAATACAATGTCCACGCCATGTCCAGACAGATCCAGTTTCTTTATCCGTGAGTTTTTTGTTGGCGTATTGAAACTCGAGCGTTTTTACACCTACACGTCGGCTCCAGGCTCCAAAAGACACACTGTCGGGAGCCATTGTTAACAACAGCGGTTCATTTCCGAGCACGTCGTTTAAAATACGTTTCGTCTCCAGCGCATTCCAGTCATACGCTTTGCTGGCGCCTGATCGCTCAACACCAATGACCCACGATTTAGGTTTCCACGATGCGGAATCACGACGGGTGAGATTTCCTTTCGAGAGCCCTCGTTCGTAGTTTTTCATGCCGTCAAACTTCTCGGCAAAGGCAGGGTCGGCCTGCAACACACGCGTGTTGGGGTGTTCGGCAGCCCATTCTCCTAGTGTCATCTGACGACCTGTTAGCTCGGTTAAGCTTTTTCCTTTTAGCGGCCCTACAATAGCCTCACCAGTCGCCTGCCGCCACCAGCTACCCGTTCGTTTGTCTTCGAACATGGCATTGAAATGATCCATGCCTACTAAGCGAAACTCGTCGGCCTGTCCACGTACTACTGGGCTAAATACACGGCCTGTTCGGCAAACGGTACAATAGGTAATCATGACAGGTTCGCCACCTACCGTATCCCGGACCTGGTGATGATAGCCAATCAATTGTATTGGGTAAGCCGTTGCCTGCCCCATTGACTGATACCCCACAACAAGTTTGTTAAGCGGGATTTTATTCTCGCTCATTGGCACTACTCGTTTGTGAATAGGTTGCAAAAACATATGGTCGGCCATCATTTCCATATTGACCTGATAGAGCACGGCTCCATACAACAACACAAGGCCACCTGCCAGATAGCGATGCCATGTCCGACGTGGCTTTATAATGATCGAAAAGGCAGGATAGGCCAATAGCAGCAACCCAACGATTCGTAACCAGCCGATATTTTTGTGCAGCCAGTACGCCAGCTCGACACGCCCGAGTGAGGCAGGTCCCGATTCAGCGTCTGTAAGGCCGAGCTGACTGCCCGGAAAAGGCATGATGAAATAAACACTCATTACCTCAAGGATAATCAGCAGGAGAATGGGAATCAGAAAGAACAAAAACGAACGCTTCATCGAAAGAGGGTCAGGTGGTTAATGGGCTGGCGGCATGTAGTGATCTTCGTGGGTATACCCATACTCGGCTACTTTTTGAGCACGATACCGATACAAGGACGCATCTTCGGGAGCCCAGGTCGCCAAACCATCGACATACCGATTGAACATACAAAACGCTGCCGCAATCAGAACCGTATCGTGAATATCGTGATCGGTAGCGCCTTCGGCACGAGCCGCTTCAACTTGTTCTGGTGTTACCGACTTCCCTCCTTGCTGAACACTTCCGGCAATCGTCAGTAGTGCCTTAAGCTTGGGCGAGATTGCTGCCGATGCCGGATCGCATTTTACGGATTGAACAAGGCTCCAGTCTTCATCACCCAGATGATGACTAGCCACAGCACCGTGAATGGTCTGGCAAAAAAAGCAATCGTTCAATGAAGACACGTAGGTGGCAATCAGTTCACGCTCTCCTTCTGTCAGGCCCGATTCAGGCCGGTTTGCATTGGTCCGCAACAGCACATTGACCAGGCCGTTAAGTGGGCGGGCTGTTTCAGGACTAAACGCCATTGGCCCACGAATGCCGGGTAATCCGGCAGGTAATTCGATATGTGGCATTCTATAAATTGGTTAGGTTATGCAAACACCTGATAATGAATAAGGAGTAATGGATAATGGGTAATGATAAGTCGTTGGCTAGTAGTATTGAGTCGCTACCAATTATTCATTATCCATTATCCATTATCCATTATTCATTATCCATTATCCATTATCCATTATTCATTATTCATTATTCATTATCCATTATCTATCATCCTCAATTCAACTACTTCTCCCAGACTAGCTGGTTTACTTTACGACCGATGGCATAACCCATGCGTAATCCTTCTTCGCAGTCCATGCGGTAATGAACGCCTAGTACCACTCGGGAGTATGCATTCTCCTGCGCCATCTCATAAAAATTATTGAAACTACGAGGTGCTCCATTGAACTCAGTTCGTCCTTCATGGCAACGGTCGGTCATGGCATAATCGGGTCCATAAATATTCGTCAGAACCTCAGCCGCTACGCCCCCAAAACTGGAGTGCCCTGATGGATAAGACGGAAATGGTGGCGTAACACCGACCAGAATACTGATTGGATTATTCAAGCGGGTAACCCAGGTTGGATCAACCGTCTTGCGGATGTACGTAATAGGCCGCTCGATGTTATAGACGTACTTCGAATTCCAGCAAGCAACGCCAATATCGCTTAACCCCATTCCCACTTTTGCATAGGTATAAACGGCTTTATCCAGTGCAACTTTTTCTTTTACAACCACTTGTTGAGCAATGGCAATCCAACGCCCGGCAGGCTCAAATGTCAGCTTGTAAATATCATCACTCCAGAACTCCCCAATCCATTGCTGCTCTTTAGAGAGCGGGGTTGTGTTTGAATAAATTTCCAGCCCTTGCGCAAATAGAGTCGACTTCACATTCGTGCTATAGTCCAGCGGAGCTTTGGCTAGTTTGTCGGCTTCATTGGCCACGAAGGTTCTGACTTTACCCCAGTACGGCAACAATGCCCGGCCAAAATCGGGGGCAGTAGGTTGCCATTTACCAACGCCCGTTGGCGGCACATAATCAGTAGGCTGGTTACGCAAATAAGCGGCATCACCAGCGGCATCAGTTTTTGAATACGCCAGCACGGCCGAAGCTACATCCTGACCAAATTTTTTAGAGCGATCCAGCTCATCGGCGGCCCCAACAGCTACGGCCAGTTTTGTATGTAAACTATCGATTCGGGCTTTGTCGGCATCCACTACGTGTGGAAAAAAGCCTTTCATCATCAAGTAATAGGCTTCGTTTACAGCTACATCCCAACGATATACTTTACCCGATTCTGGCTTAGGAATAACAAGGCCTGAAAAAGCAGGGGCTATCGATCGGTAATTCGCCGAACCTGGCACAACCGTTTCATACGCTGCCAGCCCGATATACGCTAACGCCCGGGCAGCAACCGGTGGTCTGTAGCCAGGAGCATACCGCTCCACAGTCAGGAACAAAGTTGTCCATTGGTTCGATACGGAGGCATCGGTTGTACCCGCAGTTTGCACGGGAGCCACATCCTCCGTAGGTGATTTACAGGCAGCAACGATCCATAGAAAAGCGATGATTAACCCGTATTGACTGATTTTTTTTACATTAGTAAAGTTGATTCGGCATGTTTTTAAATGTGTAGGAAGATTCATGGTTGCACTTAATGTTTAGTGTAAAGACTAGTGAGTACTTGTGGGTATTCATGGCTAATACACTATGGGCTAAGTAAGGTCGATGAATAATATGTCCCCACCCGCAAAACAGGTGGGGAATACAAGTCACCTATGATATATATTGTTCAGAGAGCATCTTTTCAGATCCTCCCGTTATTATTTTCTTGTTCTACCTTCAGATATGGCATCTGATTTGCAGAGCGCAATAGTACCCCAGCCGCAAAGCAGCCGGGGACTATAACCAACCTATGATAAATTCGTAACAGGGCTAGCCACATCGCTAGCCGTTGCTTTTGGTAATTGATAGCCGAGGGTTCCCATCCGCTCGCCCATAGCCTCGTAAGCTGCTGGATCGGTGGGGGTTAGCGTTGCCAGACCGTCTACGTAGCGATTATACATGCAGAACGACGCGGCAATTAGTACGGTATCATGAATATCGCCATCCGTAGCACCCTCAGCGCGAGCTGCAGCCACCAGATCATTCGAAACAGTACGAGCATCGGCCTGCACATGACCGGCAATTGCTACCAATGCCTTCAACTTTGCCGAGATAGGAGCTGCCGTTGGATCGCTCAGAGTCAAATCAACCAGATCGCGCTGATCGGCATAGAGGTAGCGAGACGCAGCGGCATGACTATTCATACAGAATGCTGTCTGATTCTGCTTTGACACGAATGCGGCAATCAGTTCTCGTTCGGCATCCGATAGCGTACTATCGGGAGAGCCAGATCGTAGTAAAGCCTGTGCCAGATCGTAGAGATGCTGACCCGTATCGGGCCGATACATCACTAAACTCCGAATACCTGGAACACCATCTGGAAGCGGGATATGGGGCATACGTTAATGATTTTTAGTGAATAACTGAGTTGATGGTTTATTAATAATGGATAATGAATAATGTAAAATGACTGATATCAACAGACTAACAATCAACACATTGCCCATTATTCATTGTCCATTATCCATTAAAAAAAGACTCTATTTGCGCACCCAGATCGCACCGAAGGCAATCAGGAAAGCAGCTGAAAAAACAACTAATGCGTTACCAATTCCACCTAGTCCGGCTGTCAATGCGCCAATGAACAGCACAGCCGTAGCCGTAAACAACCGCCCGACGTTAAAGCAGAATCCAGTAGCCGTGCCTCGAATTGTTGCCGGAAATAAGGTTGGCACGTAACTTGACAACGATCCCTGACTTATACCAAAGAACAGCGAAAGCAATGCCAATTCGCCATAAACGACCGGAGAAAATGTACGATTAGTCAAAAAGAGTAAACCACAGGCTAGTATACACCCTCCGAACGTAAACAATAAGGTTTGCCGAGGGCCAAGGCGAGACACCAGAAACCCGGAGGCAACTCCACCCAGAATACCGCCCATACCCAAGAGCATCATGGTAATACCCCGCTCGGCCTGCCCCGTCTGACCAGGAGGCAATAGCGATTGTACCCAGGTTGGTATCCACGAAAAAATACCCCACAGGCCAATCAACACTGACCCAAAAATGATGGCTCCGCTGATCACATTGGCCTTATTCTCGACATTAAATAGTTTGTCGGTATGCGCTTTCGTTTGATTACGTCCTTGCTGCCAGCTCGCCGACTCGGGAAGAAAAAGTGCAATCAGTATAGAAATCGCTACGGGCAACACACCGATACTAAAGGCCACTCGCCAGTCACTGAAATTACTTGCCAGCCCACCCGTGGCAACAATACCAACCGGAAAGGCCGTTGCCAGTACACCCAGCGCAACAGGGCGCGACTGAGCAGGCCAGACTTCAGATAAATAGACGGTTGACACTAACAAAACTCCACCAACTCCAGCGCCGGTCAGTGCCCGTAGGAGCAGCAAAACATACTCATTCGGCACTACAGTGGTGGCAAGCATAGCCCCACCACACAAGGCAGTTGCCAAACCCAGCGCCCGCACACGTCCAATCGTATCCGCTAATGGGCCAAACAAAAACCCGCCAATCATCCAGCCGTAGAGAAAGGCCGCGCTTACCCATGCCCCAATTTCGCCCAACTTCTCTGGCGAAGCGTGGCCACCAAGCAGTTGAGGAATAGCCACGGGTAAATACGTTGCCATAAGTGTGCTGGCCGTCCCCCCGAACAGATAAGCCACCATACAGAGGCTAAAAGCTACCCAGGGCAACTTGGTATGTTGCTCTTGATTAACAGAAATCTGGGCTGTTTCCATAGCGATTTAGGTTGATAATTTATCGTCGTAATCCCTGATCAAACGTGAGCGACACATAATACAGACCACCTACGGCTGGTGAGCCATACGCCTGTACGATGTACTGATTCGTCAAGTTCGATGCACCAATTTTTAGTAAGGTTTTATACGTAGGCAGCTTGAGCGTTACCTGAGCATCAAGTAGGCTATACGCCTGAATTCGGCCCGGACGCAGGTCGTTAAACGAGCCTACCCAATCGAAAGCGTCCTGCCAATGCCAGGCGATATTGAAGCCAAGATTTGGGGCAATATTCCGATGACCAAGCGTCACGTTCGTTTTGAAACGGGGAGTGTTGAACGCCGGAATATTGTTTGGATCAGCGTTTTTCAGGTTAAAGTCCGACCAGGTTCCGTTACCTGTCAGTGTATATCCGCCAGCAGTAGCATACGTCAAACCGAGCGTTGCACCCTGCGCCGTAACGCGGTCGGGGGCGTTGGTGTAAAGCTGGAATGCCTGATAGTTTGAGTTCAGGATATCCTGTGCCGCTGCGGGGTTGATACTACCATCAGATGCTAAAGCGGGACTATTGGGGCGAATAACTACCGTATTCAGGATGAAATTGCGATAGGCGCCATAGTAATAATTGGCATCGAGCGACAACCGGCTCGTTAGTAGTGTACGATAACCTACTTCGAAACTCTGTACGCGTTCGGGAGCGATGTACGGTACATTTGATTTGACCAGTTTGTCCTTGTTATTCAGAACAGCCTGTTGTGGACCAACCTTGCCCACGTCGCCCAGGAAGCCGTTTACGAAACCGCCAATACTGGTCGAGTTGAACGAATTTTCGTAGACATTCATGCCCGCGCTATTGCTCGGTGCTCCACCCAAAATCGTGATTGGCCCAACATTGAGTTTAATAAACTGGTCGCTGGGGGTTGGGTTCCGAAAACCAGATTGAAATGACGCCCGGAAATGGTGCCGGTCGTTGGGCGAGAAAACCGCCGAACCACGGGGCGTAAAGTATCCTGCAAAGTTCTGATTCTTGTCGTACCGACCCGATACAGTCAACTTCAGCTTGTTTTCGAGTAGTGATTTACTCAATTGGGCAAACGTACCAAACTCGTTGTACTTAATCCGTCCGCCTTTATCATCGAACAGGGTTCCGTTGGTAAACAGGCTATACTCCCGGAAATTACCGCCTACCAGTAACTCCGTTCCGGTCAATCCAGCCGCAGCTAATGCCGAGGTGAAATTATACTGAGCATCAGCATGGTACATATTGGTTTGGCTCAGAATACCAGCGCCAGCCAATCCCTGAATACCGATCAAGCGTGCCTTTTGTTGTTCATATTCAGCAGAGCCAGGAAGCAAACGTCCCTGATCGGCAAAGGCACGGGCAGACGATTGATCACTCGCCGTTACGCCCTGAATTTTCCCCTGATAGGCCGCCGTATAGCGATCGAACCAGGTTTGGTCGGCTAGATTTGGCGCTACGACATTACCATTCAGGTCGCGTACCCAGGTCCGGTCAATTTGTTGCCCCAACGAACGAGTATTGTACGAATCGTGTGAATCCTCTTGGTTTGTATAACCACGTACGAAGAAGTTGTTGCCGCGCAGTTCAATTCGGTGTTGGATCAGCGAAAACCCATTGACAGAGAATCGGTTACTCCCGGTGTAGTTCGTTGTTCCCTTCGCGAAGTTGTAGGAATAAATTGCTTCCAAACCTGGCGTAATCCGGTAATGAAGGGCGCCATTCAGTTTGAGACTATAAACGTTATAATCCGTTAGATATCTCTCCTGATAGCCAGTCCGCGATACTTTGCCGATATCGGTAATCGTCCGGTTTATCTCATCGCCATAGATATTTAACCCATTATAGGCCGGATTATTTGGACCACGCTTATCGGCCGATGTGGTTGCATCGACATCTGTATAGTCTGTAGCAAACCAGTCGAGCCCTTTCATGTAGGAGGCTACCAGCTTGAAGGCCAGCTTGTTGTTAAATGCTTTAGCGTATCGAAAGCCATAATCCTGATACAGAGCCGCTCCAGTGTTCGAATCATTGATGTGATTTACACCCATCTTAACTTGCGCGCTTAAGCCCTGATACCGGAATGGGTCTTTACTAGTCATTAACAACGCGCCATTAAACGCAGCTGGACCGTATAAGGCTGAAGCAGCGCCAGGTACCAATTCAGCACTTTCTGCATCTAAATCACTCAGACCGAAGAGGTTCCCCATCGAAAAACCAAAACCAGCAGGTTGGTTATCGATTCCATCAATCAATTGCAAAAACCGGCTGTTACCAGTGCTGGCAAATCCCCGTGTATTGATTTGTTTGTAGGTCAATCCACTCGTAACCATATCGACTCCTTTGAGGTTGTTCAACCCTTCATAAAATGTAGCCGAAGGCGTTTCCCGAATGGCGCGCGAGTCCATTTTCTCAACGGTAACGGGAGCCCGTAAGATACTTTCCTCTACCCGCGAGGCAGCTACAACTACATCCTGTAAAGAATTGGTGGCAATCCGAAGCTTTACGTCAACTGTCTGATTTCCATCGGCTACAACAACCGTTTGAGCCTCATGGCCAACCATTGAAATCAATAGGGTGGTTGCACCCCGCTGGCTTGTTGGCAAGGAAAATTGTCCATTGGCGTCCGCAACGGCCCCATTCAATTGGCCTTTTACAAGCACACTGGCACCTGCGAGCGGTTGCCCGGTTTCACTATCTTTTACCGTGCCTGTTACTCGACGCGACTGCGCTAAAGCCGACCATGAGACAAGAAAATGAATCGCCAAAAGAATAAGTAGTTCCGTATATCTCATATAATTTTAAAAAGAGGAAGGTAAAAAAGGGGGTTGAACACCCAAAAACAGTGATTTTTAGGATAGAAAAATGTCAATAAAAAGGGGGCTAATCGCTTGAAGGATTCAGGCAATCGGGCCGTCAACGAATCGGCTTAACGTGTCATAGTCACAGCGTTAGAAGTTGAAACAGGGTACCCGCCCGGTGGCCGGACATAGCCACGCCCCGTAATCCGCTCGCCTAGCATCTGGTAAAATGCGGGATCGGTGGGGGCCACGGTAGCTAGTCCGTCAACGTATTTATTATACAGACAGAACAAGGCTGTAATCAGAACCGTATCGTGAATTTCATGATCAGTGGCTCCGGCTTCGCGAGCACGAGCTACTGCTTCGGGCGTTACGTCTTTCCCATTTTGCTGAGTAAGGGACGCAATCTGAAGCAATGCCTTCATTTTTTCACTGATAGGCGCTGTCTCAATATCGCGTTTCACAGCAAGTGCCGTTTCATCCTCGCCCAACAATAGGTCAGCTGCCTTCGTATGAGCTGCTTCGCAGAAGTTGGTACAATTGCGCGCCGATGTCAGTGCGGCAATCAGTTCGCGCTCCCCTTGCGACAAGGTCGATTCTCCCCGCAGCAAAATCTGCGTGAGTTCGCGGATGGGCATAGCGGTGTCTAAACGATATTCGAGCAAGCCGGTAATACCTGGCAACTGCTCCGGTAGTGGTATATGTGGCATAGTTTTGAATGATGAATGATGAATGATGAATGATAAATTATGAGTAATGAATCGACGTGAGAATTCATCATTCATCATTGTTTTACAGTCCCGATCCGTCGGCTTTGCCTCGTGTTATCGCGTAGGTTCCAATTTTGTTGCCATGATCCAGGCCACCATTCGAATCGAACCGGTAGTGAATCAGACCAAATACCCGCGATGTAGACGCTTCTACGGCTTCAGCCTGAAAATCAGCGGCTTTATCCGGGAAAATATAGGTTAGCACCGTGGCAGCAGCAGCCGAAAACGTAGAGTGCCCCGACGGATAGGATGGGAAGTTGGGTAACCCAACCGACGTTTTCATGCCAAATTGTTGCGGACGTGGATAGTAGTAGTAGTACTTGGCATCCCAGCAACCAATGGCGGCATCTTCCAGAGCCGTACCAACCAAGGCCAGCGTTCGGGCCATACGCACCTCGCTATATTTGGCTTCGTTAGCAGCATTCGCTGCGGTCCGGTGCCAGTGGCCAGGTGGTGTATAGCTACCAGGACCATCCGCCCAGTAGTTCGCAATCCGAGCCTGTTCGCGGGTTTGGCTTTTATTAATTCCTTGCAGCTCGGCCATATCTTTCTGATAATTAGCATCGTTGAGCGCTGGTGGTGCTGGTGGACGGATCTGGAGCAGGGTGGTTTTGTCGAAATTCCAGGTCGATACCGCACCGAAGTTCGGCAACATAGGTGGACGAGCGGGCGTTTCCTGACTTACCCAAACTTCTGTTAAACCACGCTCTTTAGCCGCCTGAATCATACCAGCTGTTACCGCCTGATTGTTAGCGGCACTCATACCATCGGTTTTAGCCCGCGCCATAACTTTGGCAGCCGCCTGGTTACCCAGATCAACCCCAGCTGCCAGATCACTGGCTACGTTCATACCTGCCCATAGCCGACTATTCTGGTGCTCAGCCAGTTTAGCTTCGATAAAGGGCACTTCGCCCGGAAACATCGCTTTCAGAACAACCGCCGAAGCTGCCGCTACTACGGCGTCTTCCGATGGATACGTTGGCAACGCAGAAACAGGTAAAGCAACCCGAACCGTAGCATCGACTTTCGAAGGGGCAACCCGATTAAACTTGTATTTATAACTCCAGGCGGCTACCAGTGCATCGTATTGGGCAACACTCAGGTAAGCCAGCGCACGAGACGCATAAGGTGGATTGGCAAACGGAAACTTGGGGTCAGCCAGTGGGTTAGCCGCATCCGGCACAGGGTATTTACCATCTGGTGTCGACGCTGGGGGTATGTTATAACGAGCACACAATTCGCGGGCAATCTCGTTCCAACGATAAACAGCACCCGCTCCCCAATACACAACAGCTTCCTGCTGCTCCTGACTTAAGCTAGCTGATTTCGATTTGAGGTCGGTTAATTCAGCCTGATACGTCGACGACGACGTACTAACTGGGGTTGCTACCGTGACATCGGTAGGCGCGGTCAGGACATAGGTTTTCCAGTTACCTGCTTTTTCATCGATGCTCGCTGGCGTATAGCCTACACGCTGAGGTTCCGAAATACTTTTATCACACGAAACAAAAGCAATTGACAAGCTGGCTACAAGACTGCCAATGGCCAGAATTCGATTATATTTTTTCATGATTTATGGGCGCTTATTTCTTGAAGTTAATTTGATATAACAGACCTACCGTGTAGCTGGTGCTCTGACCTACATTCTGACCATCGACAACATAACCGACCCGCGCGTTAACGCCGATGTTCCTGGGTTGCACCTTGCCATACCAACCCACAGATGTAGCTTTTGCATTATTTGTCAGGAAAGGCATATCATTCCGGCGAATATTATCTCCCGAAAGACAGGACACATGCTCAGCCCACACTTCGGTTTGCCAGCCTTTACGCAATACGCCTAAGCGAACGGCGGCATCATAGGTATTCGGCACGCTTACCTGATTGGTGTTATACACCCTATTATCAGCCAGATAAGCATCCTGATCTACTTTGGTATTGCTTCTCCAGCCATAGCTACCGTAAGCAGTTATATATAAACCTGTTCTTTTCTCTTTATAGTTAGCCAGTAATCGGCCGGTAAACGTGCGGCATTGCATACCAATTGACATCGGCATAAAGCTAGCAACGTAGTTTCCCATGGGGATTGACCCACCGACGATAGCATTGAGCGAAAATCCGCCAGTCTGGACAGCTTTCACTTTCAACCAGGCCGATAAATCCTGAATGCCATGTTGGCCCATGAGGTTACCCGCGCTGTTGTTTGTCCAGATATACGGCAGGCTCATAATAACGTTTACCCGCTTGCTGATACCAAAGGCTGGCATGAGCATGACGCTCTGGGTCGTTTGGGTGCCGATATTAAAATTCTCGCGTTTAAACGTATTCTCCCAGTATTGATTCCAGGAAGTATGACTGTACATTCCGGCCACGCACAGCTGGTTTTTACCCATGTAGATTGCATCGTTCGGCATCTGTGCCTGAGCTGCAAAGGGCATCAGCAACGAAGCAATGGTCAGACATTTTAAACTTGTTTTCATCATTGGTTGGTTAAATTGATACGATGGTTTTAACTAATAAGATCGACGATCTGAACTGCACTTCAATTTTAGAATTAAGAATAGCAATAGTTTAAAAGGTGTGGAGACGCTACCTCCACACCGTAATTAAATTAGAACCAACGAGACACACTGGCTGATATCAGGTAATCGGCAAAAGCAGCGTCGCCTTGTTTCACACCCAGTGGATCAAGCCGGTCGGCGTAGCTTTTAATACGATTGCGATAAACAGCAACCGGAACCGTAACGGCAATCGAGGTTTTATGACGCATGTACGACAAACCTGGCTCAACCGACACAATGTATCCTGGCCGACGGAAACCTGAGCTTCCGCCAAAAGCGTCGATGGCCGGAACGCCTTCTACACGACCGCCCAGCATAACGGCTAAGCCTGGAATTGCTTTTATCGACTGGCTCAGACCAATACGAGCGGCAAACTGATCAGCTACCGAGAATGAACCCGTTACCAAATCGATTGTGGTTGCGGTAGGGTTACGAACTACACCATTGGTTTCGCGAGGATTGAACAGGTAAAAACCATTCGCATAAGCCGTCAGTGTTTTCGTAATCGAGGCATATCCCTGAAGCTCAATACTTGTCCCTACACCACCGTCGCCCAATTGAATAGATTGATCGACAGGTAGCGTCACTGTATAATCTGTACCTTCTTTGGTCAGACGGTGAAAACTGTCGGTTGCGCCATAGTTGCCTGTGGGTAGTTTTATGCCAAGACCAACCGCCAGATTGGCTTTGGGTAGTTTAGCTGGATTGACCAACCAGTAGCTTCCCGAAATACGCAGGTCGCCGATGCCTTCTGAATGCGTATCAAACCGCTTTTGCTGCGGGTTTTGTGCAACAGCATTGCCATAATGTTCGTAGAGCGACGAGCGATCATAGTATTGAACAGGCAGATTGACGGAGAAAGACAGCCGTTGATTCACCATATACGTGATACCCAGATCAAGCGCATGCGATACATTAATTACGTTGGTGCCCTGGTCAACACGTTGGGTTTGTTCAACATCGCCAACAAAATGCTTATAGGAGCGAAAGAATCGATAACCAGCCGATACCTGCCAGTGGCCGTTACGTTGTTTAAAATAATCGGCAGATCCTGCCGGGGCAGCGCAACTCATATGTCGAACGGCCACGCAGCCTTGTGCTGAAAGTTGGATATTAGCAATAAGAACACACGCTACCGCCAAAACGATAGTAGAAATTGATTTCATACTGGAGGAATGTCTGAGATAAAAATGAAAATCTGGTTGGTGCACGACCTGTGGCCAGAAGCCTATGCAAATGCCCTGCTTGTGTGTTTACAATCAGAAACCTTTACGTAGCCAATAAGCCTAATTAATAGTCGCACAATCGCGTGTTGGAACAATGAAGTCCAGATGAAGACACCAGTTGCCGTAGCCGGAGCTGTGCTTATTGATTCAATCCCAATTCGTTAACGACCGGACATACGAATACGTCGCGGATACGAAATGGCACAGAAAAACAGCCAGCAGAACTACTGAAAATAGATCTTAAAACGCGATAAGAAATTCACCTCAGATTTCTGGAGGGGGCGAATGAACAGGCAGGGCGCGGGCAGCTACCACGAACAGTTGTTCGGGAATGCGAATAGCTTCGCGCCAGCTAGGAGAGAGAAAGCAAAAAACGGCTCGTGGATTTGCCGAATACTCTTTTAATAGGAACTTCAGAAACTGGTTATTCTTCTTGTGTGAATCAGTAGCCCCCGATACATGCTCATTCAGAAACGAAAGTAAATCGCTCTGCCAGAACGTACGACTTTGCGATTCAAGGCCGGCAATATGCAGCATATTGTCCCGAACATCCACACTGACTACCGAGTAATAATGGCCGTTGTAGCTAAAGCCATCCGACGTTGTGCGGGCAATGGTACTTTCATCGAGTTTGTCTTTGAGGGGAATCTCAAATTCAACGATGCTATCGACCGATCGATAAACAGAAAGCCGTTCCGACAGGTCGTGTTCTTCCTGCCACCATGAACCCACAAACACGAGCACGTAGGCTAGTGTATGGTACACGAGTAGCGCGAAGAGGCCTATGGAAACTGCTTTTTTCAAAATTATGATCGGCAAACTTTCTACAAAAATAATACTAATATTTCAAACAAAACCCATAAAAGGCCGCTTAAAGTATTTCTTACTAAAATTTTACAAAAGTTATGCCACGGTTCTTTAAATTATACAATCCAACAGGAAAGTAGCGCTTTCTTTCATTAAACTACTGCTTTCTAGGGATTTATGGGTGTATATAGCCAAGTACCTATTGCCGACAAGTCGAAATTAACAGCCCACGTAGCCTGTACCAAATGTAAATAACGATGGTCTTGCTGCGGATTTCGAATAAGATTCTGATACATATACCCTATCTCAACCTTCCCAAGCTTACCCGTATTGTACCCAATTCCGCCATAGAGCCAGTTTTCACCATAAAAGCTGTTCTTTGAACTGATTGGACTGTTGCGAGCTCCAGTCAGGCATAAAAAAAAACTCATTAGAGGCCGATGCGTAAAAACCTTTCGTTTGCTGTTTGGTATCATATAGCGGTAAAGTAACCCCCAACTGATAGCGAAATAACGTAGCATACGACCACTGGTTCGTTTTCATATTCAACGGATAGCGTTCTTCATACCGCAACCGATGCGACAATTTCAGGCGCCCTAATGCCGAAACATTGTGTGTACCAACAACTTGCGCCCAAACTCGATTTTCGTTGACATGAAGACCAAATAGGTTGTGTTTTACGTAGGCATAGCCCAATCCGGCCTGAATGTTAGGTGTGAATTTATAACTCAAACTGGGCTGTATATAGTATTGAAGGGCTGTTGCTGGGTATTCCTTTTCCGCTATAGTCTGATGAAACGCATCGACGGTAGTCGATAGATACAGATTGTACTGGAGCCTTTTACCAATATTTCCAGACTGTGATATGGCCGGAAAAAATCCAAAGAACGTCCAATCCTGCGCGATACAAGGATAACTACTCAAAAAGAAACACAGTAGGAAAACGATTCGCATTTGTACAGGAGGCTCAAACTTCAGTAATGCTCCTTACCAAATTGTATGCCAAGCCTACATAATTCATCTGTTTATTTTCGAAATAAAGGTTACATAACGAGTTGCTAGAAAACAGGTTCGGATGCAATCAAAACCCATAATTTTGTGTTAGCTTACCATTGCATGATCTACGATAATCACAATCGCCCCATCACCTACCTTCGGTTGGCTGTAACTGACCGCTGCAATCTGCGGTGTTTTTACTGTATGCCCGAAGAGGGAATCAAGTATCTACCCAAACACCAGGTCCTGAGTTATGAGGAAATGGAGCGAACTGTGCGTGTATTGGCCCGATTGGGAGTCCAAAAAGTACGGATCACAGGTGGAGAGCCATTTGTTCGGGCGGGCCTGATGAATTTCCTGCATCAGTTGGCAGCGGTTGATGGATTAAACGACATCTCCCTGACGACCAACGGCGTATTAACAGCTCCACATATCGCCGACCTGGCTTCTCTCGGTGTTAAATCTGTGAATTTGAGTCTGGACACACTCGATCGAGAGCGTTTTCATAAAATTACCCGGCGCGATGAGCTGCCTACCGTACTGAAAACCCTTGATGGACTCTTGTCGGCAGGAATCCAGACTAAAATTAACGCGGTGGTCATGGACGGTCAGAATATCCAGGACATAATTCCGCTTTCGGAACTGACGCATAATTTACCCGTTGATGTCCGATTTATTGAGGAAATGCCTTTCAACGGCGAGGGTAGTCATTATCCCGTACTTCACTGGACGCACAAACGGATTGTGGATGAAATCCGGGCGCACTTTCCAGATTTACAAAAACTCCCTGATCCCCCATTTTCAACCTCGACTACCTATCAGATTCCGGGGCATCAGGGCACGATTGGTATCATTGCCGCTTTTAGCCGAACATTCTGCGGCACTTGCAATCGTATTCGTCTGACTGCTCAGGGCACCCTCAAAACCTGCCTATACGATAACGGTGTGTTGGATGTGCGCGCCTTATTAAGATCTGGCGCATCGGACGAAGAACTGACGGCTGCTTTTCTACAAGCTTTCGCCCATCGCCCCCTCAACGGATTTGAAGCCGAACGACACAGCATGCAAGCTGGCGGCTCGGTTAGCGAGTCAATGTCCACGATTGGGGGCTGATTGCTATCACGTTACACATAAATGCCTTATTTACAGCTGATTACATAGTTCGTTTTATTGATAGCACGGAATGAATCGTATTCTCCTAACTCTGCTTCTGGTAATCTGTCATGAATTACACATAAAAGCTCAGGAACTTAATCCTTGGCTTGATTCTACTCAGATCAATAAATCAGCCCTCCCTATCTATGTTGCTAATGGCGTAATAATTAACCCTTCAGAAATAAATATTGATTTTATTCTTTCCGTAGAGGTTGTCAGAGACAATCAGACCAATAGATGGCTAGGAAAGCTTGCCAAAAATGGATGCGTATATATAAAGGCAGATCAACAGTTTGATATTATAACGCCAAAAATGTATCGTCTTAAGAAGAATATTCCAGACCAAGCAACGGCTGTTTTCTATATGCTAAACGGGCACTTTGTATCGGATAGTTTAAAATTATCTAAAGCCTCTATTCGAAAAGTAGACGTTCTTTCGGGTAAGAATTATAAAAATATTGATCCAGAATTTTATTGTCTGAGTATTTGGACTTTAACGAGCGAAGAAAGAGGTTTACCTAAGGATAAAAACACAATCCGAATTCGAGGTTTTCAGGAATAGATTTAGTAGTAAACAACGACCTAAACCGACCTTATTCTAAACAAATTGGTCATGCGAAGCCTCACTATTCAGATTCCGCAATCCTGCCATGAGCGTTGGGAAGAAATGCAACCAACTGAACGGGGCCGGTTTTGTGCTAGTTGACAGAAAACGGTAGTCGATTATACGAACTTCACCGATCAGGAATTGGTGAAGTTGCTCAGCAAGGCGCCAGAAACAAGTTGCGGACGTTTCCGCAATGAGCAACTCAATCGGCAACTACTTTTGTCAAATTCAAATGCTACTTCTGCTTGGCGCCATTGGATTGGATTGCTAACTATGAGTTTGTTCGGTTGGCAAACGGCAAAAGCCCAGCTCAACCAAGCCCCGAAACCGGCCCCTCCTACTTCTGTTCGACCCGATTTTTCCGTTTCGGCAATTCCCAGACAAAAAACGTTTGATCCTGATGCCAGGCGAGTCATTAGCGGGCGCGTCATGCTCATGGATTCGACCGACCTCCTATTTCCAGCATCGCAGGCCGTTGTAACTGTTTACCAACTTGGGAAAGCCTGGGAAACGAAAACAGACAGTACCGGTACATTTAGCATATCAATACCTGTTCAGGTACTGGAGAATCCCATCCAATCGGGAAATCCAAAGATATTTGTTAGCACATCTTTCCCGAATCATGGCGGAGGTAGGTCTATAATCGATGTGCGTCCGGCAACTACGCCAATTCTGGTAGACGACATTATTCTGTATGGAGAAAGGAAAATGAAAAACCTCACAACCGGAGGTATTTGTATTATCAAAATGTCCCGCTGGCAGAAGCTAAAGCGTGCCCTATTTCACTAGGAATCAATCCTTGAAATTACATTCCTCTTTATCATCACAAAAGGTTCGACCCCTTCAGGGCCGCATGTTTATAGATGGTCAATTATACTATAGACATGCGACCCTGAAGGGGTCGAACCATTCCAATATCATACTAATACTCAAAGACGTACCACTACCGGGATACCTTCAAAGTATTTATTCGTGAAGAGTGCATCCACATCCATTCGCTGAATTATGTCGCCCGAAGCGTCGGTTAGCATTCGATTCCGGATCATCCAGTTTACAAACGAAACCCAGATAGTTCGGTGCATAAAACCCCAATTGCCCTCGCCATCCAGGTAATAGCCCGAAACCATTTGTTGGCTTTGCTCTACGAAGTTTCGGTTGGTTAAGCTGGGGTGATTCGCGGTTTTCATCAGAATACGGGCCGCTTCGTCAGGATTTTTCATGGCAAACCGGAAACCAGCGGCCGTTGCGTCCAGAAAGGCCCGCAGGGCATCAGCGTTTTCCTCAGCCCAGTCACGATGAGCGGTCAGGACAGGATTGTATCCATACGGAATTTCGTACTCGTCAAACAAAAACTGATTCAGATCAATACCATCAATATCAGCCTTAACGCCCTCCCAGGTAAGCCAGCACCAGGCCGCATCGACCTCCCGCGTTACCAGCGCCCGCCAGATATTTGCCCAGGGCGACTTATGGGCCACAAACTGCCCCCGACCATCGTCATTCTGGATCAGTTGCCGAATAATATCCTCTTCGTATCGGGCTCCATACGAAGCATAAACTTTTCCATCTAACTCCTTCGGGTGGCTAATTCCACTCTCCTTCAACGTCATGATCGCACTTATATCGCGAGCCAGCAACGTGGCAATTGCTATCAGGGGTACGCCATTGGTCTGGTAGCTGATCACACTCTCGGAGGGCGTAATGGCCAGATGCGCATCGCTCTGGGCCACACGACGGGCGGGAGCAGTTTGATAGTTCTCCTGATCAGGTGAGATAAATTCGACATCAAGGCCAGCCCGTTGATAAGCTCCTTTTGCAAAAGCCACATAAAAACCCGTGTGGTTGGTATTAGGAGTCCGGTCGAGTGCTAATCGAATGGTTGTATTCATGGGGTACAGTACTGGTACGGCTAATTTAACAATTACGGTGGTATAAGGTTTCTGGCAATCGAGCCGAGCTGGCTGATTGCAAAGACTAATGTAAAAAGAATCGGAGCAACCTGTACTTATCCAACAAACAGAATTTCATCAGCCAGCGCCTTTTCGTATTTTTCTTTGTCGAAACGATACAGGTAAGGGGCTTTGTGGGCACCACCGGTTTTACGTTCCTCCAGCCGCTCCAGAATATTGTAGCCCAGCATCCGTTTCTGAAAATTTCGACGGTCGAGGCTCTGCCCCAGAATGGTTTCGTAGAGTTGCTGTAAATCGGGCATAGTGAACCGATCGGGCAATAAATTATAGCCAATTGGCTGATAACTAAGCTGCCTACGGAGTGTCTTGAGCGCCAGCTTAATCATATCATTGTGGTCAAAAAGCAGGGGTGGAACCTGATCAATGTCCCACCAGCGACACTCTTCCGTAAAGAAATCGGGCGTAGGTACAGCATTGGCAAATTCAACCAGCGCATAATATCCTACCGATATATCCCGACTAACAATCTCGTGTGTGACATCGTCGGGCAGACCCAGCTTCGCCATTGTTTCCTGCTTGCTGAAATTGGTGTAACGCATGACATCGCCGAAGGTGTGAAACTGTTGCAGGAAAATTTCATGCAAGCCCGTTCGCTCCCGCAGGGTTCGATAGGCGGCAGCTTCCAGATTTTCTTCATGACGTATCCGGCCACCTGGCAAACACCACTCATCTGTGCCTTTCCAGCGCAGCAGTAGCACTTTTAGCTGCCCATCGTGAAATCCTAATATGGCCAGATCCAGCGATACAGAGGACAGAAAATTAGTCTTAAAGTCTTCAACTAACTTTTGCAATGCTTTTTTGTATTCCATATTGAAAATTTAAGAATAAACATAGTGTGTAATTTTAACACAATAAAATAAAATACTATCATTGTGTTAAAATTACACATCCATGATAAAACGGCATTTTTTCTCAAGGCAATCGTACAAAGCAGTTATTCCGCTTTGCGTTGGTGCGATTGGCCTCCTCGCCTACTCCGCAAGGCCGCTGACTGACCCCGGCAACAAGCCCGACGAGAATCGATTTACAAAGGTAGTACTGGCCGAAAAACTCAATGAACCACTCGAAATGGCCATTTTGCCCGACGAACGTGTTCTTTTTATTGAACGGCATGGGCAGGTTCAACTGTATTCGCCCACAACGAAACAGGTTAAAACCATTGCAACAATTCCGGTCAGCACGAAATACAAGGATAAAGAAGGACACGAAACCGAGGCCGAAGATGGATTACTGGGTATAAACCTCGATCCTAATTTCGAGAAAAATCATTGGGTCTATCTCTACTACTCCCCTGCTGGCAACGAATCTAAAAACATCCTAACCCGCTACGAATTGCGCGGTGATGAACTGGTTCTTTCCTCTAAAAAAGTCTTATTAGAAGTAGCTACCCAACGGGAGCAATGTTGCCATACGGGTGGTTCGATTGACTGGGACCGCGACGGCAACCTCTATCTCTCAACCGGCGATAACACCAGCCCACGCGCCACGCTCTACGCGCCTATTGACGAACGACCAGGTCGCGCGCCCTGGGATGCTCAGAAATCGTCGGGCAACACCAACGATTTACGGGGTAAAATCCTTCGTATCCATCCCGAAGCTGATGGTACTTACACCATTCCAGCAGGCAACCTATTCCCAAAAGGAACGCCGAAAACCCGGCCGGAGATTTATACAATGGGTCACCGGAATCCATACCGGATTTCGGTTGATAAGCACACGGGCTATCTGTATTGGGGTGATGTAGGCCCTGATGCGGGTGAAGATTCAGTAGGCGTTGGCCCTACTGCCGAAGACGAATACAATCAGGCTAAAAAAGCAGGCAATTTTGGCTGGCCTTATTTTGTTGGTAACAACAAAGCCTATTACGCGAAGGATTTTACGACGGGCAAAGGTGGCGCTAAATTCGATCCGGCTCATCCGATCAATAATTCGCCCAACAATACGGGCTTAAACGACCTCCCTCCTGCTCAGCCTGCCATGATCTGGTATCCGGCCGCCGAAAGCAAAACCTTTCCGTTTATGGGTACAGGTGGTCGTAGCGCGATGGCAGGCCCTACCTATTATAAAGAGGATTTTAAAGGAGCCAAACGCCTTTTCCCGGACTACTACAATGGCAAGACCTTCCTGTTCGAGTGGATGCGCGACATGATTCTGTCAGTTAGTTATGATGCGCAGGGCAACATGACCAAGACAGAGCGATTCCTCCCTAACATGTCCTTCAGCCACCCCATCGACATGGCTTTCGGTCCAAACGGCGACTTGTATGTGCTTGAATACGGCACAGGCTGGTTCCTTAAAAACGATGATTCTCGTCTGGTAAAAATTGAATTCAACGCTGGGAATCGTAGACCAAATGTACTGGCTTCTGCCAATCAGAAAGCCGGAGCAGTGCCGATGGCCGTGAAACTATCATCGGAAGGCACCAAGGATTTCGACGGTGACGCGATGACCTATCAATGGAAAATCTACAACAAGGCGGGCGGCCAACCAACAGTCTTGAACGACGCAAATCCAACGTATACGATCCAGAAGCCCGGCCAATACAAAGCGATTCTGACCGTAACCGACGCCCATGGTCTTAAAGATTCCCGCGAGGTCGACCTCATAGCGGGTAACCAGCCACCAACGGTAGCACTGGAAGTTACGAAAGGGAACAAAAGTTTTTACTTTCCAGGAGAACCAATCGTTTACAAGGTTCTGGTCAATGACAAAGAAGACGGTAGCCTGGCAAATGGGAAAATTCAGGCGAAACAGGTCATGGTAAAGGCCAATTACCAGGACGAAGCCAATGCCCAGACTAGCAGTGAAGCCGGTCATAAATTTTCTGAAGCGACTTATTTAGGAACTGGTCAGGTGCTCATGGAAAAGAGCGATTGCAAAGCCTGCCACTTCATGGATAAAAAATCGGTTGGGCCAGCCTTTGCTGAGGTAGCTAAACGCTATAAAGGTGATGCGAACGCTGTAGCCAGCCTGTCGAACAAGATTATCAAAGGTGGAGGTGGCGTTTGGGGCGATGCCATTATGACGGCTCATCCACAATTAGGCCAATCAGATGCCAGCGAGATTGTGAAGTACATTCTTACCTTGTCGGACAAAAAAGTAGCCACCCCATCGCTACCCACGCAGGGCACTTATACACCCGATAAAAATGAGAAGGGTACACTGGTGTTGCAGGCTTCCTACAAGGATAAAGGAGCCAACGGTCTGCCTGCTCAAACAACCGAACAAGCTCTGGTTTTGCGCAATCCACTACTAGCCATTGGCTCAAGCAACAGCCAGTCGAAGGGCATTACACTCTTTAAAATGGGCACGCAACCATATCCGTTCGTGATTGTAATGGCCTCGGACACCTATGTTAAGTTCGACCAACTTGACCTTACCGGCGTACGCACAATGGACTTTGCGGTAGCGATCCCGAAAGCCCAGCTCAATGCCGTTGGTGGTCGCATTGAAATCCATATCGACTCGCCAACCGGACAATTATTAGGACAAACGCCAGAGTTGATGCCCAATGAAAGCAAAGACCCCGCCGAGATGTTGAAACCCAGTATGACCAAGGTTTCGATCACCCCTGTTACGGGTCAGCACGATTTGTATTTTGTCTTTAAAAACGAAAAAGCGGGCAAGTCCACCTTGTTCGTACCGGCTACGGTTCAACTGTCTAACTAAACTTAAAATAACCTCACCCCCGGCCCCTCTCCTGGTTTCAGGAGAGGGGAGGTTTTAACGTCTGACTTGCATCATCAATTCAATGATATGTAAGGCTTAAGCTCTAAAAGAGTTGGCGTTTATAACTCCCGCTTCACCCCTCTCCTGATTTCAGGAGAGGGGCCGGGGGTGAGGTTAACCCCTTATCAACCATGATCCAATCACGTCGCGATTTCCTGAACCAACTGGGCCTGACAGCCGCTGGAGTAGGCCTGGCCTCAGTTCTACCAACATCATCATTTGCCGATATGACCGCCAAAAAATTCACATTCGATATCTCGCTGGCCGAGTTCTCTTTTGCGGGCGAACTCTATTCGGGCAAAATGACGAATATGGATTTCCCCGCTCGTACTAAAAAAGATTTTGGCATTAATGTGCTGGAATATGTATCTGGGTTTTTCAACGATAAACACACCGATCAGGCATACCTGAAAGAACTCAAGCAGCGGTGCGATGACCTGGGTATGAAGAATAATCTCATCATGGTCGATGGAGCCAACATTGCAGACCTTGATGCAACGAAACGTCAGAAAGCAGTAGAAGATCACCATGCCTGGGTCGACGCAGCCAAGTACCTCGGTTGTAGTTCCATCCGGGTTAATCTGGGCGATACCTCCAAAGCGCTGACGGGTGTCGAAGATGATCCTGCTGCCGAAGCGGCTAAAACGGCTGCCGATGGCTATCATAAGTTGTTGGAGTATGCAGCCAAGTCAAAAATGGATGTTATTGTCGAAAACCACTTCGGCAACTCGACCGACATCGACTGGCTGGTTGGAATCATGAAACAGGTAAATATGCCCAACGCGGGCTTGCTACCTGATTTCGGTAACTTCTGTCGACAACGCAGCAAGCCCGAAACCAACGACATCAAGGGAATTATGGCCACCAAGTGCGTGAAGGAATACGACCGCTACGAAGGTGTGAAAAAAATGATGCCATACGCCAAAGGGATCAGTGCCAAAACGCACAAGTTCGATGCCAGTGGTAACGAGACCGAAACCGATTTCCGGAAGATGTTCAAGATCATCAAAGACGCGGGCTTTAAAGGCTATGTAGGCATCGAGTATGAAGGTGGAATCATGGCGATGTATAATCCGACCGGTGGCTATCTGTCTACAAACGACGGTATTCAAGCAACGAAAACCCTGCTCGAACGCGTCCGGACGGAACTGGCGTAATTATCCTTTTTTCGACAGGATTAACAGGATTTTCGACCAGCAAATAACCCTGAAAATCCTGTTAATCCTGTCGAAAAACTTATCCTAGACCAACCTAAACATCATGTTCCGTAAATTCCTTAAAATCCTGCTGGGCCTCGTCCTGGTACTCGTCTTACTCGCAGGCGGATTCGTTGTCTTTGGTATGTATGTTACCCGACAACTTCCCTGGCAAAAGCCTGTTTTTGATACCGAACGACCAGCCGACCCTGGCGCTGTTGGTCCTAAAGGGGTTCTGATCTTTTCAAAAACCAATGGGTTCCGTCACGAATCCATCGAACCCGGAATTGAAGCACTCAAAAAAGAGGGAAAAGTCAAAGGCTGGGATGTTCGTACGACAGAAAACGGAGCGTTCTTTAACGACGATTATTTAAGCAAATTCAAAGTCGTTGTCTTTCTATCGACTACGGGCGATATTCTGACGCCGGATCAGGAAAAATCCTTTGAGAAATTCATCGAAAACGGGGGCGGTTACGTGGGTATCCATGCGGCTTCCGATACGGAATATGGTTGGGATTGGTACGATCATATGCTCGGCACCCACTTCCGCGATCATCCTCTTTACCCAGAGCACACGCCTGAAGCTGAAGTTATTACCGACATTCGGGATCATCCGAGCACTAAACACTTACCAGCCAAATTCCGCCGGGCCGATGAGTGGTATAATTTCAAGCAAAGTGTACGAGGCAAAGACAGTATTCAAGTACTGCTGACGCTAAACGAAGCAACGTACAAGGCAACCTGGCCCAAAGCAATGGGTGGCGATCACCCAATTTCGTGGACCAATAAAGTAGGTAAAGGGCGTGTATTCTACACCGGCATGGGCCATACCAACGAAACCTTTACCGATAAATACGCCATGCCGCACATTGTAGAAGGGATTGAGTGGGCAGGGCGATTTTAAGGTTTACGGTATTTGGTATATAGTATACGGTGGGCTGACGCGCTAGCTGTTCTTGCGTCAGCCCACCGTATACTATATACCAAATACCGTAAACAATATACTTTACTTCCCATCGAAACTCTGAATCATATTCCGATAAAACGTTTTCGTGCTCCACTGACCACCCGCAATAATGCGTCGAATGGTGTAGAGCGGCATTTGCTCATCGCGTTTGTCGGCCAGGGTAAAGGCGGCTGCGTAACCGCGCTTCTGAATTTCAGGTAACGCTTGATGATTCCATAAACCGAACGGATAAGCGAAGTATTTTACGGGTTTGCCGATGATCGTTTCCAGCTTTGCTTTAGGCTCCTCAATCTGGATTTTCCAGTCCTCGCCCTGGTATTTTTTCACGTTGTGGTGATCCCAGGTATGGGCACCTACCGTATGACCTTTATCTGACAAATCTTTAATCTGCGCTTTGTCCATGTAAGGCTGCTTTCCTCTACGACCAATAGCGACGGTCATAATAAAAAATGCCCCTTTGAACCCGTGTTTGTCCAGAATCGGAACAGCCGTTTCGTACTGATCCAGGTCCCCATCATCGAACGTAAGCATAACAGGTTTGGAGGGCAGCGGTGCGCCGGTGGTTAGGTACGCGTAAAGCTGATCGGGCAAGATGGTATGATAACCACTATCCGCCAGAATCTGCATCTGATCCTTAAAGGCCTGAACGGGAATGATATAATCTTTTGCACTTTTGGAGTCGCTACCCCGCCAATCGCGAATCTGATGATAACATAATACGGGCACCTGCGGACGCGCCAGAATCGTAGCGGCATCAGCGATCTTATCGGCTGGAATCGAACTGGGATCAGGCGCTGCTTTGGCCGTTTCTTCGCCTGAAACGGGTTTTTCCGTCTCAGCCTTCGTTGTCGAATCAGTTGTCGTTGTGGCTTCACTGGTAGAAGCGCTTTTCGACTGGCAGCCTGTTAGGCCATTGGAGAGTAAAACAGACAGACCAAGGGCTGCTGAAAACGATAAAACTTGACGAGTGAACATATAAAATGAATATGACCCAAACATAGGAAAAAGAATCTGGCCTATAGAATAAAAGTTAGCAAACAGGCACAAACTTTTATCTGTTCTCTACAAATTTTGTACCTTAAAATAAGAGGTTGCCTTGTTAATCAGCCCGATACTTATTCCTCCGCTATCTTTACCCGACCTATGCGTCTGAAAGATAAACTCCCTCTTAGCTACCTTCTGTTTTCAATCCGGGGCCGTATCCATCGTTCAACGTACTGGCTGGTCTCGGCATTTATCTGGAGTACGTTTTATGTACTTCATACCATCCTGCATAACTTTGTTAGCGAAGGAGCAACCTATGTTCTTTATCCGCTGCTGTTAGGGTCGCTAGTATCTACAGCGACCAAACGTTTGCACGATACTAACCATTCGGGCTATTGGTTATTGGTGGTTCTGATTCCAGTTCTAGGGCCAATCTGGTTGATTTATGTATTGGGGTTCAAACGGGGCGACAAACACCCCAATACCTTTGGTACTGTTCCCAACGAAGCCGCTGACTACTTCAAAAATGACAACGGACAACCCGTTCCACATAGCGCTCCCGAACGAATTATCAACGACGTAACCCAACTGAATCCGGTTGTGGTAGCCGATGTATTTCGGCCAAAATCGGTAACGGATTTACAGGAATGGCTTCGCCAAACCACAGGTCCGATTTCGGTAGGCGGTGGTCGGTTTAGTATGGGTGGGCAAACCGCCAGCGCCCAAAGTCTGCACATCGACATGCGGGACTTGAATCAGGTTATTCAATTTTCGAAAGAAGATCGACGAATTACCGTTCAGGCCGGGATTCGGTGGTGCGATATTCAGCGATTTATCGATGCGCATGACCTAAGCATCAAGATCATGCAGACCTACGCCAACTTCACGGTTGGGGGCGCAATGAGTGTAAACTGTCACGGCCGCTACATGGGTCATGGGCCGTTAATTCTATCGGTTCGTGCTATTGAATTGGTATTGGCCGATGGATCGCTGGTTCAGGCTAGCCGTACCGAAAACCCAGACATCTTTTTCGGGGCTATTGGTGGTTATAATGGCTTGGGAATCATCGTTTCGGCAGAATTGGATCTCGACGAAAATCTGGCCGTTCGACGACAGCACCAAAAGCTTTCCCGATCTGCTTATCAGCCTTATTTCACCGAAGCCATCCGCGACAACCCTGAAGCGGTTTTCCATAATGGCGACATGTATCCGCCCGCCTACAAAAACATGAGTGCCGTGACCTGGGTCAAAACAACCGAACAGCCAACCGTTAAAACCCGGCTGATGCCGCTCCGGGAGTCGTATCCGCTGGAACGGTATTTTATGTGGGCATTTACCGAAACCGCGCTGGGGAAATGGCGTCGGGAGTACATTGTCGACCCGCTGCTGTACCTCACCAATCCCATTCACTGGCGCAATTACGAAGCAGGTTATGACGTGGCCGAACTGGAGCCGCGCTCCCGTACAAAGCGTACATATGTGCTGCAGGAGTATTTTGTCCCAGTCCGGCATTTCGAGGACTTTGCCGAAAAAATGAGTGAGATTTTCAATCGGCATCAGGTCAATGTAATCAACGTTTCGGTCCGGCACGCCCTCCCCGATTCGGGTTCATATCTGGCCTGGGCGCGCGAAGAAGTCTTTGCGTTTGTGGTCTATTACAAACAGCGAACAACGGAAGCCGCCAAAAATGCGGTAGCTGTCTGGACGCGTGAACTGATCGACGCTGTCTTATCTGTCGATGGGGCCTATTACCTGCCTTATCAGGCGCATGCCACACTGGAGCAATTTCACAAAGCATACCCAAATGCAGGGAAGCTATTTGCACTCAAGAAAAACCTAGACCCGAATTTCCGGTTTCACAATGTGTTCTGGGATACGTATTATCAACCGTTTCTTTCGACAGAATTGACAGGATGAACAGGATTTATTGATAAGTATTGAAAATTCTGTTCATCCTGTCAATCCTATCGAAAGAAAAACCAATAAACTTATGGCAACGCAAACCTCTGAATTTCACGCTGTATTCGATCAGACGAAACCGCGCGATGCGTTTTATCGCTTTCTGCAAGTTGTTTTTCACCTCTATCCTGAAGACAAGTTTCATCACCTGATTGGGGAAGTGACGAAAACCCAAACGTCGGACGAAACCATTTATAAAACTATTCAGAGCCGGCTTCCCAGCATCAAGCCGTTTCTGTCGGAGCTGACCTATGCGTTGCCCGCGCTCAAAGTCCAGAAAAAAGGAAATGACCCGGCAAATGCTGGAGCTATTGCCCAAAGGGGCAAAGGTGAACGGCTATGCTGAAATTGGCTCACCGGGTCGATACATCAGCGATTTACGAAAACATCTGCCGATCAGTGGTCCTATCTACCTGATTAATGATGTAGCGCCAACATTCAGCCCCGCCGACATCATGGAACGGGGCCAATTGACCAAACTCGGCACCTTCATCGAATCGCACGATTTCGATCCGATCAGCCCCAACGACATCCCCGACGCGAGCGTTGATCTGGTAACCTGCCTGATTGGCCTGCACCACACACGGCCCGAAAAACTAACGGGTTTTATTGACTCCATTCGGCGAATCCTGCGTCCGGGCGGCTGGTTCATTCTGCGTGATCACGACGTAAAAGCCCCTGATATGGCCACATTCGTATCCCTAGTACACACCGTCTTTAACTTAGGCTTGAACATAACCTGGGAGGTCGACAAGCAGGATTACAAAGATTTCAAACCCATTGAAGAATGGAGTAAGATTTTGAGTAAAGTTGGCTTTACGGATAGCGGAAAGCGACTGCTCCAGGCAAACGACCCTTCCGATAATACAATGGTATTGTTCACGAAAATGTAGCGCGGGTTTCCACCGCAACGGCGGACCGTCCACGCTACATGCATTCCCACATGAAAATCGCACTTTATACCCTCGTCCTGCTAACGCTTCTTAGTTGCTCTGGCAAGGAAAAAGCAAATCAGGCAACCAACTCCACCTCGAGCAAAGCTACGACGACTGATACGCTTCAGCCCCCGGTAGCTATATCTGAACAGTCGACAGGGAAACAAGAAGCCCCCGAAGGCGCTGGCACATGGCGATATGAGAGAACAACTGATAGAGTAGGAAATCCCGTTTATAAAGCGTCGATTACCTCTCCTCGCCTACTCGAATTTAGCTTCCCGTACGCTGGCGGTTCCATCGCGACGCTGACGATTCGGAAGCGGGAAAGTGGCACCCATGTGTATATTCAGGTATCGAAAGGGCAGTTTAACCGGAGTTTTCAGGGTGGCAAAGCTGACGTTCGGTTCGATGGGAATTCTGTTATTCCGTATGCCTTTTCAGCCGCTGAAAACGGCAGTGCCAACATTATCTTTTTTGACTCCGAAAAAGCCCTGATCGATAAGTTGAAAACCACAAAAAAAATGACCATCAATCTGGATTTTGCCGGACAGGGGCAGCGACAAATTGAGTTTATAACGGCCGGTCTGGTTTGGAATCATTAAATCTGTCTTCCTTATGCTTAGGCTACCAATTTTAACCCTTATCATGGTCGTGCTGGCCATCGTTCTCTTTTTTCGAAAAGGACGTCAATCGCTGACAATTCCAGCGGGGAAAGGTTGTGTAGTTCCCAAAGAGTGGCTGGTCAGCAATCCACATCCGGTCACGCCTACCGAACACATCCGACCTGCCGATCAGACATTCCTGACCTATCCCGAATGGTTTCTGGTACACAGCCCCGCTGAAATAGCCGATTATGCCCATAACCATACGACCACAACCTTCCCATACATCAGTCATGTCAGGCAGCTCTGGCAGAGCTATGGCGTTGTGTATGATCAGATTAAGGGGAGCTTCGCCTTCAATACCGGCTACCACATTATGATCTGGGTCATTGGCGTTAGTACGACGGTCGAGTATGCGCTGAAAGCCCTTTACGAAACGGTTATCGGACGGCTTACCAATCCGGCAAATGGAGCTGTCGTGACCGATGAGGATAAATTTAACGCCCAGTTCTCGCAGGATTACGTCGACTTCATCCGTGAATTGCCCTGGTACGAATTCGATTTCAAATCCCGAATTCCTACATTATTCAGCGGTACTTCGTTTTGGGGCCCGCACTTCATCCGCAAATGCGAACGCAAATACATGCTCCTGACCGAATTACTGGTAAAAGCCGGTTATGGTTACCTCATCAAACTCGGCACCAAAGCCTCTTACGATGAAGCCCTTTTGACAACCGCCGTTATCGTCGACAAAGCGCCCGAAACGATTCCTGTGGCATCTAAAGCTCAGCTATTGAAAACCTATCCCGATGGGTCGGCCTTATTGATTCTGCCTCGCTATGAAGCATTTAATCCGGCGGTTTCGGCGCTGGTACAACAAGGCGTAACGTTCCGGGAAATAGCAGGAAACAATTCCGCCTTACTCCTTACCATTCTATCACCCGATACATGGCACCCCAATTCGGCGGACTTTCGGGTAGTTTTCACGCAACCCATTGTCACCAAACCTGGCCTAAAGCGAGTAGCCCTGGTAACAACGGTAGGCTCACTGGATAAAACCATCCGATACGTGAACGAGCAGCACGTGAAGATCGAGCATGTGTATGATTATTGAGAAGATGCTCTTAAGCAGCTCTCATCCCACATGGAAGGGTGACAGCTTTTTTTTTGCCCCGTTAGGGGCCTAATAGCGAAGCGTCGGTAGCTAAATGAGTCTTCAGAATTATTCCGCGTGCCGTCAGGTACGCAATTAGTCTGTACTTGACGGTCATTTAGCCACTGCCACTATACTCTTGACAAGCATTATGATGCCCAAAAACTTCATTCGAGCGATTTAAACAAATATTGTTCATCGTATTCAACTTCGAATGCATCCAGAAATCGTCGATATTCTTCTAAAAATGTACGTGTTCGATGGTGCTCCTCCTGGTTCGCAATGTAGTTGATTACGGCAGGTAATTGACTCCTACCATATGAAAACGCACCATACCCTTCTTGCCAAGCAAACCGACTTCCTGTAAGTCGTTGGTCGTTAATCCACTGAGATGAACCCTGTTTTAGTTGTTGCATCAAGTCAGAAAGCGATTGATTGGGGCGCATACCGATCAGAATATGTACATGGTCAGGCATCCCATTGATTGCCAGCAACCTATGATTATAGTTGTGGATAATGCCTGTCATATAGCTATATAAATCGTATTTCCATTTGGGTGCAATGATGGCAGTTCTATGTTTTACGGCAAAAACCGAATGAAGATGGATCTGAGTGTATGTATTAGGCATGACCGGTGGGTTATATTACAAGTCTGTAAACTTTAGCCCATTTGACGGCCTCACTTCATACTTGTTACATCTAAATTGAGCAAAGTTGCGTACCTGACGGCACGCAGGACAATTCTGAAGACTTATTTGCTACCGACGCTTCGCTGTTATATCCCTACGGGACAATACAGCTGCTATTTCTATTTCCCGATTTCACAGTAATATCAGAGGTACATATTCGCCTTTTACAGGTTTAACTACCTTTTAATTAACCGACTTAGCGTGCAGTAGTTATTAATCCAAACCAGGAATAAAACCTGAATCAAATTAATTCAATGCATATGAAACGGTTATTTTTCGTCGCTGCGTTCGCGCTGGCGACCAGCCTAACCCAGGCACAAAATGTTACAGTAGATAGCGAACTTCGGCCAAATATTGACTTCAGTCACTTCAAAAGCTATGCATGGGCTGTACAGCCAACGAGCAAACAAGATGCAGGAAACGCTTTGGCTTTGAAAGCTCAGATGCGGGATGCCGTGGCCAATGCCATGGATGGTCGGGGTTATACATTCAACCGGCAATCACCCGACTTAATTGTTAATTTCCGGGTGCTCGACCAACCCACAACGCTCAAAGGTTATACCGAGGGTACCTCTTACTTCAACACGAATGATGTACAAAGCCTTGGCAAAGAAAAGGATATTGTTGTGCAGGCAGGCACGATTCTGGTAAACCTCGTTGACGCCAAAACCGATGAGGCTATCTGGCAGGGAATCGCTTCGGGTTTAATAACAGCAAACAACAGAGATCATCAGGAAGGCAAAATTCGGGAAGCCATTAACCTGATCTTTAACAAATACCCTTATCGGGCAGATAGTTATTAATCATCGCCAAGTCCTAGTCAAAATGCGCGTCGTTCGAGAGAGTGACGCGCATTTCTTATTCCAAGAGGAAATAATATGGAAATTTTAAAGCATTCTGTCAGTTCAAATTTGTAAGATGCTGTAAAAGTAATTGAGCGCATTGTTCAGCTGTGATGCCTTGATTATCTAAAAAAACTTGCTCAGATACTGTGGTTAAATCCTCAAGCAAAATCCCGTTTTTCTGTTTCTTAGAACGTGTTGGGGAATTATCTTTGGTAACTAAGTTAAATTCGCTGAAGCATTAGTTGAATATTGGCCAAATACAGCCAACTCACCGAAGATAATAACGTATACTCGTAATCTTTGACGATTCGGCGGAAGAAATTAGTCCAAGCAATGCTGCGTTCGACTACCCAACGCTTGGCAACGGGCACAAAACCTTGGGCTGATTCGGGACGCGATGCTTTCTCAAAGTCAATTGACCAGTCCGATAAGGCGTTGGCAAAAACGCCATTGTACGACTGATCGCCATACACTTTTTCTAAGCGCTCGCCTGCCCGCCAAAGAATATCACCAATGAGCGAAATGGCAGCGGGGCCATCGGCTTGATTGGCCACATGCACATTAGCCACCCAAAGGCGACCTTGCGTGTCTACTACCAATTGTCGCTTGCGTCCGTTGACGCGTTTGTTGGCATCGGTGCCCCGGTACTCACAGATCATAGGACTTAGTTTAACGCTCTGTGAATCAATGCATAGGACGGAAGGATAAGCTTCTTTCCCAACTCGTTGGCGATCCAGTTGATTCAAGGCTGTATTGATTCGCTCGAAGGTGCCATCTTGTTTCCATTGGTCAAAGTAATAATAAACCGCCTGCCAGTTAGGCCACTCTTCAGGCAGGTTACGCCACTGTCCGCCAGTTCGTAGGAGCCACAAAATGACGTTGATTATCTGGCGTAAATCATGCTTTCGTTTGCGTTTGAGATTAAGAAAAGGCGAAATTGCGTCCCATTGGGAGTCGGTCAGTTTTGAGAACTGTTTGGTCACGGCTTTGCATTTTGGTCGATACAAAGTTGGCACGACTCTCAATTGTTCTCAATTCCCAAACACATTCTTAATGATAGTAAGCTGACTATCTATCTCTTTTTTCAAAGAAATCAATTGACTGTCTAACCATTCTTTTTGTACAGATTGATTAGAAGAAAGACGACTTTTAAATTCTGCCACTTTCCAAACTGCAATGATAATTTTTGTTACTGCCTCAACATCCTCTTCTAGTATACCTTCATGAAAAGAAACATCAGGTAGAGGCATTAGAAGTTCACGATTGGGAATCACAGGATGAGGAGCATTAAACTCTTCAACTGTTATATCTTCACCTCGTAATGTTTTGTCTGCTAGCTGTAATATTGAGCGATTAAAACGTAGAGCACTTTTTGCAATACTCTGTTGACAGAACACGATCGTTATAAAATCGAAATCAGAATCAGCTAATACAGATAGGTTAATCAGCAGATATTCAAGATTTGATTCAGCATTTTTAACGTCTAGAATTTCCATCCCAAAAACAGCGTTAGAAAGTAGTTCTTCTTCTATAATATGGACTGGGTGATACACAGTCCGCCCAGTCATTTCTTCTAAATTATCTAACACTAAGTTCAAGATTCGTAAACGGCCAGCTTGCTTCTCTTCCCACTTATCTTTCACAGTTTTGTGAACTTCTAAAACTACAGGGAAAGTTGATCTCTGTACATGTTCTGCATAAAATATAGCTGTGCGTTGTATTCGTCTATATGAAAGAATTTCATCTTGCTTGAGAGTTTCAGTGATAAAGTATTCCCATGTGTTTGCTACTACATAATCGAACCTATCCTGCATAAGAGGAAGAAAGTACATTGTAGACCGAAGGTTAATTAAAGCCAAATGTCTGACATCTGGCTTATCGATTACGAACAATCCTGTAAATTGGTTAAGAAAATTTGAGAAAGCACGACTCCAATCGCGCATTTTACTAACCTCTTCTTTGAATGGAGTGATTCGTTCTTCAGCCGTTATTTGATTAACGGGAAACTGACGTATTGTTTTATCAGTGTTTAAAAATAGCATGCTGGCTTGTTCGAGGCCCTCAATAGCTTTACTAAATATTTTATCACTGCTCTGGCGCATTAATTGCAGCTCCATAATCCGACAAGAAAGTCTTACGCATTCTAAAGCATATTGCCGTAAATCCATCCACTGTTTTTGCCAAAAATATACTGAGTCGGCTACGTATTGACGCTCAAGAGTATCCCACCATATTTGGTTAAGGCGTACAGTGAATGAACTAATTATATTAGTATTTGGCATAGCCTTGTGAGCGTTCTGTTTAACTACCGATATAAGTTGTTCATTAGGAAAAGGGAGCATAATCGCATTTGTTTCATATACTTCATATAAAGGCAGCCAAGCTCTTACAACTTCAATCCGCTGAACACTCTCATCGTTTGCTTGGTCGGCGAGCTTATCTGTGAGCAAGTATTCAATAATGATTTTGTCATCATCGGGGGTTATTGTAAGCGTATTGGTTTTAATCTTTAACCAACTAATAATTAGGTCCAAATGGCTTCGTGAAAATTGTCGAAACTCTGCTGGATGCGTCGTAAAAACTGCTTCAGCTAGTTCGGCTCCTGTTTCGCTATCCAACTCCGACAAATAGCCTAACAGCTGTAAATCGCTAGGCAAAGGGACGGAAATATTAAATAAATGAAACCAGCGAAGCAATTGCCCAGCATGACTATCTGGTTGCTCAATTAGATTTATTCGTTCACATAGAAGAGGCATTAATTTACCCAAACTAGTTTGCTGAATAGTAAGTGGCGGAAGCTCTTTAGCTGCTGAAATCAAATGTTGTGCATTACCCTTTAGCATATCAGCTAATAGGTCAGACAAATTAGATTTAGGATGAGGGAAAGGCATTGTCATCATTGGTAGCAGCATAAAACTCCCTTGATCGAAAACTGAATCAAAGGTATCTTGGTGTTTCTGCCAGTATCGAATAATTTCCCCATGATACAGGCCGAATAAAACAGATACTGTATGGCTTGATTCAACTTTGATTAATTTATCAGCCAGTGATTGATAGAAAGTAAGTTCTTCGTGAGCGCGAATTCTGAGTGGAATTTCAATACTCAGTTGATATAATTGGTGACTATCAACCACATCGAATAAATTAATCAATGTTTTAGAATAAGGTACGTACTTATGAAGCAGTGTACTCAAATGAGCGGATCGTACTGGGTGCAAACCTTCAACATACTCTTCATCAAATCGTAGAGAATATTCTTTTTCCAATTGCTCAAGCATCAAGCCAAGGTCTGTTTGAGGGGATGGATCATGTTGACTAATTTTATCTAACAACCGAAATATCTGGATACGTACACCTGATATATCCGCAAAAGAAATCATTCTTAGAATATGCAACTTAAGGGCACCATCAACTTCTTCCCCAAGTTTCTGTGTTTGGTCTCTAAGCCTGTCCTGTAACATTTCGCCACGAGTTAACAGATAGACATATTCAATTAGTAGACCACTATCTTTTACTTTCTCCCATGATCTCTGCCAATGAATGGTATCAGAATAAATCTTCTTACGCCGTTTTAATTCTGTATAAATATATTTCGCTTCTATATCAGTGAACTTAAGATCTATTGGCTGTCCTAAATTGACTTTGTAAGCCTCTCTCCCAAACCTGAACCAATCTTCCTGACGAGTAGTAATGATGAATTTTATTGGTTCTTCAATCATTCGGCCTGCTAATTCTGTCCAAGCTGCTGTTGCGACTGAAAGACCATCAATAATAACTAAAGGTATTTTGCCTGAAGCTTTTATCGCTGATTGAAGGAAATCGACTATTGAACCAACTGACTCGGTCGTCGGACAGTGGTGCAATTGATAAATTTTATGTGTTTGATTATCAGATAATGTTTTACTGACCATCCACCCTAAAGTTGACTTTCCCTGTCCGCTAGATGCCCTTATGATTGCACAATCGTATTTTAATAGGTGATCGAGTATTGCCTGCTCTGTTTTTTGTCGAGTGACGGGAAGGCCTAGCGCAATATGAGCAGGTAAAGCAGCTTTACCATCAAAGTAGCTACTTAAATCTTTGTTTAAGTCCTGCTTAAATTCTATTAGTTCTAGCCATTTTTGTTGAATTGCTAGATTAATTACTCCTTTAGCTACAAAATTCTTTACCTGCTCAATTACCGCTTCTATATTCTGGTAAGTAATTGTTCCTTTCTGTCTTGCTGTTACAAAAAAATAGTAGAATAAAGCATCAAGATAATTTGCTTCTGTCTTATTATTAACATCAAAACGATTAACTATCAATCTATCTGTCTGGGCTTTAATCTCCTGTTCGCTAACAATTATTAACTGAATTTTATTTAGAAAATCGTTGGTATTGTAATTGGACCACGCCCAACTGGTAGCCCGTTTATCAGTCATGCGAATTTCTTCTATCTTATTTTGCCAGAAAGCAATTATTTGTTCATTGAATTGAGAGTTTTGGAATGCAGCTACATTGATATCTGAAGGAGCTTGGTTTGTCACCAGAATGAATTCAGCACTTGGTTCAAGCAAATACGCTTCAAGGAAGTTTTGTAGTAACCCCCATTTTGTAAAGTGATTTGCCTGAATCTTACTCGTTGTATGTTTGAGCTGATAAAGTTGCAGGCTTCCTTCCCCCCTTTGGTGAAGTACATCAACATCTTCAATACCTTCTAAACGGAGCATAGTTTGCTGGCTTTGTTCCAATACGGTTAAAGCCTTACAAATGGAATAGCGTAACTGATATTCTATCCCATGTAGGTTATATTCACCGCCCTTGCGACGGTCTGCTAATAGCTTAACTGATGCTGGTAGCTGTGATTTGTTTGTAGCCATATCTATTTCTTATTGCTATACGGTAAAGCATTCTAATGCATCCCAGTATTATTAATTGAGTAAATATAACATTGCTGCGACGGGATTGCTCGGCTCCCCTTTTTGCCTTATTTTTATCGGTTTACAACCCAATTGTCCGAATACAATACCATGAAAAAACAATTCCTCGCAATTATCTTACTCACTCCAATGCTCGCGGTTGCCCAGCCAAAAGCAAAGAAAGCCGTAACGACCGCTGTTGATACCGACAAGAAAACCATCATTACTAACCTGGATAGCCGGTTTCAGGAATACGCTGGTATCTCGAAACAAATCTGGAATTTCGCTGAATTAGGCTATCAGGAAGAGAAGAGTTCTGCTCTGCTGGAAGAGCAGTTAAAAAAGGAAGGCTTCGATGTACAAACGGGCGTGGCTGGTATTCCAACGGCTTTTGTGGCCACCTACGGATCGGGCAAACCGGTTATTGGCATTTTGGGTGAGTACGATGCGCTGCCTGGCCTGGCGACTGAAGCAAAACCTGAATTTACGCCCATTGCGGGTCAGAAAGGCGGCCACGGTTGCGGACACAATCTATTCGGTACGGCGTCGATGGCGGCTGCCGTACAGGTGAAAGACTGGCTTAAAAAATCGGGCCACGCCGGAACGATCAAAATTTATGGTTGCCCCGCCGAAGAAGGCGGTTCGGCCAAGGTGTATATGGTGCGCGAAGGGTTGTTTAAAGATGTTGATGTGGTATTGCACTGGCATCCTGGCGCTCAGAATGCGGCCGATGCAGGTACCTCGCTGGCTAACAAAAACGCGAAGTTCCGCTTTAAAGGGATTGCCGCCCACGCAGCGGCCTCGCCCGAACGGGGTCGGTCGGCGCTGGACGGGGTTGAAGCGATGGATTATATGGTCAACATGATGCGTGAGCACATTCCATCCGATACCCGTATTCACTACGTTATCACCCGTGGTGGCGAAGCGCCAAACGTTGTTCCAGCCAATGCGGAGGTCTATTATTATGTTCGGAATAAAGACAGGGCGGTGGTACAAAGCGTTTGGAAACGGATTGAAAATGCTGCCGAAGGGGCTGCCAAAGGAACGGGTACCCAAGTTACCTGGGAAGTACTGGGTGGTGTCTATGATTTGCTGCCTAACGTGACGCTGGCCGAGGTGATGCATCAGAATCTGCAAACCGTTGGCGGAGTGAATTATACCCCCGAAGAAACGGAGTTCGCAAAAAAAATCAGCGAGACGTTTGGCGATCAGAAAGTGCCCATTGAAAATGCGGCCAAAGTAAAAGATTTTCGTGATGCATCGGAAAGTGCAACCAGTGGTGGCTCTACCGACGTGGGTGATGTAAGCTGGGCAGTACCCACCGTTGGCTTATCGACCGCTACCTGGGTGCCAGGTTCATCGGCGCACAGCTGGCAGTCAACAGCCGCCAGTGGCATGAGCATTGGGCAGAAAGGCATGATTGTAGCCGCCAAAACCCTCGCTCTGACAGCCCTGGATCTCTACAAAACACCAGCACTCATCGAAAAAGCAACCGCTGAGTGGAAACAGAAACTCGGCCCCGACTTTAAATACGAAGCTTTACTTGGCGACCGGAAACCCGCGTTGGATTACCGGAAATAACCTTGCCCTTTGCGGTCGGAGTCCGTACCTTTGCGGCAAATCTTAATGATTGAATGACTGAGTGATTGACTGATTGAATACTGGCTTTCGTAGCTATTCAATCAGTCAATCACTCAGTCATTCAATCACACAATCATTAAACATGCTCCGAACGCACACTTGCGGGGAACTCCGCCTTTCTAACAATAATCAAACGGCTACACTGTCTGGCTGGGTGCAAACCATCCGCGATAAAGGTGGCGTGTTGTGGATTGACCTCCGTGACCGCTATGGTATTACGCAGCTTTTGCTCGAAGATGGTCAGACAGCGCCCGAATTGTTCACCATTGCCCGCTCGTTGGGCCGCGAATTTGTCCTGAAAGCAACCGGGACAGTTATTGAACGGAAGTCTAAAAATCCGAATATTCCAACGGGCGACGTTGAATTGAAAGTGACCTCGCTGGAGGTGTTGAATCCGGCCAAATTGCCACCGTTCCTGATCGAAGATGCTACCGACGGGGGCGATGACCTCCGCATGAAATACCGTTACCTCGATCTTCGCCGGAATCCGGTGCGGAAGAGTCTGGAGCTTCGCCACCGCATGGCTCAGCAAACGCGGTTATTCATGGACGGCCAGAATTTCATTGAAGTTGAAACGCCGGTTCTGATCAAATCGACGCCCGAAGGCGCACGGGATTTTGTGGTGCCAAGCCGCATGAATCCGGGTGAATTTTACGCCCTACCTCAATCACCCCAAACGTTTAAGCAACTGCTGATGGTATCGGGTTTCGACCGGTACTACCAGATTGTGAAGTGTTTCCGTGACGAAGACCTTCGTGCTGACCGCCAGCCTGAATTTACACAAATCGACTGCGAGATGTCGTTCGTGGAGCAGGAAGACATTCTGAACATGTTCGAAGGGCTGGTTCGGCACTTATTCAAAGCCGTAAAAGGTATTGACCTGGACGCTGTGCCTCGCATGACCTATGCCGATGCCATGAAATTCTACGGTTCCGACAAGCCCGACACACGCTTCGATATGAAGTTTGTAGAGCTTAAAGGCACTTTCGACACCGTCGATATGACCTCGGGCAAAGGCTTTGGCGTGTTCGATTCGGCCGAGTTGGTCGTGGGTATCAACGCGCCTGGTTGCGCACACTACACTCGTAAGCAACTGGATGAACTGACCGATTGGATCAAACGTCCACAAGTTGGGGCAAAAGGGCTGATCTACGTTCGCTATAACGAAGATGGAACGCTGAAATCGTCGGTTGATAAGTTTTATTCGGAATCAGATTTGCAGGCATGGGCAACCCATTTTGGTGCCAAGCCCGGCGATTTGATGCTGATCATTTCGGGCGATGCCGCAAAAGCCAGAAAACAGCTGAACGAATTGCGTCTGGAAATGGGTACTCGTCTGGGTCTACGTGATCCAAACGTGTTCAGCACCTTATGGGTACTCGACTTCCCCTTGCTCGAATACGGCGAAGAAGATCAGCGCTGGTTTGCGATGCACCACCCATTCACATCGCCCAAGCCCGAAGATATTCCGCTACTAGACACCGACTTAGGTTCCGTTCGCGCCAATGCGTATGACCTAGTCATTAACGGCACTGAAGTTGGCGGTGGTTCTATTCGGATTTTCAACCGTGATTTACAAGCCCGGATGTTTAGCATTCTGGGCTTCTCGGACGAAGAAGCAAAAGCACAGTTTGGCTTCCTCATGGATGCCTTCGAATACGGTGCTCCTCCACACGGCGGTATTGCCTTCGGTTTCGACCGCTTGTGCTCGCTCTTCGGCGGTGCCGATTCGATCCGCGATTTCATCGCCTTCCCGAAAAACAACTCAGGCCGCGATGTCATGATCGACTCGCCATCGGTAATTAGTCAGGCGCAATTGAACGAGTTAAAAATCGCGACTGTAGCGAAGTAGTTTTTAGTAGCGCGGACATCCTGTCCGCATAGCTGAACCTCATCCATTTAGCTATGCGGACAGGATGTCCGCGCTACTTTTACTCAAACTCCCACTTACTTACCCAAGGGTCGCGCGTTTCTTTCTGAAATCGTTTCAATTTGACCTGCATCCGTGTTAATACCTCTCGGTATTTTGGATTACCGGCCAGATTATGCACCTCTTCGGGGTCGGTTTGCAGGTCGTATAGTTCAAAGCGTGGGCGGTGCAGGTAGGCTTCTACTGTCCGTTTGCCGTAGAATTTCTGCTTTGTCCGAAGAATATCCTGCCATGTGTATGACTGATACAAATCGAGCGCCATTGGGTAGGTTAGCTCATTGGCAATGTTGAAAATCAGCTTATACCGACGTTCGCGAACTACACGCATGGGATAGTACATCGTAATTTCATGCAACGAGTGCGATGCGTAGACTTCATCCCAACCAGCCACCCGCTCCTGTTCAATAATATCCTTAAACGAACGGCCTTGTTTGGCTACTTTGCCAGTTTCAATTCTGGCAAAATCCAGAAGTGTAGGCGTTATATCGACCCACGAGATCATTGCATCCTGGATAAAACCAGGCTTTTGTGGTTTGGGGAGCTTCACTAGCAAAGGCAACCGCATACCCGGTTCGTACAAATTCGTTTTCGAACCCGGAAATGGAGCGCCATTATCTGACAGATAGACAATCAATGTATTGTCGTACTGCCCCGTATCTTTCAGGTACTCAATCAAACGACCAACGCCCTGATCAAGCCGACTGATGGCTTCGTAATATTGAGCCAGTTCGGCCCGGCTAGCTTTTGTGTCCGACATATACGGCGGTACCCGAACCTCTCTCGGCTGATAGAAATGATCGCCTACCTGTGGATAGCCACCCGGTTTATTTCCAAACAAGTTTGGTTTCGATCCGTCAAAAATAGGTTTACCATCAGGCGCTACGGTATTGCTACGGTGCGGATCGTCAGTGGCGAAATACAGGAAGAACGGGCGATCTGACTTTTCCTCCAGAAACGAATAGCATTTCCGCGCCATCTCCACCGGACTCCGTCCAATGGAAGTAGGGTCATTGACGCCACCGGCACCAAGCACCGTCTGAAAATGATACACTTTCTCGGGGGCCACGTGCAGTTTCCCGATGCGTGCAGTTCGATAACCCGCCTGTTCGAGCAAAACGGGTAACGTTCGAACTGTATCGAACGAACTGAAATGATGTACCTGATGCTCCAGGCCATACATGCCATTCGCGTGGTTATGCAGGCCCGTCAGCAATACCGAGCGGCTGGGACTGCAACTAGCTGTAGTACAGAACGCATTCGTAAACCGGGTACCATCGGCGGCTAATTGGTCAATATTGGGGGTCCGGACGGTTGGTTTTGGTGCGTTCTTTTCCCCATAACAACCGAGGGCTTCACGTCCGTGATCATCGGCAACGATCAGGACAATATTTGGGCGCTTTGTATCCTGATGGTGTGTTTTGGCAGGCTGATGCGGATTATCTGTCACTTGGCCCACAAATTCTGGTGGTATGAACGTGTAAACTCCAGTCAGTAAGCCAATAACAACACTGCTAAACATATATTTCATAACAATAGCCAATTAATGTCTTTCTACAGGGCGCTCTGCTGAAAGACAAACTTCTTTTTAATTCGGGAGATTTCCCATACACCTCTTCCTTAAAGAAAACCTTCTCAATGATCACACAAGGATAAGAAGTTATGTAGAGACAAAGCCATTAAAATAAGGAGATAAAACAATAAAGAAAGGCATAAATATTGCTTACTTAATAATTGTTTTTATATACTAAATTATCCGCAAGCCACTTTTCTATGCCCATTTCTACTTGCTGTCGGCTACTCGTTGGCCTATTATTTATTTTCCAATCTTCACTTGTTTATTCCCAAAATCAACCAAGCCCTTCAGAACGCGATACCCTTCGTCGAATTGCCGAGGAAGAACAAAGACGATTGATCGACCCTGCAACTGGCACAGTACCTTATGAACGGCTCGACGAAGCTCGTCGGAAACTAAACAATCAATCGTCAACAGCTAATGGGGGGCCATCGGCTCAGAGTGGTATTCCCGGCATAACCTGGCAGGAACGCGGCCCCAGCAATGCTGGAGGTCGAACTCGCGCCCTTTTATTCGATCTGAATGATCCGGCTCATAAGAAAGTATGGGCGGGTAGCCCGGCAGGTGGCTTATGGTACACCAACGATATTTCCGACGCTTCTGCAACCTGGACATCTGTTAGTGATACATGGGAAAATACCGTTGTAACTGCTCTGGCCGCCGATCCCTCGAATCCACAAGTAATGTACGCCGGAACAGGTGATGGCTATAACTATGTAACAGGTGGGGGCATCTGGAAAACAACGAACGGCGGTACTACCTGGAGCCGGTTAACCAGCACTATTCCGAGTGGTAATTCGCCCAGCATCAACTACAGTTTTGGCTATATCCAGCAGATTATCGTCAACGGTAGTGGTCAGGTATTCGTGGCAACCCGATCAGGAATCGTGCGTTCGGTGGATGGCGGTACTAGTTGGACATATGCCTTAGCGCCCAATCAGGGTATTGGTGCAGGCAGCAATACCAACAACTATTACAACGACTTTGTTACAGACCTGGAACTGGCGACGGATGGCATTCTATACGCGGCCTTCAACCCTAGTCGAATATTCAAATCAACCAGTTCCAGCGGTACTGCTTGGAGTGAAATCACGCCTACTGGCATCACAGGCGAACGTACTGAATTAGCCTTAGCTCCCTCAACAAACGGAGCGAATCAAGTGATTTATGCCGTATCAAGAGCATACAATAATGTGAACTATGGTCAGGATGTAAAGTGGTTTAAGAAAAGTAGTAACGGGGGTACTTCCTGGACCGATGTGCCTATACCAACCTTTAGCTGGAATGATCATTTTACCAGTGGTAACGGGTATTATGCGCTCAATCTGGCTGTCCATCCTACTGATGCAAACACTATTTACGCAGGTGGTTATGACTGGTTAAGATCGATCGATGGCGGTACTACCTGGAGTGGTGCACTGGCTAACAGATACATAAACCAACAAGGCCTCTGGTTTCAGCCAGGCAGCAATATAAACGCAATCTTCGCCGACGATAAAGGCATTCGCTGGTCGACCGATTGGGGCAATAATGCGGTATCAGCGCCAACATTTGTAAATCGGAATACGGGCTATCGGGTGGCTGAAATTAGCTCCGTATCGATGAAAGCGAGTGCGGGCAGTTCTTATCTTTTGGCGGGAGCTCGCGGGTCTGGCTATTTTCAACAAACGACAGCGGGTCTTTCGACAGGGACAATGATCTGGAGCACAAATTACTCCACTGGTATTACCTTTATTGATGATAATGAACCTGATATCCAGATTTTCCAATCCTATGGTCAGTTTTATCGGTATGATGGTGCCAATTTCAGCCAGTTAGTTAGTTTAAATAGCTATTCTTATCCTAACCCATCAGACTACGATAGTCAATCGAATACACTCTACACAACCGACTTTACGAATAATCAAGCTGTCATTCGTAAAGTAGTCGGAATTGGAGGAAGTCCCTCAACGACAACATTAACTCTATCGGGGCTCACCAATTCTCTCACCTATCTTAAGTTAAATACAGATCGAACAGCCCTATTTGCAGGTTCTTATTCCGGTAAGCTTTATAAAATCACGAACCTCAACCAATCTACTCCTACTGTTACAGCTATCGACAACGGAGTATTTTCCCAATACGCAACCCTATCTGGCATTGACGTCGGAGCTACGGATAATGAATTGCTGGTAACGCTTTCGAATTATGGTGTTCAATCCGTTTGGTACACGAACGATGGCGGTAACACTTGGACAGGTAAAGATCAGTCCAATTATGGATTACCTGACGTACCCGTTCGAACAGCCCTATTTAATCCCCAAAATCGAAAACAGGTTTTATTAGGTACTGACGTAGGAATCTGGTCAACCACAGATATTACAGCATCTAATCCCGGCTGGACATTTTCCAGTAGTGGATTAGGAACCCTGCAAGTCAACCAGCTACGCTACCGGGCGTCGGACGGGCGTTTATCAGCAGCCACGAACGGACGAGGTATCTTTTCTTCCGATGCCTTTGCCATTCCGTACATATTGCCTAGTGTTGCCATCACCAACATTTCGAATGCAAATCTCTGTGCCGGAAACACATTTACAGTATCATTCAGCACGACAGGCCCAGCTTTTAGTACGGGCAACAAGTTTGAGGTTTGGCTATCCGATGCCACAGGAAACTTTGCCAACCCAACAAAAATTGGTAGTAATGCCACCAGTCCTATTTCAGCGACCCTACCAAGTGGTTACAGTGCGATGCCCTATGGTACAACTTATCGGGTTAAGATTATTGCCACCAATCCTGATGTTGAGAGTAGTCTGAGTGGTGTCTTAGCTATTGGTAACTTAGGCAGTATCAGTGTTTATGACCACCTTGCTGACTTTCAGGGGTATTATAGTGGTGGAACAATCTGTATAGGAGGCAAAACCACCCTTAAAGCCTATACCTATACCACTAACTATTCGAGTACTACCCCTGCCAGTTACCAGTGGCTATTTAATGGCTCGTCGATTAGTGGTGCCACGTCGGCTACTGTCTCGGCTCAGCAAGCAGGTACCTATGTGGCTACCGTACAGCAGGCTGGTTGTACGATTACCAGTAAGGCGTATACGCTAACAACGTCCTCAAATCCTTATGTTTCGTTTTCTTCACTATCCAATGGAGAACCACAGTGTGATGATCATCCACTAAAGCTTTTCTCAAACTATATTGGTGAAACCGCCAGTTATCAATGGGCTCGGGATGGAATTGATATTGCCGGAGCAACCAGTTATACCTACACGGCCAGCCAGACCGGGAAATATTCGCTTAGAATGACAGATGGTAGCTGTTATTATAGCGTATCGCCTTCCTATATCCAGTTTGGCCGCTCACTTTATGCAAGGGCATCTTTGAATACAATTGGCGACTCACTACTCTGCTCAGCGTCTCCAAATTATAGTATTTCAATGTATGCGTCTATCCCTTCATCAAACGATTATACAGTGCAATGGTATCGAAATGGCCTGATCGTTCCTGGGGCAACTTCTATGTATTATTACGCAACCCAGCCCGGCGCTTACTCTTTTTTACTGAAACAAGGTACCTGTCAAACGTTCAGCAATGCCGTAAGTGTTCGAATGGTTGACCAATTTCAGGCTAGCATTAATTATTCATTTGCCAGTAAATCAGCCTGTCCAGGAGAAGTACGCAATTTGTACACAAGTATCTACAATAATAGTAGCTATCAATGGCAGAAAGACGGAGTAGATATTGCAGGAGCCACGAGTTCGAACTACGGAGCCACTTCATCGGGGAGTTATACCCTGAAGTTAACACGGGGCTCGTGTAGTGCAATATCTGCGCCTGTATCGCTCACATTTAGTAACGCTATCGTGCCCAAAGTAATATATTATTCTTCTACAGCAGAGGGATGTTCTGGAAAAGATATATACGCGTGGGACTCCTATAATTTAAGTGGCTATCAGTTTCAATGGTACAAAAATGGTGTCGTTATAAATAATGCCAGCAGCGACTACTTTTATGCCACTCAATCAGGTGCTTATTCAGTGCGGGTTACTAATGGTAGCTGCACAGGGTTATCAAAAGAGATCTATGTTGATGCTGGTAATGGCAACATAGCCAAACCTGTTATTACCACTTCTCCCGTAACTAGTCAATTGTGTATGAATAATACGTTGCGATTATCCATAAATTCTTACAATGGCACTGTACAATGGAAACGCAATGGTGTTGCTATTGCGGGAGCTACCAGTTATCAATTCTACGCTACTGAATCCGGCTTATATACTGTCTTCAATCAGGACGGCTCCTGCACCGCTGAATCCGACCCCGTTGATATCAGAATTGGTGAACCCACCACCGCTACTATAAGTGGTCTTGCAATAGTTAACAGTGGTCAGTCAACCCTATTGCCCGTTTCCTTCACTGGTCCAGCTCCCTGGTCGTTTACCCTAACAAATGGGCAATCGGTGACGGCGACCTACCAGAATCCAGCGTTTATAGCGGTATCGCCAACCAGCAACACGATTTATCAATTGGCATCGGTAGGAAATGCTTGTGGTACGGGCACCGTATCGGGACAGGCCAGTGTATCGGTAGGGACCAGTAGTGCCGATGTGTCGTTGAATATGGCCGTTAGCAACCGAGTACCAAACGTAGGTGATGTGGTGAGTTATACACTAAGTGCAGCCAATGCTGGTCCACAGGATGCTGTTGGCGTACAGCTTAGCAGCTTGCTTCCAGCGGGGCTTGCGTTTGTCAATTCATCTTCACCTGGACTGAGTGCTGTCAATGGTGTAGTAAGTGCCAGTCTGGGGACGATTCCAGCCAACGGAGTAAGTAGTGTTAGCTTTCAGGTCACGCCAACACAAGCGGGTATCTTTGCAACATCAGCTCAAATCATAGCCAGCCAAACCCCTGACCCCGACAGTCAACCCGGCTCAGGTACAGGCGATGGTCAGGATGATGAGGTCACGGTTGATTTACGCACCCCCAACGGCGGTTCGCTCGTAACGTCAGCCAATCCCAATCAGATGCTGTTGCCCGTTGTTTTGGGCAATCAGCCTGCAACTGATCCCAATAAAATTGATCTAAGTCTAGGCATGTGGGTCGATAAACTGACACCCGCTGCCTCCGATATTATTTCGACAAGCCTGACTGTCAATAACAGGGGAGGCTCATCGGCATCATCAATCATTGTACAAGTTGTTCTGCCTAATGGGTCATTCAACGCACAAAGTCCGGCGGGGTGGATTCAAGTCGATAGCCAGACTTACAAACGGTATATTAACGCCCTGGCAGCTGGGCAGTCAGCAACGGTATCTCTAAAATGGCAACCGTCGGGTAGCGGCACACTAAAAGCACAAATTCTCGATGCTGCCGAAACTGATTCTGATTCCACACCAGGCAATGGCTATGCGAATGGAGAAGATGACGAAGCAGCTGTAACTGTTCGGGCACAATAAGAAATACTCAAAACCGAAGAAGGCTCCGTCGAAACGGAGCCTTCTTCGGTTTATTTGAATTACGAATGGCCCGTAGGGCCTTCACAGCGCAGTGTCGGTAGACTAATAGGTTTAGAGCAGTCAATGTGCCGTAGGTACATAACAATTGTGTACCTACGGCACACCTAGTTTTTGTACAGTGACTTTTTCTACCGACGCTACACTGTGAAGGCCCTACGGGCCACCCATAATCCCGAACTCGCGTTAGATCAAACAGCCTCTCGACTATTCTTTCCGGACAATTTCTTCTAGAAACGCCCGAAACTTATCGGCAAACTCGGGCCGTTTAAGGGCAAACTCAACGGTTGTTTTCAGGAAATCGAGTTTGTTACCAATGTCATGACGCTTCCCTTCGATGCGGTGGGCATACAGGTTTTCGCGTTTCAGCAACAACAGCAGGGCATCGGTCAATTGGATTTCGTTGTTCTTGCCGGCCGGAGTTTGTTCCAGCATCGAGAAGATTTCGGGGGTCAGAATATACCGTCCTGCAATTGCCAGGTTTGACGGAGCGTCTGCAATAGCAGGCTTCTCAACGAGGGTGGTCAATTCCAGAATCCGGTCGCTAATAGAATTTCCTCCCACAATACCGTAGCGATTTACCTTATCGCGAGGGACCTCTTCAACCGCAATCACCGAGCCGCCATATTGGGCGTAGGTGTCGATCAATTGTTGGGTTACGGGAATAACAGAGTCCATGATCGTATCGCCAAGCAACACGGCAAAAGGCTCATTACCAACGTGGTGCTTCGCATACCGAATAGCATCGCCCAGGCCGTTCAGTTCGCGCTGACGAACGTAGTGCAGGTTAGCCATGTCGGAAAGTCGACGCATCTCGTCCAACAATAGCTGATCTTCCTTTTCTTCTAATCGGGTTTCGAGTTCGTGGTTTCGATCGAAGTGGTCTTCGATGGCCCGTTTACCTTTACCCGTAATAATCAGGATATCTTCAATTCCCGAATCAACGGCCTCCTGCACCACATACTGAATGGTCGGGCGGTCGATAATGGGCAACATTTCTTTAGGTTGAGCCTTCGTAGCAGGCAAAAACCGGGTTCCAAATCCGGCAGCGGGAATAACGGCTTTCTTGATCATTTTTGAGTGATTGAGTGATTGAATGACTGAATGATTGAGTGGGTTATGCGCCAGCTAGTCAATCATTCAATCACTCAATCACTCAAAATTAAACTACATAAGGCTTAATAACGCGGGCATTAATTTTCTTGAGTTCAACAAAGAGACGATTCAGCATGGCATCATCGCGGTAGAGGCCGATGATGGAACCACCTGAGCCGGTAAACGACGATGATGCTCCGCAGGCTCGGGCGGTTTCAATCATTTTTCGGTTCCGATCGCTGATGTTATAAATCTGAGAGCGCAGGTCGAAATTACGGTTTACCAGCTCGTTCAACGCTTTGGTATCCTGGTTCATCAGGGCTTCACGTCCCTGACGGGCTACATCGGCAATTGAATTCATCGTTTCGATCACTGTCGTGTCCCCTTTGAGCCATCGAGACCGAACGTCGTTATGCACTTGCCCCGACTGTTTTCCCAGATCGGTATTATAGGCAATGTATAATTTCGGGAGCAGTCGAGGATCAAGTGGCTCGTACTGGCCATAGCCCTGACGCTCTAAAGTGCTGCGGTCAAAATCCATATAAACGCAACCTTCATAGCACTGAATAACCCGATCCTGCAATCCAGCCGTAATACCTAACTCTTCTGCTTCGGTAGCCAGCACCAGGTTTGGCAGTATCGGTTGAGGAATTTCAACGTTGTAAAACTGCATCAGCGCCCGGAACGTAGCCACAATAATGGCGCTGGAACCAGAAAGGCCCACTTGCCGGGGAATGGACGTATTGTACCGGATCGAGAAATTCTGATTAGGCAACCGAATCTGCTCCTTTTCGCAGTATTCAGCAAATTTCTTGATGGCCGCTTTCAGCAACGGAACGCCCCCATGATAGCCGAGCATACTAACAGAATCGCGCAGGTGGTGCAGGCTTCTGAATACGTTAGTATCCTGAAACTGAGGCTCAATATTCAGTTCGGGCGATTGGTAAAGCGTTACCGACGCTCCAAAATTACGGACGGTAATGGCGATTGTCTTACCAAAAAATCCGTCAGACGGGTTGCCGAGCATCCCCGCTCGGGCATAGGCACGGGTTTCGATGAGCAAAATAAAAGACGGACTGACTATCCGCTGGCTTAGCTAAACAATTAAACGACAAGTTTACGAAAGTTTCCTTAGCATCAGTTCAGGAAGACCAGATTCTAGGGTTGTATTGATTCTATGGACATAAAAAAAGCGACCGGGGTGGTTCCCAATCGCTTTTCAAACGAAGTTATCTCTTGACCTAATTTAGGTCATTCTTTTCAACGCTCGTCTTGTCTTTGTCGTTATATCCTACATTATGAGGATCATAGCCTTTGTTTGGGTCGTCGCCTTCTTCCAGATAGGTCGCATCAGCCCGATGTAGCAGCGCATCGTCGGAAGGGTTTTCGGCCACTTCGCTCAGTTTTTTCGCGGCTTCATCGCTCATCATATGTCCTTTAGGCACTTCAGAAATTGCATCGGCATCAACGTCCCACTCCTGGAAACCGCCCAGGCTTTCAGGAATCGCATCGATTGGCCGACTTCCGCTACGGTTAGCCTCACGACTATCGTGCGTCAGCATCATATTATCACTATCCATGTCCATACCCGACGTTGAGTCTTTATAGACATTTGTTCCAACCCCCTCTGATTCATGCCCATAATCGGACGTGCCATGCTGGTTCGGATCTTTTGAATAGTACTCAGGATCAATTTTATCTGGATCGAATGGTGATGTAGTTGCCATAACGTTAAGTGTTTTTTTACTATAACCAGAAATGGCCGTGGTTGTTTTTGAAGAAGGGAGGAAGGGGAAGAAAGGGAGAAGGGGGACGAGAGGAAAGAAAGAGATAGCGAATCAATCCCCCTTTACTCCCTCTCTTCCCTTTCCTCACTTTCCTCCCTTCTCCCCCTTCAGCTCCTCCAGCAACTGGTCATTAGTTTGCTGAAGTAAGGCCACCCGCTCATTAAGCTGAAAAAGCAGGAACTCCACATTCCGTAGTCGTTCCTCGGTCGTGATGGCTGCCGAAGGCGAATTAAGTGTCTTAAACATAAGTCCCTCCCCCCGTAGCAGCCAGTCGCCATTAACCTGTGGGAAGGCGATCAATATCTTTTCCAGGGTGTCGTAACGTGGCTTTAGCCGACCGTGCAAAATGTGGTATACTTTTTCGCCCCGATGTTCGCCCAACTGTCGGGCAAATTCGAGGACACTAATATTTAGCGAATCAATTAATTCTTGAAGGCGCAAATGAATTGTCATAATGAGCGGAGGGATACGGGACAGAGGGCATTGGGAGATGGCTACTAAAAGCTTATGCTATTTTACACAAAAACAGGTAAATATTTAGCAAATATCTTCCAAAAAGGCTTTGTTAATTACACAAAAATATGTATTTTTAACTCTATAAACAGGGGGCCTAAAAAGGCAAAAGGGACCGCAAAATGGGTCCCCTGCTTGAACAGTAAACAACAAATACTAATGAACACACAAAACAAAAGCCAAATCGAGACAAATCAAAGCGATAGCGCTCCGAAACTGGATCAAAAAATTCATGAATTGACAACTGAGGTGGTCAATCCGAGTGTTGTACGACGCTATAAATACCTCGAAGGACACCCTCGCCAGTATCGATTCGACGCTAAAGAAGGTGTGTTCAACATCAATGGTACCGAAAAATTAGGCCGTACGCTGACTTTTCAACCCATCGCCTGGCGCATTTTTACGGATAACATCCTGAATATGGGCACCAAAAACTGGGCAGAAATTTTCTTTATCGACGATAAAAACTGTGTGTCGGCGCTGCTTTTCCACGGCTATTCGGTCGATAATATTTTCCGCCTGATCGAACCGCTCTACTACGACGACCTTACCCTGGCCGATGTGGTCATTACGGCCGTTGCAGAAAAGAAAGAATACACGAAAGTCCAGCCTAAAGGTGTTTACTACATCGCTACCTTCTCGTACAAAATTGGCGATCCACAGAAAACTGCCGAACTGAAGCAGTTTGCGCAAGATGTGAAAATCTTCCGACAAGAAACGCTTACGGATATCGCCAACATTAAAACGGCTATGAACTACTACAACCCTTTCGTTAATCTGGCCGACGAGCCAGAGTTATTATCGGCGGGTTAATCAAGCGTTTGGTGTTTTTAAGTGCTTAGGCGTATTCATTTTGATCGTGAATACGCCTAAGCGCGTTCATGTATACAACTTTTTGTGTTTATGCAGACCTCCCCTATTTCGATACAAACGGTTCAATCACAACCTTTATACACACAAGGCGACTTTTATCGGGCACTGCCACGGGTGTCGAACTCGGATTTAACCCGCCTGAAAGAAGAGCATCTAGGCTATTGGTCTACGCCTTCAACCCGGTTTATAGCCGAAAAGACCAAAGTATTTGGCCGAGCGTTTCACCAGCATTTACTGGAGCCCGAAACCGTTGGCACTGTGTTATCTCAATTTTTGCCGGATATGATCGACTCGTCAAACCAGGTCGATGCAAATACGCTGGCTCCTGCTCAGGCAAAACAACTCCAGACACTCATGCATACGATTCGGCAGGATGCTTTCTGCCGTCGGTATCTGCGTCAGTCCGAGAGGGAGCGCGTTGTTTTGTCAACCGAACCCACAACGGGTATTGCCTGTAAAGCCCGTTTAGATTTGGTATACACCAGCCCTAAACGTCGGAATGCGCTGATCATCGATCTGAAAACAACGTCTGCCCGAACACAGGCGCAGTTTCTGGAATCGTGCTATACCTACGATTACGATCGGCAGGCCGCTTTTTATGTAGACAATCTGCGTCATGCCGACAATGGTGAGTGGGACACAACCCGCCAGTTTCGGTTTGTATTTATTGGCATCATGAAACAGCGTCCTCACAAGCTTTTTGCGGTCGATGCTACGTCTATTCCCGGCTTTCTGGATTATGGGCGCAAAAAATACCGTTTCTGGCTGCGTAAGTGGCAGGAAGAACAAACCCGACCGGATCTTGTGCCTTCTGCCTGGAGTATGAGTGCGTAATAATCGTTTATGGTATAAGGTTTACGGTGGTCCGGCGCTCAGGCTACAACACTGCTTACATCGGCCTACCGTAAACTTTACACCATAAACCCAATACCTTACATCGTTATGAACGCTTCTATAATCACCCTTACCACATCTGAACTCAATTTCAATTGGGGCACTGATGGGCTAGTACTTTGGATTGAGGAATTAGATAGAGTGGACAATGTAGCTGATCAGCTAAGTGATGTGATGGATCGGATCGCTTTTGCTATTGAGCTACAAACGGGCTGGGATCATCGTACGGATGGCAACACACTGCATCCGCTTTATGGTTATCGCTTGCTACTACGCGACGCATCGGGCCGCTGGAATGCCATCAAAACGGATGAAACTGGGCATTTCGCAGGCTTTATCCCGCTCGAAGAAATGGATTACGAACAGGCTTATGACAAAGTCATGTGGCTTGATTGAGTGATTTCGAATGATTGGGTTTAACTAACCCAATCATTTATCCCGTAGGGATCAAACAGCGAAGCGTTGGTAGATCAGGTAATTTGAGACCCTAGACCCTATTCAGCGTGCCGTCAGGTACGCAAATCGTCTCGTATGGCTCTGGCCACTCGGCTGGCGGCACGAAGGAGGTTGGCGCGAATCTTTTGCTACCGACGCTACGCTGTTAAGCCCCTAACGGGGCGAAAAGTACTCGCACTTAGTTATACCGACGGCCCTCGTCAATTGAATGACTGCCTGAATTCCAGTGGCGATAGGTTCGTCTTGGTTTTAAAGAGCTTACTGAATGACGCCAGGTGCTCAAACCCAAGTTCGTACGCAATTTCACTGACAGACAAATTCGTAGTCGATAACTTCTCCTTGGCTAGTTCGATCAGCTTATCATGCAGATGCTGCTGGGTACTTAGGCCCGTCAGTGACTTGAGCAGCCCACTCAAATAATTGGGCGATACATGCAACTCATCAGCAATGTAGGCAACCGTTGGCAAGCCCTGTTCGGCTAAAGCGCCACTGCTAAAGTATTGGCTCAACAGCTCTTCCAAACGGGTCAATATCTGGTGGCTCGATACCTTACGGGTAATAAACTGGCGTTGGTAGAATCGATCAGCGTAAGTCAATAGCAATTCCAACTGGGCAATAATCACGCTCTGACTGAACCGATCAATATTGGTATGGTACTCCTGCTCCATGTATTTGGCTATTCCCGTCAGCATCGATTCTTCTTTCTCCGAAAGATGCAGCGCTTCGTTGACGGCGTAGTCAAAATACGCATACTGTTTGATGGCTTTAGCCAGTGGCGTATTCCACAACAGATCTGGATGGAATAAAATCATCCATCCAGAAGGGTTATGTACCTGATTCTTTTCAAATTCTACGGTCAGCACCTGACCGGGTGCCATAAAATGTAACACGCCATCCTCAAAGTCGTGCGGCTGTTGCCCATACACCATTTTGACGTGAAAGTTCTTCTTCAAGGAGATCGAGTAAAAATCAAATACTCGCGTGAAGGAGCCTTCTGCCAACGGGCGTCTCAACGTTTCAAGATCGATAACGCTGATAAGTGGATGTTCCGGCCGTGGCAAACCTGCCATACGGTGAAACTCGCTAATGGTCTTGACGCGGATGAGCTGCCTGTTCATGGTATCACAAGATAAAGCAATTAACTAAAATAGACACTGCCTGCAAGATCATCGAGCAGTGATGGACCCACAGGATGCCAGTCCAAGCGCTCCTGAGTGATTTGGCTAGAGGCCGGGCAATCTACAGCCGCAAAGGCAGCAAACCAGCCGAAATGCGCCGGTGCCTCTTCGGGTGATATGGATACGGTTGGAATATTTAGTTTTTTCCCTATCGCTTCGGCAATGGCTCTCAAGGTAATGGCCTCATCACCAACGGCATGGTATCTGGCTCCTGCTTCGCCATGCTCCAGAGCCAGGCGGTACAAATGAGCGGCATCCAGACGGTGCACCGCATTCCAGCGATTGAGTCCTTCGCCAATGTACGCAGCTACGCCTTTCTGGCGGGCAATGTTAATAAGAATCGGGATAAAACCATGCGCATCGCCTTCGCCATGAACGGATGGAGATAGCCGGATAGCTGTGGCACGCACGCCTTGTACAGCAAAGGCCAGACCGGCAGATTCTGAAACGCGTGGAAATCTTGCAGGGTCAGGCTGGTTGCTCATGTCTTCGGTGGCCAGGACGCCAGGACGTACTAATGCAGTACCCGACGTAACAATAAATGGTCGGTTTGAACTAGCCAATACCGCGCCCATGGTTTCGATAGCAATGCGATCTATTTCGCAAACTTCTTCAAACCGAGAAAAGTCGTGGACAAATCCTGCATGAATTACGCCATCTGCACCAGTTGCGCCGTCGCGCAAACTATCCAGGTCCTGCAAATCTCCCCGATGAACCCTGGCACCCGCTGCCAGAAGTTTATTGGCAGAGGCTTCGGAACGGGCCAGGCCTACTATGCTGTGACCAGCACCGATCAATTCGTTAACAATAGCAGAGCCAACAAATCCTGAGGCTCCCGTGACAAATACGTTCATATCCTTTTGTTTTTAGTAAGACAAAGGTCCGTCGACGTACGCTGATCTATTTTGCCGTATCTCCTATTTGTTTAGTCAAATCGTAGCGATACTAAAAAGCGAACCCGCTCCCTACAACTTATCTTTCTCCTTCACGCAACCTTTAGCCGTTGATTTACATCTTTACCAAAAAGTCAAACAACATTAAGAAAACATCCATGAAAACCTTCGTTACATCCCTATTACTCGCGGTGGTTGCTATGGCGCCCACATTGGCCCAGTCGACTATTGATGCGAAAGATATTATCGCCAAAATCAACCGTAAAGAAGCTGTTTCTTACCAGAACGTGACCGTTACCGGCGATCTGGATCTGACCAACTTAGCTAACCGGAAAGAGATACGGGAAGGAAGCTGGAAAGGCGATTCGCATGAATTTTTAAGCGTAGTTGACGTGCCGCTTACGTTCAAAAACTGCACCTTCAAAGGCAAATTCCTGGCTTATCACACTGACGAACAGGATGGTAAGCGGATTTTCAATACCAACAATACGGTTTACAACGCCGATTTTACCGAAGCCGTAACCATTGAAGGCTGCACGTTCCAAGACGATGCGGCATTCAAATATTCGCGATTCACGCAGCGGGCTATTTTCACCAACAATACCTTTAGCGAAGAAGCCATCTTTAAGTATACCAAGTTCCGTAACGCAGCCGATTTCAACAGTTCGACCTTCCGGAGCTATGCCGATTTCAAGTACACCAACTTCGATGAATCGTCCTCTTTTCAGAAAGTATCGTTTCAACGGTCCGCTGATTTTAAATACACCAAGTTCGATGAAGTAACCGATTTCCGTCAGGCGCGTTTTTCAGGTAATGCCGATTTCAAATACACGCATCTGCCACGTGGTACCAACTTCGACGATGTTCGCTTCGAAGGCTCCACCGATTTTAAATACACGACACTCGACGGCCGTAAATTCTCACCAAGCCGATAGTTTTAGCCAGACCTATAAGGTTTTGAAAACCTTATAGGTCTATAATTGTGTTTATCAGAACGTTACCACCAATTACTCAACGTTTTGAAACGCACAACCAAAATTATACTCGCAATAATCATTCTGCTGGTTATTGCCCGCCTACTACTACCCTATTTCGTACTTCGGTACGTCAATAAAACGCTGGCCAATATGGGCGGCTATACAGGTCATGTCAAAGACATTGATATTCAATTGATTCGGGGCGCTTACCAGCTCGATGATCTTCGCATCCGAAAAATAAACGGCAAGATTAAAGAACCCTTTTTATACATTCCCAAAACAGATCTATCAATCGAATGGAAGTCGCTGCTAAAAGGCCGATTAGTTAGCGAAGTGGAATGTTACGAACCCGAAATCAACTTCGCTTTCAGTAACAATGCAGCCAGCAATCAGACCGGTGCCGAGGTCGACTGGACGGCCTATCTGAAAAAACTGCTGCCGATTAATATCAACCGATTTGCAGTTGTGAATGGTAAGGTGAAGCTAACCAGCCTGATAACCCAACCTCGGGCCGATTTATCCTTGCAGCGGTTTCAGGGAGAAATTAAAAATATCCGCAACGTTGAAGAAAAGAATAAACTACTCCCCTCGCCGGTTGTAGCTTCCGGTGACGTGCTTGGCTATGGCGGAACGATGAATTTTTCGGCCAATATGAATTTGCTGAAAGTTGTTCCTGACTTAGATTACAATCTTCGTTTCAGCGATCTCCAGCTTGTTAAGCTTAACCCCCTTGCCCGCCAGTACGCCAATCTCGATTTTGAGCGAGGTACTGTAAGCGTATATAGCGAGATGGCCATGCTCAACAAAAAACTCAATGGCTACATCAAACCCCTTACCAAGGGCATGCAAATTTTCAAAATGAACGAGCATGACAATCGATCTGTAGGCCGTTTTTTCACCGAACTCATTGCGCAGGTTGGTACCGATGTGCTTAAAAATCAGAAACACGACCAGGTTGCTACACGTATTCCCTTAAACGGAACGATCGATAACATTGAAACAGCTATTTGGCCAACTATTTTCGGTGTTCTACGCAATGCGTACATTCAAGCATTTCGGGGCGAATTTGACAATAACATCACCGTAAAAGACGCCTTAAAGAGTCTTAAAGATGATTTTAAAGCCAAGCGAGAAGAACGGAAGACTGAACGAAAAGAAAAACGAGCCGAGCGAAAAGCCAAACGCCAGGAAAAACGAGCCGAGCGAAAGGCCGAACGTCAGAAGAAAAAATAAAATAGTCTAATCAGCCCTGTAAGGGCGTCCTGTCAATAGCTACGGCACTTCGGGTTATGGACAATCCTCTGTTTTCTATTAACCGACCACTCCTAACGGAGTTTTGAAGGATATCAAAACCTCGCTTTCCCAAAGGTTTTGAGCAACCTCACACGTCAGGTTTGAGAACCTGACGCCACAACAAACACAGACGCTACCGAACGGTATCAACACGCGTAGCTCCTCCCCGACGCAGTGAATCAGGAGCCAATCGCCGTTGGTTACGGTTTTTAGGCGTCAGGGTATCAGTTTTATTTTTCTTGAGTTTAGGCCGGGTCGGATTAGCCTGACGTGTATCTGTTGTTGAGGCCGGTTGCTGGACAGCCGAAGATTGATCACTTTGGGCAAAAGCACTTCCCCAACTAAGGCTTCCTAATAAAGCAGTAAGCAAGAATATCCGTTTCATAGTATCGTTGAGTTTGTATCTTTATGTAACGATCCTGGTCAAGGTTCGGTTAGAATTATTACCATCATCCGGTTGAAACCAACCAAAATCAATCAGGTGATATGGAATTTAATCGGTTTACGCATCTAGGCAGTAAGCAGCCCTCAACCTATGTTTCTGAAACTGTTTCGTAAGCCTAAACCCTCGCCCGACCGCTACCGCAGCGATACTGCTGATTATGTAGCGGCTTATCGTGCCACGGGCGATCTAACCATTTTAGGGGAGCTCTATGAGCAGCACATGGAACTGATTTATGCCGTGTGCTTCAACTACCTGCGCGATGAAGATGAGGCTAAAGATGCGGTCATGAATCTGTTCGAACAGCTTGTAACCGACTTGCGTCGGCATGACGTACAGCAGTTTGGCCCCTGGTTGCATAGTGTAGCCCGCAATTACTGCCTGATGCAACTGCGTAAAAATCAGGCGCATCCTAAAACAGAGCTGGTTACTAATGCCACAGGTGAAGTAGAGGACGAACCAATGCTCAATTTACGAAGTGATGACGCAGATACGCTGGAGCTGGAGGAAGATCTTACCCGTATGGAATCCTGCCTGAAAACACTTCCCACCGAACAACAAACCTGCCTGACCTTGTTTTATATGGATCGAAAAAGCTATACAGAAGTAGCCGAACTGACTGGTTATGACCTAAAACAAGTGAAAAGTTATTTGCAAAATGGTCGGCGAAATTTGAAAATTTGTATGAGTAAACAAAGCTTATGAACGACCAACTAACATTTGACGAATTAAGGGCTTATCAGTCCGGTCGGCTAAGCGGACCGGCTCGGCACCGCGTTGAGCGGTTGTTGCTGGAAAACCCATTTTATGCTGATGCACTGGCCGGTCTGGAAGCGATGCAGAAAACGGCGACCAACGTATCGAGCGGTACAATGGCCGAGCAAATGGCTGACTTGCGCGATGCACTTCATCAGCGAATTCATGAGTCGGCCAATAAAAAACGGCTCTGGCCACTCTGGATTGCCACCACCACAGCCGCCATTCTGTTTATGCTGGCCATGGCGATCTACTTTATCTTTTTTGCGCCTAAATACTCCGTCAAACCTAAACCTGCTGTGCCAGCTAAAACGACTGTATTTCAGACTAAACCTGCCAATTCGATAGATCAGCCATTTAGTGTTTATAACCCCTCCTAATCGACTCAGCAGGTTATTTTTTAGAATAAAAATGCGTAAAGTCTTTTAACAAAATAAAACATTTGCCAAACCTAAGACGTTAAGCGGACATATCAACTTATTGCTTTTACCATGTTTCGCTCAAATTCACTACGCTCCGCTATTCTTTCATTTGTTCTTGTTTCTAGCTGTTTATCAAGCCTTTTCGCACAGCAACGCTTTAGCGTTGGGCCACGTGTTGGCTTGAATTTATCTAATTATTGGGGCGATGCCGATTATATGAAATTCACCCCAGGCCTGTCGGCGGGTGCCTTTGTTATGTATAGTTCGCTGAATCATTTCGGTATTTCTGCCGACTTCCTGTATTCGCAACGGGGCACGAGCTACAACGACAATACGAAGAAGTTTATTCAACGCGTCAATTACCTGGAAATTCCGGTTGTTGCCCGCTATTTCCTGACGCTCTCGGGTAATTTCCGACCCAATCTGTTCGTAGGTCCTTCGTTGGGCATCAAAATGAATGCAAAGCGCCTTAAAGGCGACTATCTTCAGGGAACGGGCCCTGTTCTGAATGGAGAAAACAGTGAAGATTTCAATAATCTGGATTTAGGGGCAACTGGTGGCTTTCAACTTAACTGGGGAACGGGTAGCCGTCAGCACTTTCTGATCGACGCTCGGTATACACTAGGCTTAACTGATGTGCAAACCAACTTGCCCAACGTCTGGAACCGACGTAGCTCACTGCAAAACTCGACATTCACCATAGCCCTAGGGTATAGCTTCGGCGTTGGCAAAGAATACCCAAGTCGCTACAAAAGATAATTACGAATTATGGTGCACGTTTTTTTGCCGAAGCAAGCTAACGTAAATCGTAAATCAAACTTCGTAAATCCCACATACGCCCTCGTCATTTCACCTTTTACGGGAGTGGCGAGGGCGTTTTTTTGTATTTTTGACACTTCACGACCCCAATTTATTTGACTCATGCCCATTTGTCGGTCTCTTCTTGTTGGTTTATTAAGCGTTTTATTGTCCATACCGGCTTTGGCGCAAACGACATCGCCCACTTTTCTTACACTTAATGCGCGCCAGAGCTGCTGGGTCGATTCGGTATTTACCAATATGACGCCCGACGAGCGAATTGCCCAGTTGATTATGGTAGCGGGCTATTCAAATCGGAAACCCGGTTACGAAGACTCGCTCGTGACCCTCGTCCAGAAAAACAAACTGGGTGGTGTCGTTATGTTTCAGGGTGGACCTATGCGTCAGGCTCGCTTAACCAATCGGCTGCAAGCCAACTCGAAAGTCCCGCTCCTGATTGCAATGGATGCCGAATGGGGCATTGCCATGCGGCTGGACAGTACGGTTCGCTATCCGTACCAAATGACACTTGGAGCGATGCAGGGCGCGGGTTCTGATTCGCTGATTTATCAGATGGGCGCTCATTTGGCAAAGCAGGCGCGCCGATTGGGTATGCACGTCAACTTTGCCCCATCGGTAGATGTCAACAATAACCCGAACAACCCCGTCATTAACTTCCGGTCGTTCGGGGAAAATAAATACGATGTGGCCCGTAAAGCACTCGCGTATATGCGTGGTATGCAGGACAATCAGTTGTTAACCAGCCTCAAACACTTTCCAGGGCATGGCGATACGGGTACCGATTCGCATTACGACCTGCCCCTAATTACCAAAAGCCGCGCTCAACTCGACTCTCTTGAGTTGTATCCGTTCAAGCAATTGATCAATGCGGGCGCTGCCGGGGTGATGATTGCCCATTTGAGTATTCCTGCGCTCGACACAACCCGGAATCGTCCCTCTACACTTTCACCAGCCATCGTTACCAACCTGCTCAAAAATGAATTGGGTTTTCAGGGATTGGTCTTTTCCGACGCCATGAATATGAAAGGCGTAACAAAATATTTTCCATCGGGCCGGGCCGACGAACTGGGGTTGGAAGCAGGTATGGACGTTTTAGAGTTTACCGAAGATGTTCCGGCTGCTCTTTCGTTAATCAAACAGGCTGTAGCCGATGGCCGGATGTCGCAGGCTTCGCTCGATGCCCGTTGCCTGAAAGTCCTGAAAGCCAAAGCCTGGGTCGGGCTGGATCAGTACAAACCTATTGTTCTGGAGAATCTGGTGAGCGATCTTAATCCGGTTCAGGATGAACTACTCAATCGTAAACTCACCGAAGCCAGTCTGACCGTCCTCAAAAACGAGCGGAATCTGTTGCCGCTCCAACGGCTGGATACGCTTCGAATCGCATCGGTAGCAATTGAAAGCGATAAAGTCACAGCGTTCCAGGAAATGGCGGGCAACTATACCCTGATTCGCCATTTTAACATAACCTCTAAAACACCGGATTCGACGCTGGCACAGGTACGGGATTCGCTCAAAAACTACAATCTGATTCTGGTCGATGTTCATTTGAACAATATCCGTCCGGCAGTCAAATATGGTCTGCAAAGTAAAACGGCTGGCTTACTTGGCGAATTGGTCGCCACCGGAAAGGCGGTTGTTACGGTATTCGGAAATGTTTACGCACTGGATAAATTGACCTTCCCGATGGACACCGCTCAACCAAGCCGGAACATCGAACAGGCGCGGGCCATTGTGATGCCTTATCAGCTAACTACGTATACCGAAGAGTTGTCGGCCCAGTTGATTTTTGGGGCCATTGGGGCATCAGGTAAATTACCCGTAACGGTTAACCAACGCTTCCGAATCGGCGATGGCATCAACATTCAACCCATCGGGCGGCTCAAGTACACAATTCCTGAAGAAGTTGGTATCGATAGCCGCTACCTGGCACAGCAGGTCGATTCGTTGGTGAATGTTGGACTAAGCCAGAAAGCATTTCCGGGTTGCGTGGTACAAATGGCCCGAAACGGCAAAGTCATTTTCCGCAAAGCGTACGGCAAACATACCTACGATGCCTCTTTAGGAGCCGAACCGTTGCCTGTTCAGCTGGATGATCTGTATGACATGGCATCGGTAACGAAGGTCAGCACGTCAACCCCGGCATTGATGCGTCTGGTCGATGAAGGCAAATTCAACCTCGACGGCAAAATGGCCGACTACCTGCCTAGCTTCAAAAAATCGAACAAAGCGGATTTGGTCTGGCGCGATGTGCTGACTCACCAGGCCCGTCTGAAAGCCTGGATTCCGTTCTGGATGGACACCAAAAATCCCGACGGGACCTGGAAACCGAAAACTTTTAAAGCCGAAGAATCAGGTCGCTATCCGATTGAAGTGACCGATAGTTTGTACGAATTCAAGCGATACCCCAAAACGATTTTCCAGCAAATCCGCGATTCACCACTGAACGCCAAGAAAGAGTATGTGTATTCGGACCTTTCGTTCATCCTTTACCCGCAGATCGTGAAGCGGATTACGGGTGTCGATTTTGAAGATTACATTAAAACGACCTTCTATAAACCGCTGGGTGCCACTACGCTTACCTTCCTGCCCCGACGGTATTATTCACTCCAACGCATCGTTCCGACGGAATACGATTCGTTGTTCCGAAAAACGCTCATCTGGGGGCGCGTGCATGATGAAGGCGCAGCAATGCTCAATGGCTTATCGGGCCACGCGGGTTTGTTCGGTTCGGCCAATGATTTGATGAAGGTATACGAGATGTATCGTCAGAAAGGTAGCTATGGTGGCCAGCAATTCATTTCGCAGAAAACGATGGCCGAGTTTACGCGATATCAGTTTCCAGAGTTAGGCAACCGTCGTGGGCTGGGCTTTGATAAACCATCCTTTACCTACACTGGCAATGCGCCAAAATCGGCAACAAAAGCCAGTTTCGGGCACTCGGGCTTTACGGGCACGTTTGTTTGGGTTGAACCCGATCCGGCCTATAACCTAACCTACGTCTTTTTGTGCAACCGAGTTTACCCAACCCGAAATAATCCGAAGCTTGGGAATCTGAATACCCGCACCAATATCGTTGAAGCATTGTATCAGGCAACAAAACGTGGACTGCAATGAAAGACCATCTGATTCAATTACTGAACTACGAACTCTGGGCTAATCTGCGAGTAATCAGCGCCCTCGAAAAAATTCAAAACCCACCCGCACGCGCCCTTGCCGTTATGGGTCATATTCTATCGGCCCAGCACGTCTGGCTGGGCCGCATCACGAAGGAGTCGGTTTTTGTCTCTATCTGGGAGGACATTCCGGTTAGCTGGATGGCTGAAACAGCCGAACGCCAACATAGGCAGTTAACAAGTTATCTCGAAGGATTACCGGAACTGGATTTAGCGAAACCCATTGCCTATGCTAACTCACAAGGCGTTGACTATCAAAATACAGTGACGGAGATTTTGACGCACACGAGTCACCACGCGGCCTATCACCGAGGACAGGTTGTCCAGCTAATCCGCCCTATGGTCAACGAAGCGCCGGTAACCGATTACATCGTCTGGAAGCGGGAAGCTTTTAATTAATTGATTTTTAACCCCTTACCATTAAATTGACGATATAAGCCAAACTCATTGTGTTCATAGTTAGTTAATAGTAACAACCAAGAGCCTCACTGTTACTCATTCACGCACGTTTAGTCTTATGAAGTTGTCGTCAAAAAGCTGGGGCAAACTACTTTTTCTGGTAGCGGCAGTGCTCTCTTTGGCGGCAGGCGGGTTGTATTATATACTGATCAACAACCTGAAAGACATAATCACCTACGCGATTGACAAAGAGACTAAAGGTGGGTACACCTTCCAGACCAAGAATTTAAGTCTGTCAATCCTGAATAAAACCGTGTCGATTGATGGCCTACTCTTCGCCCGAAAAGACACGACGAATGTACCGGCGTACTACACGGTAAAAATTCCCCAGTCTTATCTGTCCATCGAATCATGGCGGGAGCTACTGATACACAAGAAACTTCTGGTCGATAGTTTTTCGGTTTCGAAGCCCGAGATTGTCATTCACGATTATAAGGTTCACTCGAAAAGCCACAACCAGACTCGTTTTCATACGTCGAGCATTCTCGAAAACCTGCAGAAAACGCTGGATCATTTACACGCGAAATCCTTTAACGTTCAGAGTGGATCGTTCGCACTGATCAAACGAAATTCGGCGGGGCCTTTTGTTATTAAGGACATTAACCTAGTTGTTCACAACTTTTCAAAAATTGATAATGACAACCGACGCATACTTGGCTCCGACCGGATTGAAGTATCGCTGGGTCCTCAGCAATGGGTGCTATCAGACGGAAAAAATACGCTAAGTTTTCGCGGCTTGCGCTTTGCCAGTGCTACGCAATTATTTGAAATTGACTCGGTTCACTTTCGAAAACCGGCTACCGCTCAAAAAGGAGAAATGAGTCTGCGGGCCGAGAAGTTTTTCTTTAACTCAACGCATTTGCCCGCCGTTTACCAAAAAGGAGAATTGTGGCTCGACACGCTCATTTGCGTTCGGCCCATTCTTACGCTGCCTATCGAAAGCCGAAAAGAGCAGATAACCGATACCAGCGGCACCATTCATGCGAACATCAAAACCCTGTTTAAAACGGTAACGATTCGGTATACACAGGTGCAGGATGGTCAGATTTTACTGGCCAACAAACGAAATCCAACATCGCAGAGCGGTACTCGGAAAGCCAACCTGACCATTTATAACCTAGCGCTCAACCAGCAAAACGATCACTCCCTCAGCACCGATAGCGTTAACCTGAGCCTACGGAACATTGCCTTTTTCTCGCCCGATAGCCTGTTCAAAATCAGTGTCGAATCGTTTCAGGTATTGAAGAAAGACCTCATTTTCAGGAATGTGCTGTATGGAACAACGTCTCGTAAAGTAACTGGTAAGGGCCTGACGTTCAAGGCTCCCCTACTCCATCTGCACAACATAGATTTTGAAGATCTAATGCAAAAGCGGCTCGTGGCGTCTGCCGCCGAATTGGTACAACCCAGCATTGTGGTGCTGGCTACGCCCAAAGCTTCCTTACGCCCAAAGCCTTATGTTGCATCGACGACTCCTCCTAAAAAAGTCGATTTATTCAAGACATTACACGGATTGGGCGAACTCCTGCGGGTAAATCATTTCCGGATTATCAATGCCAACGCGCAGTATAAATTAGGGGGCGATGCGCCTATGGAAGTGTCCATGAAGAACATGAACGCGACCGTTTTGCTGAACGATTTTTTAGTGAGCGATTCGCTGATTGACATGAAGCATGCTATTCCAAACCTGACCGTAGCAAATGCACACCTGACCACCAAAAAATTAAACGTTTCCCTGACGAATTACACCCTCTATGGGCAACAGCGCTACAATGGGGTCGATAAAATTCAGATGGACCTCGCCAATGGAAGCGTGCTGACGGCCAATAAAGTGTATTGGGAAGCGTTTGCCTGGGATGCACTTCAACAATCCAAAGACGTTCAGATTGAACTACTCCGGGTGCATGATCTGGCCATCGACATGAAAAGCCCAGTAAAAAAGCGTAGTACCTCGACGAAAAACCACGCTCCCGACCAGATTAAAGAGCACCTGCCACGCATTCACATCGCCCAACTAATGGCTGATCATCTAACGCTGAAGGCTGCTTTATCCAAACAAATTCGGGCTGGTTTTCAGGGCTCATCCATCCGGATCGATAGCCTGACAACGGATACGGGCTATTTTGGCTGGAATCAGATTAGCGGCAAACTGAACGATCTTTATCTAAATCAGCCGGGTGGTAAGCAGGTGTCGATTGCCTCTGTAGACCTCAATAGCCAGCAAATCACGACACTAACCAACCTTCGTTATACAGACAACAGTCCGGGTAAAACGCTCCAGGTTGCTTTACCGAAAATCCGGGTCATTGCGCCGTTCAATTCAACTGACTTTTCAACTATTCGTCTCCAATCGCTGCAACTTGACCAGCCCGAAATAAGTCTACTCACGACTGGTCAACCGAAAACTGAAGGCTCAGGTCCAGCCAATGGGTTTGCTATTCCGTTTACTTTTACCCTTCATGAATTGAGCATCAATGGGGCGAATGTGACCTATATAAATCCCCAAAATGGCGATTCGGTACGTGTTCGAACGGTAGTTGATGTAGAAGGGAAAGGGCTCTATGGTGCCAAACAGGAGGCTTTAACGTTTGCCTCTTTACGTGTGTCGCCGAGCAATATAGCGCTCACAAGTCCCCGACTAAAAACCGTAATCCCAGCAGCCACAGTACAGCTAACGAATGGCAAGGTATCGGCCACACAAGCCGGGAAGCCAATACTGATCGGTGATTTGCAGGCTACGCTGACCGCAAACGATCTGCATCCGGTTCTGAAAGCGAAGCGCAGTAATTTCCCAAGCCTGCTTAGCCTTGGCCACCTTACGGCGACTGTCAATTTTCCGAGTTTCGTCTGGACAGCCGGGAAAAAAATTGCCTGGGCTACCTGGATGAACCATACGAATCTGGCGGTTAACGATGTGCTGCTGAAAAGACCAGGAACGGCTTTCCAGGCTGGCACCCTAACCTGGACTCCCCAAAATGCCCGTTTACAGGTCAATCATTTTCAAATAACGCCCACAATGCCCCAGGAGGAGTTTATGACGCCACCGCATTTTCAGGCCGATTACATTACCGTTAAGGGAGAGGAAGCTCAATTCAACGGGTTAAGCATGGCTCAGTGGCGCCGGGATTCTACGATTTCAATTCATCATGTTGTAGCCAAAAACGTCACGGCCGATATCTCGCGGGATAAGCGCCTACCCGACCCGGACTTTATTCCGGAGAAGCTAATGCCTACGCGGCTCATCCGACGGGTGAACATACCGTTTCACATTGATTCGATTTCGGTCGTCAACAGCAACGTTATTTATCACGAAACCTCCAAACTCACGAATCGGGTGGGAAATGTACCGTTGATGAACATCAATGGCGTTCTGAAAAACATTACCAATCGCCCAAGAAAAACGACCGACAGTTTAGCACTAACTGCCAGCACAAAGTTGCTGGGGTTAAACATTGACCGACTGCAATACCGGGAATCCTACAGCGATTCGCTGGCGGGCTTTCATATGCAGCTCAACACGTCGGGGGTGCGCTTGCCCGAGATGAGTTCGATTACGAACCCAATTATAGCCGCCAATCTGGATGGTGGATACGTGCAGCCCATTATAGCCAGAGTGGTGGGCAATCAATATGCATCAGTGGGCAATATGCGATTCCACTATAAAGACCTAAAAATCAGTCTACTCAGCCCTGCTGACACAACAAAGAAAACCTTCTTGATCCGCGTTAAAAACTTCGTGATTGGCAAAGTTTTACGCAAGAAAAACGAAACGGATTCCAGCATTTTTTACGACCGAGACCCGCAGACGTTTATTTTCGGCTACTGGATCAAAACGATGACGAGTGGCATTCTGACCAGTATTGGCGTTAAAAACAATAAGAAATATCGCGCCAATTACCTGAAATTGAGCCAACAGCATCCGTTACCCGCCTACGAATAAGGGGAGTTTTTATTCGTCTATTTCTTCCTGATTCGCAAGCCTAATTTATGCATGGGGCTATGCACCGGATTGTCATCGCCAAACAAAACACCCCATTGCGCAAACATGTCTGTCCGGTCAAAAATCACTTTCAGAATCGCAATGATGGGCAATGATAAAAACATACCTAATATGCCCGCCATATGTCCGCCAATCACAACCCCAATGATGCTGGTTAAGGCATTGATTTTTACTTTAGAACCAAGCACACGAGGACGCAGGATATTCTGATCCAGAAAATGAACGACGGCCACCACCACAAGCAGTTCAATAATTGGTAACCACTCCTGCGAGGAAGCCAGAATAATAAACAGACCAATCAGCGTTCCCATCACAATACCAACGTAGGGAATCAGATTCAGAAAGGCCAGAATAATGCCAATTAACAGGGCGTGCGGTATTCCCAACAGTTGGAGTGTGCCTCCCAGCAGAATAATGATGAAAGCAATCTGAATCAGTAAGCCAATCAGGTAGCTTTTGATGATCAATTCGGTTTCTCGTAGTGCTTCTTCGACCCGGTCATGGTGTTTGGTCGAGAACCATAAAAACACAAAGCGAATAAGCAGATTTTTGTAAAACAGCAGCAGAAACACGTAAATAGGCATCAGCCCCAGCAACACAAAAACCGACGATAAAGACCCAGCCACCTGCCGCAACAAATCGCCCGTTGCGTTGAGCAGTTTGGCATTTTGCTCGTGAAAAAAATCAAGTTGCTGCTGGATGGAATAATGCGTTTTCTGAACCAGAAACTCGCTTAGCTCGCGCAAGTGCATCAGAAGTGTTTTCTTGATCTGTGGAAAATCGGCGAGTAGCGCGCGAATCTGGATCGAGAAAAACCCCATAATCACCAGACCAGATACCATCATGAGCAAAATGGCCAGTAGAATAGCTATTGAATCGGGAAGGCGGCTCTTTTTAAGGAATCGGTAAACCGGCAACAAAATGATGCTGATAAAAAAGGCCATAATTAGCGGCATAATAACGGCTTTGCCAACCAGCAGTAAGGCCCCGAGCAGGCATAAGCCCAATAATTCAATAGACCGCTTAACCGTTAAAGGTAGTTGATTCACAGACGTATAGAGGCTAAGGTAAACGAATGATTAGTTAACCATCGACATGAATCAATGGTTACGATTATCCCCGATCTACAATTTCGTTATTATCAAATCCGGATCGGCCTTATCTTCGCATTCGCTTTTGGCAGGCAGTGCGGTATGGCCTGTTCGTAAACTCGAAGTCAATTCAGTATGAAGTATTTGCTAATCATTACGTTGTTTGTATCTGGCAGTGCATTCGCACAACTTCGCTTGCCAACCAATGAAACAGGCCAGGTTCAATATCAGGAAATTGTGCGCGTGCCTAATGAAAAATTGCCAGCACGTCAGCTAATGAACCAACTCCACGATTGGGCTGAATTTTATTATGAATCAGAATCAGCAGCCGAACAGCAGTACGATCCAGAGCATAATATTCAGTTCATCAAGTCGGCTTATCACATTGACGATCAGATCGTACGCTACACACTCACGGTTGAAGCTAAGTTTGGTCGCTACCGCGCTACCATCACCGACTTGATTGCCGAAGATAAGGGGATCAGCGTGCCGGTTCGAGCAAGTAGTAGCACAGCTGCCGAACTGGAACGGGCATCGGGGGGCAAAATCACGAATCGGAAATTAATTGAGCAGGCTGCCCAGCAGCAAGCCGAATTATATCGGCAAATCGATAAATCCTGTCGTGGTACGCTGGCCAGTCTGAAACAATATTTAACAACCTTACAGAAATAAGGTCATTAACGGTGCCGGTCTACGCCTACCTGCTCACACCAGGGCAGTACGGGGCAGGTTGAACAATGCGGTAAAGTGCCCGTACAAATGTGTTTACCAAACGGCATCAGCAATCGGTTGATCGCTATCCATTGCTCACGAGGCACTTTCGTTTCCAGAACTTTCAGGGTTTGTTCAGGTTGCTTGGTGTGCACATAGCCCCAGCGGTTTACAACCCGATGTACATGAACATCAACGCTGATAGCGGCTTGCCCGGTGGCTACGCCCAAGGCTAAGTTGGCACACTTCGGCCCAACGCCTTTTAGGGATGTCAGGGTTTCGTACGTAGCGGGCAACTCTCCATTAAATTCATTTACAATCCGCTCGGCAATGCCCAGCATCGTATAGGCTTTCTGATCGGGATAGGTAGTTCCGTACAGCAAGTGAGTTAACGTCGGGACGTCGAGTTGAAGAAGTTGTTCTGGCGTGCGTGCCTTTTCAAACAGCCGCAGTGATACAGGAATCGTTGTTTCGTCGAGCGTTCGGATCGATACAATGCATGAAATCAGTTGCTCGAAGAGGCTGTTGTACCCTCGCTCAAACAGATCGAACATAGCCGCTTTGGGGTAGGGCTTTATGGCCTCCTCAATATGGGCCAGCACAACGTCGAGATCAAAATCTTGTTTCATGTTTCAAGTTCAATGTTTCAGGTTTCAAGTTCCATTTTCTGGAGAGATGCCATAGCCTGGAACTTGAAACCTGAAACATTGAACTTGAAACCACCCCTTAAGTTTAAACTTTCACCACAACCATTTCCACCCGCCGGTTTTCGGCCCGTTCTTTCAGGGTTTTATTGGTGTTGATTGGTCGTGAGGGGCCGTAGCCAACGGTTTCAATGCGGGAAGCAGTAATCCCTTTACTGATCAAGTACCGCTTTACTTCATTGACCCGATTTCGGGAAAGTTCAACATTCGCATCAAATTCCCCCACCGTATCGGTATGCCCTTCCAGACGAATTTGCATCGTTGGGTTCGACTGCATCATCGTTGCCAGTCGATCCAGTTCTGGATATGACTCCGGTTTAAGATCATAGCGGGATACATTGAAATAGATGTTTTTCAGGGTGACTTTAGCCCCCGCTTCAATCGGTACCAGATTAAAATCCCGAGCTACGTCAATGCGGTTGGTCACCAGCGTATCACTTTGACTAAAATAGCCTCTGGCCGAAGCCGTTACAACATAAACACCTCGCCGGTCGATGGCAATTTTGTAGTTGCCTGATGGACTATTGCTCTGGACTGAATCAGCCGGATCATCCCCCGATGCTTCAGCACCGGACAACAATCGGTACGTAACCGTGGCCACAAGGGGCTGTTTTGTTTTGGCGTCCCTTGTGACCCCATTGATTGCCACAGCTACTGGCGTCTGATCTTCCTGCGGCTGAGCGGGTTCGTTCGATTTTGGATTTTCGTCGGGCGTGCCAATCCCAGGCGTTGTGCGGGGTTTATAACGAGGTTGTTGGGGTTTCGCGGGAACAGGTGTCGGCGTTTTTCGTTGCGAATATCTTTCTTTTTTAGGCGGATTAATGATGTGAACACCCCAGAAATTGAAGCATACATACCTATCTCTATCCCGACATTCGTACAGATCGAAGGTGGTGTAGCCCGGATCGATTCGCTCGAAATAAGCCACAAAATCAACGCGTTCACCAGGCCGCACAGGTCGACGGGTTTCTTCCGGGATATTCTCAACCCGAATAAACTTATACGACCGTTCGCCCTGATTGACGTATAAGCGGGACGTTGGCTGAAAACCAATGTTATTCGTCGATTCCATCTGCATCGAACCTCCCCCCGGCTGCGGAATTGCAAACGGCCATGATCGTCTTTGTGAACCGGGTTTTGCGTGCGATTCAAATTTCATGTAAATAATTGTGTACCGATCCGTTAACTCAATACGCTTGATAGTAACATCCTCATCGTTAATGTCATCAATGCGTGGGCTTTCCGTCGTGTATTGTACCTGTGCACGCAAGCCCGTTACGAGTAGCAGAAGGAATAGGGTGAACAGTTTAAATTTCATTGTTTCTGGCGTTTACTGATGTACCTGTAACGATTAGACAACAACTCCTGTTTCACCGTTTAATACCTATTTCAAAAAGTCCGTATTAAGTAATGCCGGATTTAAAAATAGCGCCCTAATTGTATAAATCGCCCCATCAGCTCTATAAGATAGCTCTTAAAGTAACTCCCTTCTATTAATAAATTATACCTATATTAATAAACGTAATTATACTTAAGTAATTTATTCCTTTCCTCCTCTATTTCAAATTAGTCTTAGAAACATCAAATTCGGAAAGTATAATTTTTTCAACAATTAAACTCCCAATAAATTACTATTATATCAATCAAACAGACCAATATTCCAGTATTTTATTCCTAATAAAAATAGATAATGTATTTATTATTCTGATTTTATTAGGATAACGCTTATCATGACTCCATTTAACGTTATTTTAATATAAGATTAAAGATTGTACTTTTGCAATTATCACATCTTGTTTTCATTAACAACATTATGAGAAAACTATTACAAATTAGCTTCCTGCTTCTCTGCACAGCTTGGGGAGCTTACGCCCAAAGTCAGGGGATTTCGGGTAGGGTCACATCGTCAGATGATAACACCGGACTCCCCGGTGTAACGGTCACCGTAAAAGGTAGCACACAGGGAACACTAACCGATGCAACCGGTAATTACCGGCTTACAGTAAGCGGAAATGCCACGCTTGTATTTAGCTTTATCGGGTTTTCAAGTGTCGAAGAGCCTGTCAACAATCGGTCAGTTATTGACGTGCAATTGAAGACGGATGTCCGCAATTTGAACGAAGTAGTTGTTACCGGTTATGGCCAACAGATTAAACGCGACTTAACAGGTAACATTGCCAAAGTTCGGGCAGCCGATATTCAGGATCAGCCCGTAACCACCTTCGATCAGGCGTTACAAGGCAAAGCTGCTGGTGTGCAAATCAACGCTGGTTCGGGTAAACTCGGCCAGGGAATTCAGGTGCGGGTACGGGGGCAATCTTCGGTTTCGGCCTCTAACCAACCCCTCTATGTGGTTGACGGTACGCCCGTTACAACCGACAACTTGAGCTTTAACAGCGCTTCTACGAACCCACTGGCTGACATTAACCCACAGGATATCGAGTCGGTTGATATTCTGAAAGATGCATCGGCTGGCGCTATTTATGGCGCTCGTGCCGCCAATGGTGTAGTGCTGATTACGACCAAGCGCGGTAAAGCTGGCCGGACCAATATTACATTTGGTGCCCAGTACGGTTCGAGCAAACCTACGCACAAACTGCAATTTCTGAATACAGAGCAGTACGTTAAGTTCTACAATCAGGCAGCGGCCAATTCTGACCGGATTGAAGGTCTTGATCCAAGCGATCCAGATTCGTACACATCCTACATGAAAGGATTCTACGATACCCAGGGATTGGGAACGTATGGCACGGCGAATCAGGCAAGTACCAACTGGGGTGACCTGGCCTATCAGGATGCGCCTTACCAACAGTATGACCTTAACCTGAACGGTGGAAACGAAAAAACGACCTTCTACCTGTCGGGTCAACTACTCGATCAGAAAGGAATTCTGGTTGGTAACGCGTTGCAGCGTTATTCGGGTCGTCTTAACCTGGATCATAAAGTATCTGACCGACTGCGGGTCGGTTTCAATACGGGTTTAACCCGCACGTTCAATCAGCGGATTTCGGCGGATAACCAGTTCGACAATCCGATGCAGATGGTTGCCCTGCCGCCAATGACGCCCGCTACAGACCCAACCACAGGTTTACCCGTTGGTACTCCTCCTGGCGATCTGAGCATTCCGGTTTATTACAATCCGCTGATCAACATCGGGAATGCTTACTTCAATACAACGGTTTACCGGAACATCAGCAACGTATACGGTCAACTTCAGATTATCAAAGGGTTATCTTTCCGAACTGAATTTGGTCTGGACGTACTGAATCAGCAGGAAGAACTTTATTACAACAGCAAAACGCAGCGGAACTTCAGTGCACCCCAAGGCATTGGTCAAAACCGTTACGTACGGGTAGAGAACTACACGACCAACAACTTCTTTACCTACAACACGCTATTTGGCCGTAGCCAGCTCGATCTGACCGTGGGGATGTCGTACCAACAGTCGCAGCAAAAAACCAACTTTACCGAAGGTCGTGATTTCCCATCAGACGCGTACCGACAGATTGCCAGCGCGGCTCGTAAAACCGACGGTAGCTCCACTCAAACTGATTTCCGGTTCCTATCGTACTTTGCTCGGGCTAACTACAAATTCGCCGATCGCTATCTGTTAGGCCTAAGTGCTCGTGTCGATGGTTCGTCGCGATTTGGTAAAAACAGCCGATATGGGTTCTTCCCGGCCCTTTCGGCAGGTTGGGTATTATCGGAAGAAGATTTCCTGAAGAACAATAGCACAATCAGCTTCCTGAAACTTCGGTCAAGCTACGGACAGACGGGTAATGCTGAAATCCAGAATTTTCCTCAGCTAGGCTTATTTACGGGTGACGCGAGTTATGGTACCTTACCCGGTCAGCGTCCATCGCAATTGGCCAACCCTGATCTGAAATGGGAAACCACCAACCAGTTCGACATAGGCGTTGACTTTGGCATCCTCAATAACCGCATCAACGGGGAAATCGACTATTATAACAAGCAAACGTCGGGACTTCTGTTGAGCGTAAACGTGCCGGGCACAACGGGTTTTGCCACGCAGTTTCGCAACGTAGGCAGTCTGGAAAACAAAGGATTTGAGTTTGTGCTCAACACGGAAAACTTAACCGGTGCTTTCCGCTGGACAACGAGCTTCAACGCGGCTACCAACCAGAACAAGATTACCAACTTACAGTCGCAGATCATTGAAGGGGGTATCAACGCGATGAGCCGCGCCGTTGAAGGCCAGCCACTGGGTGTATTTTTTACGCAGGAGTATGCCGGTGTTGACCCAGCTAATGGCGACGCACTTTGGTATAAAAACACCACAAATGCCGATGGATCGGTTGACCGCTCAACGACGAACACGTACAGCCAGGCACAACGCGTGGTTATGGGTAGTCCACTGCCTAAATGGACGGGTGGTATCACGAACACCTTCAGCTATAAAGGCATTAGCCTGAACGTGTTGTTCAACGGCGTATTTGGAAATAAAATCAACTTCTACGGAGTTGGTCGCTACTCGTCGGCTAACGGCCGTTTTGAAGATAACCAAACGGTCGATCAGTTAGCAGCCTGGACGTCTTCAAACACCAATACGAACGTACCCGAGGCTCGTTTGTACTATAACAACGGTGCCCAATCGTCAAGCCGGTTTATTCTCGATGGTTCGTTTGTTCGACTACGTACGGTTACGTTATCGTATAATCTGCCGAAATCGATCATCAATAAGGCTAAACTTACCAACGTTCGCTTGTTTGTAACGGGTCAGAACCTGCTCACCTTCACAAAATATGCTGGTTGGGACCCCGAAGCTGAATGCCGATTACATTGTATCGAACATTGCGCAGGGGTATGATTTCTACACAGCTCCACAGGCACGTACGATCACAGGTGGTATCAACATCGGTTTCTAACACGCACTTCTGAACGAATTAAGAACGACTTTTCAACGCATTTTTGCTATGAATTTATCCATAAAACATTGGTTATACGCCGGAGCCGTCGGTCTGCTGATTACGGCCTGCGACAACCGCCTGAACGTTGTACCAACTCAAAGTATTGAGCAAAGTCAGGCGTTAAATACCGAACAAGATGTGCAGATTACGTTAGTTGGCACCTATGATGGCCTTAGCGATGTCAATCTGTACGGCGGTGGTATTCAATACATTGGCGATTTAATGGGCGACAACCGAGACGTACTTTTCGGAGGCACGTATGCAACCATCGACGAAATCTGGCGCAAAACGGTCACGACTTCCAATACGGTTACACGCGATTTCTGGCTGGATGGCTACAATGCGATCAACCGGGCCAACAACGTTCTATCGGCTCTGACTAAAGTTGGAGAAGCCAATCGAGGAAATATTGAAGGACAAGCCCGCTTTATTCGGGGTGCATTGTACTTTGAGTTGGTGAAAGCTTTCGGTAAAAGCTGGAACGACGGAAATCCCACGGCAAATCCGGGTGTACCACTGGTTCTAACGCCAACAACGTCGGTAACCGATGCAGATTATCGTGCCCGCAATACGGTTGCGGAAGTCTATGCACAGGCAATAGACGATCTGACTAAAGCCGAGAGTCTGTTACCCGCCACCCAATCGGGAGGCACAGGTTTTGCGACCAAAGGAGCAGCAGCAGCAACTCTTGCTCGTATTTATTTGCAGCAACAAAACTACGCATCAGCTCGCGATGCGGCCAATCGGGTTATCACGTCAGGAACCTACGCCCTGGAAGATAACTTTGCAGATGTGTTTAACGACGCCACTAACGGCTCGGAGATCATTTTCAAAATCATCGTTACCGATCAGGATGGGGCCAATGACATGAACACCTTCTACGCTTCTTCCCCGAATCAGGGTCGTGGTGATGTGCGGGTACAATCGAAATTCAGGGCGCTTTATGCCACTGGCGATGTTCGGGGAACGTTCTTCAACACCGCTGGACAGAACACATTTACCAGCAAATTCAACGATCAATATGGCGATGTGCCAGTGGTTCGATTAGCTGAAATGTACCTAGTCCGTGCTGAAACCAACTTACGTCTGGGTACTTCTGTTGGCGCATCACCGCTTGCTGATGTCAACCTGATTCGCAGCCGGGCAAAAGCTACAGCCCTCACCACGGTTGATCTGGCCGCTATTTTGCTGGAGCGTCGACTTGAATTAGCCTTCGAAGGCCAGCAACTTGCCGATATCAAACGGACGGCGGGCACAGTAGGAACGGTAGCTTATAATGCCAACAACCTGGTTCTGCCAATTCCACAACGGGAGATTGATACCAACAAAAAACTGGTTCAGAACCCAGGGTATTGATAATTGATTCTTGATTTATAAAAAGGGGTGAATCCTTATACTAGATTCACCCCTTTTTGCGTTCTGGCGCGAGCATTCGCTCGTGACTTTAACTTTAGCCAGCATTCGCTGGCATACGGCGAAGCTTAAAAGCGCCAGTGAATACTGGCAGGATTAAAAGGCACGAGCAAATGCTCGCGCCAGTGTCAGAAAACACAACAACCTTTTTCGATCTTAATTTTGTTAAAGGACAAAATACATTTGTATATTCGACAGCATACAACAACGTTTTTTCCCAATGAAAAAGTTAAGTCGATATAACAGTTTTTCAGAACTGAAAGACAGTGCGGAGTCAATCAAAGCGGGTTCGGACAAATCGCTGGAACGGCATGATAAGTTTCAAAGCTTCATAAGTCTTTTGAGGCACGAACCTATTAAAGATAACGCGCCATTAAAGACTAATAGAGTTGTAGAGCAGCGTACTTCAAATGGAATATAATAGGGCCATTCTTGACATATTCGCTATTTTTAATAGCAGTTCCGTAAACTATTTAATCGTAGGTGGCACGGCTGTAGCATACTATGGTTATTCAAGAAAGTCAACCAATAATGCGGGTAAGGCTACAAATAAACCTGATCTTGATTTTTGGTATAACCCCAGCTACGAGAACTATTTTAAGTTACTTAATGCCTTAGAGCAACTCGGAAAGGATGTAACGGAATATAGAGAAGACCCTTCGCCTGATCCTAAAAATTCGTTTTTTAGGTTAGAGTTTGATGATTATACGTTGGATCTTCTCCCTCGTATAAAGGCCCCTTTAAAGTTCAACGCATCTTTTGCAAAAAAGAACATTTCCCAATACGAAGACATCGAGATTCCATTTATAAGCCTAGAAGATTTGATTCAGGACAAAGAGACTTTCCCGCGGCAAAAGGATATAAATGATATTGAGCATTTACGAAAATTTTAGTCGTCTATTCCTTCTGGCGCGAGCATTTACGAATCCCTTCAACTTTAGCCAGCATTCGCTGGTATTCGGCGAAGATGACATGCGTCAGTGAATACTGGCGAAGATTAAAAGGCACGAGCAAATGCTCGCGCCAGAACGCCAGAGTTAACAGACCAGTACTCTGCTTGAGCTTTCATTATCGGCCGAAACGATCTCAAATTAAAGCCAGTGTTCCCTTCAAGGGAGCCAGTAAGAATAGTTGCTTGTACTGCTTTCCCTGAACGGTTCCAGGTTAGTGGTTGCCCTTTTTGGCAGCGTTCAGGTTTCTTCCTGGTTGCCTGTAGAAAATAGGCATTGCCTTGTCCGAAAATCGTAACGTTTCCATCGGGTGTTGCACAAACAGCCGTTTTTTCATTCATGCCGATACCTCGTGGTTGTATCTTCCAATCTGTTGCAGCCCGCGCCATAAACACCACGTGTCGTCCCTGTCGATTGCGGGCGCTGTAATGCATATCCGTAATAATATTGGCTAAGAGCGGGTGCGTCAAAAAATCATTTCGGCGCATAGCCACGCGTTTATCGTAAGGATCGGCTAAGGCTTCTTCAGACGTCACGCTTCCTTCCAGAGCTGAAAAATAGGTTTGCCCCAGAATCCCACAACCAGCGCTAGTGCCTCCCATAACAGCCCCTGCCCGAATACGCTCATTCAGGGCATCGGCAACGGGCGTTCCTTGCCAGAAGTTAACATAATTCTCCTGATCGCCACCAGCAAAAAAGATCGCTTCGGCCTGACGGATTTTACGAATGATGGCTGGATTACTTGCTAACTCTCGCTTATCCAGCAATATTGTTTCTACCGAATTAACCGATTCGCCCAGCGTTTTATAGAGATACTCGTTGTAGCCGTCTTTACCCGATGCCCGAAGAATCAGTACATCGCCCCCACCCGACCGACGTAAAAACCACCGCATCGCGGCATCCACATCGGTACTACCGCCGGCCAGCAAAACCCCGCCTAAGGGCTGGCTTTTCACATCCGATGTATCGCCCACAATCCAGGATGTATAGGCGTATTGATAAGCCGTCGAATTGGCGGGTTTCGATGTGGATGAGAAATAAGTTAGATAAACTAAGCTAACCAATATCACTAGGCCAGCTACTGAAGGATTAATCATAAAACATACAAGCAAAGGGTTAGGCAAACTAGTGCTTTGCCAAAATAGATTCTGTTGATTCTGTCGGATTCTATTGATGATAGTCTACTGGTAATCAATGCCTAATCCATTAAGTAGAATCAAAAAAATCTCTAGAATCTAAATTGGATAAGTACTCGTAGATTGTTACGTTAATTAGTAGACTCCATAATTGTACTATTCTCCACATTAAGTTTTACGTAATGGCGTTTGAGTTTTTGGCGAGCTTGATCCGCGTCATAGCGTTCATAAAAACTACCTGCCTGATGGGTATTCAAATTGTCTTGGAGCACATGAAGGCACTCTGCTTGGGGATAATGATTAACCTTCTACATACCGTTGACCCGTGTCCAGGTCGTAAGCTAACAGAATCACAGCCGCTCCCTTTCGTTCATATGCACAGGCTTCTTTAGCCGCTTTACCGGGCTTTACGGGCAGGGGAGCCATCAACTCGTATCACCGAAGCGACACAAGCGAGGCTTGTTGAACTCAGCCGGACGAGCGTAGAAATCGAGTACGGCTTCCAGTTTAGCCACATAGTGCCCTTCTAGTTTACTAATGCACCACTGTTGTTTGAGCCAAGGCTTACGTTAATTTTTTTTTAGCTGTTCGCCGACCGTTTTATACGAAATGGATTCCACTAAGCGGTCAGCCAACAACCGCAAAGTCCATCGACTTCGCCCTTCTGGCGCTTGACTACAGGCTAGCGCTGTCAAATGAGCCTGAGCGGCTTTGTCAAACTTACTGGGCTGGCCAGGTCTGGGTTTTTCACTCAATGCACTCCTCAAGCCTTCGGCCAGGTAACGTTTTCGCAGATTATAGACCGTGGCTTCACTAACCGGCAGCAACGTTGCGATTTGGCTGGGCGTCTTACCCTGATGAAGTTGGAGTAGCACCTGAGCCCGATGCAGGCTACGGACCGTATGGGTTCCTTTAGCTAACTTGCTCTAATTGAATTACTTCAGCGTCGGGCAAGGCAAAGAGTAGGTTTGAGCGAGCCATCAGCAGAAAAAGTTAAAAATGGCAGTTTATTACGAAGATAACTATAAAAATTAACGTAACAGACTACTAGTTTTGGCTATCAGCTAAGCGAATTATTAGGAAATAAAAAAAGTTACCTATACATTTGAATAATCTAATATAAGAATATTAAATTATAACATGGATAGCCCATTACATACCTATAAGGCTGAGTTCTTTAAAACCCTGGGACATCCCCTCCGACTGGCCATTCTGGACGCGCTCCGGGTAGGTCCCCTGTCAGTTACCGAATTACAAACCGTCACCAAAGCCGATCAGTCGATGCTCTCTCAGCATCTGGGCCGACTACGCCATATGAATTTCGTTACCCCTCGCCGGGAGGGGACAACCATTTTCTATCAGGTGCAGGATCAGCAGGTGTATCAATTCCTGGATTTAGCCCGACTGATTTATGGCCGCCAACTCAAACGCTCGGAAGCGATTCTATCTGAATTGGAGCAAAATCAATAGCCTACCGATGGTAGTTGGAAACCTATTTGATCTGTGTTAACCATGAATGGGCAGCCACTTTTCTCTTCCGATACATTGCGCATACCAGAGACCCGACAACGGTCTACAGCCTTTGTGGAGCAGGATGTTCTCCAGGACTTAAAACACTACCTACCTACGCAGGCACCGCTAAAAGATTTTGTGCATCATAATCCTCTACACGGCTTTCAACATCAGCCATTTGATGGAGCTATCCAGCAGGCAGCCGAGTGGTTGGGGTATCGAATTTTATTTTCCCTGGAAGAGTTCAGAGCCTTATTTACAACCCACCGAATCTCGGAGGCTGTACTGGATGGGCTGCTACTGGAACGCAAAGGTGCGCACGAACTGCCCATCTGGAAGTTTAAACTACTTCGAAAAAACTATCCTCCGCTGCCCACTCCTCGAATCGGACAACTGCGGGCTCACTGGAAACAAAAGTATCAGCTGGATTTGGATGCACGGGTTCACCCCATCCTGTTTCGATTATTGTGTGGCTTTCTGGATCAGGGAATTGCCGTGGATGCTTTCCCTTATCGGCATCTGGATTTCCTGTCGGCAATCCGGGCGCTAGAGCAGAGCAGTCTGGTCAGCCTGTTCCGTTCCCAACGCGTTCGTCGTCTCTTCCGCTCGAACACCTGCACCATTACTAATTTACTCACTCTGCTGGTTGGCCAGGAATCGCTTTATAAACAATACCTCTTTGATCAACAGTTGGCTCACCCTGGCTGGTCAGGCATGGTGGCTGTGATTGAGGATCAACCCCAGTCGTTACTGGACCTCAGACGCATTACGCTGCAACAAGTCATTCTACTCGAATTATTGCTGGAGATCGATGCGCTGGATGCGCAATTCGGCGAGCGTTGGCAACCGTTAGGCCAGCCCCCTCTCGACCAAGCCATCGACTTGTTTAGCCCCGTCATTCCGACGGAGCAGTGGGAAGTTCTTTACCTTTGGCAACAGGCTTATGAATGGAGTTATTACGATCAGGTACTGGCTGGGATTAAAGCCGCTCCGACAGCCGACAGCCTGGGCTCTTCCAAAAGCTTCCAGGGAATTTTCTGCCTGGATGACCGGGAATGTTCCTTCCGGCGTTACCTGGAAACGCTGGAGCCCGACTGTCAAACCTTTGGGACGCCAGGCCACTTCAATGTTGAGTTTTTCTTTCAACCCCAAAGCGCCAAGACTTATACGAAACGTTGTCCCCCTCCGGTTACTCCTCGTTACCTAATTAAAGGACTCGGTCAGGTCCAGAACCGGCAAACTAGCACTCCCTTTACCAAATCGTCCCAAACCTTACTATGGGGCTTTAGTCATGCATTGGGATTCAGGTCGGCATTACAGCTTTTCCTGTCGGTCGTTCACCCAATGAGGACCTCAGCGATGACTGCTTCCTCCCCTTACAGGCAGTCCGACTCTCGTCTACTGGTGGAGAACACAAGCCTAAAAAAGGAAAATGGCTTACAGCTGGGATTTAACCTCGACGAAATGGTTGAGCGGGTAGCTGGCTTATTAACCAGCATTGGCCTGGTTGAGGAATTTGCCCCGATCGTGTATGTAATTGGGCACGGAGCCAGCAGCGTGAACAATCCGTATTATGCCGATTATGATTGTGGAGCCTGTTCAGGACGGCCCGGATCGATTAATGCCCGGGTAATCTGTATCATGGCGAATGATCCGCGAGTCCGCGAACGATTACGGGACAAGGGTATCGATATTCCTACCGAAACGCAGTTTTTAAGTGGGCTGCATGACACAACCCGTGATGATATTTGTTTTTACGACGAAGCATTGTTGTCGCTAGTCAATACCAAACGCCATCAACAGTACATCGCCTTATTCAAGCAGGCACTGGATCAAAATGCCAAAGAACGCTCCCGACGCTTTGAGTCGATCGATAGTCGGCTGAGTGCCGCCACCATCCATGCCCAGATTCGCAGGCGATCGGTAGCCCTGTTTGAGCCTCGGCCAGAACTCAATCATGCCACCAATGCCATTTGTCTGATTGGTCAACGTAGCCTATCCAGGCATCTGTTTTTAGATCGTCGATCCTTTCTTAATTCCTATGACTATCGGCTCGATCCAAGCGGGCAAGCGTTAGCCCGTATTGTACAGGCGGCTGCGCCCGTTTGTGGTGGTATTAATCTGGAATATTTCTTTTCGCGGGTTGATACCCAGAAACTGGGGGCTGGAAGTAAACTGCCCCATAACATCATGGGCCTGATTGGCGTTGCCAATGGCTTTGATGGCGACTTACGGCCCGGTTTGCCAACCCAAATGACAGAAGTCCACGACCCGCTTCGGCTCTTGATGGTCATTGAACAGACGCCCGATGTCGTTTTAAAGGCAATCCAACAGTCACCCCAGACGTATGAATGGTTTATCAATGAGTGGATTCACCTCGTTGTTGTCAATCCACACACGCGGTCGCTTAGCCGGTTTAGATCGGGCACGTTCCAGCCCTATCAACCCCACCAGAAAAAGGTAGAGGCCATTACCGATTTACCCGCCTTGATAGCCGCCAATCAGACTAGCTTGCCGGTCTATCAGCTCGCTGAACACCTTTAAATTCATGGAACAGCTCCTGCCCTTTTTTATCATCATTCCCCTGTGCGGCCTGTTCATAGGGATCTGGATAGCCCCTTCGAGCGAATCGGCCATTGCCTGGACAGCCATGACCACTCTTGGCCTACATCTACTCTTGACCGTAGTCTTTGTTACATTTTGGGTGTTTCACCAATCGCCAGTGCTCACCCTGACTAGCCTCGAACTGGTCATGACGAAAGGCCACCACTTCAGTCTGGATTTTTATTTTGACCAACTGACCGCAGTCTATTTGCTAGTCGGTGCCTTTCTGATTCTGTTGGTGGTACTGTATTGCCGGTATTATCTCCATCGGGAACCAGGCTATAAGCGGTTCTTTTTGACCACGCTTTTCTTTTATCTGGGTTATGTCCTGATCGTGGTGTCTGGAAATCTGGAAACGCTATTTGCCGGTTGGGAATTGATTGGCCTTTCGTCGGTTTTACTAATTGCTTTCTACAGAGGCCGATACTTACCGGTCAAAAATGCGCTAAAAGTATTCTCGATGTATCGCCTGGCGGATGGGGGGCTCCTGCTAGCCATATGGATGAGCCACCAGGTTTGGCCTGAAACGATCTCCTTTGCCGGGCTGAATCCGTATGAACGGGGGTATGCCCAGCTTCAGACCCTTGGTGGGCCAGGTATGTTCATCTCGCTGATGCTGCTGCTTTCAGCCCTCATCAAGTCGGCTCAGTTTCCTTTCTCGGCGTGGCTACCCCGAGCCATGGAAGGCCCCACGCCTTCGAGTGCTATTTTTTACGGCTCGCTATCGATGCATATCGGCATTTTCCTCCTCTTACGAACGGCTCCGCTTTGGGAAAACCAACTCTCCATTCGGCTCTTGATGGGGGGTATCGGTCTATTAACCTGCCTGATAGCGAGTGGGATTGCCCGTGCCCAGGCTTCTATTAAGAGTCAGCTGGCGTATGCCTCCATTGCTCAGATTGGGATTATGTTCCTGGAAGTAGCCCTAGGCTTTCATACCCTGGCCCTGGTCCATGTTGCGGGACATGCGTTTCTAAGGACTTATCAACTGCTGATATCGCCTTCCATCGTCAGTTATTTAATTCGGGAGCAGACCTACACCTTTACGCCTGTCGCCTTAGCGCCTATCAGCCCATTTCCCAGGCACTTGCGGGATACCTGGTATGTGCTGAGCCTGACGGAATGGAACCTGGATACGCTGCTGTACCGACTACCTCGGGAACTTATTCACAAGCTAGGGCAACCCCTTTCGTTCTTATCTCCAACTTGGGTATTCGGCTTGGGCATACCGCTCTATGGGATCGGTTTACTGGGGGCCTACTATCCCGAAAACGTCCCATCCCCACTCAAACACCCCCTATCGATCATTTTTGCCCTACTTGGGCTACTGTTCGTCGTGCGTTCCTTTAGCCAACAAAAAAATGTTTTTCTAAGTTGGTTAGGAGTGGTGCTGAATCCTTTCTGGATTGCCCTGGCTATTGCCTATAACGAGGAATTTGCGGTTGATCAGGTTCATTTATACCTGAGTGGCATTGTTGTGGCGGGCCTGGCGGGGTATGGCTGCCTTCATATGCTCTATGTAACGGAAGGCGATATACAACTACATACCTATGCTGGTTATGCCTATCCCTATCCCCGATTAGCGTTCGGCTTTTTAGTGTGTTGCCTAGGGGTAGCTGGTTTTCCCATTACCCCAACCTTTTGGGGCGAAGATTTATTGTTCAGCCACATTCATTCAGATCAAACAGGGCTTGCTTTTCTGGTTACACTGAGCTTTATGCTGAATGGCCTTTCGGCCCTTGGCCTGTACGCCCGAATCTTCTTAGGCCCCTGGCCTGACACGCCTTATGGCACGGCCAACCGATCTTCCTAACGGAAATACATTCACCTTTTCTCCGTTTTCAATCCTCATTTAGCTTACTCACAACGACAGCGCATATGGAAATCACCTATCAACAACTCACTCATTTGGTCCTGGCCCAAGGAATCGTTCGTTCCGAAGCCCTGCGACCAACAGCTGACCTCCGAGAAGATCTAGCGTATCGTCCGTCCGACATTTCGGAACTAGCTAGTTTAATGGAACGCGAGCTTCAAGTATCTATACCCTATGAAGACTACCCTCGGCTCACGACACTCTATGAATCGGCCAAATACTTAAAGGAAAGAATTCAAGAGTCCTGACTAAAGCGACCAGCATCATGTATCTTTTTTATTAACTAATCTCCCTCATGAATAACTCCATCTATACTGAGATTCCCGATACTTCCGATTTAACCTATTGGGTCATTAAACGACAAGACGGCCAGCAACGTAGCGTCACATTTGAGCCTAGGGATAAGGAGTTGCATCAACAATTGAAGCGAAAAGCCTGGGCGGCCAAGACAACCCAGGCCCGGAATCGGAAACGCTAAATTAGAAGTCCATGATCCGCTTTAGTTGATGAGCTAATGTGTCTATCCCCATTTGACTTTGTCCACCTTTCAATACACACTACTATTTATGGATCAACTACATGATCTATCTTGCATATCATTCCCTGATAATGAGGATGAGCGGTACTTTCTGGGTTTAATGCCGGTCAATTCTTGTCGGCCTTTTCCTATTTATAAGTTTTCAAATGGTCAGGAACTCTTGGCTTACTTAAACCGCCATAGCGCTATCCGAGCTGATCAGGCAATTTATGGGTTACTCATTATGGACATGGCCATGTCTATAATGAATGGACTCGAAGCGATCCGGCATGTTCGCGCGAATCCAGCTTGGCAACATTTATCCATTTTAATGCTTTCGACAGATGTGTGCTCGGATACCATTAAGCAAGTACTTCAGGAAGGGGCGAATGGCTACGTAGTGAAACGCACTTCATCCAGTCATTATGTTTGGTTGTTCGATGAATTCTTTGCTCATGGACGACAGAAATTAACCGATACGAATAAACTATAAGCCGATAAATCGAGCAGAAAACCTACGCCTTTTCTACTTAACATCATTGCTATATCTACTTGTACCGTGTTAAACTCATTACAAAAGGCGTCCAATAAGGCGGAGATTCTGGTCAATAAGCAGCATTTCTGGAGAGGTTATTAGAAAATTACTAGGCGTTAGTAAGCATCAAGACCATAGATACCGAATTAGCCAAGCCTAAGAATTACTGGCGGTTACGACTATAACCGTAGTAAATCTGTTATAGAGTAAGGATAACCTTTTCAGTACCTATGGCAAACTTTGAAACCATCATTTTTATCCTAGCCATTTTGATAGGATTGTCGGCAATCACCGATAAAATTAAGCTTCCTTACCCAATTCTACTGATTGGAACAGGCTTAGTGATTGGTTTTGTGCCTTTCCTGCCAAATCTGGCATTAGATCCCAACGTAGCGCTGGTTATTTTTCTCCCTCCGTTGCTCTATGATGCAGCCTCTAAAACGGCCTGGCAGGAGTTTACCCGCTCAATTCGACCAATCACTACATTAGCCGTTACACTGGTGTTTTTCACGACAACGGCCGTTGCTGTGGCTGCCCATTACGTGATTCCAGGCTTTAGCTGGCCGCTTGCCTTTGTGCTGGGGGCTATTGTCTCTCCTCCAGACGCCGTTGCCGCCAATAGTATCATTAAAGGTTTAGGACTTAACAAACGGGTTATTGCGATTCTGGAAGGGGAAAGCCTGCTCAACGATGCCTCTGCTCTGGTAGCTTACCGCTATGCCGTGGCCGCTATCATGACTGGTAACTTTGTTCTCTGGGAGGCTAGTCTGCAATTTCTGGTGCTGGCAGGCGGGGGGCTGTTGCTGGGTAGCATACTAGGATGGTTAATGACGCTTGCCCTCCAACGAATCGACAGTGCCACAGTCCAAACCAGTTTAACTCTACTGACCCCCTATCTGGTCTACCTAGCGGCTGAACACATCCATACGTCAGGTATATTAGCCGTCGTTAGTGCTGGACTTGTCATCACACGTCGAACACCAGAAGTGTTTTCCCCACAGGCTCGCCTGGAGTCGCGGGCCGTCTGGGACACCGCTATTTTTTTGCTGGAAGGAGTGGTCTTTATTTTGATTGGCTTGCAATTACCCACCATTGTAGGAGACCTGGGCGGGTATACGACTGAGGAGCTTGTGTTGTATAGCCTGGTGGTGAGTACCGTCACGATTCTCATTCGAATTCTTTGGGTGTTTTTCAGTTCCTATTACCCCAAAGTGTTAGGCTGGTCAGAGCAATCTACCATCACGGGTTCAGGAACCGAGGAACAGGCGAATCAGGTAGACTGGCGAAATGTATTAATTGTGGCCTGGACTGGAACCAGGGGCGTGATTTCCCTGGCCATGGCGTTAGCTCTACCGCTTTCGCTGGCAGGAGGGCAGCTGTTCCCTCAGCGTAACCTGATTCTCTTTTTAGCTTTTGTAATAATCCTATCTACGCTGGTACTTCAGGGGTTGACTTTACCCCTCCTGATTCGGTTGCTGGGGGTGAAATCTCATAACGACCAGGCGCGTGAAGATCAGGCGCTGGAATTACTGCTAGCCAGCCGGGCACTGAGGTATTTGGAAAATGACTTTCCGATAGTTTTATCTGGCTCCTTGAAACAAACCCTGGCCCAGCGGTATCAACTTTTAGTCAAGGAACTTGGTGCTACGCTCCATGAAAGCAAATCGGGCTCAAAACCAGACGAAGAACGCGCTTTAGTGGGTGAGATGCGGTTGGCGGAGCGAACCCTCGGCGAGTTCCAACAAGCCTTGCTAGTGGAGCTGGCCCGAGAAAATCGCTTCAGCGATGAAGTACTACGCACAGCTGAACGGCGATTAGACCTGGAGATGGCCCGGCTGGATGCCTCGGAGCAGGCTGCTGGTAACTAGAACCAATCCCTATGGACTTACCTGTTAGCTTATACTGGACAATAAGCCAAACCGAATTTGTGTAAAAAAGGGAATAAATCTAATGAGCCACAGAAGCAGAAGGAACATAAATCACCGCATCGCAGCATCGACATCGGTACTACCTCCAGCCAGTAAAACCCCGCCTAAGGGTTGGATTTTCACATCCAATGTATCGCCCACAATCCAGGATGTATACGTGAGCTGAGTAGCTGATTTATGTGTTGATTTAACTTTCAGCCAATCCTTAGCTAAGTATATCAAACTACTCAATGTAATAATGCCAGTAACTAGATTATTAATCATGAATGCGTTGAGAAAGTATTAAACAGTGTACTCAAAACATCTTTGTTTGAGCTGGTTTTGAGATTATAAAATCCTAGCCGAAATTAATACACTTTTTCATGAACTATATTTATAAAAAGTCCCTAAAGATTATGCCATTGACGCAAAGCGCAGTTTTAATTTTCTCACTCTTTATGCTGGTCTTAAGTTGCCAGACAAAGCATCTGCCATTCGAGACAAACGTTGCAAGCTGCACTATTCAGTTCCCGATCACCTCACATGAATTACGAAACAGATACCCAAATGCTGTAGAATCGCTTTCTGCCGAATTAACAGATACAACAAGGGATGTTCAGGTTGTCTGGCGATTTAATGATTTGATTCAAGATCCACGAAGTCAACCTTACGGCGTTTTAATCACACTGAGAAATAAAGGCCCTAAAATGGACTCTATACGTACCGCATTCGAGAAGCAATATCATAAGTCCTTTCAACCATTAACACGTCCACAACATCTGGGTAAATATGAATACTATGAGTCAGATTCAACATTAGTCGTGATGGAAATTAATGATGAAGTTCAGTTATCGATAAATCAAAGAAAAGTCTTTCCTCATAATACGGGAAATCAATTTATGAATGATGTCGTGATTTCAATTTGTTATAACCTTGACACAACGAAAAAAGAGCGATTCGCCATGAAACAAGGCGAAATTCGGATCAGAGATTGATATTGAGCAAGAAATTCATGAGTCTCTTATTAAAAAGCAAGGGGCGGATTCTGAAATCCGCCCCTTGCTTTTACTGCTTCACCACTCGTTTTCGGAATACCTGTTCCCCTATACTAATCTCAACAAAATACACACCGGGTGGCGCGGTCCTGAGGTCTATAGTTTGCTCGAAGGTGTCGGTGGTTTTCTGGTGGTTTTGTCGAACTAATTCTGAACCTGTTACTGTACGAATGCCTAACACTAAAGCTCCCCGTAACGCACTGCTGAACGATATGTTCATCTGCCCATCGCTGGGGTTTGGGTTAACCTGCAAGGCCTGTTCCGCCAGCGGTGTTGTGGCGGTTACAGTGCCCGTTCTGACATTGACCGTGATTACTGCCGATGTGCTACACAAATCCGTTCCCGAGCCCGTTACGGTATAGGAAGTAGTTTGCGTTGGAGAAGCTACGACCTGTGCGCCCAGCGTCGAGTTGAGACCCGTACCTGTCCAGGTGAAAATACTGGCTCCACGGGCATTTAAGGTTACAGTCTGGCCAGGGTTGATAAAGACGGACGATGACGCGACCTGTACCGACAGTTTCTGACCAACGCGACCAGCAATATTATGCGCCACGTTCAAACCCAAACTATCGGCGTAACGAAGCCAGTTCCCCTGGCTATTTTGCCGCCAGGAAGTTGCATCCAGCGATTGCCCATTAGCAGTAGTAACCAGTGCAACGGTATCGCCCGATGCGTAGGGAATTAAAATACCAATATGGAAAGGCAAGCCGCTCACCGGAACGTTCTTATCGAACGTAACCGAAGTAGCCCGGTTAGCAGCCACATCGGCCAGAATATCCTTTAACGGTACATCTTTCTGTCCCAGAATAGCGCCAGGACCACCCTGGAAACCGCGTCCGTTCCAGACTGTTACCGTCACAATAGATTCTGTCGATGTCCCTTTCGCAGCTTTGGCAACGCCAAATTTGAGCGTTGCTCCTGCCAGATTCGTGTAACTCAGCTTATTGGCAAAAAACTCAGAAACAGCCTGACTTTTATGGCTATTCTGCCCGGATACGTAACCAGTCCCGTTGGTTTCCCGCAATACGGTAGGCGTGCCATTGAAGTTGGTTATGTCCGTACAAAGTCCCGAATTTAGCACTTCAATGTATTCGGTACGAACCAATGGGTCTGAGGTTCCAAGCGCATTCGATGTGACCAAAGTTACTTTGAATTTACCCGGTTGATTATACGTAACTGTTGGGTTTTGATCAGTCGATGTTGCGGGGGTTCCTCCTTCAAATGTCCAGCTCCAACTAGTAGGAAATCCGTCCGACAAATCGGTAAACTTGAGCTGACCACCCAACAAGACCTGCTGATTATCTACCCGGAAATTCGGAGTTGGTTTCGTGGCTACCTGCGTTCCGCAAACATTGGATGATAATAGACTTAGACGACGAGGGCTAATGGCCATAACCGCCCGGATACGATCTTTTTGATTGAGGGTGAAGATGTTGAAACAGGCATCGTTCGAATAATCCATGTAGTTCTGCACCATGTTCGTAGCACCACAACTTACCCGTCCAACCTGACAGCCGCTACTGGCCGAAGCCTGAGGTGGCGTATCGGCACAAAAATCATCGCCACAGTTGGTATCTCCCCAAATATGGCGGAGCCCCAGCCAGTGCCCCGTTTCGTGGCTTAAGGTACGCCCTAAATTATAAGGGGATTGGAGTACCGGGAAAGTACCTTTTTCCGAACTCCCAAAGGCTTTATAATAGATCACGACGCCATCCGTACTGGCAGGGCCATCGGATGGAATACCGGCCAGACCCGACTGCGTTGGAAATTGGGCATAGCCTAACAACTGCCCGTTTATCGATGGGTCGCTGATATCGACCACCCAGATGTTGTAATATTTATCGGGATTCCAGTAGGTGCTGGGTTTCAATACGCCATCGATATCGTTCTGGGTCCAGTTGGCCCGGCCACCATTGTATCGATCGATACCTGGTTCCGCCATAGGCTGGCCTTGTGGATTAACTACCGCTGGACAGAATTCAATCTCAATATCGGCTCCAACCGGATTGTCGTTGAACCCACGCGTACCCGCCTTCCGACGATAATCTTCATTCAGCACAGCCAGTTGCGATTGTACTTGAGCGAGGCTGATATTACGACCCGAGCCAACCGTCTCACCATTGTGTACAACGTGTATAACCACCGGAATGGTAATGACGGTAGCCGCTGGAGCCCGGCCATTGGCCAGCTGTTTTTTGAACTCAAGCATTTTTTGCTGCAATGCCTGCTCAAATTGATTGAGTGTTCCTAATTGGGGATATTTAACCCGCAACAGGCTATCCATTTCCATAGTAGCACACTGCTCAGCCCGTTTAATAGGCGTTTGAGCGTGCAGCGTCTGGCTCAACAGAACGCATAAAAAAACGTAGAGTAAACGTCGGAACATACGCCTATTTGGTAGTAACCGAATTGAATGTGAACTGATAGCTGGCATTAATATCCGGGAAATAATATTGGACCGTCAACACGGTTGAGGTCAAATTTTTTATTGTCCAAGGATATATACCATTCAAAACTGGTATGTAAAACTGTAAAGTAGCATTCGCATTAACGAGCGTCCAGGTATCGGTCACGTAAATGTCCGGATCACTAGCACTACACTTGGTCGCTCCTTCACTCGCTTCAAACTTATGCTCAGCATCGGCATAAAACGTTAGCAGATCGTCATAAATACAAGGATCGATACCTGTTTGCGCAACGGGTATCACTCCAGATGCCTGACCGTCATCAATAACCTGAAGAGACACCATTTTCCAGGTCTTTTTATCCGTTCCGGTCAGCAGTTGCGAATAAGTAAGCGGCTTAGGTTCTAATTTTTCAGAACATCCTCCCAGAAGCCATCCAACAACACCCGGAATTAGCAATAAACGTATAAACTGTCGCATGGAATTAACAAGTTAATGTGGCTATTGTGGCGTGTAGGTCTGGGTAAATAAAAGCGTTGTATCCCGATACGTTGTAACCGTGTCTCGAATCATGGCAATACGAACTTTAGCCTGAAGATTCAACGTAATTTGGCGGTTACGAGGGTTCCAGGCCCCTGTACCACTAAGAGCCCCGTTGGTTCCAAGTGAAGCGTTAGCTTGCGATGGTACGGTAAGCGAATTATCGCCATTATCGATAAACGTCAGTGTAGGATGCTCAGCATTAAACCCAAACAAGGTGCTATTCCCTACAACCACCAAATTAATCAGGCCTACATTCCAGTTACTTAACAAATATTGCTTACAATCAGTACTGGTAATGCCAATATCAGATGTAGCATAAGTCTTTGTTCCTACACGGCCACTACCCGTATAAGACCCACCCAGCAGACAGTCGTCCTGAATAGTCAGCGTTAATGCTTTCCCGATGATATTCTCCTTTCCAAAGCCAACCTGCAACGTGTTTGGCTGAACACCTGTCAACACAAAAGTCAGCGAAGTCGATTCTAAAATGTTATTCGCATTATTGATCAGCTGCACCATAATATTGCCTTTGCTCGATTTGGCAGGTATCACAACAGTGCCTTTGGTGCCCACAATGGTATATTCCTTGCCTTCGCGAGCAGTTCCGTTCACGGTATAACTAATCGTAATCGGCTGGTCCAACTGCGGCCCCACGTTGTGTACTTCAATGGCAATAGGCTTGCTATAGCTTTCCTTATAGGTCAGTGTCGTATCTGTAAAACGCACAAAATAGGGTCCTTCGAATGTACGATCGATGTCACTCTTCTCACAGGCGAGCAGAACTATGCCAAGAAGCACAACCATTCCAATTAACCCGCTTAGTTTATAGTATCTCATAATTAGTAAAACGCTTTACGAATTAATATCCTGGATTTTGAGAACCCTGCAAGGCAGGGTTACGTAAAATTTCGGCCTGTGGGATTGGCCATAACTCGTAGCGGCTATTCCAGTTGGGCGAAAACGCCGACATCACAGCCTGTGCCCGGCCTGTACGTACCAGATCATACCAGCGGTGCCCTTCAAACGCTAATTCATACCAACGCTCCCGCTCAACAGCCAGCAGTACATCGGCCTGTGCCGCAGCTGTTACCGCAACGCCCTTCGCTCGTGTTCGTAGCACAGTCAAGTCGGCGATGGCTCCGGCTGTACCGGTCAATTTTCCTTGCTGGGCCCGCGCTTCCGCCCGAATCAGGTACATTTCAGCCAGACGAAACACAACGATATTAGCGTTGCCTTCAATAGCTGTCCCATATTTTTTCACCGTCCAGCCATTGTCATTCCCTTGCTGCTTTGTCACATCGAAGGCAATAGTGGCAACACGGGTACCCGATTCTGTAGAATTTAAGGCAATGACAATCTGATCGGATGGAATAACTTCCCGACGGCTGACAAATAAAGTATTTAGTGTAGCCGGATCGTCGTTCTGCGTATAACCAACTTCAAAGATCGACTCAGCCGTAAAATTCACATTGACGATGCTCGTATAGTCTGGCACTAACGTAAATTTACCCGAACTGATCAGAAGTGTTGCGTAACTTTCTGCCTGTGCCCAGTTTTTTTGATAGAGGTAATACCGAGCCAACGCAGCCTGAACGACTCGTTTTGACAAATAAGCGGCTCCAGTCGATGAATCATCAGGCAAATCGGCCAGCGCAGCCGTATAGTCGGCCAGAACAGCGGCCAAAACAGTCGCTTTAGGCGAGCGGGCAATATTTTGATTTGTCGCCTGATTGGTGGTGGTTACCAGCGGAATATCGCCAAAGGTATAAACGCCGTAAAAGTTGGCCAGCCCACGCAAGAAACGCGCTTCGGCGGTTAAGGTTTTTCGGCTATCTGACGTTATACCCGTTACATTGGGCAATCGTTCCAGAATAAAATTGGCGACATAATTGGTTCTGTATACCCCTCCCCAGAATGTCTGCACGTCAGAGTTCGTTGAGGTAATTTGTTTTGTACCGAACTCCTGATAGGATGTAAATGTGCCGTTGTGTTTGATATTATCGGCCGTAAAATCACCGGCAATCACAACGGATGATGTCATCGCACGAAACGCACTGTACAAACCAATCCGAACCAATGGCGCGTCGGCCGCCGTCTTCAATGTCAGATCGTCGATCCGAATATCCGTAGGCGTAGGCTGTAACACATCCTGACAGGAAGTTAGAATGGTTAGTGTAAATATGAAGCAGATTATATAAGACCTCATTGTTGCTGAAATAAAGAATGCTTCCGACTTCGATTTCGGGAACAGAGTAATTAAAACGTTACGGATAAACCGGCAGTCATATTTTTCACCTGAGGCAAGGTATTAAAGTCGATACCTTGAGCAGTTGTTGATCCGTCCAGGGTACTAAGCTCTGGATCTGGGCCCGAGTATTTCGTATACGTCCAGAGGTTGGTAGCAGACACAAACGCTCGCACACTGGCTAATTTTACCCGACTCGTCCATTTTTTATCCAGGGTATACCCTAAGGTTATATTTTTCAGGCGCAGGTACGAACCATCTTCTACAAATCGACTGCTCAGATAGTTGTTATAGGTATTTCCAGATATATAGCGAGGTACGCTGGTAATATCGCCTTCTTTCTGCCATCGTTTCAGCGCATCGGTACTTTGATTAAACCCAAGGGATGCTCCCGTATTGACTGATGTTTGTTTCGTGAGGTTCATCACATGGTTACCATACGAAAACTGAAAGAAAATACTCAAATCAAACCCTTTGTACGATACCCGGTTCGTAAAACCGCCAAAGAGTTTTGGCTGTGCATTGCCAATTACCTGCGCATCATCGGGCGTAATCCGTCCATCGCCATTCTTATCTTCATAAATGGCATTGCCCGTAGCGGGATCAACTCCCAGGAATTTTAATCCCCAGAATGTACCAAGAGGCTGACCTGGCAATACCACGTTTGTTGCCGTAGCGCCACTGGCCTGATAGCCCGCATAAATCGGCTCCGTTGTGGCTAATTCCAGTACTTTGTTCTCATTACGAGACAAGTTCAGGTCTGTACTCCAGCGAAGGCCATTGCTGTTGATATTGACCGTGTTGATGGTCAGCTCAATACCTCGGTTTGAAATCTTACCAATATTACCCTGTACCGTACTGAAGCCCGATGTTAGCGGAATTGGCTGGTTAAATAAAAGCCGATCGGTGAGGTTGTCATAGACATCAAGCGTAGCACTTAATCGCCCGTTGAAGAAAGACGCGTCAAGACCAATGTTGGCTTCCCGAGTCCGCTCCCATTGTAAGTTCGGGTTTGGCAGCGCCGTTGGCCCTAACCCTGATGAGCCGCTGTAGGTAGTTGCTCCCCAGGTTCCCAGGAATTTAAAGTCGCCAATTTGTTCGTTTCCGGTAAAACCGTAACTAGCCCTCAGCTTTAAATCATTCAGGAAACCCGTTTTCGACAAGAATTCTTCTTCTGAGATCCGCCAGGCCACGGAGCCTGAAGGGAAGAATCCAAACTGCTTATTAGGCCCGAAGCGCGAAGATCCATCATATCGGCCAGTTACCGAGACTAAGTACTTCTCTTTGTAATCATATTTAACCTCGCCAAAACCAGAAAAAAGGCCACTGAACACCAATGTAGAGCTTCCCTCATTGACAACCCCAGCCGAAGTAATATAGGTAAAATCATTACTTGGGAAGTATTTCCCGATTACCGATCCACCCCGATTGGTCCGCTTGATTATTTCTACACCACCCAGTGCGCTGATGCGATGCTTCTCGTTAATAAGCGTATTGTAGGTTAATGTATTGGTGCTTGTAAAGTTAGCTACCAGTCGGGTGTCATACTCACCATAACCCTGTTGCCCTATATTAGTCGAGTATCCTCCTGTAGCTGTACCCGTAGGAAAATAAATGTCCTCAATAATGCTGTTGTAATCAACATTGGCTTTCGAGCGAAAGCGTAGGTTAGGCAGAAACTCGTACTGAATATAAACGCCACCCAACATTTTTGTTGTCAAGACTTGTTGCCGGGGCAAAACAGCCTCCCCCACCGGGTTAAAATTAGGAAATCCAGGATAGTTGGCGTCAGATGGGCCATATAACTGACCCTGCTCATTATACGGAGAATAATACGGTAAGCTTCGGGTAGCCCCCGAATAAACGCCATCCAGAAAATTGTCGCCCCCTACTCGGTGGTTGACAGCTCTCGAGATAGTTACGTTTGTACCGAATGACAATTTTGAGGTGGCATTATGATCGATGGACATGGTGCCACTCATTCGGCTAAATCGGTTATTCAGCAAAACGCCTTCCTCATCCCGATAGTTACCACTTAGATAAAAGCGAGTACGCTCATTCCCCCCCTGTGCCGAAACCTGATATTGCTGATAAATTCCTTTCCGCAATACCATGTCCAGCCAGTTTGTATTGACGCCATCGGTAACGCCTTTAATTAATCCCTGCTTATCCGGATCTTCACCAGCGTTGATAACAGCTTCGCGTTGTAACTCCAGCAACTGTGTCGAATTCAACAGGCTCGGGCGTTTAACCAACTCGGTTGTACCCCGTTGTGCTTCTGCTGTAATGATCGTTTTCTGATTAGCTTTCCCCCGCTTTGTTGTAATCAATACAACCCCATTGGCCGCCCGTGACCCGTAAATGGCCTTGGCGGAGGCATCTTTCAACACTTGTATTGACTCGATATCGTTGGGATTCAGCAGGGCTAAAGCATTATCGTTCTGCCCACCATAACCGTCTGTTGACGATAAAGCCCCGCTTTGCACCTGCACACCGTCGACAATGTATAAGGGCCGGTTAGAAGCCGAGATGGAAGTGTTACCCCGAACCCGGACCGAAATCCCACCACCAGGCGTACCCGACGACTGTGTTACCTGCACACCAGCTGCCTGGCCCTGTAGCGCCTGATCAAGACTAGTTACGGGAATGTCTTTGAATTTTTCGGAAGAAATAGATGCGATTGAGCCGGTAATGTCTTTGCGTTGAGTTGTGTTGTAACCGGTTACAACAACTTGACTCAATTCATTCAGGGCTTCCTGCATGACAACGTTCACCACAGACCGGTTGCCTACTGCTACTTCCTGCGTATTAAGCCCAATAGAGCTCAGCACCAGCGTAGCGTTGCCAGTAGGTACAACGATGCTGTAATTCCCATTTGCATCGGTGCTAACTCCATTTGTTGTCCCCTTTACAACAATGTTTACGCCCGGTAAGGTCTGCCCATCTTGGGCAGATGTAACTCTACCGGTTATACGCTGCCCCTGAGCCAATAGATAGCCGGGCAACATAATCAGGAGAGCTGACCAGAGAATACTATAAAATTTTCTCATGTATAGGTTATACTCCAAGTAAAAGCATTTAAGGTTGAGACAATCTTAACGGGAAAACAAGATACTGATTAGCTGTTGCAAACTACTATTTTTTCAAACGAAAAATATATCCACATCGTATAAATCCACTGATTGGCGAATCCTGCCTTTGGGGTTCTTTTTTCAATGGTTCTTCAACGTAATGCAATTGAAATAAGCCCTTGTTCTGACTTTTCAGCAAATTATTACCCATCACCTATACGCCATTTGTTCGCCATCCGATGCACGGTGTATCACAAATTCAATCAAGCCAGTTAATCGTCAGGCATTTACACTAAAAAAAGGCTCCCCGCTAAAAGCAGGGAGCCTTGGACGCTAGCATTTATTCTCTATTAACTTACTTTGGATTCTTCACTGGAGCACTTCCCGAAGCGGCAGGATTATAAGCTAATTCGTTGTCGGGGACATCCCAATAATCAAGGAAATTGTAGGTGATCGTGGCATTGGTGTTAACCTTACCCGCTTTATCAACAACAACAGCCCCTGTCCGACCTTTGGTAATTACTTCCCAACGACGGGCATCGTAGAACGATAGGCCACGGAAAACCAGACCCACCCGACGCTCTTTGCGCAGTTCTTCTTTCGCTCCAGCCAGATCCAACCCGCTTAAGGTAGCCAAACCGGCGCCCTGGAATGTACGAACGGCATCAATTGAGGTCAAACCGCCAGCAATATCGCCGGTATAGATTTTCGCTTCGGCCTTCATCAATTCGTTTTCTTCATACGTGCTGGCCAGGGTTAGCTCGTAAGCGCCCACGTTCAGGTTGCTTAACACAACCACACCAGACTGACCTTTACCACCACTCACTAACTGCCAACGGGTGTTAAACGAGTTACCTCGGTCGGAGTTGAACAGCGCAGGAGCCGCCAGTTGGGTAAAGTTATTCGTCAACCGTTTGTCGCCTGTCGGGAAATCCTGAATCAGGCGCTCGCTAATTTTATAGGTAACAGTACCTGGCGTACCCGTCGATTTGGCAGCCATGCTACCATTGACAGCCGAGATGAAATCGGCGTTGTCGGTCGAGCGGCCGGTGAAGATATTGTCCGTCGATTTTACGCCATCGTTGGTCAATGTCAGTATCTGTCCCCACTGCGCTGCCGTCATCGTAGCGGCTGTAGTATTAACCAAAATGTTGCGGGCTTTGAGCGTATTGATGCTCCGTTTCCACATATCGGTTGTTGGCGGAAGACCTTTGCCCACCTGATTGAACGTTGGGATCAATGAGGTAAGTGTCGGTATATAATTTGCATCGGAACCAATCGTGGTTAACAGCGCAGCTGCCTTATCGAGGTTCTTCGTTGCTTCGTCAATGATTTTCTCTTTCGCTACGTAGTTTGCATTGGTAGCACCCGTTTTGTCATTGATAATACCTGCATAATACATCGAGCCAATCCGCGAATAGGCGAAGCCTTTCCACCAGTAAGCCCAGGCCAAAATCGTATTCTTTTTAGCGCCAGAAGCATCATTGGTGAACGTCGTTGAATTCGTAATATCAATTACGTTATTCATCGAATTGTTCAGGTTGTACATGTACCCCCACTCGTAAAACAGTGGGTTGGCACCCGCATTGGCATTCGTGTTGATTGTACGGATCAGCGCAATCTGTGTATTAATCGAGCTTGGGTTCAGAACTTTCGAGCCATCATCCAGCGTAACGGCGTCTGGCATACCAATCTGGTTACCATACACGTTAGCGGCTTCTTCGCCCACTACGTCGGCCATTAATTCGTGGAACCCAACGGCACCGGTCCAGAAATAACCGGGGATACCGTCACTGTATTTGATACCATCCCGGAATCCATTAATGTAAACACTACCCTGAGCCAGTGCAATTACGCCAGTTTCTGTAGACGCGCTGGATGGCGTGGGTTGGTTCGGATTTTTGACATCCAGTTGTTCCTTACAGGCTCCCAGTAAACTAACCAGAGCGAAGGACAGAACTGTTGTTCTTATTATATATCGTTTCATGAAGTTGTTCTTGCTGGTAAAAAATTAGAAACCAAAGTTGAGGGATACCTGATAGGAACGGTTGTTCGGAGTTGTATTGTGATCTGTACCCCGATCCCATGCAGAGTTTTCGCCACCGCCACTAGCTAAATTCGAGCCCGTTGTCTGGCCTGAATTGATCTCAGGATCGAATCCCGTATACTTAGTGAATGTCAACAGGTTACGACCACTAAACACAACTTGCAGGCGGTTCATTGGCAACTTGATCAGTTTCGTTAGCTCGATACCCAGGGCTACGTTACGCAGGCGAACAAAGGAAGCGTCTTCGTAGAAGTAATCTTTTGTGCCGTTGTTGGCACCAGCCTGATAAACACCCCGATAGAAAGCGGTCCATGCACCCGTTGCGCCATTGATGGTGATCGGATTCACGTAGTCCTTGTGAATACCATCGCGATACATCCACTCTTTGGTTTGGTTATACAAGTGGCTTCCTGATGTCCAGTCGAACTGGAAGTTCAGGGTTACGATGTCGCGGAACGAAACATCGTTGATGAACGACGAAACAAACGTTGGGTTTGGATCGCCAAAGCTGTATTGAGCTGAGCTGAAGAGCGGCTGTTTAGTCGTTTTGTTCACCACGAATCCGTTGCTGGCTACTTCGTAGTTACCCTTGGCACTTTCCGCAATAGCAGCCGTTCCGTCGGGCAGAACCTGATCGAGGCTGTGAATGGCTACATAACCAAACAACTGACCGATTTTCTGTCCTGCTTTCAAAACGTAGTTAGTGCTACCCGCACTTGACGTTACAACAATCTGCTGATTTCCTTTTACAGCATCGATCTGGGATGATTGATGGCCGAAGTTAGTCGTCAAGTTCCAGGTGAAGCTTTTACCACGATATACGGTAGCGTTCAATGAGAACTGTGTACCATTCGACGACAGCGAGAAGGCATTGTCTTTAACCGTACCAATACCACTCGTTGGCGCTGAGTTTACGTTGAAGATAGCGTTATCCGTCGAGCGCTTCCAGTAGCTGAACGAGAAGTTCAGTTTCTTGAGCCAATCGCCGTTACCACCTTTCACCGAGAAGTCGGTACCCAGTTCAATTTCTTTCGATACCTCTACCCCCAAATCCGGGTTACTTTGCGTAACCGTGTTATAGAATACGTTGTTGGCACCAAATGTACGGGTACCCAGCGTTACATAACGGTCGAATGGCTTAGGCTGAATACCGGCTTCGCCATAAGCAGCGCGCAGTTTGAATTCAGGTACATAGGTACCCAGTGCGCTATTCTGCCAGAACGAAAGCGACGAAGGACGAACATAACCATCAGCATGCGGGAACGTAAATGGCGTTGAACCACGACCGAAAGCTGACGAATAATCGGAGCGAAAACCACCCGTAACCCCCAACAGTTCACCATATTCGATGTGCTGGTTGATCAGGTATCCGTAAGTTACGAACGGTGTCGTATTATCAGCGATAATCCGGTAGGTACTTCCCTGGGCAGCAGTGTATGGTGTGTAGGTAGGCACGCCAAGCGCATAGGCATCAAACTCGGTATAATTGTTTTTCCGATAATCGAACGAAATCTGCGTTGATGTCCGGATTGGTACATTCAGTTTGAAGTCTTCCTGGAAATCGGTCTTGATAAACGCACTAGCCAGGAAATTCTGGAACGTCGTTTTGTATTCGTAGTTAGATACTTCCCCTTTGGCATCGCTGGCATTCAGCGAGGTAGCATAACCCGCTCCGTTGGCAATGATATTCCGGTTCAACGTCTGGTTGCCATACGAATATCGGTCTGTTTCCTGCGTGTAGTTCAAGCCATAACGGGCGTTCAAATCCAGGTACTTGATGGGCTTATAGTCCAATTCAAGGCTCTGAATAACGTCTATTTTGTTATCCTTATGGTTCCGATACTGTAGGCGATAATTAGGATTGTAGCCGTTTACACCCGAAGCGCTACCATAATAGGCGGCATAATTTCCATCTGGATCTACATAATCGTAGTTGTTGAATGGACGAGTATTGTTAATGTCGTACCATACAGCCCGGTCATAGGTATTGATCGTGTTTTGGGTATAGACTAACTGGCTAATGCTACGTAGCGTCAAGTTCTTAGCCAGCGTCATCCCGATATTGCTTACCAGGTTACTCCGATCATACGCACCATTGTTTTTCAGGATCGTAGTTTGGTAGCTGTTCGAAGCAGTAATGCTATAATCGGCTTTTGAGCTTCCGCCTGAGATGTTGAGCGAGTTATTGATCGTTTCGGAAGCTTGGAAAAACATTTTGTAGTAATCGTAGAACTTCAGATTCTGATCGTATGCTTTGCTAGCTGTGCTGTTCACGTCCAATGCATTATACTGAACGTTTTCACTCCAGGTACTGGTCGCCTGATCGAAAGTAAGCGGCTTACCCGATACGCCAATAACATTGTTGCTGGCATCGGTTACGAACGCGTGTTTGTCGGCCTGTGCTACACCACCCGCATTGATGTACGAGTTGGTCGCGTACGAGTTACTGAAACTAATGCGAGCGGGGCCATCTTTACCTTTTTTACTGAACAACTGAATTACCCCATTGGCACCCTGAGCACCATACAGTGTACCAGCAGCCGCACCCTGAATAACCTCAACGCGGTCAATCGTATTCAAATCAAGGCTGTTCAAATCGGTAGAACCCACTTGAACGCCATCCATCAGAATAATAGGAGCCGTACCACGGTTAATAGTGTTAATACCACGAAGCAGAATGTTTGCTTTCGAACCCGGTGTACCGTTGGCACTCACGATCTGTGCCCCAGCGATCTTACCCACCAAAGCCTGGTCGATAGAAGCCGTTGGCGCTGGCGGGAGGTCTTTTGATGAAACCGACTCTACCGCAATACCCAACTTAGCTTTTGAGGTAGCTACCCCAACCCCCGTTACAACAACTTCGGAAAGTTGACGAGAGTCTGATACTAAGCTCACATTCACTTCCGACTCGCCACCGACTTTAATTTCCTGGGTTGTAACCCCTACGAAGCTAAATACCAGAATAGTCCCTTTGGCACTCGGGACTGAAATAGAATAAACCCCACCTGCATCGGTGTTTGCACCTTTGGTTGTCCCTTTAACAACAACCGAAACACCCGGCAAGGGCGAACCATCTTCCGCTGACGTCACCTTGCCAACGATTCTGCGTTCCTGCGCCCACGCCGTGGACCAGATTGAGCTTACCAACAGGAAACTCACCAATAGAATTCTACTCATTTACGTTTTTAGTTAGGTCAAGTAAAATGTAACTACACGCAAAAGTAGTATCAAAAATATTCAATACAAATATTTTTTCATTCACACCATTTAACCAACATAAATTCGCCTTTAAGCCTATATTTAGAATATTATTCCGAATACAATTTTTTCGTCTTTTAATTATAGTTGCAGAATATACTTAATTTTTAAAAAACGCATATAATTACCTACGAGCAATAACGATGAGTAATACTTACTACAGTATATAGCTGATTCTAAGCCACATTTCATTATTTACCTTTAGGTAATTAAAGCTTTTCGTTTATCTATAAATTCTCTGGGCTTATTTGGTGAGTTGCTTGCCGTTTGTGGCGAACTATAGTAGGTCCATTTAGTTAAATTTAATCTCGTATTAATCCGTCGACTAGTCAATAAGCACTATTCAGGAGCAGGTTAGGCTAACTAATTCAGAGCAGAGTGAAGTGGAGATATTTCGGAACTAAGAGTAGAACTATAATGGCTATAATCGTGTACAAACATCCCTGATGCCAGCGGAGTAGCCCCGTTAGGAGTAACCTGTCAATAGTTCTCGTACCATACAATCAGCCTTAAGCGCCGTAGGTGCGACCTAAATAAAAAATAGGTCGCACCTACGGCGCTTAAGGATTGGAATAAGTCTATTTTTCTATTAACAGGTCGCACCTACGGTGCTTGGCAGATAGGTTAAAAGATGCGTATATACTCTAGATTTATATACGATTATAAGGAAGAGATACTTAATGATGCTCTGCCGCTGACCGATTAAGGGATTTTTCAATATCAGCAGCCATTGATCGGGTGTATTGATAGCCTATACGAAACAATTCGCGGGCTTTTTTAACATCGGCAGGGCTATAGTTTGCTAGCTCAGCAGGTTCCAGAAGCACATCACAACGCGAAAATTTGGCTCTTGTTTTTGTCTGAACGGCCAGAATGATACTTCGTTCAATTACCCCGCGCATGGAGCGTATGGGTTTGGTCATGCCAAACGGATTGCAATGTGAGCCGATCAGGAAGTCTACTTTATCTTCAATTACCTCAACGGGCAAATTATTCAGAACACCCCCGTCTACAAACTGACGCTTATTAATAAGGAGAGGCTCAAAAATTCCTGGCAGGCAACACGACGCCAAAATGGGCCGAATAAGCTCCCCTTTTTCGAACACCACCTGCTCACCGGCATTCAGATCAACGGCCACAACATGCAATGGAATCTTTAACCCCTCAAAAGAATCGTGTGGGATATATTTTTTATAGAGTTCACTAGCCGTATCGATCCGTAGAAGCCCCATGCGATTCCAGGCTGGGCGCAGGTGGCGCATAAACGATGATGATTCAATAATTTTCAGACTTTCGTCGGGCGTGTAGCCTTGCGAAATTAGTGCGCCAACAATAGCCCCAGCGCTGGTTCCAACAATCTGGTCGAACCCGATACCCATTTCCTGCAACGCTTTTATAACACCTAGGTGCGCAATTCCACGTGCTCCCCCACCCGATAATACCAAACCAATTTTCATACGTCTAAGCTTATTGACTTTGTAGCGTGGACATCCTGTCCGCATAGCCACTTAACTTTCTTTGCTCTACAACTTAGCCTTTGGCTACGCGGGTGGAAACCTGCGCTACAGCAACTCCTTTAATTTTCCGCTCTCTTTGATTCGAGCCCCTCGTTCTGTTAACTCAACCGTGGCCGCTTCAATTGTAGGGTCGTGCTCAAAAACCAGAATCCAGTTTTCCTGGGCCGCCTGCTGAAGCAATTGCGTTTTTTCATCCATCGTCAGCAGCGGGCGGACATCATAACTCATAACATACGGCAATGGAATATGGGCCGACGAGGGAATCAAATCGGCCATGTAGGCCACTGTCCGGCCATTGATCCGAAACAGTGGTAAAGCCATTTTCTCCGTATGCCCATCTACATAATGTAGATCGACATCCGTAAACGGGAATGGGTTTTCTTCTAGAAAAGTCAATTGTCCGCTTTCTTGCAAAGGCATAATATTTTCGCGAAGAAACGACGCTTTTTCGCGCGGATTCGGGTTGGTTGCCCATTTCCAGTGTGCGGGGTGTGTCCAGTAAACTGCGTTCTGAAAAACGGGCGTTAACTGTTCCCCATCCCGCCGGACGGCTCCTCCCACGTGATCGAAGTGCAGGTGGGTGAGAAGCACATCGGTAATGTCGGCTTCTGAATAACCTGCTTTATGAATAGAGTCGAGCAAACTGGCATCGCCATGAAGATCATAGTGCCCAAAGAATTTAGCATCCTGTTTATTGCCAATACCTGTATCGACTAACAAGAGCCGGTCACCTTGCTCATATAATAGGCATCGCATGGCCCAGGTACAGCGATTTTGTTCATCGGCCGGGTTGAGTCTTTGCCAGAGCGGTTTCGGAACAACGCCAAACATCGCGCCACCATCAAGTTTAAAAAGGCCAGTATCGAGGGTTTGGAGAGACATAATAAGTTTTTTGGCAAGTTAGGATTTTATGCCTATCGCCGAAAAATCTTGGTATCAAGGGCTGCCCTATCCGGATACCGATAGTACTATATTATCCGGCAGAATGGATAAGAAAGCCAACGATCAATGCAATAAAATGTACATTCATGGCTAGATCAATTAAGCTCTCATTAGTAATTGATTAGTTAAGCTGCTTACTATAAGCCAGTAAAAGCTTTTCAAAAACAGGCGAAGGCAATTTGCCTCTAAAGACCAATTAGTAAACGGTTATTATTTATGGCAAAAAAATAGTCGGGCCATACCGATACACCTCTATATGCTCTACTCTTATTGTGATCCTAAAACCAAGGGTGTTCTAAATTTAACTTGCCATGAATCAAATTTCGAACGTCAGTTCGCGCAGGCGAATTATAGCCGACTGTTGACAATGGCCTGGAACACAGGCCCCGATCAGTCAATTATCATTGACAACAGTACCTATCTGTTTCCGAATCAATCGATCGTACCTCTCGTTTTTAATCAGTCTTTCTCGTTTGAGCGACCCGAAACGATTGTGGCCTGGCAATTTGACCGGGAATTTTACTGTATCATCGATCATGACCAGGAAGTTTCCTGCGCTGGCTTGTTGTTTTATGGCATAAAAACGCCCCTTTTTCTAGATATAGATACGTTGGAGCAACGTAAGTTCGAAGCATTGTTGACGGTCTTTTACGATGAATTCTCGACACACGATACTATTCAGGGAGAGATGTTACGCATGCTACTTAAGCGTCTAATTATCAAACTAACTCGCTTAGCCAAAGATCAACACATCGATAAAGCCTTAACCCAAAAAGATCTCGACCTTGTCCGACGATTCAATTTATTGGTCGAAATCAATTATCGAAAACTCCATACTGTAAGCGAATATGCCAACCTGCTAAACAAATCGCCTAAAACCCTTTCTAATCTGTTTGCACTTTACAATCACCGGAGTCCACTCCAGATTATCCACGCCCGCATTATACTGGAAGCCAGGCGATTACTTTTATATACTGATCAGTCAACTAAAGAAGTGGCGTTTGCTTTAGGCTTTGAGGAGGTGTCGCACTTCAGCCGTTTTTTCAAGAAGCAAACAGGCTATCCACCATCGGAATTTAAAGAAGCACTTACGGCTTTCGGGAAGGATTGATAACAGAATGGGCAGTACGGCTATGGTAAGGCGACAAAAAAGACCTCAGTTTTGTGTCAGTTAACTAGCTGCTATAAAACGGATAATCCAGCTTCGTTCAGCTATCAATCGTACAGCTATCATGAACCGTATTCTTTCTATCAGCCTGATTTCGTTGTTATTTGCGTTTACAACGAGCATCGATATTCCACAAAAGCCGGAAGATATCAGCCCTCTCTTAATTGGGGAAACCATTCCAGATACTCATCCAAAATCGCTTGATGGTAAACCGATTTCATTACTCAATAAAGTTGCGGAAAAACCAACCATTCTGGTGTTTTACCGGGGCGGTTGGTGCCCTTATTGCAGCCGTCAATTAGCCGAGCTCCGTATGCTCGAACCTGATCTGGAAAGAATGGGCTACCAACTCATTGCCATCAGCACCGATAGTCCCGAAAACCTAAAGAACACTCTCGACAAAAATCAACTCAAGTACACGCTTCTCTCCGATGCTGACGTAACCGTGGCCAAAGCTTTTGGTCTGGCCTTTAAAGCCCATGCCGCCTACGATGCAACACTGGAGAAAGGCAGTAATGGCAAAAACACCGAAAAGCTACTGCCTGTACCGGCCGTTTTTCTGCTCAACCAACAGGGCGTTATTAAATTTGAATACATTAATCCTAATTTTAAGGAGCGCCTGTCGGGTAAGTTGTTAAAAGCAGCCGCTGAAAATACGCTCTGACTTTTTTATGTAAACACCTGTAATTGAGTACTGAACTAAGAACATCCCCCAAACAAAACCGGAATCAGCAATCTAATACACCTAGTTCTTCGTTATTTCACCAGTACAACGCTTCCCCCTTTTAACACTCAGTAATCTCACTACATGAAACAAATCGTTCACAAGCATCCTTTGGCTATCCGGTGGTTTCACTGGATCAACTTTCCGGTTCTGTTCGTTATGATCTGGAGCGGATTGCTGATTTATTGGGCCTATGATCCTTATAAAATTCAGATTGGCGATTATACGCTGGTCTCGTTTTTTCCTGACGGTTTCTACAAATTCCTCAATGTTCCTCGCCGACTAGCCGAAGGAATGGCCTGGCACTGGGTGTTTATGTGGTTATTCATGCTCAATGGTCTGTGCTATGTTAGCTACACGTTCATCTCGGGCGAGTGGCGTCATCTGGTCCCTAACCGTCACTCGTTTCGGGAAGCGATTCAGGTAACGCTTTACGATTTGGGCCTTCGTAAGACACAACCGCCTTTTATCAAATACAATGGCGCCCAGAAGATTGCTTACTTTTCGATTATGCTCATGGGAGTTGGTTCGGTATTAACGGGATTTGCCATCTACAAACCCACCCAATTTTCATGGTTAACGAGCTTACTGGGAGGCTATAAAGCTGCCCGACTTGAACACTTCATTCTTACACTAGGCTACGTATTGTTTTTCTTTATCCATATCGGTCAAGTCATTCGAGCTGGCTGGCAAAACTTCCAGTCGATGGTAACGGGATTTGAGGTAATCAAGCCACGGGGTGCTGAACCTCCCCACAAGCCGGAGCCACAAGATAGCCAACCTATTGACCCACAGCCGATCGAACCAGTACCAAGCCCTACTCCTGCCCTATCATGAGTCAGCCTAAAGAACCTCAACTTCCAGAAAGTGAAATTCCCGAATCGGTCGCACGTCGGCAATTGATCAAATCGTTTGGCTGGTTTGCGCTGGCCAGTGCCGTGCCGTTTGGTGTTTATGAATGGATCACCAAAAGTCCCGGTGCTCAGGGCATTAAACGACCCCTCCGAAAGGTGCTGGAGGCCAACGAACAAGTTGCCAGAACCTATTTTAGCAATACGCATTTAGTGCCTACATTTTCGGTAAGTGAAGCGGCAAAAAAAGCGCGCGTCAATGGCTATGATGGTCTGAAAAGCCCCATTCCTGATGACTGGCAATTGCAGATCGACCATCCATCAGGGTCAGGCCAACCGCTTATGCTACCTATTGATGCCATTAAAGCGCTGCCCAAACATGAAATGGTGTATGAGTTCAAGTGCATTGAGGGTTGGAGTCAGGTGCAACACTGGGGAGGAGCCCGCTTGTCTGATTTTTTGGCTACGTATAAGCTCGGCACCAAAAGTGGTAATGGCCCAAATCCCGACAATCCAGCCGATTTTTATAAATACATTGGTCTGGAAACCCCCGATAAAGGCTATTACGTGGGCATCGATATAGAAAGTGCCATGCACCCTCAGACGCTATTAGCGTATGAATTAAACGGACAACCTATTACAGCTCCCCACGGCGCTCCACTTCGTTTGATTATTCCAGTCAAGTACGGCGTTAAAAACCTGAAACGCATTGGTCGGATGTTCTTCTCCGACGAACGCCCACGCGATTTCTGGGCTGAGCGCGGCTATGATTATTATGTAGGTTTATAAATGGATGGAACCACACTGGCGGACCAGCTGACTTTTATAACGATTAAGATGCAGTATGATTTTTATCGTTTTACTGAAATTCATCCCATTTAAATCTGCGGCCTATCATGAACTACATACTCATTCTCCTAACTACGTTCGTCATAACGGCATCACGACCTGCCGACACACCAACAAAACCGGTAGCCCAGCCTGTTGTGGTGCTGGAATTATTCACCTCGCAGGGTTGTTCGAGCTGCCCACCTGCCGACAAAGCGTTGCAGGATATAACCCAGCAGGCGGCCCGTTCTGGCCAAACAGTCTACGGGTTGTCGTTTCATGTCGACTACTGGAATCGCCTGGGTTGGCAAGACCCATTTAGTGCCAAACAATTTACCGATCGCCAACGCCAGTACGACAAATCGCTGAATTCTCAAATCTATACCCCTCAATTAGTAATCAATGGGCGACAGCAGGTAGTTGGTGGGCAACGCGGGCAAATTGAACAGGCAATCCAAACGATTCAGAAACAATCGGCTTCCGACTTTGTGGGCGTAGATGGCAGTGTTCGTCGCGATGCAAAGCAGGTAAACGTCTCTTACAGTCTATCTTCCTCAGGACCGTATCGGGTAAACGTGGCCTTAGTCCAGAAAGAAGCCCATACAGCGGTAAAGAACGGCGAAAACGGTGGCCGCACCTTAGTTAATATGAACGTTGTTCGAGAATTTAAAAGCATTGACGAAGCCAAAACATCGGGTAACACGACGCTCACGTTGCCTGCCGGCTTACCTGCCGATCAAACTGCTGTGCTGGTGTATGTACAGCGAATTGACAACGGTCAGATCGTTGGTGCGAAACAGTTATGAGTTTGACGTGGTTTAGTTATTGTAGAACCACTCCATACTCATGTTATGAAAAAGCTAATTGGCCTATTATCATTGCTGCTTCTTGGAAGAGTAGCAACTGCCCAGACCCAGCCCGCACCACCTACGCCACCAGCTGTTATTTCGGTGATTGAAAGTGTTAGCGGAAAACATTTCCAGCCTGATACGGCATTAGCAGCTCTATCGGAGGAAGACGAGACGCTATTAACTAAGGAACCGATTGCCAATTGGGGAATACTACAGGACTCAAGCCCTACAATGGCTTATTCTAATCTGGTTATTGGCACCCGTTCTTACCAGTTGGTCATCACCAGGCCGCCCAAATCATCGTTCCCGACGGCTATGTTACTACGCTTCTCGACCCCAAAATCGAAGCCCGAACTTATTGCACGAGGCACGCTTAAGCCTAAAGCGGAAGAAAAACCAAAATGAACGACTCCATCACTTGTTAAGAGCGCGGACATCCGCGCTCTTTTTTTATGGCTACGTTTTTCTGCTTCAAACTAAGCCATTTTACTCAGGCCCAAGGGACCAAAATGCTTTTCTGTAAGAATTAAGCTTGATCAGTACTAAACGGTGATTCAGAAAATACTTGTATTATTTTAATACTGATGCTCACCTATAAGCACAAATACCTACAATATAGTATAAAGTAGATAATTTGTAAGTAATTCAAGGCAATCCATAAAAAGTGTATAATTCAATATAAGCAAAATAATATTCCGAAAACATTCATTTGAATAGAATTAATGACTAGCAGATTAAAATTTGATGAAAACACATACTGTCTTTTCATTATTCTGTAGCTTTAGAAAAAAGTAGCATTTTTCTTAACTTAACAACTAACAACTTATGATGAAATCTCTATTAGTGGGTATGCTGTTAGCATGCTCACTCTGGACAACTGCTTGGGCCCAGGAACGGAGGATAATCGGCAAAGTAACGTCGGCAGAAGATGGATCTCCTTTACCAGGCGTATCGGTTATCGTAAAGGGTACTAGTAAAGGAGCATCAACCGATGCAGGTGGTATTTATGACCTCTCCGTTCCCGCCAAAGGCACTACACTGATATTTAGCTTTGTAGGCACCGTAACTCAGGAAATTAAACTCGGTAATGAATCCGAAGTAAACGTCAGCTTAGTCTCCGATTCACGCCTACTTACCGAAGTTGTTGTAACCGGTAGCGGGGTAGCTACCAGCAAGGCGAAGTTAGGGATTGCGGTAGAATCAGTTTCATCGAAAGATCTGCCCCAAACGCCAACAGCCTCTATTGATCAGGCCTTAATTGGTAAAATTCCGGGCGCACAAATTTCATCAACCAGCGGTAACCCCGGCGACCCCGTCAACATTCTGCTTCGTGGTATCAACAGTGTACAGGGCGGTACAAAGCCCCTCATCATGGTTGACGGCGTACAGGTGGCTTCGACCGACATTAACTCGCTCGATTTGAGCAATATTGATCGGGTAGAGGTTGTTCAGGGAGCGGCTTCGGCTTCTATTTATGGTGCGCAGGGAGCAAACGGCGTAATTCAGGTATTTACCAAAAAGGGTAAAAAAGGCCGTACGGCAGTTAATTTTTCATCCAGCTATTCGGCCAACGAATTCCTAAATACCGGTAATGTACACAAAGCCGAATTGCACCCCTATCTGACCGATGCCAGTGGAAACATTGTCGATGTAAATGGGAAGGTATTAGACTATACTGAATACGGCGCCATTACTGGTATTTCGTATAAATATGGGGGCGCTACTCGTTATGCCATTCAGGATATCCGCAACGATGCCAATACCCCCTATAATGGAAATCTGAAATACTACGATCACTTCAAACAAGTATTTAATACGGGAGCCACAACAAACAATACCATCAATATTTCGGGCGCTTCCGAAAAAAGTGACTTCAATATAGCGGCTGCGAATAACCATACGACTTCGCCTATCCTTACGAAGCAAAACGGCTATATCGACAGAAGCAACCTCTCGGCTAACGTAGGTACTGAGCTATTCAAAGGCTTTACAATTCGGTCGACTACCCAGCTGGTTTATACCAAAAATACGATGAAGCCAGGTCTGGGAGCTATTTATTCACCATTTAATGGTGGTAATGGTAATGTTGGTTCGGTTTATACCTTTTTAAATACATCGCCTTTCTTCGATCTGACTCGCAAACTAGCCGATGGTACGTATCCGGTTTATCCAACTGCCGACTTCCTGAGCGTCAACGCGGGGAACCCCTTTTATCAGGCGACCTATACCGATGCGATCAACAACAAAATCGATGTTGTTCAGAACTTCAACGCAAACTACAAAGTCAACAAATTTGTCGAACTGGATGCGAAATATGGTATCAACTACCGGAACGAAACGGCTCGTTGGACTTATTTCAACCAGTCTCAGAATACCAGCTCGGAATATTATCAGTCTTGGGCGTCTAATTATGCGCCAGATAATAAAGGAGAAATCGACAATTATCAGTACAACAACACGTTCCAGAACTTTCTGGGAACGGCCTACATCCGAACGGACTTCCAGGACGATTTCCATTTGAAAGTGCCTATTCAAACCAGCACCCAGATTTCGTTTGACTATCGAAAAAACAAGTCTACGCAATATGATACGTATGGTTTGGGTTTAAGTACAGCGCCACCGTACAATATTGCAGCAACGTCATCGCAGGCAGTAGCGAATGACATCGTAACTCCCTTTATCACGTATGGTTATCTGATCAACCAGAAAGTAGATTTTGGTGATTACGGCGGTGTTACGGCCGGTTTCCGTAGTGACTGGTCTTCAGCGTTTGGTGGCGGTTCTACACCGTTCACATTCCCGCACTTTGATGGCCATATTGCTCCATTATCGTTCTTCAAAAACAGCCCTATATCGAATACGCTATCGTACTTCAAACTGAGAGCTGCTTATGGTGAAGCGGGTATTCAGCCAACGGCATTTGACCGTTACCCTGTGTTGAGTCAGCAAAACCTGGGACCAGGTCTGGTTTATACAGTTCCAACCACCACCAAGAATGCCAACTTACAGGTAGAGGTGTCGAAAGAACTGGAAATTGGTACTGATTTCACCATTGGTGGCAACTCGAACCGCGCGTGGCTGAACTCGATTTCAGGTGCTTTCACTTACTGGAAGCGTACGAGCGAAAACGTAATTTACACGGTTAGCGTACCACCTTCCCTTGGTTCAACGGGTCAGTTGACAAACGCGATCAATATGTCGTCCAACGGGGTTCAGTTCTCGTTAACCATTCCTGTATATAAATCGCCAGGTCTGAAATGGGACTTCACGACGAACTTTGGTCATCAGATTTCTAAAATTGATGCCATTTCCGGTGGTGCCGACATTATCTTAACCTCAAATGCAGGTAGCACAGCATTGGTATTAACTCCAGGTCAGCCAATTGGCCAGGTATATGGCTATAAGGCGTTAACTAGCCTCGACTATACCCGCCATGACGGAACAAAGTACATCAGCGAAGCCGATCGGAATAACTACACCATTGTTGATGGTCGTGTCGTGAAAAAGTCGGATTACCAGATTCAGTTTACGGATGAAACCTATCCGCTGATGAACCCGAATCCAAAGTTTAACATGTCGTTTATCAATGGTGTAAGTTTCAAAAACTTCCTGACGTTAAACTTCCAGTTCGACTGGGTATATGGCAGCCATTTGTATAACCAAACCAAAGAATGGATGTATCGGGATGGCATCAGTGGGGACTTTTCGAAACAGGTTACCATCGATGGCAAAACGGGTGCTTTCCCTGCTTATTGGTCAAGTGCCTATTACAACCTGTGGGGCAGCACACGGGGCGCTGGTAACAACGCCACCAAAGATTTCTTCGTAGAAGATGCCTCGTTCGTACGGCTTCGTAACATCTCGCTTGCCTTCGATCTGGCCAAAGTTGTCAAATTACCGTATCTCAATAAAGCTCAGATCGTATTTACTGGCCGGAACCTGGTGACCTTCACCAAATACAGTGGTTACGATCCAGAAGTAAGCTCGGGTAGCTCGAACTCTTCGTTCGACCGTGGGGTGGACCACAGTACACTCCCTAATACCAAATCATATCAGGTTGGTCTGAATATTGGGTTCTAATTTTAAACGTCTTTGTCTATGAAACTCATTAATAAAAATAAATTCTTTGCCACCGTTTGTTTTACGACCCTTATGCTTGCAGGAGTGTCGTGTAAAGACCAATTGGATGTAGGTAACCCAAACGCGCCTACAGTAGCGGCCAATGTCAACACAGAAACCGGGCTTATATCATTTGCCCAGGGTGGCGTATACATCAATGGTTTCTATAACGGTGATGGCTGGCTGGGAAATAGCTACTTTTCATTGCCCCTCGGTTATAGTGAACTAATGGCCGACAATGTAGGAGCCGACGCGTCTAATAACCAGGTTACAACAATCGGCGTACCCGATTATATCATCCTCGATGATGGTACTAAAGTAACCAATCCGGCTCCGCAAATAGGCATCATTCGGTCATACAATAGCCGTGCGGCAACGGGTGCAGGTAACAATGCCATTTACTATCAGTGGCTAAATATGTATGCGCTGAACAATGTCTGTAATCAGATATTAGATCTGTCGGGTACCATTAAGTTTTCGGGTGATGCCACTAGCCGGGCGAACACCATGAAAGCCTGGGCTTACTGGTGGAAAGGCTTTGCCTATGCTTCTATCGGGTCTATGTATTATGCTGGTCTTATTGACGATAAGTCAGTTACGACAGATGGCAATTATGTGCTCCACGATGCCATTATTAGCAAGTCGAACGACTATTTTAATCTGGCTGCCACCACATTAAGCTCGGTTACCAGCACAACCGATTATCAGGCCGTTATTTCTCAGCTTATTCCATCGTTTACACAAGTAGGTAATGGCGGTGTTCCTACTATCGATATGTGGAAACGGAATATCAACACGATGCTGGCCCGCAATATTCTGGTTAACAAGCTGGCTCCTTTCGTAAATGGAAATCCAGATGCTAAGATCACGAAATCGTCTACCACAGCGATGACTACTGCCGATTGGAATAGTGTATTGACTCTGGCTAAGAGTGGTATTCAGAAAGGAGACGTGGTCTTTACTGGACGTAGCACAGCGTCTAACTATTTCTTCTCGGCTTCGGGCGGTACAGTTGCTGCGCTGACAACGGGTGTAAATACGGCGACGACGTTCAAAATCAGCGAGCGTTTTATGCAGTCCTTTAACACGGGCGACAAACGGGTTACCAACAATTTCAATACCGCTACGACTTACAAAAACAACTATACGTTCACGACCCGCTACAGCTTAACCGCAAATGGTAACGGGGCGCCTGGCGTGTATGTATATGGTACGAAGGACGTTGGCGCTTACGAGGTTTACATTGCTGGCAGCTACGAAGAAAACGCGCTGATGCTGGCTGAAGCAAACATGCGTCTGGGCAACATCGAAACCGGACTGGGCTTTGTTGATGCAGTAAGAACCTATCAGGGAGCCGGTGTTGCCGCTGTAGCTGGCACGGGCCTAACTCTCTCGAAAGCACTGACCGAACTAACGAAGGAACGAAGAGTATCGCTATTTGGCCGTGGCTTATCGTATTACGACAACCGTCGTTGGGGCTGGACTTATGATATCAGCAATGGTGGTGGCAGTTATGGAAACACGGTAGTGACTACCGCTGGTGTGGTTAACAAAAACGTGACCATTAACTATAACTTCATGGATTACTGGGATGTCCCTGCCGATGAATCGGTGCTGAATCCGACAACAACCAGCGTTGCGACCAAGAATCCAAATTTCTAGTTCGTATTCATTTCTTAGCTTAAAAATAAAAAGAGGGCTGCCTGGGCAGCCCTCTTTTTGGTAGAAGTAGCGCGGACATCCTGTCCGCATAGATAAAGTTTAATTTTACAGCTATGCGGACAGGATGTCCGCGTTACATCACAAACTCACTGTTTGTTTCCCCGCCTTCAGCGGCATCGTTTTTCCTTTCCAGCGCAAGGTGCCGCTTAGGTTAGTCGGCAGCGTAACGCTACCAGTCAACGCCCCCGTTGGTGATTTCTGAAACTGCACAGCAATCTCGCCCGAAGGGTGCGGCATCTTTCCTTCAACACTCGTCAAGTCGCCCATAAACGGTTCGATACGCACCGATTTGAAGCCGGGTTCGGCGGTTCGGATGCCGCAGGTAGTAGAAAGGAATTCGTACAAAGGTGACGCACTCCAGGCATGACAATCTGAACGAGTCGGTTCGGGATTTTCGGCAAAGGTTGTTAAGCCAATGGCCAACATATCACGCCAGGGTTTTAGTTGAGCAATAAACTGATCGCCCAGGCCCGTTTTTTTAAGGGCTTCGAACAGATAGAATTTAAAATAGAACGTGGCCTGCGTCAGCGATGTGTCTGCCATCGTTTTCTGCAACAGAGCAGCCTGTTGCGTAGCAGGGACGGCATTCGTCAGTACAGCCAGGATATTGGCGTGCTGACTAAATGAATTCTTATCGGGCGTATCAGCAAATAAATTACGACCGGCATCCCAGCACTGCTCGTAAACTGCTTTATTCAAGCGTCGGGCGAGTTCTCGATAATGTTCGGCCAGTTCATTTTTCCCATAATGTGCCAGTAAATCGGCAGCACGGGTATACGTATAAGCCTGTTGCAGAGACAGAATACTGGAGCCTCCTTTGCGGGCGCCATTCGGAATACCCCCCGAAATTTCATCCTTCGCGTTTTTCCACTTCGACCAGTCTACAAAGTTCCACCACTCTAATGGGCCGTTCAGGCCCGTTTTGGCAATACGCTGTTCGTGCCAGTTCAATACACCCAGAATTCCGGGCAACATCGATTTCACAAAGGCATCGTCCTGCCGATGCATCCAATAGTCATGCACCATGCAGACCCAGTAGAGTGAAAACGTAGGAATCACCTGAAAATCAGCCGATGGATAGCGGCTTTGTGTGAGACCATCGTTGAAACGGCTGTGCTCGTAATCGGTGATTGCTTTCCGCATCAGTCGGTCGTCTCCCGTTACGTAGAGCGAAATCATGGCCTGAATCCGGGTGTCGCCCGTGTATTGCAATTGTTCGTAATAGGGACAGTCGTAGTAGGTTTCACCCGCACAAAGTCGGGCGGTTCGCCAGCCAACGTTCCAGAGCGCTTTCAAGGTAGTATCGCTGGCCGCAAATTTTGCTTTCTCTTCAAATGGATACCCGGTGAATTTTCCAACCAGATCATCCAGAACCAGCGGTTCGTCTTTCGTTTCAACCGTCAGCTGGAGGTAACGATACGTACGAAACCAGAGCGGTCGGAAGATTCGTTTGTCGCTGCCATCAGCCACAAGCTGATCGTCGAACCCACGCATTGTTCGCCCTTCTACGTCATTCCGGTTTCCTTTCTGTCCTTTGGCATCAATCAGCGCTTCGGCATACGAGAGTGTTACGAGGGCTCCTTTGCCTTTGCTAACCGTTAGTTCAGGATAGGCATTGGTCAGATAACTCTGATCGAGCATAAACACCGCTTTTGTGTTAGCCGGAACCGTTACGGGTGCTTTCCCCTGCAAAAAAGCGGTATCCATCTTCCCATTTTCGCTCCGTCGAACCACTGCCAGTCGAATGACGGTTTCCTCCATCATCGGAATGGTTCGAGGCACCAGCGCCCAGTTGCCGTCGGTGCCTAACCCACGCGGTTTCGTTGGAAAGCCAAATGGTTTGGCAGTTGCCCAGGCTTTATCGTCAAAATTGGTCTGCTCCCAGCCCCAGGGATACTTAGCCGCATCTATATGATCACCATCGCCCATAACAATGTACGTACGTAGTTTTGGAATATCGTTTTTGACGGGCGAGTAGGCCGGATTCTGAAACACCTTCCAACTGGCATCGGTATTCGCCATCTTTTCCGCTTCACCATCACCTTGTAGCAGAAATCCGAACTGATAGCTCATCTGCGCAAAAGGCGCACTCTCTCCCATGTACCACACTTGCGCAGCCAGCACATTATGACCCGCTTGCAGGAAAGGAGCCAGATCGAGTGTTTCATAGTTCCAGTTCTGGGTATCACTACGAGCGGGGCCCAGCGCTACCGATTTCCCATTGACGAACAATCGGTAGCGGTTGTCGGCAGAGAGATGAATCACAAAACGTGTGGGCTTTTGAGCCAGATCAATGGCTTTCCGAAAGTGGTAGATACCATATTGGCGAGTTGGGGCTGTTGGGTGTACAATCCAGCGGGCAGGCCAGTATTGGTTTGTCCAGTCGGGCGTGGGTGCCTGCGCAAAACCAGCCGATTTTATAAATAAGCCAAGAGCGACAAAGAGTAGAAATCGTTTCATAGAAGCCAAATAATGTGCAAGATAAGAGACATTTTTGCTGTACTTACTGATTATCCTTGTCTCGTTGTACTTTAGCAACAGATTTCCTAACTCCGGTACCCGCATGTATTTTCTTGGATTCGATCTTGGCAGTTCGTCCGTTAAAGCCAGTCTATTAGATGCCGATAGTGGCAAAGTCGTCGCATCGGCTTTCTTTCCTCAACCCGAAATGGTCATTCAGGCTCCGCAACCAGGATTCGCGGAGCAACAGCCCGAAATCTGGTGGCAGAATGCCTGTCTGGCCAGCAAGGCCGTGATGCAACAGACCAACATCAACCCCAGTGATGTAAAGGCAATTGGTATTTCATACCAGATGCATGGGCTTGTGGTAGTCGACAAGGAGTTCAATGTATTACGCCCCTCTATTATCTGGTGCGATAGCCGGGCCGTTCCTTACGGAAATCAGGCGTTTGATACACTCGGCCATGACCGTACGCTGCATCACCTGCTTAACTCGCCCGGTAATTTCACCGCAGCAAAACTAGCCTGGGTTAAAGCCAACGAACCCGATGTGTATGCTCAAGTAGATAAATTCATGCTTCCCGGCGATTATCTGGCCGCCCGCATGACAGGCGACCTTGTGACGACCGCGTCGGGACTTTCAGAAGGGGCTTTCTGGGATTTTCAGGCCAATCAACCGGCCCAATTCCTGCTCGATTATTTTGGTTTTGATGCCTCTTTAATTCCGACGATCAAGCCAACCTTTGCCCCACAAGGTGAAATAACGGCAACTGCTGCCGCCGAACTGGGTCTTGCTGCTGGCACGCCCGTTACCTACCGCGCTGGCGATCAGCCAAATAATGCTTTTTCATTGAATGTACTGGAGCCTGGTCAGATTGCGGCAACGGCTGGTACATCGGGCGTTGTATACGGGGTGAGTGATCAGGCCAAATACGACCCAAAATCGCGGGTAAATACGTTTCTGCATGTTAACAGCCAGGTTGAGACGCCACGTTATGGTGTTTTGTTATGCGTAAACGGAACAGGTATTTTAAACAGCTGGCTTCGAAATCAGGTACTAGGGCGATCGATTGGTTATGACGATATGAATCGACTGGCGCACGAGTCGCCTATTGGAGCCGATGGCCTGGTGTGTTTACCCTTTGGCAATGGGGCCGAGCGCATGCTGGAAAATGCTGATCTAGGCGCTTCCTTTCATGGTCTGCAGCTAACCCGCCACGGCCTGCCACACATAATTCGGGCTGCACAGGAAGGTATTGTATTTGCGCTTTACTATGGCATTCAGATTATGGAAAGCGTGGGCGTAGGTTTACAAACCATCCGGGCGGGCGAAGCCAATATGTTCCTCAGCCCCCTCTTCCGCGACACAATGGCCAACTTAACTGGCGCTACCATTGAGCTATACAATACCGATGGCGCACAGGGCGCTGCTCGTGGAGCTGGCTTAGGATTAGGCTTCTACAAAACAGCCCAGGAAGCCTTCACCGGATTACACGTAACCAAGACAATCGAACCCGATATGCGGGCGCAGGAAGCGTATCGGGATGCTTATGGGCGGTGGTTGTCAAAATTAAGAAACCTTTAATATATGCGATCAAACCAGTAGTTTACTTTATCAAAAAAAGGATATGAAACGCCTGGCTCTACTATTACTCTTTTCGGTGATTTTCTTAGGCTGTATGCCTACTGTACAGGTAATTACCTTGCGGGGGTCAAACGTCAATCCAGTTAGTGAAGGGCTGGTATTAGACAATGATACCCTTACACTTCGCTACAATTTCGCCAGTGAACGGGGCGAAATGCTGGTTTCTGTAGTTAATAAACTTAACAAGCCACTCTATATTGACTGGAAACGATCATCGTTTATTATTGGGCAAAAAACGTTCGACTATTGGTATGATGTAGCTAATGTAAACCTGTCGAGTTCGGGGTATATCTATCGATATGGAAAATCTAATTTTTCGTCAATAAATTCTTCTACAGAAGGCACTATTTCAAAAGATAATCCTGTCTCTTTTATTCCGCCACATACCAAAGCGATTAAGCGACAATTTATCGTATTCCCGACTGGAACAGTGCCCATGCCTGGTATGCCGATTGTTAGTCAGGAACAGGCCCGGTGGGTGGCTAATTCAAAAAAGACAATAACTGTTCGTGCCTATACCTATCTGCCCGAACAGTCACCTCTCCAGTTCCGCAACTACTTAACTCTATCGGTGGATAAGGATTTTAAAACGGAGTTTTATATCGATACGCAATTCTGGGCATCGGCCATACGAGTTGAACCGAAACCACAAGTAGCGGGTGTTGAAGTTAGACAAGCCAATGGCTTATACGTTAATACAAAGCCGTTTGCCCAGAAAGACGGGTTCTTCGTTATTTTGCCGAGAAGACAATAATGGTCAGCGTTTAATCACCCTTTTCCTATGAACCCAATCTTCGCAAAACTTAATTATAAATCTCAGCCCGAAATTGCGGTTATTAACTCGCCCGCAGAGTTTGCGCCTGTTGTCGATGAGATGCGGCACCTGGCTACGATTGTTACTGATCCTCAACAAATTCAGGTCGGTGAGTTTGCTATTGCCTTCGTAAAAACGCAGCAGGAAGTTGATTCGTTAACCCCAATTCTGGCCGACAAACTGAAAGGCGATTGCATCCTTTGGATGACATACCCAAAAGGCAGTTCTAAAAAGCACAGATGTGATTTCAATCGCGATACCGGCTGGGCAGTTTTGGGAACACTAGGCTTTGAACCCGTCAGGATGGTCGCTATCGACGAAGATTGGAGTGCGTTGCGATTTCGGCGAGTTGAGTACGTCAAAAAAATGACCCGCCAGGAAAGTAGTGCCTTAACCAAAGAAGGTAAAACAAAAACTACCTCGAAGGCGATCTGAACGATACGTTAGTTTCGACTTTAGCGAAGCCCAGCAAATTAGTGGGAAGTAGAATCTGTATAAAATGATTGTAAATCAGTATATTTAACCCTTCAGACCTTATAGGTTTTTAAAACCTATAAGGTCTTTTTACGCTACTTATTTACTGGACCAAACTAACTCATGAAACTTGTATTCGTATTGATCGGCTTCGTTTTGGCCATTCCAACCTTTGCTCAATCTGGCGAAGAAGCCGCCGTAAAAGCCACTGTAAACCGACTTTTTGAGGGAATGCAGAAAGCAGATTCAACCATCTTAAAACCGCTGTTTACGCCAACTGCCCGGTTACAGACAGTGGCGAACAAACAAGGTGATATCTCGGTACGAGACGACGCCATTTCACTGTTTATCAATTCGATAGGCAAAGCAACAGCAGGAACACTAGATGAGCGCCTAGCCAGCATAGAGGTAAAAATTGATGCAGAACTAGCCACCGCCTGGACACCCTACGTTTTTTACCGGAACGACACCAAAAGCCACTGTGGTGTCAATGCGTTTACGCTTGTAAAGATGAATGGCAGTTGGAAAATCCAGACAATCATCGACACCCGTCGAAAGGAAAATTGCCCAGATTTACCAAAGAAATAGTTCTATTAATGGATAACGTAAAATGAATAATGAATAACGTTATTAACTGATTAATAAGGAGTTCGCATATTCATTATTCATTATTCATTAACCCACCGCCCCACTTCGGTTTACGCTTTTCCAAAAAAGCGGCCATACCTTCTTTTGCGTCGGGAGTTTGCTGAAGTTGCACAAACTGTTCATACAAAAACGCCTGTTGTTCTTCGGATGGCAGGCGTTTTAACTGCTGGTAAGTCCCTAATCCAGCCTGCATAGCTGTAGGTGAAAATTGCTTTAACTCGTTAGCTAGACTTGTGACCGTATAATCTAATTCATCAGCGGGCACAACATTCGTTACTAACCCAATAGACTGAGCTTCTGTGGCCGAAAGCACACGGGCGCGCAGACAGAGGTCGAGAGCTGTACGGGCAGGCATAATGTCGAGCAGAACAGCCAGCACCTGAAACGGAAACAACCCGCGCTTTACTTCAGGCAAACTGAACATTGCTGAGTCAGCCGCCACAACGTAGGTGCTCCCCCCTACCAGCAAAAATCCACCGGCGTATACTGCCCCCTGCACCCGTGCAATACATGGTTTGTGTAATCCCGCCATCAACTCCCCCAACCGAACCGGCCCCGATGGTTCTGGTACAGTAGCTATTTCTGCATCACCCAATGATAAGCTTTTCAGATCCATGCCCGCACAGAACGTATCGCCCGCAGCGGCTAGCACAACCAGCCAGACATCGGCGGAGTGATGGGCAAAGGCCAGCGCAAAAGCCAGCTCGGCCAGCATTGGCGGGTTCAACGCATTCTTCTTTTCTGGACGGTTCAGGTTAATGGTCAACACATGGTCGTTGAGCACTACCCGTAAATACCGGAAGCCTTCCGAGGGTAGTTGAGCAGTTTGGGTAGCGGTGTACAGCATGCCAGAAAGGTACGGAAATACCGTTTAAAAAATCTTTAGAAACAAGTATATGGCTATGTAGCCATATGCAGTTATCAAGAAACCACGTCCTTCTCTTTCTCCTATCTAGTATGAAAACGTTTTTATTTCTGTTTCTGGCATTTCTGAGCGTACAGGTAGCCCAGGCTACACATTTAATTGGCGGCTACATTCAGGTAAAGCCTGTAGCAGGATCAGGGCTTACATATGAAGTAATAGCTACTATATACTCGTATGCGGGTTCCGCAACCTCAGAAGCTTCTTCGTTAAGTATTTGCTTTGGTGATGGTAATACAAGAGAAGTTCCTCGTTCAAGCCTGCTATATGTTACGCTCGGCAGTAATACCATTAGTTCAAAAATTGGCATCAATACGTATCGGATTAACCATACTTACAGTGGACCCGGTACATACACACTAACGACATCGCTAGCTAACCGAACTCCGGCGCTTAATATCCCAAACAGCAGTACACAACAGGAACCACTGGCACTCACGACAACCTTCATAACGGGCTCCCTGTCGAACCAAACGCCTGAACTAGCTAGTCCGACAATCGGGTTTTCTGTTGGGCTTGGCCAAAAAACCACCCTGGCATTCCGGGCGACCGATGCCGATGGCGATAGTCTGGCTTATGGATTAGTTAAGCCGTTGACGAACACAACGACCGACTTTTGTAGCTATCGGTCAATGACCGCTTACCAATTTCCAAACGACGTTACGCATCAGGGAACCTATAAACTCAATAATCGAACGGGCGATTTGACCTGGGATGCGCCCACTCAACAGGGAAATTATAGCGTCGTTATTTCAGTAAGCGAATACCGGAATGGTATTTTAATTAGCCAAACCATTCAGGAAATCGCGCTCATTGTCACAGACCAGCCCGGCACACCCAATACGATTCCAGCTTACGAGCCTGCCATCGAAGGAAATGGTATTGTCACGGCACTCCCCAATTATCTCGACTCCGATTTTACGCTGACTACCTTTCCAAGTCCCGTAGATGATCAGCTACAGGTCATCGTCCAAACCAGTACCCTAACGAACGCAACCATCCAACTCGTCGATGTAGGTGGCCGCAAACTCTACGAGTCAGACTCGGCCAAGTCCGCCCGTCAACATGAGCAAGTTATCAGTATGGGGAGTTTAACGCCGGGAGTTTACATAATCCGGGCAGTCACTGGCAATCGGTCTTTGTCGAGAAAAATCGTGAAGCGATAGTCAGAACAACTGTTTCCAGGTACCTTTCATCCAATTGTATTTCAGCGTGCTGGGTAAAGCTCGCCAGAAATATTTAGTTACCTCAACGGCAAATGAGGGCTGCATGTAGCAGTTTATGGCACAGCCTTCGCAAGCAGGCAAGCGACCCTCCAAAGCCACTAGTTTCTGGACTTCGTCGGAGCGGTAGAGGTCGTACAAATGGTTGTCAATAGGGAAATCTTTCAGCCCTAAGTGATAGCAGGGTAAGATTAATTTATTTTCTGGGGAGATGACAATGGTTGTACTGGCTGCCCGGCAAATTGGGTCTTCGACATGGTTGCCACCATCGCGCCGAAGCTGGATAAAGCCATCGTTAATATAAACGTTTTTCTGTTTCCCCCACCACGCCATCTGTTGAAGCGCCTTCTCTGAAAAGCGATCTCCGGTGTCAACGGCGTTGTATTCGAATACAGGATTCAGGATCAGCACCAAGTTGTTAGGCAGACAAATCTCTTCATACAGCTGCCTGATCTGATGAACGTTATGCTCAAATACCGTAAACAGAATATCAGGCCGTTCGCCTAGCTGTTTGGCAATGGCAATGGACTCGATGACCTTATCGAAGCACTTTACGCCCCGCGATTGGTCATGTTCCTCGGCTATCGGCGAATCGAGCGAGAAATGAAGCATATCGACCAATCCACGCAGTTTTTCGGCCTGTTTGGGATACAGGAGCGCATTGGTCGTAACAGTGGTGATCAAGCCGAGTTGTTTGGCTTCCTGCAGTAATTCGGGGAGTTGGCGATGCAGCAAAGGCTCGCCCCCGGTAAAATCAACAACCCGGACGCCTAGTTTTTTGAGATCCCGCAGATTCTGGCGCGCATTCTCAAGCGTAATATAGGGAGAAGGGCGCTCCCAAATGTCGCAAAAACTACAGCTCGCATTACAGCGATAGGTTAGGTAGTAATTGCAAAGAACAGGATGGGAAACGAGGAGCATAATAAAGGAGTAAAGGGAGGAGGGGGAATAAAGGGAGGAAGGACTTTCCCTCTCCTCCCTTTATTCCCCCTCCTCCCTTTACTCCTTTTAAATTAACATCTTAAACAACGTTACTACTTTGTCTTTCAGGTCTTTCCGGTCGACGATGAAGTCGAGGAAACCGTGCTCGAGTACGAATTCCGCACTTTGAAAGCCTTTCGGGAGGTCTTTACCGATGGTTTCCCGGATAACGCGCGGGCCAGCAAAGCCGATCAGCGATTCTGGTTCTGAAATATTGAAATCGCCCAGCATGGCATAGGAGGCCGTCACACCACCCGTTGTCGGATCGGTCAGGAGCGAGACGTAAGGCAATTTAGCCCGATCTAACAAGGCTAATTTAGCGGAGGTTTTAGCCATCTGCATGAGCGAAAAACCAGCCTCCATCATCCGCGCACCACCCGACTTGGAAATCATCAGGAAAGGCGTCTTATTCTTGATGGCATGGTCGATAGCACGAGCAATTTTTTCACCCACCACCGAGCCCATCGAGCCGCCGATAAAGTTGAAGTCCATAACAGCCATCGTTACGGTCAGTCCGTTCATTGGGCCGTAAGCCGTCCGAACTGCATCTTTCAAACCTGTTTTTTCGATGGTTGCCTTAACTCGGGCTGGGTAAGGTTTTGTATCCACGAAATTCAGGGGGTCAGCCGATTGCATGTTCGCATCGAGTTCGGTGAACTCATTATCATCGAACAGAATCGAAAAATAGGCCTCTGAACCGATTTTTTCGTGATAGTTGCAATGAATACAGGTATACGCATTGAGTTTGTGCTCCCGCGTCTGCATTGCTTTTTTACAGTTCGGACATTGATACCACAACCCATCGGGAGCCTCCCGTTTCATTTCGGTTGGGGTCTGAATACCTTTATCTTTTCGGACGAACCAGGACATTTTCAGTAAATAGTTAGCAACAAAGGATTGTAAAGGTACAAAGAAAACCAGACCAACGAGTAGAAGTTAACCGTATAGCCAATCATTCGACAACTAACGCTAGTGCTGTAGAGCGTAACCTTATCCTAAAAACCGGACAGTCGTTTTAGCGTTCATTCGGTTTTTTTATGCCTGATAAAGTTGTTGATTTGCTTTATGAAACACGCATTGACTATTTTTTTGCTAGGCATCACCCTATCTGCTTTTGGCCAGGCATCAGTGGCTTATTATCCATTCAACAGTCTTGTTACCGTCAGTTCCAATTCTGACCGCGCCTTTTGGTTCGACGGTCGTCTGCAAACAAACACCGTTTTCGGATCGCTCAGTACCACATTGTGCCCCATGGTGAATGTCTCCCGGAAGAGTCAGGTAAATATCTATACGGGTCTGGGCGTACGGTTCAATGCACTGAATGGAGTCGATGATCGCGATATTCTGGAGGGTTACTCGCTACACATAGGCGCCCGAATAAAGCCGCTAACCTTCATGCCGAATCTACGCGTTGCCTTTGAACTTGCCCCTTATGCTCGTAAAGACTTCAAGACCGGAAACCTGCAATCATTCCTGGGTTTGGCGTATCAGTTTAGCAAAAGGAATAAATAGTTTACAGTTTTTGGTATTCGGTTTAAGGTAGCTGACGCACAAACAAAAGACGCGTTAGCCCACCTTAAACCGAATACCAAAAACTGTAAACGCTACTTATTATTGTACGACATCGTGCCGTGTTCGAGTTTATCGGCCCGGTCGAAAAGTTGAAGCGCCTTCTGGAACGTATCGTCGCTGTTACTGATAACCCGGAAGAACTCGTTATTCTGACCAGCTTTGTTATTCTTCTGATAAACCGAACGGGCTACCAAGGCCTTTATCTGATTACGGATGTAGTTTTTCGAGCGATTGAACTCTTTCTCGTTAAACTTTATGCCTTCGTTAGTCGCAATTTTCACCAACTTGTTCATCTGCTCATCGTTCATGTTAACGGTGCGATTGAACTCATCGAACGGCATTTTCTCCAGTTTCTTCTGATTATCATTCGCATATTCCATCGCAAACTCACGGATAATGTTCTTCCCGTACAGTTGCACTAAATACGCCGTTTGCCAGGTCGAATCGCGCGGAATGAAATAATCTGGGGTGATACCGCCACCACCATACACAACCCGGCCACCATCAGTCTTGAACTTCAGCTTAGGATCGTTTTTGATGGAATCGGCAACGTAGTATTCGCCCCGTTTCGAGCGCTGTTCAAGGTCTTTTTCATAATCACCTTCGTGGCCCGGCACATACGGTTTCTGAATACTCCGGCCACTAGGCGTATAGTATCGCGAGATCGTTAACCGAAGCTCAGAACCATCGGAAAGTGTCACCGGCATTTGCACCAGTCCTTTGCCAAACGAACGACGACCCGCAATCAGCGCCCGATCGTGATCCTGCAAAGCCCCCGATACGATTTCAGAAGCGGATGCGCTCCCCTCATCGACCAGCACGACTAACGGGCCTTCTTCAAACTGGCCTGCAATGTGTGCGTACGTTTTTCGGTCGTAGCGATTGTCTTTACCATCCGTATAAACCAAGAGTTTATTACCCGAAATGAATTCGTCGGCAATGTTCGTTGCCCGATCCATATAGCCACCGGGATTGTTCCGTAAGTCCATCATCAACTGCGTCATGCCTTTTGCTTTAAGCGAGGCCAGCGCAGATTTAAACTCGTCGTACGTTGTTTCGGAGAAACGATTGATCTTGATGTAACCCGTCTTGGCATCGATCATATAAGCCGCATCGACCGAGTATGTCGGAATCCGGTCGCGGGTGATGGTAAAGTCTTTGGGTTGCTTATCGCCTTTCCGTAAGATCGTCAGTTTAACATCGGTACCACGTTTGCCACGCAATGCCTTGAACACGGCACTGTTTTCAATCTTGGTACCCGCCAGCGGCTTGTCATCGACCTTGATGATCTTATCGCCACTTAAAATGCCAGCAGACTCCGAGGGGCCACCCGCTAAGGGCGTCACAACATAAACGGTGTCCTTATAGATATTGAATTCAACCCCAATTCCATCGAAACCACCTTCCAGCTGCGACCGGGCAGCCACGGCATCCTGCGGGTTCATGTAAGCAGTGTGTGGGTCGAGTTTTTCGAGCATTTTCGTGATCGAATAATCCACCAGCTCGTCTGTATTAACCGTATCGACATAGTTATTTTCAATCAGTTGCAGAATTTCCCGGTACTTCGCGTAACCATGGCCGATGCTGTTCATGCTTTTCGAACCACCGAAAAAAGTGGCTCCAATGAGCATACCACCAGCCAGCGTAATACCCAAAATCATCGGCAATCGAACTGTGGCGCTGTCGTTTTGAATCCCATTTTTAGGGCTGTTGCGTTCACGCCCCGACGGCTCATTCGTAGTATTCGTTGTGTCTTCCATTCGTTGCTTTCTTAACGGGTGTCGTGTATACTCACATAACGTTTTGAAGATAGCGAAATGTTTGCCAGAAATGGGATATGCTCTTAAAAATTCATAAAACCGATTACTCATCGGCCCCATACCCTTACGATAGGATATAAGGCCGATGAATAACTACCTCTGATGGGTTCAGGGCTGATACTCGTTCAGGGTATACACCGTTACGCCGGGCATCTCCTTTAACAGCTTCACCATCAACTCCCTATGCGAAGCGCCTACGCCAACCACAACGCGCTTTGCCCCAATTTTCCGAGCACGATCAACAATATTCTGGCACATTCCTTCATTCCGAAGCGTCCAGTATTTCAGCATGTCCCGAACGCCCTCTTCAGGAAAGTTTTTCAGCCCAAATAGATAGCGATTTCCATAAAAATTGCCAAAGTCTGTGTATTTGTCCCAATCGGCGGTGTTCAGAAACGCAGTCGACTTACCGGCCTGATTAGCCTTATTTAGCAAGCGCTGAAGTTCATTGTTTTCAGTATTCAATCGTAGGTATGTTTTATAATCGGCGGAGTTCGTATCGGCTTCAATTCCCTTTTCGAAGAGCTTATACAGTGAGTCCGTTTTCTCCCAGGCCGCACTCCAGGGCGTGTTGTACTTCTGACAGTCCATCGGCATAATTTTATCCAGTTTCAGTGACTGCGCTATTGGGTGGAAGATGTTATAATATTCGTTTGAGCGTCGGAAACCAACATTTTTGAGCGAATCAACCGGGCCGAGTATCTGGGTAAACGCGGCTATTTCCTCGGCACCAAAAGCTGGACGTAGCTTATCGAGCAGGTAAAACTGATAAGATGCGTTCCCAAAATCATGGGTCAGGTATAAAGCATGCGCTAGTTTCATACGCTCCTGATGATAGTACGGGTATTTACGGAGCAACTTATACTGACGGGCAATGAACGCCTGCGGGTGTTTGGGTAACGGATAGCCGATTTTGGTCAGATAAGCCAGTCGCTTATCAATGGCTTCTTTATTCCAGTGTCGGTCCAGTGCATCGTAGTCTTCGGGCGAGAGATTCTCACCAAATACGGCATCTGGTTTAAACGCAAGCGCTTTATTGATCGGATACGAAAAGTCTTCAATCGGTTTGGCACCGTAGTCGTGAGCTGCTGCAATAAACAGGATTTCAAGTGGCTGGCTATTCTTATTCGATTGAGCCGAAGCCAGGAACGAGATGATTATCAGGAAAAAAGAAATAAGTAATTTCATGGTGTTTGTAAATGCGTTTGTGAATTGATGACCCAAAAGTGTGGCTTCGCTGCTACCCCAGCCAACTCTATTCGACCAACGCCATCGTTGACTCGGCTAACCGTTTTATCAATCGACCAACGGGCATTTAGCGCCCAAACTGGGTTGGTCGATCAAAATCAGGCGTTGGTCGATTGGACTTGTAGCTTCCGTCCCGACTTCAGTATTTAGCACTCGTAATAGGCTATGTCATGACGCTTCACCTACCTGCTTTTTTTAACAACCGTACCCATATTCGGAATCTGCTCTACCTTACCCTTTGGGCAACGATGGTGCTGTTGAATGCCGATGACCCTAAAAAGCATGCGTTGGTTTTTGATCCACTGGAGATTTCATTCAGTCTGTCCTTCTGGCTGGCGGCCTGGTTCGAACACGCCATTGTGCTCACTCACTTGCTTAATCGGCAGCGGCTCGGATGGGCACTTTTGGGCTCAGTGGGGGCTATGGGAGGATTTATTCTTACCCGTTATTTGCTGGAACAAGTTTTTTACTGGCATTTATTTGGCTTCACCAACTACGATCCCGACGTTTCTAAACTCGCTTATGCCTGGGATAATCGGTTTTATGCCATCTATGCCATTGGCCTTGGGCTGGCGTTTAAGGTTATTGAAGATTGGTTTGTTCACCAACAGGAACGTATCGAACTTGTCAGCGAGCGCAACACCGCTGAGTTAGCCTTTCTGAAATCGCAGGTGAACCCACACTTTCTGTTCAACACGCTGAATAACATTTATTCGCTCGCCTACACCAAATCGGATGATGCGCCGGGGGCCATTCTGAAACTGTCGGAATTGATGCGCTATATGCTCTACGACAGCAACGAACATAATGGAGGAACGGGGCGGGTACCGTTATCGAAAGAAGTGGACTACCTGAAAAACTACGTCGAACTCGAAAAGCTTCGGGTTGCCAATGCCAACGTTTTATTTAGCGTGGAGGGTAATACCGATCTGTTCCGAATTGAACCGTTGTTGCTGGTTTCCTTTGTTGAAAATGCCTTTAAACACGGCGACCTGACGGACCCGAACCAACCGCTGGTGCTTGATTTAAGCGTCCGAAACGGTAGATTGCGTTTCGACACGCTCAACAAAAAAATGAACCGACAGACCGATTCGGCGGGTGGTATTGGCCTGACGAATGTAAAACGGCGGCTGGCGTTGCTCTATCCCGACCAACATACGCTACATGTTACGAATGATCAGGATAGTTACGCCTGTTCGCTGGAGTTAAGTTTATAATCGCCCTGCTATGCGCTGCCTTATTGTTGACGACGAACCGCTCGCCCACGCTGTTTTAAGCGACTACATTCGGAAAGTACCTTTTCTGGAACTGGTTGGCGCCACGACCAGCCCAATCGACGCCTTGACGCGGGTACAACAGGGCGAGGTAGACCTGGTTTTTCTGGATATTCAGATGCCCGAACTCACAGGAATGCAATTCCTAAAATTGGTAGAACGAGCCGTTAGTGACCATAAGTGCCGGGTTATTCTGACCACCGCCTATTCAACCTACGCGCTGGAAGGCTACGAACACAATGTGGTGGATTATCTGCTCAAGCCCGTCTCGTTCGAACGGTTCTATAAAGCGGTGCAAAAACTGCTACCGCCCATTCAGTCGGCAGTACCTGCTAGTAATCTGGTGCCCGATACTACCCAGAATAGTCTGATTGAACCGGCCCCCAAGGATTTCATTTTCGTCAAGACAGAATACCGCTTGCAACGCGTTAGTTTGAGCGACATTTTGTATTGCGAAGGACTAAAAGATTATGTCTCGCTTTATACGCCAGCCGAGCGGATTCTGGCGCTCCAAACCATGAAAAGTCTGGAAGAAAAGCTGCTGCCCCATCAGTTTGCCCGAGTTCACAAATCCTATATTGTGGCACTCAACCGAATTGAATCCATTGAACGAAACCGCATATACATTAATCATCCAGGCCACTCTCAGGCGATTGTCCCCATTGGTGAAACGTACCGAGATGCTTTCTATCGACTGATTGAGGACTAGTTGAATTCTCTAAACGACCTCGGTCTGCTGCTGCCAGAACTGCGAATAAGCCTTTCCATTTTTGATCAGCTCAACGTGTTTTCCTTCTTCAATAACTCGCCCATGTTCCAATACAACTATTTTATCCGCCTTCCGAACAGTGCTGAGCCGGTGGGCAATGATGATAATCGTTTTGCCCTCTTTCCGTAACTGCTGTACAGTGCGTTGTACAAATTGTTCCGACAACGAGTCCAAGGCGGAGGTTGCTTCGTCCAGAATCAGGACTTCGGGTTGTCGATAAAGGGCACGGGCAATGGCTAGCCGCTGCTTTTGTCCACCAGATAGCGTCGCTCCATTTTCGCCCAAATAGGTTTTAAATCCGTTCGGCATTCGTTCGATGAAATCGGTGATACCTAGCTGATCACAAATAATGAGAAGACGCTGCATATCAGGTTCATCTTCCCCGATGGCAATATTTTCAATGACATTGCCCGCAAATAGATCAATTTTCTGCGGCACCACACTGACGACCTGCCGCAGACTATCAGGATGCAGGTGTTTTATGTCGTAGTCACCAATGAAAATAGTGCCGCTTTGCAGCGGATACAACCCCTGTACCAGTGACATCAACGTTGATTTTCCCGATCCACTTTCCCCGACCACAGCTGTAATTTTTCCTTTCGGCATGGTCAGCACTAAATCCTCGAAAACAGTAGCTCGTGTACCGTAGCGAAAGGTCACGTTCTGGAATCGAATCGGACCAACCATAGCAGGCTGTAACTGAACTTTGTTCTCATTCGATTCGCGATCGAGATCCATAATTTCAAACAAACGGTCGGCGGCAATCAGGGCTTCCTGAATACTCCGGTTTGAGCCAATCAAACTGGCAGCAGGGCCCGTGAAATAGCCAATAAGCGCATAAAACGAAAGTAGTTCTCCCGGTGTCAAGTCATTCTGAAGTACGTAGCCAGCACCCGTCCAGAGTAAAATAATGGTGAACAGTCGGGTCACAAACTCCGATGCATTGCCCGCATAGATACCCGCGCTGCCCGTTTGAAAAATCGTTTGCAGGAGAGCCACAAAGCGGGTTTCTGTTTTTTGGCTCGCAAACTGTTCCAGGCCGAACCGTTTAATGGTTGGCATGGCATTCAACGATTCAACCAGTTGCGCTTCGAGGTCGGCGGAGTTCTCCATCAGCTTCCGTTGGTATCGCTGGTTGAATCGGTTCATGGCCCAGTAAATAGCGGCATAAAATGGCACCACCAACACCAGAATCAGGGCGAGTTTCCAGTAATAGGTAAACATCAGCCCAAACGAAAAGAACACGATCAGCACATTAACGAGCAGCCCAAGCGCAATGTCATTAACAAACGACCGGATTTTAACGGCATCATTTACCCGCGAAATCACCTCCCCCCACCCGCATCGTGTCGAAAAACGATTGCGGCAATGTCATGAGGTGTTTGTAATAGCCTAAAATCAGCGCGGCATCAATTCGCTGGCCGGTTTTCAGATTGAAAAAGCTCTTGGTGGCATTGATGAAAATTTGCAGAATCAATAGACCAATCATCACCACGCTGAGCAGATTCAGCAGGTTACGATTCCCGTTGACCAGTACATTATCGACAATTTTCTGAATATAAATGGCCGAAGACAAGCCTAAAATTGTGTAGATCAACGCGCCAAACAGAGCTTGAAACAAAACGGCCCGGTGAGGCTGCATCAGTTGCCAGAATCGTTGCAACACAGGCACTTTCTGATCACCAACCTTAAATGTTTCGTCGGGTATCAATAAGACCAATAGGCCCGTCCAAACCTCTTTGAACTCGGTGGGCGATAGGTGATGCATTTTCCCATCGGCGGGGTCCATGACCGTAATCCTCTGGTCGGTAATCCGGTAAATGACCACATAGTGTTGCAATTGACTGTTGCGGATCGTGACGTGGGCAATCGTCGGCTGAGGGATTTTCGATAGACTTTCAAATGGCGCTTTTACACCTTTCGCCTGAAATCCCAGCTTCTGAGCCGCTTCGACCATCCCCAATACAGTGGTCCCTTTCTGGTCGGTGGCAGCCAGTTGGCGAATTCTCGCAACTGGCAATAACAATCGGTAATAAGCCGCTACCGATGCCAGACAAGCCGCTCCACAATCGGTGATGTCGCGTTGTTTGACTTTTGTTCGGGCACTAATACTCTTCATAGCGAACCACTCCCGAACGCGTTCCAACAGTCCAACGCTGTTGTTTTTTTTCTCTTCAGTTACTGAATTCATATGGAGCTGCCGCCCTCCTTCTGCGAGCTTGCTGTAGCCGTTTTGGGATTACTCACAGCCGGGTTTAGCCAATCATCGGCTTTGTCGTAAAGCAACTGAAACAACGAACGACGGGCAACCTGAAAGCGAGTCTGAACCGTCATTCCTTTCTTCAAACGACCCTGATAACCGTTTTGTAAACTCAGGTATGGCTTATCCAGCTGGCACCGAACTTTAAAAACTGGCTCGCCATTCGTCGTTGTAAAGTCATTCGCAATATCCATTACACGCCCCGTCAGCAAACCCCATTGGTTATAATTGAACGCGTCGACCTGTAATCGTACTGGCTGACCGGGCTTTAGCAAACCAATATCTTTCGAGGGAACGTAGGCTTCGACGATTAGAGTAGAGTCTGGAGAAACAACGGCCAGCACATCGCCCGGTTGCACATAACTACCCGCATATCGTCCAGCTAACTGACTAGCCGTACCACCAGTCGGGGCTTTTAGTATGTACAATTCCTGCTCTTCATGCAGTTGTTTGGCATCCGATTCCAAGTTGGCTAAATCACGCCGAACCTGTGTCAGATCGGTCTGCCAGTCACTTCGTTGTTGTTCAACGAGCGTGTTATATCGTGCCAGAGAAGCCTTGTGCGCATAAAGCGCATCTTCGTATTCAAGTCGTGCAATTGCTTTTTGCGAGTAGAGTAGTTGTGCCGTTTGAAGTTCCCGTTTTCGCTTTTCCTGCAAATTCCAACTTTCTTCGACAATAGCCCGAAACTGGTTATACTCCTGTCGATAAAGGGGAGCGGCTAATCCATTGACGACTTTCCAGGATTTAGTCGTTAACTGGTCCAGATCACGAACAAATGCGGCTTTTTCGGCAATTTGATTATCTACCAGCTGCTTTTTGGTATCTAATGCATCGGACCGCAATTGAAAAAGCGGCTGTCCTTTGCGAACAGGCTCCCATTCCCGCACCATTACTTTCTCAACGACTGCCCCGGCTGTGGCTTTCACTTCGCTACGTTCCGCAACAGGCCGAACTAGCCCATTTGCCTGCACCGACACATCAACATATATAAACGGTAAGGCCAGTACCGTAAGCAGGATAACGCCCAGAACCGTTGTATAAATAATCTGGCTCCGCACACTAACCCTGGGCAGGTAAGTGACTAGGCCATAGGAGAATTCAGATTCGTTCATCGTTGCGTTGAGTGTATTGAATACTATCTACGTATAACCCAAAAACAGGGATTTCGCCCCTGAGACAGAAAAAAAGAAATGGCTTTCTGTTCCAACGGGCAAAATCCCTGCTACTTATTCTTCCTGATTGAGCCTGTTGATTTCGCTCAATTCAAACGTCTATGAACTGAGCGAACTGAAGTTAAACAGCGTGCTCGTTACAGGATTGGCACTGGTGCTGTTACCACTGAACAGGGCACTGTCACCATTAAACAAACTATTTCCACTCACATCGACCAGATCAGCGATGAGTATTGAACCTATATTTCCAATGCTGGTGCTATCGCCACCACCATGATTATTAATCATTTCCTGACTGGTTAGCTCCTCAACACCGAGGGTAGCAAAATCGAACGTTTTCATAACGATATTAAAATTTAAGTGAACAATTACCGATTCGATTACGAACAAAATCGGCTTACTTCAATCAATTTACCCGATTATGACTGGCTTGAACTAAAGCCTATACTTGTTCCTGTGCTTGGACTGACATCAGTCCCGTTTCCGCTGAACAACGCATAATTACCATCGAAGAGGCTATTTCCATTAACATTAACCAGATTACCGATTGTAATCGCGCCAATGTTTAATAATGTGAAACTATCGCCACCACCGTGGTTACTGCTCATTTCCTGACTGGTTAGCTCCTCAACACCGAGAGTAGCAAGATCGAACGTTTTCATAACGATATTAAAATTTAAGTGAACGATTACCGACTTGAACGTTAATTCTTTCGGCTTACTTCGACTAAATTTATTGGTTATGAGCGGCTTGTACTAAAGCTAAAACCAGTTCCCGTACTTGGGCTTACGTCAGTGCTGTTGCCACTGAACAAAGCATAGTTACCATTAAATAAACTATTACCGCTGAGATCCACCAGATCGCCAATCGCAATTGATCCGATGTTTAACAAACTGGTACTGTCGCCACCACCATGATTGTTGATCATTTCCTGATTCGTCAATTCTTCAACTCCGAGGTTAACAAAATCTAAGGTTTTCATAACGATATATAAGTTAATAATGCCTACTCTGTTAGCTTTTCGGCGACCGCTAAACAAAGGGAATACAGCTTGTCTTTATGACCTGCCAAACGTATTGCCGTTTGCTTGGGACAAAGTTGGGGGACGGGAGCGCCCGACCTGATAACCGATTATTATAAAAATATAGCTACCGGTTATAATCTAATAACCAGGGATTTGTAAAACAATAATTGCCGAATACAGGATTATTTTAAGAAATAGACACAAAAAATAAATCTAAACTTATAGTAGTAGCCGTAAGTTTATCTACCGACCAACAATAGAATACCCTTTGCTTATGATGAGATCCGTTACTCTTTTAGTATAAGTTGATCCATAAATTAGTGAACTATGCCAGTACTATCGGAAAAGCTTCGTCGGTTACGTCAGTTGTTTGGGTATTCGCAGGAGTATATTGCGTTTAACATCGGAATGACCCAACCTGCTTATTGCAAATGGGAAAGTGGGCAAACTCAACCTTCTATTAATAAATTGGAAGAGCTCGCTAATATATACCAACTAAGCCTTGGCGATCTACTGAACGATGACGATATCGACATCATCCGAAAGCTGATAGCGGGTGAGCATTTTGCCGAAAAATTACTGGGGCGTGGCGATGTGAGCTAGCAGATAAGGAGCGAATGACCTCCTCGTTTAGGGTTACCGGAAAGTATGCTTACTTTTACGGCTCAGTTTAAAAACCCTATCAACCGATATTATGTTTGTTCATACCGTTTTTTTCTGGCTTCATCATCCCGAAAGTCAGGACGACCATACGGCACTTCGTGCCGGTCTCGAAACACTGAAAGCCGTAACCGAAATCACGACCGTTTACATCGGCACGCCTGCCGAAACGCGTCGGCCGGTTATTGACCACAGCTATGATTTTGCGCTAACATTGGTTTTCGCCGACCAGGCCGCTCATGATGTTTATCAGACACATCCTGTTCATCTGGCCTTCGTTGATAAATGTGCTCACCTCTGGCAGCGTGTGCAGATTTACGATGCGGTGAGTTAGACAGACAGTATTAGGAGCGAGAATGGCTGACGCTTAAAAACTAGATGCGTCAGCCATTCTCTCCGCTCCGGCGGCCCGGTCCTAACTCCTCGCTTCTAGTACTACCTATCTACACCAGCACCTCAATCTTCATATCCATATTTCCCTTCACGGCTTTCGAGTAAGGGCAGACGATATGGGCTGATTCGGCTAGTTGTTGTAGTTGGTCATGGTCCATACCCGGTGCTTTCACCACAATCTTTCCCGATAGAAACATATTGTTGCCGTCTTTATTGAGCGAAATGCTCACCTCCACGGCATGCTCGGGCAGAATAATTTTTCGACGGTCGGCTACGGCCATCAGTGCCCCATTATAGCAGGAGCTATAAGCAGCGGCAAACAACATTTCAGGATTGGGCTTTCCTCCTTCGCCATGCATTTCAACAGGGCGTTTAATATCCAGTTCTAAAATACCATCAAGTGATTTTACATCACCTTCGCGCCCGCCGACATTACTTACGGTGGCAGTATACAGGGTTTCCATGTGTACGATTTTTGATTTTTTAACAGTGCTACTAGCCAGTTGATAACTCGCCCCTCCTTGAAAAGTTATCAATTACGTAAGGCTTTCTTCTAGTATATTTAGCAAGTCTTACTCGATTAAGGCAAAGTATTTGCAGGAAGTAAGGGGAAAGGAGCTCGGAGCAGGGCGCTAGAAAGCCCATTCTTTACTCCGCGCCCCACGCTCTGAGCTCCTTGTTAATCATTCCGTCATTTTGAACTACCTTTGTCTAAGGGGCTTACTTCAACCAAAGCCGCAATAGAACGGGATAGGCCGCGTTTTGGTAAGTAAGTTCGTCTATTCGCAGACCAGCATGAAAACGTTATACAAATTTTTCTCTAACCAGTTCCTGATCGTGTGGATTGGTACTCTTGGGCTGGTTATTTGGCTGACGCTGACACCAGCGTCAGCGCAGCGTCGACGTGAAAAAGCCGTTCCTGACACATCGCTTGCAAAGGTTGGATCGACAACCACAACCCGCATAGAAGCCGAAACTCAGTTTACGGAGGGAATGCGCTATCTGATGACCGACGAACCGACAAAGGCCATCACGCAGTTTACAAAAGTACTTCAGAAAGACCCTGCCAATGCGGCTGCCCAGTATTCGATGGCCAACGCATACTTAAAGGCCGGAAAAGTTACGGAAGCCATTCCTCATGCTACAAAAGCGTATACGATCGATAATCAAAACAAGTTTTACTCCCTTTTGCTTGCCGAATTATACGTCAAGCAAAAACGATACGTAGAAGCCGAAGAACTTTACGAAAAACTCCTGAAAAAAGGACCAGAAAACGCTGAATATGGCGTAGAGCTAGCCGCGATCTACTTATTCAACGATAAACCTGATAAGGCGCTGGATGCCTACAATAAAGTAAAGCGAGAGTTGGGACTAAATGAGGAAATCGTTCGTCAGAAACAACGGATTTATTTAAAGCAGAACAAGATTGATAAGGCTGTTGAAGAAGCCGAAAAATTAGTGGCCTCGGAACCTTCCGATCCTGATTACCTCCTCGAAGGGGCCGAGCTACTTATTGCCAACGATCGGGGCGATCAGGCTATTGGCTGGATTGATCGAGCCCTTAAACTAAACGCTGACCTTCCTCAGGCACACGTGCTATTGGCCGATATTTATCGCAAGAAAGGCGATATGGATCGCGTAACGAAAGAGCTGAATCAGGTGTTGGCCAACCCAAATCTTGAAGCGGGTTTGAAAGCCCGGATTCTATCAAGTTACGTGGGCATGACGGGTGAAAACACGACCGCTCGGCAGGATGCGCTGGCTATGGTACAGAACTTGGCCAAAACCTCGCCCAACGACCCCAAAACTCAAGTCATGCTCGCCAATTTATTGACACAGCAAGGCAAGAAAGCAGAAGCCCGCGACGCCTACGCCAAAGCGGCCCGACTCGATGGCTCGGTGTATGAAGTATGGGGCGCTTTGATCCAATTAGACGGCGAATTGCAACAGGTAGATAGCTTATTGGCACACACCGAAAAAGCGCTTGAGGTATTCCCCACACAAGGATTGTTCTGGTATTCCAATGGAACGGCCAATCTGTATAAACGAAAATATCAGCAAGCCGTCGACGCACTCGAAGAGAGCCGAAAGCTCCTGGCAGCTACCTCTAACAATGATCTCCGAAAAGAAATCGACGCCCAGTTAGGCGATGCTTACAACGGGATTGGCGATCACGCCAAGTCCGACGAGTCGTACGAAGCGGTTCTGAAAGTAGACCCTATCAACGATCACGTTCTCAATAACTACAGCTATTTTTTATCCTTACGGAAAGAGAATCTGCCTCGCGCCTTGCAGTTGGCCCAAAAGCTCATTGAACGGCACCCGACCAACGCGACCTATCTGGACACCTACGCCTGGATACTCTATGTGTCAAAGGATTACGCTAAAGCCAAGCAATACCTGGAGAAAGCTCTCGCCGATCCGGCCAACGTTAGTGGTACAATTATTGAACACTATGGCGATGTTCTTTACCAGCTTGGCCAACCCGACAAGGCGGTCGAACAGTGGAAACAGGCGAAAGCAAAAGGTGGAGCGGGTCCTGATTTAGACAAAAAGATAACTACTGGCAAGTTGTAAACTGGCTTATGGTTTACGGTGGGCAAATACGTAAACCATAGACTGTAAACCGAAAGCCGAAATTTTCCCAAATGAATAAATACCTGTGTGTAATTGGATTGCTGGTCACGCTGTTGAGTTCGGAAGGTTGCCGACGTCGTCATATGTCGCATTCGACGGGCTCAGCTGTTGTTCCATCGCCTACACCAGACTCCACTATTGCCACTCGGCCTACTGCAACTATTCCTGCCACTACACCCACGGTTGTTCGCCCGGATATTGAGGAAGCACGTACGCGTGTTGCCGAAATTGATTTTCAGTACCTCACGACTAAATCCAAACTTTCGTTCAAAAGTCCTTCGCAGGATATTGATAATGCGAATGTTAGTATACGCGTTCAAAAAGACAGTCTGATCTGGTTATCAGTATCGAAGTTGGGTATCGAAGCGGTTCGGGGACTCATTACACCGGATTCAATCACCATCATTGACAAGATTCACAAGGAGTATACCGTTTATGATTTTCCAACACTGAGCAAACAGTTCAATTTTCAGATGAGCTTTCAGCTGCTACAGGCCTTAATCGTCGGAAATTTACCCTTTCCCAAACGCCCTGCTCAACTAATTAAAAATGAGGGCAATGAGTTGTTATTACGACAAACCGAAGGGCAGGCATTAGTTGAAAATTATATTGGTGAACAGGATCGGAAATTAAAAAAACTGGCCATAACGGAGCAGCCTACCAAAAATACACTTCGGCTGGATTACGAAGATTTTACCGCCCTAACTAACTTTCTGGTTCCATATACGAGCCTTTTAACGCTCGATTATCAGTCGAAAACGGATGGCCAGTCTCGCCAAACCCAGCTTCGTCTAAAACATACTAAAGTTGAACTGGTCTCGACCAGTCCGGGCTTTCCTTTCACTCTTCCGACTAATTACGAGCGTCGACCATAAGTACATTCGTTGGTCCTGAAATCCATGCACCCCACTCCCATATCCACTTGCCGAATCGTTTTCTGGTCAGCTATCAAGTTGATAGCGCTCGGTTTTTTATGGTTTACCGAGCCAGTACAAGCGCAGGTGCAACCGTCAAACTCGATTCCACAAACCCAGCGGAATCGACAGGTTCTGGAAAAAGAAAAAAAGCAGAATCTGGAAAAAATGAGTCAGATTCGAACGATTTTGAAACAAACAGCCACAGAAAAGCAAGCTAGTTTAGGACAACTCAAAGCGCTCGATCAACAGATTCAGACCCAGTCGAAACAGATTAACCTGCTTAATAAGGATCTCCGATTGACCGACGCTGAAATTGCTGAACTACGACAGGCTAGCACGAAGCTCACACTGGATCTGAATAAACTAAAATCGGAGTACGGCTCCATGATTTATGCCGCCGACAAGCGCCGGCAGCAGGTAAATCCATTGGGGTTTCTCTTCGCATCGGATAACTTCAACCAACTCGTTGCCCGTTATCGCTACTTACGCCAATATTCTGATGCCCGCCAAAGCCAGGTGCGACAAATGAACAACGTACAGGTTATGCTACAGGGGAAACAAAAAGCGACCCAGCATAAACGCCTGGAACAGAAAAATACCATTGGCGCTAAGGTAAACGAGACTAAAAAGCTTGAGACATTAAAGGTTGAGAAAAACGATGTAGTTAAAGAATTAAGTAAGAAGGAGTTCGAACTTCAGACTGAACTGGCCGAGAGCCGCCGGGCCATTAACCGACTCGAAGCCATGATTACGCGCATCATTGCTCGCGAAGCCAAAGAACGCGCCGATCGTGAGGCCCGCGAACGAGCAGAGCGAGAGCGGTTGGCCCGAGCTGAAGCCGCCCGTAAAGCTGCAGAACGCAAACGGGCTGAAGATGCCATTGCTGCGGCCGAAAAAGCGGGCGAAAAACCGGCACCAGCCGATGTTGCCAAAGTGGAGCGACCAGCCGAGCCCGAACCTACGGCTAAGAAGCCCGATGAACGACGAGACAATAACCTTAATGATGAGGAAACGGCGCTGGCATCGTCTTTCACGGCATCACGAGCACACCTCCCCTGGCCCGTTACAAAAGGATTTATCTCGGATCATTTTGGCCGAAAACCTCATCCGGTTTTGAAAGGTATATTCGTTGAAAACCAGGGAATTGATATCCAGACAAATGCGGGAGAAAACGTGCGAACCGTTTACGATGGTGTTGTGCAGGACATTACAAATATTCCTGGCATGAACAATGTCGTTGCCATTCAGCATGGCGACTATTTTACGCTTTACGCCAAACTAAAGAGTGTATCGGTCCGTGTGGGCCAACGTGTGAAAGCCCGCGAATCCATTGGAACGGTAGCCACTGATAAAGACGGAGTCTCTGAAATCCAGTTCCAAATCTGGAAGGAGTTTACCAAACTCAACCCCGAATCATGGCTGACACCAAGGTAGACGTTATAAGCTTGTAAAGTTATAGAGTTGTAAAGTTGTAATGCCGTACCTATATCACTTTACAACTCTATAACTTTACGACTTCATAACTTTACAACTGGTCTAATGTCTGTTCATAATCCCGACATCAAGCGCGTTACCACGCATACTATACAGGAACTAAAAAATAAAGGCGAAAAAATTTCGGCCCTCACTGCTTACGATTATTCGATGGCGCGAGTAGTTGATGGAGCTGGCGTTGAACTGATCCTGGTGGGCGACTCAGCCTCGAACGTTATGGCTGGTCATGAGACTACACTACCAATCACACTCGATCAAATGATTTATCACGCCAGTTCGGTGGTGCGTGGAGTGAAACGGGCTTTAGTTGTTGTCGACTTACCGTTTGGCTCGTATCAGGGTAACTCGTCGGTAGCTCTGCAATCGGCCATTCGAATCATGAAAGAGTCAGGTGCTCATGCGGTTAAGATGGAAGGCGGTCTTGAAATCAAGGAATCCATCGTCCGAATCCTGAGCGCGGGTGTTCCTGTAATGGGCCATTTAGGCTTGACCCCTCAATCTATTTACAAATTTGGCACTTATGCCGTACGAGCAAAAGAAGAGGCCGAAGCGGAGAAACTAATGGCCGATGCACATATGCTCGAAGATATTGGCTGCTTTGGTGTAGTGCTCGAAAAAATCCCGGCTGCTCTCACCAAAAAGGTATCGGCAAGCCTGAACATTCCTACCATTGGAATCGGAGCTGGGCCTGATGCCGACGGTCAGATTCTGGTTTTTCACGACTTACTGGGGATAAACAACGAGTTTAAGCCCCGCTTTCTGCGCCGATACGCCGAACTACATACCGTTATGACACAGGCTATTGCTCATTATGTAGATGATGTAAAAGCCAACGACTTTCCGAACGAGAAAGAAGCATATTGAGTTAGAGAATAAATGAATAATGGAAAATGGAAAATGAAGTTCGTCTTTTCATTTTCCATTTTCCATTACACATTATCCATTATGAAGAAGAAACCATACCAGGTCGTTTACGAAGATAACCACCTGCTAATTGTCAATAAAGAACCGGGCATTCTAGTCCAGGGCGATCGAACAGGCGACACCACCTTACTCGATGTTCTGAAGGATTACGTCAAGGAAAAGTACAACAAGCCGGGCGAGGTGTTCCTGGGCTTGGTACATCGGCTCGACCGCCCCGTAAGTGGTTTGGTTGTATTTGCCCGTACATCAAAGGCACTAGAGCGCATGAACGAGATTTTCCGTAAGCGACAGGTTCAGAAAACGTACTGGGCCGTGGTGCGCCATAAGCCGCCTAAAGATGCGGATAAGCTGGTCAATTGGTTGATAAAGGACGAGCAGAAGAATCAGGTTACGGTCTACGATTATGAGGTACCTGGTTCACAGAAAGCCGAATTATCCTACCGGATATTGGGCAAAATCAATGAGCACTATTTGTTGGAAGTAAATCCAATTACGGGTCGACCACACCAAATTCGCTCTCAGTTAGCACACATGGGTTCTCCGATTCGCGGAGATGTCAAGTATGGTTATGACCGAGCTGTGGCCGATAAAAAGATTTACCTGCATGCTCGCCGTCTTTATTTCATTCATCCGGTAAAGCAAGCCGGAGCGCCAGACCGACCCATCATTTGCAAAGCTGGACTACCCAACGATCCGTTTTGGGAGGAATTTCTGGAGCTGGACGATGAAAACTATAAAGACAAGAATATGGACTTCATTTATGAATAGTAGTTCAGGGCTTTGAGCAAAGCCCTAAATTCATTCTATAATTTACGAAACACAAAGAGCCGCATTTTCTGGAAATCAGAAAATGCGGCTCTTTAGTTGGATAAACCCAAAAAATCAGGCTATCCACGGCATATATAGTATACTAAAATCAGGATTCTGTCACCTGCGTTGACGATGCCGGATCTGACGGAGCGATATCCAATATCATTTGCTCCATCACTCGTTCAATCATCTGCACAATTCCACGCAACGCTCCGAAGATGATACACATCGGAAGGATAATGGGCAAGAAAAAAACCCATTGAAAAATCATGTACAAGCGGAAATTTCTCATCGGTTTCCAGTAGTAATTATTAAAGATTAAGGTTACGGTTTTACAAATAAGACAACTTAAAAAGTCAGTGCTTGATACATAATTCTATTCTTATTCAAAATTAACCTTGACTTAATACAAAAACAAGCGTAGTCTCTAAATTTTTGAAACAAAATGTTGACTTTATCTTGCCCTGCTGGTTAATATGTTGTCACTTGTCTAACCTGAATAGATTCTTCTCAATTATAATGCCAAAAAATATTTATGTCCTCCTAAGTTAACTATTTCAAAATTAACATTCCTACTGTATTTAATCTTTTTCGAATACGTCACCTTAAATACTAGCTATCAGGCACTTTGGTTTATGGCTTTAGTTACGCCAGAGGTCTCAATATCGTGGCTCTTCCTTCGTGACGATAAACCATTTTGTATTCGTTAGCTTCTTTCCGATTACTACTAGGCTTATCTACAATTGTACTATTTAACGTGAATAATGGATAGAATCTAAATTTATCAACTGATTGTCAGTCATTTATAGTATTATTTTCTATCATCCCGACGTCAGGAGGGATCTTCGGCAACTGATTATTTACCGAAGATCCCTCCTGACGTCGGGATGACAGAAAACTAGTATAATTCTATTCGTAAATCCTCCATAATTCACGTTATTTAGCAAGCAGGAAATTTCTAGATCAGAACTACCCAAACAAAAAATGTCGTCAGGATGGCTATATTTCAGCCATCCTGACGACATTCATTTACCTTATTTTATCGAGCTTCTATTTCAAAGTCGCCACAGCATCTTTAATCCGTTGGACGGCTTCAACAAGGGATTCATCGGAAGCCGCCGTTGAGATACGCAGGCAATCAGGAGCACCGAAGCCCGAACCGGCAACCGTTGCCACATAGGCGGTATTCAATAACCAGCCAGCAAAATCATCAGAATTTTCGATAGTGGTTGTACCGTCCGATTTGCCGTAGTAATAGCTAATATCAGGGAAAGCGTAGAACGCACCTTCAGGGACGTTCGTGCGGAAATGAGGTACTTCTTTCAGCAATTTCACTACTAAATCACGACGACGATGATAAGCCTTCGCCATCTCCATGGATGGTTCCATAGGACCATTCAAGGCAGCTACAGTTGCTTTCTGTGCAATCGAGTTTGTACCCGACGTTACCTGCCCTTGTAACTTCTCAACACCGTCGGCAATCCATTTCGCAGCGCCAATATAACCAATACGCCAGCCGGTCATGGCATAGCCTTTAGCTACTCCATTCACCGTGATTACACGTTCAGCAATTTCAGGGATTGAGCCTATGCTGAAATGACCTTCTGGCGTGAAGTTGATATATTCATAAATTTCATCAGCCAGTACATGAACGTTTTCATGACGAGCGACAACATCGGCAATAGCCCGCAACTCAGCTTCAGAATAAATTGAACCTGTTGGGTTGTTTGGCGACGCATACATCACAATTTTGGTCCGATCGGTAATGGCGGCTTCAAACTGTTCTGGCGTTACTTTAAAATTATTCTCAAACGATCCGTCGATGACAACGGCCTTTCCTTCGGCCAATTTCACCATTTCGGAATAGCTAACCCAGTAGGGAGAGAAAATGATTACCTCGTCTCCGGGGTTCACAAGCACCTGAATTACGTTGGCGAGCGAGTGTTTAGCACCCGTCGAGACAACGATGTTTTCGGGTTTCCAATCAATATTATTGTCGCGCTTAAACTTATCAGCAATGGCTTTGCGGAGATCAGGATAACCCGCAACAGGCGAATAGCCGTGGAAGCCGTCGTCGATGGCTTTTTTAGCGGCTTCGCAGATGTGTTGGGGCGTTTTAAAATCCGGCTCTCCAACGCTCAGGCTAATTACTTTGTGGCCCTGAGCAGCCAATTCACGGGCTTTTTTGGTCATCGCCAGCGTGGACGATTCCTCCAGCGCGTTGATGCGGTCGGCTAATAAACTCACGGTGTCAAGCGTGGCAGACATAATCGGTGCTATTTTTTTGAGAAAATGATAACAAACTGACCGCAAAGGTACAATGTTTTCAGCCGAAGGGCGAAGTTTTTGGTGAATTAAAAAATATGACCTCACCTTTATCTTCACATTCTTCCAGCAATTCAAGCGTTGTTTTTTTCAGAACTGGATGAACAAACGTGGGTGCAATCTCAGCAAGAGGCACAAGCGTAAACCGTCGCTGATGCAAATACGGATGCGGGATAATTAGTCTGGGCGTTTGCAGAATGAGTTGGTTGTAGTACAGGATATCAATATCAATGACACGGGCACCCCACTTCTCAAGTCGAACGCGCCCCAACTCCTGCTCAATTACCTGCGTCTGGTTTAAAACCGCTTCAGGTGTCAAAACCGTCTCAACAACCAATACCTGATTTAAATAAGCTGGCTGATCCGCCACCCCCCAAGGCGCTGTTTCATACAAACCCGACTGCTTTACAATAGACCCAACGCGCTCGACGATCAGATCAACAGCTCGCTGTAAGATTGTCGTACGATCGCCAAGGTTAGCACCAAGAAGAAGGATGATCATGATGTAGGATGTAGGCTGTATGATATAGGCTGTCATTCACACATCCTATATCATACAGCCTACATCAATTAATAATCTTTAATTGGCTTGATTCCGTAGTACGTTTTAATTTCCTCCTCGCTGGGTGCTTTGGCTGGCCGAACAATCCGGAAACCAACAAACGAAGCCGAGGTTAACCACCAGTCCGATTTTGGGCTTTGTGGATCAAGTACTTTCCAGGCAGGAGCCGAAGGCGTACGAGCCGCCGAACGTAATACTTCGGGTTCATCATCCCAGGAACCACCTCGTACAGAATTCGGGTAGAGTGTTGTTGTGGGAGCAAATGGTTCTTTCACTTTGCCGCTAGCCACTTGCTTGTAATAATCCTCAATGTACTGATCCTTCGTCCATTCCATTACGTTGCCATGCATGTCGTACAGCCCAAACGAGTTCGGCTTTTTTGTACCAACTTTCTTGTATCCGCCACCACTATTGCCTGCAAATACAGCATAGTCGCCTAATTGCTTCACATCATTTCCGAACGAATAGGCCAGCGTCGCGTTCTTATCATTTCCCCGGCAAGCGTATTCCCACTCGGCTTCGGTAGGTAACCGATAGAAAACGCCTGTTTTGGCATAAAGCCAGGCGCAGAATTTAATGGCAGCATACTGGGTCATGTTGATGGCTGGGTAACCCGCCCGGCCCATACCAAATGACATGTCTACATAAGGTGGACTAGGCCGGGTAGTAGCATCGGTTTTGGCAAGGTTCGCATCTGTTGCGGTATATTTTGCGGCCATCTCTTTCTCCATGTTCGTGAAGGCAAACAGGTCGTAAAAATCCCAGGTGATTTCGTATTTACCCATATAAAAGGGCTCGATCGTTACACTATGTATAGGCTCCTCATCAGGCTTATGCCCTTTTTCACTGGGGGCACTACCCATCAGAAATTTACCTCCGGGAATAGCCACCATCGCGTAGGTCTGGTTTGTGCCCGGAATGGTTTGGGTGTACGATTTAATAGGCGTTGAGGTCTGGGCGATAGCACTAACGATGGCTCCAGTCGTTAGTAAGGTTGTTATCAGGAGATATTTCAGGCGCATTGTTTGTTAGGAATATAGAAACAGCAATCGATGGTAAAAGTACGAACGATTTTCTTTGTTGTACCTTTGTGCTTTTAAACCTATTAGGTTTTCAAAACCGTGTGGGTTATTCAGACTTATGAACTATCTCTCAGCCGAAAATTTAACGAAGTCCTACGGCGACCGTACATTATTCAAAAACCTCACATTTGGTGTCAATCGGGGCGATAAAGTCGCGATTGTTGGAGCCAATGGCTCAGGTAAAACCACCTTACTGTCTATTCTGGCCGGGGCCATGCCACCCGATGCAGGCATTGTCAGCCATCGGAAAGACATTACGATTGGCTACCTCGACCAGCAGCCTGATTTGAACGATTCCTTAAGTGTGATGGATGTTGTTCTGGCGGGCGAAAGTGCGCAGCTCGAAGCGGTTCGGGCTTATGAACACGCCCTGGCCATTGACGACCATGCTGCTCTCGAAAAGGCTATGATCGACATGGAAAAACTAGAAGCCTGGGATTACGAATCCCAAATTCGGCAGATTCTGGGTGAGCTGGGTATCCAGAATGTAGATCAACTGGCGGGTTCGTTGTCGGGTGGTCAGCGGAAACGGGTTGCTCTGGCGCGGGTGCTTATCCAAAATCCTGATTTGCTGATTCTTGACGAGCCGACCAACCACCTCGATCTTGAAGCGATTGAATACCTCGAAAACTTCCTGAATACCAATAATGGTACGTTGCTGATGGTCTCCCACGATCGGTATTTTCTGGATCGGGTCTGTAATCAGATTGCCGAATTGGACAATGGACAGATATATTCTTACAAGGGGAATTACGCTTATTTCCTCGAGAAAAAGAAGAACGTGAACTGGCGGCAGCGTCTGAGTTAGCTAAAGATCGCAACACGTTTCGGCGAGAGTTGGAATGGATGCGTCGCCAACCCAAAGCGCGGGGAACAAAAGCGCAATACCGGATTGATGCCTTTGAAGATTTGAAAGACAAAACAAGTGGCAAACGTAACGACGGCGAACTGGACCTGAACTTGCGAATGACCCGGCTAGGCAGCAAAATTCTGGAAGTTGAAAACCTGAGCAAACGATTTGGCGATAAAGTCCTGCTCGATCATTTCAACTACACCTTTAAACGGCCCGACCGAGTGGGATTGATTGGCAAAAACGGCATGGGTAAAACCACGCTGATGAATATGCTAACCGGTCAGCTTCGCCCCGATTCGGGTAAGATTACGACGGGCGGCACCGTAAAGTTTGGTTATTACACGCAAACAGAGCTTGATTTACCCGAAAACCAACGCGTAATTGATGTGGTGCAGGACGTGGCCGAAGTTATGAAATTGGCTAACGGCGACACTGTTACAGCAACGCAACTACTCAGCCGGTTTCTGTTTGATCGTTCCAAACAGTATGATTATGTAGCGAAACTGAGCGGGGGCGAAAAACGACGATTACAGTTGCTGCTGGTGCTGGTTCAAAACCCAAACTTCCTGATTCTGGATGAGCCAACCAACGACCTCGACATCATGACGCTGAATGTACTCGAGGACTTTCTGCTTAATTTTTCGGGTTGTGTACTCATTGTAACCCACGATCGGTACTTCATGGATCGGCTGGTAGAGCACGTTTTTGTGCTGGAAGGCGAAGGGAAAGTCCGCGATTTTCCGGGCAACTACACCGACTACCGCGACTGGCGAGATTCCGGGCCGCGTTCGGCGCAGCCCAAAAAATCGACTTCACAAATTGATAAACCAGCAACCCCGGCTCCCAAGAACCAAACGCCTGAACCTATAGTTTCATCGGCAGCGAGTACGGTAAATGGTGCGAAGAAAAAGCTTTCATTCAAAGAAATCCGCGAATACGAAACGCTCGAAAAAGAAATTGAATCGTTGGAGCAACGCAAAATCGAAGTTGTGGATCTGCTTAATTCAGGTGGACCGCATGAGCAATTAATCGCCTGGTCGCGTGAAATTGAGCAAATCGAGCACAGTATCGCTGAAAAATCGGACCGTTGGCTTGAGCTGGCGGAGCATATTTAATTTTGAATGATTGAGTGATTGAATAGTTACCACAGAGGTTATTCAATCATTCAATCACCGCGCGGCGGCCCCGTCTATCATTAATCATGAACCAGATTATCGACTTTTTCCAGTACCTGCTTAATTCCGAAGAAATCATTCGGACGGGCGGCCTGGTGTTGATTACCCTCATCATTTTTGTTGAGAACGGAATTTTCTTCGGTTTCTTCCTGCCGGGCGATTATCTGCTGTTTTTATCGGGCGTCTTTGCGGGTACAAAACTGTTGAATGTACCGCTTTGGTTATTATTGAGCTGCATTTTTGGCGCGGCTGTATTAGGCTCGGCAACGGGTTATCTAACGGGCTATTATTTTGGCGCACGCATCAAAAATCGCCCCGACTCACTGTTTTTTAAACAGAAATACATCGATAATACGCGAGACGCCTTTTTACGATATGGTAATAGTGCTCTGATTATCTCACGCTTTTTACCCATTGTCCGCACATTTGCCCCGTTGCTGGCTGGTCTTATTCATATGCCAGCGCCATTTTTCATGTTGTACAATGTCATTGGTGGGGCTATCTGGGTATTAACGTTGGTAGGTGGAGGGTTCTATTTCGGCGAGAAGTTCCCCTGGATTGTCGATTACGTTCAGTACATTATCCTGTTCTTCCTGGCCATCACGACCTTCACGGTTATCAAAGGCTATCTGAACGCACGGAAGCAAAAACCTGCCGAGAAAGTCAGCGAATAATAATCAACAAAGCTTCTTTCCGTTCTCCCCTATTGCTGAGCGAGACCGGAAAGATAACCTATGAAGGTTGATTAGCTTTGACCTTAGAGCAGTAAGTCTCATTATTGGACATTTCCAAACCCTCTAATAACATGCCCCCTGCGTTGTCAGAACACAAGGGCTGGATCGAACTCTATCCTGGGTATAAAAAACCCATTTTTTACCTCCATCAGAGGCATCAAATGCATACAGGCCATTATCGGTGCTACCCACATAAACCACTCCATTGGCAACCGTAGGACTGGAAAAAACAGCACCCCCTACATTAGTTGACCAGGCTGTCGTGCCTTTCTGTACATCTACCGCATAAAGGTTTCCATCCATACTCCCAACATATACCATGTTGTTAGCTACGGTAGGGCTGGAAAAAATAGGGCTCTTGGTAGCATAGCGCCAGAGGAGTTTCCCTGTTTGTTCATCCAGGGCGTATAACTGATCATCATAACATCCAAAATATACCCGACCATTGGCTACAGTCGGGCTACCTACAATTGCTGCTGAAGCCCGAAAAGACCATTTCGACTTGCCGTTTGCAGCTCCCAGCGCGTACAGAATGGTATCGTTGCTGCCTATAAAAACAACCCCGTTTGACACAACAGGTACAGTCTGAATATTATTATCGGTGATAAAGGACCACAGTCGGCTACCACTGATAGCATCATAGGCGATTAGAGTTTCTGATTCAGCCATAAATAAGCTCGTTCCATCTTTAACCACCGAAGACCCTGGTTCTGAACCACCTCGAAACGTTCCCCAGATAGGGTTTCCTGTTTTGGCATCATATGCATATACGTCTTGCCCTCTGAGGTAAATTCGTCCGTCAGCCGCAATGGGGCTCGTCGCCATACTATACTGGGTAGCTACACTCCATTGCAGGTTTCCTCGTTGGACGTCAACGGCAAAAAAACGACCCAGGTCACTACCAGCGTACACCCAACCGTCGAACACGATGGGGCTGGACGAAACATCACCATTGGTAGCAAAAGCCCATTTTTTTTGGCCCGTCTGGGCATCGATAGCGTACAGATGGGCATCATCACTACCCACAAAGACCAGCGCATTCGTATCTGGAGAAGGTGTACTCTCACTAGAGCAAGCCACCAATAAACATGTACAAAGAAAAAGAACTAGGCAGTAACTGAAAGAAAAAAGTGGTTCATCAAATAAGAATAGAGATTACGATTTTAAATCATTTCTCACTTTGACGAACTAGGGACGGCATGGTATCAAAATAATTGCAGCAGTGACATTACTTTGCTACCATACAAACTTGATCTAGTGGCTTTTACGACTTCTCAATCCACACAGTTTTCACGTTTACAAACTCTTTGATGCCAACTTCCGAGAGTTCGCGCCCGAAACCGGATGTCTTGATGCCACCAAACGGAACCCGCGCATCGGAACGCATTAGGCCATTCACAAACACAGACCCGGCCTGAATTTGACGTACCAGTCGGTCAGCCTTGTCCAGATCCTGCGTCCATAGTGCAGAACCAAGTCCAAAATTAGATTGATTGGCTAGCCGAATGGCATCGGCTTCATCTTTGGCTTCGATCAAAACGGCTAATGGCCCAAATGTTTCTTCGTCGAAAGCCGCCATACCAGGTTTTACTTTATCCAACAGGATTGGGGCAACGTTGCAGCCAGATCGCTGGAAACCGGTCCCCTTTCCACCAGCTACTAATTTGGCGCCTTTAGCGATAGATTCACGAGCTTGTCGCTCAATATCGTCGGCCAGATTAAGACGCGCCATTGGTCCCATAGTCGTAGTTTCATCAGTCGGATCGCCTTGTTTGATCTTGCTGATTTGATTTATCACCAGTTCTGTAAACTGCTTTTTCACCGATTTTTCAATAATAAATCGTTTCGCAGCAATACAGCTCTGTCCGGCGTTTTGCATTCGGGATTTCACGGCTATTTCGGCCGCCTTTTCCAGATCGGCATCGGCCAATACGATTAGCGCATCGGAACCGCCCAATTCCAGTACTGATTTTTTGATCTGACTACCCGCAATACTCGCCACCGACGCTCCTGCCCGTTCGCTACCAGTGAGCGTAACGGCTTTCACCCGCCGATCTTTCAAAGTGCCTTCAATTGCCGATGAGTCGACTAGAAGTGAGCTAAATACGCCCTCGGGCAAACCAGACTCCCGAAAGATTTCTTCAATGGCCAGCGCAGAACCAAACACGTTGGATGCGTGCTTGAGTAAGCCGACATTTCCCGCAATAAGGCCCGGAATCGCAAACCGCATAACCTGCCAGAAAGGGAAATTCCAGGGCATAATGGCCAGTACCGGCCCCAGCGGCTGATACGTTATAAAACTATGTTTGGCGTCGGTTTCAATAGATTGGTCCGCCAGAAAGGCTTCGGCATGATCAGCATAATAGGTACAGGTAGCCGCGCATTTCTCAACTTCAGCAACAGCCTCTTTGAGCGTTTTGCCCATTTCGGCCGTCATCAGTTCGGCATAGCGCTGCTTGTGCATAGACAGATAGACACCTACTTTACGAAGATAGTCCGTACGCTCCCGAATAGACAAAGCCGACCAGTCGGCAAAGGCCCGGTCGGCTTGTTTCAGTTTACGCTCAATAGTTTGAGAGCTATCAGCGCGATAGGTTTTCAGCTTCTGCTGATTATAGGGGTTGATGGAGGAAAACATTAGCTATATAGGATGTATGATGTAGGGTATATGATATAGTTAATAAGTATATCATATACCCTACATCATACATCCTATATCCCTTTATTGTTCTTCGCTTTCTAATTTATTGGTTAATTCAACCAGGGTATCAAGCACCAGTTCCATCCGGTCGTGGCCAACGATCACATCAAATTTATCGCGAGCCTCTTCCATACATCCTTTAAGACTTATGAATAACTCCTTCCCCTCTATCATTCAGAAAAATAATGTTCGACCGAGAGTCAGTCGGATTTTGCTGAATATAGATATATCCTCGCTTTCGAGCAAGCCAACAATTTTACTCATCATTTGCTTCCGTAACGCAGGCACGTTTTGCTAACTCATTATTTGTTGTCCCTCCCTCTTCAATGTTCGAGAGAAACATCAAATAACTCATTTTGAAATCTTTATATCCAAGTGCGTGCAGTTTAGGCTCAATAAGGTTACTCGTATATCGTTTGAGCCGCCAGAATAAGCGACCTAGAGATCGCTCCCGAATGACCCGATATTGGTCAAAATCAAAGGAATTTTTGTCTGTTTCCACGAACATATTGGCAAAATGAAAAACGCTGAACCATTTAAGGCCAAAAGATATTACAAATATAGTCAACCTACTTGACTTCATAGTCAACCTGGTTTACTTTTTTTTTTTGTCCCACATTAGTCAAACAGTTTCGACTATAGAATAGGTTCTTTACCAACAGGGCTTGCCTAAAACCAAATAAAAAATGGCAACCACAACACAGCAAATGGCAACCACAGAAGAGAAAAGCGGCCTCAGCGCATATTTACCCCGCATTATTATTGGACTAGTAGTACTTGTAGGTGGTTATTTCGGCTATCAGGCGTTCCGCCACAGCCAGCAGTACGAAACAACAGACAACGCCCAAAATGAAGGAAACTCAGCGCCAGTACTCGCTCGGGTAGCGGGTTACCTAACCTCGGTGTAAGTTGACGATTACGCCACGGTAAAACAAGGCCAACAACTCGTAACCATCGATCCTCAGGAATACGATGTGGCCCTGGCACAAGCTGAAGCCGATTATCAGCAGTCATTGGCCGACCTGGAAAATGCCCGTGCCGACCTGCAAAATGCGCAGGCAACTTCGCGCAACGTAGTCCAAAACGCGCGTGTAGCTCAATCGAACGCCCAGGTACAGGCTATTCCCCACGCAACAAAGCCCAACAGGATTTGCAACGCCGATCAGAATCTATACAAAGAACAATCGCTGACCAAAAAGCAACTGGAAGACTCGCAGAATAACGTAGAAGTACAATCGGGACTGTACAACCCAAATATTGAGCAGGTCAATCTGGCTAAAACATCGGAAACCGTAGCACAGGCTGGTATTGCTAAAGCGCAAGCCAACATTCAGAAAATCCAGGCGGTCTTGAAAGTGAAACAGGCAGCTATCGACAACGCCAAACTGAAAGTCGGCTAATGCTCGGCTTGCCGCTCCAATTGCCGGTAAGATTGGTCGTAAAAACGTAGTCGTTGGTCAATATGTACAACCTGGCCAGAACCTGTTCACGATCGTTGCCGATTCGACCTTCTGGGTAGTTGCCAACTTCAAAGAAACGCAGCTGGAGAAAATGAGTCCTGGGTCAGGAAGTTGACATCAAACTGGATGCGTATCCTGACCTCGACACAAAGGTCGCGTATCGTCTTTGTCGGATGCTACCGGAGCCCGGTTTGCGCTACTACCTGCCGATAACGCATCTGGGAACTTCGTAAAAATCACGCAATGGTAACCGGCTAAATTGAATCCTCAATCCAGA